>CAVUCO010000076.1:0-30256 GCA_963740005.1 uncultured Acidobacteriaceae bacterium | reverse complement strand
AGATATCCGGCCTCCCGATTGACGATTTTTGGCGCGAGGCAGGTGCCGATTGCGTCGATCTGACCAAGGCCGAACTGGCCGGGGTACTTCTGGCAATTGGCGCTAAGTACAACTATGGGCTGGCGCCGGAGGTTCAAGCTACTCGCCGCCAGGTGTGCGCCTTCTGGCGCTCGCTTCAACTCAGGGAACTGGCGCTCGCTCACGCCTGTGCTCTGGGGCGCGATGCGGCCTGGCAGCAATTTCTGGCGCGCTATCGGGAGCCGCTCACGCGAGCCGCCATCGGGATCGCAGGCTCGGCATCACTCGGTCAGGAACTCGCCGACTCGCTCTATTCGGAATTGTTCGGCCTCGCGAGCCGCGATGGACAACGCCGGTCGCCGCTCGCCTCCTATGCTGGACGCGGCTCATTGCTGGGCTTCTTGCGCACGACACTCGCCCAAAGGCATGTGGACCACCTTCGCCGCACACAGCGCGAAACGCCGCTTGACGGGAAAGAGTTCGCGGCCCCAACCGCTGTTCCCGTTCCTACTTCCCAAGACGCTGTTAGACCTCGGCAATTCGCTGACGGTAACGCTACAATCCCTGCAAGTCGAAGAACGCTTCATCCTATCGTCCTGGTTTCTCGATCAGCGAACGCTCCACGAGATCGCCGAAGTCTTGCGCGTGCACGAGGCGACGGTAAGCCGCCAGCTCAAGCGCCTGACCTCCCGTCTTCACAAAGATCTTCTGAAGAACCTGCAAGCTTCGGGCATGAGCCGGCGTGCGGCCGAGGAAACTCTCGGCATGGATCCGCGCGACCTTACGATTAATCTTCGAAGTTGCTGCAATACTCGCCCCCTGCTCCGTTCCTTGACAGGGAGAGCTTCCGGACCCGGGAAAAGCATGACCGAACACGTACATCCCGGACCCCGCCTTGACCCCGAGTTGCTCAATGCATTCGTGGAAGAAGTGCTGCCCGAACACGAACGGCAGCAATGCCTTTCGCACTTTGCGATTGTTCCCGATGCCGGGAAATCCTCTTTCTCGCCCAAGCGCAGCCCCCTGAGCCGGTTCTGTCGAACGCCGACCGCTGTGGCGCCGGTGGCTTCGACCGATTCCCGTCCTCAGCAGCGCGGTGGCCGCTTGTGCGCTGTTGATTGCAGTGTCGCTTTACCGCTATCAGACGCCCCCAACGCCTCCCGCGAGTGCCACCGCCGCTTGGACAGAGGCGTACTCAGTTCGGGGGGCAGCTACCGAAGCCACTGAGCGGCAGTTACAGGATGCAGCCCGCTTGAAGGCCAAAATGATGGCCTCTCCGCCGCCTGCTACCCAATCCGCGGCTGTTGTTCCGCCCTCCGCGCCGGCGGATACTATTTCCTCTTTCGGCGCGGGGACCAGAGCGTTGCCGCAGGCCCGCATCGCGCCGCCCGCTCCCGCGCCGTCCTTGTCGCAGCTTGCCGAAAAGGATCAGAGCCAGCCACTCCCTGCAGGCCAACGCCCGGCAGGGTTTGGCGCAAAGGTTTTCGTGCAGCCGTCCAGAATTCCGCTTGCGGAAAGCGCAGCCTTCGGAGGGCCGTCCGGCGGAGCTCGCTCAAGCTCAACGTCGAGCACGAACGTAACACGATCAATGGTCTTTCCGAAGTCAAAGGCTCAGTCACCGACGCCACCGGTTCCGCCGTTGCTGGCGCGACGGTGATCATCCGCCATTTCGCTGGTCCTCCCGGCGGGGCCGCCGTGACCGGTCCAGACGGGCGGTTCGCGATGGCTGCACTTCCCGCCGGCCGGTATGAGATAG
Source organism: uncultured Acidobacteriaceae bacterium (assembly GCA_963740005.1). Taxonomy (GTDB): domain Bacteria; phylum Acidobacteriota; class Terriglobia; order Bryobacterales; family Bryobacteraceae; genus CAJCIT01. Next base: position 28,482 of record CAVUCO010000076.1, on the reverse strand, counting down.
AAATCGAATCACCCGGGTTTCAGAAGGCAGTCGCGCCACTCGAACTCCAGCCACAGGACATCGCACTGGTGGAATCAAAGCTGTCCGTTGGTTCGACGTCGGAGACTGTAGAGGTAACTGCTGCCAACGCGATGCTCAGTACCGAGAGCAGCGCCCCGCTTCCAATACGGCAGGCGTATTCATTGCCCAGCAAACTGCCGGTCGCTTCCTCAGCCATCAGCGGAAACCGTGTGCTTGTGGCCGACTCTGCGGGGGCGCTCTTCTTCAGCCCCAACGCGGGAAAGCAGTGGGAGGCCGTCAAACCCCAGTGGCAGGGGAAAGTCAAGCTCGTTCTCGTGCCGGTCGAACCGATAGTGGGTCGGCCGAGTGGCAGCCTGGGCCAGTCAATGGCCGCACTGCGAGCTGTGCCGGCTGGCAAGACGCTAGTCTTTGAACTCGTCACCGACGCTGGATCGACCTGGTTCAGCCAGGACGGCACCCACTGGTATCCGCAGCCCCCTCGCCCTTGATTCCTCGACCAAAAAACTGAAATTCTCTGTGCAAGATCCGCCGGACCTCCCGTTCTCAGCTTAGAGACTGGAAGCCCCGCACCGTCGCGGGTGCCGGAAGTATTTCATGCCAGACAAGCGCCTTCGAGATAAACGAGTTTCTGAGCGGCGCCCGTCAGCATGCAGGCACCGGCGTCCTTTTAGCAACGTCTTCGAGCCAGTCAAGAGGAGTCGAGAATGAACTTCCATTCGTTATTCACCAACCCTGCCTCCCGGCCTGTCGCAATCTTGTGTTCCACCTTGATAGGCGGGTGTCTGGCGCTGCTCGCCATTGGCTCACACAGGACAGACGCATCGGGCGAGGGGACGCCGGGCGGAGCCCACAAGCTAGCATTCCTGAACCTGACGATTCCGTTTGAGAGCCAGCGCGCGGGTAGCGGCCAACTGACCCTCGAAGTTCTCGATCCTGAGGACCGCGTCATCGGCGGGATGGGGCACGCCTCGACCATCACAACCGGCCCCGGCCAGTGGCAGGAAACACTGAAACTCGCCAAGGCCTTGCCCCTGGATGATCTGGTGTGGCACCGTCTTCACTACCGCTTCGTCTACGCCGATAACCGCAGTCCGGCCATCGACGGGATTGAACCGCTCGCAAGGATGCTGCGCATCCCCATCATCCACGTTCTGGCGCAACAAACCTATGCCAGCGGCGCCCAAGCTGCGGTGCGCATCATCGCGACGGACACTGCGAATCAGCCCATCAGCGGAGTCGGCGCGGTGCGTGTCGAGTTCGGTGAGAAACACCAGCTCGTGTATGCCGGTTCAATGAACAGCCGCGGAACCACAGAAGCTCAATTCCGGTTTCCAGCAGGCGTTGTCGGCGATTCGTCTCTTCGTTATATCGTCGACACCCCGCTTGGATCCACGGAGCTGACCCAGTCGGTCCGGCTGCTGAACAAGACGTCAATCTTGCTCACCACCGAGAAACCCATGTATCAACCCAGCCAGACCATTCACATTCGGGCGCTGGCTTTGGATCGCGTGAGCCATGAAGCCGCAGCGAATCGGAAGCTAACCTTTGAGATCGAAGATTCGCGCGGAAACAAGGTGTTCAGGACTGCCACCCAGACCGACGCGTTCGGCGTCGCATCCGCTGAGTTTCCCCTCGCCGACGAGGTCAACCTTGGCACCTACCATCTGCGCGCGCAGATGGACGAAGAAGGATCTGGAAATACGTCCGAGCTCGCATTGAATGTCGAGAAGTACGTGCTGCCGAAGTTCAAAGTTGCGGTGGAATTTACCGGCCAAAATCAGCATGGCTATCGTCCTGGCGACCACGTGACCGGTATCGTCCGCGCGAACTACTTCTTTGGTAAAGCGGTGGAAGGCGACGTAACGGTCAGGGCAACCGGACTGGACGTGGCACAGTTCGAAGCCGCTAGCGTGGAAGGGCATACCGACGCCGGGGGCGCCTACCGCTTCGACTTGAAGCTTCCTGCCTATTTCGCCGGAAGGCCGCTCAACGGCGGTGCGGCCAGAGTGCTCTTGGAAGCCATCGTTAAGGATTCTGCGTCGCATTCCGAAACGCGAGGCGAGCCCATCGCCGTCAGTGATTCGCCGCTCATCGTAACGGCTATTCCGGAAGGCGGGACGGTGGCGCCGGGACTTGAGAACCAGGTCTTCGTGCTGACCTCGTACGCCGATGGCAAGCCGGCCGTTACTCAGCTGCGCGTGCATGCGGATGGCAACCGCGACCAGACTGCTTCCACAGACGAAGGCGGCATCGCGTCGATTCAGTTGAAGCCCGGCTTTGGGCCAATCACCATCGAGGCGAAGGATAAGGAAGGCAATCGCGTTCAGAGCACGATTCCGCTTGACCTGCGGACGGGTGCGGACCAGATCCTGCTGCGCGGCGAGAAAGCAATCTACCGGGCCGGTGATCGGATGCGATTCACAGTCTTATCGACCCGCAGCCATGCCACGGCCTACGTGGATGTCATTAAGGACCAGCAAACCATCCTGACGCGCGACATTGACATCGTCAACGGTCAGGCGGAGTTCGAACTTCCGGCAACGCCAGGCCTCGCCGGGACGATCGACGTCAATGCCTACTTGTTTGGCGCCAACGCAAGTCCCGTAGCAGATCACCGGCTCGTGTTTGTGCAGCCGCCCGACGAACTACGAATCGAGGCAACCTCGGATGCCCCGGTCTACAAGCCCGGCAGTGAGGCTTGCGTTCGCTTCCGGGTCACAAACACGCACGGACAAGGCGTGCAGGCGGCACTCGGGTTGCAGGTGGTGGATGAAGCCGTCTTCGCCCTCGCGGAGAAGCAGCCCGGATTCGCTAAGGTGTTTTTCTATCTGGAGCAAGAGGTGATGAAGCCGCGCTTTGAGCTTCACTCGATCGAAGTAAGTGACCTTGTTACGGAAGTGCATCCGCCAAACGCGGCGCGGCGCGACCGGGCCGCGCAGGCTTTATTCTCTGCTACAGAGTTAGTGAACCAGAACAAGTTTCAGGCAGAGGCCGGCCGCGACGTGCTTCAGGCCAAGTTCGCAGAGTACACCCAGCGCTATCGGACCAGGTTCCAGGAGCAGGCACGGGAAGTCGCCGATCGGCTGACCCGCGATCGCCGGGAGCATCCTGGCGCGAGCGATTTGTCGGAGCTTCTGGCGAAGGACAGAGGAACACCGATTCGGGATGCCTGGGGCACGCCCTTGCAGGTTCAACGCGCATGGTGGAACCCCGACACGCAGTACTCTGTCCGCAGCGCCGGAGCCGATAAGACGTTCGGCACCAGCGACGACATGGAGGCTTTCCTGCAGGTGCGTACGACAAGAGTCTTCCTGCCTTCGAAAGCGACCGGGTTCGATGTCGAGATCGAACACGATCGAGGGCCGTTCAATGGCCGCGCTGAAATTACGGGAACGGTTCTCGATATGACCGGAGCAGCTGTACCGGGCACTGCCGTGACCGCGCGCGAAATCTCGACAGGCGCGGAGCGGCGAACGAAGTCGAATGCGGCCGGAGAGTTCGGTCTGGCGTCGCTTCCTCCGGGCAGTTACCGCGTCGAGCTGGCCTCACCCGGTTTCGAACTCAATTCCGGAACTCTGAATCTGCAATCACGCGACCGTGCCGTGCTTTCGGCAACCCTGGAAGTCGGCTCGTCGTCCCAAACCGTCGAGGTCGTGGCCGTAGCGCCGTTCATGCTACGCAACCGCATGCTTGGGGCGAACGCTGGCTTTGTGGCGGATGTTGTAGGCCGCTTCGGCGACCGACTGCCAATGCAGAAGGCGATGGCTCCGGCCGCGGCGGCCATGTATGTACCAGCGGAAGCTGTGGCTGGAGCAGCGACTAGTCCAGCAGTCAAGCAGGAAAACGCCGGGCAAGAAGCGCGTGTGCGCTCGTATTTTCCAGAAGCGCTCTACATTAACCCCGAGATCATCACCGATCAACACGGTGAGGCAAGTATTGTCATTCCCATGGCCGACTCGATCACGACCTGGCGGATGGCCATGGTGGCCTCGACACAGAAAGGTGCGCTGGGCGCCGGGACGGCGAGCCTCAAAGTGTTCCAGGATTTCTTTGTGGATCTCGACCTCCCTGTCACGTTAACCCAGGGAGACCGCGTCTCCATTCCCGTGGCTGCCTACAACTACTCTGGTGCGGCCGGTCAGGTTACTCTCAATCTTCGGCCTGACGATTGGTTCGCTCTCGTCAATGACTCGGCAAGCAAAACGGTTTCGGTGGAATCCGGTCGCGTGGGCGGTTCTCAGTTCACGATTGAAGCCAAGCGCATTGGTAAGTTCAAGCTGACTCTTTCCGCAAAGATGCCTGGCCGGGCCGACATCGTGGTCCGGGATATCGAAGTGATTCCCAACGGGCGCGAGCTTACCGAAGTTTTCAACGGCCGGCTCGAATCCTCCGTGCAGCACGACGTCGCCTTCCCTCGCGATGCGATTCAAGGGGCGAGTACCGTTTTCGTGCGGCTTTATCCGGGGCCGTTAAGCCAGGTCGCCGAAGGCATGGACGCGCTTCTGCGCATGCCCTATGGCTGTTTCGAACAGACCTCGTCGAGCACCTATCCGAACGTGCTGGCGCTTGACTATATGAAGCGCTCGAAGAAGCTCACGCCTGAAGTGCACGCCAAGGCCGAGGGGTTCATTACCAACGGCTATCAGCGCCTCTTGACGTTCGAAGTGCCGGGCGGCGGATTTTCCTGGTTCGGCAACGCGCCCGCTAACAAGATTCTGACTTCCTACGGTTTGATGGAGTTCTCGGACATGGCGAAGGTTCATGATGTGGATCCAAGACTGATCCAGCGCACTCAGCAGTGGCTTGCCTCGCAGCAAAAGGCGGACGGAAGTTGGCCTTCCGATGCAAACTTCATCAACGAGGGAGCGACGGATCGCTACAACTCCGATGCCTTGCGCATAACCGCCTATATCGGCTGGGCTCTTGCCGGCACGAAGTATCAGGGGCCGGCCGTCGATCGCGCCAAGCAGTATGTGGAAAATCACCTGGGCGCCAGGACCGATTCCTATACGCTCGCGGTGATTGCCAACTTCGCTACCGCCTACGAAAAAGACCACGGCTTTACATCTCGTGCCATTGAAAAATTGCTGCAAGCGCGTATTGAGAAAGACGACAAAGCCTGGTGGACAACCGAAGAGACCAGCGTTTATGGGGCGGGCGAAAGCGCCACCGTCGAAACCACCGGACTGGCGGTGCAGGCTCTGCTTGCTTCCGGACAAGCCTCGGCAATCGCGCGTAAGGCACTGGCCTATCTGGCTTCGAAGAAAGACGCTTCCGGAACCTGGGGAACCACTCAGGCCACGATCATGGCTCTGCGAGCGCTGCTCCTTTCGATGGAAAAAGGCGCTGCGGACGTGCGCGGCACGATTGAGATCACGCTCAACGACGTTCCGGCAACGACGCTGTCGTTAACCCCGGACAATAACGACCTCTTTCACCAGTTCGTGCTGAGAAACGTCAGTTCAACCGGCAACAATCGGATCGGCGTCCACTTCGAGGGCAAAGGCAGCCTCGCATACCAGGTGGTGGGACGCTACTTCCTGCCGTGGACCCAAGCGCCCGCCGGGGAAGCGCTCTCCATCGACGTCGCTTACGACCGCACCTCGCTTTCGCAAGACGATATCGCCACCGCAACAGCGACCGTTAAGAACAATATGCCCGAGCCCGCGAAAATGATCATGATCGACCTCGGCATTCCTCCCGGTTTCGACCTATTGAGCCAAGACCTGCAGCAAATGCAGGAGCACACCGCCAACCAGCACGGCGGGCGCTTGGAGAAGTTCACTCAAACCGCGACGCAAGCGATCCTCTATTTCGATTCGATCCCCGCCGGCGGTAGCGTGTCGGTGAAGTATCGACTGCGCGCCAAGTACCCGATTCGAGCTCACTCATTTCTGGCCAAAGCATACGAGTACTACGATCCGGCAGTGCATGCACTCGCACGTCCAGTCCTGTTGGAAGTGCACAAACGGTGACCTGCTTTAACCGTTCACAGTGCCAAGCGCGGGCAAGCTAGAAAAAGGAGCCGAGGACGTGGAACCCGACCCACTTAGATCCGCCTAGACAAGCCGGGTTTTCCGGGTCACGTGACCTCGTCACAGAGCTGCGCCCGCGTATCGGCAACGGTCGCCGTCGCCAGCTTTAGTACACTTCGCAAGTCAGCGTTCGCTCGCGCTAACTCGTCGATGGTATCGAGCGCGGCCGGGAGCTTTATTGCCATCGCCGCCATCATCGCTATCTGGTCCCCAAAAGCGGAAGGCGCTTCCTCTCCGGATAGCTTCTTGCACAGTTCCCGAGCCTCCGTGTACTCTTCCGAACCCGGCAGCATCATCATTCGGGCGCCTCTCGATTCAGCGCCCCATGATGTTGACGGCTTGCCTTAGCTGAGGCCGCTTTCCAGCCAGTCGCCCGCACGGTGGCAGATATCTTCAAGCACCTCATGGGGATGTTTCGAAACCGGTAGAGCAATTGAGAACCAGTTCGATGCTACTTCCATTACGTTACGTCCTGATGAAACACTTCAGAGTAGGGCCGCCGCGCGAAGCTCTAATGCCCGGTCAAGAATGAATTCAAGCGCTCCGATCTGGATTCAAAAAAGGATTTTGGCCGACAGTTGAAGCTCCCTCGGAGTGCCGCGGCCCGTTGCGTAATTGCTGATGGTCGTGGTGATGACCCCGAAATTAACTGGGTTAGATACGTCCGCATTGGGCGCTCCATATTGGGCCCGGTTAAAGACGTTGAATAAATCCGCGCGGAAGCGCAGATTCACCCGCTCGGTGATGCTAATGTACTTCGATAGCCCCAGATCCAGCTGCGAAATACCCGGCGCCCGAAACGCATTCCTTCCCAGATCTCCGAAGGTGTGGAAAGCAGGCTTGGCGAACGCGAGTGCATTGATCCAGTCGTTGGGGGTCGATCCTCCCGAGGGCGTCAGTGAAACGCCGGCAACATAGTCCGGTCGCATCCATCCGCTAATTGCAAAATCGCCGGGGACGGAAGCGTTCGTACGGTCGATCGTGATGTTCACCGGCAGCCCGGTTTGTGCGGTTCCGATGCCGCTCAATTGCAAACCTCCCAACAAGGCGCGTCCCACACCTGGGCGGCTGAGGTACCGCTTTCCGGCTCCGAAAGGCAAGTCGTACACAAACGCGAGATTGAACATCGACCGCACATCGTCATCGCTACTGCCTTTGTCGCAAGCCCGGCAGAAGGTATCCTGCGGCACATCCGACTCGCCTCCACCAATGCTGCCGTCATTGATCGAATGCGACCACATGTAGTTCGACGTCAGTGAAAACCCGCTTTGAAACGCTCTGCGCGCTGTAAATAGCAAGCCTTCGAAAGTGGAGTTGCCCACGTCTCCCCGCCAGGTGAGAGGACCAAACGCCGGATAGGGCCTGACTCCCGTCGCCGGATCTACCAGATTCGTGTAAGTGGTCGTCAGAACATCCGTGCCTTTATTGCCGAGGTAGGTTGCGGTGCCGACAATACCGAAGGGGAACTGCTGCTGAACGGAGGCAGTCCAGGCCGCGACGTAATCATCCTTGCGGGGATTGCGGGCCAGGTCGCGCGGCGTTACAACGCCCAAACCGCCGGCTTCCCCGTAGATTATGTAGGGAGTCAGTGGATAAGAAAGGCCGGGGAATTGAACATTAGTGAACGTATAACGATCGACCGTGTTCGAGATGGGCAGATTCTGGTCGTCTTCCTGCCCGTCTGTATGATAAATGCCGCCGCCGGCCCGCACCACCGTGTTGCCATGCGACCACGCAATGCCGAGCCGGGGGTCGAAGTCGTTGTACCGCGGAACGAAGAAGAAATACGAGCTCGGACAATAGCCGCCCGGGCCGCAAGTGGCAAAATCGAATGGAATGGCAGTGCCGTTGCCGATGGCGTGCAAGGCGTTGAAAAAGTTATACCGTAGGCCTGCCGTGATGGTCAGATTGCTGGTCACCTTCCACTGGTCCTGCACATAGGCCCAATACTGCGTTTTGCGTTGCCTGACCAGAGGCTGCACTGCGGTGTAAGTGGCCTGCGACATCGTGTTGTCCGTGAACGCGGTGGGCGAAAGGTATGTTAAGGTTCCACTCTGGGCCGAACCCTGGTTCATCAGGAGCCATCTGATTTCACCCCCAAACTTAATCGTGTGTTTGCCTTTGGTCCAGGCCACGTCGTCGATCAGATCGAAGGTCTTGGACGGGTAATCGCTGGCTGTCTGGCCGCCGAGTGAGCTAAAGCCGGTAACGCTCACGGTATAGGGAACCGGGGAGATATTTCCCGACAGATACTGGGTCTGATTGACTCCGAACTTGGCTTCGTTCACCAGAGTCGGCGTGAACGTGTGCGTCAGGCCAACCACGCCGTTGAGGAATATTGTGTCGTAGCCGGTCAATACAGTGAGATTTCCGGTGGGAGTATGTTCCACGGCTTCGTCCGCATTGAAACGAATAAAGGCTGTGGTTTTCTCGGAGAAATTCTCGTCAAGCCGGATCATCCCGGAGTCTTCGTTGTCAATTTGCCGGCCGTTAGCATTGTAATTCCAAACGTTCGGATTCGATGTGGGCGAGGTCCCAGTGGGATAGGCGCTCAAAAGCGGTATTATCGCCGGAGACTTCTCGGATGCCTCCTGAATGAAGGTCGGGCTGGGCACCAATCCAATCTGGGTTCCATCCAGTCTCTGTCGAAGGCCCTCGTAATTCATGTAGAAGAACGTCTTGTTCTTCTTAATGGGACCGCCCAAGCCTCCTCCGAATTGATTGAGGAGAAAAGGGTTCGGAGACGGTCCGTTAAAGGGAGTACGCGCCTCCATAGCATCGTTCCTGAAGTACCAAAACGCATCGCCCTGAAACGTGTTTGTCCCGGACGTCGAAACCACCGCCATCTGCCCGCCGGCTGTGCCCCCTTCCACGTCGGCTCCGAAGTTTTGCGATTGCACTTGAAACTCGTTGATCGAATCCAGCGGCACGTTCAGCCGCATGTACTCTCTTTGCATCTGGTTGAAAACCGCTGTGGCGTCCACTCCGTCCAACGTAAGGTTGTTGTCGTCCAAACCGTGGCCTGCAAAACGAATGGTCCGCTGGTCTCCGCCGCCATTGTTGATGGCTCCCGGAACAAGGGCCGTCAAGGTCGCCCAGTTGCGGCCGTTGATGGGAAGCTCGTTGACATCGTCATGTTCGATGGGAGCGCCGATGGTGGCATCGACTTTATCCAGCTGAACCAGCGGCTCGATGACGGTCGTTTCTTGTTTTTGGCCTGTTACTTCCAGTCTTGCGGTGAGTGTCCGGGTTTGACCAACCACCTGCTCGACGTGTTCGGCCCGAAACGTCGCAAATCCAGCTTTGGAAATCTGCACAGAGAAAATGCCGGGCGGCAAGTCGACCAATTCGTAGTCGCCTTTGGATGTTGTTACCGTCTCTCTCTGAAGTCCAGTCGCCGTCTCGGTCGCGATGATTTTTGCCTCCGGAACGAGGTTACCTTGCGGATCCGTCACCATTCCAGTAAGTACGGACCGATTGATCTGCGCCGATGTGTTACCCACAAAACACAACAGCAATAAAACCGCGCTGTAAATCGGACCAACAAACCAATGTCTCATGTTATCTTCCCCCATGCCGGGACACACCTCCGGCTTCGATATGCTGGCCCAATGCCAAGCGCAGCCGCGGCAGCCTGGCCCAGCGGCGCAAACGGTGTCTGTTTTGTTAGGGTTGTACCGCTTAATAGAACTGCAGTTATTTAGTTTGGCTTTGAAGTGTTTATTAAAGCAAACCGACAACTAACTTCCATTATAGGCATCAGCGGTCATACACGTTCCAGCACATAGACAACCTTGCTCCTTTCGTCGGGACTCTCCCTGACCCGCTGCAGGCTCTTGCCGGAGTCGATCAGCGTCCACGTATCCTGTGAACGGATCAGCCGTACGCCCTCATGCTCGACTATCTCAAAGACCAGCGAGTCACCATCCCAATGAACTGTGGCGTGAAATTCATCGCCGTCAGAACCAATGTACACAAGTTCTTTTCCGCCGATTTCATAAGTGAAATCACTTTGTCGCTTACCATGACCATTGTTTGATGTAATATGAACTCGCAGTATGTTGTCGCTAAGTTCGACGGTCATCTTGTAACTATATGATTTGTTCCTGGGCGGAGGTACGCAGCGTTCGTTGTTCTGTTGCCACGTGCCGGCCATTTGAAGCCTTGTCTCAACACGCGCGTCCATTCCCGATCCCAGCAAGGAATAGCTGGAGAGGAAGAGTAACGCAAAGTAAATAATTGAGGCGTTAGGAGCGCTTGTCTTACATTTCAATGAAAAGAAATGCACGCGTTCTGTCCCCCCTCACCCACATCAGTTTGCAAGAGCTTTGTTGCACTAAAATGAATTTCGATTTTTCTAGATATCTAAAGAAACGGAACTTCCGGTGGGCGTAGCTCAGGGAGGTGATTATTGAAAATCCTGGTAGTGGAAGATGAGGCAAAGACGGCGCGCTTTCTGCGGACGGGCCTCCGCGAGGCTGGATTTGTAGTGGACGAGGCGGTCGACGGGAAGGAAGCGATTCATATGGCTGGAGAACTTTCGTTCGATGTGATCGTGCTCGATGTAATGCTTCCAAAAGCCGATGGCTGGCAAGTGTTGGGCGAATTACGCCGCGGAGGCATGAACACGCCGATTCTCCTGCTAACCGCGAAAGATGCCGTCGAGGACCGGGTTAAGGGATTTGAGCTAGGCGCCGACGACTACCTGGTGAAACCGTTCGCGTTTTCGGAGTTGTTGGCTCGAATCAGGTCGTTGTTGAAACGTGCTCCAGTCCGGCAGCAAGAGGTGTTGCGTGTGGCCGATCTGGAGATTGATCTGCCCCGGCATCGAGCCATGCGCTCGGGACAGCGGGTTGACCTGACGGCCAAGGAATTTGTTTTGCTCACTTTGCTTGCGAAGCGGGCGGGCGAGGTGCTTTCGCGCACGATGATTGCAGAAGCTGTCTGGGACATGAACTTCGACAGTGACACAAATGTCGTGGACGTCAATGTACGAAGGTTGCGAGGAAAAATGGACGATCCGTTCCCTCTCAAGCTAATCAAAACGGTCCGCGGCGTTGGATACGTACTCAGTGGCGAAGAGTAGGTGGTCGCTCGCATTCCGGTTGACAGCCTGGTACACCGTTGCCTCCTTGCTGCTCCTGTTGGCGGCAACGGGGGCTTTGTATTGGGCATTAGTGACAAACCTGGAGCACGATTCGGATTTGTTTTTGGCGGATAAAGTGCACGTCGTGCAGAGTCTCCTGCGAGAGCGCCCCAATGATTGGGACAGTCTCCGGGAAGAGATCGAACTCGAGTCGGCGGCACGCCGGTATGACCAGTTCTATACGCGGCTGGTGGATGCGCAAGGCAAGACCCTCCTCGAGACGCCAGGGATGAATGCCGTTGTGCCGGTTGAAAAATTTGATGGACTAACTGAACGCGTTGCGCGGATTCAGTCGGTCGAAGGATCACCGTACAAGGCAACAGCCGTTACCGCGCCTGTGGGAGAGGCTCAAAACACCTACTGGAGAATTCAAACTGCGGTGAGCCTGGCCCAACAGCAAGAGGCGATTACGCGATATCGCCACTGGCTCTGGGCAATCTTGTCCGCTTCGTCCATCTTGTGCCCGCTGGTTGGTTACCAGATCGCCGGGCGGGGCATAAGGCCGGTCAAATACGTGGCAGAGGCCGCAAAACGAATTGGCTCGAGCACACTGAGCGAACGCATTCAGGCCGAAGGCTATCCAATTGAACTGGCGGACTTGGCGCTGACCTTCAATGCCATGCTGGATCGCCTGGAAGAGAGCTTCGACCGGCTCACTCGGTTTTCGGCTGACTTGGCGCATGAATTGCGAACTCCGGTAAACATCATCCGCGGGGAGATTGAAGTGGCGCTGACTAGACCCAGATCAACGCACGAGTATCGCGAAGTGCTGGTCTCGAATCTGGAAGAGGTCGAACGGCTTTCTGGGTTGATAGGGAGTTTGCTGTTTCTAGCCCGGGCAGAAAGCCCCGGAACGTCCATCAAACGAGAAGCGGTTCTAGTCAGCGAACTGCTGGAGTCGATCCGAGATTACTACGAAGTTCCGGCTGAACAGGCGGGCGTTGCGCTTGCCGTCAGCGCGCCGCCGGGCTCGCAAGTTTCGCTCGACCGCTCCTTGATGCAGCGCGCCATCGGGAATCTGGTGAGCAATGCTTTGGCCCACACACCGGCCGGTGGACGCGTTGACTTAAGTGCAAGCGATAGCCATGATGGCCTGGAGATTTGCGTGCGTGACAGCGGATGCGGGATTCCCGCCGAATCGATTCCGCGATTGTTTGACCGGTTCTACCGGGTTGACCAGGCGCGATCGCAGCGGCCCGGCGGATTCGGGCTGGGGTTGTCCATTGTGCGGGGAATCATGACGCTCCACGGCGGTAGCGTCGCAGTAATGAGCGAATTGGAAAAAGGAACGCAAGTCACCCTGGTGATCCCCATGAATGGCTGTGCAAATCACCTGAAGAAGTTATGACAAGACCGAAACGTCCGCGCCTTTACCGTGTGTGACAAGGCCCTGTTCGCGGCCGCGCGGGGACTTCAGTACCTGGCAATCGAGCGAAAGGAATCCCAGCATCTCACTCAGAACTTTAGAGTTGGCCCTGTACCAAACAAATGAGCCCTTGCGGCGCGCCGTCACCAGATCCTCATTCCGAAGCTTCTCCAGATGATGGGACAGCGTCGACCAAGGCAACCCGATCTCTTCTTGAATCTCTCCAACCGTCTTTCGTCCCTGGGGCGCGACGATCAGCGACTGTATGATTCGCAGGCGCGGTTCGGCCCCAATTGCCGAGAAGCGGCTTGCGAATCTCTTGGTCTTGGCGGCACCTGGTTGACGTTTCATGTTTCTATCGTCCTGTTGGTGGAGTCCGCTCTACGCGCCGGCTGTCTCAAAACGAAGGGCAAGTGCTGTTGCCGAGGCAGTGAGCCACTGGTCCACGCGTCCATCGTCCAATGGCTCACCGGGCTTTCATGGACGGAGGACCTTAGCCGCTGACTGAATTCGCTTCCGGGATCCGAAGACTCTCCGCTAGCTCCGCGTCAAATTGGGGAACTCTTGGTTGTTGATTTGCGAGGTCGGTCGTCATCATCGTCCTCGGTGGGCGGTCTTCCCGGTAGCCCCTCGTTCTGCGGTGTCAGCCCTCGGGTCGCGGTCCAGGGTCGGTCGGGCTCGTCGACTTCTCCGGCATGCCCTAAAAAGCCGGCTTGGACTCCGCCCTTTAAGGCAGACGTTCCGGTTATCTTACCGTCATCCACGGAACCTTTGAACTCAATCGTATAAGGACGGGGTCCGTCGAAAGAGACTTCAAATGTAATGTCCTTACCTTGAATGCTTCCCGAGATTGGGTACGACTTTCCATATTCCTCAAACGTTCCCGTCACTCCATGAGCAGTCTGCTTGAGAGTCAGAATTCCGCGAACGGTTCCTAAGCGAACGTCCCAGGAGATTCGCCATTTGCCTGCGATCTTCGCGGTCTTGACCGGCGTGTTGACCGCGGCGGCGTTGCTCGACGAGTTGTGATCGGCTGCCCGGGCCTGCTCCCCGCCAGCGAGCCAAGCCGCCGCTAGCAGCGAAATGAGAATCGGGTTGAATCGGGTGCGTGAGTTCATCTTGAACCTGACGGCTAGAAAAGACCGGTCCGGCACTTGCGCGCCAGGCCGGTCTTTTTTTGCCATCCCTCTAACTACTTATTGCTTTGGAAACTGAAACGCGCCAAACAGATCCGTGATTGCCGGGCTGTTGCTGGGCACGTACGGATTCTCGGTGGTCGTGACCGGATTGGGCAGATTATCTCGGCTCCGATACGAGATGGGATCCAAGTTCCAGTTACGCTCGATGAACTTGTCGATGGAGGCATGGTCCGCATAGTCGTGATTGACAATTCCGCCCATCGTGTAGGGAGAAACGATCAGGAACGGCATGCGCGTACCGTCGCCGAACCAGTCCAGTGGTTGGATATAGCCGGAGTCGAAGTATCCGCCGCCCTCGTCGAAGATCAACATGATCGCAGTGCTCTGCCACAGTGACGAAGCCTGCACCTTTGTGACGATATTCTGGACGAAGCCCTCCCACAAGTTGAGCTTGGAAGAGGCCGGGTGGCCGTCGACAAACCCGCTCGGCTGGATGATCGAAACAGCCGGCAGCGTGTTGGCCGCTACGTCCGCGAAAAAGGTGCTCGTGTCCTGAATGTGGGCATTTCTCTGCGCCGGGTTGGTCATAATGTCCGACGCGTACTGAAACACATTGCAAATGTTGCAGTAGGCGTCGTACGGATTCTGTCCCGCCGGGTCCGTCAGGTAGAGGTTCCAGCCTTCGCCGAAGAAGGTGTAGGTAAGGCCCGCCGCTCCGAGTACGTCGCCGATGTGCGGCTGAGACGTGGGCGGGATGGTGTACTGCGAGTATTGCGCCGCCGAGCTTCCGTCGCCGTTAAAGCCGGGGTTGTAATTATTCAACAGGTAGTAGTGGAGTGTGTCGCATTTGGAATTCAAGATTGGCGTGGGCAACGATTTCAGGTAATTGAGGATGGGCGCAACGCCGGGCTGCGTTTCATCCGAGCAATTGCTATACGTACCGCCGCTGTAGCCGTCGTTCGCGTACCAGTTGTTGGTGCCAGGCTCCGGATCGGGGTTTTCGATTTGGTTGTAAGGCGGCGTCGCCGGGTTTCCGTTGCCGTCGCTATACCACATCGCGTCGGCATAGCCCAACATGATATGGTTGGCGCCCGTGCCGCCCATCACACCCTGGTGCATGTTATCGCTGAGGGTATAGGTGTCGGCCAGCATTTTCAGATAGGGAGCGTCGCCACTCTGCATGTTGTAGAATTCCGCCGCCGTCCCGCCCTCGCCGGTTGAGATGTTGGTGAAATTTGACGGCTTGGGACTTCCGTTTGCGCCAGCTCCGACGCTAACCTCGACCCATGGAAACAGGTCCTCAAGGCAGCCGCTGGGATTGGAGGGTGTGGAATTCGAGACGTTACAGTCGGCTTGCTGCCACATCTGATAGAACCGATGCACGGGGCTGCCTGCGTAGTCGTCGTAAGTCAAGGTCGGAGAAGTGAGCTGGAATACGCCGTTCCCCAGCGTTGCGTAGTTAGCGATGCGGGTGTCCACTGAGCCGGTCGGCAAGCCGGTCGCTCCGGTGGTAAGGATCGTATAGTCATCCGGTGGGAGATCTGGTTCGTATTGCATCGCCGTCGCCACGGTTGCGAACGGAGCCGGGTGGGTATCGCTGGCGACTGTGGCTGCGCCGCCGGTGCCGGGAGGCGGAATATTGGCGTAGGGAGTCTTGGAGTCAGGGTTGACGCCCCAGCTGTTTGCGACCACACCGCTGTACTGCTTGGACCTGCCATAATTGCGACCCGGTGTACCATCCGCATTCACGATCCCCTGAGACCAGAGGTTCCATATGGTTTGGCCGGCGGTTTTTGGCGCATAGGTGCCGAAAACGTGGTCGAAGCTGCGGTTCTCACCGAAGATGACAATCACGTGCTGGATGGGCGTCACCGCCGCGGGCGCGGCTGTTACCGGTACCGTCAGCGTCGACAGCGTATTGCCTGAAGCAGTGTCAATGAGGTAAAACACAGTCCCGTTGCTGACCCAGTTACCCGTCTGCGCGTATCCTGCTTCTCCGCCTTCCGCAAAGAGCGTTCCAGTAGCGCTGCCGACACGGATTTGCACGCCGCCGGTGGAACCAGGCGAGTTCCAGCTGAGGGTGGTCTGACCATCCGTTGCCCCGGGGTTGGCGGGGACGGGGTTGGGATTGGCGGTGAACATCACCCCAGGCTGCACCTTGACCGTTAGTGTCGAAAGGAGGTTGCCGGTCTTCGCATCTGTGAGGTAGAAGATCGTCCCGTTGGTGACCCAGTCGCCCGTTTCAGCGGATCCCGACGCCGGACCTTCCGCAAAGATCAACCCGGTGGCGCTTCCGACCCGAATTGTCACGCCGTTAGAAGCGGGCGCGTTCCAACTGAGGGTTGTGGTGCCCAGAGTTCCCCCGCTACTGGTGTAGATGGGGTTGGGACTCGCGGTAAACGTCAGCGCGGTCTGCGCCTGGAGCGTGACTGACCAAACGCCAATCTCAATAAGTGCCGTCAACATGTTTAGTGCCGGCTTGCCACCGGGCACAAGGGCCCGCCTAGTTGTTTGAAGTAACTTCATGTGTTCCCCCTGCTATCTCCTATCGGCCTGATTTCGGAGAGAACTGACGCACCCGTTTAGCTAAACGCCGGTTCACAAAATCTGAGGCCAAGATGAGTCTAGTCCCCGCATCATTACGCGGGACTGACGAAATCATTAAACTGGACCGGGCAAAGCGCAACAGCTGGAAACAGGGGTTGCCAGCCGTGCTAAAGAGCGAGTGAGCAAGTAACAAGTTTGTAACACTATTAAAATCGCATTACTGTGAACGCTAAGTCGCGCCACGAGATGCGCTTCTCTCGGCGCGAGTAGCAGCATAACTCACATAAAGGACTCGAGTCGAAGTTAAGTTATGCTTTCCAGTCGCCAGAATTCCAGAATTTAGAATTTGGCGGGACTGTCCCTGAGGTTTCCAAACAGCCCCCGCGGCCGCAGCACCAGCATCGCAGCAATCAACGCGCCAATCAGAACCACCTGCAAAGCCGCGGCGCGCGCTTGTTCCGCCTGGGGTATCCATCCGCGCATGACTCCGCCCGAGGCCGTCCAAAAGCCCCAAACCAAGAAAGAGCCGGCGATCGCACCTCGGTTATTGCCTGCCCCGCCCACGATCAGCATCGCCCAAAGCTGAAAGGTCAGGATGGGAAGAAAGTCCTCCGGTGCGATAAAGCCTACGAAATGTGCATAAAGAGCCCCACCGAGGCCCATCAGCATGCTCCCGATGACGAAACTCTGCAAGCGGAATAGGAAGGCCCGTTTCCCCACTGAAGATGCCGTATCTTCGTCTTCACGAATGGCGCGCAGCACCCGTCCCCAAGGACTGTTGACCAGCTTTCCCAGCGCAAGATAAACAAAGCCCAGCACGGCGAGCGATAGCGTGAGATACGCCAAGGTCCATGGCAGGCCTGCGCCTAGCCACGCCTGCATCGGTTTCGGGATGAATTGCACTCCGAACGGCCCGCCGGTCAAAGGCGTAGCATTGTTCGCCACCACTTGAATGGCGACCGCGATGCCGAAGGTCGTGATGGCGAGATAATCACGCCGGAGGCGCAGAGCCACCGCCCCCACAAAAAGTCCCGCTAACCCCGTAACAAGCGTGGCCGCAATCACACCCGCGGCAACGGGCCATCCTAATCCAGCCCAGCGGTCCGCGGCCTTCGGCGTAGTCAATAACGCGGACGTGTAGGCGCCGACGGCGACAAATCCGGCCACACCCACATTGAACAGGCCGGTGAAACCCCATTGCAGATTCAGCCCCAAACAAATGATGGCGAACACCGTGGCAAATACCAAAAAGAAGCTTGCATACGACATCCAGCCGATCAAAACCTGCATCAGGTTCTCTCCCCGAAAAGGCCATTGGGTTTCACCATCAAAACTACGATCAGCACGATGAATGCAGCGGCCGTGCGGTACTCGGCCCCTACGAGAGTCACAGATGCGCTCTCGGCCAAGCCGACCATCAAGCCACCCAAGACCGTTCCCCACAGGGAACCGATGCCACCCAGAATCACGGCCGCAAATAGCGGCAGTAAAAGCTCGACTCCCATGGTTGGGCGCAATTGCACCGTGATGCCGGCGAAGACTCCTGCCACCGCGGCAAGTACGCCGCCGATCATCCACGCCGCCCGTAAGACCCGTTCAGGATCTATGCCCGTCACCTGAGCGAGAGCTGGGTTGATCGCGGTGGCGCGCATCGAACGGCCCAGGACGCTGTACCGCAGAAACAAATGCACTCCGGTGACGGTGGCCAGCGTCAGCGCGAGAACCAGGAGCTGGTCCGGCGTAAGGCGCAGCCCACCCTGAAAACTGCGCGGCAAAAGAGGAATGGCAATCTGCAGATTCTGCGAAAAGTATTTGGGGACGCCTCCCTGCCAGAACAGCAGCAGGTTGCGCAGCACCAGCGCCGCGCCAAAGCTGGCAATCACCAGCGTAATCGAGCTTTGCTTACGCAGCCTCTTGAACAGAATCGTGTCGAGCGCCAGGGAGAGCAGCGCCGTTAGCGCCGCCGCAATAACCATGGCCATGATGAGGCCCCACCCGAAGGAAAACGGTCCGATCGGTGCCGCGAGGCTCTCATTAATAGCCGTCAGCCCGGTAGCCGCCATCAGCGCAAGATAAGCACCCCATGCCAGTAGCTCGCCGTGAGTAAAGTTGGAAAAGCGGACAATCGACAAGGTGAGGCTTAACCCAATGGCGCCAAGCGATATCACCGAACCAATGATGAGTCCGTCCGCGACGATCTGAAACATTACGTTGGTTCCTTCACAAACGGTTTGCCCATGCGGCGGCCAAGATAAAGCTCGGCAACAAAATCGTTCGTCAACAGCTCCGAGCTGCTCGCCACAATGCGCTCTTTGCCCTCAACCAGGACGGCGGTCCGGTCGGCCAGTGCCAGCGCGGCTTTTACGTTTTGTTCCACCAGCAACACCGTGACGCCGCTGTCTCGCACCTCCCTCAGTTTGCTGAACACCTGCTCTACCATCTTTGGGCTTAGCCCGGCCGATGGTTCGTCAAGTATGAGCAGCTTGGGCCGCGCGATAAGCCCCCGAGCGACGGCCAGCATCTGGCGCTGCCCACCGGAGAGCTGCCCGGCCAGATGAGTCCGCTGGCGGTGAAGGTCGGGAAACATGGCATAGACCGGGTCCAATCGCTCATGGCGATTCGCCTTGACGATCGCCGCTGCCAGCTCGAGATTCTCAGCGACACTCAGATTGACAAAAACATTTTCGGTTTGTGGCACGAAGGCCAGACCTTCAAAGACCATCCGGTGCGCCGGCGTTTTTGTTATGTCTTTCCCAAACAGCAGAGTGCGCCCTTTGCTAACAGGGATCAAGCCAGCCACGGCCTTCACCAACGACGATTTGCCTGCTCCATTCGGTCCTATGACGGCAACAATTTCACCGGGCTGCACGGCCAGGGAAGTCCCGCGCACAATCGAGAGCCCGGGTTCGTAACCTGCCTCAAGTTCCTCGATAGCAAGTGCGGGAACCGCGTCCGTCATGCTGCGCTCCCCAGGTAGGCCTCAATCACGCGCGGATCGCTCAACACGGTGCTTGCATCGCCGGACATCAACAGTTCGCCTTGCGCCATCACCATCACCGGCTTGCAGAGAGAAGCCACCAGATCCATGTTGTGTTCGATGATCAAGAACGTTGTTCCCTCGGCATTGAGGGCCGCCACCTTGTCCACGATCTGATTGAGCAATACCGGGTTCACCCCAGCGCCAGGCTCATCCAGCAGCACCAGTTTTGGCTTGGAGACCATCACTCGCGCCAATTCAAGTAACTTGCGCTGGCCACCCGACAAAATGTGCGCCGGCTTTTTCTCCAGCTCCGACAGTCCTACAAAACTCAACCAGTATCTTGCCGCTTCCCTGGTCTCCCGCTCCTGACGACGCACCAGCTTCGGTCGCAGCCAGTTCATCCAGAAGCGCTCGCCGGCTTGCCCGCTCGCCGCTACCATGACGTTGTCCAACACGGACATTTCAGGGAAGGGGCGCGGAATCTGAAAGGTGCGCGCCAGCCCAGCCGCAAATACATCACAGGGCGCCAGTCCGGAAATGGCTCGGCCCTCCAGCAAAATCCGCCCCGAGGATGGCTTCAGGAACCCGGCTAGACAATTGAAAAGTGTTGTTTTTCCGGCCCCATTCGGACCAATCAGGCCGCCAATGGAACCTGACTTTAAAGAGAAGGAAACCTGCTTCACCGCCTGGTGACCACCGAAATTCTTCGTAATTTCGTCTACCACCAGAAGATCGACGTCAGGTCTCATTCCACGATAGCCTCTGCTTCAATTTCCACCAGATAACCATCCCCAATGAGTGCCGCCGCCTGTAACATCGTGTTGGCGGGACGGATCTGGCCGAAGTAACTGCCATGGACTTTACTAACAGCCTCCCAGTCCGCTGCGTTCGTCAAGTAGATTCTTGTTCGTATCACGTCTTCCAGGCGTCCACCCAGAGCTTTGATGCTGGCGGTGATCTTGTCGAGTATGTAAGTGGTCTGCACAGCCGCATCGTTCTTGCCGATCACCTGGCCGCTCCCATGTGTAGCCGTCGTCCCAGACACCACAATGCGATCCCCGGTCCGAACCGCGCGCGAGTACCCGGCGATGGGCTCCCAAACACTACCGCTGTCGATCTTCCATCGGTTGGAATACCCTTCCATCGGCTCGCGCTCCCACAGCGGTGCGAACGATTTCAGATGATGGCTCAAGTCTCCGGACGCCGTCAAAAACGGTGGCCGTCGGTATTCGTCCCCGCAGTCACCGGGTAAACGCTTGGTGCCGGCAAATGCCTTCGAGAGGTCTGCGTAGTCTTCCTCATCCAGGGTAAATTCAAACAACTTCAGGTTGTCCGCCCGGTGCTCCGACTCGCCCAGGCGTGCGCCAACGATAATTGCGGCTACTGCCTCCTGTTCAAGCACCCAGCGGGTTGCCACGTTCGACAATGAAACTCCGTGCTTGCGTCCAATGGCCTGAGCCGCCTTCAGCACTCCCTGTAACGCGCCCCAGCCACCCACCGCCTGAATGAAGCGTTGGTACTTCATCTTGCTCCAGTCGTTCACCGCAGCAGGTTCGCTCGCGTCCACCCAACGCTCGGTCAGAAATCCGCCACCCAGCGTGCCGTATGCCAACAGGCGTACTCCTCGCTCCCGGCACAGGATGGACATCGCTTCGGTCGCTCGCCGGTCCAGCAACGACATACATACCTGGTTAGTCGCAATCGGGATGCCCTCGTTCAATAGCAACCGCAAGTGAGCGGTATCAAAATTTGTAAGGCCAAGGTGGGCAATCAACCCTTCCTCGCGTAGGCGTGCCAGTTCCACCATCGCGTCGATATAGCGAGGATCATCGAAAGTCCACCAATGGAACTGCATCACGTCGATACAGGAGGTTTGAAGGCGATCCAAGGCTCGTTCGACACCTTGGCGTACCGTCGCGGCCGTCATCGGCCCGGGGGACGGACACCACTTGGTGAATGCCCGCACTGGCGGGTGCTTGGTGGAAGCCAACAGCGTTCCTGTAATCACCTCTGCCGAGCCGTAGTGATCGGCCATGTCAAAGGTGTCGAAGCCCGCCCTGGCGTATTCGGCCATCGCGGCGGCGCCCTGGATCGGATCCAGAGTCATGCCCCCGCGCTCCATGTCGGCCACTTGCCACAGGCCGGTAACGATGCGCGAAATCTCGAGTCCGGGTGCGAGCACCGTGCGCTGTGGCCGCGCGATACTCTGTTCAATCGTCTTATCACTCATTTTGGTAGTCGTGCCTGAATCGCTTGCACATCTTCTGCGGATATTTGTCCGACTGTCATCACTTCGCCGTTGGATATTTTCCATTCGCGGAATGGACCGGCGATATCGCCGTACTTGTCAAACTGTACGGGGCCAATCACGCCGACATAGCGCACCGGCTTCTTTTCGCGGATCAGCTGCAGCGCCCGGGCAAAACCCAGTGGACCGGCATAGACAACTTCTCCACCGGGGGCTGTGACTTTGCGAATCGCGCCGCGTATGGCTGCCGCTTCAAACTTGCCCGCCTGCGCAACCGCTAACCCTAGAATGACGCCTGCATCAAATGCACGGTCTGCCGCTGGCGAGTCCGCATCAAGACCGCCGCTCATGGCGGGGTAGGCCTTGGCAAAGTACTCGGTTGACGGCGTCCTGGTAGAACCGGATGATGTCCCATACGCGTTGTTCAGAAATTGCTTTCCAACCCCCTTGATGAAGTCTGCCGTGTTCATGCCGTCGTTCAAAAGGAAATGCTGTGGCCCGCCCTGTTGAATCCATGTGCGCACAATGGTGGTGCCGTCGCCTGGATAACCAATGAAGTAAAGCGCCGGCGGATCGCCCGTCAGCGCCTTGGTGACTTCTGCGTTGTACGAAGATTGCTCGGGATTGTAAGCCGTAATGCCGATGATCTTTCCGCCCAGCGCCTGATACGCCCGGCGGAATTCAGCCGCCATGTTTACCCCGAAGTCATTGTTGACGTAAATGATGGTCAGCGACTTGATGCCCTGATCCAGCGCGCACTTGGCGGCCGCGGTTCCCTGTAGTGCGTCGCCGGTAATGGTCCTGAAAAACCAGCCGTTGGTCTTTCCTTCAACGGCCAGCTTGGTTAACGAGGGCGTCGAAGATGAGGGCGAAATTTGCACCACGCCGGCCGCCGCCGTCACGGACGTCACCATTGGTATCGATACCGAACTGATGGTGCTCCCGATGATGGCAGGCACTTTCTTGAGATCTACCAGCTGCCGGGCTTGATCGACCCCCACGGAACTCTGACTTTGATCGTCGCGAATATCCAAGGCCAGCTTGCATCCGGCAATACCCTGCGCCCCGGCTGCCTTGTTCAGTTCTTTGAACGCCAGCTCAACCGATTTGCTGGCCGCCTGACCATAGCGCCCGGCGGCTCCCGTCAGAGAAACCACCACACCCACCGTGTAGGTACACGCAGGCGATTGCGCATAAGCGGTCTGGGCGCCCAGAGCTGCGATCACGACGATTCTCAGCAAAACAAACCGTGATCGGGCTTTGCGTATTGCCATGTCGAACTATTGTAGTGTCGTGAGGTTAATCTGACCGCGGCACAGGCAATGCAATTGGCTTCAACTCGCCGCGACGCTCAACCCGAGCGGTTGTTCGGAAAGCAAGTGTCCGCCACTGATCTCAGCTCGAGCGCCAGAGCGTTCACCCGCAATGATGAAAGCGGACGTGGCGTTCCCAGCAACTGTTCCGGGCAACAGCGCGCTCCTCAGCTGATCGGGGACACCCGGACTGAAGTCATACCAATTTCCAGCGTCTGAAAGCGCCGGCAGAGCGCCAGCTCGCCGTACGCAGAGCAACCCCGCGCGTCAGAGTCTGTCTGAAAACTCCCCCACAGAACCGCGCGCGTCAGCAAGCGGATTCTTTCGGAGCCGCGACCGTCAGGAAGCGCACTCAAAGGCCGCTATTTTTATCAAACTTCCGGCATTTTCAGCTGCTTTCTGACCCGACCCGTTCGCAAGCCCTGACCGTGAAGCGCGGTTACTGGAGTTTTCACACAGACTCGTCAGCAAGCGGATTCTTTCAGAGCCGCGACGGTTCCGAAGCGAACGCAAAACTTCGAAAGCGCGATACCGAGGGATCGAATTCAGCCTAAGCTCTCGGGAGTCGCCAGAAACTGATCTTTTGGTTTGAGCCGTCGCGAACGTGACCGCAACGTATAATTGACGCGGAGATCAGAGGAAGAGTCCGGTTCATCGCGCCTCTTGCTGCTCGTCCTCACCGGGACGTCACCGGTTCGTAAGTCTGACCAAGTGGAGAAGAGGAGTCTAAATGAAAAGAATAACGATTTGATCGCCTGCGTAGCAATGGAGCATCCGCCACCCTTGCTCAGATCAAGCAGTCCAAGGAACAGATCCTTTTCACTCCTCGGACTGGAAGGGCGACCGCTTCCCCACGGCCGGCCAAAAATAGCTGACAATCTCCTGGAGCGGGCGCTCGACGTTTCCATCGAGGACGTGTGGGAGTATCTCCGCGACCAAGGTTACGTCAACCAGTTTGAGGGCGGCTGGCAGGCTCTTCACATCGAGAAGCCTTTCGCGGGCCGCGCGCTCACCGCCCAGTTCATGCCGCGGCGCCCCGATATGGCTGCTGCTGTCGGCGCCGAAGGCAAAGCCGAAAAACGCGTCAGTGAACGCAATAGTTGGGTCATCAATGAACTGCAGATGGGCGACACCATGGTCTGCGACGGCTATGGAAAAATCATCGAAGGCACTCTGATCGGTTCCAACCTGGGAAGTGGCATTGCCGCGCACACCCACTCGGGTTTCGTATTCAACGCCGGAATCCGCGATGCGGAAGAGAACCGGGAGATCGCGAATCTCAACGGCTTCTACCGCGGCTACGATCCCTCCGCCTGGGCTCAGATGCAACTGACGGGCATCAACGGCCAATCCGTATCGGGCGAGCTGTTGTGTTGCCGGGCGACCTGGTCCTCGCCAAGCAAGATGGTGTCATCTTTATTCCAGCCACACTGGCCGCTATGGCCATCAGTAAGGCCGAATTACCAACCTCCAAGATGCCTTCAACTTCGAGTTGAATCGACAAGGCGTCAACGGCGCAGAATTCGAGGTGGTTGGACGCCCAAGAAATACGCCGCATTTGCAAAGTGGGTCAAGGCGTATCCCGAGAAACTAAAAATGACTCGCGATGAATTCAGCACGACTCGCTGAGGCGCAAGCTCCGCGCGCTGGCCATCACCTAGAGACGACTCATACTCCGGCACGGAACCAGGCCGGTCGGCGTCTAGATGAAACTCCGCCACAGAACCGCGCGCGTGAGCAAGCGAACACAGGCCCAGACCGACTGGGACAGGCGCCTCTGTTGCCAAGGCGACCACCAGACGTACTTTCATCACGGAAGCCCGCCGCCGCGGCGACTTGAGCCAGCCCGCCCCCAGACCCACCACAGTCGACCGGCGCTCGTCATCCTGGCCCGGAGTTTTCACATAGAAACGCGTCGCGGTAGCTCGATCATCTGAGCCGCGATATCGTGGTCCATCTAGCCATGGATTTGAAAAATCTTTCAAACCTGCAGCCTGACGACCTCGGTCAGCCCTACTTCGTGGAAAGGCCGCATTACCCCACGCATCCTCCTTTCTGATATAGCCTGACCAAGAAGCATGGAGCATTCTCGACGCTGACGGAGTGACCTCATCGGCCGACGCGATCGCCCTGGTACACTTATGTTGGACACATATCGACGCCTTGAGCCACGATTCCTGCACGGGCTTCTTCGATGGTGACCGCAAAGTGGAACACACTTACGAACACGGCATGTCGGATCTCGGTGTCAATTCCATCGAAAACGCCATCGTTCGCCGCGGTGTGCTCCTGGACGTCGCTGCACTGGAGGGTCTTGCGACATCCTCCCAGCCGGTTTCGAAACAACGCCGGATCATCTGCGTCGCGCCGCGCGAGTCGAAGTCACGAAAGGCTACGTCGTGTCGCTCCACACCGGTCTGGGTGTAGCACTTCCACGCGAGCCAAACATCAAGATGGGGCGCGGCCCTGGCCCCGGGATTGAGGCTGCGCGCTGCTCAGTTCCAAAAACATTTGCTCGCAGGTCGGATACCGTCGCTTTTGAAAAAACTCCGAAGCCCGCCGATGCCTGTTCACGTGCATTTGCTCGTGGAAATCGGGAATATTTACATATCATCGAAGTATTGAATCGTGGAAGATCTGGCTCGAAAATGAAATATAACGAATCCTTATTTGTCGCCGCCCCAATGAACATCCGCGGAGCGCCAGCAGCTTGATCTGGTCCCGCGACATTTCCTATATAGCAACCCGTTGCAGGTCCCTCCTTGCGCCTACCCGAGTACTCACATCATCTCCTCTACCGCATGTCTGGGCATTGGCCCTGGGTCATGATCACAGGATCGTCGAGCAAACCAGTGGAAACAGCAGCCCGAACCCGATAGAACACTGGAACACAGGAAGATGCCGTGATGGCCGCCACTCGGCGCAACTGCAGCGTGAACAGCATCCCTCCGAAATCGACAGCGCCCATGCTGGCGAAGCTCCACACCGAAGCGACCGTTTCTTCGGGTACGCATCCGCCGCGAACGCCAGCCTGACGTTATATTCGCTCCCGGTGTAACCAGCCATGGCACGGGACGCAGCCCGTCGCAATCCACGGCGACGCCGACAGCACAGCGAGTATCGAGAACATCATCAGAACCGCGCAGATGCTCACCGCCAGCTTCCGCGCCTTTGCGGTCTCTACATCCCGCGTTGCATGAACGCCGGCGAAAGAAATCCACCGAACAAATTGCCGAGTGCAGCCACAAAAAACGGAATCCACGCGTACTTTCCAATCGCTGCCAGATTGAACTTATGGAACTGCTTCATACTCGGGAAACCAGAAGATATAGAAGTACCAAGCCGGGTCGAGAAACACTTTCGACAGCGTAAAGCTCCACATTAAGCGCATGCGCAGCAGCTCCAGCACCGGTAGCGCGCTGTGCTTCGTCATACCCGCCATGCGGCGTCCGGTATATCGCCAGCCACGCAACCAGCCACGCAAATCCCAGCGAGCCAATGAGTAGAGAAGCCGATCGCCACCCGAGCCCAGCACAGTCCCCGCAATGTCTGGCGCAGAATCACGCCCACTGTGGCGCCGCTGTTGAAAATGCCGGAAGCCAGCGCCCGTTCGTGTTCCGGGAACCACTCCGCCACCACCTTAACGGCCGCCGGCCGATAACCCGCTTCCCCCATGCCAAGCAGGAGGCAGTACCCCAGGCTGAAACCTCCCGTCGCAAAGACGTGCAGCATGGGACTGACTGACCACCACAACATGCAGAGCGCATATCCCGTGGATGCCAGCCGGTCGATCAATGGACCGGAGATGCCATTCATCAATGTGTACGCCAGTAGGAACGCAACACGACCCGGGAATAGTCGATGCTGTCCATGTGAAACTGATCCACGGCACGGCGAACCACAGACAGCGTTTGCCGGTCCGAGGTAATTGATCAGCGTCGCAAAGAAGGCCGGCGATCATCAGCCAGCGCAGCCGTTTGCCGGTATCGCTCAGACTCCGCTACTCTTCACTTTGTCGTGCGCTCATCCTTGCTCCCTCATCATAGGTGCTTCAAAACACACTCGCGACTTATACAATGAGTCCTTGAAACAGCGAGCAGTGTCACTCCGGCCATGGAATCGCAGTTGGGTGCCCCGGCGAGCAGGTTTAAACAAATGAAAAAACATTGGGCTTTTGTAGCGTTCTTGTGTCACATATGCGCTGAGTTATCCAGGGAAGGCAAGCCCCACCCCCGCTTAGGCCTTTTTCAGGCACACGCCGATGTGGGAATCACCCCTGAGGCTGGAGACGCCAATTATGGAGCCGGTATGAGGATTACCCGTCACCGGTGGTGGTGCAGATTTGGGCCAAGGCCGACGCGTTCCAGTTTGTCTACACGAAGCTCACCGGAGACGTCACGATCACGGCCGACGTTCATTTCGTTGGGTAGGTGTTGAGCAGCACCGCAAAGCGGCTCTGATGATCCGGCAAAGCCTCGATCCCGACGCTCCTTACGCTGATGTTGCACTCATGGTGACGGCTTGACATCCTTGCAGTATCGCGAGACGGCAGGTGACGTTACCAAAGAGTTACGTTCAGATTTGAAGGCGCCCGTCAGAATGCGAATCGAGCGCCGCGGAAACCAATTCACCATTGCAGTAGGTAGTCCGGCCGAGGAATTGAAACCCTTAGGCCCAGTAACCGTCAACTTGCAGGATCCCTGTATGTCGGTCTCGCTGTCTGTTCTCACAATGCGGAGGTACTCGAGACCTCGATTCTCTCCATGTAACTGTGGTGCAGGGCACGGCCGGGAAGGAGCCGCCATCAGGGGAAGCAAAGTCTCTCTCTACGACCTGAAGACCAACTCTGTGAGCGTGGTCTATGCGGCGGACCAGATCATTGAGGCGCCGGTTTGGTCGCCCGATGGTAAGTATCTGCTCGTCAATTCAAAGGGCGACCTGTGGAAGTTTCCGGTGAATACGCCCAATCCCGATTTACAGAAAATAGATCTGGCTTCCATTTGCCGTTGCAATAACCATAAGGGCTATTCACCGGACGGTAAACCGATTGCCTTCTCATCGGGGGCTACCGGACGCAGTTTTAGGCTATACCGTGGCCTCCGCGGGCGGCACTCCAAAATGGTGGTTCCCGAAACGCCAAGCTATTTCATGCCTTTTCCCCTGATGGCAAGTGGCTTGCGGTCGTGGCGGAGCGGAACAATAATTTCGATCTCTTCGTCTGCCCGTCGAGGGCGGAGAGCAGCAGCGGTTACCATGAGCCCCGGCTACGATGATGGGCCGGACTCTCGCCCGATGGCAAATGGATCTACTTCAATTCCGATCGTTCCGGCAAGTGGGAGATTGGCGAATGCCCGCGGCAGCGCCGTCCCGAAGACAAGCTTGCGCAGCAGGTGACCCAAAGCCAGGAAGAAGAGGACTGGTTCCCGCATTGCTCTCCTGATGGCAAATGGCTCGTGTTTATCGCCTTCCCAAAAGGAACCGCTGGGCACACGGGACCTCTCATGGTGAAGCTGCAGATGATTCCGCTGCCGGGCGATAACATAAGCCGCGTCACTCCTCGCACCTTGTCGAGTTCTCGGAGGGCAGGGAACCATCAACGTGAACTCCTGGTCGCCGGACGCGAGTAAGATCGCGTTCGTAAGTTATGAACAGTGAGGCGGGCTCGAACTAAACCGGATCCTTCGCTT
>CAVUCO010000075.1:0-100265 GCA_963740005.1 uncultured Acidobacteriaceae bacterium | reverse complement strand
TCCGCAGTTCGTTTCGCAATCTCTTATTTGTGGGCAGACCAAGGTCAGCAGAGAGAGCGGCCACAAATGACCCTCGTAGCCGTTTGATGTTCCAGGGTGTCGCCCGGGCCTCCAGTTCGTGTGAAACGAAACTTTCTTGGGCTTAAGTTTCGTTTCTCTCCAAACCGTCCTGGATGCCCCGGCACACGGCAACCGAGCCCAATCACTCAGTTCTGCAACCGATTTTAGGACCCCCAACGAGCACTGCAGAACTGGAGAATACTCTAGGATTGACACGAAAATAACGCCAGTTGAAACTCAATCGGGAGGCGGAATAAACCGCTGGCAACGACCGCCGACACACGACTGTCCCGCAGGCGGGCTATCCCTCCGGGCGTGCGTGCAGGTGACTGATTGGATTACTATTGGCGCAAGGGGTGATTAGTAAAGGGGCCATGGCGATCAAGAAAAAACGGGCCGTACGCAGGACGGAACCGAAGGCACTCAAGCAGGCAATCCCGTTCCCGATCGTGGGTATCGGCGCCTCGGCCGGAGGGTTCGAAGCTTTCGCTGAAATGCTCGGTGTCTTGCCAGTGGACACCGGGATGGCGTTTGTGTTGATACAGCACTTGGATCCCACCCACGAAAGCATGCTGGCGCACCTGTTGGCGCGGAAATCTAAGCTCCCGGTCAGCCAAGTCACCGACGGAATGATTGTCGAGCCCAACCAGGTGTACGTGATT
Organism: uncultured Acidobacteriaceae bacterium; assembly: GCA_963740005.1. Taxonomy (GTDB): domain Bacteria; phylum Acidobacteriota; class Terriglobia; order Bryobacterales; family Bryobacteraceae; genus CAJCIT01. Next base: position 99,543 of record CAVUCO010000075.1, on the reverse strand, counting down.
CCTCCCAACGCGCAGATGGGGATTCGGAATGGGTCACTCGAACTGGTGAAGCGTGCGCCGGCAGGTGAAAGGAACATGCCGATCGACCATTTCTTCCAATCCTTGGCCGTCTCCAGAAAAGATGGCGCGATTGGTGTGATCCTTTCGGGAACTGCCACGGATGGCACTCTGGGCTTCGAGTCTATTAAAGCCGAGGGAGGAATTACTTTTGCCCAGGACGAAGGGTCAGCCAAATATTTTGGAATGCCCGCCAGCGCGATCACTGCCGGTTGCGTCGACTTCGTGCTGCCACCGAAGAAGATAGCCGCCGAATTATCGCGAATCGGCCATGATGCCCGGTTGAGTCCGCTGTTTACAGCCTCGGAAACCCCGTCTCTGCCCGCGGCCGACGGCGACCTTCGCAAACTTCTTCTATTGATCCGCAATTCTGCGGGCGTGGACTTCACGCATTACAAAGCCAGCACGATACACCGCCGCATCTTCCGGCGCATGCTCCTCAAAAAGGCTGCCACCGTCCGCGACTATTTCGAGCTTCTCCGCCACGACGGCGCCGAACTGTCGGCCCTGCATGAGGACTTGCTGATTCATGTAACCAGCTTCTTTCGAGAGCCGGAAGCATTCGACGTTTTAAAGGGCCAGATTCTCCCCAAGTTGCTTGAGGGGAAGGACGGGGGTGACCCGCTCCGTGTTTGGGTTCCGGGCTGTTCGACCGGAGAAGAAGCCTACTCCATTGCGATTGCGTTATCCGAATACCTGGGCGACCGGCTGCGCAAGCTGCCTGTCCAGATCTTCGCTACCGACGTGAGCGAACGGTCTATTGAAGACGCCCGGGCCGGAATCTACATGGGACCGGCCCTGGTGGGCGTTGGTCCTGAACGCTTGCGGCATTTCTTCGCCAAGTCGAACGGAAGTTACAGAGTGGTGCAGTCGATCCGCGATCTCTGTACTTTCGCACGTCAGGACCTGATTCAGGATCCACCTTTTTCCCGTATCGACCTGATCAGTTGCCGGAACGTTTTGATTTACCTTGAGCCTATCCTTCAGAGAAGGGTTATCGCCGCCTTCCACTATGCCTTGAACAACAATGGAGTACTTTTATTAGGCAAGTCGGAGACTCTGACTGCATTCCCCGATCTGTTTGCGCCAATGCTAAAAAAGAGCAAATTCTATCAAAAGAAACTGGCGATAAACAATCCGCAGTTCCGGCCTTCCGTTGCGACGTTTGATCGGGTGCCACAGCAGGGTAAAACAGCCAAATCAGCCAAGCCAGTTGTGGACTTGCAGAAAGAGGCAGACCGCATCGTTTGGAACCGGTACGCTCATGCCGGCATCATTGTCGACGAAAACCTCCAGATTCTCCACTTCCGCGGTGACACCAGTCCATACCTGGCTCCGGCCGCCGGAATCGCGAGCCTCCACTTGCTGAAGATGATCAAGGGGAGCCTCCTGGTCGACGTACGCGCTGCCTTCCGGCAAGCCAAAAAAGACAATGCGGCGGTCCGTAGGGAAGGCATCCGACTAAATGCCGGCGGCCGCTCTCCGGAGGTTTCTCTGGAGGTCGTGCCACTCTCCTCGCTCGACGCGCCCGAACGCCAGTTCCTGATCTTATTCGAAGAGTCAATACGACCCGGACCTGACACCGCGGCGCCTGACAAAGCCGCGACACCAAACAGCGACACTTCGCCCGTCGCGAGGCTTGAACAGGAGTTGCTGTCGACACGGGAGTATTTGCAAGCAATCATCGAAGAGCAGGAAACCACCAATGAGGAACTCAAAGCTTCCAACGAAGAGGCCCTGTCGAACAACGAAGAGTTGCAAAGCACCAATGAGGAGCTCGAAACGGCTAAGGAGGAGTTGCAGTCGACCAACGAAGAGCTGGTGACGCTTACCGAACAACAAACCTCCCGTAATACCGAACTCAGTCATCTGAATGATGACTTGAGAAACGTTCTCGAGGGTATAGAGATTCCAGTTCTGATGCTGGACAATCATCAGCGTATCCGGCGATTCACCCCTTCGGCGGAAAAGTTGTTTAACCTGCTGCATACCGATGTGGGCCGGCCGATTCAAAATCTTAGGCCGAATCTGGAGCCGCTCGATTTAGCTCCGCTCATTTCGCGCACTGTCGATTCGCACACCACGCATCAACAACAGGTGACAGATCTCGAAGGCCGGCGGTATACGATGACCGTCCGTCCGTATCGGACCTCGGACCACCAAATCGACGGTGTACTGATCGCGTTGGAAGATGTCGAAGCATTGACACGAAGTCTGGACGAGGCGCGGCGAGCTCGCGACCTTTCCAACGCCATTGTTGAGACGGCAAGAGAGATCCTTGTGGTGCTCGATTCCGGGCTGCGGGTGGTTACTGCAAACCATGCTTTCTACGATCTGTTTCAGGTTTCGACGACCAACGCCGAGCAGAAATCTATTCTTCATCTTGGCGGCGGCGACTTTGACACTCCTGAGCTGCGCGAACTGCTCGAAAAGGTCCTGCCGCAGAAGACTCAATTCAGCGACTTCAGGCTGACCCATGAATTCCCGAATGCCGGCCGTCGGGTGATGTTGCTAAACGGGCGGCGGTTGGAGTCGGGAAACAACGGGTCGGGCATGATCCTGCTCGCCATGGAGGATGTCACGGTCAAGGAAGCAGCGGCGGAGGCGTTGCAGCAGAGTCAGGATCGCATGAGAGATCTGGCCACGGGACTGCTTACCGCCCAGGAAGAGGAGCGGCGCAAGATTTCCCGTGAACTGCACGATGACTTGAACCAGAGATTGGCCATGCTCGCCGTGGAATTGGAAACGCTGGAGAAGGAGCCTCTGTCGTCCGCGGAGTCGACCCGAAGCCGGCTTGCCCTCCTCCGGGCCCGAACCGAAGCGATTTCTGACGATTTGCGCCGGACCGCTCATCAACTTCATCCGTCGATGGTCGATCATCTCGGGCTCCCCGCGTCCCTCAGGTCATTGTGCGACGACGTTTCAAAACAAGATAGGATCCGCGTGACTTGCCGGGTGGGAAATATCGGCGACCCGGTCCCGACGGAAGTCGCATTGTGTCTCTACCGCGTGGCTCAGGAGGCACTTCATAATGTCGCAACGCATTCGGGAGCACAACGCGCGACCCTATCCCTGGCTCTTGCCAGGAATCGAATCCGGCTTTCCGTCATCGATAGCGGCAAGGGTTTCGATCGTAGTGCTTCTACGGGCGTCAAGAAGGGTCTGGGAATCTTAAGCATGGAAGAGCGTGTGCGGCTCGTAGGAGGGTCGCTCACACTCGATTCAAAACCTGGCGAAGGTACCCGGGTGGTCGTAGAAGTCCCTCTAAATCGCGAGGTATCCTGATGCCTCCCGCAAAACCCCGACTGCTCATGGCGGACGACCACACGCTGGTCCTGGAGGGAATTCGCAAACTACTGGAGCCTGAGTTCGACTTGGTTGGAGTTGCGGATAACGGATACAGTTTGCTGCGGGAAGCAGAACGACTTCGCCCGGATGTGATTCTGTTGGACATTTCAATGCCGCTTCTGAACGGTATTGAGGCTTGCCGGCAGCTGGTGAAATCGATGCCGGCCGCGAAGGTCATTTTCGTGACCATGCACGCCGACGTCGTGTACGTGGAGGAAGCCTTACGGGCTGGCGGCATGGGTTACATGTTAAAGCAGTCCGCTGCGGCCGAGTTGACGCTTGCTATCCACACGGTTCTGCGCGGCCAACGCTACGTTACGCCCCTAATCGACTGGAAAGAGCCGCGGCACCGCGTGAATAAAACTCAATCGGAGGGGTTGACGCAGCGTCAGCGGGAAGTACTTCAGTTGGTGGCAGAAGGTTGCGCCAACAAGGAAATCGCATTGCGGTTACACGTGTCGGAAAAAACGGTGGACTACCACAAATCGTGCATCAAGCGTGCACTGAAGCTCGATTCGACGGCGGAATTGACGCAGTTCGCGATTAAACACAGGATTATTGGGGTTTAGCGAGCAAGTCCGTGGGAAACGTTACGGCCCAAAGGAGCCTCGTTACTTGCCGGAGTGGGTCAGGGCGAGCCCTTCGTTAATCAGACGTGGGAAACTGTAGAATTCCCCAGTTCCGCCCGGCTTTTATAAGCCCATAACATTTGCATAAAGAGAGTGGGAGACCCGTTCGATTTGTCACAGAGTTCGCCAAAGTCCCGGTTCGTAATTTTGCGCTCGCTTACTGGCGGACGGCCAAGATGAAATTGACCAGGCCAAACAACATGCCGTACGGACTCGAGTTAATACCCTTGGTGTGCGCGCTCTTACTAGTAGTGGTCATCGGGGTATTTTCCTATCGGACGTGGATTCAACTCGGCAGCCGCAACGCCGAACTGGCCGACACCCGGCTGATCGTAGACGGCAGCAACGACCTTCTCTCGTTGCTGAAGGATGCCGAGACGGGGCAGCGCGGATACCTGTTGACCGGCGATGAGAGCTACCTGAGTCCCTACCAGGCGGCCCTGGGGGAAATACCGGCCAAGCTGAACGCCCTTAGCGCAGGGGCAGCGGGCCGGGCCGACCAAACGCGCCGGATCGAACTTCTGCGACCGTTGATTCGCGACAAGCTTGCGGAGTTAGCGCAGACGATTGAGGTGCGGCGGAGCCAGGGATTCGATCCCGCTCGCGAGATTGTCGCAAACAATAGCGGCCAAGTCCTGATGAATCAGATCCGGCAGTTGTGTGCCGGGATCCAATCGGGCGCTTACAGTCGTCTGGAGAGGTTTGCGGACGAATCACGCTCGGGCACCAGGCAGCTTGGGTTAATAGCTACCGCTGGGAGCAGCATCCTTTTCGCTTTTCTGGTTCTGTCCTCGCTCACCATCGAAAGAGGAATGAGGCGCCGGCAACAACTTATTCACGATCTTCAAAAAAGCGAAGCGCAGACCCGCGAGGCACGCGATTGGCTGCGAACCACCATTGGCAGCATTGGAGATGGCGTGATCGCCACCGACCCGATTGGCAGGGTCACTTTTATGAACGCCGTCGCCGAATCGTTGACAGGATGGACGCAGAACGCAGCAGCCGGCATACTTCTGGAAGAAATCTTTGCGATCACGAATGAAGAAAGCGGCGCCAAAGTCGAGAACCCGGTGAGCAAAGCGCTGCGCGAGGGGCAGGTGGTCGGGTTGGCGAACCACACTATCTTGACCGCCAGGGACGGCCGGGCGACTCCGATCGACGACAGTGCGGCTCCGATACGCGACGCAGAGGGAAACACCATCGGAGTGGTGCTGGTGTTTCGGGATGTTGGGGAAAGGCGAGAATTGGAGCGCCGGGAGAAAGAAGCCGCGGAGGCGGTGGCGAAGCACGCGAAGCTGTTGGAGCGAACGAATGCCGAGTTGCAACAGTTTGGTTTCGCAGCGACACATGATCTCCGGGAACCGCTGCGCACCATCAGCATCTACACCGAGCTGATAGAACGCGAAAGTGGCGAACATCTCAACGGCAATAGCGCGGAATACCTGCGTTCGGTAGCGGCAGCAGCTCGCCGGATGAATCAGCTTGTCGATTCCTTGATGGAGTATTCGCAGGCGGGAGAGGTGGCGGACAGAACGCTACAGCCTGTAGAGATGAATGGAATCTTGGACGTAACACTGAAGAGCTTGAATAGCGCGATCGAAGACAGCGGAGCCGTGATTACACGCGACTCGTTGCCGACCATACTCGGGGACAAAATGCATCTCGAGCAATTGATCCAGAACCTGGTGGGAAACGCCATTAAATACCGGGGAGAAGCCCCGCCGCGCATACACATAGGCGCCGAGCAGCGAGGGAAAGAATGGCTCTTTTCGATTTCGGACAACGGTGAAGGCATTGCGCCCCAGTTTCAGGCTCAAGTGTTTGGACTCTTCAAACGTCTGCACGGCCAGGAAAACCCTGGAAGCGGCATCGGGCTCGCTATCTGTAAAAGGATCATCGAGCGCCACGGCGGCAGGATTTGGCTGGAGTCCGAAGCAGGCAACGGGTCGACGTTTTACTTCACGCTGCCCGCCTTGATTGACGTTAGTCGCAGCGTTTTGGTTTGACAGGAGTGCGAGGACGAATGTTGGACGTAGGACCGGGCCTTTGGACTTCGTCAAGTCGCCCATCCAGCGGCGGTGTTTTTGGCCGGCGCTGAAACGGCTGGCGCCTCGCGTACCGAACCTGCCAACCGAACACACGGTCCTACCTTTGTTGGACAACCGGGCCAAGCGGTTTGCTCACTAGAAATGTTTCGGAGGAAGGGGACGGAATCGACGATGTCGATTGCGAGCTGAGAACTCATCGCGCGCAAACCCCGCAAGAGCCCCGTCACTGGCAATCGGGGTGCAAGTCGAAGCTGAGATGGATGCGGAACGAACGCTACCGGTCTTGCGAGAAGAGATTCAAGAGTGCCGCGCCTGCGACTTGTACCTGCACGCGACACAGGCTGTGCCGGGTGAGGGCTCGGCTTCATCGCTGATTGTGTTTATTGGCGAACAACCCGGCGACGAAGAAGACCAGCAGGGGCGCCCGTTCGTGGGGCCAGCCGGCCGAATGTTGGATCGAGCCTTGCAGGAGGCAGGAATCGACCGGTCAGCAGTTTATGTCACGAACGCGGTGAAGCACTTCAAATTCGAAGAGCGAGGGAAGCGGCGAATTCACAAGAAGCCGAGCATGTCGGAAACGAAGGCCTGTCGGCCTTGGCTGGAGGCCGAACTCGCCGCCATCCGGCCATCAATCATTGTGTGCCTGGGGGCGACCGCTGCCCAATCCGTTTTCGGGGCGGATTATCGCGTTACCAAAGAGCGAGGCGTGTTCGTGAAGCACGACTGGGCGCCACACGCGACGTCGACAATCCACCCCTCGGCCATTCTCCGGGCTCCTCACGGGCAGCGCGAGGGCGAATATCGGCGGTTCGTTGAGGATCTAAAGAAGGTGAAGGCGGCCGCCGAGGGCGAGCGCTCACGAGGCTCGCATCGGCAACCGGCGCAACGCTGACGCGGCTGGCGACGATTATTCTGACTTGCCGGATGCCGCTTTTCCAGCGTAAACAAAAATCCGCACCTTCCCGCTTTCCCCCAGCTGTTCCGTTTTACCCATGCCAAGTGTCCGGATCCGCGTGTCGTCAAGCTGGAAGTTTTGGACTAAATAGTTTCGAACAACCATCGCCCGCGCTTCGGTGACGGTGCGGTCGCTCTCGCTGTCTCCTTTCAATCCCGCCGACGAGGCGACCACCGCCAAGCCGAATTTTGTGTCCTGAAGATACGCTCCGGCTTCATCAAACAACTTCTGGTTCTTGAGCTTTGCTGAAGTGGGCTTGTCAAACACAGCCTTTGCGTCATAGTCAAATGTTTTCATGGCTGAGCCGGAGGGCAGCTGTGAGATCTCATGTTTTTTCAACTGCTCGGCGTCGACGTATCCGCGTTTATTGAAGAATCCTTTGAGAAAGAAATTACCCTTAAGCGCCTCCATGTCGTCGTGCATCGCAGAAACGCTGGCGGTAGCTTGGTTATACATGGTCCGGTCATTAATGAGGGCGCCGGCCGTCCCTTTACCCTCATTGATCTTGGCTGTGATTTCGCCAATGTTACTAACGGCCTCCTGCGCGGTATCTAACAGCTTATTCGCCCTTACCGCTATTTCAGAGATCTCCAACGGAGGTACGCTGCCAATCGTTTGGCCGTCTCTCAACTGAGGATGATCCGCGGTCCCAAAAGAGATTTCAACAAACTTGTCGCCTAGCAATCCGGCGGACTCGATGGATGCTACGGAATCATCGCGAAGAACACCGTCCGCGGACTTCGCGACCTCCATCACTACGGTTACTTTGCCGGTTGGGTCGTGAGGCAACTCAATATGACGAACTGTCCCCTTGCGGATACCGCCGACCCGGACGTCAGCTCCCTCATTCAAGCCTCCGACGTTCTGGAATTGCGTCTTCACGACCACGTTCGCCTGGAGCCTGGATTGCCTGCTGCCGATCATGAAGACACCGACGCCCAGGATGGCAAGCCCAAGCAGGATGAAAAGACCGAGACGAATCGATTGAGTCATATGCATACTTCAGGCGGCGTCGCTCAGAAACTGAACGACCAGTGGATTCGTACTCTCCTGCAACTCAGCGAACGTGCCGTCGACCAGGACTTTACCTTTGTCCAGAAGTACGGCCCGGTCGGAAAAGCAGCGCACGCCATGAATATCGTGAGTCGCAACCACGGAAGTTGTTCCTCGCTGTTTACCCAAGTCACTAATCAGTTGTCCAATTTCCGACGCCGTAATTGGGTCTAGGCCGGCGGTTGGCTCATCAAAGAACACAATCTCCGGATCGAGGGCCAGTGCGCGCGCCAAGCCGGCTCGCTTCTTCATTCCGCCCGAGATTTGCGAGGGAAGCTTATCGAGGTCGCGTTCCAGACCAACCGAGGCCAACAGCTTTTTCACCTTTTCTTTGCGCTCCGCCGGCGATAGCTTTGTCTGGCGCTTCAAAGGAAACTCGACGTTCTCAGCCAGGGTGAGGGAGTCGTAAAGGGCGGCCTGCTGAAATAGGAATCCAAGTTTTCTTCTGATTCTGTTGATTTGGTCTATGCGGAGTGTGGTGATGTCCTCGCCGTTGATGCGGATGAGGCCGGAGTCCGGCTTATCGAGGCCAATTAGTAACCGCAGCAGAACGCTCTTACCGGTGCCGCTTCGGCCCATTAAAGAGACGGTTTGCCCGCGAGGAATCGCCAAGTCAATGCCGTCAAGAACCTTCTGGTCGCCGAAGGATTTGGACAGATGAGTTACCACGATGGGGGGTGCTTTGCCGTTGTTGTCCATACAATGTTTAGCCAAAAAAGACAATAATCAAGCGGACCAGAAACACATCAGCCAGGATGAGAAAAAGCGAAGAGAGCACAACCGCGCTGGTGGCCGAACGCCCTACGCCCTCTGTGCCACCGCGCGAGCGCATGCCTTGGTAGGAAGAGACGGCTCCGATGATAAGCCCGAAGATTGAAGTCTTCAGGGTCGCGGGAAGAAAGTCGCTAAACATAATGCCGTTTAGCCCGGTGTTGAGAAACAGGCGAAGCGAAATGGGCTCCGCAAGAGTGCTGGCCAGCCATCCCATCAGAATGCCGGCAGCATCGGCGGCCAATGTCAACAGGGGCAGGGCAACGATGCAGGCGAGGATGCGGGTCGAGGCCAGGAATTTGTACGGATCAACGCCGGAGACGATCATCGCGTCGATTTGCTCAGTGACCTTCATGGAACCCAGTTCCGCTCCAATGCCAGCACCGGCGCGCCCGCTCGCGATTAAGCCCGTTACCACTGGGCCCATCTCTTTTATCAGCGAATACATAATGACGGAGGGAAGCAGCGACTTCGCTCCAAACCGGGTCAGGCTGTCTCGGGTTTGGAGACCCAGCACCACACCGATTGCGGAACCGGCCAAAGCGACTAGCGGCAGGGACTGCGATCCGATGCTATCCAACTGTCGAAGAAACTCGCGTGCCTCGAACGGAGCGGTGAAGGTAGCTTTCAGGACCCGTTTACAGAAAATGCCAAAGTCCCCAAACCACTCGAACAACGAAAGCAGAGATGACTGAGCAGCGGCGAGGATTGCGAGATCGGTGCGGCGACCCCTCGCGCTGGGAACAACGGAGAGGGTCGCCGCTAGCGTGACAAATATCGAGAAGGCGGAGCGCATATTATGGTTCGCTCGCCGGACGAGCTGTGCGGTTAGCCTAGATACTCCACGTGACAGTAAGTACCAAGTCGTACGTTGTACGCAAGATACCAGCCGATATGGTCGGGGTCGTCATAGATAACGATCTGATCGCTATCCCAGAGCCAATCACTGACGAAACCATAATCGTAGGGAGCCACGGAAAAAAAGAATCCACCGAATCCAAATCGTTGGGGACCGCCGCCTGCCAGCCGGTACACATGGCTGGGCCCAATACCACCACCAAAGTGGCCGTGTTCCCACGGATGATCGAGATGGTAATGGGCGTCGTTGCGACCCGAGTCGTGTCCTACCCATGTGTCGTCACCGTGGACGTGAGGCGCGTTTGGATGACCTTGCTCATCGCTATAATTGCGCGCCTGAGGTGCTTCTTTCGTTTGCGCCGGTGATCCGTGCGGCTGCGCGTGAGCCGCTGGGTGTGGCGCAGCCGGAGCCGGTCCGTGTGCCGGGACATGGCCCCCTCCAACGGGGTGACTTTGTTCATGTTCTTGCGCAGTCAAGGAACCGGTGGATAACAAAAACAGCGCGGCTGCTCCAAGCGTGGCAATGCCAGTAATCTTCTTCATTCGAGCCTCCAGGCGAGTAGGAGCAATTGTTGAACCAATAACGGGGGGAACCGGCCTCGTAATTTAGACAGCACGCGCAAAAAACACGATTTGAGCGCCTAATCTGGTGTTCGCAAACTAACTGAAGACCGATCCATACCTCGAGCAGAGGTGGGTTTCTCTACGTCGGCAGAATAGGTGTGCAGATTTTTCCGTCGTATGTAAGAACTGATCTCACCGTATTTTTTGTTTATTTAGCTGAGGACCGACTAAGTGATATGACGGATGTCAGCGGCGACGTTGGCGTCCTTCAAGGGCTCGGGCACGCCGGGCAGCGTGAAGAAAAAGGTGGATCCCTCGCCGACTTCCGACTCCACCCAGATCCGGCCTCCGTACCGCTCGACAATCTTACGGCAGGTTGCCAACCCGATTCCAGTGCCGGGATACTCGTGTCCGTGGAGCCGCGCGAATACTGCGAAAATGTTTGAGAATTGGTCCGCAGGTATGCCCTGCCCATTATCGGAAACAGCGAAGACGCAGCCGCCCTGGCCGTTTCTCGCTGAAATGTGGACTCGCGGAGCTTCGTCGCGCCGGTACTTCACGGCGTTGCTGAGTAGATTCTGGAGCAACTGTCCAATGTGCAACTCGCTACCGATGATCCGAGGGAGGGGATCATGAGTGACCACGGCGCCAGCCTCTTCAATCGTCTGGCGCAATATTGCCAGCGTAGAGATCAAAACGGCCTCCATTTCCACTTCGACAAGCGGCTCGCTGGTAACCTCGCCCGCCTTCGAGTAGTCGAGCAGAGCGTTGATGAGCCGGTCCATTTGGTTGGCTCCAGCCAGAACAAAGTTAAGGCACTCATCGCTCTTGTCGTCGAGTTTGCCGGCAGTGCGGCGCTGCAACAGTTGGGCGTAGATGTTGATAGTCCGCAAAGGCTCTCGCAGATCATGCGACGTCGCAAATGTGAACTGTTGCAGCTCGTCGTTAGTCTGAGCAAGCGCCGCCCGGGATCTTTCGGCCGCCTGCCGGGCCTCGCGGGCTTCGCGATAGAGGCGCGCGTTATCCAGGGCCAGAGCGGCCCGTTGCGAAATCTCCGTCGCCCACGCCAGGTCCGACTCATCGTAGGTTCGGCCCGATTCCGCACGGCCAGTTGCGAAGGTAATTGTGCCCAGCGTGTTATCTCGCGCATTCAATGGAACCACAATCGACGATTGCTGGGCTAAGCGTCGCAGCAGGACCAGGTGTTCAACATCCTGTGCCAAGGAGACAATGGTCTCGTCTAGCATTTTCGGGATCAGGATCGCCTTTCCTGTTCGCAGCACCTCGGCAACAGGATGGTGCTGTTGAACTCTTAGAGGAAACCGGCGGCGCTTCTCAACCAACAGCCCGTCTTTCGCAGGATCGACGTGGGCATGCGCAACGGTGTGAATTCTGCCATCCTCCAGGAGATCCACCATGCAGTAGTCCGCGAAAGCCGGTACCGCGAGGCGGGCAATATTCCGCAGTGTCCGTTCGTAATCGAGGGATGAAGAGAGCTCATGGCTTGCCTCTGCGAAAAAGCGGTTGCGTTCCTTGACTGTCGCCTCGAATAGCTCGGCTTGGCGGCGCTTGATCACGTCGCGGAAAACAAGCACTCCTCCGACGACTTCTCCCTGGCTGTTCCGAATCGGCGCCGCGGTGTCGTCGATGGGAATCTTCCGGCCGTCCTTGGATATGAGCACGGTGTGATTCGCAAGGCCGATCACTTTATTGTCAAGGATCGCTCCGGTTACCGGGTCGTCAGCGACCGCTCCTGTTTCCTCATTGGTGATTGCAAATACCTGGCCGAGCGGGACACAAACGGCCTCCTCTTGAGTCCATCCCGTCAGCGCTTGCGCAGCCAAATTCAGAAATGTGACGCGGCCGCTGGCATCGGTAGCAATGACGCCATCTCCGATGCTCCTGAGGGTGGTATGGAGCCAGTCCCGGCCCTGCCGAATCTGCTCTTCGCTCTGCTGCAGCGCGGAGATGAGCTCCTGACGGCGGCGGGTGGCGCGCTGAATGGTAATCACCGACCACGTCAGCAATGCGAATAGCGCTAAACTACCTCCGATACTGACGATTCCGGCTCGCTTCGCGCTGGCTTGGGCCGCGTCCCTCTCACGGTTCAACGCCGCGTATTCCTCGGTTCGTACTGCATCGCAGCCTTGGCGGAGCTCGTCCATCAGGGTTTCCCCACGGCCGGTCATGACCTCAGCCATCGCCGCGTCTGTCCCCTCAGTCCGGCGAAGGTCGATCGTCTCTTCCAGTTCCTGGAGTTCTTCACGAACTAGAGGCTTGAGTGCCTCAACGCGCCGGGCCCCCTCAGGATCGGCCCGGGCTGCCCCGTCGAGTTCTAGAATAATCTTCGGTATTTCCTGCAATGCGGAGCGGTAGGGATCGAGATAGTTTTCTTTCCCGGTCAGTAGGAAGCCCCGCTCTCCCGCTTCCGCATCCGTCAACGAGGACAACAGGGACGTCGATGCCTCAGCTATTTTGCGGATTGCCACGACCCGGCCGGCGCCACTCCTGTAAGCCGACCAGCTTTGATAGGTTAATGCGCCGATCGCCAGTACCAAAACCAGGGCAAGCAGCAGAGAGATGATCTCGGTCGTTCTTGGGATTGTAGCGCGACCTGGCTCTGGTCTCATTTCTTTGTCACGGGCGAAGATTGCGAGTCGCGATGCATCCAGGTCCTTTCACGTCGAGGGCCTCGCGCACCAATGCGGTCAGAGACGCCTGACAACAGAGTCCCACAGGCCAAAGCCTGCGCCACGATCACGGCACCTGCGAGAAATTGCATGGTATCGCATTCTTGGGGGCGTTTTAGGCGCTAGTCCGCGTGGTTACCGCGTCGGGGCGCGAGGCACACAAAAGCGCCAGCGACTGGCGAATGAGCGGAAACGGTTTGCCCCTTTTAACGGTGATACTTCCCGGCTCAGCATCCGGATCATCGGTGTAGAGAATCACCTCCCATTTCGTTTTCTTGGGGGCCGGAGGCAAATAGAAGTCGATTGGCTCGTGATGACAGTTCAGGAGCACCAGGAAGGTATCGTCCAGGATTGGCTCGCCGGCTTCGTCAACGTGATCCAGTGTCTCGCCGTTCAACATTACACCGAGACAGCGGACCCAACCGGCTGTCCACTCCTCATCCGTCATCTCGCCTCCGTCGGGCCGCAGCCAAACAATGTCGCGTACCTCCGACCTGCGAATGCTCCGGTCCTGGTAAAACTTGCGCCGTCTTAAGTTCGGGTGGCTTCTGCGAAGCGCGACCAGTTTCTTGGTGAATTTCAAAAGCGAGAGCCGCTGTTCGTTCAGGTTCCAGTCGAACCAACTGAGCTCATTATCCTGACAATACGCATTATTGTTGCCTTGCTGCGTGCGGTCAATCTCATCGCCACCACAGATCATCGGCACGCCTTGGGAGAGCAGAAGCGTTGCCATCAGGTTGCGCTTCTGCCGCTCGCGCAGTTCGACTATGGAGCGGTCGCTGGTAGGGCCCTCCACGCCCATGTTCCAGGAGGCGTTGTCGTTTGTGCCGTCCTGGTTGTCTTCCTTGTTCGCCTCATTGTGCTTCTGGTTGTAGCTGACCAGGTCGTTTAAGGTGAATCCATCGTGCGCGGTTATGAAGTTGATACTGGCCGAAGGATGCCGTCCGTCCGATTGGTAGAGGTCGCTGCTTCCCGTCAGCCGGTAGGCTAAATCGGATAGTTGTCCGTCATCGCTTTTCCAATAGCGCCGCACTGTGTCCCGGTACTTGCCGTTCCATTCCGCCCACAATACGGGAAACTTGCCAACTTGATACCCGCCCTCGCCGACGTCCCATGGCTCTGCGATCAGTTTCACTTGCGAGATAACCGGGTCCTGGTTGATCACATCGAAGAACGCGGACAAGCGATCGACGTCGTGCAGTTCCCGTGCCAGCGTCGCCGCGAGGTCAAACCGGAAACCATCCACATGCATCTCCTGTACCCAATACCGCAAGCTGTCCATGATCAGTTTCAGCACCTGTGGATGGCGCACATTCAGGCTGTTGCCGGTACCGGTGTAATCCATGTAATAGCGGGGGTTGTCGGATACCAGCCGGTAGTAAGTAGCATTATCGACGCCCCGAAAGCTCAACATAGGGCCCATATGGTTGCCTTCCGACGTATGGTTGTAAACCACGTCGAGGATCACTTCAATACCGGCCCGGTGCAGGGACCTGACCATGGTCTTAAACTCGGCCACCTGCCCGCCCAAATCGCCTGAACCTGAGTAGCGCGAGTCCGGGCTGAAAAAATTGGTGGTGTTATAGCCCCAGTAATTGGTCAAGCCTTTGTCAACTAAATGCTTGTCGTCGAGAAAATCGTGAACCGGCATCAATTCTACGGCTGTGATCCCCAGCGCCTTCAGATAGGCGACGCTGGCCTGAGACGCCACGCCGGCATAGGTGCCGCGCAGTTCTTCCGGGACGTCAGGATGGCACTTGGTGAAGCCTTTTACGTGAACCTCGTAGATCACAGACTCACTCAGCGGGGTCCTGGGCGGACGATCCTGCTCCCAGTCAAAGTACGGATTGACCACAACGCTCTTCGGCATCCCAGCTGCGCTGTCATTCTGATCAATCGCCAGGTCTTCATCCGGATGCCCCAACTGGTAAGGGAACACAGGGGCCGACCATTCTACTTTCCCGGCTGTCGCCCTGGCATACGGGTCTACGAGCAGTTTGGCGGGGTTGAAGCGATTTCCCTTCGCCGGCTCATAGGGGCCGTAAAGGCGATAACCGTATAGCTGCCCAGGTTGGATCCCAGGCAAATAGCAATGCCAGACGTAGTTGGTCCGTTCTTTGAGGTCGATGTGCTCCCCCTGTGCGGATGCCACCTCCTGAAACAAGCAAAGTTCGACCTTCTCCGCGGCTTCGGAGTAGATGGCAAAGTTGGTCCCGGCGCCGTCCCATGTTGCGCCTTGCGGATAAGGCCGGCCGGGCAGTATGGTTCGCTTCATAGTGTCCCCCCTTCTTACGTTAAAGTGCCCGATGCTCCTGGCTTCGGCGGCCTTAGTCTGCCGTCTTTAGCCAGCAACGGAGTACCTCCGCGACACTCCAGGCCTGCGCCACACAACCACGGGGCGTGAATGGAGGTTCTGCATCAAAAATCTCACTAATAGAACCGAGGCACGCCTCGCCCAATTGATCAATTGCACCAGTTAGGAATGCGCGCGCGTCGGTCCTACTCCCGGGATGAAGCTTTAGCCACGCATCGACGAAAGGCCCCAACAACCACGTCCAGACCGTGCCTTGATGGTAAGCAGCATCGCGCGAACGGAGATCTCCGTCATACTCCGGTTTGAAGTCCGGATCGTCGGGCGACAAAGAGCGTAACCCAACCGGCGTCAGCAGTTTTTGTTCCACTACCTCAATGACCTGCTTCCATCGAGATTCGTCCAGGATGGGATAACGCAGGGAGATCGCCAATAGCTGGTTTGGCCGGCAGGAGGAATCGTCTCCATTCGGCCCGTCGATTACGTCGTAGAGATACCCACTCTCTTCACACCAAAAGCGAGCATTGAAGCACGCGCGGGCCCGCTGCGCATGCTCGCCGAGTGATTTGGCGCGCTCTTCCTGTTGCGCTTCGGTAAGCCAACCTTCCATCAGCCGGAGCGCGTTGTACCAAAGCCCGTTGATTTCGACCGCCTTGCCCCTACGCGGCGTAACCACCCAGCCGTCTACCTTCGCGTCCATCCAGGTGAGTTGATAACCCTCTTGACCCTGAGTTAACAGGCCGTCGTTTTTGTCAACACCAATGCCAAAACGGGTCCCGTTGAGGTGATGATCGATGATGTCAATCAACGAGGGAAGTACGGCCTGTAGCAACGAGCGGTCGCCGGTCGTTTCAACGTATCGATCAATGGCGTGGAAGAACCATAGTGTGGCATCCGCGGTGTGATACAAACCGGCCTTCCCGCCTTCCGGAAAAAGATTGGGAATGAGCCCATCTTTCACATAGTGGGCAAAGGTGCGCAGAATCCAAGCCGCCTCTTCATATCGCCCGGTTGCCAGGGTCAGGCCTTCCAGGGAAATCATAGTGTCCCTGCCCCAGTCGGTAAACCAGTGGTAGCCTGCAATGACGGTTCGCACTTCATCCCCGGCTGCCCTGGCCCGCACCCCGTCCTCGACGCGGCCAGCGGGAGTAATGATGAATTGATCTGCTGCCAACACCAATTCGCCCAGTGGCCCGTCCATCGGCATGCTGCCCCTCAGGCTGGTGGGTAAATGGTTCGCTGCCTCCGCAAGGATGCGGCGGCGGCGATCTTTCTCCGTGCCCATCGCCTCCTCGGGGCGGAGAGCACTCATGGTTTCCCAGCTCTCTGTCGAGGCCACGATCGTGGCGTCCGCACCTTGCCGTAAATCCATATGGAAGTGGCCAGGCGTCCACAGATCGCCGCGTGCGGCATACCCGCGGTTTTGTTCAATCCGATATACGACGTGCTGAATGCGCTGCCGGTCGACGTTCAATCCGGCGCTTTGTCCATACAGCAGAAATCGCAAGGGCGGCAGGTTCGGGCCCGCGCACACTTCGTAACGATCCTGGTAAACCGTCAGCGTATAAGGTCCGTCCAAGGGCGTATCGACCGGCTCATCCTGCTGCCTGACCTGCATCGAAGGGCGAAGCACAAGACGCACGTTGCCATCACCCGAAAGAAGGCGGAAGTGCACATACACGGTATTCTGGCCGTGCGGCAGCACCAGTCGCTTTTCAATCAGGTAGTCGCCTATTTGATACTGCCAAACCGGCAGCCCGTCCTCCAGTTGGAACTCGCGCAGAAAATCGGCCCCGTGCAATTTCAGGGGCTCGTTTTCCCTCTCCTCGCCGCCCAACTGTATGACCTTTCCGCCAGGCAGTTCCAGGCGCTCCACCAGATCGTTCAACATCATGGTTCGACCCAGTGGTGAAGGCTGAGCCGCAATCAGATATCCATGGAAGCCTCTCGATATCACACCTGACACGGTGCCGGACGCATACCCCCCCAAGCCATTCGTGACCAGCCACTCATGCGTAAGGAGCGGTTCGACGCCCCTGCTACCCTGCGGCCAAGTTAGCCTGCGGATTATTTCACCCATGGCATCGAGGATGTCATGACGAAGGTCGCATGGCCGGGAATGATCCAGTTGTCGTCCGTCTCAAGGGTAGGAGTGCCCGCGCCCCCGTAGCCAGGGTTTTCGCTTGACCATAGTAACTTCCACTCGGCATCTTCGGGCGGGGCCAGCAGTGGCTCGGGTGAGGGATCCAAATGTAGATCCAGGCCGAAGTTGATCAGCACCAGCCGATCTCCCTCCGTCCCGCCAAAGAAACGCAGCACGAAGGCGTCCGCACCCAGAACCGCTCCATCCACTGCGCCCCTGTCCTGCGCGTGAAATGCCGGGTCCTCACGACGCAATTTGATCAGGTCGTGATGCATTCTCCAGGCAGGGTTGTCGGGATTTCGCGATGCGGAGTCCAGCTTCGAGCGCTCGAAGGTCGACGCGTCCGTCGGGTCCGCCACGAACCGTAGTAATTCTGGCGTAGCCAGGCTTGGGAACTGCCCGAGGAACTCGATTCGCCCCCGGCGCACCAGCTCGGCTATATCGGCCTTGTGGTCAGCGAAAAACAGGAATGGACTGGCTGCAGCAAACTCCTGTCCCTGAAACAGCAGCGGCGTGCCCGGCGCCAGCAGCAGCAGCGCTGTCATTGCGCGGTACTTACCCGGATCCGTCAGCGCGTGACAGCGCAGTCCAAAGGCCGAGTTAGCGATCTGATCGTGATTCTGCAACATGGTGATGGATGCCGCGGGCGACAGATCGAGACTCGCCGTGCCCCTACGTTTCCGTTGCCATTTGTATCGCTGCCCCTGATAGAGAAAGCCGTATTTCACCGACGAAATAAACTCCTGCGGACTTCCCCGGTAATCGCTGTAATAGGCTTGGTTGTGTCCAGTAAGAGAAACCATCGCGCTGTGATGAAAATCGTCATTCCAAAGGGCATCAAGGCCGTAGCCGCCCTTCTCCGGCGGCCGGACGAGTTTCGTATTCTGCGGCTCGTTCTCGGCAATCACGATCACCTCGCGCGGCGTGGCCCGCAGACGGGCCTCGCGGGTGATGGCGCGAAGAATGTGTTCGTTCGATGCGTCGTGAATGTCTTGGGTCGCGTCCAGCCGGAATCCATCCAGATGGAACTCCTCTATCCAGTAGCGGACGTTCGAAAGGTAGAATTCGCGCACGGATTCACTCCCTTCGCCATCGAAGTTGATCGCTTCGCCCCAATCCGTGGTATGCGCAGCGGAGAAGAAGTCCGGGTAAAACTTCGAGAGATAGTTGCCGTCGGGCCCAAAATGGTTGTATACGACATCCAAGATGACCCCCAAACCGAGCGCATGAGCTTCATTCACGAATCGCCGGAAATCGTCTGGCCGGCCGTAGAGCCGCGACGGCGCGAATAATTGCACGCCATCGTAGCCCCAGCCGAATCGCCCGGGAAACTCGGCTATCGGCATCACTTCCAGGATGGTAATGCCCAGCTCGGCTAGCTGGGACAAATGCTCGACCGCACTCGCCCAGGTTCCTTCCTTCGTAAAGCTCCCGACGTGCATCTCATAAATGACTTGACCCTTGATACGTATTCCAGGCCAGTTTTTATCCGACCACTGGAACGAGTATGGATCAACTACTTGAGACCAGCCGTGCGGGCCGTCAGGTTGGAAGCGGGAGGCAGGATCAGGATATTCGTCTTCGCCATCCAGCCGGTACTTGTACAGAGATCCTGAGCCTGCACCCTCCGCAAAGCCGGAAAAAAATCCCCTGCCATCGGGCTTGAGACTTACTGCCCGCAACTCGCGGCCGTCGAAAACAACTTGAACGGTTTTTCGTTGGGGCGCCCAAACCCGAAAATGAACGCCACCGGAGGAGACCTCACTTCCAATGGCAAGTTGCCTTGCTTGTTCTACCTGCGCCATGTACTAATGGTGCGCCATAACGAACCAGATCAGGATCAGAATGCCAGGAACACCTAAAATCCAAGCGATGATATATCTCATTTTGTTCTCCTCTCGAGAAGACGTTTGCAATTGGGTGCCCAGCTTGAAGTTTCCTCACTCCGTCTGCTGCTTCGACTCCTTCACGGCTCCGATCTCTGTTGAAACAAAAGCTTTGTCTCAATGGCTCAATGGCGTCCCGGGACGGTGCGCCTCCATTACGGCTGTCGCTCGCCAAGCGATGCGAAAAACCTGCAGACTCGGCCTGTCGTTTTTGCTTATCGCAGCGCGGTGGAACTCCGTCGTCCCGCGAATCATTGCCATTCTGGTTTTGGAGGTCAACATGCCTTCCTCTGACCAGCGGCCTAGTGAACAGGCCCACTTACCGATAGGCCACTTAAAGAAAAGAATGCGATGCTGGCTATCTTGTTAGCTTTGGTTGCTTCTGCACCAGCGTAACCTTACAAACGTGGAAGGTTTCTGTCTTAGGGGCGGAGGTTGGTGGCGACGGTCTGGTTGTGCTGCTATTTAGGGGATTGGTTTCCCGCAAAGGGCCGGTTTATAAGTGCTCAGAAGGTTAAAAAGGAGTTACAGAGAGTATGACGGATGAACTCAAAGGAATGCGCGTCGCCATTCTGGTGGCAAATGGCTTCGAACAAGTCGAGATGACAAAGCCAAAGCAAGCGCTTGAAGAGGCGGGGGCCACGACCGAGATCATATCGCCCGCAAAAGGAGAAGTGCAGGGGTGGAATCACCAGGACAAAGGCGACAACTTTCAAATCGATGCCGATCTCAATTCAGCTCAGGCGGAGAACTATGACGCTCTGCTCCTTCCCGGAGGCGTCATGAATCCCGATCAGCTGCGCACTTTTCCGCAAGCAGTAAGGTTCGTGAAGAAATTCTTTCAGTCCGGAAAGCCAGTGGCCGCCATTTGTCACGGCCCTTGGCTACTGGCGGAGGCAGGAGTTATTCAAGGCCGCCGTCTTACATCCTGGCCTTCTATCAAAACCGACCTGATCAACGCGGGGGCCCACTGGAGCGACGAGCAAGTGGTCGTCGACGACGGGCTCATCACGAGCCGGAAACCCGACGACATCCCGGCCTTCAACCAACTGATGATTCAAGAATTCGCTGAACACAGCCCGGCTCCGCGCGGCCCTGCCGCCAATCAGCGCGGGAGCCGGACCATAAACTAAGGCTCCCCGTGAGGAAGCAACTCATGTCTCCCAGGAACACTGTCAGGAAATCGGCATCGAATTCCACCACCCGCACCCCTTTAAGCCCCGAAGAACAGGGTCATCCGGTGGTCGAAGTGTATGAGGGGTTTTTGGACGGTTCTAAAGTTGCCACGGTCAGTTTGACGGTCGATCGTCAAACGTGGATTGCCGGCATCGACGAATCGGAGTCGACTGACCACATCGGCAGCTTCACTTCCCTCGACGAAGCGAAATACGCCGTTACCGAGCGGCTCCGCCCCGCTTCGGAGCCGGTACAGTGGGTCCGGCGAAAAATCCAAACATAGACGGAGGCGGGTGCTGTTGGCCAAAGTCTTCGCACCCGCTAGCCGTTTTCGCTTACTGGGCGCCCATGTCCGATTGAATCTTCTCAATGAGCTCCAAGTGCTCTTTCAGCGTAGGTAGAGTCTTGGCGGCAAAGCTTCTCACGGACGGATCTTGTGCGGCCTCACTCTCCTTTTCGAAGTCGGCCACGTCTTGCTTGTGGTCGTCAACCATTGCGCTGACATAAGCCTTATCAAATGCCGCACCTGATAGGACCTTTAACTTCATATAGGTCGCGTCGTTCATCATTCCTTTTCCACTCGGAAGGTCTACTCCCTTGGAAGCAGCCAGACTCGTGAGCTCATGATTCGCTTTCGAATGATCGCGAACCATGCGACTGGCAAAGTTCTTTACTTCCGGATTGGAAGCTTTCTGTTCCCCCAAGCGACCGAGCTCGACCTCAGCCATCCCACCCTTGGCAGCGTTCTTGACAAAATCGAGGTCGTCGCCACTCAATGTCGAAGATGCAGCAGCGGCGGAGAACACTAATCCACCGCCCAGCAATAGAGGGAATATGCTACGAAAAATGTTATTCATTTAGTACTCCTCGCTCTGTAGATCGGGGTCCTGCCGGCGCCGTTGCCATCGGAGAATTACCGGGCACCGTCACTGTCGGCTGATTCCGGTAGTATTGCGCGGCATGTGAAATGTCCAGGGTCGCGTCTTGTGGATATACTCCCGGTAATCTGTTCCGGGCTGAAATCTGTCGGACTCGGGTGCTTACTGTTCGGCCCGACGTATTACGACTCGAAGGGGAACGGCTCGGCAGAGTCGTGAACGACAGACACCGGCGGCGGCCGGCTGATTGGAGGTGTGCGGTTTTTGCCGTTTCCCGCACTTTATGCAATCTCAGGAGCGTGAAAGCGTTCACCGGAACAGTGCTGAGAGAACAACTCCAAAGAAGCAGCCGCCGCATCTTAAGTTTCTGGTAGCACAAGCAAACACCCACTGGGGTCGATTATTCGGCGAGGTCCGGCTACTCACGCGGGGCAGAATGGCCCAAGTCATGCACTTGATTTCGTCGCATGACTATCGCGAGCCAAGCTGCGTCGTGACCTTCACAAAATCAATAAACAAATATGCCGCTTGAAATTACGTGCAAAGAGAACCAGGGGATAACTGTCCTGACACTAATCGGACGACTAACGTTTGGACACGATGTTTTAGTGTTTCGAATGGTGTTCGATGGCTTGGTAGACGAGGGTCAAGTCCAAATGGCAGTTAATCTTACCCGGCTTTCAGAACTCGACATCACCGGCGTGAACACACTGCTCTATGCTTCTGATGACTTGCTGAAGGCCGGCGGAGACTTGGCCTTGTTCGGCCTGAGGGCGTCTTTACTTGATCCACGAATAGAGGCAAAACTTGACGGGCTGAGAGTGTTTACCACTGAACAGGAAGCCATCGGTAGTTTCGCCCCATCCGAAGCGGTTCGACACTACGACGTGTTGGACCTAGTTCGAGCCATGAGACGAGAGCGTGAACAGTCGCAAGCGTAGTTACTAGCTCCTTTGTCACCGGTTGCTTCAACTCACTTTGGTCGCACATGTGCTCAGCCAAAAGCAGCCGGACTTTCGATTCCGCTTACTCACGCGGGATTCATTGCTGGAGTGAAACAAAAGTTTATGACGAAAACACTTGGAATTGTTTTGATCGCACTAGGGCTTATTGGGCTGATATGGGGCGGGTTCAGCTATACGACCAAGCAAAGAGTCGCAGATATAGGGCCATTGCACGCTTCCCGCGACAAGACCCACACTGTGCCGTTGCCGCCCGTTTTGGGTGCAGTTTCACTGATAGGTGGAGTCGTGCTGCTGGTGGCGGGTAAGAGTCGAGATTAATTGCAGCAGTTGTTCGAATTGAATCAACAGACCGAGAGGAGAGAGAAGAAACATGTTGCTCATTATCATCATTCTGCTACTGGTGTTTGGCCTTGGCGGCGGCTACTACGGGTATGGGCGCTGGGGTTATGGCGGGGGCGCGGGCATTGGGTTGGGTACCATTCTGGTGATACTGCTGGTTGCCTACTTGTTAGGCGCGTTCCGCTAGGAACCCATTGAAAACCGCCGGGACCCAGAGAGCAGATCAGTCCGGCGCACTCGCGGAACAACGTATGGCGAAGGCGGCTTTGCTCGGACCGCGGCGGGTCTGGCGTTTTCTCGGCCGTCTGGGTCCGGGGTTGATTACCGGCGCGGCCGACGACGATCCCTCTGGAATCTCCACCTACTCGGTGACGGGCGCAGCCTTTGGCTATGCGCCCTTGTGGACGGCCCTGCTCTCATTCCCACTGATGGTTGGCGTGCAAATGATGTGCGCGCGGGTAGGCCTTGTGGCCGGGGAAGGCTTGGGCGGCGTGATCCGGCGCCGTTACCCGAGGTGGGTTCTGTGGACGGCTTGTGCTCTTTTAGTGACTGCCAACACAGTCAACATCGGGGCCGACCTCGGTGGGATGGCGAACGTATCCGAGATGGCCACGGGCATTCAGAGCATGTACTGGGTCCCGGTCTATGCCGCGCTGATCGGGTCGTTCCTCGTGTGGTGGTCCTATGATCGCTTGGCGCGCATCTTCAAGTGGATGACGCTCGTTCTCTTTTCCTATATCCTGGCAGCCTTCCTCGCTAAGCCCAATTGGGCATTGGTGTTGCGATCGACCGTCATCCCGCACGTCCAATGGTCCGGCGCTTACTGGGCAACGCTGGTTGGAATCTTAGGAACCACCATCTCTCCGTATCTTTTCTTTTGGCAAGCCTCCCAGGAAGTGGAGGAGGAACGGGGCAAAGGGAAGCTGACCTTGGCATCACGAAGGGGCACGACGGACTTTAGGTTACGAAAATCGAGGGACGACACCATGACAGGGATGTTCTTCTCGAACCTGATCATGTACTTCGTCATACTGACCACGGCGGCGACGCTTCACGCGCATGGGACTACAACGATTTCAACGGCACGGGAAGCTGCCGAGGCATTGCGGCCCCTAGCCGGGAACGGCGCGTATTGGTTATTCAGCCTGGGCCTAGTCGGCGCGGGCATGCTGGGCGTGCCGGTTCTCGCCGGCTCCAGTGCGTATGCCATTTCGGAAGGCGCCCGGTGGCGCGGCTCGCTGGCCGATGGGATGGGCCGCTCACGCGGGTTCTATGGGGTTATCGCGGTGGGGTTGGCGCTGGGACTTGCATTGAACTACGCAGGCTTCAATGCGGTATCCATGTTGTTCTGGGCCGCCGTCCTGAACGGCGTGTTGGCTCCGCCGCTTATCGTGCTGGTACTGCTGGTGACAAGCAATCGCGAGATCATGGGCGAGCGCGCAAACCCTCGATGGCTGGCAATGCTTGGCTGGATCACCGTGGCGGTGATGGGCGGGGCGAGCTGTGCGATGTTTGCGATGTGGAAATAGGATTTCCGGCGGGCTAGGTTGAGACCAGAGAGGTGGGGTCGGGTTCAGACTCCGCGTTGTCCAGCACGTCGCCGGCGGGGGTATCAGCCGCATTCGATTTGACGGCATCCGGCGTATTTTCATCCACGCCTGCCCCGATCTGCTTGATTCGCTCGACGACGGCTGCGAGTGTGGTCAGAACGTTCTCCGGGTGGCCGGGCTCCAGCTGAGCGGCCGATTTAGCATCGCCGGTGAAGCCCCAGATTCCTACGATCGTCGGCTGATCGGGGAAGCGCGACCGCAATTCCCTCGTGAGGGCCTTGCAACGTGCGAAGGCAAAAGGCGGTAAAGCGGCGATGCAGACTAGATCGTCAGGCGTTGGGCCGAGTACCTGCAGGCCTCCGAGAGATTCCGTGACCGGTAGCCAAAGAGCTTTGTACCCTTGTTGCTCCAAGACTTGCACGAGCATGGAAGTGGTGATGGAATCTGCCTCGTCGTTGGCGGGAACACAAAGAATCCGGCCCTGAAAGGCCGGCGCGGGTTGCGCCTCTTGGGGTCGCGGCTCACTGGTTGCCGACGAATCGTCCCGCGCCGGCTCAGTTGGATTGCCTCGATAATCAGAGAATTCGGCAAGCATCTCGCCGAAACTCAGGATAATGAATTGCTCACGATCATGGTCGAGAGATCCTTCGTGACGGTCTCGCTCCGCCATGCCCAACGCCGGAATGAGGACGGAATCGTAGAGGCTGATGAGTGAATGCTCGGCCAGATAGGAATCCGCGACTTTGCGGGCCTCGGTTTGGTCGAATGCTAACAGGCGCTGATAAAACAATGCGGACGGTTCCAGAACAGGTTCGTCGCCAAGAAGGATATGGAGGAATGCCAACTTGGGAATGTAGCGTCCCAAAACGCCCGCGCATACCGTGAGAGGAGTCGAGAGAATCAGGCCAGCCGGTCCCCACAAGACTGTCCAGAAGACGGTTGTGACAAGGATCGCCAGGGGCGAGATTCCGGTGTGTGCGCCATACAACATCGGTTCGATGAAGTTACCAATTGTGAGTTCAAGGGCGGCAAACAGCGCGACCACCAAAACCGGAGGCACCCATCCCTGAAAGACCGCGAGTGAAAGGAGCAGCGGGAAGGCGGCGGCAATGAGAGAACCGACGTAGGGCACAATCCGCAGGATCGCTGCGAGCGCACCCCAAAGGGCTGCATTGGGAACGCCGATGAAGAACAGTCCGGTTGCGAAGAGAACTCCGAACGCCACATTCACCGAGGCCTGCAAGAGCAAGTATTTGCTTACCCGCTTTGCTGCATCATCGAGTGCGAGCGTAATGGCGTGAAGCCGTTGCATTCCCGCCAGCCTGAGGAGACGATTGCGCAGCTCCTCCTTCTCCATCAGCATGAAAAAGGTGAAGACTAAGACCAAACCGACAGTCGCCAACGGCCGTAGGACCGGGGTGCCCAGGTCGACCAGATACTGCAAGTCGCTAGGGGGCGGCTGAACGATCTCCACTTGGCCTGGTTTTGTCGGGGTAGCAACACCACGCTTGCCGCGCGCGGGTACTGCGGGTGTGGTTGGTGTGGCAGGCTGCTGGGCGCCAGCGATCTCCTGTCTTATTTCCTTGACGTTGTCAGCGACCTGACGAAGAGACCCCTTGGGCGGACCGTGCAAGGCTTTGATTCTGGCGTCGATGTTGTCGCGGTAGCTCGGAAGTTCCGTGACGAGGTTGATGACCTGGCCTCCAAGAAACCAGCAAACCCCGCCTCCCAGGGCCGTCGAAACCAGGAATACGCTGAGAACGGCCGCCCCTCTCGGAAAATGCAAGCCTTGAAGCCACCTGACCAACGGGCTCAGCAGAAACGTGAATGTGAGCGCAACGGCAAATGGAATAAGAACGTCGCGCGCTACGTACAATACCGCGACGGTTCCCGCGACCAAGACAATCGATCGAAGTCCGGAGTTTTCGGAGGTACGGCCCGGGCCGGGCATCTCACTGCCGCCCGTCGGCTAGAATGGGCGGCACTCCTGCGCGTTTCCCTGACGCGACTTGACCTGGACCGGCGAATCCCTGTTCCACAAGATCGTTATGCAGCATTTGGCGGGCCAAGCTCTCACCGGTGGGGCGAACATTTGGGATCAGGGATCTATGGAGTCTGGACTGGTATTACTGCGAGCCGACGTCGTGGTACTTGCAGACCGGCAGCAGTCGGGCCGGTGTGACTCAGGTGTTTTCTGCCAATCGTCCAAGCAACAATTGCAGGCGGCGGCCGGCAGCAATTTCCGCGTTCGCTACTACCCTCACTTGAAGCGGTATCCGGGCTTCAATTCGCAGCGATAAAGCTTGCCTTGCGGGTCTACTTTCTCGCCGCAAACTGCCCACGACAAGTTAAGCTGTGGTCCGAGCGGGAACACAATGCCGGAGCCATCGAACTCCGCCTCAATGCTGGCGCCTTGTGCCGTTGGCGGGAGCGTAAAACTCATGGTCTGGCCGAATGCCACCGGAAACGACTGGCGCACCGTGTCATTCACTCTCGTTCGGAAAACATCCGCCTCGGCCAGAAACGTCACCGTATCAGACCAGGTATGCGCTGTCAACTTGACGACCCGTCCATTTGGCGAAACCTGGTTGGGTTCGAGGTTCGTAAAGGGGCAGGGACCCGCGATGCACGAAACGCGTACCTCACGAAGCGCGTTACCTTCACCGGCGTCGAGTGTTACTCCTCCAACGGATGCCTTCCACTTACCATCAGGCGAGCAGGGCGGCCGGTGATCACAGGGGACATTGCCGACGTTTGCGACCTCGAATGTTTTAGAGATGCTGCCAACGTTGAGCACGGCAGAAACCTTGACGGTGTAGCGGACTCTGATATCTGAGATGAGAGTCTCCCGCGGATTCAACTCCGCCGGCGCCTCACTCGCCACAGGCGTCATCCGAATCACGAAGATCTTGTCACCGGGGGGCTCTGAGATCTCGACCGGACGGAAGTTGGGGTGCACGACCTTGATGCTAACCAACTGACCCGTCACAAGGGGCGGATGAAATGTGAGCCGGAAGTAACCCTGCGAATCGGACTTTGCCTGTCCTTGCGCGAAGCCACTGACTGCGGTTATTTCGGCGTTCGCAATGGGAGTTTGCTTTCGAGGATCGGTATTTTGGGCGATCACCGAACCGCTGATGGGCGCGGCTTGAAAGTGCCTAGGAAAAAGCATGATGACGG
Source organism: uncultured Acidobacteriaceae bacterium (assembly GCA_963740005.1). Classification (GTDB taxonomy): domain Bacteria; phylum Acidobacteriota; class Terriglobia; order Bryobacterales; family Bryobacteraceae; genus CAJCIT01. The sequence continues at coordinate 72,142 of CAVUCO010000075.1, read as the reverse complement.
CCGCACTTGCCAAGGCGCCCAGAATCGCAATCGCGGTTTGAACTTCCCTCTTCTGTCTCGCTCGCATCATTTCCATCCTGACTAAATCTTACGATGCATGTTGGCACAGCAAAGGTGACCGCGGCCCACACAAGTCGTGACGCGGAATCGTCTAAAGTAGTGCACAGTGGCGCCTCACCAGATTATTTATCCGACCCGCCGGGAGTTGATAACGGCGATACTTGGCGGAACAACCGCTTCACTGGTTGCAGCCCAACAGGCACACTCGACGAAAGCCAAGCCGACCGTGGTGCGGCCGATTCTACCCGAGGAAGACGACCAATTCCTGGAGATGTTGGAGAAGGCTAACTTTTTGTATTTTCTGGAGCAGGCCGATCCCGACACCGGCTTGGTGAAGGACCGCTGCAATGTGCGCGCCGCCGACAACAGCAAAGTAGGCAGCACCGCCGCAACCGGTTTCGGCCTCACTGCGCTGTGCATAGGACACCAGCGCGGTTACATCGAGATGGAAACCGCGCACGATCGCATTTTGCAAACGCTGCAGTTTCTATGGGAGAAGATGCCCAATCACCGCGGATTTTTCTATCACTTCGCAAACATCAAGACAGGCGAACGGGTCTGGGATTCCGAGGTGTCCTCCATCGACACGGCGATGCTGCTGTGTGGAATCCTGACCTGCGCACAACACTTTCCGAACTCCGAGATCCATCACATCGCTTACCAGTTGTTCGACCGCGTGGAGTGGACATGGCTCTCGGAGGATACGTCGCTGCTGCCGCACGGATGGTCGCCCGAAGGCGGCTTTCTATCCTATCGCTGGGATTATTACAGCGAGTTGATGATGATGTACCTGTTGGGGATCGGATCATCCTCTCACCCACTATCGCCGGATGTCTGGAACGCATGGAAACGCCTGACATTCGAATATGACGGCCTGCGCTACATTGGATCCTTCTCGCCACTGTTCGTTCATCAATACTCACAGGCCTGGTTCGACTTTCGCGGCAGGAAAGACAAGTACGCCGACTATTTCAAAAACTCCATTCTTGCTACCGAAGCCCACCGGCGTTTCTGCATGGAGCTGCACAGCGAGTTTCCCGATTATGCCGACGACCTGTGGGGCATCACAGCTTCGGACTCAAAAAACGGATATGTCGTCTGGGGTGGTCCTCCGGCGATGGGCCCGATTGACGGCACCGTCGTCCCCAGCGCTCCCGCCGGCTCGCTGGTTTTTCTTCCCTGGACAACACTGCGGGTTCTCAAGAATATGAAGAATCGCGTTGGGGCGCGCGTGTGGAGCCGGTACGGCTTCGTAAATGCCTTTAACCCCCTCTCGAATTGGTTCGACACCGACGTCGTCGGCATCGACACAGGCATCACTATGTTGATGGCGGAGAATCTGCGAACCGGCTTCGTTTGGGAGACGTTCATGAAAAGTCCCGAAGCCAAGCGTGGGCTGGAACGAGCCGGTTTTGAGGTTTATCCCGTGTCGTACGAAGCGCTGCAGTTGATTTGATCGACTCGACGCTATCAGGCCGGCTGCGGCACGAGATCGCGTTCGAGAACAGTGACGGGGACGTCCGGTACTCGTTCATGCAAGAGTAGTTCTGTCGCCAGCACATGGGGCTCGGCGTGGAAGCACTTTTGAAATGGGTTGCCGAATAGAAGGTTGGCGATGGCTAGAAGACTCATGCCCTGGTGGTGAGCCATCCAGATGCGAATCACCTCGCCACCGGCGCGTGAGTAATCGATTGACTCGTAGAATCCGTAGCGGCCGCTCCACCCGTATTCCTCCATTTGCCGCAAGTTCTTGACTGCGGCGGCGGGATCGACCATCGTCGCGAGAAATGAGGAGTATGGAGAAATCACAAGCGCCGCCTTGTCCATGGACTTTATCGCCATGTCGGGTACGCCGAACGGGGAATAGCAATGGTCCGCGCCGGGCTCTCCGAGACAGGCCGATTCCGAGATGCCCCAGGGGACGCCCTTGCGACGAGCGTAATCGCGCTGCGCTCGGACGACGGCTTTCATGCTCTGGTCGGCGATGGTGTCAGGATAGTGTCTCATCCAGAGAGCGGGCATCAGGTATTCGAACATAGTCCCGGTCCATGAGAGCAGGATTCGCTCGCCCCGGAAAAGCGTGTATGCGCGGCCGAGACGGAACCAGGACTCCTGGGGGATATCGCCCTTGGCGATGGCGACGAAGCAAGCCATGCGCGCTTCCGAGGCGAGCAGGTCGTAACAGGCCGATTCGAGCCGTCCGGCGCGAACGTCGTAACCCACGGAGAGCGCTCTCTTGCGGGGCTGATAGAGGAAGCTGAAATCCATCTCATCGACCAGGCGTTCGCAGATCTCGGCGATCTCTCTGAGCTGGGCGGCGAGTTCTTTTGTGACGCCACGTTTGACGCCAGGTTCGGCGGCGAAGGCTAAAGCGGACTGCTTGAGAGTCCAAAGACAGCAGGCCAGGTTGCCGCTGTCGACGCTTGAAATGAAATACGGGGCGATCTCCTGCATCGACGTGAGGTCGTACCAATTGAAGAGATGGCCGCGATGCTTAGGCAACTGTAGTACACGGTCCAGCGTTTGCCGGGTTTCATAGACGAACTCACTTAATGGAGCGAGGCCCAGGTACACGGCTGCGATCCGGGCATTCAGCAGCATGCCGACGTTGGTGGGAGAGAGACGAAGCTCCGGAGAGCCACCCTCCCGGACATGATCGGGAATCATCCAGTTGGTGGCGGCCGAACTCCAGTCGTGGAAGAAGCGCCAAATGCGATCCGCCGACTCCTGCAGCAGACGCGCGTCTTGCTTGGCGAGCTTGCTGTGCCCAGCGCGCGGCGGCTTGTTGAGCCAGGAGGCCAAAGGACGTGAGAGTACCCAGAGAATCAGCACGGGCGCAGCCGCAGGCAATGCTGCCGGCCGAACCAAGCGAAGGGCGACTCCTATCGCGATCGCAATCCAGGGTGTCCATTCGAGGTATACATCGACTCGGGCTTTGGGCCGCCCTTCGGTTTCGGCCTCGGCGGCTGTTTCCCACTCGAGTAGATTACGCCGGGTGATAAGCAGCCTACGGATGGACCGGGTGACGGCGTCAATGGATAACAAGGCTTGGTGCAAAAGAAAGGTCAAGCTGAACAGAGCCATAGCATTACCCTCGAGGAATGCGCTGGTCGTACTGCGAGCCCAAGCGGGCAGATAGCGGGCGCGAAGGGGCATTCGCAGGAGGGCAAACAGCAGACCGGAAAACGCCGGGATGAAGAGCATGCCAACCGCGGCAAGGGTCCAATAGTCGGCGAACCCGGGCAGGAAGAACCAACTGCCGAGGAGAAGCAGCAGCATGCCTGGCTCAAGCAGACTGCGGCGCAAGTTATCGAGAATCTTCCATTGGGAAATCAGCGAAATGGGATTCCAAATCATGCGACCCTGGCGGTCGGGCACGCGCGAAAGGGTCCAGCGCATGATCTGCCAGTCACCGCGCACCCAGCGATGCCTTCGGCGGCTGAAGGCGCTGAAGTGCGAGGGATAGTCATCAATCAGCTCGATGTCGCTGACCAGCGCGGCCCGAGCGTAGGCGCCCTCGATCAGATCGTGACTCAGCAGCGCGTTATCCGGAAAGCGGTCTTCGACGGCCTCGCGCAGCGGATCCACTTCATAAATGCCTTTGCCGGTGTAGATGCCCTCACCGAAAAGGTCCTGATAGACGTCGGAGATGGCGCGAGTGTAAATATCAAACCCGGTCTGACCGGAACACAAGGCGGCGAGGCGGCTGCGGGCGGCCGATTGAATGCTGATGCCGATGCGCGGCTGCAGAATCCCATAACCCTCGACGACAATATGGCTGGTTGGTTCCACGACGGCTTGGTTGAGGGGATGTGCCGCTGTGCCGATGAGCCGAGCGGCCGAATCGCGCGGGAGCTGCGTGTCGGAATCGAGAGTGATCACGTAACGCACCCGAGGGAGCACGGAAGCATCGCCGATCCTGACCGGGAACGCATCGTACTCTCCACGGAGGAACTGATTCAGATCGAGCAGCTTTCCGCGTTTGCGCTCCCAGCCCATCCAACGGCCTTCGGATTCGTTGTAGATGCGATGGCGGTGAAGCAAGAAGAAGGGAGAACGGCCATCCAGCCGATAGCGGTTATTCAGCCCCTCGATCAGTTGCCGGCACAGGTCGAGCACTGGATCGCCTTGTTCAACGGGACGGTCCGAATCAGGCCAATCCGTCACCAGCGCGAAGTAGAGGTTGGGGTCGCGGTTTGCGAGAAACCGGATCTCGAGATCCAAGACGAGATCGCGCACTTGGGCTTCGTTGAGGAGGAGCGTTGGGACGGCCACCAGCGTGAGGCAATCATCCGGTATCCCGTCCGAGAAATCCAGCTTCGGCAGGGCCCGCGGGGAGACCAGGAAGGCAGTGAGGTTGTTGACGAAGTCGGCCGCCGCCTGAGTCGCAGGCAGGAGCAGGAGAAGGAGACCGGTGAGTGCGGCAGCCAGAGGACTGATTTTGTTCAAGATTTCGAAAACGATGAACAGTGTCAGCAACTCGATGGTGGCCAAATAGTAGGTGGTCGGATACCGGAGCACCAGCCGTGAGAGCCAGGTCTTGATGGGCGGGCGATACCCGGCGGCAGCCTCCAGAGTTGGCAGTCCTTTATCGACCAGATAGAAGCCAACATGGGTGCGGCGTGTCGCGGCGCGCGACCCGTCAGAAATGGCGGCGGCCTGTTTGGCTAACTCAACGGCCGCGGAAGCAATCTCGTGCTCTGCGAGAGTGCTGCTTTTGGCCATAGTGCCAACGACGGTGCGATAGTGTTCGCGGCTCTCAAAATCCATGCGCGCGAATGTCGCTGCCGGATCACTGGCCAAGATGCGGTTGGTGAAGCTGGCTGCCTCGAAAACCTCTTTCCAGCCGGTCTCCGAAATAGAACGAAGACTGGTGATGACAACCGGCCACTGCGAAGCAGCAGAGTCCGCGATGCGGTTAATCAACTCCAGCTGAAGAGCAGGCCGCAAGCCCCAAATCTCAGCCATGTTGAGGATTGAAACTTGCTGAAAACCTTCCAGGAACGCGAGAAAGCTACCGTCCCGATATTCATTACCGGCTTGCTGTAGATAGTCACCCGCGATCGAGCTGGTACGGAGCGTTTGCTTGCCGGATTCGTCACTGATGACCGGTAGGGAGGGATCCAGGACAAACTCGCGGGTTTGCTGTTCTGATGCATAGACGAGGCGGACATTGTCCAAAAGCCACTTTATGTACTGTTGCTGTTCGTCACTACGATCGGCCGAGGCCGCTTTCGCAATGGCCGCACGCAGCGCTTTACGTCGCGACTTGATGGCGGGCGGGCGGGTCCGATGTTTGGATTTGATAGTTACGGCGCCGATCGACCGCGCCAAGCGGGTACCTGCCTCGCGAAAGTGAGAGAAGTCATCTTTACTGGCGGCCTCGAGCGAGGGGGTGATGGGAGTGGAATCGTTGGTCATCGGTAACTCGCGGCTTGCAGTTCAAACATGGCGGCGTATCGTGCGCCCAAGGCAATGAGTTGCTGGTGGCTGCCCTGCTCCACGATTCGGCCGTTTTCGAGAACAATGATCTGGTCGGCCATGCGAACCGTGGAGAAACGGTGAGAAATCAGAAGCGCCATTTTGCCCTGAGTCAATTCGGCAAAGCGTTGAAAGACTTCGAACTCGGAGCGTGCATCGAGCGAAGCCGTCGGCTCATCGAGAATCAGGAGTTGTGCGTCGCGAAGGTAGGCGCGGGCCAGCGCAAACTTTTGCCACTCGCCGCCCGAAAGGTCCACGCCGCCGCTAAAACGGCGCCCAAGAAGCTGGTCGTAGCCCTGCGGCAATTTAGTGATGACCTCGTCGGCGAGACTCTTGTGAGCCGCTTCGCGAATGGCATCGTCCTGAGCGGCATCGATGCGGGCGACAGCGATATTCTGCCGGGCGCTCATTTCATAGCGCATGAAATCCTGGAAAATAACGCCGATCTCGCTTTGCAAATCCTCCATGCTGTACTCACGAAGATCGATGCCGTCGAGAAGGATGCGACCTTCGGTAGGGTCGTATAAGCGAGTGAGCAGTTTGACAATGGTGGTCTTTCCCTGGCCGTTCTCTCCGATTAGGGCGATGCGCTCGTTTCTATCAATCCGAAGGTTGAGCCGGTCGAGCACGCGGCGTTCGGCACCCGGATAGGAGAAGGAAACATTCTCAAACACAAAGCCTTCGCGGATGGGACGCGGTGCGGGCAGAGCATCTTTCTTGGAGCAGAGCTTCGGAGTTACCTGGAAGAAATTGACAAGATCCGTTAGAAAGAGCGATTGGTCGGCGATGCTGGAGAAAGTCGAAAAAATGTTCTGAATGTTGAGACTGGCGCCGGCAATGGCGCCGGTTAAAAGCTGCAAGGTGCCCCAGGTGAGCGCGCCGGTGACCGTCTTGTAGACAACGTAGGCGTAAGCGCCGTAATAGGCGGCGGTGCTCAGCAGCGACAGTGGCGCTCCAAAAAGGAAGCGCCGAAGAGCGATGCGTACGTTTTCGTGATAGATCTGATTGGAGAGGCGCGTAAACTCGTTCACAAGGAAGCCGCTTAATGCGAATAGCTTTAGTTCTTTGGCGGATTCTTTGCTCGACCCGAGTATTCGAAGGTAATCGAGATGCCGCCTGACCGGCGTTTGGCGTACATCCTTGGCATATCCGAGAAAAGCGAAGTGTGTCTCACCGAGGAAGGCCGGAACCACGGCCAAAACCAGCAAAAGCAGCAGCCACGGCGAGAACCAGAAAATGGCTGATGCGAGGCTGGCGGCGGCCAAAGCCTGTTGAAGCACTTGGCCCAAGGCTTGGATCATCGCGATGCGGTCAGTGGACTGTACCCGGGCGCGCTCCAGCTTGTCGTTGAACACCGGATCCTCGTAGGAAGCGAGGTCAAGCCTTGAAGAATGCTCCATAACGAGAATGCTGACGTGGCGGGCAAATCGGTCGGCCAGAAGTGAATCGAAGTAGCCGATGGCTCGGCCCAGGATGGCGCCGCACGAGGCAAGTGCGAACTCAGCAGCGACGAACCACCAAAAAGCCGGAGGCAGCGGATGCCCGGCGAAGTGAGCCTGTATGGCGTCGAGAATCTTCTTGGACACCCCAAGAACCGCCAACGGAAGCACTGCGACGACGAGGCGACAAGCCAGGCCGCCGGCGACCACGCCGCGTCCAGACTCCCAGACAATCCGCACCAATTGCGGAATGTTCTTGAGGGCCTGCAGGCGGGCCCGCCAACTTTCCCAAAATGTTTGGGGAGTCTCAGCCATACAAACTATGTCTTCGGTGACAGGGCAGATCTTGCAGACTGACATGCGCCGCGAGAGCTAGAAGCACCTGAGGTGCCATTCATCGCAAGTCCTTGAGGACATATGCGGAGCGGGGGTTTCTGGCAGGCATTTCTTACTCGTTTGGCGAAGCTTTGTCTGACCTCGGGGCGTCACGAAAGCGCAACTCGGGCGGCCCGGCCCCGTAACTCGATGAAGCCAAATAAAGAACTGTGAGTTATCTCGCACTTTGGGAGGGGCTCAACAAGTGGCGCGGCATTTGCTCGTGGCTCTCCCAGGGGATAGTGGATTAGCCTTTGTTAGAGCGTGGGCTCTTACTCCCGGGCGGACCCTTCGTTTATTTCCAGAAAGAATGCCAAATGACGCCGCGCGCTACGTACCGACTACAGTTCCACAAGGGTTTTGGTTTTGATCAAGCGGCCGCAATTGTTCCTTATCTTTCGCGGCTCGGTGTAAGCCACATCTATGCATCCCCCTGGCTGAAGGCGAGGCCAGGAAGTCAGCACGGATATGACATCGTGGACCACCACGCCTTGAATCCAGAGTTGGGTGATCAGGCCGCGTTCGATCGAATGGTGGCTGCGATGAAGGCAAACGGGATGCGGCAGATCCTGGACTTCGTGCCCAATCACATGGGTGTGGGTGGATCGGACAATCCGCTCTGGATTGACGCGTTGGAATGGGGACCCGACTCGGCGTTCGCCGGGTGGTTCGATATCGACTGGGGATCGGATCGATCGTATCTTCACAACAAGCTATTGGTGCCGTTTCTTGGTGACCAATATGGCGTTGAATTGGAGGCCGGCAAGCTGCTCGTGAAGTTCGACGAGCACGAGGGCTCATTCGCGGTATGGGCCTACGACACGCACAAACTACCTATCTGCCCGCTGCACTATTCCCGCATCCTGGGCTACGCGCATCCTGAACTGGAGCGCCTCGGCGACGACTTCTCGAGCCTGCCGGAGTGGCGCCCGCAAGTGCCACGCCGCGCGAGAGAACTCAAGGCTGAGCTAGCGCAATGCTGGCTTGAGCACGAAGATGTACGCGTGGCGATTCAGGGGGCGGTTCGGGGATTGAACGGCACGCCGGGACAGGAGCAGAGCTGGCGCGATTTGAACGTTCTTATTCAAGATCAGCATTGGCGTGCGGCCTATTTTCGCGTGGCGGCCGACGACATCAACTACCGTCGATTTTTCAATGTGAATGAACTGGCGGGCATCCGAATGGAATTGCCTGAGGTCTTCGATCACGCGCATAAGCTTGTGTTCCAACTGATGGAGGACGGGACCGTGGAGGGTCTTCGAATCGATCACGTGGATGGACTCCTGAACCCGAAGGAATACCTGGAGCGACTGCGGGCTAGCATCGTAACGCCGCAGGGCGAGCCGTTTTATTTGGTGGTCGAGAAGATCCTCGCCAGCCACGAAGGCCTACGGGAGGATTGGCCCGTCCAGGGCACGACCGGCTACGAGTTCACGAACCTGGTGCTTGGTGTGTTAATCGATGCTGCGGGGGAGGAGGCGTTCACCCGCATTTATTCCAGCTTCACCGGCGAGACCAAGCCTTTTGCGGAGATTGTCCGCGACTCGAAACTGCTGATCATGAGGAATCAGATGTCGAGCGAACTGAACACACTCGCCTACGAGGCGGCCCGCGTTGCGCGTCATCAGCCGCGAACCGCCGATTTCACTCATAACATTCTGCGTCGTGCGATCCGTGAAATAGTGGCTTGCTTTCCGGTTTACCGGACGTATGTGGATAACAAGGGCGAAGCCACGGAAGATGACTTGCGCGACCTCGATTGGGCCGTCAAGCAGGCGCGTGCCAGCGAAACAAATGTGGACCCAAGCGTTTTCGAATTCCTGCGAAAAATGCTGAGCGGTGAACTTGTGGCCAACGGCGGCAACGGGTTTAGCCGACACGCGGTATTACGTTGTGCCATGAAGCTACAGCAATATAGCGGCCCGGTGATGGCGAAAGGCCTGGAGGATACGGCGTTCTATCGATACAACCGGTTCGTCGCGTTAAACGAAGTGGGAGGACACCCCGACCACTTTGGCGTCCCTCTGTCCGCGTTTCACAAAGCGAACGCGAGCCGCCTGAAGCGCTGGCCGGATACGATGCTTGCCACGTCTACGCACGATACCAAGCGCGGAGAAGATACACGCGCTCGCCTGGCGGTGCTTTCCGAGATGCCGGAGGAGTGGGTCCGGCAGGTTCAGTCCTGGAGCAAAATTCTCCGAGCCCGGCGAGCAGATATCGAAGCGACGGCGCCCCCCGATCGCAACGACGAATACCTGTTCTACCAGCTACTGGTAGGCAGTTGGCCCACAGAACTCATCGGCACCGACGTACTCGAAGCATCAGCGCTTACGACCTACACAGAACGGCTGAAGGGCGCGATGCTCAAATCGATGCGCGAAGCGAAGTTACACACGACGTGGTCGTCACCTAACAAGGATTACGAAGACGCGGTGCTTGCGTTTGTTGGCGACGCGCTGAGCGCGGATCGATCCAGCGCCTTTTTGGCGGCTTTCCTTCCGTTTGAGGAGCGCATAGCGAGGCTGGGAGTCCACAACAGTTTGGCCCAGACCACTTTAAAGCTGACCGTTCCCGGCGTCCCCGACATATACCAAGGCGCGGAGTTGTGGGACTTGAGCTTGGTCGACCCCGACAACCGTCGGCCTGTCGACTTCGAGCTGCGCAACCGGTTGTTGGCGGAGCTCGAAACTAGCTCTTGCCGTAAGGAGCTATCCATCCAGGGGTTAAAGGACCGATGGAAGGATGGTGCGATCAAGCTGTTTGTCGCATCGAGAATCCTAAGTCTTCGCCGCGATAACAGCGATCTCTTTGCCAGAGGCGACTACGAAGCGCTTTCGCCTTCGGGAGGCAAGGCCGCCAGCATCTGCGCGTTTGCGAGACGCTTAGGCCTCGCCTGTGTGCTGGTGGCGGTAGCTCGGTTTCCTGCGCAGATGGAGCAGGAGTTTACTTGGTGCGGGACGACGATTCCGGTGCCGGCTGGGGCAGAAGCAAACAGCTGGCTGAATATCCTGACTGGAGCCGAAGTGCCCGTGAGCAACGGTGAACTCAGTGCGGGGATCGCGTTCAGTGAGCTGCCTGTCGCGGTATTTACTCCCGCCGTGCGCAACAATTAGAGTTCGTCGGCTACTCCCGTCCAAAACTGAATGACAGCACCTATTGAGAAGTTTCGGTCAGCCCGCGTGTTGGTGATCGGCGACGTCATGTTGGATGAATACGTCGTTGGGGCTGTCTCCAGGATCTGTCCCGAGGCTCCGGTTCCGGTGCTGGACGTTAGGTCGCGCTACAGTTCGGCCGGCGGCGCAGCCAACGTTGCGATGAACATTGCGAGCCTTGGGGCCCGGGTGGATTTGGTGGGCTTGGCCGGAGATGATGCGCCGGGGCGTCTGCTTAGGGAGCTTTTGCAACGAGAGTCAATTCCTGTGATTGGGCTGGTGGATGCCGGGGATCGAGGAACCATCTCGAAAACTCGCATTGTGGCTGGGCAGCAGCAGATCTGCCGGATCGATCATGAAACCAAGTCCGATGTGCCGGCCGGCATGATGGACCGCTTGATTGATGTGTCGAAGGAGTTGATGAAGTCCAACTCCATCGTGGTCTTGTCCGACTACGCCAAAGGCACTTTGACGGACCGATTCTGTCACGAGATCATCTCGTTCGCACGAGCCTCCGGTAAAGCAGTTATTGTCGATCCAAAATGCAAGAACTTCCGCAAGTATGTTGGAGGCACGGTGATCACTCCCAATGTTGCGGAGGCGTCTGTGGCCAGTGGCATCGAGATCAACTCCGAACACTCGCTGCATGAGGCAGGGAATGCGCTTGTTGAGCAGCTGCCCGGAAGCAACGTGCTGATCACGCGGGGGCCGGACGGAATGGCCTTGTTCGAAAGCGGGTCGGAGGCAGTCTCGATTCCGACCGAAGCGCGGAGAGTTTTCGATGTGACTGGCGCCGGCGATACGGTGGTAGCCACGCTAGCAGTGGCTTTGGCTGCTGGCCTTCCGCTGCGCGAGGCCGTGGGATGGGCGAATGTGGCTGCCGGCATCGTCGTGGAAAAGCCCGGAACAGCCACTGCGAGTCTCGAAGAGTTATTTAGCCACCACGAGAATTCGAACTTGGCGCGCAGCCTGGAGTGATTCAATCGAGACGCGTGATGATGATTTCGGCGGCCTCGGCAATCGAGTGCGTTGCCGTCCCCGGATTAGGATCAATCAACAGAGTGTGGCAGCCTGCGGCTTGTCCCGCGGCGACATCGGACTGGCTGTCACCCAGCATCCAGCAATCCTGCGCCGCCAGTTCATATTCCTTCAGAGCTTTTTCGAGGAGAGCTGTACCCGGTTTGCGGCAAAGGCAGTCGTCCGCGAGGGAATGCGGGCAGAAATACACTTTGTCGAGTTTGATACCGTGTGCCGACAGCTGGCGAAAGAGCGCGAGGTTCACTTCAAAGAAGTCTTCAATCGTAAAGTACCCGAGGCCGATTCCCTGCTGGTTGGTCACGATGACCAAACGGAATCCTGCCTCCTGGAGTCGTAGTAAGCCCTGTGGAGCGCCCGGGAGCAGTTCGACCCTGGCGGGATCGTGCAAGTACGGCACATTTCGAATCAAAGTGCCGTCGCGATCGAGAAACACAATCCCGCGGGCACTGCGCGTTGGCGAATCCGCCGGACAACTATGGGCCTCAAGCGCGGCGATGCGTTGCATAATCGCCGTGGTACTCTGCAAGGTTGCCAGAGGCAGCAGTATGACTTTTCCGCCATAGCTCTCCACTGCCGCTCCAGAGCGTAGACCGCTGCCCTTGTAGTCGCCGCCTTTGATGTACAAATCAGGCCGCCACCGCTGGATCAGACCCAGCGGACGTGGTTCATCAAGAAGAACCACAGCATCCACGCAACCCAAGCCGGCGACGACCCGCATGCGTTGGGCCTCGGGAATCACTGGACGGAACAGGCTCTTGTACTTGCGAATGGATTTGTCAGAGTTGACCGCAACCAGCAATCGATCACACAGGTCCTTGGCTCGCTCAAGTAAATTTACATGGCCGGCATGTAACAGGTCGAACGCCCCGCAGGTGAAGCCGATGCGCAGGCCCTCTGCCCGCTGTTTCGACACCCACAAGTCAGCCGCGTCCAATGTGATAATTTTCTGGAGCACCTCAGCTAACGCCTCGGAAAGCATCGGGCCAGTGCTGACTCATCGTTTTGAAGGCGGCGACAGAGAGAACCGGCAGAAAGAAAACTTCCACGCAGAAGGTGAAGCGATAGGTTCCGTAATACACCAAAACAGTAAGCAAAACCACCAGGAACATGCTTGTGACAAGGATCCGGAAAGGCACAGCCATTTCCCGCAATGTGCCCAGGCTCAGTAGAATCCCTACGTACAGAACCGCGCGGGAAAAGAAGACGGCATAAGACGCCCAATTCGGCACCCAAGGAATCGGGATAAAGGCGCGAATTAGTTTGCCGAGTTCCAAACGCGGGAGTTCAAACCAGTGCAGCTTCAGAAACGTCATCCCTTGTCGATGATAATAACGATCCAGCTGCCGTTCGCTCATCGTCTGTGCCAGATCTTTTTTTGGCGTTTCACCCGGAATCTCATTTGGCATTACCCAATAACCCCAGACCTGCAGAGAAGAGGCCACGTAGTTGTTATTCGCGCCATAGAGGGTCTCGCCTTCGATAGTACTTAGAACCGGGAATTCTCCACTTAGTATGTAGTTTCTGGCTATCCAGAGCCCTGAAGGCAGCCAGAATACCGCCGCCATTGTTAGAAACCGACGCCGCGCCCTTGCCGTTGTGAGTTTGGGAAACGCCACGAGACCGGCTACCACCGGGAGCACGACGAAATTTGAGCGCACCAGAGCGGATAGACCAAGAACGAGCGCACCGAGATAGACCAGTCTTCCACCTCTTACAATCAGCAATATTCCGGCCGCCGTCACAAATACATAAGAGATCTCGGAGAAACCGCCGGCAGTCAACGCAAGCGCGACCGGATACAGCGCGTAGCTAATGCCGGCAGCGACCGAGACTCCCACGCTGCGGCTGAGCTCCCATGCAATTCCAAATAGAAGTAGTGCGTTGAGTGCGTTCAGGCACGCGGCCGTCACGCGGAGCAGACTCGAGTCATCAAAGGACGGAGCGAGCAGAGCCGGAACAGTGAGCAGAGCGGGCCATAACGGAGCTCTTCCCATGGTTGGCGTGTCCGGCCAGAAGGTCAGACCCATCCCTTCCAGAACATAACCCCTTCCGGCCGCGAGGCTGCGAGCGATGCCGATGTAAAAGGGGCCGTCGCTATCGCCGGCCATTCTTGAGTTTGTACTCAGTAAAGCTCCCGCATTGGCGGCGATCGCCACCGCCAGCACCGCTAGCACTGCACCTGCCAAGCTCAATCTTGGACGTAGTAAAGTCGGCGTCACCGCGCTATGAGTAACGTCGGGCATCTGACAACGCGGAGACTATCGGGGCGAATTGGCGCAAAGTAAAGGCACACATCGTTCCTAGGTTAGAACACCCGGTACTGGGACTATCGCGATCGCAGGAGCTCACTGAGCCAGGCTTGGCCCGGGGTAGCCGAGCCGCCACCCTCTGCGGCGTTGCTCGACTTTTCCCACGCTTCTCTGCTAAGGGGCTGGATGCTCTCCAGCTTCTTGGCAGCAAGCGATGTGTTCAGGGTCTTCAGGCTGGTCGCGGTAAATGTATCGAACTCCTTGACCACATCCTGGCGATCGTGCGTCAGGGAGTCGATCCTGGCAACGTAGTAATCCGCCGGACGCCCTTCGTATCCGACGAGCGCGCCATATAATTGCGCGGTTTTCTCACGGATTCGCTCTTCGCCAGTGATGGCTCCGCCTTCTGTGGTAGCCACGATTTTCTTGCGGAGGTCTTCGACTTTCACTGCCAGATCGTTGCACTGCCTGGCCAGTGGATCGGTGCCCAGCGCGGCCGCTCGCTGCAGAAGCGCGGCATGTACGGCGTTAATCCGGTCGACGTCAAACGTTAGGTCGCCCAGCAAAGCATACACACGCATCGTGGCGGCGAGTTGCAGCTTTCGGTCGGCGATGGTATAGGTCGCGCGCGGATCAAGCAGTACGTCGATCTTGGTTGTGTAGGTCTCAGTCCCGCGAGTCATCTTGACGGTATAGGTTCCCGGCAACACGCGGGGGCCGACAATTGCTTCGCCCGCGGCCGAGGCGGCGGGTGGAACCTTGGGCGGTTTCATGCGCATCGACCACTGAACGCGGCTGATGCCGAGCCGGCTGTTGGCCGGCAATGTGTCGACGAGTTTTCCGTCGCTGTCGAGGACCTCGATCTTCATTCGCCCGTAGACGTGCCGCTTCTTCTGGTAATAAGTGATCAGCGCCGCATCGGGTGGGTTGGGACCGACAAAAGTGCCGTCACCATCGGTCCATCCACCTTGCGCTAACAACCGCTGTTGCGTGTTTCTGCCCTGCAAGAAAACGACGTCCTTTGCGAGCGTTTCCACCGTCAAATTCCGTAGCGGCGTGATGTCGTCGACAATCCAGATACCGCGGCCGTGCGTGCCGAGGATCAAGTCCGATTCACGTGGATGCACGACGATATCTCGCACCGCGACATTCGGGAAGTCGGCGCCTTTGTATTTGGCCCATTGCTGACCACCATCAATCGAGACCCAGAGGCCAAACTCCGTGCCGAGGAATAAGAGCCGCGGCGAGACAGTGTCTTCTTTGATGACATGCGCGTAGCCACGAACATCGCTTGCCGCTGACAGGATCGGTGTCCAAGTTTGACCAAAGTCCGTCGTTTTGAAAGCGTAGGGCGCCATGTCGCCAAAGCTGTGCCGATCGAACGTGGCGTAGGCGGTGCCTTCATCGAATCGACTCGCTTCGACCCAGGAAACCCAGGAGGCCTTCGGAAGATTGGGCACATGGCTGACTACATTGGCCCACGTCTTGCCGCCGTCGCGAGTAAGTTGCAGATTGCCATCATCGGTGCCTACCCAAATCACCTGTCCGTTGCGGGGCGATTCACTGATCGAGTAGATGGTGGTGTGCATCTCGGCCTCCGAGTTATCAACCGTCACACCACCCGATTGCTCCTGTTTCTGCTTGGCAGGATCGTTGGTGGTCAGGTCGGGCGAGATGCGATCCCAGGTCTGCCCGTGATCGCGGGTCCGGAACAAAAACTGCGCGCCGATGTAAACGGTTCCTGTCTCGTTGGGGCTCAGATGAATGGGGGTGTTCCAGTTGAAGCGCAGTTTGCTCTCGCCATAATTCGGCTGAGGCTGGATGCCACGGGCTGACAGCGTCTGACGGTTTATGCGCGAGATGGTCCCGCCTTGGGCCTCCACGTAAACGTAGTTTGGGTCGGATGGATCGGCGAAAACAAAGAATCCGTCGCCGCCGTAGAGATTTTCCCAGCGGCCGTTGGTGATGCCACCCGGGTACGAGGAGTCGCCAATCCACACGCTATTGTCTTGCAGTCCGCCATACACGTGATAGGGATCGTGCATGTCGACGCTGACGTGATAGAACTGCGAAATCGGCAGATTATTGGCCTTCAGCCACTTGTTGCCGGAGTCATGCGAGTACCAGACTCCGCCGTCGTCGCCGGTGATGATCTCATTGGAGTCGGCGGGATTGATCCAGACATCATGGAAGTCACCATGAGCACCGCCCGAGGCACTACTGAAACTGGCGCCGCCGTCGCTACTGACGATCAAGCCTCCACCAGGCTTGTAGAGCTTATTTTCATCCTTCGGGTCTACGATCAAGTTGGCGAAGTAAAAGGGACGCCAGACCATCATCTGGCTGCGGTCGCGCTCTTCCCATGTCTTGCCGCCATCGGACGAACGAAACAGTGCGCTGTGAGTTGACTCGATCAACGCGTAGACGACATCGGGATTCGAAGGCGCAGTCGAAACGGCAATACGGCCCCAGGGTTTCGCCGGAAGTCCTTTGGCTGACTGCGTGTCCAGATTTGTCCAGGTCGCTCCGCCATCGGTGGTTTTGTAGAAAGCGCTTGAACTTGGAGACGTGGGCGAATCTCCACCCGAGCGGAAAGTCCAACCCTTGCGCCGAAAATCCCACATGCCCGCGTATAGCGTTTTTGAATCGCGAGAACTCATGGCGATTGAGGAACAACCCGTGGACTGGTTGGCGCCTTTCAGTGTGAGCGCCCAGTTCTTACCGCCATCGGTGGTTTTGTAGAGGCCACGATCGTTGCTGTCGCTCCACAGCGCACCAGTCGCACAGGCGTAGACGGTGTTGCTGTCTTTCGGATCGATAAGAATCTTGCTGATTCGCTCCGAATTCTTCAGACCCATGTTGGTCCAATTCTCACCGCCGTCGGTCGATTTGTAGATCCCGTCACCGATCGATGCACTGTTCCGCGTCCAAGCCTCGCCTGTGCCAACCCAGAGTGTCTTTGGCGACGATGGGTCAATTGTTATGGCGCCGATAGACTGCACCGGTTGCTTATCGAATACCGGCTTGAAGGTCGTGCCGCCATCTACGGATTTCCAAACTCCGCCACTCGCTGCGGCGACGTAGACGGTCAGTCTGCCGTTTTCAGGGACCGCCGCCAGAGAAGTCACGCGGCCGCTCATCTGCGCCGATCCTATGTTGCGGGCGCCCAGACCGGAAATGGTATCGGAACTGAACTTCACTTGCTGAGCGCACAACCCCATTGCACCCAACAGTCCCGCGGTCAGGAATCCAATTGCCGCTCTCACTTCGCACCTCCCGTGGGCATGGTGAAACGCGCGTCGTCTATTGGCACGTTGATCTCAATCTTGTCGACTGTGAACTTCACCCGGAAAGGGCTTCCTTTCTGTCCTGACTCAAAAGCAAACGGGAAGTAGATTCCGTTCACCTGATCGTAGTCGCCGTAGTACGTTTCTGAGTAGCGCACTGTCCCCCGAATGCTGCGTTCTGTTTCGACCTTCAGTTCGAGAAAGGAATCGGTGTCGATGTAGTAGTAGCGGACGTCGCTATTGCTAAGCGTCAGTTTGATCTTGTAGCAGTCGGTTCCTTCCACGGAATCATGGCCGATGAACTCGGCCCTATGGTCCTTGTTCTTGTAGTCCACCAGTTGGCCGTCGATATCGGCATCCGTGATCAGGCCCTTCATGTCGTCCGCCGAAAGCTTGTCGGGATCTTTTCTGCCCTCAAAGGGAGACACCTGCCAGCCCGTCTTTCCGTCGTAGGCTTCCACCTGAGCCATGCCTTGGATGATAAATTCCTCGCGGACCTTGTTGGGACGTTCATTCTCCTGAACGAACCGGGCGCGAAAATCGCCCTGGTCGATGGTCCCCGTGGCGCGCATGGTTCGAACCGCCTTGATTTTTTCCAGACCGCCGCGCGCCTGTATATTCTTAGCAATAATCTCGTCCACGGATGGCGCACTTTCCGCGGCAGGAGCTTGGGCGCCGGCAGCACCCGAAAGAAATATTGCGGCGCAAAAGATGGTTAAGAACGTACGTATCAAAGGAGACTCCTCGACTGCGGCGATTCTAGCATTGCGCGGGCCGGGTGCCTCCCAGTAGCCGGTCGATGGAGGGCGCTGCCGAGTTGTTCCAATTCGCGTGAGGAAGACAGCGGGCTGGCTATTGGGGTTGCCGGACGATCCGGATATAAGGCTTGGGAGATTTCCAGCCTGCGGGGTATTTCTGCTTAGCTTCTTCGTCCGAAACGCCTCCCGAGATGATCACGTCGTCGCCATTCTTCCAGTTCACCGGCGTCGCCACCTTGTGCTTCGCCGTGAGCTGAATGGAATCCAGAACCCGCAGGATCTCGTCGAAGTTCCGCCCGGTGCTCATTGGATAACTGAGTGTCAGCTTGATCTTCTTGTCGGGGCCCACAATGAACACGGTGCGGACGGTTGCGTTGGTCGCGGCGGTACGGCCTTCGCAGGTTTCGCCGGCGTCTGCTGGCAGCATATTGTAGAGCTTCGAAATGTAAAGCGATGGGTCGCCGATCATCGGGTAATTGACTTTGTGCCCCTGTGTCTCCTCGATGTCAGCCGCCCATTTGCTGTGATTCGTCACAGGGTCGACACTCAAGCCGATGATCTTGGTGTGGCGCTTAGCGAACTCCGGTTCGAGCGACGCCATATAACCTAATTCGGTCGTACAAACCGGGGTAAAGTCCTTGGGATGCGAGAACAGAACGGCCCATCCGTCGCCGATCCAATCGTGAAAGTTGACCTCGCCTTGGGTTGTTTCGGCCGTGAAGTTTGGGGCTTCGTCATTGATACGTAAAGACATAATGGATTCTCTTAATCCTTAATCGTTTTAGTAGGAATCGATTGATGAAACCATTCTACGCCAAGCGGTCCGAAGGCTGTCAAGCTACGACGGACGCCGATGAGCGATACTATTCCGTGTATTAAAAAAGGGGTAAGGAAGACATGCCGTCGGTTCAAGTGGAGCGTTTCTATCTCGGTTGCCTGGCGCACGCTTCGTATTTGATTAGCTCGGAGGGAGTGGCCGCGGTCATCGACCCGCAGCGGGACGTGGATTTGTATATCGAGGCGGCTGCTCGCGGGGGGCTGAAGATTGAGCATGTCATTGAAACTCATCTGCACGCCGACTTTGTCTCCGGCCATCACGAACTGGCAGCCCGCACAGGGGCGCGCATCTACCTGGGCGCCGGGAGCGGGGCCGCAATCCCTCACGTGGCTGTAAACGATGGCGATTCACTGCAGTTTGGTAGTTGTCGCCTCGAGATTCTGCAAACTCCCGGCCACACACTGGAGAGCATTTGCATCCTGATGACGGACCTCAATGAGCCCGGCCGGCCCCAAAAAGTCTTTACGGGCGACACACTTTTTGTCGGCGACGTGGGACGGCCGGATCTTTCTCCCAGTCATACGCCACAGGAGTTGGCGGCGCTGTTGTACAGAAGCCTGCAGGAAAAGCTACTAAGGCTGCCCGACGACACCGAGATCTTCCCGGCGCATGGGGCAGGTTCGCTGTGTGGCCGGCAGATGAGTTCGGAGAGCTCATCGACCGTCGCAAAGGAGCGCCGTTCGAACTATGCGCTACAGGCCAAGACTTGCGATGAGTTTATCCACCTGCTCACGGACAACCTTCCGCCGCGTCCGGAGTATTTTGCCCGTGAAGTGGAGTTGAACCGCTGCGGGGCCGCGCCGCTCAGCGAACTGCCGGCGCTGTCGGCTCTGCCCCCCGAAGAGGTGTTGCGGCTGCAGTCGGAGGGCGCGGTGGTGGTGGATACGCGGCCGGCGATGGAATTTGCCGTGGCGCATGTTCCGGGGTGCATTCACATCGCGCTTACCGGGCAATACGCCTCCTGGGCCGCACGCATTCTGGGGCTGGACACAAAGCTGATCATTGTCGGGGAAGATGTGGATCACGTCCGCGAATCTCAAATGAGGCTGGCACGGGTGGGCGTAGAGAACGTGGTGGGATATCTGCAAAACGGTGCGGCAGGCTGGATCGGGAGTGGGCATGAACTGGATTACATCCCGCAAGTGACGGCTCAGGACCTGGCGGAGTTGTTGGAAACGGAAGGGGGGAAGATCGCCATCCTGGACGTGCGTGAGCCCGCCGAAGTGACTGCCGGCGCCATAGAAAACGCGGTGCACATCCCATTGGGAGAGCTGGCAAAGAGGACAGGCGAACTGGATCCGGGCAAACTACTGGTGGTTCACTGTAAGGGCGGATATCGCAGTTCCATCGCGACCAGCCTGCTCCGCCGCGCCGGTTTCCGCGACATCGCGAACCTCATTGGGGGATTCGATGCGTGGAAAGGGGCCGGCTCAGCTTGCGTGATGTCAGCCAGCAACGCGAGTTAGACAGGCAGGCAACGTGTCTACGGCTGAACTAGAGGGATCGCCGAGGCCAGTTGCAGATCGATAACGTTTTGCAAGCGGCGGTCAATTTGGAAAAAGCGCGCAGTGTTCTTTGCTGAGAGAACCTTCTCGAACAGCGGAACGTATTTGAGTCGCAGTTGTGCCGCACTTACGTCCGCCGTGGCCCAGGATTTCACTGCAGTGGCGTACTGAGCGTCGGTCATCGTGTCACCGCTCTGCGCATACTGCTTGATCAGGGCAGCCTTGGTGTCGTTGACCTTCGCCATTTCCGCGGTGTACTGGTCGTACACGGGCCAGAAAGCCTGCGCCTCTTTGTCGGTGAGAGTCAGATTGACCGCAACCATCTGCTTTCTCCCCGAACGAATGTCCTTTCGCATCAGATCGATCTCTTGATCGAGCGTCTTCGCATTGGATTGCGCTGGGGCCTGTGCAACAGCAACCCCGGCGGGCACCAGCAGCAAGCCCGACATCATAAATAGCGCCACCCCGGCGCCGTAGAGTCTCTTTTTCATAAGTGAATATCCCCGAATATCTGTTGACGGGTCCCGCCCGAAAACAGCACTTCATGGTAACAGTCGGGGATCACAATTCGATTGCGAGCGGGCGCTTAGGAGGCCGCCAGGTCAGCTGTTCATGCGGTCAACCCAGAACAGATAGCGCAGCAGAGAGTGCTTCTCATGCCAAACGAAGCTCCAGAATTGGGCAAAGGTGATGCTTTTGGCTGGGAGGCCGGCGTAGGTTTCAATGCGCCAGCGGAGGTAGGGGGAACGCCAAGGTGTCAGCCGGTTTCCACGCGAGGCATTCCAAAGGAAGCGCAACATCACTGAATCGTGAACGCCTTCGGGGCAGCCTGGGAAGCGGCCGACTTCTTATCGTCGCGACGGGCATAGTAGCCTGAGCGGGTACGTACACTAGGGCTGCCAGGTGCAGTACAAACAACCTTGATCTGCCGGTAGGAGCCATCGTCGCCTTGCGAAGGCGAGTACGCCAGGGTGTACTGGTTGCGGATGTCGTGGGCGATTTCGTTGGTCAACTGCTGGACTTCGCCGACGTTCGTGGGATAAAAAACCAAGCCGCCCGTAGCTGTAGTAATTTCCTTCAAAGCGCGCTTGGCCTTCGCTGCATCGTGTTTCTCTTCCTCAACCAGCAAGCCGATTGCATAAATCAGGACTTCACTTTGAAGGGATTTTTGAACCACGTGCTCTAGTGTCGAATTGCTCGCGTTGTCGTTGCCATCGGTAATGATAAGAAGCACTTTCTTGTCTTTCTTGGCATCGCTCTTCATGTAGTTGATGGACATGTCGACGGCATCGCGCATGGCAGTGCCACCGCGCGAATCAATGCGCGCGAGCCCCGTTTCCATCTTCTTCATGTCGTTTGTAAACGGTACGTCGAGGAAGGCTTCATCGTTGAAATTGACGATAAAGACTTCGTCCTGCGGGTTCGATTCTTTGACCAGATTCAGAGCGGCGGCCTCAACCCGTTCACGCTTCGGGCGCATGCTGCCGCTGTTGTCGATAATGATGCCAAGTGAGACCGGGACGTCTTCGCGGCGAAAGAGCTTCAGTTCTTGCGCCACGCCATTCTCGAAGACCTTGAACGAGTCGCGATCAAGGTTGGTAACCAGTTTGCCCCGTTTATCGGCAACGCTGGCATGCAGTACAACGAGGCGGGTTTCCGCCGTGAACTGTGCCCACGCGGCCGCTCCGGCCGCGATAAGAAGGCTGGCGGCCAAGAATGTCTTATTGAGTCGGTGCATAGTAACCGAGACGGAAGTAAGCCTTTAGCGGGGGAAGGCCGCGAGGCTGGTTCAGTTTCACCTGCACCTTCCGGTATTTGCCGTCTCGCTCGCGATTCTTTGGAGTATAGCCAAGGATGTATTGATTTCGAAGCTCAATTCCTATCTTCGCAGCAATGTCGGGTAGCTCCGCCACGTTTTCAACCGAGTATTGGCGGCCACCGGTTTGTTCAGCCATCTCATTGAGCAAACCCGGACCGGCGGCCTCTTCCGGGGTGCGCCCGCGCGATCCCGCCGACTCAAAGATGCCGATGGCATAGATCTGGACGTCCGCTTCGCGGACCCGGCTCTTTATCTCGGTTTCGGTGTAGCGGCTGCTGTTGTCGCCGCCGTCAGAAATAATGAGAATTGCCTTGCGGGGATTCTTCGCCTTTTTCATTTCGTTCATGGCGAGATAGACCGCGTCGAGCAGTGCGGTGCGGCCTTTGGACTGGGTAAAGGTCAGCGCACTCTGGATGGAATCCGTATCGGTCGTGAATGCCTGCGTCAGTTCGGGGCGGTCGTTAAACTGCACCAGGAAGAACTCGTCGGACGGATTCGCCGTCTTGAAGAACTCGACCGCAGCCTGACGAGACTTCTGGAGTTTGGCGCCCATGCTTCCGCTGGTGTCAAAAACCAAACCGATGGAAATGGGGGCGTCCTCGGCCGAGAACTGGGTGATCTGCTGCTCGACTTTGTCCTCAAAGAGCCGGAAGTGCTCCTTTTCAAGACCTGTGACGAACCGGTTGAGTGGATCGGTGACCGTCACATTAATCAACACCAGGGTGCTGTTGACCTTGATATTTGCAGGGCGCGACTCAACGACGGGCTCGTTGCTCTTTTTCCTTGTTTCAATGGTGACGGGCACCTGAGGCGCGGGCACTACGGCTTGTTTCGGATCGTCTTTCGGCCCATCTCCGGAGGGGCCATCCGAACGCGGACCATCCGCGCGAAGCATGGGAAGACAGAGGCAGGCGACCAGGATAAAAACAGAGAAAATAACAGGCACGAGGCGACTAACACCGCCGGCGATCTTATCGGCCGCACGCGACGGTGAGAATTTCTCTCGATAGGGTCGCGGTCGCATGAGGCTTGTTCGCCCTTTCAGTCCGATCATAACATCGCGCGAAGCCTGTGGATTCGGCATCGCTCATCGCGCCTCTGTGGACGGAATCCCCCTAACAGTTCTGTGGTTGATTGGATGACCCCCAAGACCTGCTGCTAGAAAATGTACTGGAGTTTGCAAGAGGTCGAGCCGCTGCTGCATGCTATACTCGATCGTGCGTACGAGGATCCTGGGTATAATCCCCGCACGATTCGCCTCTTCTCGATTCCCTGGAAAATCTCTCTCCCAACTCGCCGGTAAACCGGTGGTGCAGCACGTCTATGAACGTGCGCTCATGGCGCAGTACCTGAACGCTGGAGTGCTGGTGGCGACTGACGACGATCGGATTGCGAGCGAGGTCCGGCGATTCGGCGGCCATGCACGTATGACGCGCGGCGACCATCCCTCCGGTACAGACCGGTTAGCGGAAATCGCGTCGGCTGAGAGCGCCGATCTGTACGTCAACATCCAGGGTGACGAACCCCTGATTGATCCCAACGCCATTGATGCGGCTGTGTTGTCGGTTCTGGGAGACGACACGGCATCCATGGGCACGTTGAAACGCCGAATTGCCGACCCCGCCGACATCGTGAACCCGAATGTGGTGAAGGTAGTGACGAACTTCAACGGCGACGCCATCTACTTTTCCCGCTGCCCGATCCCCTACGACCGTGATCAGGTCGCGGAGGGAGCGGCCTACTTCAAACATATTGGGCTGTATGTGTATCGACGCGAATTTCTGCTGCGTTACCCGGACCTGACTGTGGGTCCCCTGGAACGCGCCGAATGCCTGGAACAACTGAGGGCGCTGGAAAACGGTTATCGGATTAAGGTTGTCGAAACAGAGTACGAGTCCCTCGGCGTCGATACGCCGGATGACTTGGTGCGCCTGAATCGCCTGTTTGAGACGGCGGCCGGCAGGCTGGGGAGGGTGTAAGCACGGATGATGTTCAAACGAGAGAAACGCTTAGCAGGGAGAGCATGGCAAAATTCATCTTCGTAACGGGGGGCGTTGTTTCTTCACTGGGGAAGGGCATCGCGGCATCGTCAATTGGCTGCCTGCTGGAGAGCCGGGGAATAAGAGTCACGCTCCAGAAGTTCGATCCTTACTTGAACATCGACCCGGGCACCATGAGCCCGTTCCAACATGGTGAAGTGTTCGTCACCGACGACGGTGCGGAGACTGACCTGGATTTAGGGCACTATGAGCGTTTCACGCATGCCCCGCTGACGCAGGCCAATAACCTAACGTCCGGCCGTATCTACGAGAACATCATCACCAAAGAACGGCGCGGCGACTATCTGGGAAAAACCGTCCAGGTGATTCCGCACGTGACGAACGAGATTAAAGCCGCCTGCCGCAAGGTTGCGGTGGATGTAGATGTGGCGATTGTCGAGATAGGCGGCACCGTGGGCGACATCGAGTCGCTGCCGTTTATCGAAGCCATTCGCCAGATGCGGCATGAGGAAGGGCGCGACAACACGCTATTTGTGCATGTCACGCTGGTGCCGTGGATCGCCGCTGCGCAGGAGTTGAAGACCAAACCCACGCAGCACAGCGTGAAAGAATTGCGCGCGATCGGTATTCAGCCGGACATTCTGTTATGCCGTTCGGAGAAGGCACTGCCCGACGAAGTGAAAGAGAAGATCGCTTTGTTTTGCGATGTGCCCGTGTCGGGCGTGATCACTGCGCGGGATGTGAAGTCGGTCTATGAAGTACCCATGGTTTTCGCTGAGCAAAAGGTGGACGATGCCATTCTGCACCAGTTGCGAATCGATGCCGGTCCACGCAACCTGATCCGCTGGACCGAGATGCTGGATCGGATGCACAATCCCAAGCGCGAGGTCAGCATCGGGTTGGTTGGCAAGTACGTGGAGTACGAAGATTCCTACAAGAGCCTGAAGGAAGCACTGCTGCATGCCGGCATTGCCCACCAGGCGCAGGTCAACATCCACTGGATTGAGTCGGAACGCATCGAGTGGCCAGCGTGCAAGGAAGGCTTGACGGCCTTTGACGGCCTGCTGGTGCCGGGCGGGTTTGGCAGACGCGGCATCGCCGGTATGTTGAACGCGATCCGCTGTGCCCGCGAGGAGAAGATCCCGTATTTCGGCATTTGCCTGGGCATGCAGACCATGGTGATCGAGTTCGCCCGCAACGTCTGCGGACTGGCGAACGCCGACTCCACTGAATTTGACGGCGGTACGCCCTACCGCGTGATCTATAAGCTCCGCGAACTGAAAGGCGTGGATGAACTAGGCGGTACCATGCGTCTGGGCGCTTACCCGTGCCGGCTGGCCGAGGGCAGTTTTGCAGAGCGCGCCTACGGTCAAACCGATATCAGCGAACGGCACCGGCACCGCTACGAGTTCAATCGGGAGTTCGAACCGATTCTCACGGCGCATGGCATGCGCCTGACTGGGCAGACGCCGGATGGCGTCTACGTGGAGATTTGCGAGGTCCCTGATCACCCGTGGTACCTCGGCTGCCAATTCCATCCGGAGTTCAAATCGAAACCGCTCGAGCCGCACCCCCTGTTTGTTGCGTTCGTGGGCGCGGCACTGGAACAGGCGGAAAGAAAACTCAAAACCGCCGAGCCGGAATTAACCCACGCCCAATGATTGAAATTGATGTGGGAAGCGCGGCCGGCGCGGTGACCTTCTCCGCCCGCGCCCCCCTGGCTCTGATCGCCGGGCCGTGTGTGATTGAAAGCGAGCAGCACGCGCTCTGGATCGCTCAAGAGATCCGCCGCATGGCGGGCCGTTACGTCTTTAAAGCGTCATTCGATAAGGCGAACCGCAGCAGCGTGAAATCGTACCGCGGGCCCGGTCTTCAGGAAGGCGTCCGAATCCTCAGTGAAGTGAGGAAGCTGGGAATACCGGTGTTGACGGATATCCACGAACCCTGGCAGGCCAGGCAGGTGGCCCCTCACGTGGACATCCTTCAGATCCCCGCATTCCTTTGCCGCCAAACAGACTTGCTTCTGGAAGCCGGCAGGACCGGCCGGGTCATCAATATCAAGAAGGGCCAGTTTGTTTCGCCGAACGACATCCGTCACGCGGCCGAGAAGGTGGCGAGCACCGGAAACCACCAAATCATCCTTACCGAGCGCGGCTCCAGCTTCGGGTACAACAACCTGGTGGTCGATATGCGGGGGCTGGAGATTATGGCGGAGAGCGGTTACCCGGTGGTCTTTGATGCCACCCACAGCGTCCAACTGCCTGGGGCGGCGGGCCACGCATCCGGGGGCCAGCCGCAGTTCATCGCGCCGCTGGCGCGTGCGGCGACGGCCGTCGGAATTGCCGGGATCTTTGTCGAAGTGCACGAGGCGCCAGAACGGGCCTTGTCGGATGGAGCGAACGCCCTGAGACTGTCGCTGCTCCCTGAACTGCTCGAACGCCTTCGCCAAATCGACGGCGTTGTCAAGGCCGGATAGCGCCGTTTCGACAAGCTTTTGCCCCGATCCAGAGAGCATTTCCTTGGGGCAACACAACGCCCGCCCCCCTTTTCGCGTCGTATCATGTGAGTCGTATGCGGTTTCTCCCAGTGTCTTCTGAATTCGCGCACCATGGCCCCCCCTCCGGGCCGCACCGGTTCGGTGGCCTCCATTCCGGCTTGCTGGCGTCGCTGCCAGGCGAAAGGCGGAGGCGTCAGTCGGGCTTTTCGCTCATTGAGTTGCTGATCGTTGTGGCCATCATCCTCATCATCCTCGCGATTGCGTTGCCACAGGTAAACAAGATACAGATGAATGCCCGGGAAATGGCCGCAGTCGCCCAAATTAGAACGCTGCTGACCGCCCAAACTCAATACATGTCGCAGTTTGGCCGCTACGCGACCTCGCTGACTGAACTCGGGCCGGCGGCGGGCGGGGCGACGGAGGGTCCGTCGTCGGCCGGGCTGATACCCCAGAGCCTGGCAACCGGATCGAACAGTGGCTACAACTTCACCATGACCGGCAGCGCAGGCGGCTATGCGGTGCTCGCCACTCCCGTGGCGTTCGGCAACACCGGCCGGAGAACATTCTTCGCCGACCAATCCGGCATTATTCATGAGAACTGGGGGCAGGAACCGGCCACCCAGCAGAGTCCCGAGATCAAGTAAGGGCCCTCGCGCCGGGGCGTTATGACGGAACGGCGCCGCTTCATCCGCCGTCCATTACACTAGTCGGTCAGCATGCATTTCGCCTCTTTTGTCGCGCGATCCGTCTGTGGCCTGTGTCTAATGCAGGCAGCGGGATTGCGAACGGGAACTGCGCGCGAAGCAGCGGCCGTACCAGCAGACGCGCTGCAGACCCTCACGGCCGCCGAGATTGCGTCGCAGTTTGATCACCTCGCTCTCGACCCGAACGAAACCTACCACGTTCGCGATTTTCAGTTGGTGCGGGGCGATCTCAAGTTCTATTTCACCGATGGCACCCTCTCGTTTGCTACCCCGGTAGCGGGCCGACCCATGGCTCTGGTCTTTTCCGCGCTGGACAATGAATTCGGCGATGCGGAACTGCTGGTGCTCCCGCCGCGCCGCAGCGAGCGTCAATCGCTGGCGTCGTTTACCAAATCGCCCAATCTCGACGAGCATTTTCGAGCCGCAATCTTCTTCTTTACCGACGACACGCGGGCGGATATCCTGCGTCAGGTGGAGAATCACTCGTCGGAGAAAACCCCTGAAGTCGTCGCAGAAATGGCAGAGCAATGGAATCCTCTGTTGCGCAGCCTGGCTTCCGATTTGGACGTGCGCCTGGTTGCCTCGTTGCTCGACGGGCATGCGCCCAGCCATGGCCTCTTCGACGCCGTTCTCAAGGGCAGGCAACTGGGAACATTCGATGTGGTTTACCAACCGGACGAGCCGGAGCCGATCGCGATCGGCAGCGTAGATGCCGGATCTGGTCCGCCACATTTTCGCCTTTGGGCTAGCTTCATGCCGCGTCGCCCGCCACCGCCGGAAAGCCCGCGGGCCGGTGCCAAGCTAGCCAATTTCCGCATCGACACGACGATTCACGCCGACCTCAGCCAATCCTCGGTGACAGAAGCCGAGGTCTCCTTTCAGCGGGGGCCGGTGCGCGCCATCGAACTGCAGATTTCAAGCCGGATGCTGATTTCCGGGGCCTCCATCGATGGAGAGCCGGCGGAGGTTTTCCAGCACAATTCGGTGCGCAATGAGAGTGGCCTCATGATGACACCGTTTGTGATTGTTTCCAAGCACATGCTCGAGCCCGGCAAGACGCACACCGTCAACATCCACCACGAGGGGAACGTCGTTCAACAAACCGAGACCGGCGTGTATTACGTGGCCGATCGCAACGCCTGGTTTCCCCACACCGGCACGGACTTGGCCCAGTTTGACCTTACTTTTCGGTGCCCGCGCAGTTTGGGGGTGGTGTCGACAGGTGAGTTGATCGACGAACACTTCGCAAGCGGGCCGGAGGGCGAGCAGCGCGTAGTCCATCGCAAGACTCGGATACCTGGGCGATTTGCCGGCTTCAACGTCGGCGAGTTTGAAAGCGTATCCGTGGATCACGGGTCTTACCGCATCGAGTGCTTCGGCAATCGGGCCCTGTTCGCCAGGATTGGCGCATCCCGGGCTGCCACCGGCAATTCCACTTCCGCATCCGCTCCGGCTGACATCGCCACGGAACGGCTCACCGAGATGTCGGGGAATGTCGCCGAGATCCTGGACGAGTTTTCCAGGGAATGGGGGCCGCTGCAGTTGAAGCATATCGCCGTCTCGCCTATCCCAGGCTACTTCGGACAGGGATTTCCCGGCCTGATTTATCTTTCGACGCTTTCCTATATGCACAAAGAGGAGCGGCCCTTCGATGCTAGGGACTCCCAGATGAATACGTTCTTCTCGCAAATCCTACTAGCACACGAAGTGGCTCATCAGTGGTGGGGCAATGTGGTGGCGCCGGCCGGCTATCGAAGCGACTGGATCATGGAATCCCTGGCAAACTACGCGGCCCTGGAGATGCTGGAACGCCGCAAGGGTGAAGAAGCCATGAACCAGGTAATGGCGTTGTATCGTCGCGAATTGACTTCCGTCATGAAGAATGGCCAACGCGTGGATTCGGCCGGCCCGCTTGAACTCGGGCAGCGGCTTAACGAGATGGGCGGGTCGGAGGCATGGCGCATTATTACCTACGAGAAAGGGTCCTGGGTGATGCACATGCTGCGCCAGCGGATGGGCCGGGAGGCGTTTGAGGAGATGATGCGGCGCCTGATTCGCGACTTTGCCGGCAGGCCGCTCTCGAACGAAGATTTCCAAAAAATGGCAAGTGAGTATGTGCCCGCCGGGCAACCGGACCGCTCATTGGATCTCTTCTTCGACACCTGGGTTTATGGCACCGGCATACCGACCCTCCGCTTAAAGGCCCCTGGCAATGGGCACAAAGATTATGTGTTGACGCAGACCGGCGTACCGGACGACTTCACGGTTGACGTGCCGATGGTGCAGGCGGGGCCACAAGGAAAGCGGCAGTTAAAGTGGGTACGCAGTGCGGCGGAGGAGGTACCTGTCGAGGCTCCCACTGCCAAATCCGCCGCCCTTCAACTACCTCGTCCTGAAGATTTTCTGTACTTGCAATAAGCCGAGCCGCGGCTGGTGTCTGGCAAGACACTGTCGAATCCACCGTCCCTTTGTACACTGAGACTTCATGGTTAGAGCTCGTTTTGCCCCGTCGCCGACCGGCTATTTGCACATTGGCAGTGCCCGGACGTTCATCTTCAACTGGTTATTCGTTCGACATTGTCAAGGCGTCATGATTCTGAGGATCGACGACACCGACATCGATCGCAATACCCAGGCCTCTCTCGATTCCATTAGCGACGGCTTGAACTGGCTGGGGCTGGGTTGGGACGAGTTTTACCGGCAATCCGAGCGGCTGGAATTGCACCGCCAATTGACCTACCGGCTGTTGGCCGAAGGCGCCGCTTACCGCGACTTCACTCCGGCCGAAGCGAATCTGGAGGACCGCGGCCACGCCGACGGCCCTTGGCTCTGCAATCCGGAGATGCGCGCGCTCAGCACCGGCGAGAGCGACCGCCGGGCTGCAGCCGGCGAGCCGTTTGTGATCCGTTATCGCGTGCCGCGCGAAATACCGCGTGAAATTCGATTCCGCGATTTGGTCTACGGCGAACAGAGCAAGTTGACAGCCGATATGGAGGACTTTGCTCTGCTGCGCAGCAACGGTATGCCCACCTATCACCTGGCGTCCTGCGCCGATGACATCGATCTCAATATTACGCACGTCGTTCGTGGGCAGGATCACCTTTCCAACACCTTCAAGCATCTGTTGATCTTCGAAGGAGCGCGTGCTCCAATCCCACAGTTTGCGCACTTGCCGCTGCTGACCGCCGCGGATGGGGCAAAGCTCTCCAAGCGAAGGCACGGTCCGGTGGTTAGCGTAACAACCTACCGCGACCATGGTTTCCTGCCCATCGGGTATATCAATTTTCTGTGCTTGTTGGGATGGTCGCCCAAAGACAACCGCGAGCAAATGACCATTCGCGAATTGACAGCCGCGTTCTCATTCGATGGCGTAAACCGCAGCAACGCGGTGGTCAATTTCAGCGATGAAGATCCGATTGATCCGAAGGCGCTTTGGCTGAATGCCCAGCATCTTCGGACCATGCCGGTCCAAGATCTCTTGCCTCACGTCAGAAGCGCTCTGCTGGCTCACGGGCTCAACCCTCCCGCCGATGAGAAACAATTCGCGCGCGAGGTTGACGTGATCAGGTCCCGTTATTCCACGCTCTTCGACTTCGCAACGAAAGGCCGCGCTTACTTTGCCGAAGACTTCGAAATCGAAAAGACCGCGCTGGAAAAGCTCGATCTGCCGGGCGCACGTCAACTCCTGCACGAGCTCGCGGGACGAATTGCCGCGAACCCGGAGTTCTCGGAAGCTTCTGTCGAAGCCGAGCTGCGCAAGCTCGCGCTGGAGCAGGGCGTTAAGGCGGGACTCCTGATTAATGCCAGCCGGGCGGCGTTGACCGGTCAGTCTGTTGGGCCGAGCGCTTTTGCCGTGTTCGCGTGCCTCGGACGAGATCGAGTCATTGAACGGTTGCGGAAAGTATAAGCGTGTCACAAGTCATTCTTGGTCTGGGCGGCCTGCTGAGCGATCCGGCTTGCTGCGTCTTAAAGAACGGCGAGTTCGCCTCCGCCGTGGAACAAAGCAAGGTTTCGCGCCACGACCGTCCGGACGAGTTCCCTGACGAGGCATACCAAACGGCCATGCAGGTAGCCGGGATTTCACCGGACGAAATCGACTGCGTGGCGATTGCCCGCCCGTTTGCCCGGGGCACGGAGAGTACGGCTCACTTGGAGCTTCTGGCGCGCTTCCCGCGCAGCGAGATTGTCGTGGTCGAGCATCACTTGGCGCATGCGGCATCGGCGTATTACGTGTCGGGGTTCAGCGATGCAACGGTTTTAAGCCTCGATCGGGCTGGTGATTTCCGCTCCGGCATACTCTTTCATGCGGAGGATAATCAGCTGACTCCGGTCAGGGAGTTGTACTTTCCGGATTCCCTGGGTGTGATCTTTAACCGCGTAACCGACCTGCTGGGCTTTGAAGCTCGCGGCGATGAACACAAAGTGCAGTGGCTGGCTGCGACCGCCGAGGCCGTAACAGCTCCAGTGTTCCACGAATTGCTGCATCGGGGAGGCGCGGCGTGGCCCCAGGTGGATCGATCCTTCTTAGACGCCGAACGAATCGCCGGAGGTGGGTTCAGTGAGCGCTTCTATCAGCGATTGGATCTGGAGGCGGGCCAGCCCATCCCGCCCCGGCGGAAAGCGGAGATAGCCGCAGGATTGCAATCGGCCATCAACGAGTCCGTTGCCGGCATGATCGGCGAAGCGGAGCAGGTTTGCTTAGCGGGTGGGCTGGGCCTGAACGCCCTGCTGGTGGCATCTCTCGAACAGAAGTACAACCACGTCTTTGTTCAGCCAGCCGCGGGGAATGCGGGCACAGCACTGGGCGCGGCTCTCGAAGCCTGGCACCATTTCTATCGCCGCCGGGAACGTGTACCGCTACGGTCGCTTTGCCTCGGCCCTCAATTCAAGCCGGAAGAGATCAAGCAGGTGGTGGAAAACTGCAAGTTGAAGTTCCGTTACCTGCTGACCGACGGGGAACTCATCGATACAGCGATTAGCGCCCTGAGCGACAACAAGATTGTTGCTTGGATGAATGGCCGCATGGAGTTTGGCCCGCGAGCTCTGGGCAACCGTAGTATTCTCGCCTCGCCATTGAATCCATACTCAACCGAGAACCTGAATGTCTACATCAAGCGGAGGGAGAGCTTCAGGAAGTTCGCTGCGTCGGTGCCGGCGGAGCTGGCCGCCCAGTACTTCGAGATCGGGCCAAACTCACGCTTCTTAGCCACCGTCGGCAAGGTGCGCGAACAGTACAGACAGACCTTCGCAGCGGCACTCCTCGGCGACGGCTATGTGCGCGTGCATACGGTGGATAAGGAAGAGAATCCACGCTACCATGCACTGCTGCTCGCGGCCGGCAATTCCACCGGCTTACCCGTGCTCTATAACACCAGCTTCAATCTATTCGGCGATCCATTGGTCTGCACCCCTCGTGACGCCGTGCGTAGCTTCTATTCCTCAGGGATCGACACTCTATTCGTTGGGAACTTCTATTTGGAAAAGTGAGACCTTGGGCTACGCTTGATAGCTGTTTCGCCGGCTAGCACCGGAAAGCGTACATCGAATGCCTGAGATCTCTCAGTGGTTTTCTGAACGTCCTGGGCGTTGTCAGCTCTGTTTTGTGTTTAACTGAGAGTCAAGACCCGAAAATGACCAGCAGTCCCATCGCTCATCCGACCGAGGCCTCACAGCAGCCTTTGGCCCAACCATCGCGAGTGCTGTGGCTGCCGATCGTCTGGTTCGGCGCACTCTTAATTGCCTGCTACGCCCCTATGTTGTGGCAATTAATCAAAGTTTGGGCCAGCGACGACAACATGGGTCACGGGTTCTTTGTTCCAGCTGTGGCTGGCTACGTGGTCTGGCAAAGGCGGGCTCAATTGTTATCGGAGCCTCGACAATCGTGCGCTTGGGGCCTTTTGATCATCGCTTGGGGCGCCATACAATCCGTGTTGGCCACTTTGGGCGCGGAGTTATTCACGCAGCGTTTGGCCTTTGTGATCTCGCTGACGGGAATGGTTGTGTACCTGGGCGGCAAGCGCTGGTTCAAGGTGTTAGCATTCCCGCTGGCGCTGCTCCTATTCATGATTCCAATCCCGGCCATAATTTATGCGCAACTGACGCTGCGACTACAGGAACTCGCTACTATCATGGCCGAGTGGATGCTCACTGCGGTTGGCATTCCTGTCATTCGCACCGGCAACCTTCTCGAACTGCCCAGTCAGGTTTTGAACGTGGCTGAAGCATGCAGCGGGATTCGATCACTTCTTTCACTGTCCTTCCTTTCACTGGTCTACGCATATTTCCGCGATAACCGAACCTGGGTGCGTTGGGTCCTGTTCCTTTCCACCATTCCGATCGCAATTGGCGCGAATGCGATCCGCGTCGCCCTCACCGGAGTGCTTTCCGAGGTGGATACCAAGCTCGCTCAGGGAGCGTATCATGAAATGGAAGGCTACATAGTCTTCGTCATTGCGTTGGTGGCTCTAATCGCGCTCCATAATTTGATCAATCTTGCTACCCGGAAACGTAGTGCAGCTACACCGCAGCCGCGTTTGCCCGGCGTTTGAGACGCGCGAGTCCACCAATAGAGACATGAATTCATGGAAGAGAGAATAATGGGCGGGTTTCTGAAGTCAAAGACGGCCACCATCCTCACCCTTGCTCTGCTGTGCCAAGTGCTTTTGTTTTACGGCTTCTCGCGCACTGAGGCCTCACCACGGCCCAGGCCATTGGCTGACTTCGCAATGCCGAATACCACATGGAAAGCAGTCCAGGAGGTTCAACTCGACAAGGAAACGCTGGCGGTCTTAAACGCCGACGACATCCTTTCCCGGGTCTATCAAGATAGTTCTGGCAGTTACGCAGACCTGTTCGTTGCCTATTTCCAGACGCAACGGAATGGGAAGGCGCCTCACTCGCCCAAGAACTGTCTTCCCGGGAGCGGGTGGGTTTCATTCCAGTCAGGAACCATCGCCGTGCCGGTTAATGGTGAAGCGCAACCGATTCTGGTGAACCAGTATATTGTGGCTCGCGGCTCAAACCAAAGTGTAGTCCTCTACTGGTATCAATCGAGGAACCGGGTAGTGGCCAGCGAGTATTCGGCGAAGGTTTACACCGTACTCGACGCGGTTCGCTTCAACCGGACTGACACCGCCTTGGTGCGTGTGGTCGTAGCAGTGAATAATGGAAACACTGCGGCGGCCGTCCAGACGGCTACATCGTTTGTCCAGGCGTTTTTCGAGCCGCTGAAGCAGTATTTGCCTTCTTAGGTCTTCTATTGTTTGCTTGTTGCCGACGGGCCGCCGAGCAGAATGCGAGAGACCAACATAAAGGGAGCACCGCCGTCTCTCGTTCGGCGGGCTCCCATAGCGGAGCAGACTCGGAGGTAGCCTGCCCCTATACATATTCTGACTCAACCGAAAAAAAAATGTTTCGGTTGTGCGAACTTTTTTGGGTTTAGAGGCATTTTTGTCCCATAGAATCATTTCGCCGCTCGCTAGTATCTATCAAATGAGGTTCTATGCCGGCGAGCGCTGACGGCTAACGGTTAAGCTCTTGACTCAACTTGTCCAACTTGGCACCGATCATCACTCGGCTTCGCCGATGCCTGAAACGGGCCCGCTGCGTGATCAACACGGGCGCGTTCATTCCGACCTGCGCATTAGCGTGACGGATCGTTGCAACATCCGTTGTTTCTATTGCATGCCGGAGGAAGGTGGCGCGTTTGCTCCCAATGCACAGCTCATCAACTTCACCCAACTGGTCCGGGCAGCCAAGATCGGCGTAGGACTCGGAATTACGAAGATCCGGATAACCGGCGGAGAGCCGTTGCTACGCCCCCGGTTAGCGGACCTCATCGGCCAGCTCTCGCTTCTCCCGCTCGGCGACTTGGCCTTAACAACCAACGGGTTATTGCTGGCGCAACAAGCCAGGAATCTTCGCCAAGCCGGCCTGCGTCGCCTTAATATTCACTTGGATTCGTTAGATCGCGAACGCTTTCGTCGGATTGCGAGGAGAGACGAGCTAGGTCGAGTTTTGGCCGGCATTGAGGCCGCAACCGCCCAGGGATTCGATTTCAAGTTAAACGCAGTGGCGGTGAAGCACCTTTCGGAGCCCGATCTGGTTCCGTTGGTTCGTTTTGCGCGCGAGTGTGGCGTGGAGATTCGCTTCATCGAGTTTATGCCCCTGGACGGGCAGAGTTTGTGGGACTGCTCCCAGGTGCTGACCGCCAGTGAGATGATCGACATCCTGGAAGCTGAATTCGGCCCGCTGCGGCCGATCGAAGATCCGGACCCACGCGCGCCAGCTACCGAATACGAGTTTGCCGATGGTTCACGAGTCGGCTTCATCGCCTCGGTAAGTCGTCCCTTCTGCAAGAATTGCAACCGGTTGCGCCTTACCTCCGACGGCAAGCTCCGCAATTGCCTGTTCGCCCGAGAGGAGACCGATATCCGCCATGCCCTCCAGTCCGGCTCCGACGACGAACTCGAATACCTGTTCAGAGCGACGATCTGGAAGAAATGGTCCGGCCACCAGATCGGGCATTCGGCGTTCGAAGCGCCCCAACGGCCCATGTATTCCATCGGCGGCTGAGGCTTTAGCGTGGGACGCCATTGCCTTCGGACGCCTGCTGAATCCCCCGCGCCGTCAGAAGATACACCGCGAAGCTGCCTAACCAGTGACCGCCTTCATAGTGTTCGCCGGTCACGGACTTCAGACCATCCCGCGAATGTTCATCGGCCTTCGCACGGAGCAGCTTCACGCGCGGATCGCTCGCGGGCAACGCGGACACGACCCCATAGAGCATCCAAGCGCGGCTCAGGTTTAGTCCGTCCAGGTGAGCCAGTTTGCCATCGGTTGGGTCGGCGACAACTGCGGGGCGGAGCCATTCGATGGGGGCTGTCGATAAGCCGGGAATGAATTCATCCAGCCATTTGGCGAAGTCCGTGCGAGTCAGGACCCTCCGCATCACATCCGCCTCCGCCAGGCAAGGCGAGAGAAAATCCTCGCCAGACGGCTCATAGGCGAAGGGGCACGCGCGATCTTTCCCATAGAATTGCCTGGCTTTGTTCTCGATCAGTGCCTTCAACTGTGCATTCTGCGTCTGTCGCGCATAATCCAAGGCCAGCCCCAGCCCAAAGGCAGTGTTCGAGTGCTCGCCGCTGCGCACCGGGAACGTCAGCTTCTTTAGCCACGCTTCAAGGCGGGCGATCACGGCATCTTCCAAGGGTGCAAGCGCGGCCGCCCATTGGCGGGCATCCGGGTCATTCCACTCCTTCAACTCCGCCGATAATTGCAGCAACCATGCCAGACCGTAAGGCCTCTCAAACGACGCGCGCCCCTCACCGTTCAAGTACTTAGCTTCCGCCTGCAGATTCTCCACCGTTAGACTTTGCCGCAGCGCTTGCTTAGCCCTCGCGGCCAGCGGAGTGTCCGGGTACGCACGCGCCAGTCGTGCCAGCATCCAGTGGCCATGGACGGACGAATGCCAGTCGAAACACCCATAGAAGGCTGGCGTCAATTCACGCGGCGGCAGCGCATCTTTATCGGAGTTCAGGACATGACCAATCTTGGAAGGGTACTCCCGATGGACACAGGCCAGTGCCAGGTTAGCCAGCCGGTCGGCCGTCGCCACATCCAGCGCGCTCGAATACATCGCCGAAGCTCCAGTTAGGAATAGTAGGAGAAGTCGCAAACTAGACCATTGTAGGGCTACGCTGACGCCGAGCAATGGGGACGGACCCTGTTACGCCCGGAAGCGCATTTACGTTGATTTTTCCAGAAAGCCTTGTGGCGCAAAGTGGGAGAGCGCCTGCCACCCGCCCACCCTCTCGAAGAGAGGGTCCGTCCCCAACATGCAGGGTCCGTCCCTAAAACGAGCGTTGTCAGACTCAGGGCGAAGCGTGATATCGCCCAGAACGGCTGAATCAAGCCATTTACGGCGCCCGCGGCTGGGCTGGCTGTGGCAGCTAACTCCCGGCAGATCAGCATGATCCGCCGCTCCACTCGATCGCACAGTCTTTTGAGGCCAACGTGCAGTATTCATTGGGGATGCCCTATGCCACGTCCGCCTTGGGTAGAAGGACGTATTGTCAGCCCATAGCCAACAAACCGGGGCCTTAGCCGTGCACCTAAAAATACGGGCTCCGGATAGTAGAAGCCACCGGGCTCGCGGCTTTCTGAGGTTTGACGTGATATTGTTGCTTCCGGTTCGCGACCGTCGCGCGCAGACATCAATAATTAATAGTTGTGATCCGGCTCCCGGTGGGGAGTCCCTTAAATCCACAGGAGGATTAGATCGAATGCTTTTGCCACACCAAGCTGCGGATAGCAGTCTTCGGAGGTGCCTAGAACGAAGCGCACCGGCCGCTGGACGAGGTATCAGACGCAGTTTCAGTGCCATTCTGGCCGTGCTGTTCACCGCCACGCTGTTCGTTATGAACCCGGCCGTCGGTTGGGCTCAGGAGTCCGCCAAACACCCCGGCGGTGAAGCGAATCTGGTTCTGCCGGATCTCGCCCAGGCGACGTTTCTAGGCGGGATCAATGGCCGAACGCTGCTCGAATACGGATTGATCATCGTCGCGTTAGGCCTACTGTTCGGTCTGGTGATTTTCTACCAGCTCAAGAACATGCCCGTTCACAAGTCGATGCTCGAGATCTCCGAACTCATTTATGAAACCTGCAAGACCTACCTCATCACGCAGGGTAAATTCTTGCTCATCCTCGAGGCCTTCATCGGAACCATTATCGTTTTCTACTTCGGGTTTCTCCAACACTTCGACGCGATCAAGGTATTCATCATCCTGATGTTCAGCGTGGTTGGAATCTGTGGAAGCAGTGGTGTGGCGTGGTTCGGAATTCGCGTCAACACCTTCGCCAATTCCCGCACCGCGTTCGCCAGTCTCCGCGGCAAGCCGTTTCCCTGTTACGAGATTCCGTTGAAATCCGGCATGAGCATCGGCATGCTGCTGATCAGCGTGGAGCTGGTTATCATGCTTTTCATCTTGCTCTTCATCCCGCACGACTATTCGGGGCCATGCTTTATCGGATTTGCGATCGGCGAGTCGCTGGGCGCGGCCGCTTTGCGCGTAGCGGGCGGCATCTTCACCAAGATCGCGGACATCGGCGCCGACCTGATGAAGATTGTTTTCAAGATCAAGGAAGATGACGCACGCAATCCTGGCGTGATCGCAGACTGCACGGGAGACAACGCGGGCGATTCCGTTGGACCAAGCGCAGATGGCTTCGAGACATACGGTGTGACCGGCGTAGCCCTCATTTCGTTTATCGTTCTGGCGGTAAGCACTCCCCTCGTTCAGTCGCAGCTTTTGGTTTGGATCTTTGCCATGCGCGTCATGATGGTGGTCTCCTCCGGTTTGTCCTATTTCGTGAACGCGGCCATCGCGAAGAGTCGCTACGCCCATGTAAACGAGATGAATTTTGAGACACCATTGACGACGCTGGTATGGCTCACCTCGTTGCTTTCCATAGGACTCACGTACGTGGTGTCTTACTTCCTCATTCCGGATCTAGGCGACGGATCCCTTTGGTGGAAGCTTTCCACTGTCATCACCTGCGGCACACTCGCCGGAGCGGTGATTCCCGAACTCGTGAAGGTCTTCACCTCCACTGAATCACGGCACGTGCGCGAAGTGGTCGCGTCTGCCAAGGAAGGCGGCGCGTCGCTCGATATCCTTTCGGGGCTCGTGGCCGGTAACTTCAGTGCCTATTGGCTGGGAATGGCAATTCTCATGCTGATGGGGATTGCTTACGGCGTTAGCACTATGGGTTTGGGGAGCCTGATGATCGCGCCGGCCGTGTTTGCTTTCGGTCTTGTGGCGTTCGGATTCCTCGGCATGGGTCCGGTGACCATCGCAGTGGATTCGTATGGTCCGGTTACAGACAATGCCCAGTCGGTTTATGAACTTTCTACGATCGAGCAAATTCCCGGCATCGAGAAGGAACTCAAACAGACCTATGGCTTTGATGTCAATTTCGAAGTAGCCAAAGACAACCTCGAGAAGAACGACGGCGCAGGAAACACCTTCAAAGCCACGGCGAAGCCCGTGCTGATTGGAACGGCAGTTGTGGGTGCGACCACGATGATCTTCTCCATCGTGCTTGCGCTGACCGAGGGCCTGAAGCCTGAACTGCTCTCGAACCTCTCTATCCTGCACCCGCCGTTCCTGCTCGGCCTGATTGCCGGAGGCGCGGTGATCTATTGGTTCACCGGCGCTTCGATGCAAGCCGTCACCACCGGTGCTTATCGCGCTGTTGAATTCATCAAGAGAAACATCAACCTGGAAACTGCCACCAAAGCCTCCGTCACCGACAGCAAGAAGGTTGTCGAGATCTGCACGAAGTATGCGCAGAAAGGCATGTTCAACATCTTCCTGACGGTGTTTTTCTCCACCCTGGCATTCGCATTCGTGGAACCATACTTCTTTATTGGCTATCTCATCTCCATCGCGTTGTTCGGCTTATATCAGGCCATCTTCATGGCCAACGCCGGCGGCGCATGGGACAACGCCAAGAAGATTGTGGAGACCGAACTAAAGCAGAAGGGCACCGAACTGCACGACGCCACGGTCGTCGGCGACACGGTCGGCGATCCCTTCAAGGACACCTCCTCAGTCGCGCTCAATCCGATTATCAAGTTCACGACACTATTCGGGTTGCTCGCGGTTGAACTGGCTGTCTCCTTATCCGCCGAACAGGGACCGATGATGGGCCACGTTCTGGCCGCCGTATTCCTCGCGATCTCGATGATCTTCGTATGGCGGTCGTTCTACGCCATGCGCATTGGTTCCAAGGAATAGCTGCCAGACCCGCAACAGAAGTATCGAAGGAAGCGCCTGTGACTCGTTTGAGTACGGGCGCTTCCGCGTCTTTGGTGTCGCCACAGGCGGACTCCTCCGACAAGCCCGTGCGGTAATGGTCGAAGGATGGTTCTCTCCAAACCGCCCGAGGGGCGAATACCGCAGGAGACATTCGCGCGGTGAACGCGATTTGGGTTTGGACTATTGCTGCCGCTACGTTGGCCGGCGTCCTGATCCGCCCCGGTAAATGGCCTGAAGCGATTTGGGCGTGCTTGGGAGCGGCCCTGCTGGTGGTTACGGGCCTGTTGCCGGTATCTGGCGCAGCGTCCGGAGTTGCCAAGGGCACGGATGTCTACCTCTTCCTCACAGGAATGATGTTGCTGTCGGAATTAGCCCGCCGGCAAGGGGTTTTTGATTGGCTGGCGAACGTCGCGGTCCGCAAAGCACGAGGATCCCGCGCCCGCCTCTTCACGCTCATCTACCTGGTCGGGACGTTAGTTACCGTTTTTCTCTCAAACGACGCGACTGCGGTAGTTCTGACGCCCGCGGTGTATGCCGCGGTCAAGAAGGCCCGCGTCACGGCACTTCCGTACCTCTTTGTTTGCGCCTTTATCGCGAACGCCGCGAGCTTCGTCCTGCCTATCGCGAATCCCGCCAATCTGGTGGTTTACGGGAAAAGCCTCCCCCCGCTGTTGCCGTGGTTACGTTTGTTCCTACTGCCGTCCATTTTGTCGATTGCGGCAACCTATGCGGTGCTGCGCTTCCTTTCGCGCCGCGATCTGGAGGGAGCGATGGAGGCGGCAGAAACACCGAAGCTGACGGATGAGGCCCGACGGGCGGTGTGGGGCATCGCGGTAACCGGGGTTCTCTTAATTGGTGTTTCGAGCCTCGGGCAGAACCTGGGAGCGGCGACCTTGGTCTCCGCAATCGGGGCCATAGTACTGGCAACCCGGGCCCACCCGGGCAGAGTGCGGGAAATAGCGGGCGGCGTGGCGTGGAGTGTTTTGCCGCTGGTGGCGGGGTTGTTCGTGCTCGTGGAAGCGCTGGACGGCGTGGGAGCGCTTCAGGATGTGGGAACTGTCCTAAAGCGACTTGCGCACCTGCCGCCGATGACCGCATCGCTGTCCGCCTCGTTCGCCGTCGCGGCCTTGTCAAACGTAATGAACAACCTGCCGTCCGGCCTGCTTGCGGGAGGAGCTTTGCGCGCGGTTCAACTGCCCGACTATTTGCGGCCCGCTGTCCTGATCGGTGTGGACCTGGGCCCTAATCTGTCCGTTACGGGATCACTGGCGACGATCTTGTGGCTGATCGCCCTCCGGCGGGAAGGCGAGCACGTCAGTGGATGGAGGTTCCTGAAGACTGGCGTGCTCGTCATGCTGCCGGCGCTGTGTCTGGCAACGCTGGTGATCCCGTGGACCACTCAATAACCGCTCGATTAAGCGGGCTTACTTCTTGGCCAACTCAGCTTTAATCGACTGCGCGTTGATGTAGGCTTGCTGGGCGTCCGGGAATTTGAGCGTGGCGGCCTGCTCACTGAACTTCTGGGCCTCCATTAGTTGGGATCTACTCCCGATTTCGTGGCCAATGTGGTAGTTAGCCAAACCGAGGTTGAACAGAGCCGGCCCCAACGTCGCATCATTTCCCTTGAGAGAAGGTAGCGCGATGCGCAGGTCGTGGTCTGCCGCGACCCATTGGTTCCTCTTGGCTTCGACCATGCCGGCAATGTAGGAAGCCCTGCCGAGGACATTCGAATCCGGCTTCTTCCCGCATTCTGCAATGGCTTTCTTGGCATATGTCAGAGCTTTATCCAATTGCCCGTGGGCAAAGGCGTTACTGGCCGGCATCAGCAGGAGTGCCGGATCTTCCAGGTATTTGCTCTTCGGTGCGACTTGCTCTAGCGTTTGAACCAGTTCCAGCCCTACGGCAGGGGGGGCCTTGACGGCCGCCGCATAGAGTGCGTATTCCGCATGGACTTGAGCGGACTGAGCATACTCCACGCGTTGTTTCCACTCTTCCTTCGCTTCAGGGGTCTCCGGGGCCGGAGAGTTAATGATTGGCTTGGCGAAGTTACACGTCTCGACGGCGAATGTCTTGATCTGGGCGGTATCGCCTGACTTCTCGGCTGCTTGTAGGCCTTGAAATGCGCTGTCGAGGTCGTCTGCCGCGAAGGCAAGTCCGGCTAGTAACAGAATTCCAAAGCCCAAATTGAGGATCTTCATGGGTGGGCAATCTCCTTCAGGAAGCGAACAACAGTGTCCGCAACGTTCAAATCATACATCTGCAATCAGAAGTCCGATGAAAAAATTGCTCTTTCGTTGATTCTATTGGAATAAGCCGAGTAGTCAAGAGCGGAAATTAACCCAGGTGGCGTCGTGGCATCGCCACTTCGCGCAGGCGCCCGCCACCGCACCACCGAGAAATGGGGACGGACCCTAATGGGGACGGACCCTGAGGGCAGGCGATCAAGCTACCAGTGGCGGATGCTGCGTTCGGCAGCTAGAGAGTAGCGTTGCCCTGGATCAGGTGTTGGTATTTTCGAAGAGGCCTCGCCGCCAATGAGGACAAACATGGTTTCAGGAAGACTAGCTCTAGTCAGGGTACTTTTCACCCTTGCGGTGTCGGCGCCTGGCGCGTTTCCGCAACAGCTGCCTGACGCGCCCGGCAAAGCTGCGGTTCAAAAGGTCTGCAGCGGGTGCCACGGGATGAACATGATCACCGGCCGGGGACGGACCCACGACCAGTGGACTCAGGTGGTCACGGCGATGGTGGCTCGAGGCGCAAAGGGATCCGAAGCCGAGCTTGCCCAAGTGGTGGACTACCTTGCACAGAACCTTCCGCCGGGAGCGGCCTCGCCCACTGTGCTGCCCGGAAGTTCAGGGAAAACGCCGCAACCAAAGCCGGGAGGGATTGGGGCTGGTCCCGATGATGCCCAAGTCGTCGACGCCGAGGCGGCCGCTCGCGGCAAAACGATCTACATCGCGGAGTGCGTCACTTGCCACGGCCCGAAAGCGCGCGGAGCAAACGCCAATGTGCCCGATAGCCAGAAAGGGCCGGATCTCGTCCGCTCCCTGATAGTTCTTCACGATCGTTATGGGAGCACCTTGGGGCCGTTTCTGAAGGCCGGGCATCCGACCCAAAGCGGCGTTTCCAGCGCCAATCTGACCGAAGCACAGATTGCCGACCTTTCCCACTTCCTGCATGAAAAGGTGGAAGACACCCTTCGCAGCGGACCCTATTCGAAAATCCAAAACGTTCTTACGGGGGACCCGAAGGAAGGGCAAGCCTTTTTTAATGGCGCCGGAAAATGCAATACCTGCCATTCGCCCACCGGCGATCTAGCGGGCATTGCCAAGAAGTACGACCCGCCCACGCTGCAGTCGAAGTTCCTGTTCCCCCAATCCTTCGGCTTCGGGCGACGCGCCGCAAGGGCTCCTTCGCCCTCGAAGCCTGCGACCATAACGGTAACTCCTCCCGCGGGACCATCGATCACCGGAACGTTGGTGCAGTTGGATGACTTCAACGTGTCGTTACGAGATGCAGCCGGCGAGTATCACGCGTGGACCCGCACCCCCGAACTGAAAGTGGAGAAACACGACCCCTACGCGATGCATGTTGAACTTCTCGACATCTACACGGACAAGAATATGCACGACATCGTCGCGTATCTGGAGACCCTGCAATGACCGGACTTCGAGCGTCCTTCACCCTGCTGCTGCTCAGCGGTTCGTTGTTCGCTCAGAGCTTGAATCCAGAGAAACTGCACCAGTTGCCGACCGACACCTGGCCGATCTACAGCGGCGACTATTCGGGACGACGCTTCAGCCCGCTTTCGAACATCAACGCGTCGAACGTAACGTCTCTCAGCTTGGCGTGGGTCTACCGGCTCAACGTCAGCAGCAGTGGGCTATTCGGGACCGCAGTCAAGTCGACGCCTCTGGTTATCGACGGCGTCATGTACTTCAGCGTTCCCGACCATGTCTGGGCTCTTGATGCGCGCACGGGCCGCGAAATCTGGCACTACGCCTGGGAATCGAAGGGCGGCATTCACATTGGTAACCGAGGGGTCGGAGTCTATGGCAACTGGCTGTACTTCGAAACGCCCGATTGCAATCTCGTATCCCTA
This sequence comes from uncultured Acidobacteriaceae bacterium, assembly GCA_963740005.1. Classification (GTDB taxonomy): domain Bacteria; phylum Acidobacteriota; class Terriglobia; order Bryobacterales; family Bryobacteraceae; genus CAJCIT01. Next base: position 28,017 of record CAVUCO010000075.1, on the reverse strand, counting down.
AACCTGAAAGACGGCAAGGAACGCTGGCATAAGTCGATCTGTGACCTCGACCAGATGTACTTCGGCTCAACTGCGCCCATCATCGTGAAGAATCACGTTCTGGTCGGCGTCAGCGGCGACGATCTGGATATTCCCGGCTATCTGGAATCGCACGACCCCGAGACGGGCGACCTGCAATGGCGCTGGTACACGCACCCTCAGCCTGGTGACCCGGAAGCCGCCAGCTGGCCGGACAAAGAGGCCATGATGCACGGGGGCGGCATGACGTGGGGCACAGTCACCTACGATCCCGAACTCAACCTGATCTACTTCGGCACCGGCAACCCGCAGCCCGTAATTTCGGGCAAGGGCCGCCCCGGCGACAATCTCTTTACAGAATCGATCGTTGCGCTGAATCCGGATACCGGCAAGCGGGCTTGGTATTTCCAGTCCTCGCCACACGACACACATGACTGGGACGCCATACAAACTCCAGTGCTCTTTGACGGCGAGATCGACGGACAGCACCGAAAGCTCGTCGCACAGGCCAGCCGCAACGGATACTTCTTCGTGCTCGACCGGACGAACGGCAAAAATATTGTAACCACGAAGTTTGCCAAGGCCAACTGGTCAAAGGGGATCGACGCCAAAGGCCAGCCGATTCCGAATCCCGCGAAGATGCCCCAACTGGATGGTGCGCTGGTTTCGCCGAATCAAGGTGGCGCCGCTAACTGGCCTCCTCCCAGCTTCAGCCCCGATACCGGGCTCTTCTACATCAACGCGACGAACGCATACAGTGTCTATTACATATTCGACGACGACGAAAAACCCGAAGGTTGGGGCGGCAACGATCGGGGTGGCTGGTCCGAATCGGTTCTTGAAGCCATCGATTACAAAACCGGGAAGATCAAGTGGGGTCACAAGTGGGAGGGAATGGGCGGCCCGCGCTCCGGTGTGCTCAGCACTGCCGGAAATTTGGTTTTCGCCGGCGATCCATCCAACAACCTGGTGGCGCTGAATGCAACCACAGGGCAGCCCTTATGGCACGCCAATCTGGGCAATGCCCTTAGTAACGGTCCCATGACTTACCAGCTGGATGGCACGCAGTATCTGGTTGTCGGCGCAGGCGATACCTTGTTCGCCTTTGCCATGCTGAGGAAATAAACAACGGGGACGGACCCTGTTGGGGACGACCCTGGACCCTGTTGGGGACGGACCCTAGTGGGCGGTTTAGCAACCCGCCGCCGGTCGCCGTCTCACAACTCTCCCGAAGCATTTTCGCTGACGGCTGCGTCTCCTGTCCGGGCGACACGGATGATCCTGCTATTCACCGATCTCGACGGCACTCTACTCGATGGCAATAGCTATTCCTGGGACCCCGCCCGCGCTGCCATCGATTGCCTTCGGGCCGAGGGCATTCCCTGGGTGTTCGCCACCAGTAAGACCCGCGCCGAAGTCGAGTTCTGGCGCCAGGAAACCGGCAATTCTCATCCCTTTATCGTCGAGAATGGCGCCGCGCTCGTGATCCCCCAGGGCTACTTTCCTTCACCGGTTCCTGACGGCAAGTCACTCGACGGGTGGGATATCGTCGAGTACGGAACTCCCTATTTGCTCCTGGTGGAGGCATTGAAACGCGCCTCAGACAAGTCCCGATGTCGGGTTCGTGGGTTTTCCCAGATGACGGCTGAACAGGTCGCCGCCGCAACTGAGTTGCCCCTGGAGCAGGCGCGACTGGCCCAGATGAGGGAGTTCGATGAGCCATTCGTCGTATTAGATCCGGACCGCTCAAGCAGTTTGTTTCAGGCAGTTCAAGAGGAGGGGCTCCATTGCATTTCCGGCAGCCGCTTCCTGCATATCACGGGAGCCAATGACAAAGGCGTCGCCACGTCGACCCTTCAGAAAGCGTATGAGGATTGCTACGGCACCCTGACGACAGTTGGGTTAGGGGATAGCTTCAACGACCTGCCTTTGCTTCAGAACGTCTCGATCCCCATCTTGATCCGATCCGCGCACTCACAAGAGCTAAGCCGGCTGGTTCCGCGTGCGGAGATCACCAGCTCCCCTGGTCCGGAAGGTTGGAACCGTGCTGTCCTGGAAGTGATTGCGAAGCACTTTACTTACGCGGCCGAGTCGGCCCTGATGCAGCCTTTTTCAGAGATGACTCCAGAGTGACCGTTCGTGCGTCCCGCTGCTCTGCTGCCGCTTCCGCTCGATGAAAATGCGCGCACTGCTGCTGGCTCCGATGCCGATGGCGAGGCTCGCCGTCAGAACGGCTCCGCCCACCAGAATGATGAACGCCGCAAGGAACACGGCTTTCGCGAAATCAAGTTGATCTGCCGCCACGACGACGGCGACAAACATAATTACGACCCGCAGCATGGCCGCCAGACGGCGGGGCGACGGGAGATCCTCGTTGACCGCCCAGACCAGGAGACTGCGGCTGAGGTAAAGGCTCAGCCACGCACCGGCGAGCAGGATGAGGCCGGCCGTCACCAGCTTCGGAAGCAGGAAAACCACTTTATTGATCACCTGCGAGGTCAGATTCGTATCGAAGATACTCAGCCCGAGCATCACACCGCCCAACAATAGCGCCCAGTACGCCGTTTCCGCGCCGATGCGTGTGGCTCGCAGCCGGCCCGACCGGTCGAGCATGAACGCGACCCCGCTCTGCCGCAGGAACTTATCAATCGCCGTGCCTTTGAAAATCCTGTAGATGAGCCATCGGACGGCCAGCGCGGCTGCCCAGGAAAGCACGATCACAAATAGCGCAGCCAGCAGAGGTGGCGCGAAGTTCGTGACGTAGTAGTAGAGGCGATCAACGGTCCCCTCGATAATCTGTCGCAGTGTGTTGAGCATGCTTATACCTCCAGGCTCGCTTCCCTCGTCTCAACCGAGTGTGTGTCTTGCAGTTTTCGGTTCGGCCGCTCCGGAGCGGCGTCTTTTGCTTCCCAGCGCTCAATCAAATAGGGTTTCAGACCCTCAAATGTCAGACACAGCCGCTCGATTTTTTCTTCTACTTCCACGGCGTTCAGTGTCTCTGTCTCCAGGACGAACGATGCGACGCGCCCCAGGTACAGCGGAGTGAGCGAACTCAACAATTGACCAGCGGGAAGACGACCCTTATTGAAGGCGACGGCAAAATCAAGCACGACCTTGGCCCACAACTCGTCATCCAGGTGAAATTTTTCCGGCGAGCTTTCGGCTTCGTTGCCTAATCTTTGCAGCGCGACGAGGGTGGCCGGTTGAAACACGGCTGCCCACACTTCACCCAGTTGTTCGCAGCCGAAGCGAAAGGCGTGAATCATTCGATCGACATTCACCGTGACCGGCTCCAGTCCCACGTCGAACCGAAATCCAAACAGGTCCGCGTCCCGGGATCCCGTTTTGTTCCGCCACACCAGCGTGTACTTTCGCATCAGGGTGAAAACACTGCCGACTACCTGATGGAGCATCGCGGTCAAGTCGGAGCCGGGGTCCTTGGCATCATGAAGCTTCGCTCCTAGAAAGCTCTGTGCAACCTGAAACCCTTCCGCGATCGCGGTTGTCGTCATCCAGATGTCAATTCCGTAGCGGGCAACGTCGGTCTCCCATTCATTTGACTGCAGATAGCGCCGGACCAGACGGCCGGAAAGGCCAAATTCGCCACCGATCGGTTGGCGAATTCTCAAGCCGTAAAGGGCTCGCGTGAGCGGGTAGACGATGCTGTTAGTGATGGTCCCGTCGTACTTGTGACGGTAGTAGTAGGGCGTCACAAGATCGTAGTTCGCGGACAACAGGGGGGACACGAGAAGGTCGATCCACTCCGGTGTTATGGAACGCAAATCCGAATCGACGACAGCACAGGCTCTTGCACCCAGCCGCTCCGCCAGTTGGAAGATCAGCCGGAAGGCACTGCCCTTGCCGGGGATTCCATGGTAGGGGAGCGACAGCCGGTGGGCGGCGGGCATTGGCGTGGATAGCAGCATCAAGCGGCTGTCCTCTATTTGGGCGGAGAGAACCTCCTCGCGTGTGTTGTCCTTAGAACCGCCATCCGAGTTGACAACCACGGCCGTGTAACCAGGAAAATACTTCGCCAAGCCGGCATTGGCCGCCCGCACAACGTGCCCGATGGTTCGCGCGTTGTTGTAGCTGGGGATGCCTATGACGATGTCCGCTTGGCGAATGGATTCGACCGCCCGGAGCGCCTCGGCCGGCAAGAGCGAGGTATTCATCGGCTTTCCTCCGTAAGGTGCGGTGGCGATGCCGCTAGACGGCGACTGCTCGGATTAGTTCCCGGGAATCCTTCTCTACCGCGTCTTCCAGCAGCTCAAAGAATTCCGGAAACGCCGCCAGTACGCGATTCCAGTTCGGAATCAGTGTGTTCCCGGTGGGGTTTTCGAGAAACTCGCTAGCCGCCTCGCGCAGACTCTTCGCAAAGGTCGCCACCGCCAGCTCTTCGGAATGACGATCAAACTTCAAGCCGTTCAGCATGGCATCGGCGTAGTAACGGGTGATGGTGTCTTGCGCCATTCGGACATAGCGTACTTCCAGACTCCGGAAGTGGTCGGCCGTGAAGACCAGGCCTTCCGCCGCCAGTGTTGTGTAAAGTGACTTGGCGATTTCCCGAGCCATCTTGGCCAGCCCTTTGGACGGCTCTCCCTGCGATAGGTCCTGGTGCTTGTGCTCGTAGTTATCCATCAGGTCGACCTGACAGGTGCGCGAGACGGCTGTGCTTCGAAACATTTCCGCCAGGACGCCGACTTCCAGCCCCCAGTCGGCTGGAATGCGGATGACGCGAGCCAAGTTAATGTCCATAGCGAATTCTCCCGCCAGCGGGAAGCGGAAACTGTCGAGATAACGCAGGAACGGATTGCCGGGAGCCATCCCCTCCAGCGCGCGCACGAGCGGGGTCATGAACAGGCGCGTGACGCGGCCGTGCATCCGATCCGTGACGCGAGCGTAATATCCCTTACAGAACTCAAAGCTCAGGTGCGGGTGAGCTACCGGATAGCACAAGCGTGCCAGCAGTTGCCGGTCGTAGTTCACGATGTCGCAGTCGTGTAGGGCAATGACGTCACAGCACCGGGAGGCCAACAGGTACCCGTAGGACAGCCAACAGGAACGGCCTTTGCCGTCGGGCCCGGCCGGAACGCCTCGTTCCCCCAGTTTCTTCAACAGCGACTGAATGCGGGGGCCGTCAATCCAGATCAGGCGCACCGGCGTGTAGTAATCGTGGAAGAAGCCTTTGGCCCGCTCGAATTGGTCCTGCGAGGCTTTGCCCACTGCGACTACGATTCGCTCCAGGTACTGAATTTGTTTGAGTTGCTGGGTGATCCTCTGCATAGCCAGAGTTTCGAACTCTGAAAACAAGGCGGGAAGGACCAGCCCAATTGGCCGGTTTCGGGTGAACTTCACTAAGTCCGCTTCCAGGCGGTCCACGTGGTTGTTATTTAGTCGATGAAGAGTGGTCAGCACCCCATCCTGGTAGAAGTCGGCCATAAATTGTCTCCTGAATTACGCTCTTTCTGGGCTTACGTGGATACACACCATCTCTTGGTCACTGGCGTAGCAAGAGTACTGCCAGAGTTCGGCATGTCTGGAATGAAGGGCTTGCGAGATGTGTCGTTGCGTCGTTGCACAAATACTGGGCAAAACTGACCGCCGGCCGTCACCAACCCCAGAATAATTTTCTTTAATGTCGAGAATTTGATGGGTTCCGGCACTTTCGCGACGCCGAAAAAACCAAGCCCTCGGCGGATTCAGATTCGTCCGTTTGATAGTGTTTGAGTGGAACAACGGAGACTTCCGTGAACAACTCATTTCAAATTCACATCCGGGCGCTCGGGCTGGCATTGTCCTTTGCCACCGGGCTGCTCGCTCAAAGCGCGCCTGTGAATCCCGATTTCCAGCGCCACGTCAGCTTCAACCAGGGCTGGAAATTCTTCAAGGGCGATGCTCCAGGCGCTGAAACGCCCGGCTTCAACGACAGTGCGTGGCGGAGTGTTGAACTCCCCCACGACTGGGCCATTGAAGGTCCATTTGCCTTGGAGTACGGGCCTTCCCAAGGAGCGCTCCCGTATTACGGCACGGGCTGGTATCGAAAGCGGTTCACGCTGCCGGCGGGAGCAAGTGCCAAGCGCTACTCGATCGAATTTGATGGCGCCATGTCGAACGCCAAGGTTTGGCTGAACGGAATCGAATTGGGTGGACGGCCGTATGGGTACATAGGGTTCAGCTTCGACCTGACGCCCCACTTGAACTTTCACGGCGCCGATAATGTCATCGTTGTTCGCCTGACGCCGGAAAAGGACTCCTCCCGCTGGTATCCCGGCGCCGGTATCTACCGCAACGTCTGGCTTGATGTCACCTCGCCAGTACATGTGGCGCGGTGGGGCACGTATCTCACCACGCCCGAAATCTCTGACACGTCGGCAGCCATCGACATCAAAACCGACATTCGCAACGGCCGTGACACCGGCGGCAAAGTGACGCTGGAGACTCTCATCCTTGACGCCAAGGGAAGTGAAGTCGCCAAGACGACCAATGACGTCAATCTGACGCCGAATGAATCCGCCACATCCGATGCCAAACTTCAACTGAAGAACCCGGAGCGCTGGAACCTCGCCCGGCCCTACCTCTATCGGGCGGTGAGCGTGGTGAAGGACGGATCGACCGTCCTCGACCGCTATGAAACCACCTTCGGTATTCGCACCGCTGTCTTCGACAAAGACAAGGGCTTTCTGCTGAATGGCAAGCCCGTGAAACTGCAGGGCGTCTGCTTGCACCATGACTTGGGCGCGCTCGGCTCCGCGGTAAATCGCCGGGCCACGGAACGCCAGCTGCAGATCATGAAGAGCATGGGCGTCAACGCCATCCGCACCAGCCACAATCCGCCTTCGCCGGAACTGCTGGATCTATGTGATCGGCTTGGGCTGCTGGTGATGGATGAAGCCTTCGACATGTGGCGCATCCCGAAGGTGAAGAACGGCTACGCCAAGTACTTCGACGAATGGAGCGATCGAGACCTCCGGGACATGCTGCATCGCGACCGTAATCATCCAAGCATCATCATGTGGAGCATCGGGAACGAGATCCCCGAGCAAGGAAAGCCCGAGGGCGCCGGGATTGCCGAACACCTCACCTCCATCTGTCATCGCGAAGATCCAACTCGTCCCACCACTTCCGCCTTCGATCAGTGGCCCGCCGCGATCAAAAACGGCATGGCGGCGCAAGTCGACTTGCCGGGATTCAATTACAAGCCGATGCACTACGGCGAGGTTTTAGCGGGCCATCCGAACTGGATCATTCTGGGCACCGAGACCGCCTCTACGGTCAGTTCGCGCGGCGTATATCACCTGCCGCTTGAGAAGTACAACAAGCATCCATCGCTGAACTTGACCAGTTACGACATTATTGTCCCGCCTTGGGCCACACTGCCCGACGTCGAGTGGGGCGGCGAGGACAAGAACCCCAAGGTGTTGGGCGAGTTTATCTGGACCGGATTCGATTACCTGGGCGAGCCGACACCTTATTACATGGGGAAGGATCCAAAAGACTGGCCGTCGCGCAGTTCCTACTTCGGCGCGGTCGATCTGGCCGGCTTTCCAAAAGACCGTTACTACCTCTACCAAAGCCGCTGGACCACCGCGCCGATGGTGCATGTTCTCCCGCATTGGAACTGGCCCGGCTACGAGGGGAAGGCCATCCCCGTCATGGCCTACACCAATTGCGACGAGGTTGAGCTGTTCCTAAACGGCAAGTCGCTCGGCCGCAAGCAGCGGTTTGGTGAACCCGTAACCCTGCCCGTTGGGCCGAACACTAGTAAAGATCTGAAGTTCCCATCGAAGTACCGCCTCCTGTGGAACGTGCCGTACGAGCCCGGTTCACTCAAGCTGGTTGGTTACAAGGACGGAAAGGTTGCAGCAACCGACGAAATGACGACGGCTGGGGCTCCGGCGAAGATCGAATTGATCCCGGACCGGAGTACGATCCAAGCCGACGGTCAGGATCTCTCCTTCGTCACCGTCCGCATTGTAGATGCGAATGGCGTGTTTTGTCCGATGGCCGACAACCAGGTTCACTTTCAGGTTTCGGGTGCAGGTCGGATCGCCGCCGTCGATAACGGCAACCCCGCCACAACCGAGCTCTTCCAGGCTGACAACCGAAAAGCATTCAACGGTCTGGCATTGCTGATTGTGCGATCGAATAACGGCCAGTCGGGGCCAATTGAAGTGACGGCGACGTCACCGGGACTGGTGACGGCAAAGGTGGACCTGGCGGCAGCGCAAAATAAGATGTGACGACCCGTCAGCTTATTACCCTGCAGTGGGTCTTGTTGGCCCTCTCGGTTTGCTCTGCTGTCACCTCGTTTGCCTCTTCAGCATCATTCGCGCAGGAGAGGGAAGGTACGGGGATCTCACTTGGCCGCTGGCGGGGCTTGCGATGCTATCCGTCTTGGCTGCGGCCGCTGCAGGAAACCTGTGGGCGCCGGCCCAGAGTCAGCACCGAAAGCTTCGAACCGCGATCCTCTGCTTGGCAGCGAGCGGACTCGTGGCGGGGTCAATCTTTTACGGAGTGCTGGCCAACTGCCATCTCTCCCAAACCGTGACGGTCATCGCGAAAAAGGAGAGCCCGAACGGCTCATTCGTTGCCGTACACCTCCGAAAGAGATGCGAAGCCCTAGTCGGCTATTGCCCGTCGGTTACCCAGGTCCGCATCATTCGGCGAGGCGAAGACCCGAGAAGCGGCGGCACTTCCGTTTTTCAGTTTGGCGAAGAGACCGATTATCTTAAGTTTGATTGGACATCCAACACCTCAATGCTGATCACGTATCCAGGTGGCGTGGGGGTAATGTACCGCGGACACCGGGCCGGCAACATCGACATCCAATTCCTCCCGGTGGGCACCCTTTAGGCAGGGACGCACCCTCCCGAGTTGGGGACGGACCCTCCCGCTAGTTGGGGACGGACCCACTCTTCGAGAGAGGATTGACGGCTGGCGGGCACTTTCCAAATGAGCAAGGGGCAGGGGTTTGCCCTAACAGCCTATGGCGCGCCAACCGCGAATCGTGTTACCGAATGTGGTTCATCACGTCGTCTCGCGAGGAGCAAATAAAACCATTCTCTTTGCGAACGGATCCGAGAAAGAACGCTACTTGCGTCGCTTTTCGCTCATCGCGGCCGAAGAGAAGGTGTTGGTGCAGGGCTATTGCATAATGGACAACCATGTCCACTGGCTGCTTACTCCCACCTCGGCCCATGGCTTGGCTCGCCTCTTTCGCCGCGTTCACACCTGGTGGGCCATGACCTTTAACCGCAAACATGGGCGCACCGGACCTCTGATGCAGGGGCGCTTTCACTCCTCTCCTCTGAGCGAGGACCACTATTGGACCGCCCTTCGCTACGTTGAACTGAATCCGAGACGGGCGAAGTTGGTCCGCCGCGCTGAAGACTTCAAGTTTTCCTCCGCCCGGGCGCGTCTGGCCGGGGAGAACGATCCATACGTCGCGATGACCGCGATTAAAACACGTCGAAGCTACTCGCGCGAGGAATGGCATGCCTTCCTCGAGCATTCTGACCGCGATCGTGACGAGGCCTTGAGGAAGGCGATTCCCTCGTCGCTGCCCTGCGGCGATGCTGACTGGATTCACAGCCTGGAACAGCACTTCCATCGCAGACTGGCTTGGTCCCCACCCGGTCGAAGATCTTCCAAGCAGTCGCTCGCCGCCTCATAGGAAGCTACCGCGAAAGTGGAATATCGCGGCGGGCCAGTGCATTTGAACGCGCCGATATTCATAAGCTCTGCTGGGGTTATAACACCGCTGTGTCTTACAATCCGCAGCCCGGGCCCACAGAGACGTTGAGCGCTCGTCCGCCGAATCGATTTGACGCGCCTTTGCGCCAAGCTGGTCAGGCTGGGAGAGAGAAGCGTGGAAAAGCAAAGGCTGGAAGGAATCGAGCGCTGACAGGGTCCGTCCCCACTGCGAAGAGTCCGTCCCCATCACGCATTGCGAAAAGTCCTGCTACAGTGTCGCCGTCTTCAGCCGTGTACTTGCCGGACCGATGTGAATATGCGCGCCAGTGGCGGCACCGGGCATAGCTTCGCGGAAGGCAAGATAGGGGATATGCAGTCGCTCGAGGAACGCGCGCAGCCAAAGGCCTTCCTTTTGATCGGGGCTTAACGCCACGTCCACGCGGTTGCGATGGTCGAAACCCAGAGATTGATGCATGAGTGTCTGGCCTAGCGCGCTGATTGGCAGCGGCTCATGAAAGCGCTTTTCGTATTCGGCTGAAACGGTCTTCAAATCGTCCGGGCTGAAGATCCCATTCCCATCGAAACGAACCATAATGTCCTTCGGGCTGTCCAGGTCGGCCTGTCTCGAGCGCTCCAGCTCCTGTTCGGCCTTTGCCATGTTGGCAAGCTGAACCAGCAGCTGTGCGCGGCTTTGCGCCAAGTCCCGCGTGCCCCTGCGCATCTCCAGCTCTCGCCGCTCGGGTTCAATTTCCGAAGGGGCCAGGATCCCTTCATCAACCAGCTTCTTCCGGTCGTTGACTAATGCCTGCTGGCGAACGACGCGTCGCTCGGCGGCTTCCACCATCAGCTTCGAATCTTCGAACGAAAGATCTTCGATCCGCGAGGATCCGTACAAGGTTCGAACCAGAATCGCCTCATCTTCCGCATCGGCTAAGCTCGCCTCAGCCTGTTCCAGGCGTTTCCTGGGGAGGGCCCCTACGTCTACCAGGGATTTAATCCGGTCCACGTCGCGGCGGGCGCGAGCCACGGCGGCCTCGCTGACGGTGGCGTATGTAACCGCCGGCGCATCTCCGGCAGGTTCGGCGGCGGCCAGCAGCATAGAACCGCTAACAGCTTGTAACAGTAAGGTTACGACCACCGGGAATGCCCTGGGCGCAATATACCTTCCAGCCGCAACAGAGCATTTACGCATCCATTTTATTGTAGTACGCTAGGCCCAAGGAGCTGCTGCAACGACCCTCAAGAAACGCCCCACCCAAACGAGCTCTTCGCGTCCCAAGAAGAGCAAACCCCGTCACGAGAAAGCGCCCGAAGACACACTGGGCGCAATCGACAACCTCTCAACCATCCCTGATCAATCGCCGGAGTTCCGCGAACTACCCAGCCACGACTTGACCCATAACCCGGAACCCGAAAACTGGATGATTGCCGTGCATGCGGCAGATTCCAGAAAAGCTCTGGATATCCGCGTGCTCGACCTGCGCGAAGTCACTTCGTTTACCGACTTCTTCCTCATTTGCACGGCCGCCAACCCGCGTCAGGCGCAGGCTATCGCCGACGAGATTCACAAGGAGCTGAAAAAAACAGGCGAGCTGCCAGTAAGCACGGAGGGTTACGAGAGCGGCGAGTGGGTCCTGCTCGACTATGGAGACTTCGTCGTTCACGTGTTCTCGGAAACAGCACGCAAGTTCTACGATTTGGAGCGTCTCTGGAGACATGCCAAAACGGTTGAACTCCCTGCCACTGCAGCCTGAAGCGCCAGCCGCCGCCGAATGGCTAGACGATCTCTTTTTCTTCGCTTTGCCTGTCAGGTGATTGACAAACGCCCACTCAATCACCGAACCTCTTATTTATAATCAAGTTAGGCTTGGTCGCCCACAAATTCACATGAGGCACTTCGGCACGCTCACTCCCAGGCACTTTGAGGTGTTGCACGCGCTCGTTGAGAACTACATCGAATCGGGCGAACCGGTAGCATCCCGCACCATTGCGCGCAAACACCCCCTCAGCGCAGCCTCGATTCGCAACATGATGGCCGATCTGGCCGACCACGACTTTCTGTCCCAGCCTCATACCTCAGCCGGCCGCGTTCCCTCAGAAAAAGCCTTTCAGAGTTATGCGAAGACCGTGGCCGGCAGTCGTATCGTTCGGACCGAACTCGATCGCCTGCTGGCCGAGTTGCAAAAGACCTCGACCATGGAAGCCCGCATTGAACGGTCGTCGCAGCTTTTGACGGAGCTCACGCGAAGCTTTGGCATCGCGGCCGCGATCCCCAGCGAGAATCAATCGCTCGACCAGGTGGAACTGCTGTTGCTCGCCGACAACCGCATTCTGATGGTGGTGGTTACCAAAGACCGCATGGTCCGCAACCGCGTTGTGCAAATCGATGGCAAGGTCACCCAAGATGAGCTGACGTCCATCCGCAACTACATTAACTACAACTTCAGCGGCTGGGCGCTGCCCAACATCCACCGTGAATTAAAGCGTCGGTTTGAGCTCGAAAGCGCGACCTACGACGCCATACTCAAGCGCGTCAATCAGCTCTATGCCGTCGGATTGCTGGATCTGGGCTTGGCCCCCGAAGTGCACTTTGAAGGCGCGGGCAACCTGATTGGCCTGGACCTACATTTAACCCGCGAGCGGATGCGCGATCTTTTCCGCGCCCTGGAAGAGAAGAAACGCGTTCTGCAGATTCTGGAACGCTTCCTCGAACGCCCGAATGGGCAATGGGCGATTCAGGTCGGACTGGGCGATGTCCACCCAAGCATGAGCGAGTTGTCCCTAATCGGCATGCGGATTGAGCTCCCGAATGGCATTGCCGCCAACGTCGCGGTGCTGGGTCCTATGCGGATGAACTATCTGCGCGCTGTCTCCGCGGTCATGCACGTCGGCGAAGCCTTTAAGGGCTCGCTAGCTTAGAACCCGCAGCTGCCAGATCCTGCGTTGTTTAGCGCGCTCCTGGTCGCCGGGGCTGGTTCCTCTATGATTCCGAATGCGCACGCTCGTAAGGCTTGGTTGAATACTGGGCCGCTTGTTCCTGCGCTCCGGCTGTGTTGTCGCGGGTGCGGATGGCCTGTTTGTACTCATTCACCGCGCGGTCACGGGAGCCGCTCACGTCGAAGATCTTACCGAGGTTGATATGTGACCACACTTCCGTCCACTTCGGGTCCAGATCGCCATTCAGGGCAGAGCGAAACTCATTCGCGGCCGATTGAAAGTTGTTCTGCTTGAAGAAGAGTTCACCGATCCGGTAGTGGGCTAGCGAGCTGTTCGCATTCACGTCGAGTGCCTTCTGGTATTCCTTCAAGGCATTCGCAAAGTCGCCGATTTCCACGAACTGATCCCCTCGCCGTATCGCCACCTGCACTCGCATCGACTTGTCGAGTCGCAAGATGCGGTGTTGCGGATCGATTGTAATCGAGCGCGGCTTGCCAAACGTATCGATGCTGAATTCAGACTCCGAGCCGGTCACTTCCACCACTTTGTCTTCCGGATTGCCTTCCGTTTCAATTCGCAATTCGACCGGCATTCGAAACGTGTCCAGGTCCTCAGTGATCTTGCCGACTATTCGGAAGCCTTTCTGCGTCCGGAACACGGTGTACTCCAGCTTGAAATCGGGCGAGCCGTTGGATTCGAGCCATTGCAGGAAGAAGTAGCGGAAGTCCTGTCCGGCCACCTCCTCGAACACTTTGCGCAAGTCCTCGGTGTTTGCCGATTTCCAGCTGTATTTGTCCATGAAGGCTTGTAGAGACTTCTTGAACATGGCATCGCCCACTACGGCGCGCAACATGTTGAGCACGGACGCGCCCCGTGCCGCCGTGAGTGCCCAGTACTCGGGTGAGTAGTCGTCCAGGCGCGCGGCCTGCAGCACCGGCGGATCGGTGATCGTGAGGGCTTCGACGTAAGTGTTCCGTATGTCGTTTTCCGCGGCGCCCGGACCACTCAGATGTTCCAGGTAGAGCAGTTCCGAGTAGCGCGCCCCACCGTTCACAAACCACATGTGATTGCGGCTGGTCGGCGAGACCAGGATGCCCCACCATTGGCGCGATAGCGCGTTGCTCAGCGCGCGTACATTGACTTGTTTCCCGATGGCCGATGGCGCCAGGAACACGATGCCGGGTGCAACATAACCGCTCACCGATCCTGATTCTGTCTCCACCAATGTGAGGTCGGCCTGCGGCGCCAAGCCATAGATAGATGTGAAGAACGCCATCATCTTCCCGGTTTCCTCGCCATAAGCTTGTGCCGCTGCGACGTGATCGCCGCGGAAGAAGACACGGGTATTGATCCCCCCCGATGAGACTTTCACCGGTTCGTCCTTCACTAACGCAATACTGCCGGGAAAGCTATTCTGCTTGTAATTGAAGGAGTGGATGGTCCGGTCGCCGATCTTTTCCTGCTTCTCGTCGCCGCTGGCGATTACCTTGTAATCCGACGGAGCCGCAATCCGCATGTCTGCGGAATACCGGTCTACCGTATACGTCCCGACCGGAAACCACCTGGCCGGGTACAACAGATAACCATTGTCCGGATGCAGGGCAGCGAACTTGATGCCTGGCACTGGGCCGTCTTCGTTCCCCGTGATGTGGCCATCGTAAGTGAACGTGACGGTCACCGGCTGATTCTTGGTGAGCGTGACCGGCATCATCAGGCGGACCGTGCCCTCTTCTTTATCCCGGTTGGTTGGAATCGTTTGCCCTTGACTGTCGGTTACCTTCGATACAGTCAGGGCGCTGTTCAATTCAAAGACCACCGCACTGGTTGCTTCCAACGGCAGGAACGTCACCTTGGCCGTGGCCGTCAGCGATTGGGTGCGAGGATTCACATCGGCATCGATTGAATAGTGCTGCACCTGGATCCGCGGACGCTTTTCCTGGGCCCACAAACATGTGGCCAAGCTAAGGAAAACGGCTATCCACTGAAAACTACGCGCCATGCCCCGATTGTCTCCTGTTCGTCTGCTGGCTTTTCAATTCATCCCACTTCTTAATGAGTAACGTGGCTGCTTTGTCGAGTGGGTCTCCTTCACCAGTCAACACCTTACGCACCGTTGCAAGATCCTCGCGCATGCGTTCAACGCGAGCCGGGTCAGCCAGGATCCCGGTTGCTGCCGCTGCCAAATTCCCAGCCGTCATTTCATTTTGGATCAGTTCGGGTACGATTTTCCGATTTGCGATAAGGTTCACCATCGATAGATAAGGAACTTTGACAAGCCGCCTGCCTGCCCACCAGCTTAAGGGTGTCACTTTATAGAAAGTCACCATGGGTGTGCCGAGAACGGCTGCCTCCACGGTTACCGTTCCGCTAGCCGCAAACGCCAGGTCGGCATAGGCAAGGGAATCCCAGGTTTCACCTTCAATTACTTGGATGGAGAGCGAAGAAAAGCGTTCCCGAAAGTTTGCGAACGACGGTGCGGACGCAAAACCCTTGGGCGTAGCCAGCACGGTCTGCATGGCGAATTTTCGGCGAAGTAGTTCAATCGCGCTCAATAGGTCCGGTAAGTGGCGCGTCGCCTCGCCGACACGGCTCCCCGGCAGCAGTACGATGGTCCGCAGATTGGGGTCGAGGCCATGCTTGGCGAAGAACTCCTCCTTGGTCGATGAAGGCCGCACCCGCGCTACCAGCGGATGTCCGATATAGTCCGCGTCGATCCCGCGCTCACGGAACCACCGCTCTTCAAACGGGAAAAGGCAGAACAGCTTGTCGACGCGCTGCCGAATCGTCTCAACCCGCCCTTGCCGCCACGCCCACACTTGTGGCGCGACCAGGTAAAAAACAGGAACTCCCATCGACTTTAGATGCCGTGCCAGCCTCAAGTGAAAGTCGGGGTTGTCGGCAAGGATCGCAAAGTCGGGCGGGTTTCGGCGAACGTGCCGAAGAAGCCGTCGATACTGCACGTAGATTCGCGGGAGGTGCGAAACTACTTCCGCTAACCCGACCACCGCCAAGCTGGCAGAATCGACCACCACTTCGACGCCCGCTTCCTTCAGACGGGGCCCGGCGCATCCGTAGAAACGAGCGTCGGGAAAGCGCGGCTGCAACGCGTGGACCAGCTGCGCGGCGTACATATCGCCGGATGCTTCTCCCGCGGAGATGAGGATTCGCACGACGGTTCTTATGGTAACAACCATCCGAGGTTGGCCCTCCGCGCGCCGCGCGCATCGGAAAACACGCTCTCATCAAGCACTTGCAAAGCGGAAAGGATCGGAGCAGGACCTGCCGCCTCGCCAGTCGCGTCGCGGCCTCTCTGCTAGAATCGAGGCGAAACGTAGATGTCCAGCCCACGAGAGCCGCTTGCCGCCAATGCGGCTCAACCGAATTATTCCCGCGTCAGTGTTGGTCAGTTCGCCGAACGTTTCCGCGGCGAAGTGATTCCACTCAGCAACACCTTCAGCTATTTCTGCGCCTCGGTGCCCATGAGCGAAGAAGTGCTGAAGGAGTATCTGGAAGAACCCGTTGCTGCCTTGCCACCCGCCATCGCAGCCATGCTGCCGCGTATCTCGATTCTGTTGGTTCCTTATCTGGAGCGGTCTGGCGTGAAAGCCGGCGCTCGCAAGAAGAAGGCCGCTCAAGCCGGACTCGAGAAACTCGCGGACTTTGTCGTGGATGAGCGCCCAGCCGACGGACAACAATCCTGGGCGTCGCAGGTAACATTCGAAAGCGAAACCATCCTCGTCTTCGGTCTCAAGGAGCAGGACGTCGCCGAGTACCACTATCGCTTCTATCGCTACCTGTCCGCACTCGTCGCTGATAAGTGGCCGCCCGTGGCGCGCGATATGTACGTCTCGCTGCTGCGCGAAGAGTTGGGTACGCTGGTGCACGGCGAAGTAGACGATGAGAGCTGGCAGGCCAAGCAGGCCTTGCTACGCCGCCAAAGTAGCGTGCGCAAGGAAACGCAGGTCTTTCGCGACTACGCCCGGCAATCGTTCATCGACACACTGACGCTCTATCTGCATGGCATTTGCTGTGATATCGATGTCGAGACCGGCCCTCGCCAATTGCCCAGCCGCTATCTGCGCCGGCGATTGACGTTGCTTAAGTCGCTGTTCCCCGCCCCAGCGGGTTACTCGGTCTTCCCGGAAGACGAGCAAGAAAGCACCGCACTGGTTCGCACTTAAGTACCTACACGGGACCTACGAAAGCTGAGGTCCCACGTGATCAACGGGATGAGTGGAATCCGCTGACCTGCGTTTCGTTCTTAGCTTGCTTGCACTTGGCTGCTGATCTGGCAAAGCACGCTGAGAATCCGCACGGCTCCGGTCTTCCCGTTCTGACCCACTTCGCCGATCGGTCCCACACAGCTTGGGCATCCCGCCTCGCAAGGACATGCTGCGGCCAGATCCAGTGATTGCTTCAGCAAGCACTCGCGATGAGCATACAGCGGCTGGCTTTGCCCGATGCCGCCGGGGTAATTGTCATAGAGAAACAGATCTGGCTCGTACGTGCGGGGATTGGGCGAAATCACGCCCTGTGAAACGTCCTCTGTGATCGCGACGCCTAGATCGCGGGTGTCGCACATCAGCAGTAACGCGCCAGTGGTTTGGATCAGGTTCCCGACCGCAACCAACGCGCCTTGTAGATCAACCGGCGACAAATCGCTAAACCGGGCCAGGAACTCGCTCGGAAAGTGCAGCCAAAATGCTGTGGTGTGCATTTCCTGTTCCGGTAGCTGCAACTGTCCGGCGCCGACATTTTCGAGCGTGTAGAACTTGATCTTCTTGAATCCGACTACTTGGCGCTTCACTCGCACTTCGCCGTGAGAGGCGCGAACCTCGGTACCACCCGCAGCCGCCTCCGATTCAAACGTCGCAAGTTCCTTCACTTGCGTGTATACGTTCGCATCGGTGAAGTAGTCGCTGTCGACGCGCCGAACAAATGCTTTGCGGCCGTCGTAATCGAACTTCTCGACTTGGTACTGCCGGGAGTCGTGCAAGTAGATGGCTTTTTCGTGGAGCGTGGTCAGCGCGGCAGGGAATTCCACTTCGCCAATGATCTTGTGATCGCCCGTAATGTCGACGACGACGAAGTTATCGCTAGTGACGGCGCGCAGGCTCACGGCGTCCGCCGGGTAGCTGTCGTTCACCCAATGCCAGGTGTCTCCCGAATGGTGGAGCAACCGCAGATCGTTGGCCAGAAAATCACAGAGTTGCCCAGTCGGGTGAGGGCCAAACAACTCGCCATCCTGAATCGGTAACTCAAACGCGGCGCACTTCAGATGGCTCAAGAGAATCTCCAGGTTACTCGCATTGATATGCGCCTCTTCGGGAGGGCGGCCGAAGAAGTATTCAGGGTGCTCGATGATGTATTGGTCCAGCGGCGCGCTCGACGCCACCAGCACCGCCAGCGAGGAAGCCTGACGGCGCCCGGCTCGCCCCGCCCGCTGCCAGGTTGACGCAATCGACCCCGGATATCCGGCCATCACGACCGCGTCCAGCGAACCGATATCCATGCCCAACTCCAGTGCGTTCGTCGCCACGACCGCGCGGATGGTTCCCTCTCGCAGGCCGCGCTCAATCTCCCGGCGCTCCTTCGGAAGATAGCCGCCGCGGTACCCGCGAATGGACTCGTGGGAGAACGGCAGCTCGGAGCAGGCATCTTTGAGGTAGGTCACTAGTACTTCGGTAGCCAGGCGATTGTTGGTGAAGACCAGTGTCTGTTGGCGCTGCCGGATGAATTCGAGCGCCATCCGCCGCGTCTCGTGTAGATAGCTGCGCCGGATGCCCAGTTGGCGGTTCACCACCGGCGGGTTGTAGAAGACGAAGTACTTTTCGCCGCTCGGTGCACCATTGTTGTCGATCAGTTCAAATGTCTCTCCGGTGATGTCTTCTGCAAGTTGCTTGGGATTCGAGATGGTAGCGGACGAACAAATAAACGTCGGATTCGATCCGTAGAAATTACAGATCCGCCGCAGCCGGTGGATGATGTTTGCGAGATGGCTGCCATACACCCCTCGGTAAAAATGCAGCTCATCAATCACGAAGTAGCGCAGGTTCTCAAAACACTTCGCCCATTTTGTGTGATGAGGGAGGATGCCGGTATGCAGCATATCGGGATTGGTGAGGACGATATTTGCTCTCTCACGAATGGCCCGGCGAGCATCTTGCGGCGTGTCTCCGTCGTAGGTATGACAAGTAACGCCGCCAGGCAATTGCGTCACCAGCGAATCCAGCTCGTGCCTCTGGTCTTCTGCCAATGCTTTGGTTGGGAAGAGGTAGAAGGCCCGAGCGGTAGGGTCAGTCAACAGCGTCTGGAGCACCGGCAGGTTGTAGCAGAGTGTCTTGCCGCTGGCAGTCGGCGTCACCACCACGACGTTGCGGCCCGCTAAGGCGTGTTCCACAGCCTCGGCTTGGTGCGTGTAGAGCTGTTGGATGGACTTTGCCGCGAGCGCATCCCGCAGCCGGGCATCGATCGCTTCGGGCATCGGTAGGTACCGGGCTTCGCGCGCCGGCTCGCGTCGAATTGCCCGTATGGGCGAGCCATCCTGCTGCATCCATTCCTCAAGCTTCGCGACTGCCGTTTCGATTGCCCCAGCCGGCTGCAGGGCCGTGTTCACCAAGTCACCAAGGTCGAGCGTGAGATTCATAATTCGCCTTTTCTTTGCTACAGTACAGGAAATCGTCCCTACAAACAACCAACAAGGGCGTAGGCAACCTCCAATGTTGTTCACCTGGGGGTTGAATTTATGTGTTCAAACCCAGGTAAACGCTCTTGGCCTTTAGCCTTTAAGGGTTGCGAGTGTTGAGCACAGTGACAGTTCGTCTGACACGGAAATGAACCAGCTCGTATTGAAAACAGTACACTTCTAGAGCTTCCGCCCATCTCCTGGGGACGTTGCCTGGATCAGTTTAAGAGCGGTCTCAAGCCCACCCTGACGTTGAATCCCTGGTATGTTGAGTTCCGATACGAACTCCTCATCCGACCCATGGAATGCTTCCGGCACGCCGTCCAACTTCACTGGAACTGGTGTCGCCGCGGCCGCGAACAAGCACCACAGGGCTGCGCGATCAATCCCAATCAGCTCGATGGCCTGATTGGCGGGCCGTTCCGTCCGGCTGGCCTCCTGCTGAAGAAAGGCCAGCGCGGTCACAATATCCTGCACACGGTTCGCGTCGTCCGACAGGTTAAAGCCCAGGAAGTGCGTGGCGGACCGGTCGCGCGTGGCAACCGCGTCCCCAGTTTGAAACGCATCGATCAGCAGCACGGCGCGACCTTCCTGGTGAAGTTTCGCAACGACCTTCGATGTGGCACTGGCCTTCATTCCATTCGGATCGACCACCAGCACGGGCGTGCCGGCACCGGGCAAAAGTCTCGCCGGAATCCGGTCTCCCGCACCGGCTCGACCCAGCACCAGCATGCCGCCGGCTTGCTCCTCATGCAGAACATCGGAGGGCCATGCCACGCCAATCGATTGCTGAAAGTGCGTGCGCAGGGATGAGATGTCCAACGCTTCAAACTGAGCGCGCGCCATCGCCTGCCATTCCGTGAACAAATCCTCGTAGTTGAGCGCGCCGGCTGGCAGCGGCCGATTCATCAGGGCCAGCATGTCCTGCAGCTTCTCGATGGGTGCCCCCTGCTCCGCGTACTCGCTGTATTTCGGGTCTTGCAGCAAGTATCTGGCGAAGAAGCGGTACACCGCCTCGCGCGCTTTGCGGTTATAGTTGTGCGGGGCGTCCTGATGAAAGTTCTCGACATTGGCGGCCTTGTCATAAAGCGCGTAAACACGCCGGATGGCCGGAAACTCTTCATCCGGCACGTGACTCGTCCAATCGCCGGTTGAAGAGACCAGCAGCATCGGCTTCGGCGCCATCAGGGCCGCGATCTCAAGATTCGAGGTGCCCAGCCGCAGGCCGGGTGCATTCTCGCATCGCGCTCCGCCCTGCATATAGGCCGAGACCATGTTGACGGGCGCCGAGGCTTGGATGCGGTCGTCAATCCCGGCCAGCATCAACGTCTGCGTGGCTCCGCCGGATGCTCCGGTCACGCCGATGCGGCTGGTGTCGACGTCATCGAGCGACAGCAGAAAATCCAGCGCTCGCGTTGAGTTCCATAGTTGAAGGCCGAGCGGGCTGAAACTCCACAGGTCTTCGCGCGGGCCGCCGAACTCGTGCGGTGTTTGCATCGTGTCGTTGTAACCCACCATGTCGATGGCGAAGGCGACGTAGCCTTGCTTGGCGAGGTTGACGCCTTCTGTAGGCGTAGAATTGAGCGGCTGATTCTCCAGCCGCCCATAATCCCAGTGGCCGTGCATAATCAGCACGCCGGGGTTTTTCCCGGGCTTCATTGGACGATACAGATTCCCACCAAGGTAGTAGTGCGGCATCGTCTCGAGCAAGACTTTTTCGATGGTGTAGCCGTTGCGTTCCAGTCGACCGAAGATCTCGGGGTGCAGAGGCGTCTTCGGTGGCATCGGCGACAGACCAGCCGCGGAAAGGATCTGCTGGCGCAATGCGGCTCGCCGGGCTTTCCAGGCTTCCAGACTATAGGCCGGCAATACGAAATGGGTGTCGGTGTTGGGTGTCACCGTGTTGCGCGAATCGGCTGCCGGGATTTGCCCGAATGCCGCCGTTGCAAAGTACAGAGCAACTACGTTCAAGCTAAAACGAACAGGTAAGAAGCGCATCGCAGATTAGTTCTGCGAGTATATCGCCCGTTCGCCGGTGCTCGCTCACTCCACGCGCTCCTTCAAATGGTAAACGTACGTCTTCATCGCCACCCCGGCCAGCACGATCAGAATGAAAATCCGAAATTTCCCCGTCAGCGTCACCGCCCCTAATAGCGCCAGTGCCGCGTAGGAAATCATCGCTGCCTTAAAACTCAGCAACGGTCTCGATTGGGTGAGAGGCTCGCCGTGGTCGTCGACCGGAGCCTCGCCCTCGTCGTCCGGTTCGACCTGCGTCATCGCAGCGTCGCCCCGGTCTGGTTGTAATTGAACGAGAAGGCCAGTTTCATTTGAGCGCCCTTGTAGTCCTTCGGTAGCGGCGGCAGTGGATTGGACATGCTCAGCCCAGCCACCGCTGCACGGTCCAATGAATCCGACCCCGAATAGTCGCTGATCACCACCTTCGCCAGCGAGCCATCGCGGTTTAGTGCGAACTGAACGACCACGCGCCCCTTCCGCGTTCCCATTCGCACGCTTTCCGGGAGCACCGTAAACCAGTTCTGGCGGACAATGGCGAGGATCTGTGCCAGGTAAGGCTTCAAGTCCACGCCCTGCGGATCGCTCTTCAATTCCACTTGCGATCCCAGTTGGCCCGGTATTTGCTTCATTCCGGGAATAGAAGCCCGTCCCATGCCGTCGTCGTTTACCGAAACCTGCCCCGAATTGCGGCCGAACCCGCGTATCACATCCTGCACCGTCGGCGGCGCCAGGGCCGTCTGAGGGTTAGGCAGCGGTCGAGCGCCGATGCTTTCGAATGGACTCTCAACTGGCTTGGGCGGCGGCGGAGCCGGCGCAATGATTCCGCCCGGCGTCCCTGGAGGCGGAACGGCGTTCTGCGCGACAACTTTGGGAGCTTCGGCCGTAATTTGAGGCTGAATCCTCGGCGGCTGTACCACCGCAACCGGGGGAGCGGTCTTCGGATTGAAGCGGCGGTGAGCTACGGACGGGCTCTGCTGCCGGACACCGCGCTGTGCGACCAAGTCCTGAAGATCAAAGCGTTCCGTGATCTTGTTCTTGTTTTTCTCTTTTTGGGTTAGTTCCTTGGGGAAGTAAAGCGGAGTCCGATTGACCGTCATCTTCGGCGTCAAACTGTCCGGATGAACGAATGATGGCAGCTGGAGTGAAGCAATGAAGAGTCCAAAATGGACCACCAGCGACACACTGAAGGCCATCTTGATGTGCCGAGGGTAGTCCGGATCCTGCCACTCCTTGAGCAGGTTCAGATCAACGTCGCTCGGGTTGAACACGCCCACCGTATCGCCCGTTGTATCGAGAATGGTGGGTACCTGCGATGGGGATGACGGCTTTGCCATACGGCGAAGAAAGTGTAAATCAATCCTAAGTCCGTCAAAGACGGACGCACTTCAAAAAAAAGACGCCCCTCGCGTCTGCGAAGTTGCCGTTCCGGCTGCCCAGTCAGGATGCGAACGCTCGAAGTTAGGCGCGTTGCAGCGTTTTGGCAACTAAATCAGCGTGTTCTCGTATTTTACCAAGGATAGCTTCCGATACGCGCAGGGCGTTGGTGGCCTGAAAGGCGTCCACCCGCGGGCGGATCCGGTCTCGCACGCACCCAATAAAGGATTCCAGTTCCAGCTGCAACGGCTCGGCCCGCTCCACCGGCAAGGCCTTGAAGCCAATCTGAGGCATTGACGCGGTCGCACCAGCACTCGCCGCCGCGTCCACTGAGAAAGACAGCGCATCTTGCCGCTGGTAATCGAGCGAAATGTACTGCCCCGGCTGGAACAGCCGCAGCTTCCGCACTTTCTCGGTCGAAACGCGGCTGGCCGTCAGGTTCGCGATACAGCCGCTCGGAAACGCCAGACGCACATTGGCGATGTCCACTCGACGCGATAGCACCGAGATCCCGGCTGCCCGAATCTCTTCCGGCTCCTCCTGGGTAAGCGCCAGCACAATATCCAGGTCGTGAATCATCAGGTCGAGCACCACATCGATGTCCAGGCTGCGCGGGCTGAAAACGCTCAACCGGTGAACCTCGAAAAACAGCGGAATAGTCGCCGCCCGCTCCAGCGCAATCACAGCGGGATTGAAGCGCTCCAGATGCCCGACCTGTAGAATGCGGCCCGCTCGCTTCGCCAGTTCGGCGAGCGCCTGCCCATCGGCGGAGGTGTGTGCGATGGGCTTCTCGACTAACACGTCGATGCCCGCCTCAAGCAGGCCTCGTGCGATTTCGGCGTGAGTGCTGGTTGGCGTGGCAACCACCGCGGCATCCACCTTCCCAACCAGCGCATCAACGCTGGGAAAGATCGCGCAACTGTGTTCGCCGGCAAGCGCCGCCGCGCGCTCCGGGTTCGTATCGCAGATACCCGCCAGTTCAACCCCGGCCATGTGCCGCAGCACACGAACATGATTACGCCCAAAAGCTCCCGTGCCAATCACGGCGGCCCGAATCGGTTTCATTCCTTGTCTTCCTGCGGCCGGTAGCCCGCGATCGTGATGCCCGCCGCGTTTGCCCGTTCAATCATCTCGTCTTTATCGAGTAGCAGCGTCCGCCCCGCGTCCACGGCCAAGGCCGTCGTCCCGGTTTCCCGCATCGTGTCGATCGTAGACAGACCGGCTACCGGCACATCAAACAACAAATGCGCGCGCCCCCGCGAAACCTTCACCAGCCGCAGCGGTTTCCCATTGGTCAGCGCAGCGGCCCGCCGCAACATGGCGTCCGTTCCCTCCATCGCCTCCGCCGCCACGCACGCCTTCTCGCTGATCGCCACACTTTGGCCGATATCTACCGAGGCCAGCACTTGCGCCACCCTCCTGCCGTAGCGAATGTCCTTCTCTTCTTCTTTATCGGGCTTGCGCCTGGTCAAAACGCCTTCATCCGCCAACAGCGGTTTCAAAAGCCGCGTGGAATCCACCAGGTCGATCCCTTCGTCCTTGAGTACCTTCTGCACCCCGCCAATCAAAGCGCTGGTGTTCTTCTCTTTGAGCGAGGTCAGCAGCTTGAGCAACCGCCAGTCGGGCTTGAGCGAGGAGAAGATGCTGACATGCTTCACCTGCCCGGTCATCATCACTTCCTGAATGTTCTGTTCTTTCAGGATGTCGATGAGCTTCCCCAACTGGCCGATATTGATCCAATGAATGGACGCGGCGGTGCGGCCGATCTCCGGCGATGCTTCGCCCTCAATGGCAATCACCACCACCTCGTGGCCCAGTCCGCGAGCCGTCTCAAGCGCCAGCAGCGGGAAGCGGCCGTTTCCCGCGATCAGCCCGTAACGCTGTTTGCTTTCATTCGCCACTAGCGTAGAAGCTTTCGGAGCCGCGATCGTGAGGCTGCGCACGCCACTGTCCAGAGCGGATCATGGGCCCCGGCTTGTCCCCGCCTGCTTGGCTTCAGCATCGTTCGCCCCCTATTTCACGAACCCCTGCTTCGATTGCCTGATAAACTCCAGCACCTCGACCACCTCTGGCGTCTGCGGAATCTCAGCTTGTATTCGCTCTACGGCTTGCGTAGTATTCAGTCCGGCTCTGGTCAAAATCCGGAAGGTATTTTGCAGCTGCTCAATTGCCTCGGTTTTGAAGCCGCTTCGCTCCAAGCCTACGCGATTCGCGCCATAAACCTTAATCTCCCGGGTTGTAGCGATGGTCGAAAACGGCAGCACATCCTGGTTCAGAACGGTGTAGCTGCCCACCATCGCATGCCGTCCGATCCGGCAGAACTGGTGAATGCCGCAATGGCCGCCGATGTTCGCATAGTCGTCAACCTGAACGTGGCCGGCAAAGGTCACGCTGTTGGCCAGGATGGTGTGATTGCCGACCACGACATCGTGCGCCACGTGCACGTAAGCCATCAGGAGGTTCGCGTTGCCGACGGCGGTCACCATGCCGCCGCCTTCGGTCCCCCGATGAATCGTCACGAATTCGCGGATCGAGTTGCGGCTGCCGATGCGCACTTCCGAAGCCTCGCCGCGATACTTCTTATCCTGCGGCGCCACACCGCACGAAACGTACGGGAAGAAGATGTTGTCTTCGCCGATGCCCAGCGTCCCTTCCAGATAAACGTGAGCCATCAAGCGCGTTCGCGCCCCGATGTGAACGCCCGCTCCCACAATGCAGTAAGGACCTATCTCGGCGTCGGGAGAAATCTCGGCTGAAGGATCAATAATGGCGCTGGGGTGAATGGCCATCCGCTCGGACAAACACTAAGCCAGTTGCGGCTCAGCTTCTTCAATTGACTTTTTTTCCGGAACGATCTTGTCCTGCAGCTTGCACATGACAATCGCTTCGGCCACCACTTTGCCGTCCACCGTCGCGACGCCCCGCATCTTCGCTACCGACGCCTTCGCTCGGGTCACCGTCATCTCGATGCGCAGCTGATCGCCAGGCACCACCGGCCGGCGAAATTTGGCTTCTTCGACGGAGGCCAGCAGTACCAGCTTGCTGTGCCGGTCGGGAATTGACTTCAACACCAGCACCCCCGCTACTTGCGCCATCGCTTCGACGATCAGCACCCCCGGCATCACCGGGAAGTCCGGGAAGTGGCCCGTGAAAAAGGGCTCGTTCACCGTCACGTTCTTGATTCCGACGATGCGATCCGCCGCCATCTCGACGATGCGGTCCACCAGCAGCATCGGAAACCGATGCGGCAAGATGTCTCGAATTTCCTGCACATCCATGATTGCCATCGCAGACTCGCTATTATAACAGCCGATGCACCCTTTTCGCCGCTATGCCACTGACAAACAAGAAGAAATCATCAAGCTCTTGAAGGAATTCGTGGAGTGTGAGTCGCCCAGCGATTCCCCACAAGCGGTGAACCGGTTTGTGGATTTGTTAGCCGAGCGCAGCCGGCACATCGCCCAGCCCAAACTGATCCGCAATCAAGCCCGTGGTCATCATCTGCGGCTCGAATTCAAATTGCCGGGGCGAAAGAAGAGTGGCCAGATTCTGGGCTTGGGCCATTCCGACACCGTTTGGCCGCTCGGCACGCTTCGCCACATGCCCTTCCACCGGACAAGCGGCCGTCTCTGGGGGCCCGGCGTTTACGACATGAAAGCGGGCCTGGGTTTCTTTCTGTTCGCGGCCCAGGCCCTCCGCGATCTGGATATTCCCGTGGCTCGCAAAGTCGTTCTGCTGGTGGTCTCCGACGAGGAAGTGGGCAGCGAAACCTCGCGTCACGTCACTGAGGCCGAGGCCCTTCGCAGTAATGCCGTTCTCGTGTTGGAGCCGGGAACCGGATTGACCGGCAAACTGAAGACCGCGCGAAAAGGCGTCGGCGATTATCGCATTGGCGTCGAGGGAAAGGCCTCCCATGCGGGCGTCGATTTTGAGAGCGGCGCCAGCGCCATCCTCGAACTGGCCCGCCAGATCGATCGCGTGGCCGCCTTCACCAACCTACGCCGCGGTATTACGGTGAATCCGGGCGTCATCTCTGGTGGCACTCGGACCAATGTCGTCGCTGCCGAAGCTCACGTGGATGTTGATATCCGCGTCGTTAGACAAAGCGATGCAGCACCACTCGATCGAAAGTTCCATGCCCTCAAGCCGGTCGACAAACGCTGCAAGCTCTCCATCTCGGGCGGTCTCAACCGCCCGCCCATGGAGCGAACGCCCGAAATCGCCGCCTTGTTTCGGCGCGCACGGCAGTTGGCAAAAACGTTAGGCGTCGACCTGGAGGAATCATCCAGCGGCGGTGGCTCCGACGGCAACTTCACAGCCGGCCTCGGCATTCCGACCCTGGATGGCCTGGGCGGGGTCGGCGAAGGCGCCCACGCCCTCAACGAGAGCATCCTCGTGGACCGCATCGCTGACCGCACCGCATTGCTTGCTTGCCTTCTCGAAGCTCTGTGAGTTTCAGAGCCCTCGCAGACGCAGCGGTCACCTGCCGGGCGTGAGCGCGCTTTGGACCCGATTTCTCCCTCTCGTTTAGATCCAATCTCTTTGGTCCAGAGGATCAGGCGTATGGAGTGGCACTGCGCAGACGGAGATCGCCCGCTACGTTGCTCCAGAAACTTGAACCCGACGGGCGCGAACGCAAGGGTGGCTTCAAACTTGCCAACAGCCATTTATTCGAGGTGTTTCTGCATCGTTTCGGACTGACTAGGCGGCCTTTTTGGGCTCGCCGGCTAGGATCGCGACGACTTTCTTCTCGACGATGCCATCACCCGTGTTGAATTGAGCCATCTTTTTGGCATTTCCGAGGCGCACTTTACTGAGGAGAAGTTCGCTCGAAATAACGAAGCCAAACCGGGCCGGATCGAACGGGACGTTCTGCTGCATGTGCGCGGCAGCAATCGCCTTCAGCTCCTCGATGGCTTGTTTCTCCTGGTCCACTCGAATCTGTTGGGCATGGCGGAATTCCTCTAGCGTCTTCGAGAAGGAACGCTGAAAGCGCTGATCGTAGAGCGAAGCCAAGCCCATGGGGTTGCCGGTCTTCATGAGGCAACCTTCCATGGTCGCGGACAGGATGGCAACATCCATGTAGATTTTCAGCTCGGCGGTGCGAAGCAGCTCGAGCCGGAACTGGATGTCGGCGACACGCTGCGCGAGATGCACTTCCAAGTCACCTACCGGGTGTAGATCCTTGACGATGCCTTCGATGAAGCTCTGATAGCGTTCGAATTGTTCTCCGCTGAGGTGCTTGGCCAGATCCCCGACGAAGAGTCCGTGCTTAACGGCGTTCTTGGAGGACG
>CAVUCO010000074.1:0-18772 GCA_963740005.1 uncultured Acidobacteriaceae bacterium | reverse complement strand
GGACCAAGCTTGTGCCGCCCGTTACTGGGAACTAAGCAGATTCTCGTTTCACAGGTTTCAATTCCCTTCGGCGGCTTCCTCGTACGGAATCGTGTGCGCCAGTCAAGGCTGAGCCCACGGCACTGGTTCCTGATCAAACCACCATCCCTGCAGGACGGTACGGTTCCGTATCCTGCCTCGGTAACCGAACAAGAACAGCAGGGTAAGTTCGAGGTACCACATGCCAAGTTGCGAGGCCTCGAATGCGAGCCCAGTCTCGCATCCCTTTGATGGGTGCACAAGTGCATTGCGCACGCAAGTCAGCGCCTCCGGGCCGTCTTAACCCTTGCCTTCCCCAAAGGACCGTAGCTCGTTGAGTTGGCCCGGTATGCCGAGCGGGACGTGCATGTGGTGAAGCATGATCTGAATCTTCCTAAATGCGGCTCAACTACCTGAGCAGTCGCTCTTCATGATGCAGCCCAGCGCACTATTCAGTTTGGCTAGGATCTGGTTGCGTCTCTCGATCGCATCGTGAGAGGCAACAATTCCCCGTCCTGCGTCGAAGTGGTAAATGGAGTTCGCCGGATAGTGCCAAGGGTCACGCACGAATGACCCCGTCTTTCTACCGAGATGGCCCGGGAATGGGCCAACGGCTTGAGAGCTCCCGCCGCTCTAAGTCTCTTCTTTAAGGCCCCAGAACTCCCGCGCGAGAGTGTAGACTACCCAAAGAGTTCCGAATACTGATGGCCATACCAAACGATTGGTCGATGAAGCTTCATCTCGCCAGTAACCAACTCATCGGCAGCGTGTCCGACGTACGCGCGATTTGCCCGCACTGCAGGAATGCGTCGACGTTCTCTGTGCAGGCCCAATACCTCAATAGGACCGCGGCAAAAACGGACATCCACCTAATCCTGAAGTGTAACTATAGCGCCTGCCAGGAGACTGTACATGTTTGGACCACTGGCCAGGCGGGCTCTCAAGCTCAGCATTCGCATGAGTCGTTTTTCATGTATCCATCCAAGGCTATCGAGCCTCCTCATCCAGCCCTCCCCTCCCACATCGCCGATGATTGGACAGAGGGCCAAAGGGCGATCCAAGCTTCCGCCCCGAAGGCCGCCGCGGTAATGTTTCGACGAGTATTCTACGGGGTGTTGATCGACAAGGGAATCAAGCTCAATCCGTTGCGTGAGGCGCTAAAGGAGCTGATTAGCGCTCAACGCCTGCTCGCCATTTTCGACGAATGGTTGCCCGCAATAAGGGATGACGGACACGATGGAGCGCACCCCGAGCGCGCTTTGCAGGTCAGCGATGAGAATATCGCCGAAACGATGGAGTACACGTCCGAATTACTTCGTTTTCTCTACATCGAACCGTACGACTTTCAAAGAAGGAAGGAGAGGAATCAGTCGCAAATCACCTAAGGCAAATCGAGTTGAGTGAGTTTCGGGGGCGGACGCCACGTGTTGCGGATACTGGGCGGCCAAGAGACACAGCACTGGCGCACTGATAGATTGTGGTGTTCCATGAAACCTACAGGTTTGGTGGGCCTGCTCGTTTTTCGTGGTCGCTTCCGGAACGCTAGGGGGGAGCAAAATGTACGCGGCACTTGTTTACTTGACTATTGACCCGGCATGGGCACCCGCTGCGGCAGCAGCGTTCAGCACGGACATCCTGCCCAAAGTGCGATCGGCGTCAGGGCTCGTCGCCGGGTATTGGGTTGATCCAATTGATGGGCAAGGTTTTGGTTTCCTTCTGTTTGAGACTGAGAAACAAGCGTTTTCCGCCACACCGCCGGCGGCGAACTGGACAGCACCCGGAGTAACGATTGTGCGAACTGATGTGCGGCGTGTAGCAGTTGCGATTCCCTAGAAGTCGCCGAATGCCGACCTGACGTCAGAGACGCCACAGTTTTCTGTGCTTTTTCAGGTCGATTGCGGCCTTACTCATCGGTCGCATACGGAATTCCGGTAAACGACTGCACTGTTCTACAGGTGAAAGCTACCGCTCAGCTCATGCCGCGGTGCGCGGCAGCACTTCCTTCTCGATTCGGGGCCGGATCTCCCGCTCCGCGACCTCCAGGTCGTATGCGCTTTGAAGATTCAGCCAGTACTGCGGCGAAGTGCCGAAATACCGTGCCAGACGCATGGCCGTGTCGACGGTGATCGCTCTCTTTCCATTGACGATTGCGCTGATCCGATTCATCGGAACCCGGAGCGCCCGTGCCAGTTCGTTCAGGCTGACACCGATTTCATGAAGTTCATCCCGGAGTAACTCGCCCGGGTGGATGGGTGGTAATCTCTTTCGCTGAGACATGATTCTCCTTTCCTAGTGGTAGTCCAAAATCTCGACGTTATATGCATTACCCTCGCGCCAGGTGAAACAGATCCGCCACTGGTCATTGATCCGAATGCTGTGTTGGCCGGTCCGGTCGCCCTTCAGCGCTTCCAACCGGTTGCCCCGGATTGCCCCCAAGTCGGTGAGGCTTGTAGCCGCATCCAGCCAGCGCAGCCGCTTGCGAGCCCGATCTTCAATGCCCCGGAACTTCCGGCTCCCGAATCCTTCGTGGATGGCCTTGGTCTCGGGGCACCGGAACGAACGAAGCATCTACATCAGAAATACTACGTTCGGCGTACCGAGTCAACGAATGTTGATCGGCCTGATCAACTCCAGCTCATGGCGCGAGCCTCGCAGGGCCGTGAACAGCCGTCTCTGCCAATGAGACGGAAAAAAGGAGCGAAAGGCCGGTTTTAGGCGCAACACCGGGCGGATGCGTGAGTTGCTTCCTCACCCATTGGCGTGTAGTTTCTTCGCTTCCGCGCGGATGCCCTTCATGTATTCGGCCGCCAGTTGGGCGTTCAGGTCGACGAACTCCAGTCCCACCGTCTTGCCGTTGACCACGGGCAGCGGGTGGCATAACTCAAAGCCCGCATAGCCGCGATAGCCTATATCCAACAGCCCGACCATTTCGCCCAGGCACTTTTCGTCGCCCTTAAGCTGGATTCCGTTTGGACCGCGCGTGTATTCGCCACCGTAGTGCCACAGCACCTGGAGTGACCCGACCTCGTCAACGGCTTTGCGCACACCGGCTTCATCCAGGCTATGCTCCAGACGCGCATCAAAGCAGATCTTCAAGTTCGGTGACGCAACTTCCTTCACCATGCGCAGCGTGTCGGCGTACCCATGGATAACAGGCGGGTGGTTCTGGAGTGCGAGCACCACGCCGAACTCGCCGGCCAAGCGTGCCGCTTCCATCAGGCTCTGGCGGCACCACGCCCAGGTCTGCTCGTCGGAGAAGTCCTTGTGCTCGGCTTCCCAAACTGCCTTGGCGATATCGTAGCGGCCTCCCCCTTCGGGGATCAACGTGACACCCGGCCACGCCGCGAACACACGCATCGTCTTCGCGCCGAGGTCGGAGGTCATTCGCATCAACTCGCGCGCGTAGACGATCTGTGATTCGCGATGCTCGGGGATGGGGCTGCTGAAATCGTTGTTGCCCGAAACGGCGTAGATCTCGATACCTTGATCGGCGGCCATTTTCCGCAGGTCGCGGCAGCGGGCCTTGGGCATATCCAGCGGGTTCCCATGGGGACGCTTGCCGTCCACCTCGACGCCGTCATAGCCGAACCGCTTGGCGCGTCCGATCACCTGTTCGACCGATAGGGCGTCGCCGCGATACCAGACACCGCCGTAGGTGATGCTATACAGACCGATCTTCACGTCGGCCGGAACAGCCGTTGCTGCAGCTCCAGCCGTTCGGATAGCTCCCGCCGCTAGCACAGCATTCCGCACAAATCGCCGCCGGTTCACGGCAAACCGCTCATTCGTGTTCATCCGAGATACCTCCTCGCCGTTTCGTCCTCAAAAAGATCCAGTCGCCCCGAGTATACGCCCGTTGCGCAGCAATGAGAAGAGGCCGGGAGGTGAGGAGGTAAAGCGCAGATGCGGCATTGGAGGCGAGATCAGCGACAATTATAAACATGGCAGACTATGGATTTACTGTTCTCTTCGAACAGCTCGAAGAGGGTGGCTACCAGGTAATCGTTCCTGCTTTGCCCGGCCTCGTTACTTTTGGACGCACGCTTTCCGAAGCACGTGGAATGGGCAGCGACGCGATCGCATGTCACGTCCGTGGCCTGCTCAGGGACAACGAAGAGGTTCCTGAAGACCCCTTTTCGTCCGCCGAGCCCGTGAGGGAAGAACTCACTGTGACCGTCTGAACTGATGTCCAGATTCGGCAGTCTCAAACCCAAACAGGTGCTCCGCGCGGCTTCTAATTCACATCGACTTCGAGTTCGCGATCGATGGGTGCAGGACCAACTCAAAATACACTAGCGGATTCTGTTTGTAAGTTGCCCGTGCGACCTCACGGAATCCGCATTTCGCATAGAAGGCTCCGGCTCCTGCTTCGGCGTCGAAGGCATCTAAGCGAATGGTGTCGGCGGGCCAGGCGCGCGCGATGGCCTCGGCCTCTTTCAGCAAGCGACGGCCAATACTCTTGCGCTGGAAGTCGGGATGGACGGCCATGCCAGTTAGATACAGCGGCCGCGTTGCCGGGGTGAAATACGCGGTATCGATGGCCCAAGGCTTCTTGGTGGCTAGGCGCAGGGTACCGACGATGCGACGGTTGGTGCGGGCAATCAAGATACGCGAAAACTTTGGCATCCGCATATTCGCCAGCACGCCCCTCTCGGTTTGCCCGGACGACCAGAATCCCTGGCCGAACTGGCGAGTGAGGTGCTCGGCCACAGCGCAATGAAGCGCTGCGAGGGCGGCTGCATCCGAGTTAGTCGCAGCTGCAAAAACCAGTTTCATCTTGGATGAGCCAGGTGAACGCGGATTCATTTGGAGGGCCTTAGAGGACGCGGGGACGGACAGCTCTGTCCACGCGCCACAGTACTGTATACCGCTTCGGGTGCCGCATCATGGCTTGGGACAGAGAAGTCCGTCCCCTTGATGAAGTTGTCGTGACTCCACATCGCTTTCATCATTGCTCGCTGTGCGAAAGCTGATGCTGAGCTTGCAGCCAGCCTCTTATCCCGGCACAAACCATCAGGAATGCATCGTGCAGATCGGACCCCTCGTAGTGGTATCGCGCCAAACCCTTTAGCGTCGCATCGCCGTTTATCGAAACGGTGTGCTCCAGTTCTTTGAACAGCAGGTAATCCGACATGGAATCGCCAAAAGCGACGCATTGATTCAACTCAAAACCAAGCTGGCCGCACCATGCCTCGACGATGGTCGCTTTATCAACGGGGTTCAGAATGTGTTCACGCTTCACCTGCCCATCGGAGTTCCTTGGAAATCGAGACGCTCCGACGAAATCAAAGCCGTATTCGTAGAACAGATTCGCATAGAAGTCCGGAGACATGGTGATCAGGCCAGACTTCCCTCCACCTCTCCGTATCAGAGATGTGACGGTTTGTATGTTGGCGAGCTTGGGACTGGCTTCGAACGCAGTTCGAACAACTTGCTCATCAACCATACCCCACAGCGTGCCTATGTTTTGAGCGAAACAAAAAGCGTCTATTTCGCCGGCTGCAAACTTCTGTTCGAGGATGTGAAGCTGGTCGAGGGTGCCTGATACTTTTGCAATTTCGATACAGGCGGTCGTCCCGATCAATAAGGTGCCATCCATGTCAAAGACAAACAGACGGTTGGCTATGAGGGCGAGGAGTTGCTCTTCAACACTCACTGATGATTCCATCAGTCTGCCCGTTCCGAGGCTTCGTCTGCATCCCCGAAAACCTCTTCGCGGATAATGCGCTCGGTGGCCTCATTGAGATAGGAGTGCAGGGCCGCCTGCAACTCGACGTATTCCGGCCAGAGCGTGCGCGCTATAAAGGAGCGCGGCGCGCGCAACATGACGGTAGTGCGGCGCTGGCCTCTATAGCGATATGGTTCGAGCCCGTAACGGCGGCACAGTGCGGTAAACAAGCGGCGCTGCCATTGATCCGCCAACGAGAACTTGGATTCGGGCAGCGGCTCGGTTTTGACTGCGGCACCGAGCGCTCGCCGAAGCCGTTCCATCGCCGCCGCTGCGGCCTGGCGTTCGCCCGGCGTTGCGGCTCCCTCGAAGAGCGCGGTGATCTTGCGCAGCTTTTCACGGAGCTGTTGTTCGGTGGTCACCCGTCGACCATTTTAGAAGCCTACCTGGCTTACTCGGAACGGAAGGCCTGCATCGGTTCAACGGAAGCGGCACGGCGCGCCGGGATGACGGAGGCCGCCAGCGCCAGCGCGACGATCGAAATCGCCGCGAGTGCCAGCACAGTTGGGTCAAGCGGATCCACCTGGAACAGAAGCGAGCGCAAGAGATTTGTCGCAAATGTAGCCGCGATCGCGCCGAGAGCGCAGCCGACCAGTCCCAGCTTTGCGCCGGAAACCAGGATCAGGCGTATCACGCTGGAGCGCTGCGCGCCGAGCGCTAACCGGATGGCCATCTCGTGCGTGCGTAGCGCAGCGGAGAAGGCAATCACGCTGTAAATACCAATCAAAGCCAGCAACACGGCCGCTCCGGCGAAGGCGGAAATGAGAATGGCATCGAAACGGCGGGACGCCTGTCCCTCTGCGATCACTTGTTGCATGGAGCCAACCTGCGTCAGCGGCAACTGCGGATCAATGGAGCGGACGGCCGAGCGCAGAGCGTTCGCCATCTGCTCGGGTGGGAGCATGGTTCGAAGCACAATGAAGCCGCTGTCGCCGTTCCGCATATCGGGGCGCGCCAGAGAGCCGTACGACGCTACATTCTGGCGGGCGGGCTGATAGATCTGCTCCTGAACTCCGGCGTCGGCCGCGGTCTGCCGGATGTCGCCGATCTCTCCGACTACGGTCATCCAGGGCGTGGGTGTTTCCGGCAAGCCCCAGCGCAGGCGTTTGCCCACTGGATCCTGGCCGGGCCAATAGTGCTGCGCCAGGGTATGGTTTACGATGGCCACCAGCCGATCGTCTGCTCCGTCGGCTTCCGTGAAATCGCGTCCGCTCAACAAAGGAATGCCCGCGGCTCGGAAGTAGCTGCCCCTCACTTGATGAGAGGACCACGAGAGATTCAGTCCGGCGCCCCGGGGAGGAACGTAGCCGTCGACAACAAAGGTGCTATTGCCGCCATATCCAGCCGCGGGCAATTGCGAGGTAAGACCCGCCGACTCGACACCCGGCAGTTGCTCCAGTTTCTGCAATAGAGCGATATTGAAGCCGTCGATGGCGGCCTGCTGCGCGTATTGCTGCCGGGGCAGATCGTACGCGGCCGTCAGGACGTGGTCGGTACGGAAGCCCAGGTTCACCGAACGCATTTTTTCAAAGCTGCGCAGGAGCAAGCCGGAGGCGACCAGCAGCACCAGCGCCACGGCAACTTCGGCGATCACCAAGGCCGAACGCACTCGCCCCTGGCCGCCGGCGGTACCAGTGCGGCCGCCTTCTTTGAGCGCTTCATTGACGTCGGCACGCGCGGCAAATAAGGCCGGAAGCAGTCCGCAGAGAAGACCAGTGAGCAAGGCCAGCAGAATAGAGAACGCGACAACTTTCCAGTCGAGGCCGATGGCGCTAATCCGCGGGAGCGACTCCGGCAGGAGCCTGACGCCCACACGCAGTGCAGCCGACGCCAAAAGCAGCCCCAGCAGCCCGCCGGTGATGCTCAGGGTCATGGTCTCCACCAGAGTCTGGCGCAGAACGGCCGCTCCGCTCGCGCCTAAAGCGCGGCGTACGGCGAGGTCGCGCCTGCGGCGAATCACGCGGACCAGCAACAAGCCGGCCAGGTTAGCGCACGCGATGAACAGCACCACCGCGACGGCAAGAAAGAGTGCGCGAACCAGGGGCCGGGCCTGCGCAACGGTGCTTTCGGCGAGGGGTTGGACAACCGGGTGGATGTGCAAACTGCTAATGAAGCTGGGAAAGCCGCGCATGATCTCGCGGGTCGCGCGCCCCGCATCCTGCTGGGCCTGCGCGGGCGTCACGCCGGGCTTCAGCCGGCCCACCATCTGAAACTGCCAGCCTGCGACGTGTGCTATTTCCTCTGGGGTGAAGCTCATCGGCACCCAGATTTCGCTGCGGTTCAACTGACCCGGCACCAGCGGAAACTCGAAGCCGCGCGGCATCACGCCGATGATTTCGTACGGCTTTCGATCGAGCAAAATCTTTTGGCCCAGGATGTGGGCGTCGCCCTGAAAGCGGGTGTGCCAGATCTGATCGCTCAGGATGGCCACTTGAGCGCTGCCGTCATCTTCCTGCTGCGTAAAGGCGCGTCCCATGGAAGGAGAAACGCCGAGCACTGGAAACATGCTCGCCGTGAGCCGCGACGCATTGATCCGAGCCGGTTCGCCCGTGCCGGAGAGTTCGTAGTTGGTTTGCTGGTAAGCGCCGAGGCTGGCGTAGCTACTCATTTGCCGCGAGTACTCGCGGGACCAGGCAGCCGTCGTCTCGGGTGCGCCGCCGCCGATATTCCCGCCCTCAAGGACATCGCCCTGCGTCACCAGCCGGTCTGAGTCTGGGAACGGCAAGGGCCGCAGCAGCACGCCTTCGACAATCGAGAATATGGCGGTGGTTGCGCCGATGCCGAACGCCAGCGTCAGCACCGCGGTCAACGTGAATCCTGGTGACTTGCGCAATTGACGCAAGGTGTAGTGAATGTCCCGAATCAGGCTCCGCATGGAAGTCCCCACGAAATGGCCTCTACCTTACTAGGGCACGTTCCCCGCCAAACCGTGCAGGAACATATGGCATGTTTCGGTGCCAATGAGTTGTTACAACGAGCTTCATTTGTACGGAATCGAGACCAGTTGTCCTAAACCGAACAGCACGGGAAGCGGACCGAAACGGTCGTGTAGAAGGCCGAATGGCCGTGCCTAACGTCGTGAATCCTCGCCGAGGGGTGCGCCATCTGCCTCAGCTGGGAGCCGCTTGGCCACTACGTCGAGACGTGAATGCAATCGCCCTTACCGCCCTGCCGGGGGCGCGTCTTTCGTGTGGACCGGTTGGGCACTCGGAAAAGCCTTCGCTGGTTCGGGTGCGGCCAGACGATCAATTTTAAGGTCGAGTCCGGCGATCGCCTTGGTTAAGTTCTCAACGGCGGAAGAGAGCCTATTAAGAGCTTCTATTTCTGTGGCGTCCATGCCCAGATTCTATCCTGTGGGCTGGCTCTTGCGGGCGATTTGCATTTGTCCAGTTAGAATGAAAAGAGGCGAACTAGCTTCGAAGAGGTCGCCCTCCGGTACTTATTTGTGGCGCTTATAGAAAGCCAGCGTGAACGCGACGATGAAATATCGTCTGAGCGGATACTGCGCGACGACACCAAAGCGACAGCAGGCAAGATCGCTATTTTCCAGTATCTTGTCGTAGTTGTTTTCGTGTTCCTGGTGGCCGGTTTCTGGCAACTGCAAGTGCAGGATCCGGACCGCTACAGCGAGGCGGCGGAGCGCAACCGCATCAAGTCGACTCCTATCCTCGCCCCGCGGGGCAAGATTCTAGACCGCGATGGGCGCGTGGTCGTGGATAACAAGGCCTCCTACTCGCTGATACTCAACCGCGATCAGGTCAAGTGGGAACACCTGCCTGCGATCGCGGACGGGCTACACCTCGATTACAACGAGCTGGTCGCCAAGCTTCGCCGCAAGAACACCCAGCCGCAGATCATTATCAAGGACGAACTCACTCGCGACGACATCGCGTTCATCGAATCGCACCGCGATGCGGCCACTTTCCCCGAAATGGACATGATCAAATCGTGGCGGCGGCTCTATCCGCAGGACGGCTACGCAGCGCACATCGTCGGCTATGTCGGTGAGATCAGCGAGGCCGAGCTCGATTCACCCGCCTACGCCGACTACAATCTGGGTGACATCATCGGCAAGGAGGGCGTGGAACGCCAGTACAACGACAAGTTGAAGGGCGTCGACGGACGGCGCAAAGTCCTGGTGGACAATCTGGGCCGGGAACGCGCTGTGGTTGATCCCGAGGATCAGCAGGAAGCCAAACCCGGCCACGATCTGCAACTGGGGCTCGATCTGGATCTGCAGTCGGTGGCTGAATTGGCGATGGAAGGGAAGCGCGGCGCGGTGGTGGCGCTGGACCCGCGCAATGGCGAAGTGCTGGCCATGGTGAGCCGGCCCACGTTCGATCCCAACAAGTTTACCGGCCGCATCAGCCGGAGAGATTGGGCGCAATTGACGAACGATCCTTTTAAGCCGCTGATCAATCGGGCCATTCAGGCGGAGCTTGCGCCGGGCTCTACCTTCAAGCCTATTGAGGCGCTGGCGGGGTTGGAAACCGGTGTTATCGACGACACCACCCAGTTTCATTGCCCGGGCGGCGCCAGTTTCTACGGACACTATTTCGCTTGCCACAAAAAAGAAGGTCACGGAACGATTTCACTGCATATGGCCATTGCGCTGTCCTGCGATGTGTTCTTTTACAACGTAGGGAATCGCCTCGGCATCGACCGCATCGCCCAATATGCGGACATGGCCGGCTACGGGCATAAGACCGGCATCGACTTGCCGAATGAGCGCGAGAGCACTATGCCTTCGTCGAAGTGGAAGATGCGCAACTACCGCGAGAAATGGTACGCCGGCGAAACCATTTCGGTGGCCATTGGCCAGGGAGCGGTCACCGTATCGCCACTCGAGCTGGCCGCTGCCATCGGTGGACTGGCGATGCGCGGCAAGTGGTTTCAGCCGCATGTGGTGAAGGGCGCTAAGCCTGTGCTGCTGCGAGAAGGACATTTCAATCCGGAGAACGTCGACAAAGTCATCTCCGGGATGTGCGCGGTGGTGAATGAAGGCGGAACGGGGCGTAATGCCGCGCTTCCCAATGTCAAAGTCTGCGGCAAAACGGGTACGGCGCAGCTGGCGGCGACCGAACTGACCAAGAAATCGAAGGATCTTAAGAACAACGCCTGGTTTGTGGCCTTCGCACCCGGCGACAATCCCGAGATCGTGGTGGCCGGCTTGTATGAGAACGGCGAGGAAAGCTACAACACGGTCCCGATTGTGCGAGATGTGCTGAAGGCCTATTTCGACAAGAAGGCACGAGAGTCCAAGACGGCCACCGCGGTGACGCGCCTCTCTTCTCCGCTCTTCGAAACCCATCCGCAGGCTTCCGGGGCTTCCCAGCCGGGACGCCCGGCCATGATCCCGACGTTGGCCGTGGTGCAGGCGGACGCGGGAGGGAACCGTTAGTGGCGGCTTACCGATCGCTCCGCGACCTGGATTGGACTTTGATCTTCATCGCGCTGGCCTTGTGCGCGCTCGGCGTCCTGCAGATCTATAGCGCGACTAATGGCACCAAATGGCAGGGTGCGTGGTGGCGTCAGATCATCTACGTGGTCACCGGTTTCATCATGATGTGGGTGCTGGCGCAGATCGATTACCACTCGCTAATGGGTAAGATCTTTCCGATCTATGCGGGGGCGGTGGTATTGCTCATCGCGACCGTCGTAATTGGAGACAAGGTATTTGGCGGTACGCGCTGGATTAAGGTGTCGGGTTTCACGCTCCAGACATCCGAGTTTGTGAAGATTGTCCTGGTGCTGTTAGTGGCCCGTTATCTGGCCGATTTAAGAACGACCACGGTTGAATGGCCGGACCTGCTCAAATTGAGCGGGCTGGTGGCGGTGCCCTTTCTGCTGGTGGTGAAACAGCCCGATTTGGGTACGTCCTTGACGTATCTCCCGATCCTGATCTGCGGCGTGTTAATGGCGGGCTTACGATGGAAGTATCTGTTGTTGATTGCATTTGTGGTAATGGCCTGCCTTCCGATCGGTTATCATTTCCTTAAGCCGTACCAGAAGGATCGGCTGGTCAGCTTCGTTGACCCGGAACGGGACCCGAAGGGCGCCGGCTTCCAGGTGATCCAGTCGAAAATCGCAGTCGGAAATGGCGGCGTATGGGGGCGAGGCGTTACGAAGGGTTCTCAGACTCACCTGGGATTTCTGCCCGTGCCGCACACCGATTTCATCTTCTCCTCGTTCGCAGAAGAGCACGGGTTTCTCGGGGTAGTTGTGGCGTTAGTGCTGTATTTTCTTCTGATTATGCAGGTGGTTCAGAATGCCCAGTCGGCTCCTGACCGGGCGGGCGTCTACATTTGCATGACGATCGGCGCGTTGTTGCTGTTTCATGTGCTGGTCAACGTGGGAATGGTGGTGGGGCGCGTGCCTACCACTGGGATCCCGCTCCCGCTGATGAGTTCGGGAGGTTCTAATACTTGGTCGGTTTTCCTGATGCTGGGTTTGATCAACAGCGTCAGGCTGAGAAGGTTTGTGAATTCGTAGTAAACAATCCGTGGCTATGCTGCCGGCGGGTTGGTTCGACAACTAAGAAAAAGGGTCGAGCCGAGCAGAACAGAGAATTTTGGATTTTGACGTTACGATTTAAACGGTTACTGGGCAATTCGGTAAACCACTCCGGCGGACGGGTGTTCTTGAGCATGACTCCACCTCGCGGCCGGACAACAGCTTTCTGTCAGTGCGCGTTCATGACGCGCGGCTGATACGTCAACGCATCTTTCAAAAGTCTCGCCGCTCTCGTCATCGGCCCACAAGGCGGTGAGTTATGAGTAAAGAGCTGGTGATTGCATCCAATCGCCACGAGACGAAAGTAGCCGTTCTCGAAGACGATCAACTCGTCGAGGTCTATTTTCAACGCGCGAACGAATATTCGCTCGCGGGAAGCATCCACAAAGGTAGAGTGACGCGCGTCCTCCCGGGCATGCAGTCGGCGTTTGTCGACTTAGGCCTGGAGCGGGACACGTTTCTTTACGTATCCGATTTCTTCGAAGAAAACGAAGACTTCGATCCCGTTTCGGCTGAACCCGCCGTGCGTGCGACGCCCAGCGGTGAACGCGCGCCCGAGCGCGGAAATGATCGCGGGAATGACCGGGGCGACCGGCGAGGCGACCGTGGACGCGACCGCGGCCCACGTTACCAGGACCGTTCACCCGAAGCCCGTTCGCCGGAAAGCCGTTCGGCTGATGCAAAGCCAGCTGCCGTGCCGGTCGAGCCGTCGGGAGAGCCATCATTGGCGGCTGAGCCGATGACGGCGCCGGCCGAGTCGAGCGAGAGCATCAACCCAACGCTGGCTCGAGTGGCGCCGGTTGAGTCTCGAAGCGAAGTGGATCGTCAGGACCGGGATCGGAATGATGACCGGCGCCGCCGTTCGCGCCGCCGCCGCACACGCGGTCGGGGTTTCCCGGACAACAAATATGCCGCTCCTGGCGGCAGTAGCCCGGAATCCGAACCCGCCGTGCACGTCGCCGCGGAGGCGCCAGTCCGGGAGGACGTCGCCATGGCCCGATCGGCCAGCGACCTGCTCATCCTCCCGGGCGAATCGCTCGCGAAGTACCGTCACGGCAGCGGCCAAGGCAGCGGTGCCCGGGTTTTTGAGGCGACCGAAAAGGAACCGGTCCACGAGCCTGCCGAACTGCCGAATAGACCGCTCGACGAAGAAGAGAAGCTGGAAATCGTATCGAAGATCGAAGACCGGCTGGATGAGATAGAGTCGTCCGAAGAAGAGCACGAAGTTCTTCTTCATGGCCATGGCGCCGTGGTTCACTCGGAGACCGCGTCGGCCGGCGGCATCGCCCCGCTAATTTTACGTCCAGAGGTGAAGGCGAGTTCCCCGATTGTCCCGCTGGACGAAACCGCGGACGCGGCGGCAGAGGAGTTTGAAGGGCGGAACGAGTCGCACGCAGATAGTCATCCCCTTTCGTTGATCAATTCCGAGGAGGTCGCGGCGGCCTACGAAGCGCGGATCGCGGCCGAACTTCACGAGGCCATCCGAGGCGACCAGGTCGAGCCGGTTGAGCCCGAAATACTCGAAGAGACTGAAGCCGAACTGTCGGACGAAGAACGGGCTGATGCGTTGGCCGAAGAT
This sequence comes from uncultured Acidobacteriaceae bacterium, assembly GCA_963740005.1. Classification (GTDB taxonomy): domain Bacteria; phylum Acidobacteriota; class Terriglobia; order Bryobacterales; family Bryobacteraceae; genus CAJCIT01. The sequence continues at coordinate 4,934 of CAVUCO010000074.1, read as the reverse complement.
TTGATCGCCGAGGACCTGCCAGCCGATGAATCCGCCGAAGAATCGGAAGAGCCGGAGGAAGGCGAACCCGTTGCGGGCGCGGAAACCGAAGCTGCCATCACCGCCGCATCGGCCCAAGGAGTGACACCGGAAACCGGGCAAGCCACGCAAACGGCTTCGGTCCGCGAGCAGGGTGGCCGCTCCATGCACCGCATGTCCCGCCGGATGCGACGGCGCCGGGGCGGAAATCGCTTTGGCGCCCAGACTGCACCTGCTGCCAGTACCGAGGCCAGTCAAGCTGTCGCTGCCGCGCCGGCGGTGGAAGTGCGCGCAGAACCCGAAGTGCGTCCGGAAGTTCGTACGGAGCGCGTTGAACGGCCGGAGCGTGCCGAGCAGCGCGAAGAGCGCTCGGGACCCGCGCCCGAACGCGTTTACCCCTCCATCACCGACCTGCTGAAGGCCGGCCAGGAGATCATCGTTCAGATTGCCAAAGAGCCGCTAGGCCAAAAAGGCGCCCGCATTACTTCGCACATCGCCCTGCCTGGCCGCTACGTGGTCTTCATGCCGAGCGTCGATCACCTGGGCGTCTCGCGCAAGATCGCCAGCGACGAAGAGCGTCTGCGGCTGAAGCGCATCCTGCAAGCCCACCGCGTGGGATCGAGCGGCGGCTTTATCGTCCGCACGGCCGGCGAAGGCCACACCGAAGAAGAGATTGCGGTCGACATGAACTTCCTGCACAATCTCTGGGTCGATATCAAAGAGAAAGCGGAGAAACGACCGGCCCCGGCGCTGTTGCACCACGACCTGGATCTGGTCCAGCGAATCCTGCGCGACCAGGTGACGGACGAATACAAATCCATCTGGGCCGATAACGAAGAGATGTACGAGAGCGTCCTGCGTTTTGTACAGCGCTTCCAGCCCGCTCTAGTGAGCCGGGTAAAGATGTACACCCGCTCGGCGCCGATCTTCGATGCGTTCGGCATCACGCAGGAACTTGAAAAAGCCTTGCGCCCCAAGGTTTGGCTGAAGTCGGGCGGTTACATTGTCATCAACCAGACGGAAGCTCTCGTCGCCATTGACGTCAATACCGGAAAGTACGTCGGCAAATCGAACCGCCTGGAAGACACCATCGTGAAGACCAACACGGAAGCGGTGAAGGAGATTGTCCGCCAGATCCGTCTGCGCGACCTGGGCGGCATTATCGTGGTCGACTTCATCGATATGGACGAGCGCAAGAATCGGCAGAAGGTGATGCAGACTCTGGAAGAGGCCATGCGGGCCGACAAGGCGCCGTACAAGATTCTTCAGTTCAACGATTTCGGCTTGGTCGCCATCACCCGGAAACGGGTGAAGCAGAGCCTGGAGCGGACGCTTTGCGCACCGTGTCCCTATTGCGAAGGTGCGGGCTACGTGAAGAGCGTTCAGACCATCATCGGCGAGATCCTCATCGAGGCTCAAAAAATCGCGAGAGCGGTGGATGCCAAGGACGTTGTCTTGCGCGTTCACCCCGACGTGGCTAAGGTACTGAAGTCGAATAACAATCAGTACCTGGAAGAACTTGAACAGATCCTCGGCCGCCCGGTGCTGGTAGTGGGCGATGCGGCCCTGCACCACGAGAAATTCGATCTAGGCTAAGCGCGACGAGGAATCTCAGCTCGCTTAGATCCAGGTCCGCTCCCTCACGAGTCTGTGTGAAAACTCCAGTGACCGCCCGCGGCACGGTCAGGGCTTGCTCGCCCGGGCTCGGAAACCAGGTGAAGTGCCGGCGTTTTGACTGAATATCGGCCTTGGAGTGCGCTTCCTCACGGTCGCGGCTCGCAAAAGGCGTCCGCCTGCTTCACGGTCACGGCTCCGAAGGGGTCCAAATCGGGGACATGGGTCACATTTTAGACCGAGGAGACCGTTGCGAGCCGCGACCGTAAGGGGAGCGCACTTAATAGCCCGCTTGCAAACGACAGCTCCCTACTCTTCTTTTTCATCCGCGATCGAGAAGGTGGGGACGAAGAGCACAGCTGACTCGCGCCCCAAGCTACGCCGCATCGGCTGCGTCACCATGGCTCACTACTGATCAATGCGGGACTCTTCACGGGGACTCGGCCCGCGCCAGACTCGTGCTTTCTCGCGATCGAAGCTTCGAAGCGCGGCATGGCCATTGTTCGAGAGCCCGCGAGTGACGGTTTCGGTGGAGTAGACGTCGTTCCGCTGGATGGCTGCAGCTAATGCCTGTAGAGAATGGGCCCCGGTTTTGGGTGACGGCGCAGAATAGAACATCGGGTAGATTTCGCCGAACTTCGCGACCAGCTCGGGATCGCGCCATCCGAGGCTGGCCTCTTCGCGGAGGATGAGCATCGCATGCTCGGGCAGATAAGCCTCCTTGTAAGGCCGCTTGCTGGTGAGCGCATCGAAAATATCCGCGATCTGTGTGATCCGCGCCAGCAGGGGAGTCTCCTCGCCACGCAGCCCATCGGGATAGCCGGATCCATCCCAACGTTCGTGGTGGGACCGGATGATGGGCAGCGTATCGCGAAGCGAGCGCATCTTCTGGCAGATGCGTTCGCCGCGCACAGTGTGTTCACGCATGACCACCCACTCCTCCGCGGAAAGCGGTCCCGCCTTAAACAGGATGTGGTCGGGGATGCCGACTTTACCGATATCGTGCAGGAAGCCGCCGCGCTGTAACGAAACCAGATCGGAGGCTGGCAGACCCAGGGCGATCCCAAGGCTGGAGGCCAGCAGCGCGATTCGCTGGCAGTGTTCGGCCATGGCGGGATCCCGCTCCTCCACCGACTGAGCCAGCGAGAAGATGACGGCTTCCGCATCATCCAATGAATCCAGGGTCGCTTTCAATCGCAAGCTAGCCTGCACGCGAGCTTGCACCGCCTTGTGCCGGAGCGGTTTCAAGAGGAAGTCGTGAGCGCCGGAAGCGATAGCGATGACTTCCTTTTCGGCCTCGTCGTCTGGAGCGAGAAGGAAGATCGGAATGAACTGAGTGCTGGCGTTGCTTTTGAGGATCCGGCAGAACATCGGCCCGCCGATCTCGGGCGCCATCAGATCTACCAGCACCAGGTCGATCCGCTCATTGGCAACCAGCGTCAGAGCCTGAGATGTGGAACTCGCTTCCAGCAAGTCGTTCCCTAGCTCCCGCAGGATACCGGTGAGAATGCGGCGATTGGACTGAGAATGGTCGACGATCAGGATCCGGCCTTGCGGAGGTATCAAGGCCGGCCCCTGGGTCGTCGCGCCTGCGGCCAGCGCGATCACGTTTCCGGGTCCACGGCTCTCGGCTGGCAGTGACGGGTAAAGTTGGACCACGGTTAGGGTATCGGTCCAACGGGCTCAGGACTTTATCGGGGCTGATTACTTAGCGGCCAACCAGAGCAATCAGGGTCTGGTCGTCGACCAAGTCCTGGCCGCCGCCGAGCTTGGCCAGCTCAGCCTGTATTTCCTCGACCGCGGCTTGGGCAGTCCGGCTCTTGGATGCCAGGAGCAACTCTACGAAGCCGTCTTCGCCTAGTTCGTTCGGCTCGCTGTGATGGCCGTTGACCACGGTGCAGTCCGTCGCTCCGTCGGTGAAAGCGAACAGATGGTCGCCGGGCCCGAGCGTGGCGGACTCAGTAGCGCACTGCCAACTGGGGAATAGGCCCACCACCGTGCTGGTCGCAGCGAGCCGCTCAGCCTTGCCGGATGCCTTGATCAGGAGCGGCGACGGATGGCCGCAATTGACGAAGCGCATAATGCGGGAAGGCTCGTCGTAGTCGAAGTAGAACAGCGTAACGTATTGCTCGGGTGGGGTAGCGTCATAGAAGAGCCGATTGACCGCGGTGAGCAGATCGGCAGGTTCGCGCATGCCGCTTTCGATCTGGCTGCGAAATGAGGCCTGCAGGTTTGCCATGAGCATGGCCGCGCCAACGCCCTTGCCTGACACATCGGCCAGCACGCCGGAAAGGCGGCCGTCGCCGAGATCGAAGAAATCGTAGTAATCGCCGCCGACAGCTCGCGCCGGAACGCAGCGCCCCGCATAATCGAGCGTGGGCATCGGCTTCAGCTTCTGCGGGAACAGTTTCTGCTGCACATGGCGGGCGATATCGAGTTCGCTCTTGCTGCTGTCGACGACGCGCCGCGCAGCGGCTGCACGGTCCAGCTCTTTGGTAATGGTCTGCAGGAGACGGGAATTGTCCCATGGTTTCTGCACGAAATCCGACGCGCCCAACCGCATGGCCTCTACCGCCAGTTCGACGTTGCCCCAAGCCGTCATCACAACAATCGGCAGCTTATCGAAGCGTTTGCGCAACTCCAGGAGCAGCGCCAAGCCCTCCTGGCCGGAGGTGGTATCGCGGGTGTAGTTGAGATCCATCAGGACCAGATCGAAGGGTTGGCCGATGGCCGCCAAGGCGAGCGGCGGAGAATCCACCGATTCCGCCACGAAGCCGTTCATCTTGAGCAGTAGTTCCAGCGCGGTAAGAATGTCGAGCTGATCGTCGACGACCAGGATCCGCGGCCGTTTGCGAGGCTCGGACGCCGTTGAGGACCTGGTGGAAGGGTTTGGGATCACGGCGCTGCCATCCACATTGAGGTGTCGTACCACTGTATCGCTGATCTCCTGCATGGCAAGCTCAAGCCCACATTACCGATTGCACTCCGACGGCCAACGCGCTGGGCGTGGGTTTTCTGGTAGTTGGCGAACCTGACCGGGGCGTAAGGCGGGCAAAGTCAGCATCTGGGGGAAACCACTGTCCGAAACCGAACAGGCCATATGTCGGAAGGGATAAACGCAATGCTAAACTGAAGGCTGCCGGCGAGGTCGGGCTTCCTGGTGGTCTTTCGGGAGCCTGCTTGCCGCTAGCCTACACGTTGGATTCTTCCAGCGTTTTCTCAACCCAGGAGAGATGGCCGAGTGGTTGAAGGCGCACGCTTGGAAAGCGTGTTTAGGGGAAACTCTAACGTGGGTTCGAATC
>CAVUCO010000073.1:0-72708 GCA_963740005.1 uncultured Acidobacteriaceae bacterium | reverse complement strand
ACGACGGAAAGTGCCTGTCGGTTAACGTCTGTTTTCATCATTGCTCGTTGTGCACTCTTACGCTCGCGCGCGCGAATCGGAAACGAGCTGAGCGGATTTGTTAAAGGCTAGGATACTGGCTTCAGTGCAGAGGATTCCAGAGTCAGCGCAGAAACTCGATTTCTGCCGCCTGCCTTAGAGCGGTAGAGGGCTTCATCGGCCACCCGCACGAAGACGCCCGGCTCTCGTTCCGAGCCGTCGCTGATGGTAACACCGAAGCTGGCCGAGACAGCCAACTCGACGCTATCGACCATCATCGTTTTATCGCAGAGGCGCAATCGCAAGCGGTCAGCCTGTTGGGTTGCCTGCGCCAAGTCGCAGTTCGGCATGACCACTAAGAATTCTTCACCACCATAGCGGCCAACCTGATCGTAGTCGCGCATGCTGGCGCGAAGCCGGGCCCCGGTTTCACGCAGCACCGCATCCCCCGCAAAGTGGCCGTGCGTATCGTTAATGGCTTTGAAGTGATCGAGATCGAGCAGGATAATGCCGACCTGCCGTTTGTCGCGGTGGCAGCGGGATAGTTCCTGCAATAAAACCGTTTCAATAGCCTGGCGATTCGGAAGGAGCGTGAGAAGGTCTTTGTTGGCACGTTCACGGAGTTCCTCGCGGGCGTTCATCAGATCACTCTGCAGGTCGACGATGCGCTTGCCGGCGCGCAAGCGCACCTGGAGTTCATGTTCGTGAAACGGTTTACTGATGTAATCGTCCGCCCCCGCCTCCATGCCTTCCACTGTTTCTTCTTTGCTGGTCTTGGAGGTGAGGAGCAGGATATAGGTGTATGGTTCGCGCCGGTTTTCGCGGATGCGTTTGCAAACCTCGGGCCCGGTCATGCCCGGCATGACCCAATCTAAGATCGCCAAGCGGGGCGGGTCGGCCGCGGCAAGGACTTCCCAGGCCTGATCACCGTCCGCCGCTTCGATGACCTCGTAGCCCCAGCGAGATAAGGCTCCCCTGAGTAGGGCTCGCGATATCTGGCTGTCGTCGGCTATCAGAACTTTCATTGGGTCATTGGGACCGGGGAAAAGCCCACGCGCGCTTTATCCATTTATTTAACGTGGGCAGCAATCAAGCGGATTTATCTCCGTAATTCCTAAGACTACACCCCAATTCCTACTATGGCGGGACGCACGTCAGGCGTCAATAGTCCACGGGAACTGGTCGTCGTAAGAAGGTGTCTCCCACCGATCCCTTATCATGGGGGTACGACTGAAAGACTGCAGTCTTGCAAGAAACGGATTCGCTCCCTTGCCGGGAGTGAAAAGGAGCTTCTGATGCACAACTCTGTGCTGGTGCCCATGGTAGTGGAGCAGACGTCGCGCGGTGAGCGCGCCTATGACATCTACTCGCGACTTCTCAAGGAAAACATCATTTTTCTGGGAACTCCGATTGACGACAATGTGGCGAACTTGATCATGGCCCAGATGCTGTTCCTGGCGGCCGAAGACCCGGAGCGTGACATTTCGCTGTACATCAATTCTCCTGGGGGTTCAATTACTGCGGGGCTAGCTATTCTGGATACAATGCGCCTGGTCGAGCCTGATATCGTGACCTACTGCCTGGGGCAAGCTGCCTCCATGGCGGCGGTCCTGCTTGCTTGCGGTAGCAAGGGCAAGCGATTCAGCCTGCCTCACTCGCGCATTCTGATTCATCAGCCATCCATGAGCGGTCTGGCCGGCCAAGCGGCCGACATCGACATCTATGCGCGCGAAATCCTTCGTATGAGACAGTCGTTGAACGAGATTCTGGCTGACGCGACCGGGCAGGCGGTGGAAAAAATCGCCCGCGACGTGGATCGCGACTACATCATGGAGCCCGACGTTGCGATGGAGTACGGGATGATCGATCGAGTTATTCATAGCCGGCAAATCACCCCAGTACCGACTCGTTAACAAAGCTTAATACAACTGCCGGGGTCGCGTTTGGCATCACTCGCGGCCCGAGTTTGGTTGGAAATCGTCTCCTGCGAGAAACCCGAAACCGCATTCCGCGGAGAATTAGGCCTAAGCTAAGTGATTAAGCTGCTGAAACTTGGTTGGCAAGCCTCGGGATCACATCGAAATGGATCGAGAATATGGGTGTTAGAAGCAGCACTATGGAATTTAGAAGCAGGAGATCTTAAAGCTTGACCCTTCGCTTGGCCTGGAGTAGAGTGATGATTCGGTTACAAGAACGAAGGAATGTAGCTCTAACCTTTAGAACAATGCGCAATCCGACCCCGTTCCTCGCCAGCCTCATCCTGCTGTACGGTTTGGGAGTGGCTCCAATGGCGGCGAGTGGGGCAGAGGGACCGGTCAAGCGCATCCAGTTCGCACCTTTCTTCCTGACGGACGGCACTTCAGCAAACAGCAGCGAGGGTTCGGGCAAGACCGGAGACAACACCTTGCCGGAGGCCGTCGATCGAGGCGCGAGTATTCCAGTCTCCGGGGCGTCCGCCGGCAGCTCAGCTGTGAAATCCGCTGAGACTGACGAATTGCTGCGGCGCGCCGACCTTCATCTCTCCAACGGACGGACCTATTATTTTCAGGGTGACCTAACTGCTGCGCGCCGTGAGTTCGATGCGGCAGTCGATGTTCTTCTGGGGGCTTCCGAGGCGTTGCCGGATCACCGGCGGGTTGAGCGCCGACTGGAAGAGGTATCCGATCTAATCTACCGCTTCGATATCGATAAGCTAGGCGCCGGCGACTCCACAGACGCGATTGTCTTTGACCAGGCGCCCATCGACGAGATCAGCCACATGACTTTCGAGGTGACAACACCGGTGGACGCTCGTTTGGGGCCCCAGGTGACCTCTGAACTCAAGCAGACCCAGTCGGGTCTGACGTTAGAGCTGGCCGATCCCGTTTTAACCTACATTCATTACTTCTCTACCGATCGCGGGCGCAGCGTACTGCTCAGTGGCCTGCGCCGTGCTGGGCGCTACAAGGCTTTGATTGAGAAGATACTGGCGGATGAGCATGTGCCCCAGGAACTCATCTACCTCGCGCAGGCTGAGTCCGGTTTCCTGCCTCGTGCCGTCTCCAATAAACAGGCGGTGGGCATGTGGCAGTTTATCGCAGGAACCGGATCGCTGTACGATTTGGTTCGCACACAAGCGTTCGACGAGCGTCTTGACCCGGAGAAGGCCACGCGCGCTGCCGCACGCCACTTGCGCGATCTCTACGAGCGTTACGGTGACTGGTACCTGGCGATGGCGGCCTACAATTGCGGTGCCGGGAATGTCGACAAGGCCGTGGAGCGAACCGGCTATGCCGACTACTGGGAGTTGCTAAGGCGGAACGCCCTGCCTCGCGAAACTTCGAACTACGTGCCAATTATCATTGCCATGACAATTATGGGCAAAAACCCAAAGGACTACGGGCTGGAGTCAATCGACGAGGAGGCGCCGGTCGAGTACGAGTCGATCCAAGTGGATGCGCCGACCAACCTGGAACTGATTGCCGATGCAGCACAGCAACCCGTCTCGGTGATTCGGGATCTGAACCCCTCACTTTTGCGGAACCTGGCGCCGGCTGGTTTACAGGTCCATGTGCCTAAAGGAGCCGCCGAGACGACGCTTGCCGCGCTGCAGTCGGTACCCGCTGCGAATCGGGACGCGTGGCGCTTGCACCATGTCCAACTTGGCGATACACTCGCGTCGGTTGCGTTGCAATATCACAGTTCTCCCCAACGTATTTCGGCCGCGAATAGCACTGCCGACTCCCTGGAAGCGGGCGAATTGCTGCTGGTTCCGGTGAGTTTCCACGACGAATCCCATGCGCCGAAGGGTATCAGCAAGAAGAGCAGCCGCAACACAGTCCGCACGGCCGTTAGTTCCACCTCGAGTTCCCATCCTGCCGCGTCTGCGAAGGTTAGTCCCCACCCGATTCACCGCAAGGCAGTTCTCCACACAGCCAGTCTCCATAGCTAAACGAGTAAGTTTTCGCGAGAAGTAGGCCAAAGGCAGTACGTTTCTTGCTAATAGTCTATGGAAAGGGGCTTGCGTATCGGCAAGCCTTGTGAAATCATTTTGCTTCGCGCATCGTCCGATGAGATATTAACTAAGTGTTGTGAAAGGAGCGGCGAATGTCCTGGGACTATAAGCTTCGACCGGAAGACGAAGACGATTTCGATTATGAGGATGAGCACGTGGAACTCGAATCAGACAAAGACGAGTACGACGAAGATGACGACCTGGTAGAAGAGGTGCGACCGACGCCCCCGGCACAGATTCATTTGCCACCTGTGCCGCCGGCACCTGCCGACATAGAGGTGACGGAGATTGTGGCGATCATGGCCGTGCCCGAACCAAAGAAAGCCCCCGCCAAGAAAGCTGCGCCGACGGCCAAGAAGGCCGCGGCGCCCAAGCCTGCGCCCGCGCCCGCCCAGAAGGCCGCGCCGACGAAGGTAGCTGCCAAGGCACCGGCGAAGAAGGCGGCCGCGAAGAAAGCGGCGCCCCGGAAAGCCGTGAAAAAAGCGGCCAAGAAGGCGGTAGCTAAAAAGGCTGTGAAGAAGGCTGTGAAGAAGGCCGTCAAGAAGGCTGCCGTGAAGAAAGCGGCGCCGAAAAAGGTAACCGCCAAAAAGGCGATCAAGAAGGCCACTAAAAAGGCCGGCAAGAAAAAACGCTAGTTTGAGTTGGAGAACGGGGCGCGGCCGCGAGGCGGACTAGCGCTCCGTGTCTCCCCAAATGGTGCTGCTCGAAAACTACTTGGCCGGCTCCTTGCGCACTGCAGTGCGGCACCGGTCGAATAGCTCCAGAAGTGTTTCTGCGTACTCTTCGCCCGTCTTTGAACCCTTGCCTCCAAAACCAGCCGACGACGTGCCCTTGCCGTAACCGGTGGTCATAGCTATGAATTTCATCAGTTCCAAGGCAATCTCGTCCGGATTGGATGCCGGTTTGTGCTCGCCGTTTTCTTCTGCCATTTCGTTGGTTCTCCCTGATTGGTCGTAAGATTCTAGAGTAGCAACGCCAGCTTCCATGAATTCCCCAGCCTAATGCCCATCCGCGCGCGCCGATTCATCCGAAAGATGCGTGGGGGAGCCCAGTCTCACCTGATGGAAGGCGAGGACGGAGAATTCTACATCGTCAAGTTCCGAAACAATCCCCAGCATCGCCGCATTCTGATTAATGAGTGGCTGGCGAATGCCTTTCTGCGGTACCTGCAGATCTTCGTGCCGGATACTGCCATTATCGAACTGACCGACAGCTTCCTGGCTGAGAATCCCGATGTTTCGATCAGCTTAGGTTCGAAGCGGGAGGCGGCGCTACCGGGACTGCACTTCGGGTCGCGTGTAGCGGTGCATCCCGACCGGGTTGCAATTTATGACTTTCTGCCCGATGCGGTGTTGGGAAAGATAGAGAACCGGGTCGACTTCATTGGCGCCCTGGTTTTCGACAAGTGGATCGGGAATGCCGATTCCCGTCAGGCTATTTTCTTCCGCGCCAAAGCGCGAGGGTGGATGCCATTGCGCGGCGAGGCTCCGCAGCGAATTGGCTTCTTTGCTCAAATGATCGACCAGGGATTCGTCTTCAACGGTCCGCACTGGGCCTTTCAGGATTCGCCGCTTCAAGGAGTTTACTTCCGGCCCAGCGTCTACGACGAAGTGCGGTCGCTCGACTCATTCCAGCCTTGGCTGGACCTGGTGCGGAACTTCCCGGTGGAGGTGGTGGACGAGGCGTGGAAGCAGATTCCGCGCAGCTGGTACGACTCCGATCAGGAGGAACTGGAGAAGCTGCTGGAACAATTGCTGAAACGACGTGGGCGGGTGGAGAGCCTGATCCAGGAAACCCGGAAGGGACGCGCCAAGACATTCGAGAACTGGCGCTGACCGGTCTATTGGGGCAACGCGAACGCCACGTAGGTACCGCCTGACGGCGCGCCTGACTTCCCTCCCCCAGCTCCGATCACGACATATTGGCGGCCATTCACCTGGTAGGTCGCTGGTGTGGCTATGCCCCCAGCCGGCAACTCGGCTTGCCACAGAAGAGAGCCGGTGTCCTTATCGAAGGCCCGGAACTTCCGGTCGTGGGTCGTGGCGCCGATGAAGAGCAGGCCGCCGGCGGTGACAACCGGGCCGCCGTAGTTCTCACTACCGGTTATGCCCATCGTCGCCACCAATTCCGGATACTCGCCGAAGGCGACCTTCCACACAATCTCACCTTTATTCAAATCAATTGCGTTGAGCGTGCCCCAGGGCGGCTGCATCGCGGGGTAGCCATCGGGGTCGAGGAACTTGTTGTATCCGTCGAATCGATACTTCTGCTCCATCTTCGCTGTCAGCCCGGTTGAAGGAGCTGACGGGCCTAAGGAGACTTCCTTATTTTGGCCTGTGGTGATGTACGCAGTCAGGGCATCGATCTCGTCCGGCTTGAGATAGCCAAAGGCCGGCATCCGCCCATTTCCCACTCGGATCAGCTTCTCAATGTCAGGGCTGGAATGTCTCTCGCCGATGCCGATGAGGGAAGGAAACTCAGGCGGCGTGCCGGCCCGTTCGGCACCATGGCAACCAGCGCACTTCGAGACGTACAGGCTTTTTCCCGTAGCCGGACCGGTTGATTTCTTGTTTTCGACCAGCTTCATGATCCAGGCCATCTCGTTCTCGTTCACGTACAGCCGTCCGGTTTGGGGGTCGAACGCCGCTCCGCCCCATTCCCCGCCCCCGTCGAAGCCTGGGAAGATCACCGTACCTTGCAGGCTAGGGGGGATAAACTGGACGCCGCTCCGGAGCTGCTTCAGGCGTTTCAGGACGGCCTGATGCGCCTCGGGCGACCGCTGGGTGACGATGGCTTCAGTAAACAACTGGCGAGCGAATGGCGGGGGCGCAAGGGGGAACGGCTGGGTTTCGGCAGCTACCTCCCCAGCCACGTCGGATTTGGGAACGGACCTGTATTCAATGGGGAACAACGGCTTCCCGGTCTCGCGGTCGAACAGGAAGACATAGCCCGATTTGGTGATCTGCGCCACGCCATCCACCGGGTGACCATCGCGCTCGACCCTGACCAGCGTGGGAGGAGCTGGGAAGTCTCGATCCCACAGATCGTGCCGAACGGCCTGGAAGTGCCAGACCCGTTTGCCGGTGGCGGCATCCAACGCCAGGAGCGTGTTGGCATAGAGATCGTTGCCCAAGCGGTTCGAACCGTAGAAATCAAAGGACGCTGAACCGGTACCAGCGAAGACCAGCCCGCGCTTCTCGTCCAAGCTCATGCCGGACCAGTTATTGACGCCGCCGATATAGGTCCAGGCATCCGGAGGCCATGTTTCATAGCCGGGCTCGCCGGGATGCGGAATAGTGTGAAACGACCAGCGCAGTTTGCCGGTACGGACGTCATAGGCCCGAATGTCCCCAGGGGCGGCCGGGAGCGTCTCGTTCACGATGCTGCCCATGATCAACAGATCCTTGTAGACGATCCCCGGGCTGGTAGCGGAGATCGACATACCCTCGGTTTCTCGACCCAGCCCTTCACGCAGATCCACCCTACCGTTGTCGCCGAAGCTCGCCACCGGCTGGCCGGTCGATGCGTCGACAGCGTAGAGGTAATAGGCCGCCACGAGGAAGATCCGCTGATCTTCTCCGTTCTGCCAGAACGTCACTCCGCGATTGCGAGATTTGCCGATCACCCGGCCGGCGGGATTCGGATCGAACTGCCATCGCAACTTGCCGGTCGCGGGGTCCAGCGCGATCAGGCGAAGCTTCGGGGTAGTAGCGTAGAGTGTACCGTTCACGACGATCGGCTGGCACTGCATCTCCGAATCCTTAAATGCGTCTCCCGTGTCGTAGGTCCAGGCGACTTTCAGCTGCCCGACGTTCTGGCGATTGATCTGCGTGAGGGTGGAATAGCGGGTGCCGGCGGGATTCCCGCCGTAGGTGCGCCACTCAGTCGAAGACGCTTCTTGCGCGAGGCCGGTGGCCGCGCAGAGCAGGAGTAGCGAAGTAACGCACTTCAGAGTGGCCATTGACCGTCCTTCCCGATCCTTTGGGTATTAGTAGCCAGCCGGCTGCGGGACGGCGAGTTGCGCCTCGAGCGCGGGCATGCCCAGCCTCTTCCGGCATTCCTCAAGCATGGTGATGGTCCTGGTAGCGCCGACCCGGGTTACACCGATCTCGCGGACCGCGAGGAGCGCGTCCAGATCGCGAATGCCGCCGGCGGCCTTCACCTGCACACGAGCCGGCGAGTGCTTACGCATCAACTGAAGGTCTTCCAAAGTGGCGCCAGTCGCAGCATAGCCGGTGGAGGTCTTGACCCAGTCGACGCCGACATCGCCGCAGATCTCACACAGACGGATCTTCGCCGCGTCGTCGTGGTACGCGTTCTCAAAGATCACTTTGATCCTGGCACCGCCGGCATGTGTGGCGTCGGTCAGTTCCTTGATTTCGCCCGAGACATAGTCCCAATGGCCGGACTTCGCCCGGCTGATGTTGATTACCATGTCCAACTCGGTAGCGCCATCCTTCAACGCCTGTCGAGCTTCAGCCAGCTTGATCGCGGTGTGATGACCGCCGTGCGGAAATCCAATGGTCGTGCTGGGCTGAACCGTGCTCCCGCGGAGGAGATCGGCGCAGCGGGCCGCGTAGTAGGGCATAATGCAAACGCTGGCGGTGTTGTAGCGTAGCGCCACCTGGCAACCCGCCTCGAGTTCTTCAACGGTCAAAGCCGGGTTGAGCAGGGAGTGGTCAATCATCTTCGCGATAGCGTCCAGAGTGTAAGGGGAGTTCATCGTATTTCATCCTTCTTTCGTTTTCGTCGCTCAACTAAGAATTACCAGATGCTCCGGGCTTGGAGACTGTTCATTTTGGCGCCAGGCCGCCCTGGGCGGCGAGGGCAATGCCCCCAAACACACCTGCCCGGTCGCCAAGCTCCGAGCACGCAACCCGAACTTCTTCGCCAGGAAACATCCGCACCCGGTCGCGGATCACCTCACGAACGGGCTGGAGGAGCAATTCGCCGAGCGCCGACATTCCGCCGGTGATCACCACCAGTTCCACCGCCGTGATGGAAATCGCGTTGGCGATGCCGATTCCGAGGTAGCGGGCGGCGCGCTCAATCTCATTGGCGACGAGGGTATCGCCCGCAGCGGCGGCCGCAACCATGAGTTTGGGCGTCACCGGACGACCCTTGGCTAGTTCGCGAAGGTGCGGTGCCCGGTCTTGTTGGAGCAGGGCGGTCCCTCCGGCTGCCAGAGCCGGACCGCTGGCCAGCGTCTCCAGGCAGCCGCGACTGCCGCAGCCACAGGGCAGCCCATCGGGCACAATCGTCTGATGTCCCACTTCGCCGGCACCGCCATGCAATCCCAAACGCAAGCGCCCATCGAGAATCAGCCCTCCACCAATACCGGTCCCCACTGTGACCAGGAGCATGTTGGCAGCTGTCCTTCCGGCTCCGAAAACATACTCACCGAGCGTGGCCAGCCGTGCGTCGTTCAGGATGTAGACATTCTTGCCGATTCGTTGGCCGAGGATATTCGCGACTTGGGCGCCCTTCCAGTTACCGGGAAGATTGGGCAGGAACTCTGCTGTTCCGGTGCTGACGTTCACCAAGCCGGGAAGCCCGACACCGAGGGCAGCCGGCTTCGCACCACATCGATCGGCGAGGCATTCAATGAGCTGCGCGGTTCGCTCCAGGACGCAGCCGGGGCTACCCTCGGACAGGGGAGCAGGTTCTTGCTCAGTGGAAATCGCGATGCTGCCAGAGGCCAGCAACTGCCCCGCAGCGGTGCCTAGAGCGACCGCAACTTTGGTGCCGCCAATATCGACTCCGGCATAGATCTCGTTGGACGACATACACCTCACTTCGTTGGATCCGATAGCCGGTGAAGGCCCGGCTGACGTCCAGCCAGTATGCTACATCAGCAAGGAAACTCGATGCCGAGTCCGATTTAGACACTGGCGGCGGCCGACAAAGGCGGTCACAAAAGTCAAATATTTTTCTGAAGTAGGGAAACAATTTACTTTGAGTGACTTGGAAGGGAAAGCGAAGTCAAGAGAGCGCACACTGTAACAGTCGGAGTCATAGCGCGGATATTGTAGAATCGGGCCTCGAAGGCGGGGCTGTCAGGAGATTTCTGCGCATGGTTAGGAGCTCTGTTCTTCGCTTATTGGTTTGCCTTGCCTCATCGGCGGCAGTTGTTTTGCCGGCTTTTTCGCAAACGAAGTTGGATTTACAGCACCAGGCGCGCGGTATCGATTTTACCGGGTCGACATATACGAAGCCCGTGCGAATGGGCAACGCGCTGCCCTCGACCTGCATGACCGGAGAAGCCTACTTTCTCAGCAGCGCGCCGGCGGGGTCGAACTTTTACTTTTGTCTCAGTCCAAATGTATGGGCACTGGAAGGCACTTCGACTGGGTCAGGCTCTTCCGGGACAAGTGCTGCGACCAGCCTCGCGACGACGGCGAATGGCACGCTTCTCACGATTGGCTCGGGCTGTCTCAAATCAGCACCCTGCAACGTGAGGTTGGGGGCTACGGTTTACGCGTTTACCAATCAAGCCGTCGCTTCACTTGCCGGAGGAAGCGGCACGGCCTATGTCTACGTGGATCAGAACGGCGTTCTTACCGTTGGATTCAGCGGAATCTCGTTGACCGCCTCAGGCTGTACGGCGGTGAGCGGGATCACGTCTATACCTTCGTCAGCTCTCCCGATTGCCAGTATTCCGGCGACGAGCGGAGCATGGGGCTCAGTTACCGATTTGCGGGCACCACTCAGTCGCGATGACAGCCCTGCAACATCTAACAGCTGCCGGGACGGTATCGCTGCCAAACGGGGCGAGCGGCAACAGCCTAGGAACCGCGGCGAGCGGAGTACAGTCCTACGTTGGGAACAGCATTGTCGCTTACGGCGCGACCGGGAATGGTTCGACGAATGACGCTCCGGCCATCAACAGCGCGATTGCTGCGACACCACCAGGTGGCACACTCTACGTTCCCCCGGGCCGGTATTTCCTGGATGGATCCGGACCGGAATTGCTGCTTATTGACCACAGCATCACACTGCAATGCGCGGGATGGGGCTCAACTCAACTTGTCGTGGCGTATGACGTACCCAATACTACGGACGTAATTCACGTTCACGCTATTGGAGGAATCGTCGGCCTCAAGATCAGAGATTGCCAAATCTCTTCCCAGTTTGGAGCGCCGGCGCGATATGAGCTTTATCTTGATTCTATAGGTGCCTCCGATCCAAACCAGTATGGTATTACCAATTTTGACTTAGATCACAATTATGTCGTCCCACTGGGCTCCGCTGCCCTGGCGATGGTACAGGCCAACAGTTCTGCTGGTATTTACGACGGCATCGTTCAGAACAACACTTTTTCTGGCCCGGTTCTAACCAGCAATTCCGGAGACTCACTTCGGTTCATCAATAACGAATTGGGCGGCGCGGGACCGGGCATCACCTTAAACTCTGTTGGTGGCTCTTATGGCAATGTGATCGAACACAACTCAATCACGAACTGTAATGGGGCGATCGTGGTGACAGCGGCGCTTTTTCCGCAGATCGTTGGCAACGAAATTGAGGCTGCAAGCGGGTGCGCGGGCGAGGTAAACAGCGCAGCGATTGACGTGATACGCGCCAAGGCACCGAAGATAATCAATAACCAGATCAATCCGCAGGATGGTTTTACGACCACAAGCCTCATCCGCCTAGACACAGTAGACAGCGCGCAGGTACAGGGTAACGAGTGCCAGTGGAGTACGACCTATCCGGCGACTTGCGTAAAAACGACCGGCAACGCGACAAACACCTTCGTTGGAGTCAATCACCTTTACCCCAATGGGCCCTCATACGCTCTGCTTAATGATTCGGGAATCGGAACGATTCGCAAGGACGCAGCCGCGGAATCGAGTCCGTCCCTATTTTCCAAAGTCGGGGCCATGAATACGGTCAAGCTGTCTAATCCGGCCTCTAATCCGGGCCTGGTGGCTACCTGTTCGTCAGGGTGCACCCAAACATGGGGCTACGTTTATACCGCGGTTGATCCCGCTGGTAACGAGACGCTGGCTGGGGCCGCGAACTTCGTGCTGAACAACGCAGTACTCAACGTGAGTAATTACAACACCATCACCGTCTATTCAGTGACGAACGCAACAAGCTACAACGTATATCGCATTGTTAACGGCGGTTCGCCGCCTTCGACCGGCTATATCGGCACAGTCTACCCGTATCCGATACCGATGACGCTTGTAGACAACGGTCTTGCGGCAATCGGCTCAACTCCGACTTATAACGCGACCGGCGCATGGAACAGTGTTATCGTGCCTATCGCTGGAGGCGGCTTATACTTGCCGGGACAAAATATCGGCCTCGGCACGTGTCTTGCACCGTCTGTTCAACTGTGCGGCAGCAGCACGCTCGCTACGCAGTCAGGCACGCTCGGCGTCGAACTGACCACCAGTAGCGACACGTTTATTGGCACAGGCTCAGACTGGACCGGCGCGTATGCCAGTAACTTCGTTCACACGGCCACAGGATCGTCAGTGCTTGTGGATACAACCGCTCCGATCGCGGCTGGCACGTACTACGAGGTCTCGTTCACGCTTTCCGGCTATAGCGCTGGTTCCTTGAGCGTCTCGGTCGGTGGGGTTGCGTCCACCGCATTCACGGCCGACTGTTCGCCGTGCGCTTTCGGGCCGAAAACAACGGGTACGGGCTCGCTCATGTTCACTCCGACCGGTACGTTTGTCGGTACGATCAGCAATTTATCGGTTCGAGCGATCACGCCGTACGGCGCGACGTGGGCAATTTTGGACAGTACCGGTGCCAACTATGCGCTCGAATTTCGCACCAATGCTTACTCACTCGGTAATACTTGGGCGGGAACGAATGCAGGCACCCGCAACACGACGGGGGCTGATGATACTGCGTTCGGAACTGGCGCGGCGCAAAACAATACTACAGGCGGATGGGGCGCTTTCTTTGGGTATCTAGCGGGAAACCTGAACACGACGGGCAATTACAATTCGTGCTTCGGTGAGGCGTCCTGTTACTCGAATCTATCGGGCGGAGGGAATTCGGCTTTCGGACAGGCGGCTCTGTATCATCTTCTAGGCGGTAATAACAACGTGTCTGCCGGGACCAACGCCGGGTTTAATGACACGAGCGGCTCAGCAAACGTCCTGCTTGGGTCTCTAGCTCTCTACAACAACCAGACCGGCAGCAGCAACATCGCAATCGGCAGCAGCTCCGGGAACTATATCGGCGACGGCTCCACCGCCGTAACGGCTATCAGCAGTTCAATTCTCATTGGGCAGGGCGCGCAAGCGTCAAGCGCAAGCAACGACACCAATGAAATCTGTATCGCTGGCATGGCTTGTAAGGGCAAGGGGTCGAACACTACGGAAATCGGGAACGCGAGCACCGTTGCTACATTCCTGGAGGGCATCGACGTCAAGCCGCTTGGCAGCAATATCACATCAGCCGGCACAATTGCGCCAACCACCCCGGTATTTCATGTGTCGGGAACCACTGCGATTGCAACCATAGCTGTCCCAACGGCTTGCACAACAAGCGGCTACTCTTGCCAACTAACGATCATTCCTGACGGGCTGTTCTCCACAACGACGACCGGCAACATTGCGGCCGCCTCAACCGCAGTTGTCAGCAGGACACTCACGATGACATACGATTCCGGTACGGCCAAGTGGTATCCGAGCTACTGAACCGGCGAAGGTACTTGAGTCCTTCTATCTGTTTAACCTCGCCGAGCCGAAGGGCGCAGCGAGGTTCGATCGGCTGTCTCCGGAGAGCAAATGTCTAGGCTTTCACCGGCTTGTCCACCGATTTCCAAGCCTTCTCATCCCAGTACTTCACCTTGCCTTCGCGGTAGGATTCAACCGCCAGATTGATCAGGATCTGTGCGTGCCCGGCCGTCTCCACATCTAGATGTGGCTTCTCCCGGGTGCGCATACAGCTCAAAAAGTTGCCGACATGGAGTGCCATCATGTCGGACTTTTCGACCGGGATCTTGATGGGATCGGCGCCGAACTTGTAGTCGGGGAAGACGCCGTACTTGCTGACTTCGGAGTTGGGATCGAGCCGGACTTTCTCGGGCTTGACCGTTATGAACTCGCTGTAGCGCTCAAACTGACCGTGCTCCACCATGACCACTGTGCCTTCGTGACCGCGGATGGTGCCTGGCACATGCTCTGAATTCGCCATGGAGGAGGTCAATACCAGCGAATGTTCCTCGGCGTACTCGGCCAGGATATGGAAGGTATCCGGCACTTCACGCTTCTCCTGGAAGGCGGGGCCGCCGTAAATGCCGCCAGACGCAACAACCTTAGTGGGATACTGCGGCTTGTCCCAACAAATATTGAGTGGCGCCACGACGTGGAAGAACAAGTCGGTGGCAATACCGCCCGAATAGTCCCAGTATTTGCGAAAGCGGAAATAACGGTCAGCATCCCAGGGTCTGGAGGGTGCCGGTCCCAGCCATGTCTTCCAATCGATGTAATCCTCGCCCTTGCCGGTCGGCCCCGCTGCCGCGTCGATGGGCCAGTTCCATTCACCGTCAATCGAGTTACGGTGATAGGACCCTTGGCTCATAATCATACGGCCAATCATCCCATCGGCAATCGCCTTCTTGGCTTTCCACCATTGGTCGGCGGACGTCGTCTGGGAGCCTACCTGCAACACGCGTTTCGTCTCGCGAACGGTGTCCACCAACTGCTTCACTTCCTTGGTGGTGTGGCACATCGGTTTTTCGAGGTAGACGTCCTTGCCTTTGTCCATGGCTTCCAGCGCGATCTTGGCATGCCAGTGATCCGGCGTCGCCACCACGACTGCGTCAATGTCGGGGCGGGCCAGCACCTCACGGTAGTCAAGGTAGCCTGGGCAGTTGTATTTCTTGGCCTGGAGGGCCTTGCGCTTTTCATAGACGTCGCAAACCGCAACAATCTGGCAAGCGTTGTTGTTGGCATCGCCATACTTGGTAAAGGCGCTCGCGACGTAGGAACCTCGGCCCCCCACGCCGATGACTCCCACATTGATGCGGTCATTGGCCCCTAGCACGCGGGTCGTGCTGGTTTTGCCGGCGGATTTGGCAATCGCCTGCCCGGCTAGAGCGATTCCTGCGCCGACGCTTCCGGCGCGCTTCAAAAAATCTCGACGATCGAATTCACTTGCAGACATGGCTAATTGACTCCTGGAACGGGCTGAGGCCCTGTTTTTAGCGGCGTGTTCGCGGCTGAAGTGGTTACGGAAGAGGACAACACTACCCTCCGTCCCTCATAAAATGCTCCACTTGAAGTCTACTCCAGTGGCAACTTAAAATGTACACGGATCACAAGAGTAGACGGTTACTGTGAGATAGCTGACCATGGCAGTGTTTCGACTGTTCGCAGCCAGACCGGTGCAGGAGAAGGCGGTGACAATTAGTCGCCGGGCATCGAGTACGACGTTTCGGAAAGCTGCTCTTCGCTGATTCCGAACCGTGAGCGGCCCCGGCGCTCGCGGCTCGACCCAAGCCACTCCAGCCGCAGATCCTTACAGACTTCATCCAGCATCGGAACGGTCGCCACCTTCTGCTCCATGGCAAATGCGGTGACCAGAAGGTTATCGCACACGGCGTTGATCAAACGAGGAATACCATGGGTCCGCGTATGCAATTCCAGCAGCAGGTCGTCGCCGAAAACCTGCTGTTCCGGCAAGCCCGCGCGGGACATGCGTGCTTTCACATACTCGAGAGTCTGTTCGGCCGACAGCGGGTTTACGGAGCAACGAAGCACCACCCGTTGTTTCAGCTGGCGCAGATTCGGCGCATCTAGCTTGCGGTCGAGCTCCGGCTGCCCAGCCAACACGATCTGTAGGAGTTTCCCGACCCGGTTTTCCATATTGCCTAACAACCGGATCTCCTCGAGGACGTCCCATTCAAGGTTGTGCGCCTCATCGACAATCAACACACAGGTCCGGCCCTTTTCGGTTTGCTCCAATAAAAGCGAGTTCAGCGCGAATAAGACCTCCGTCTTTGATTTGCGATCGCACTTCAAATCCAGGTCATAGGCGATCATTTCGAAAAACTGCGCCGGCGTCAGCCGGGAATTGAAGATGAAGGCGAACTCGTACTGCTGAGAATCAAGGTAATCCCGAAGGCACTCCAGCATGGTCGTCTTACCGGTACCCACTTCTCCGGTCAAAACGATAAAGCCCTTGCGGCTCTGAACGCCATAGACGAGATTGGCCAAGGCCTCTTCGTGCTGAGGACTCCGATAGAGAAACTCAGGATCCGGGCTCAGGTTGAATGGGCTCTCACGGAAACCGAAGTAGGCGTTATACATAAAAAGAACTCAGGAGGATGATCTCAGGCAAGTGCCAACACTTCTTCCCTGAACAGAAACACCAACCCTCCGAGCTTTTCTATCATAGCGTGTTTATCGGCTGTTTTCCCCTAGAAATTTAAACAAGTTTCTGACAGGGAAGGACTTAGCTGGTGTGGCGACGGCTGATTCAACTTGCGAATTGGAGTTTCACCCACCCGGGCAGGGCCGCCGGCAGCCCTTTGCTGAAGATAATCCGTCGAGTTTTTGGGAAAGGAAGGCCAGTCCGAATGGCCTTGCTATAGGCCGGAATGGCCCGCAAGATGGTCCGGTACGACTCGTTCTCGAAGTCCAACGAACCAGATTTCGAAACCAAGCCAGTGCCCCAACCCAGACACAGCAGACAAGTCAGAGGCGTCGAGCGGGCCAGAGACAGTTCTGTCTCAATCGCCTTCAGACTTTCGCGAACCGCCGTCAACCCGGCCGTCTCCGCATAGTGTGAGTGCAGTTTCAGCTGGGCCTCGGCAAACGCGTTGGCGGCGTCGACAATCAACTTGGGATCGGGCACCGAACGCCAGCCAAGCGCGCGTATCAATTCCGGGTTCTCCAGAAACTTCCGTTCGCTCCAAATCCCGCCAAACTGCGTTCCAGGCACAGCCATTTCGACAAAGTCGGGCGTGCTTTCCGTGATCCGCTGATTGGGCACGCTGCCGCGCCCCGCCACTTTCCAGGCCAGCTGATACGATCCTGGCTGCTTAGAGTCGAGGGTCGCGACGCGAGCCAGAAAGACCTTAAACGCGCTCGCCGGAACGGGCTGCGAATCGGCTACGGTGACAATCCGCACCTGCGAAGCGCCTGAAGTGTTTTCCGCGGCCTCGGCCGGCCGGCGGGGCGGCCGCGACGGCTCCAGTGCCGCGGCAATCTTTTCCATCGTGGAAGCAGTCCACCGAGAGAATATTAGCCCCGTTCGTAGCGCACCTTTCAGGGCTGATGCGGGCAAGTAGGGACCCTGATGGTTCCCGGCAAACGTTGCGATAAACAGGTTCTCCGTCGGGGCCTTCTCCCAGAGCGGGGTCAAGCTGGGGTGCTCGAACGGAATACGGCGCTCTGAAAAGTTCTGGGCAAATCCGCCCCACGAAGCAAAATCCAGCTTGGTAGCCTTCTGGAGTTGCGCCAGGTAGCCATCCAGCCGCGGGCCACGCGACAGCAGCTTGAAGATACGCGGCTGATCAAGCACGTTGACCTGGTCCTTCCAGACCATGTAATCGATCGGCGCCAGTTCGCGACCATCGCCCACCAGCAAGGGTGCAAGCGTCGTGACTTTATAATTCATCGTCAGCAACCTTCCCTTCATCGGTGGTTGTCTGAGGCGCAACCTCAGATGAGATCTGGGGGGTTGCCTCCGGTCCGGCGCCTTCCTCAGTTGACTTTACGGCGTCTTCAGTCTCGGCGGGCGTTTTCTCTGGAGGCGCGATCGGCATTTCAACCACGCCCTCGATCGCCGGCGTTGCATCTCCGGCCGATTCGAAATCGAAGGCTGCCAGCTCGGCGGGCTCTGCCTCAACGACCGGCTCCCGTGCTTCTTCCCGAGCCACCATCACCGGTTCAGGCACTGGCGGAGCCTCGCCTGCCGATTCGGACTCGGACGTTAGTTCGCCGGGCTTCTCTTCGCGAGAGCTCTCGCTCTCGGCCGGCAGGTCCGTTACGTGGGGCGTATCGACCGAGGGGTGTTGGTCCTCTTCAAGCACCTCTAGTTCTTCAGCGGCCGCTTGCGCCAACACCACCGGCTCGGCGTCAACATCCGCCCCCGCGAGTTCTTCGCTCACGGCGCGCGGCGGTGCTTCTTCTGTAATGTGGACGACCGGGAGATGCAGCGCGAGAGCGAAGCCAGCCCGATAGACCGGGTGTGCGAATCGATCCGGCGCAACATCGACGGCGTGGCCCTTTGGACTTGTTACTGAGGACAGGACTGACCCCTCAGTCACCATTCGGACCAGCTTTTTCTCAGCGCCCCAGCCAGCGCGGCTTTCAACTCGCCCGCCCCGCACGGTGAGCGCGTACTTGCCTTCGGCCCAATTCACAGAGTCGTCCGCAGCGGGAGTATATAGCGACAAAAGCCAGTGCAAGGGCGACAATCCTTGGGCTGCGCCATTCCGCAGGCCGCGTGCCAACTTCGGAAACAACAAAGCGGGCCAATCGCCGGGCTGGCATTCGGGAGAGGGCGCCTGGCCCCAGCCGGTTGAGCGCGAACCGCCGAATCCTATATCGCCCAGCAGCCGGAACGCCGCCTGTACCCGTCCGCTCCAGGCGGCCTCCGCCTTGGAATCGGCAAACAAGGCCAAGGCCCACAGACCTGCTCCCGGTTCAAACTCAATGCAGGCCATCGCATGCCCATCGGCGGAACGATTCGTGAGCCGGTCTACCGGAATACGGGCACGGACTACGGTGCGAAACGGGCTCGATTGCGGCCGGTCGCGGCGCAGCAGACAGCCGCTTTCGGCGTCGGCAACCCACTGGTCGGCACTAATCTGGCTGCCGGTAATCAGCGATTCAATCACCGGCACCGGGACAAATTGCGCCGCGCGCCAACGCACCTTCGTGAGGAACACCGGACTGGGTGTTCGCAGAGCCGCTACGGCTGGAGGCCACAGTGTCTGCGGAGGCGGCGCAAAGAGGGTATCCGCCTGGAACGGGAATAAGGAGCTAAAGACAACGGCGGGATGCGAGGCTCGAGCCGTCGCTTCCAGCCAGTCGTCGAGGTGGCCTAAGTGCAGCATCGCCTGCGACACCGCGGAGAACAGCCGGTCGCTGCGGTAGAGCGAGTCGACACGATCACGGGCCCCATCGCCGGGACCGTAACGCCAAGGTCCGGCGGGGCGCAGCCGAATAAGAAGGGCAGAAGACATCCGAGTCAGTTTCTATTTGAAAGGCCGGATCAGGCCAGCTTGCCGGCGAAGTCGTCGCCGGCGACGAGTTGCTGCAGAGCGCCCAAGTCGCCGCCCTCCAGAAGAATACCTTCGGGTGCTCCCTTAGCGTAGAAGTCCCTGCCTCGCCACGCCAGCTTGAGAGAGCCGAACTTTACGCGCCCGCTGCCGCGTCCGCCTCCGCCGCCCAGCGCATCGTCTTCGAGCAGCCGCAGGCCTTCGGCCAGCCGTCCGGTCAAAGCCTTGTCTTCTTCGCACAGCACGTCGAGAATCAGCCGAATGCGAAAACGCGCTCCGGTCGGAACCCGCTCCAGCGTTCGTGGGTTAGCTTGCGAGGTGATGCGATCCACCGCGTTCTCGCTTTTAACTTCCGTCAATTCATCGTCCAGGTTCTCGCGCATCTGGGGCGTGATGCTTTCCACCACCAGCGGTGCGTCGTAGACGGCCAGCCGCGACGGCGTCACGTTGACGGCGTCCAGTGTCTCGCCGACCACCCGCTCAACGCGCCCGGGGTTGCGTCCAAACAGGACGCACACGTCGTCATCGGGGCGATCGCTCTGGTGGATTCTTACTTCCTGGCCTTTTCGCTTCGACACGTAAACAAGCTCAGCGGGAACCGCCAGCCCGGAGGATTGCTCCAGGAGCGAGCGCAGCCGGCCACGTAGCGTGCTGCCGGGAATATATGGCAGGCCGAAGGCATCTTTCACCACCGGGTTGTCGGCTCCACCGATCTCGAGCGAACCCTTACCGGCGCCGATGTGCAAACCAGTCTCACAGAGAATCTCTCCCTCAATAACCAGTTTTCCGAGGAAGGTCAATTCAGTTGCAGCAGTATGCGAACTCATGTTGTTGTCCTGTCTTCGCCTTTGATGGGCGCGTCATTGGTCCACGGCGCGCCTGCCGGGCGACCTTATGTCTACTCGTTGTAGGCAACGATGGCTTCAAATAGATCCCGGAAACGCTCGTAGCCGCGAGTATCGTTCTTTCGTGTCACCTGCAGCAGCAGCCGCTCCAGAGCATCCAGGCTTCGTAGCGAGTGGCGCGCGATGGTGTATGCCAGCCGTGCCCGAACCATCACAAACTCGTGCTGCCGCTCGTTCTCCGGCGCGCGACACGCCCGGCGCACCGCGTTGTAAAGCCGGCGCAACTGGCTTTTTGTGCCGGAGTCCATATCCCGCATCCGGCTCACCACCACGTGAGCCTGGTTGTCCAGATACAGGCTGTCGGCGATCAGCTTCTCAATATCGATCTCGGGTGGACCTTCCATGCGCCGGTCGCCGCCGCGATTGTCCCCACGGCCTTCACCGCGTGGGCCACTGGGCGGACCACCGCGACGCTCGCCGCGGTCGCCACCGCGATCAGGGCCGCGCTCGTTGCCGCGCTGTCCGGGGCCACCGCCGCGCCCCTCGCGAGGTGGGCGATTCTCTCCCGATTTCTGCTCAGGCTTCTTTTCTTCTGTTTCCGCCATCTTGAACCTTTACTTCCTTTGCATTCTCACTCTGAGGGGCCTAGATCCCCGCCGCCAACCGCGCCCACTCCAAGCCGACCCTGGAAGACGGCCGCAGTTTGAGATTCGCCGTACTCTTTCCAACCAGGTTGGTGATCACTGAACTTCGCAGGTTATTCCATTCTTTGCCGCGTGCCGGAGGGATCACCCGCGTGAGGCGCAGGTAGGTCCGCCACGGCTTTTCGACCCGAATCGCTTTATTGCGGCGCGTCGCTTGCGTGGAATAGGCCTCGCGGTACACTGCTGCCAGATCTTGAATATAATCCGGCGAGTACCCGAAATTCGTAACCAGCCGCACCAGTCCCGCTTTCAGCTCCTCGGCGTCCGCCAGCCGCTTCCATTCGAGCGTCCGTCCGAATACATGGAACGTGCCGGTCTCGGCCGCCTTGGCCGCGCGCAGATGCGCGCCCGCCTGCTCAAACAGAGCCGCGGGAGAGGAGTCCCCTTCGGGGGCAATCGCAAGTGCCATGCTGACGGTCTTGCCTTCCAAACCAGCGAACTGCTGCAGGTGTTGTTCGGCGAATTTGTCAAAGACGCGTTGTAACTCGCGCGCCAGCGCCAGCAGGGCGTCCCACGACCCGTAGACCGCAAAGTCATCGCCGCCGCGATACAAGATGCTCACTTTTCGCCAGAAATCCGGCATAGTGCAAAGCACCGATAGCTCGCCCGCGAAGAATTCTTTGAACAGCACGGAAAGCAGGATGTGTTCTTCTACCGTGGTGGCATGCCGCAGCCGAAGATTGAAATGGTCAACATCGCCGCGCAGGATGCCCCAGCGGGGCGAGCCCTCGGCGTGGCGCGCCAGTTCCTCTAGCGAGGCAACCTTGGAGCCCGATTCGTCCATCGCGAAACGGCGCGGAAATGCCAGGACGTTTCCGTCGGCCGCGTGTTCCGCAAGCGTCCAGGACAACTCTCCGGGGCCGGTTTCGAGGTGCGCCGGTTTGGCGCTCGACCAAGAAATCTGGGTTGCCGCCGCGATGCTCTCACCAAAGGACCGGAAGTAGCCGGAGTCCTTCATTACCGAGCTTGCGTCGAAAGGCTCAAAAACAGCCTTGTCCGTCGTGTCGGAGATCAATGGGGCAGCCGACTGGCGGTAGAGGGCTTCGTCCAGACGCTTGCGCACAATCTGCCAGTTGCCCAGGTTTTCGGTACTCGCCCACACCAGCCGCAGTTGACCGCCCGAAAGGTCGTTAATCCCAGCCGCTGCGCGCGACAGGAACTGATCGGCCGTTGGTATGGATTCGTCCGGCAGAACCAGTAAGAACTGTTCGCCGCCACTTGAGCCCAGCAGAATGCGCGCCAGGTTTTGCTCGCGCAGCAGGGCTAGCGGCAGGATCTCAGAGATAAGACCCAGCCAAGCGCACCGCCCAGCCAATTCCACCATGTCATCCGGCGAACCAGGAATAGAGGAGCTGAGGAAAGATTCAGTCCCGATTAATTGAGCCTGCAAAAAGACTTGCAACGACATGGAGAAGGTCAAGCGGCCTGAAAACGCTCAGGCATAGCGTTAGTAAGCGCGAACGCTCTCAGCCTAACACAAGCGTTTTCCACCAATGTGAGAAGACCCGGCGCGCCGTCATCGCCGGCTCTCGTTGGGCGGTGCTCTATCGTAGATAAGGAGCAAGTATTCATCGAGGAGGGCCAGCAGTGATAGCTTTTGTAACCGGTGTGACGTCGGGCTTCGGCGCCGCGATTGCGCGCAAGTTTCTGGCTTCCGGCGCTAAGGTGATCGGCACTGGCCGGCGCGCGAACGCGCTAGACGAACTGCAGCGTGAGTTTGGCAGCCAGTTTCTTCCCCTGGTGTTCGACGTGCGCGACCGTGACGCCGTCGAACAGGCCATCGCGGGTCTCCCTCCCGAGTTCGCCAATGTCACGGTGCTGGTCAACAACGCCGGATTGGCACTCGGCCTCGAACCCGCTCACAAAGCAAACCTGGATGAGTGGGAGGTGATGATTGACACCAACGTGAAAGGTCTCACTTACTGCACGCGCCTGCTGCTTCCCGGCATGGTGGAACGTGATGAGGGCCACATCGTCAACCTCGGCTCGACCGCCGCCGAGTTTCCCTATCCAGGCGGGAATGTCTACGGTGCGACCAAAGCCTACGTGCACCAGTTCAGCCTGAACCTTCGAGCCGACCTGCTGGGTACCGCGATACGCGTCACGGATATACAGGCTGGCTTGTGCGGCGGCACCGAGTTCTCTGTCGTCCGTTTCCGGGGCGATCGCGAAAAAGCCGCCACTATGTATGAAGGCACCCAGCCACTGACTGCTGACGATCTTGCCGATGCTGTGTTTTGGGTCGTGTCGCGGCCCGCCCACGTCAACATCAATAGCGTGCAGATGATGCCGGTCTGCCAGGCGTTTGGTCCACTGGCCGTGAAACGAAATAAATAAGAGCTCCCGGCAGGCTTTCGCGCCTATAATCAACTCGGGGGCGACTCCATGCAAGCGTCAACGCCTTTCAAGGCAATTAGCTTGTTCCTGTTTTTGCCCGCGCTCGGATTAACCCAGCAGCCACCTGCGAGCCATCCACCGGGCGCTGCTTCGCAGACGACACTCTTTGTCGCATGTACGGACGGACAGAAGATGCAACATGTGCTGAGTCCGGTTTCAGTTTCAGAGGACGGGGCGTGGCGCGGCTACGTCGAGGTCGACGTCCAGGGCACTCATGGATGCGTTTACACAACCCGGCTCTGGGTTGCCAAAACCGGTGATCCGTACCAGCTGGTGTATTTGATGCCGCCCAAACGCACCGCTGCGGGAAATGGAATGGAAATTCTAGGCTGGGCTAAAGCTTCGCGCATGATCCTGGTAAGGGCGGAGGAGTGGCAATACGGATCCGATGCGCCGGATGCGCAACAGGTGCTTGCCATCGACGCCGAAACCGGTTTGGTATATGAACCCGAGCTACGCGCAATGCTACAAGCCCGCAAGGGTAAGCAATGCTCATTTCGTGTCGCGAATGCCGGGTTCAGTGCCGAGAAGAACATCGACATCCTGGTTCGCGCACAGTTTTCCACGGCAATCGAAGCAGATCAAACCGAGCAGGACATTCCTCCGGCAAAGCGCTGTCAGAAGGCCGAAGAAACCTGGAGCTTTAATTTCGCCACCGGGGAAATACGGCAGGTGACCAATACGCAGCCATTAGAACTCTTTAAAGGCTTTCTGGCCAGCCAGGGCAATAACTGACCGCCAAGCCCTATCCTTCTCAATGTTCGGCTGGCAGCAGTGGGCTGTCGATGCGATAGCCCACCATGCTCGTCTTGCCGTGCCCTTGCCTCAGCTCAAACACCTCTTTGGCCTTCCCCAACCTGAAAACCGAGTCATAGTCCAGCCGGACCTGGGCGTGTGTTAGCAGATAGAGAACGTTGAAGTTGGTCACCTGTGACGACTGGAAGTCGCCGAGCCTCGTCTTCACCAGCGACTCATACTTCACGAAGTCTTCCAGCTTTGTGTCCTTGCGGAACTCGGGATCGGCCCCGCTGTAAATCTCCGCGTAACGACCTGCGTTGAAGTCGATGTGGAACTGGTCCACAAGCCTGCTGCCTGCCTCGACGTCCGCCTTCGGCGAGCAGGCGCAAAGACACGCCAGCGCCAAGACGGCCGCCGCGGTCTTGAAACCACGGTTCTGTCTATGTGCCACGTTTAAGTAGTACACCTTCAGAAGTTCGACCACACGTAACATACCGCTTGCTGACGAGACTGTGTGAAAAGTTCAGCACAGAACCATGCGTGAACAGGCTTTGCCGTACTTCATTCCCTCCCTAGAGAGGTTCCGGGCTCTGCATCCGTTCTTTTACCGTCGCAGCTCTGAAGGAAGCTTTGTTCGCTCCGTGCTGGCGTTGCCTCCGTTTGTGTCCGCTGCTCACGAGCGCGGTTGCTCTGAAAATACAAAAACCACAGCCTGAAGGCTGTGCCACGGTTGCTTCTGATAGGGCCGGAAGAGTTGGAAGGAATACCCTTTTTTCGTCAGCGATCGTCGTCCACTTCGGCGCTGATGTTAGGACCTGCGCTGGCGTCTTCACACAGAAACTGAGGCGCGCGGCTCGGAAAGAATTTAGAAACCGCGCTGGGGCCGGTACCCGGGGCGGGCCCGGATCTTATACTTCTTTCCGTCTTCGGAGAGGATTTCTATATTGATCTTGCGAAATCCCTCGTTAGGATTCGGCTGAGGATAATAAGTCACTGTGTAGCTATTACCCAGATCTTCGCGGATGGATTCAAACGCCTCCACCTGCTTTTGCCACGTCTTGGCGAAGTAGCTCTTGCCACCGGTGGAACTGGTGATCCGCCGGAAGATGCCGCTTGAGACCGGGTCTTTGGTGACTTCGTTTGTGGAAATAACGTAGATTGGAATGCCTTCATCCTCAGCAACTGCCCGTACATCGTCGGGCGCCACCATGCTGGCATTGTCAGGTCCGTTGGAAAACACAATCACGACTTTCCGGCCCGGCACTTTGGCGGCGTCGCGCAGGGTCAGCAGCAGGCAGTTGTAGAGCGCAGAATCGTCACCGGCTACTGCTTTGCGCAATCCGGCAATGGCCATCCCCAGGTCGCGGTTCAGCAGGACCGCCCGGTTCAGATTGCGGCTATATGTGTAAACCGCAATGGAATCAGCCTTATCCAGACCGCGAATGAATTCAGCGATGGAATCGGACGCGTAGACAAAGCCTCGATACATATAGTTGCTGGTATCGAACAGCACAAAGACATTCGTTCCGGTGAAGGCATCCCGCGTATCTACCGGCACCGTCGTCGTCGCCTTCTCGGCTGGTTCTCCATCGGTGCGCACAATAGGCTCGGTTTCGCCGTTTGGCAGGATACGCACCGGAGTGCGGTTCCCCTCCATGAAGGTCGCCGGCTTCTGTGGGATGTCATCTTCAAGAAACCGGAAATCTTTCGGCTTCAGGCCATTCACGTACCGGCCCTTTTGGTCGAGTACCGTGAAGCTGAGCACCACCATGTCCACCTTCACGCGGAAGGTGGCACGGTCCTGGTCCTGCGCATGCAGCCACGTCACGGCTCCGCCCGTGATTATCATTGCCGCCAGTGTCATGTAAGCCAAACCGCGCACCACGGCTGGTTTTCGTCTCATTCGGTCCAATAATAATGTCACGTGCACTTCCTAAAGGGCTCCCGTAGTGGCACCGGATGACTTCTGGGCGCCTTGTTGGCGCACGGAGTCCCCCACCGTTCTTAGCGATCGCAGCAAGGCAGGCCAGTCTTCCAGATGCGTGGCAAAGATGTTCTCTATGGTGGCGCGAGTCCAGTCGGGAACATATGAATCCAACTGCCCTGCCGGAACTCCTATTTCGTCAGCCAGCGCCGCGTAATACAGGCCGTCCGATTCCCACGTCTCTGCCAGGATGCGGCTCGAATAGCCCATCAGCGTCGGGAAGGTCCGCAGGTTCAGCAGCTCGGGCTGAAGGCTGTGGGTGAGCGTCGGTTTAGGTGTTCCAAAGATGGCCGAGATGGTCGCCGGGTCGAGGCTTGCCCGATTTGCGGCCGAAAGGTCTTCAATCTCAATCAGGCTTACCTCGCGCGCAACTCGATTCAAGGAAGGGTCC
This sequence comes from uncultured Acidobacteriaceae bacterium, assembly GCA_963740005.1. Lineage (GTDB taxonomy): Bacteria > Acidobacteriota > Terriglobia > Bryobacterales > Bryobacteraceae > CAJCIT01. The sequence goes on along the minus strand of CAVUCO010000073.1, from coordinate 46,435 downwards.
ATCGCTAACGCGAAGAGCTCTGAAGGCAGTACGTTCGCCGAGGCTCTTGCAAAGTTGCCGACGCTCAAATCGTCGCCGATTTTCTCCACTCGCGCGGGATTCGCGTGGCGGCTCAACGACGTGAGCACTGCGTCCCGCGTTCCCGGATCCAGCGTAGCTGTCGCCAGCAGATCCTCACCCCTACGGATGTGCAGTGCGACCCACCTCACCTGTTCAGGTGTTACGGTGCGCCATCGCGGCACGGTGACGTTTACGATCAGTTGCGGCACCAGGTCGCCCCAGATGAGCGCCTGTTCGCGCGTCGGCGTCAGGAAATTCTGTTCCGACTCGGCTAGCACGTAGGGCAGGTTGTTCAAAGAGCCGATCAATCGGCCGCCCGCGCTGGCCGGCCAGCCGGTTCCTACAATGTCTGTCGCGCGCCAGGAGGTCGACATACCTTGTGCGCCGATAAAATCGTGGTTCCGGACGAAAACCGGGTTGGTCAACAGCAGTTGCGCACCGGGTGGCGCGTAGTAGGCATAAAGAAAGCCCACCAGCGTATCCCTCAGAAAAGGAGTCAACGCCCCCCGCTCGTCTTTTTTATCCGTGCTCTTTAACAGCGCATCCAGGTTGGCTTTCCGCTCCTGCTCGATGTGCTTTTCACTCCAGTAGCCCAAGCTGAGCAGGCTTCGTTCCGCTGCACTTAGCGAGCTGCGCACCGATTGTGCGTCTTCAAAGCGGGCCACTTGCGACTGGAGGTTAGCCAGCGCCTTGCTCTCGCCGGCTCCTTTCCGGTCGGCTACTGCGAATAACGTGTCCAGGGGGATCAGGCGTTGCGCATCAAAGACGCGCAGGAAGTACTCACCGCTCGACGGGCGCTGTGCATTCGCTATTGGTTTACCCACAAGAACGTCCACCAATCGGTCCTGTTCGCTGCTGCCGGTTGGTGCGTGTGAGGCGGTGAGCAACAGTGTCACACCGGCGCGGTCTGCCTCGAACACGTTCCCGGAATCCCGCACCTTGGTAAAGGGATCGAGCAAATCACTGAAGGTCCGGTCCTGACCAGCCATCGGAATTGACCCCTGGCGGCAAAGAATCCCCCAGATGCCGACCAGCGCTTGTAGCGAACCGATCGTGTCGGCACGCACCAGTGAATCACTGATCTTGGCCGTGGAGGCCGGCAGGTCCAGATACTTGTTGATCGACGCCTCGCTGAGGCCGGGAGCGTCGGCGAAGATCGAATACTGCGAAGAATAGGCTCGGTATTCGTTCGCCAGACGCGTAGCTAATGCCGGCGAAATCGGCTGCACTCGCCGGCGGTCGATATCGTTCAATGCCAGGAAGATCCTCAGCGGCTCGTTCTCCACCTGCTTACGGCAAAGAGCGAATAGCGCCTCTACGACGTCTTCCGAATTGCGCCAGCTGGTGGCCGCGCGGGTCAGCTTGCCATCGTATTTCCCGTGCGGGTGCTTAATGAACAGAGTCCTCCAAACCTCGAGATCTCCGGGGATATGAGGCTGTCCGTTGGGTTCGATGCGCAGACCGGTAGTCAAAAGCATGAGCTCCGTGCTCGAGCGGAAGACTGGTCGCGCCGGGCCGGGGGTGGTGATTTTGCCCTTTAGGGCCCAATAAAATCTCTTCATCCGCTCCGGATTTTCGAGATATGCCGCAGTGGGTCCGTCAATGCGTGAGAGCGCATCAAAATAACTCGCCAGCCAGCCATCGTCGGTCTCAATGAGCTTCTCAAAGAAAGCTCCGCCGTTTTTCGGTGATGCACCAGTCAATTCGGCCCATGCTTGCGGCGAGCCCGGAACTACCGCCACTCCATTGCGAACTTCGAACATGCTGCCGAAGAAGTCCAGTACGTGGGCGTAAACCTTCAACTTCGCCGCGGTGGCTTGATTTCGCATCGCTTCCGCGGTTGTTCGGTCTAGCTTTGAAAGCGCCAGATATAGCCGGCACAGAGAAGGATCGGAGAGAAACCCGTCCAGAAAGTTGTTGTTCTCGCGGCCCAGTGCGCCCAGCCAGTAGCTGGCGTTGTAAAGCACTGGAATCGTGGTGGGGGCGTACTGCATTTCAAAACGCCGGTTGGCGCGCAGGTCCTTTTCCAGTTCGGCCAGCGGAAATCCTGAGTCCACCGTGATGAAAGCTTTGGTTGCGTTCACCGTTTCCAGCACCACATCCGTTCCGCAAGAGCCACGCATCCGGTAACCAAGGATCTTCAACAAAGCCGCTGTCGGCTCGCTGTCGCAGGCCGGCACGACAATGGCGTGGTCTTTGCCTGCCATATCCTCCAGTTCCCGAGCTTCCGCCACGTAACGGAGTAACAACTTCAGATATTCAGTCGGCTCCAACGCCTCGTTGGCGGAGATGGCCTGATATCCATTAGTCACAATGTTGCGGGCCAAAGCGGGCAGCAGTTCCTCCGGCGCCAGGTCGGGTGACAATGCCGCCATACGGGCAAACGAACTCAGCGGGCCCGGAATGGAAATTGTGGAATAAAGCTTGTTCAGTTCGGACTCATGGCCGGTGCTTTTCGCAGGCTCACTGAGGCCGGAGCCGCCCGCGTCGCGGTAGACGCGTAGATCGCTGTTCAGGGTTTCGCGTTGGCCCTCAACCACGTCGACGAGGACCACCTCGCGCAGCGCCATCAATTTACGTTCCTGATCGTGTTCCAGGGAGGCCCATTTCAGGTACGCGTCCCTTCGCCCCGGCAGGCGGTGACGGTCTAGAAACTCGGCATAGGCCGCTTGCGCGTCGAGATTGGTGCCTGCGCTAACTGCGTCTTCAAGCAGCGCCCGCGCCCCAGCTACGTCTCCCACTGCTTCGCGCTGGGCGACCTGATTCCGCAAGGCGCTAGCCGTCGCACCATGGGCCGGCATCGCCGCCAGGACAACGCCCAGTATTACGAGGAATGATACCTGGACAGTTGGAGCTGTCCGCATTTTGAAAATTCTCACGGCAACTCTGCCCCCTAAAACACTATCCTCAGTCGATCGTACACGCGAGGAACGCCTCGTTGGTGATCTAATCTACCACTTTATTGGCGAGATATGACAGACCAACCCCGCGTCGGCTGGGCGCTCTGAGTTCGTCAAACTCTGAAGCCGCTTCCCTGTCAGATGCCACCCACACCCGATCCATAACAAAAAGATTGTGATAAGGCACTGGCACACTAGTTTAGACCCCTCGGGGAGCCCTGTTGTGACGCTTTTGTAAACACGCTGTAAACTCTCCAGCGTGCGTTTTCCGAGTTGGCCACCCCGGCTTTCCGACGCTAAGCCAGCGCACCCAGTCATGGCAGACAATCGGGGACAGACCCTTGGAGTAAGCTGGCTGCAGAATCATGAAACCCATCCTCCTATCCCTCCTGCTCACCCTCCCCCTGTGCGCTCAATCGGGCGCGCCGCAGTATCGAATCGCGGTTATCGGCCTGGTTCACTCCCACGTCTGGGGGCATCTCCGCACCATGGTGGACGGCAAGACGGCCACGCTGGTTGGGCTGGCCGAACCGAATCAAGAACTGGTTGCCGAGGCGAAGAAATCGGGGGTCCCCGAAAATCTGATTTTCTCCGATTATCAGCAAATGCTCGACAAGGTAAAGCCGGACATCGTCTGGGCGTTTGTCGAGAACAATCGTCATTTGGAAATTGCGCGGGCCTGCGCTCCGCGAAAGATCAACCTGATCTTCGAAAAGCCCCTCGCCAGCACGTATCAGGAGGCGAAAGAGATCCAGGCCTTAGCTGCTAAATACGATATACGCGTAATGACGAACTATCAGATGGCCTGGTGGCCCACAAATTACGTCGCCAAGACGGCCGTCGACCAAGGCGACATCGGCAAGGTCTGGCGGCTGCATGGCATTGTCGGCCATGGCGGACCCGGTTCGGAGGGTCCCCGCAATAAGTACTTCTTCGAGTGGCTCACGGACCCGGTACAGAACGGGGCCGGCGCCCTCATGGATTTCGGCTGCTATAACGCACTTTGGAGCTTGTGGTACCTCGGCAAACCGCGGACCGTTTTCGCCACAGCGAACCACCTCCGCCCCGACCGCTTCCCGAAAGTTGAGGACAATGCCAACCTCGAACTGCACTATCCCAACGCGGTCGGCATCTTCGAGGCAAGTTGGGATTTACCGCGCAGCTACCAGGATCTTGAAGTCTTCGGTTGGGACGGTCAGGGCCAGGGCAAAGAAAGCAAAACAGCCAGTCTGCTGATGACTCAACGAGGCGTCACCCTGAACCGCGGCGGCAAGGAGCAAACGCTCGACCTAACCCCGCTGCCCGACGATCAGCGCGAACCCATCGCTTACATGGTGTCTTGCATCAGGGGCAACAAACCGATCGCCGGCCTTACCGCCATCGACATTAACGTGGACGTCATCAAAATCATCGATCTCGCCAAGATCTCCATCAAAACCGGCAAAGCCGTCAAGTTCGAATAACAAGGGGACCAGAATTACTCTGGCCCAAGCCATAACCAATGCCGGCCAGAACACGTTTCAACTTCTTGGAGCGCTGGCAGAGATGTCCGTCCCAGCGTTATCCCGCGCTCTCAGCCGGGTCCTAGCCCACCGTTTTGGTTTCAAACGCCAGGATGGTCGCTCCGCCGTCGGCAAAATTCTGCAAATCCGCTTTGGCTGCCTCGCCCTGTGGCGAAGCCAGCGCCGCTTCCAGATCTTGAGCTGAATCGAAGTGTAACTCGGCCACCAGGTGCGGTCCCGTGCCGGGACCCAGCGTCCGCGGAGCCTCCCGGCTCACGATATAGGTCCGCAACCGCGGAATCTTCTGCGCAAGGGGCACGTGCGTTGCGAAATAGTACCGGTTAAACGCCGCCGGATCACGCGGCTGATTGTAGAGAACTAGCATCTTTGTCATATGAGACTCATCCCGGAGTCGAGGCCAGAGTACCAAAGTTCTCACTCCTTCGGAAAGAAGGGCGCGCATGCTATCGAGCAGCAGTTCTCGGGTTACGCGCATTCCGCGAATTCACACTACCGTAGTCTTCCAGGGGCATTTTCCGTGTTAAATTCCGGAGAGTGAGGGGCCCGATGAAAACAGTCCTATGGCAATGCCTTCTGACTTGCTCGGCGCTATTGGCCGCACAAGCCGCCTTTGCACAGGGCGAGTTCCAAATGAACCCACGCCACATGTCCGGCTGGAATCCGAATGCCAACCAGGGCCGCTGCCGCCTGCTGCTGTGGGTCGATCAGCGAGCAGATGTCAGAATCCGTGGCTGGGACATCTGGGTGAAGACCATGCAGGGTGCGCCCAGCCGAGATGAGGGCAGCGAATGCAACCAGCCAATGCCGGCAGCCGTCCGCGACTTTCAGATCCGCACCGTCAAGGGCCGCGGCAAAGTCTGGGTATCCCAGCTACCTAACCCCGGTAACCGCTACCAAGCGGTGGTTTCCATCGACGACCATCAGTCCGGCGCTGCTTCCTATGTGGTTGACGTCAGCTGGGTGAGGAACGGTCCGCCGCCCGGCCCCCCGCCTCCACCGTCCGGCTTTGATGGAATTCGATCTTGCCAGGGCCGTGTGCGCGACGAGTTTTATCGCCGCAATCGGGGTAACCAGGTCTCGATTGACTTCAAGGGACCTCCGAATCAGAACAATATCGGGGGCAACCGGGCGAATGTTCAGGGTCGCGCAGTAGGACGCAGCCAGTATGAGTCACGCGAGATGACTTATACCTGCATCGTGAATTACCAGCGGCAGCAAATCGACTCGGCCAACTATAACTACCTGGGCAACGGCCTTCGTTCCGGCCAGGCGATGCAATAGCCGCCAGGGCCTTCCGACTATCTAGCCGTCTCGCTACTTCCCGAGCCGGCCGGCGGCGACAGACGGAGACGATCTACCGATACCGGGGCCCGTGCACGACGCACGTCATCCAAAAGGCCCACGCGAACCGAACGGCGTTTACGACTTCCAGCTCTTTGAGAGGGGTCTGCAGGATCTTATAACCGCCCCCGTTGAGGAACTCCTCGCAAAGAGGGTCGTCTTTTGCTTTTGGGGTCATCAGGATCACCCAGCACCGTTTTGGCGGATGGAATAGCAAAGCAAGGGCGAATCCGACGAGTTCCTGATCAACCAGAACAACGCCCGACCAGTCACACTTTATCAGCTGGAGTGCGTCTGCCCAGCACTTCGCCAAGAACAGCCGCCAACCATTATTCTGGCCAATGGTTTCGAGGATCTGACGATCCCGCTCCGATGCAGTAATCACCATAACTGCTATTGGGTCAGCTAGACGCGGGGAATCCACAGCTTGCGGAAGGGGCGCATCCTTGGGGTATCCCCGAAAGGATTTGCCACTCGGGCGTGTAAACCATCCTTGAGGCTCTCTTGCCACACGCATCGCTGGAGAATACTTCGCTTCCCTGAGAGTAGTTCCGTTGCGGCCTAAAGGTAATCCCTATGGTCGGGTATTTTTAGCCTCGGCGAGACGCTATGCCTTCGCAGACATCAATCCCGCGAACCAGCTCATGGGACGCGGAGGCCCCGCTCATGGGAACTAGCGGGCTTTCGATCAATAAATACCCCCGGCACCGTATTTGCTGCTTACGGCCAAAGATTTACAGTTGAACTCGAGGGGAGGCGCGCCATCGCTTCCTTGCCAAGACGCCTAGGCTGAACCCCCATCCCAATCGGCGCCTTTGCGGCTCGCTCCCCTCGCCAAATCTTTACGCTCAGCAGGAAGAATTACCAGTCCTAAAGGCGGAAGGTGTCTACCGCCCTTTCAGTCTGAAAATCGCGCCGTCAGGGTATGGAGTCCGTGCCCGGAAGTTCGTAAGTTGGTGGCAGGCCTGCAGGCTCCAGCCGAGTTAGCCCGCCCACCGAAATTATGTTACGTCTCCCACTCAAAGCCCGTCGAACAACAGTGATACTTGTGCCTTCAATAGCGGCGTTTTTGCCGGCTGATGAACGGTCGTGTTAGTCCTGTCCCTCTATCTCAAGGCCGCGCTGATTGACAGGCTTATATGCGTTCTACTTTAAGTACCGTGCCTCCAGAAACTCTGGAGCAACTTCGGCGACTTGACACGTGCGCCGTGTCGAACGCAATAGAACAGTTCCAGGTTAGAACCCGAAACGAAGGTTTCGTGAATGGGACGGTTCGATGCATCTTCCCGAACCTGCCGCCCACGGTGGGCTATGCCGTAACGGCGCGGATCCGCTCCTCATCGACTCCCATTGCCGGACGATGCTATTACGACCGGCCGGAATGGTGGTCTTACGTGCTCACGATTCCCGCCCCACGATTTATCGTTGCGAAAGATGTCGACGACAGACCCGGGATCGGGGCCTTGATTGGGGAAGTCCACGCCAATATCTGCAAAGCCCTTGATTGTTGCGCGTTTGTAACTAACGGAGCGGTGCGGGACTTGCCGGGGATTGCTGCCACCGGTTTTCAGGTGTTTGCCGGAAGCGTGGCGATTTCGCATGCTTACGCCCACGTCGTCGAGTTCGGCGAGCCGGTAGAGATTGGTGATTTGCTAATACGGCCCGGGGACCTGCTCCACGGGGATCTGCACGGCGTTCAATCGATTCCAATCTCGATTGCGAAAGAAATTCCGAAGGTCGCAGCAGAAATGTCGGAGATGGAGAAGGAACTCATCCAGTTTTGCGGTTCGCGAGATTTCTCGCTGCCGAAATTGATCCAGAAGATCCGCGATGTCTCGCACCGATTGGCCATGCCTGGCACTGATTTTAAATGACTAGCCAACCATACAATCCCAATCGTTTGAGCCCGCGGAGATCGCGACTGTCGCTCAGCGTCAAATACAGCCTCGCGGGTCTAATGCTGTTGGTGGGCTACGCCATGGTTTCCTGCGGCAGAAACGGAGTGGCCCATGCAGGTTCCGGCGAGAACGCGCAGCCTGCCCTGCCTTCGGTGGGAGTGTCCAAGCTGACTCGAAGGCCGATGGCTCGGTACCTCACGCTCTCGTCCGAGTTGGTTCCCTTTCAAGAGATCGACGTCTTTGCCAAAGAGTCCGGATTTGTTTCCAAGCTCTACGTCGACTACGGCACCCGCGTCAAGGCCGGTCAGTTGATGGCGGTTCTCGAAATCCCCGAGTTAGAGGCACAACTCGAGGAGGGCAAGTCATCGATCAAGAGTTTCGCTGATCAAGTTAACAACGCTGAGCATCAGTTGGGTCGAGTCGAAGCGCAGGGTAAGGTGTTGCATCTCGAATTCACCAGACTGAATGGCGTAGCGACCAGCAAGCCGGGGTTGGTTGCCCAACAGGAGGTCGACGACGCGGAAGGCAAGGATCTCGCGGCGCAGGCCCAGGCAGAAGCGGCTAAGTCGCAGTTACAAGCCGCGCAAAGTCAGTTTTCGATGGCGCAATCGAAACTGGCTCACGACCAAGCTCTGTACGACTACTCCAAAATCACAGCGCCATTTAGCGGCGTCGTGACACAACGATACGCGAACCTCGGGACGTTGATGCAAGCCGGTACGAATTCCAGTACGCAAGCGTTGCCGCTCGTCAAGCTTTCGCAGGAAGATCTGTTTCGCCTCACCATTCCAGTACCCGAGTCCTACATCCGATACATCAAGGTCGGCGATCCGGTCGACGTGCGGGTGCCGGCGTTGAACAGAGACTTCCCTGGCAAGGTGGTTCGTTTCTCTTCCGATGTTGCGGCAGCCACTCGTACCATGCATACGGAAGTGGATGTACTCAACCCGCAGGGCATCTTGATTCCCGGCCTCTACGCAGAAGCAACGCTCACGCTCGATAGAATCGGCGACGCACTGGTAGTTCCCCTACAGGCGGTGAACCAGGAAGGCGATCACGCCAGCGTGATGATTGTTGACACGGCCAATAAGGTTCAAGAGCGCCAGATTACCTTGGGTATTCAAACCGACAGTTACGCCGAGGTTCTCTCCGGTGTTCGCGAAGGCGAGCGGGTCGTTGTAAGCGATCACAGCGGATTAAAACCGGGCGAAGAAGTACGCCCGCAAATCATACAGATCTCCCAGTACCAAGGAAAGAGTTGATGCAGATGCTGCTCGATTCCGCCCTCTCCTAAGTCTTACCCACCATGTCACGCTTCTCCATCCGCAATCCGTACTTCATTGTTGTCATCTGCCTGGCCATATCGATTATTGGCGTGGTCAACGTAGCCCGGATGCCGGTCGACCTGTTCCCCGCGATCAACATACCGGAAGTCGTCGTGGCGACCTTCTACTCGGGAATGCCGCCTGTGGACATTGAGACCGACATCACTAATCCGCTGGAGCGATTCTTTACGCTGGCGGCCGGAATGGATCACATGGAATCGCGTTCGATGCTAGGCGTGAGTATCATCCGGGCAATCTTTCAACCCGGTACAAGCGCGGATACGGACGTCACCGAGTTATCGAATCTGGCACTCGCGGACCTGAAACGTCTACCGCCCGGGACGCTGCCCCCGGTCGTGTTGAAGTTCGATGCTTCCAGCTTGCCCGTATGCCTGCTAACAGTGAGGGGTCAGGGCCTGACCGAAACGCAACTCCATGACTACGCCCAGTTCTCAATCCGCAACCAAATAGCGGTGATCAAAGGCGCCGAGATTCCTCCGCCATTTGGCGGCAAATACCGCCAGATCATGGTGTACGTCGATCCCTACAAGCTCGCCTCGCGACAGTTAAGTCCGATGGATGTTGTCAATTCCGTAAACGAGTCTAACCTAATACTGCCGGCTGGTGATGTGAAAGTCGGTCCGTTCGATTATTACGTTTATTCGAACAGCCTAGTCAGCAATATGAAGGAGATGAACGACATCCCCATCAAAACGGTGGGTAGTTCCTGGGTGTCAGTGAAGGACGTGGGCAGGGCTGAGGACGCCAGCCAGATTCAATACAACATCGTTCGCGTCGACGGCCAGCGCTCGGCTTACATCCCGATCATGAAGCAGGGCGGCGACACGAACACCATCGAGGTTGTGAATGGCGTCAAGAAACTCAGCGAACATCTCTACGACATTCCGAAACAGATGAAAACGGATCTTCTTTTCGATCAGTCCGTATTCGTGAAAGAAGCCATCAAGACCGTGCTGCACGAAGGGTTAATCGGCCTCGTGTTGACGAGCATCATGATTCTTTTATTCCTGGGGAGCATGCGGGCCACCGCGGCCGTCCTATTGTCCATTCCATTATCGGCCCTAGCCACGTTCGTCATCCTCTACTTTGGCGGCAGCACGATCAACACCATGATATTGGCGGGATTGGCGCTGGCGTTCTCGCGAGTGATCGACAATTCGGTTATTTCTTTGGAAAACATCTACCGGCATCTCGAGATGGGCGAGGCGCCCCGGATTGCTGCCGAACTGGGAGGGGCCGAAGTCACGCTTGCCGTTCTCGCCGCGACGCTGGTGGATGTAGTCGATTTTTTCCCGGTCACCTTCCTGTATGGAGTGAGCAAGTTCCTCTTCTCCGCCTTGGCACTGGCATTCTGTATTTCGCTATTGATCTCCTTTGTGGTCGCCATGACTGTGATTCCGCTGTTCTGCGCGCGCTTCTTGAAGAGCGCGCCTCACGCGGGACATGCTATTGACGCGATCGGCAGCGATCATACCGCTGGCGAAGCCACAGCCGGGAAGCGTCGTTTGTCCTGGGGAGCTAGATTCAACGCGGCATTCAATCGCGGCTTCAATCGGATGCTCGACTTCTACGAGAAGTGGGTCAGGCGTTCGCTCGAGCGACCGGGCCTGACGGTCGCTGCACTGTCAGCGGTCTTTGTACTGAGTCTTGGGATTGGCCCTTTTCTCGGCCTCGCGTTTTTCCCGCGAACGGACGCCGGTCAATTCACGATCAACATGAAAGCACCGACCGGTTCGCGAATCGAGGTTACGGAACAATACGTGGCCCACGTGGAAGATCTGATCCGGCATACCGTCCGTCCCGCCGACTTCAAAATGGTGGTTTCGAATATTGGGGTGGTGCCGGACTTCTCCTCGCTCTATACCAGCAACTCCGGTGCCTATACGGCGACCATCCAGACCGCCCTTAGTGACGATCACGATCTCAGCAGTTTTGAATACATGGATCGCGTGCGGGAGGCTATCGCACACCAATACCCCGAAGTTCGCACCTTCTTCCAAAGCGGCTCGATGGTTGATTCGACCCTCAACATGGGCATGCCGGCACCCATCGATGTCCAAGTAACTGGTAAAGATCTCCCGCAAGACTACGCACTGGCTCAGCAATTTGCCGCCCGGATCCGCCAGTTGCCTGGAGTGGGTGAGGTCTATATTCCCCAAGACATGAACTATCCTACGCTGCAATTAAACGTGGACCGTGTGCACGCAGGCGAGCTAGGACTTACTCAGAAAGACATCGTGAATAACGTCATCACGTCGCTCAATTCGAACCTGATGATCGCCCCGAATTACTGGGTCGACTACAACACGGGAAATGACTACTTTCTGACAGTTCAATACTACGAACACGGAAACGCCGCCATTCACAATACGATCGACCTGAAGAACATTCCCCTCAAGGCTCCCAACCTGAAAGAGCCGACCACACTGGACTCGGTGGTCTCGCTCAGGCATTCGCAGACTCCTACCGAAGTCGATCATTATCAAATTCAGAGGGCGGCCGACGTTTACGTGACGCCAAGGGGCGAGGATTTGGGAAAGATTTCCAGCGCAATCGATAAGGTTATAGCCGACACCAAGCTTCCCGGCAATGTTCGCGTGACGATGCGCGGAATGGTATTGGGAATGCGCGAGTCGTTTTCCAGTTTCGGCTTTGGTTTTGTTCTTTCGTTCGTTCTTCTCTACCTTATTCTCATCGCGCAGTTTCGATCGTTTATTGATCCGTTTCTCATCATGCTTGCGATCCCCATGGGTTTCGTTGGCGTGTTTTTGATTTTGCTTGTGACCGGAACCACCCTCAACGTTATGTCGTTGATGGGCGTATTGATGCTGATCGGTATTGCGGACTCGAACAGCATCCTGATTGTCGATTTCGCCCACCGCCTGGAAGAGCAGGGCCTTTCCGTGAAGGATGCCGTCATTACCGCATGCCGCGTCCGGCTACGTCCCATTCTGATGACCTCCTTAGCGACCATCATCGGCATGATTCCCATGGCGCTCAAGTTCGGGACCGGATCAGAGCAATATGCACCCATGGCGCGAGCCATTATTGGCGGCCTGACTTCGTCGGTCATCCTGACTGTCTTCATTGTTCCGGCGGCGTATTTGCTGGTTTACGGAAAGAAGGACCGGAACCGCCAGGATGGGCGCGAGCTGGCCGGCGCGTAAAGCATCATGATGAAGCAACTCATTACGCTGACATTTGTACTGGCGGGCGTAGCCGTTTTACTCGAGGCTAAATCGCCCCCTCCGCAACTGAGTCTTGAGGAGGCGCAGGCGCTCGCGCTCAAGAATCACCCCCAAGTTCTTGCGTCCCAAGCTCTCTCGCTCCGCGCCGACAAAATGACCACGGAAGCAAGATCCGCGTATTATCCGGCCCTCAATGGTGCGGTCACCGGAGTACAAGCCAATGTGGACAGCCGCCTTGGCGCGGGTTTTATCAATGCTCCTGCACTGTTCAATCATTTCGGAACCGGTCTCACGTTGTCTCAATTGATTACAGACTCGGGCCGAACACCCAACCTGGTTGCGAACGCCAAACTACAAGCCCAAGCCAGCCGTGAGGATTTCCGGGCTTCGCAGTACGACGTAATTCTTGGAGTGAACCAAGCTTACTACGAGACCTTGCTTGCTGTTCAGCTGGTGAAGGTTTCACAGCAGACGGTAGCGACTCGACAGACCGCAGTCGATCAGATCTCTGAGCTGACCAAACAAAAGCTGAGATCCACCGTTGACCTCAGCTTCGCCGAAGTGAATCTCGCCGATGCCAAGCTCATGCTGTTGCGCGCACAGGATCGTTTGCAAGCCGCCTACGCTGGACTCGGGCAGGCACTCGGCACGCAGGAATCCATCCCTTATCAGCTCATTGAACAACCGCTGCCATCGGAGGTGCCGGCGGACGTTGAACCGCTAATTGCACAGGCCTTTCAAGCTAGGCCCGAATTGGCGAGTCTGCACCTTCAAGTGGAGGCAGACCAGAAATTCGTCTTTGCGGAGCGCGATCTAAAACGCCCGAGCGTGAGCTTGACGGCCGTCGGTGGGGCGCTGCCGTATATCAATCCAGGGAACGCAAACCCAAATATACCGGCCGGATATGAGGCAGTGGCTCTCAATGTCAACATCCCTATTTTTAACGGCCATCTGTTCACCGCACGGCAACAGGCCGCGGAGTATCAGCGACAAGCAACCCTACAAAGGTCGCGCGACGAACAGGACCGGATTGCCCGGGACGTTCGCGTATCCTGGACGCACGCCCGTACGGCCTTTGAAGCGATTGCCACCGCGCAGCAACTCCTGATTCAAGCCAACCTGGCTCTTGATCTGGCCCAAGCCCGATACAATCTCGGCTTGGCCTCCATTGTTGAACTAACGCAAGCGCAACTCGGACAGACATCCGCGCAGGTTGAGAGCCTGAACGCGAAATACGAATACCAAGCGGCCCATGCAGCGCTTCAGTATACGCTCGGACTGTTGCATTAATGGTGGGCCCGTATGAAAGTGGAACTCAAATCGCAGGCTTCGCCGCATTCTGAGGCGAAATCCAGAAGCGGGCAGACCCAGCGTCTTCTGTTTTTTGGTTTCGGCGGACTCTGGTTGTTGCTCGCGCTGACTGGTCTTTATGCACTCTCGGTCCTGGGAAGTATCCAAACCCGAAACGAACGCATCCGGCAGGATTATTTCAACCGGGACCGCATCCTGGAACAGCTTCGCTCCGATGTCTACCTCTCGGGCACATACGTTCGAGATCTGCTTTTAGAACAAGACCCCACTCGGGCGGAAATGCATCGTAACGAGCTGGAGGACACCCGGGTTCGCATTCAGGCCAATGTATCTGCGTATGAGGCAATCCTTCGCCCCAAAGAACGGGTCCCCTTTCTGCAGTTCACAAGTCAGGTCAAAGAATATTTCGATTCGCTGCGTCCTGCCCTGGAATGGAATGCTACACAGCGTCAAGCTTTAGGGTATGCCTTCACCAGGGACTCGCTTCTGCCGAAACGCATGGTGATCGTCCACCTGGCCGATCAAATTAGCGAAGTCAACAAACGGCAAATGGAATCCGGCAACCAGCAAATAGCCGTCCTGTTCAGCGACTTTCGACGCTCGTTGACCATCCTGCTGGTGTTGACGATGGTCTGCGGAACAATCCTGGCGGCGGTCAGTATTCGCCGCATTCTGCGCTTGGAATACCTCTCCGCCCAACAGCTTGAAGCAGTGGAACATGCTCACCTCGCATTGCGAGATCTGTCCGGCCGGCTCATCGCCGTGCAAGAGTCGGAGCGGCGGGCGCTTTCGAGAGAATTACACGACGAGGTAGGACAGTCACTGTCAGCTCTGCTCTTAGGCATTGGCAACGCAGCAGCGGCTATTCCGCGCGCGAGCAACGCGGATGTACGGGACCAACTCGACGAGCTCCGGCGCCTCGCCGAGAGGACTCTGGCGGTGGTGCGCGATATGTCTCTCCTTCTTCGTCCTTCCATGCTGGACGACTTGGGGCTGATACCGGCCCTGCAGTGGCAGGCTCGCGAAACATCCCGCACCAAAGACCTCGCGGTACAAGTGCATGCGGATGAAATATCGGAGGATCTTCCGGATGATTACAAGACCTGCGTCTATCGGCTGGTCCAGGAGGCTCTCCACAATATCGCTCGGCACGCAAACGCAAAAAGCGTAAATATTCATCTGACTCAGGACGCGGACAAGCTCTTGCTCGAGATCCGCGATGATGGGCAGGGGTTTATGCCCGAGCTTGAGAAAGGGGTCGGACTTCTGGGAATGGAAGAAAGAGTGAAGCGTCTTCAGGGCTCTTTCCATGTCGACTCCAGGCCGGGAGAAGGGACTGCGATCCGAGTGGAGCTTCCGCATTCGAGAAAAAGTGCAGCAGTGTTGATATGACTTCGGTTCGTATCGTCCTGGCGGACGATCACACCATCATGCGGCACGGGCTTCGGCTGGTGCTTGAGCGGCAGCCGGACTTTGCCGTCATCGGCGAGGCCAGCAACGGCCGGGAGGCCATCGACCTGGTCATTCGGGAAACGCCCGACGTCGTCATCATGGATATCGCCATGCCGCTCTTAAATGGCATCGAGGCAACCCGACGGATCAATGAAGAACGGCTAAAGACGGCAGTCGTAATCCTGAGCATGCACGCCGATGAGGGATACATTCTGAAAGCCCTCCGGGCCGGCGCCCGCGGCTATCTTCTGAAGGACTCCGCGGATGCCGATCTCATCCAAGCCGTTCGGGCGGTCTGCGCAGGCAAGGCCTTTTTTAGCCCGGCTGTGAGCAGGGTGCTGGCGGACGACTATCTGCGGCAGATGCGGCAGCAGGGAGTGGATGACCCTTACGATCTGCTCACGCCGCGTGAACGGGAACTGCTACAACTCATCGTGGAGCTAAAGTCCACGAAAGATATCGCTGCCCTGCTCAATCTGAGTCCGCATACCATCGACACGCATCGCGCGAACCTCATGCAGAAGCTGAACGTCCACAGCACGGCGGAGCTGATTCTTTACGCT
The DNA here is from genome assembly GCA_963740005.1 of uncultured Acidobacteriaceae bacterium. Classification (GTDB taxonomy): domain Bacteria; phylum Acidobacteriota; class Terriglobia; order Bryobacterales; family Bryobacteraceae; genus CAJCIT01. Next base: position 30,853 of record CAVUCO010000073.1, on the reverse strand, counting down.
GTGCGCAAAGGCGTGATCACCTAAGAGTGGTGAACCGAACTGCGCTCTAGCTTGTGAGACGATGCGGTACGATCGCCACGAGACCGATCATGCCGATCCGAGTTCCGATCGCCGCAGGAATTGGCGCCCTGCTCCTGACGTCAATAATGAGCCTAGTTGCACAGATTCCAACGCCAGACCTGCAGAACAGGGCGCTGGTCCGGCGCGAGATGATGATCTTCCGTCCGAGCTACGTCACGTTGATGCTCCCGCGCTATCGTGCTCTGAAGGAACTGGAGCAGCAGGTGATGAAGCGCGAAGCGGAGATGCGCGATGTGTCCTGTTCGCACCAAATCGTCACGGAACTCCGATGGCTCATGGGCAGCACAGTGGACACGGAACGCATCGACGCCCGGTTAGACGATCTGCGCGCGAGCCTTGCGCATCCCGAGTTGGAAACGAGAGCGCGTGAACAGGATGCGGATGGAAGCTGGGGTCGATGTTATGACGCATGGTTCTTTCGGCTCGACGCATCTTATGACGGCCACTTCGCCCGCGACGAGGGAGGCGACGATATCCCACTGCTCGATCGCGTGAATTCCCCCCAGAAACTTGCCCAGTACATCAACTCGATTTCTGTCTCGGATGTGTCCCACAGCGGGGTGGATCATCGTCGCGAAATGAACGAAGCGCTCGCCACTCTTATCCGTCTGATTGTCCGCGGCTTGCCCAGCGCCTACCGGTGGCATCCGGAAATGAGAGCCACGCTGCTCGATCTTCTGAAGCAACTGCGTAATCCGGCCACCGGCTGGTGGGGAGAGCGCTACCAGCGGGAGGGGCGAATCGACTTTGTCGACGACATGAGCATTACATTTCATATCGTCAGCTATCTGAAAGGCCAGGTCACCGATCTCGACAAAGTCGGTGACACTCTGCTCGAACTAAAGGACCAGGAATACCCGAACGGGTGGCTCGAGGACGGGAAATATCTCACGCATCACAATATGGACGTGGTGGTTCTCTTTCAATATGCATGGCCGCACATGAATGAAGTACAGCGGCGAGCCGCGTCCATCGAAATCGGGAAGATGCTGCAGTGGTGTCTGAAAGACTCCGTTCTGCCGGATGGCTCATTCCGTGCGGGCACCGGCGGCGAAGACTCCCTGGAAGAAGACGAGTACTTTGGTGTTGCCTTCCTCGCCAGGGCAGGATATTTCGATGCTTCCAGGCGTTTCTGGACCGATCAACCGTTCCCGGAAGCGGAGAGCCTCAGGCGCCGGCTGATCGATTTCATCCAGCGGCACAAAGCTTCGGGCGCGGCTGGCGGAGCGTACTACGAGAGTGCGCTCCGCGAGTTGGGCGAGGCGGCATCTGCGAAGTAGAAATCCACGAACCTCGTTTCCACATGAAATTCGGCAGAGATGGTGATACAACTGAGCCAGAAACTGCCCGCCAACTGCGCCTGTCAGTTTGCAGTCACGGGCCCGGGGTTGCGGCGAGAACGGGAAGCGAGAGGATATATGCCGGGGTGGTTGGGGTTTCTGCTATTTCTAGCGGCCTATTTTGCGCTCATGCGTTGGGTTCTCCCTCGATTCGGCGTGCCGACTTGAATGTCGAATTCCTGCGGTGTCGAGTCTCGACACGAACCAAGCCTCACGTCGGAAACCAAAGATCAACCGCGAGTGTCCGCCGGCAAGTCTGATTGAGAACGGACTTACCGGACAGCCGGGCTCACTTCGCCGGCCTTGTGGTTAGCTCCCTGGCGCCCCTTTGTCTTTAGCGTGCAGTTTCGGGGGCATTGGTATGCTGGGGGCGAATTCGATGCTTCGATTTCATCTGGCACTGCTCCTTCTTGTCTGGCCCGCCTGCGCCCAGGAGTCTCCGGAACAGACGCTCAAACACGCTATCGAGGCGCATCAGTCGGGTGACGTCGAGCACGCGATAGCGGGCTATCGCAAATTCCTCCAGGTCCATCCCGACGCAGCCGATGTGCGCTCCAACCTGGGCGCGGCACTGGCCGCCAGCGGTCGCTACGACGAAGCCATCGTCGAGTACCAGAAGGCGCTGAAGGGCGCACCCCGCAATCCGCGTGTCATCCGGTTGAACCTCGCCATCGCTTACTACAAGGCGGGCTTCATTTCCAAAGCCGCGGTTGAATTGAATGCATTGCATGCAGTCGATCCCGCCAATCGGCAAGTCATTACCTTGTTAGCTGATTGCTGGCTGCGCCAGGAAGAGGACGCCAAGGTCATCGCGCTTCTGACGCCACTCGACAAGCAGGATCCGAAGGATCTCGCGATTGCCTATATGCTGGGTACCGCTCTGCTGCGCAGCAAGCAAACCGAGCGCGGCCAACTGGTAATTGATCGTATCCTCCGCAACAGCGATTCGGCCGAAGCTCGTCTCCTGATGGGCACCGCGAGGCTCAACGCGCTCGAATACAACGCTGCCATCGCAGATCTCCAGAAAGCCGTCGAGTTGAACCCCCAACTCCCCGATGTCTATTCCTATCTCGGTCGTGCGCATATGGACAGCGGCGATATGGCTGCCGCTCGCATCGATTTCCAGAAGGAGCTACAGCAGAATCCGAACGACTTCGAGTCCAATCTGAATCTCGCCGTGTTGCTGAAACTGGAGCAGGATTACGAGGGAGCCATGAAACTGCTCGATCGAGCGTTGCGCGTCCGCCCGGGTGATCTTCGCGCGCTCTATCAAGTGGCAACCGTTCAGCTGGCTTCCGGAAAAATGGAGGAAGCCCGCGTCACCCTGGAAGACGTTCTCAAACAGTCTCCTGATTTCGTCGAGGGGCACATTTCCCTGGCCACCATCTACTACCACGAAAAGCGAAAAGCCGACGGAGACCGCGAGCGCGCTACTGTGCAACGCTTGAACGCTGAAAAGCAAGCCAAGGAAGCCGGCGCAAAGCCGCAATAGCTACTTCGCGCGGCTTGGCTCGGCAACGGTCAGGATCTGGTCAGCGGTCACATCCTGCAAGGTCTGATGAATCCCGCTCGGCCATTTGATTTCGATCTCGCGAATCGTTTTGGATTTCCCCAATCCGAAGTGAACTCTCGAATCGCTCGAACAGGCATACCCGACGGCGGTGGTGACCTCGTTATACTGCTTCAAACCATCCTCCCCGGTAATCCGTATTTGGGCTCCCAATCCCATCCGGTTACTGGTCGAGCCAACCAGCTTTAACAGAATCCAGTGGTTATTGTTTGGCGAGATGTTGTGGAAATACTCCACTTTGCCATTTAACACACTCACCACCGCGTCGATGCGCCCGTCATTGTCCACGTCGCCGAATGCAACCCCTCGATGCGCCGCTGCCTTCTGAAAATCGGGGCCCGCCTGTGCGCTCACATCCTGAAATTTCGCCTTGCCTAGATTTCGAAAGACGGTGTTCGGCTCCTCATATTTCCTACTCGAGAACTGCGCGATATTATCGAGCACATTTCCCCGCGCCACGAACAGGTCCTTCCAGCCATCGTTGTCGAAATCAAAGATTCCATTCGACCACCCAGACATGTTGCGGGTGGGTATCAATTGGCTGTCATTCGTAATTTCCCAAAACTGGCCTTCACCGCGGTTCTGGTATAGCGGAAACGATTCGTTTTCGATGGCCGTGTGCCAGATATCTGGGCGGCCATCATTGTCGACGTCCTTGAAGTCGGCGCCCATGCCGGAGATGACATTGGCACTCTGCGAGTAGGCGACGCCGCTCTCGAGTGCAACCTCTTCGAACCGTTTGCCGCCGAGATTGTGAAACAGGAAGTTCGGATGGTTGTCGTTGGCGACGAAGATGTCCATAAATCCGTCGCCGTCGTAGTCCGCGATCACGGCGCCCATCCCTTTGCCCAGATACTTGTGGATGCCGGTTTCAACCGAGACGTCGGTGAAGGTCCCATCTCCGTTGTTGCGATAGAGGGTGTTGGGCAGAGGCGCGTAGTTCTTCGGATGGCAGTAGGCGCGTGTGTTCTGATTGGGCCCGCAGTAAGGATCCTTGTTGACTTCCCATTTGCAGTAATTGGAGACAAAGAGATCAGCCAGGCCGTCGTTGTTGTAGTCAACCCAAGCGGCGGAAACCGACCACATCTTCTTGCCGTCAAGCATGCCGCCACCCACACCCGCTTTGTCCGTGACGTCCGTGAATGTGCCGTCGTGATTATTGTGGAAAAGCTGGTTCCTTGTGACGTTGACGACGTAAACATCGGGCCATCCGTCGTTGTCATAATCGCCGATGGCCACGCCCATGCCGTAGCCTTCACCCGCAACACCAGCCTTCTCTGTGACATCGGTGAACGTTCCGTCCCGGTTGTTGTGGAACAGGCGGTTCCAGTACTGCGGGCCCTCTTTCTTGAGAGAAGGGATGGCCGCCCCATTCACCAAGTACACATCCAGATACCCGTCGTTGTCATAGTCGAGTAGCCCTACTCCTGCCACCATGGTCTCTGGTTGGTTCTTATTGGGGGTAGGACAACTGTTCGACGTGAAAGCCAGGCCCGCGCGTTCTGCGATTTCCTCGAACATGATCGGGCCCGCGACGCTTCCGGCTAGCACCGTGGATAGCCCGGCTACAATGAAGGCCAGGGATTTCATGTCTTGACGACCTGAGTCTATCAAGCCCCCGGAGTCTGCTATTTGGAGTCGCGTCTGAAGCGCACCAGCGTTGTTGTTTTCGCCAGCTTTTGCGTATTTGTATCCCTGGCTTTGCTGACCGGGAGGTCCACGTCATCCGCCCAGCGGCCAGGATTCGTTGACGTCGCTCCTCGGTCGAAGATTTCCTATAAGACCAACAATAGCCTCAGGGAACGCAAGTACTTTCCGCAGCCCATGTGCGGTGGAGTCGCTGTGTTCGATTACGATAATGACGGCCGTTTGGATATCTTCTTCACCAACGGAGCCAGCCTGCCCGAACTGAAGAAGACGGATGCGTCGTATTACAACTGCCTTCTGCATCAGAAAAGTGACGGCACCTTCGAAGACGTGACGGCGAAAGCCGGTCTCACTGGTGCGGACCTCGACTTTAACTTCGGCGTCGCGGTCGGCGATTACGACAACGACGGGTATGAAGACCTGTTCCTGTGCGCCGCTGGCCGGAATACGCTCTATCACAACAACGGGGATGGCACGTTCGCCGACGTGACAGCCGCTTCAGGCATTGGCGTTAAGCCAAAGGACACGCTGAGCGTCGCTGCCGCGTGGTTCGATTTCGACAACGACGGCTTGCTGGATCTGATCGTTTCGAACTACACTCTGTGGACTCCGCTGATCGACTTTCGCTGCATGATGAACGATAAGGATTTCTACTGCGATCCGCGGCGTTACCCCAGCGTTCCGCACCGCCTGTATAAGAACCTGGGACACGGCAAGTTCGCCGATGTCACGGAGCAGTCGGGATTCGGCTCGGCTCCGGGCAAAGGTATGGGCATCTCCATCGCCGATTTCAACGATGACGGCAAGCCTGACGTGTTTATTGCCAACGACACCGAGCCGAACTCTCTATTCATCAATAATGGCAACGGGACCTTTGAAGAGCGAGGCATGGAGTTGGGCGTCGCCTACGGCGACAACGCGCACGCCGGATCGTCCATGGGATGCGATGCCAAGGATTTCGACAACGACGGCAAGGTGGATATCTTCTACAACAACCTCGCGGGCCAGATCTGGGGCCTGCTACGGAATAAGGGCGACGTGTTTCAGATCTTCTCCTACCTGTCGAAGGTCCAGAAGCTGAGCGTGCCTTTCTCAGGCTGGAGCAATGGCTTCATCGACTACAACAACGACGGCTGGAAAGATATCTACTCAGCCAATGGCGATGTGGACATGGTGAACGAGAAATCGCCCCAGCACGACACGATGTTCGAAAACATCGACGGAAAGGCCTTCGTGGATGTTTCGGAGGATATGGGCAAGGATTTCATGAAGAAGGGCTACCAGCGCGGCTCCGCTTTCGGCGACCTGAATAACGACGGCTCTCTCGACATCGTCGTGACCGCGCTGAGTGAATCGCCCAGAATCCTGATGAATACAGCCACTAGCGGGAATCATTGGCTGCTGCTAAGCCTGGTAGGACACAAGAGCGCTCGCGATGCCATTGGAGCGAAGGTGAAACTGACCACCGCCTCCGGCCGGGTCTTGTACAACCATGTGGCCATCAGCGTCGGCTTCATGTCCTCGAGCGACAAGCGCGTTCATTTCGGGCTCGGCCAGGATTCGAAGATCGCGTCCCTTGAGATCACCTGGCCAAGCGGGATCAAGCAGACCTTGAAAGATGTCGCTGCCGATCATCTTCTGAAGATCGACGAGCCTGCTGGACCGGGCGATCGCCCGTAGTTCTCAGCGGGTCACGGGATGATTCGTCTTTCAGGCCGATGAGTGCTTTTCCGACCCTAGTTTCAGGGCTAACTAATGCCCGTGACCGGGCGACGTGCTCACCTTGCCGGCGAACATCCGGTACACGAACACAAAATAGCCTATGGCGATCACGGCTCCGAGCGTCCACCAGATCAGCCCAACGGACAGCGCATACTGCCCTGAAAGGGCTCTCGCGACCGTGATGTCACGCGCGGGATCCGTGCTCGAAGATAGCAGCGTCGGGTACACTCCGGCCGCCGCCCCAACCATCATAAAAACCAGGTAGGCACAAGAACACAGAAACGCCGCCTTCAATTGCCCGCTTCGACAGAACAAAATCAAGCCGGCCAGCGACCCGATTACCACTACGGGAATTGCGAAGGCCGCCGGAAAGCGCATGTAATTCTCCAATGTGGAAGGCCGCGCGAGCGCCGTTGCAATCAGACTCGCCACCGTGATCGCGACTAAGACCGGCCACAGCCCGCGCGCCAGCCCGGCTGCGCGATCGTGCAACCGGCCTTCCGTTTTCAAAGCGACATAGAGGCATCCATGAATGGCAAGCGCCACAAACGCCACTAATCCCCCGATCACCGTGTACCAATCGAGAATTCCCGGATTCGGCCCCACCTGCCAATTCGTCCAGAGTGGCAGGAAAAAGTAGCCATCCTCGCCCAGAGGCACGCCGCGGATCACATTCGCCAGCGCGGCTCCATAGAAGATCGCCAGCAGTATGCTTGCGACGGCAAAGCAGGCGTCAAAGAACCCGCGCCACACTCGCATATTGATGTGCGTCCGCAGTTCGATGCCCAACGCCCGCAAAACCAGCAGCCACAAAACAATCATCAAGGGAAGATAAAACCCGCTGAACGCCGAAGCGTAAAGCAGGGGAAAAGCGAAATAGAGCGTGCCGCCGCCCGCCAGCAGCCACACCTCGTTCCCATCCCACACCGGCCCGATGCTGCGCAGTATCATTTGCCGGTCCTCATCAGATCTCGCGACGAGCAGATAGATGATCCCAGCCCCAATGTCGAAGCCGTCGAATACCACATAGGTCGCAAGCATTGCGGCCACTATCCAGAACCAGATCGCGCCCATCATGCCGCGGACACTAACGTGCCGCTCTCCACTTCCGGTCCAGGCTTCGGACCTTTATCGATTTCGCGATACACCAGCAAAATGAACAACACTGCGAGGACTGCATACAAGCCCATAAACCCAAGCAGCGAGAACAGCGTATTCCCAGCCGAGACGTACTTCGAAGAGCCGTTCTCCGTCCGCAACAGTCCGTACACCAGCCACGGCTGCCTCCCAATCTCTGCCGTCACCCACCCCGCGATGTTCGCGATGTAGGGCAAAGGGAAACTCAGCATCAAGGGCCAAAGCGCCCAAGCCGTATTAAACAGCCTGCCTCGCCATAGCAGCACCGCCGACACGGTCATCAAAAGGACAAACCACGTCCCCAGCCCCGCCATGATGTGGTAGCAGTAATACAGCAGCGGGATATTGGTAGGCCAGTTTTCCTTCGGGAACTGGTCCAGCCCCCTCACCTCGTCCCGAGTGGTGCCATAGATCAGAAAGCTCAACACACCGTTCACCGCGATGGGATTATCAATGGTCTGGGTTGCCATGTTCGGCTGTCCCATCAGCACCATTGGAGCCCCGACTTCGGATTTGAAGAGACCCTCCATCCCGGCCATGCTGGCAGGTTGGTGCCTCGCTACGTACTTGCCTTGCAAGTCACCCGTAGGGAAGATTTGCAGGACGGTGAAAATAAACCCCGCCGTGACGCCAACGCGCAGGAAAACGCGCCCATATTCGGCAAAGCGGTCTTCCAGCAGATAGAACGCGCCGGTCGCCGACATGACGAATGCCGCAGTCACGACGGCTCCGCTCATGTTGTGAGCGTATTGCAGAAGCGCCCACCTATTCAACAGAAGGCCTGTGAAGCTGGTCAACTCAAAATGGCCATCGGGTAACAAGGTATACGCCACCGGATGTTGCATCCACGCATCCGTCACGATGATGAAGAAGCCGGAAAGCCAGGAACCGGCAAACACCAGGAACGCGGCCCACCAATGGCCCCACTTGGAAAGTCGCTTCTCTCCGAACAAGAACAATCCGAGAAAAGCCGATTCCAGAAAGAATGAGAACATGCCTTCCATGGCGAGCGGCTGTCCGATGATTCCCCCGGCCAACTGCGAGAACTGCGACCAGTTCGTGCCGAACTGAAACTCCATCGGGATGCCCGTCACGACCCCGATAAGGAAGTTCACGCCGAAAATGCGCGCCCAGAATCGTGCACTGTCGTGGTAGACCTCGTCGTTATTCTTAAGAGCCAGGGTTTTCAGCACCACAATCAGTAGCGCCAACCCCATGGTCAATTGCGGAAAAAGATAGTGAAATGAAACCGTGAAGGCAAACTGGATCCGATGCAGAACTAACGCATCCATGGCTTCCTACTCTCCGCTTGGTCCCGCAGGGATGACCAAGCCACACGCGCCGCCCACTGGTCGTCGACAGGCACTTGGCTGTGTGTCGGACCTTGAGCAAGTCCATAAAGCGACATCATACTGCACTGGCGTGAATACACGTGACTCCTTTCAGATCTCCACACTTCTACCGCGCCGTCGATCCCATAACAGCTTTCCGCAAAATCGTCATCATCGGGCACCAGTTAGTGAGCCCCGATTGGAATAGGTTCAAGCCAACAAAAGCAGTAAACAAGAACCAAGCCGGATGCACCCAGTAACCCAGCGCGAGACTCACCATGACGAAAGTCCCTGCAATCAATCGAAGCGTGCGTTCTACAGTCATCGGTGTTTCCTTTCTCTGTGAACCATGAAGTAAACGATGGGAACAGTCATGCGCGAGAGTGCCAGGGAGGCTACCTCGCCGGCCATCAGAGCAATCGCCAAGCCTTGGAATATCGGATCAAACAAGATGACAGCGGCCCCCACGACCACCGCCGCGGCGGTCAACATCATGGGACGGAACCGGACCGCGCCCGCGTCGATCACCGCTTCATCCAGCGGCATCCCCTGCTTCAGGCGCAATTCAATGAAGTCGACGAGAATGATTGAATTCCGCACTACGATGCCCGCTCCAGCGATGAAGCCGATCATGGAAGTTGCGGTGAAAAACGCATTCAGTAGCCCATGCGCGGGCAGGATTCCTACCAGCGAGAAGGGGATCGCGATCATGATTACAAGCGGCGTCGTGAAGGACTGAAACCAACCCACCACCAGCGCGTAGATCAGCACCAGAACCACCGCGAAGGCGAATCCCAAGTCACGAAATACCTCATACGTGATGTGCCACTCGCCGTCCCACTTCACCGAGTAATGGTCGCTGTCGTCGGGCAGCGATGAAGTGTGCTGTTCAATGACGTAACCGCCCGGTGCGCGGATCTTCTCCATTTCCGGACCAAGCGCGAGAATGGCGTAGACCGGGCTTTCCATTTTTCCTGCCACGTCGCCGGTCACATAGGTCACGGGCATCAGATTCTTGTGATAGATACTCTTGTCTTCCAGTGTCTTCTCGATCCGGACAAGCTCTCCCAATGCAACCAACTGGCCCGACGGCCCGGCCACTTTCAAAGCTTCCAGTTGCGGCAGGTCGGAACGTGCTGCCCGATCCAGGCGGATTGTGAGGGGGATATCTTCTTTCTCAGAGTCCACATGCAGCAGCCCCGCTTGCAGCCCCCCCGCAGCAGCCTGCACGGTCCGGGCGATCTCTTCCTGCGAAATGCCGGCCAGACCCGCTTTCTGGCGATCCACCACGAAGCGGTACTGCGCTTCATCGTCTTCCACGTACCAATCGACATCCACCACCCCATCAGTCCGCCGCCATAAATCCCGGATCTGCTTCGCCAGCGCAATACGGGTCTCGGTCGAAGGGCCGTAAACTTCCGCCACCAGCGTTTGGAGCACGGGCGGCCCCGGCGGCACCTCCGCCACTTTGATACGGGCTCCGTACTTCTGTGCGATGGGAAGCAATCGCTGGCGCATTTGCTTCGCTATGGCATGGCTCTGCAGGTCGCGGTCTTTTTTTGAAAGAAGATTGATCTGAATGTCGGCATGGTTCGGCCCGCGCCGCAGGTAGTAATGGCGTACCAGCCCGTTGAAATTGTATGGCGAAGCTGTTCCCGCGTAGTTCTGCAGATTCACGACTTCGGGCTGCTCCAACGCCGCACTAGCCAGTTCTTTTGTCACGCGCTCGGTCTCTTCCAAGGTTGTCCCGTCCGGCATATCGACGATCACTTGAAATTCGCTCTTGTTGTCGAAGGGCAGCATCTTCACCTTGACGAAGCCGATGTAGACCAGTGACGCGGAAAGCAACAGCAGCAGTACTATCGAGAGAAGAAACCCCCACCTCACCGGCGTCCGGTGCAGAATCGTACCCATCACCCGGCGATACTGCCTGGTTAGGAAGTCTTCGTGATGGGCTCCTTCGGCGGCCGAGTGTGGCTTCAAGATCCGAACAGCCGCCCAAGGCGTCACGACAAAAGCGACCATCAGTGAGAACACCATCGCGGCCGTGGCGCCGATCGGGATCGGTCTCATGTAGGGTCCCATCAGGCCGCCGACGAACGCCATTGGGAGAATCGCAGCAACCACAGCTAGCGTGGCCAGAATTGTCGGATTGCCGACTTCGTTCACCGCCTCGACCGCGACCTCGACCGGCGGCCGGCCCTCGTTCTCGGGTAAGCGCCAGTGCCGCACAATGTTCTCCACGACCACGATGGCGTCGTCCACCAGGATGCCGATCGAAAAGATCAGCGCAAAAAGGGTGATCCGGTTCAGCGTGTAGCCGTACAGGTAAAACACCGCCAATGTCAGCCCAAGCGTCACGGGAATCGCAATGAAGACGATCAACGACTCCCGGATGCCGAGCACCAGCGCGACCAGCGAACTCACCGACACCACCGCAATCAGCATGTGGAGCAGCAGATCATTCGATTTCTCCGCTGCCGTCTCGCCATAGTCCCTGGTGATATCCAGGTTCACGTCCAGCGGTAGAACGGCGCCCTTCAGTTTCTGCACCCGCGCCAAAACCCGGTCCTTAATGTCGATCGCGTTGGTCCCCTTGCGCTTCGATACCGCGATCGTCACCGCCGGCAGGAACTCCTGCGTGCCAGGCCGCACAGTTCTCACATACTGCGTCGGCTCTTCGCCCGTATCGTCCACCTCCGCCACATCCCGCACGAAAACGGGCCGCCCCTGCGAAGCGCTGACTACCACATTCTCAACATCCTCCGCAGTGCGCAGGAAGTTCCCCGTTTCGAGAGAGTATTCGCGGTTATTCTGGCTGAATTGGCCCGCGCTCAGTTCGCTGTTCGCAACGTTCAGCGCCTGCGCCACGGCGAGCGGCGCGAGTTGATGCGCCTCCAATGCCCCCTCATTCAACCGGATTCGAACTTCGCGCCGCTGGCCGCCAATCAGTTCGACGGCCGACACGTCCGGAACCTGCTTGATGGCATCGTGGACCTGCGCCGCAATTCGCCGCAGCTCCAAATCTCCGTATCGTTTGCTCGATAGCGTCAGCGCCAGGATGGGCACATCGTCAATCAAGTGCGGCTTCACAATTGGCTGGCTGGCCCCGGGCGGAATCAAATCGAAATGCCCCTGCAGCTTTTGATTCAGCCGCACCAGGCTTTTCTCCTCGTCCTGCCCCACATAGAACCGCACAATTGCCAGCGAAGAGCCCGGGCTGGAAGTCGAATAGATGTATTCGACGCCTGGTATCTCCCACAGCAGTTTCTCCATTGGTTTGGTGACGCGCTCCTCCATCTCGCGCGCCGACGCTCCCGGCATCGAGACGGCCACGTCCACCATTGGCACAATAATCTGCGGTTCCTCTTCGCGCGGCAGCTTCCAAACAGCGAAGGCTCCAATCAGCACCGCGACACTGATGAACAAGGGCGTCAGCTTTGAGGAAATGAACGCGTTGGCGAGCCGGCCGGCCGGGCCAAGCTTTTGGGCAGAACTCATTATGGGGCGCTCCCGATCAGCGCTCCGTCGGCAAGCAGCTGAGGTATCGGCGTTACCACTTTCTCCCCAGGCTGCAATCCGGAGAGCACCGCGGCCTCAGAGCCGCGCCGTTCGCCTGTCGTGATAATCCGCACATGCGCCCTGTCTCCCTCCACCACGAACACCGATTGCAGTTGCCCGTTCTCGCGGATGGCCGTCACGGGAATCGCAATCACGCTTCGCTCACCTTGCGTAAATGTGGCCCTCCCAAACATGCCCGATCGCAGGGCGCCGCACGGCTTCGTTCGCCCCGCTTCGTCCGCTGGCGGCAAATCAATCTTCGCCACATACGACCTCGATTGAGGATCAACGGTGGGCATCACTTCAGACACACGCGCCAAGCCGTCGCACCCGCTCCCATCCAGGGCGATCTGGACCTTAGTGCCTGCCGGTATCGAGCCCAGCCTCGATTCGTCGACGTTCACTTCAAGCCGGTATCCCCCGGCTTGCTCCAGCGTCAACAGCGGAGTCCCAGGCCGCGCCAAATCTCCCGGTTGCGCCGTCTTTGCGATCACCACACCGGCAAATGGCGCATTGATTTTGGTATCGTTCCGCGCCAGGGTAGCCGCCAGAACCGCCTGATCCGCCTCTTTCACTCTCGACTCACTCTGCTGCTGCCTCGCCGTCGCCATCTCGTAGGAAGCCTGGGCGGACGATTGCTTCGCTCTCGCTTCGTCCAGTTCCTGCTTGGTGACCGAGCGCTGTTCCGCCAGCTTCTCCATGCGCTTCAGCGTAATGTCGGCCAAGTCCAGATTGGCCTTGGCGGCCGAAACGGCGTTGGCCGCCTCGGGCACGGCACTCGCGGCCTGAGCCTGCACAGCTTGCGCCTTTCGCAGACCCGTATCCAGGTCGCGAGCGTCGAGACCGATCAGGAATTGTCCTGCCGCCACACGGTCGCCAGCCTGCACCGTGATTTGCTCAACCGTCGCCATTACTTTGGTCGAAAGCGTGGATGTCACTCGCGCCTGCACCGTCCCTGTCACTTGGTAGCCCGCGGGCCAATTCACGCTGGCCGCTTCCACCGTTCGCACGGGCACGGGCGCAGTCTCGGTCACGCTCTTCCGCGGTTCATTGCCGCCGCAGGAGACAGCCACTGCGGTTAACACTGCGATCGATAAATAATGCTTCACTAGTTCAGAACCTCCGATTCCGGACTCAGCCGCCCCGACACAAGCTCCACATTCACTTCGGCGATACGTTGGTCGTGAATCGCCGTGAGCTGGCGGGTCTTGCTCTCCGACACGGCCGCCTCTGTCCGCAGCACGTCCGTGACGTTACCCATGCCGGCCGCGTACCGGTTCTGCGTGATGCGCAGGCTTTCTTCCGAGTCCGCTACTACCGCTCGCGCCGACTCTACCCGCTCGTTCGCTGCGCGCAACTCGGCCAGCGCTCGGCGGACATCGAGCCGCACCGCCGACTCCATTTCCCGCTCCTCGGCTCGCGCCCGCGCAATCTGATACCCAGCGGCCCGGACCTGCTCCTTGTCGGCGAAGCCATTAAACAGATTCCAGCGCAGCGCCACACCGAACTGCCAATTCGCTCCTCCCTTGTCCGCAAACGTCTGCCGGTCGGTTTCAAAGGCCCCAATAAACGCGGCCGTCGGGCGGTAGGCACTACGCGCTGTTTCACTCTGCAGCCCGGCTAGCGTCGTCGCCAGCTTCGTTTCGCGCGCTTCGGGCCGCTCCTGACTTGCGGCTCGTTCCAAGTCCGCTGCGGTCTGTTCTGCCGCCGGAGCGCTCGCAAGTGAGCTTGTCAATTGATGGGGAGTGTCCAGCGGCAAGCCGAGCGCGTCATTCAGCGCGGATTGCGCCACGTCCAGTTGTGCTGACCGTTCGATCTTCTCTTCACGCGCCGCCGCCGCATGGACCCGGATCGACAGTACATCTGCCTCCGTGGCCATCCCTGCATCGCGCAGGTTCTCGGACCGCGCCAGGTCGGCCTCAACCGAACGCAGGCTTTGGTCGGAGGCCTCCAGCAGAGCTTTTGCCAGCACCGCTTTCCAGTAAGTCCGCGCCACTTTCGCCATCAGGTTCATTTGGGTGCGCCGCTTCTCCTCCGTGCTGATGGTCCGGTTCGTCTCCGCCGTCTTCGTTGCCAGCCGCGTGCGGCCTGCGTCATAGAGAGGTTGCTCAAGTGTCACGAGCGACTGGAAGTTGTCCAGGAAGCCCGGCCGGTTCAGCGATTCGAGGCCGAAGTCCTGCTCCGTGAACTGGTGTTGCGTCAGAAGGGCGCCGAAGACGTACACCGGATTGTTGCCGCGCGTCAACGACTCGGTGTAGTTCAGCTTGGGAAGCCAGCCGCTCTTGGCGCCTGACACTTGCGAATCAGCAACCTTAACCGCCGCTTCAGAAGCTGCAATCGACTGGTTCTCCCGCAGCCCCAGCTGGACCGCGTCCCGCAGCGACAGGGCATCCTGCGCGCAGAGCGGGATCGCCGCCAGGAATAGTAGTAATAGTCTAAGCATTTGACTGGAACGCTCCCCCGAAAGCCCTTCACCCAGAGGCAAAGATGCACAATCCAGAAAAAGGTGACGCCGCTGTCACCGAATGCGGGAATGTGCGTCTTTCCTTTTAGAGAGGGGATATGGAACTAACTGTTCGACACACCGGCGGCGTGCGTTTTGAGGCCCAAACCAGAGGCCATCGACTGATCTGCGACCAGCCGCCGGCGAATGGCGGCGAGGATCTGGGCATGACTCCACCCGAGTTGCTGCTTTCTTCTTTGGGTACTTGCGCCGGATTCTACGCGCTCGCTTATTTGAAGGCCCGCTCTTTACCCAGCGACGGCTTAACGGTCAAGGTGACCGCGGATAAGGCAACCAAACCCGCACGTTTAGGCCACATCGTAATTGAGGTGGATGTGCCGGGCTGCCCTCCCGAACAGGTGTCGTGGATTCAGCGGTCCATCGAGAGTTGCTTGATCCACAACACCTTGACCCATAGTCCTCAGATCGAAACCGTGGTTCGAGTTGGAGAACTAGCTCACATCTCCTGAGTCGACCGGCTCTGAGGCCGATACAATCAGTCTGGCGTGACCAGGGAACAAGAGACAGATCTGACGCGGAGTGTGCTGGCGGGAGATCCGGTTGCCTTCGACACATTTGTCGAGCATTTCAGGGCGAAGGTTTTCAACTATAGCTGGCTGATGTGCGGCCAGAGAGAGGATGCGGAAGAAGTGGCTCAGGATACTTTGCTGGGCGTATTCCAACACCTGGACGATCTGCGCGAACCGGAGCGAGTCAGGCCCTGGATCTTCCGCATCGCCCGGAACGCGTGTCTCACGAAGCGGCGCCACAGCGTCTTCGCCCCGGCCCGAGAACTATCGCTTGACGAGTTTGTTCCGGTCGTCCACGGCGATGGGCAACATCGTCATATCGAGATCGCCGACTGGTCAGCCATCCCGGACGACACCCTCCTTCGATCCGAGCTGAAAGAACACCTGGACGGAGCCATCGCCTCGCTGCCCGACAACTACAAATCAGTTGTTCTTTTGCGCGATGTCGAAGCGTTATCAACAGAAGAGACGGCGCAGATTCTCGCCCTCAGCACCGATACGGTCAAGACTCGCTTGCACCGCGGTCGCCTCGCGCTGCGGCAGAAACTTGACCATTACCTAAATACTGCCAAGTCAAGTGAAGGCAGGTGACCTATGGCACACGATCCCGAACGTTGTAAACAGATCTTCGCGCTGCTCTCCGAATACCTCGACCTGGAATTGCCGCCGGAGGCGTGCGCCGAGATCGAGTCGCACATGACGGACTGCCCGCCGTGCATCGAGTTTGCCGAAAGCCTCAAAACAACCATCGCGCTGTGTCGCCAGCACTCAGCGGGAGTGATGCCTGAGCCACTCAGTGCTGAGGCAAAGGCGAAGCTCCAATCTGCCTGGCAACAGGTCGTCGCCAGGAAGAAATAACGACGCGTCGCCGGTACCTGCTTACTCATGCCGTAGTGCGATCAGCGGTTCGGCGCTGGCCGCGCGCCGGGATGGAATCCAGCACGCCAACAACGCGACCGCAGCCAGGAACACCGGCACCAAAATGAAGATCGCCAAGTCATGCGGCGCAACGCCATACAGGACGCTGGTGAAGAGCTTCGCGACTAACCAGGCAGCAGCCAGACCCGGCACGATCGCAATCACCGTCAACACCATTCCCTGGCGAATGATCAGCCGCTGAACTCTTCCGGTTTCCGCTCCCAGTGCCAGGCGAATGCCGATCTCGCGGGTGCGGCGGCTCACCCAGTAGTTCATGACGCCGTAAAGCCCCACCGCAGCCAGCATCAGGCCCAGGAAGCCGAAGATGCCGAAGAGAGTGCCCGCGAGGCGCGGCAGGAAGAGCGCATCTCGCAAATGGTCCTCGATGGTTTCCATATTGAAGATCGCCAGAGTGGGATCGAGGTTGTGTATTTCGCGGCGCACGGCGCTCGATACCCCGGCGGAGTCGCGACTGTACCGCACAAGCACCGCATATCCCGTGAACGAAGGGTCTTCACCGATATCCTGCGCCAGCGAGCGATAAAGAACGGGCCTGAACTCCTCGCCCAGAAAGCGCGATTTGATGTTCTTCACCACACCGGCGATCTGGTATGTGACGCCGCGGCCTGTCACGCGCTGGCCTATCGGGTTGACGTTCTTAAACAACCGTTGCGCGAAAACTTCGTTGACGATCGCCACCTTCGGGCCAGCGGGGCTCTCGTTGGCGAAGTCGCGTCCGGCCACACGCGGCGTTCCAATTGTCTCGAAGTAATCCCGGCCGGTCATGTACAACTCCACGCTCGCGTGGGGCGAGCCGGAGCCTTGCTGGCCCTCCACGAAAAACTCGTCACTGCGGTTGCCACCGGAGAGCGGCACGGTGTCGGTGTAGGATGCGGAAGTCACGCCGGGAATCGCTGTTACCCGATCGCGCAACTGGTTCAGGAACTCAGTGGTGCGCTCCGGCGAGTAGCCATTGAGCCGCGGATCCACCGACATCATCAGCACGCCGCTGGAGCGGAAGCCAATGTCGATGTGCGAAGCGTTCCCCAGGCTGCGCAGAAACAGACCGGTTGCGCAAAGCAACACCAGGGACATCGCAATCTGTGCTACGACCAGAACGTTGCGCAAGCTCCACGCCCGTCCCGCCCGCGAAAACAGATCCTCACCCTTGATCCCATTCGCAATGACGGGCCGCGCGACCGCCCAGGCCGGCGCGAGCCCGAACAGAACGCCCGCCGCCACACTCAGCACAAAGGTATATAGCAGCACTCTCCAATCGACAATCAAGCTGATGTCAAGAGGCACCGGCGCGGGAAAGCGAAACGCCATCAGCGCGTGGGTCGCCCAAAACGACAGCAGCACACCGAGAAGGCCGCCGCCCAGTCCCAGCAGTACGCTTTCTGTGAGCATCTGGTGCAACAGGTGGCGGCGCGTTGCTCCCAACGCCAACCGCACTGACATCTCGCGTTGGCGGCCGGAAGCCTGCGCCAGGAACATGTTCGCGACATTCGCGCAGGCGATCGAGAGCACCAACAGCGCCACCAACGCGAGTGCTGCCAGAAACGCCATTACGGCGCCCTTGTCTCTCGGCGGAAGTGAGCCGGCCGGCTCGAAGCGAAAGCCACCGCCCTTGTCTTCCTGATGCGCTTTCTCGAGCCGCTGCGCGAGCACGCTAAGTTCAGCCGCGGCTTGGGTGCGGGTCACGCCGGGCCTCAGCCGTCCTATGACCGCGATCCAGTGGTAATCGCGCGACACATAGTTGCTGGACTTCGGCATTAGTTGGTCCAGGTTGCCGAGCGGAACCCAAAACTGAGTATCGAGGATCAGGTCGAGGCCACGGAACGGGGGCGGCGCCACGCCCACCACCGTGAAAGGCCGCCCGGAGAGGGTAATGGTCTTACCCAAAATGGCGGGATCGCCGCCGAAACGGTGCTGCCAAAGCCGGTGGCCCAACACGATGACGGGCAGGTTCTCTTCGGCGTTGGTGAAGCCTCGGCCGAGCGTCATGCCGAGTTGCGCAACGTCGAAGAAGTTGGATGTGGCGGCCTGGCCCCACACCCGCTCCGGCTCGCCTCTTCCACCGATGGATGCGGGCACCAGTTCGTAGTAGCCCGCCAGCCCGGAGAACGACTTCGCCTGCTCGCGCACATCGGCGAACAGAGGCCACGAAAAGCTGTTGCAGCACTGCTCGCCGTCGTGTGTGGTGTGCAGCGCCATCAGCGTATCGGGGCCGCCCACCGGAGGAGGCCGCAGCACGAAGCGGCTGACCATTGAGAAGATGGTCGAGTTCGCCGCAATGCCGAGCGCCAGCGTGACGATGGTCACCAACGCGAACGCCGGCGTCTTGCGCATTCCCCGCAATGCGTACCGTACGTCTCGCATTACCGAAGAAATGGCTGCACCCGTGCGAGCGTCCCGGACTTCTTCCTTCACCTGCTCAGGCGCTTGGAACTTCAGCCGGGCCAGACGCAGCGCATCCTGTTGGGAGTGCCCCTGCTTGACGTAGCGCTCCACCATCGTGTCGTAAAAGGCGCGGACCTCGGCGTCCAGTTCCGTTTCGATGGCATCGCGGTGAACTAGCAAATGCCAGAATGCACGCAAGCGGCGTATGGCAGACATGACTATGTCTCCTCCGCCAGCACCCGGTTCATGGCGGTGAAGACCTTTTTCCAATTGCGCTTCTCTTCGCTGAGCTGGGCACGACCGGCCGTGGTCAGCTTGTAGGTCTTCACCCGCCGCTTGCCTTCCCCTTCGCTCCACTCGCCGCCAATCCATCCTTTTTCAGCGAGCCGGTGAAGCGCTGGGAACAGTGACCCCGGCCCCACTACGAAGACACCTTTGGTTACCTGCTCAATCCGGTCCGCAATGCCAACGCCATGCAACGGGCCACACTCCAGGGTTCGAAGAATGAGAAGGTCCAATGTTCCTTGCAACAGCTCCGCCGGTTTGGACATATGGGCATCATATCGACTGTCGATATCGAATGTCAAGACCGCTCCGTGGCAGGGCACTTTACGATCCTCCTTTCAGCTGAAGCCGCAAGAACATGTTTACGCCGAATGGATGGTCGCCGTAATAGGGTTTGATCCCGTCCGGAATCACATACCAGGTGAAGTTGACCCCGATGCCGGTAGCGAGCCAGTGAATCAGGGGCAAGTAGCGGGTATAGCCGGCGGTATAGGCCTGGATGAGGAAAGACGTGCCGGCGGTCTTCGCAAGCTGTTCGTAGAGTGCTGGATCGTTATCGAAGAGCTCGTCCTTTTGAACGAATTCGATACGCCCGGAGAAGGTGTTGTACTTCGTGAACGGCAGAGCTGTCTCCGCGAGAAAAGAGTTGGTGTAAGTCCTGGCGGCGAGTTTGTGGTTCTGGCCCCAGATGATGCTGGACGACCAGACACCGGCTTGCAGCGGCCGCGAGTATGCCGCCGAGGCTGTGACTCGCACGACGTCGCCGGGCTCGAGTGCCTCGGGGTGGGTGAGATGTCCGACTGACACTTGCGCCGTCCAGTTCGGCGTGGGAAAGACTGAGAAACGGGTGGACCAGGAATCGATTGCGCCGTAACCGATGTTCCACCGATTCTCACCGGGCTCGGCGCCATGGAAGCCGCTCCCCTCAAGGCGGAGCCAGCGGTGCTTTATGCCAGCGGTCAGCACGTCGTAGGCGATGTGCGTGGAATCCTGCCAGTGGTGGCCGATGGGCGCCTCAGGAAACTCGCGCGCCGAGTCGCGATGGGGGAAGGCCACCGGACCGAGGGCGGGATCGCCGACGGGAGCAACGAAAAACTCGAGGATGGTGTCTTCGCCAAGAGAGTGTGCGTAGTGGACCCCTAGCGACATGACGAAGTTGTGCGGATGCTGGCCGTCGACGATGGGTTGGCCGTAGGCGGTTTCCCCGGTTTGGAACAACAGGGGGTAGCGGCGGTCGGTCACGGTTAGGGGTTCCAGACTGAGCATGGTTTCGAAGAGAAACGCGCCGGCGCCCACCTTGTGCTCGAGCATATACATGAACCAATTCGGGGAATACAGCTTGTCGCCGCCTCGCGGGCCGGTTTGCTGGGTGTCGTTGAGGAAGGCGGTGCCCATGAACATGTTGTTCCAGCCGCCCCAGTTTTTCATCAGCATGCGCATGGGGGCGGCTTCGGGATTCATGCTGGTGCCGGAGGCTTCGTTCATCAGGAGCGTTTCCGATGGGTTCATTGCATCGCCCATGTTCATGCCTTGCATGTCGCCGTGGTCCATATGAGCCATGTCGTGGGGCGGCATCTGAGCTTTGGGCGCATTGGGATTCGGGGCGGGCTGGGCCGATTGCTGGGCGGCGTTGCGGGTAGGGGCGGGTCCCGGGTTCGAAGGGTCGGCGGGGGGAGTTGTCTGAGCGTATAGGGGGAAGTGACAGATGAGCGAGCCAAGCAAGAGCAAACGGAGGCGAAAGAACGAAGCCAGCTGAGGGATTGCGTGCGGTACGGTCATTTTGCGAAACGAACTCCTTGCTGTGTGCTCGAACTCATCTGGTTGATCCTTAAGGCGTTTAGAAGAGCGCCGAATCATCGCCATGCGGAAACTGGGTCCGTCCCCATTTGGAGAGAGAGAGGCAGTCGAACAGGCTTGACGACCAGATCTTGTCCCACGCTTGTGAAGGCTCTCGCCAGCCTCTCTTCGACGCAGGATTACGAAACGAACCCGGGCCGGCTGCGATTGTGTACCTAAAGGTATGCATTCGAACTCATCTCATTGATTTTTTATGTGGTTAATTCAACTCCAGCGACGGAATGGTAGAGGGTCCGTCCCCAAAAGAACATAAAAGAACATGAAGTTTTTTGCGTTCGAACTCATCTCGTTGATCCTCCGGTACTTACTTCAAGTTCTGAGCCCTGGTGTAGGCTGTTTCATTCGATAACCTCCGAGAAAAGCCGACAGGCTGAAGGCCTGTCCCACGCGGCGGACTCGAACTCATCTCATTGATCCTGATGTCCTTAAAGCAAGTTCTACTTACGCGAAGCCAGGATGCAGGCAATGCTGCACTACGCTTTCTGCAACGGATTACAAAACGAACCTGGCAGAACCAAGCTCGTTTCACCCCACCCATGAGGGGAGCCGGATGTAGGCATCCGGCGCGGGTCTGGGGACCCAGCCCCACAACTTGAGCTTCGGTTACAGTTTCGGACTGTGAACGGACTAAGCCGAGCAGAGTTACGCGTAAGCTATTGAGATTGTTGGGTAAATAACAATTCTGGATTGGTGATCAGATGCGGAGGACGGGTGAGCCGGGCGGGCTATGGTCCAGGGGCAGTGCGTCTGAGCGAGTTGTTGGGTCTTCAGGGACCATCACGATCGGGGGTTGCAGAACAACATGGGATGGTTGCAGCGCAGCGCCGATAAGATTCGGGGCGGTATTCGGCGAGGTGACCCACGTTTGTCTTGGGCAGTGGGTCCGGTCGTGAGTACCGGAGTCGGGCTGATGCCGGTGGCACGGCGGCAACTTGACCACTTCTGGCAGTGAGTCGCAGGGCATCACCATACAGGCTGCGAAACACTGCAGGTGGGCGAGAACGAGCAGCACGGCGAGCGCGCCGACAATTTGTCCTGTTGGTCGCCGATGCATAGTGGTTCCCATTATCGCGTGGATTTTTGGAGGACTCAGATGATGGCCGCAGATGAAGTCGGATGGTGAAGCGGCGTGCGCGGTTCGGGTCTGAGGGGGGTTAAACAGCGCCTGACAGCTCATGGGCGTTGCTAAAAAACCTAAAAACCGCTCCCTGACGGTCACGGCTCGCAAGCGTTTGTGTGTTGGGGACACGCCTACAGCGGACACTGGGACCGCGCGAAATTCAGGCCGGGGTGTCCCCGGAGAGCTGGGGAGCGCGCCGTTCCGCGAGACATTGGGCGGGGGGGTTTGGTATCCTAACTGGAGAGCTTTGCCTCCCGCACGGGCACGTGTGGTCAAACGGGATACCCGGCTCGGTTATCCTGTTGTTGCATCTCCAAAAAAGGATTTAGGTTAGACGTTTCATGGCAAACACTGTTTCATCGTTGAAGCGCGTTCGGATTACGGAACGCCGGAGCGCTGTCAACCGCATGCGGAAGTCGCGTTTGCGGCACCAGATTCGCGCGATGCGCCGGTTGCTGGAGCAAAAAGACGCGCAGGGCGCCACGAAGCTCATTCCGACCACGTTCTCGCTGGTGGACCGTTCGGCGAAGTGGGGCATCATCAAGAAGAACACCGCCGCCCGCTACAAGAGCCGTCTGACGCTGCGGCTGCGCTCGCTGACCGCTCCCGCAGCGGCAAAGTAACGATCAGTTCGTTTTCGTTAACGACAGTACCAGCGATTCCATCACGACCCGGTCGTCGGGCCGCGTGTCCCGCAAGCCTTTATCCGCCTGATAGATCACCTGCAGCGCCCGCTGCAGTTGCGCGGACGTGAAGGCATCCGCCGTTCTCATCAATTGCTCGGCCCGGTCGCGCCACATTCGCACCCCTTGCCGGGTGAAGTGCACCACGGCTTGCTGTGGGTTGCGAATGCCCTCTTCGCGCGCGGCCAATGCCAGACGAAACTGGGTGCCTAGGAAGGTGAGCGCCAGCGGGAGATATTCCCCGTCGCGCACCAGCAGATCGAGCGACTTCAAGGCGCCGGCGCGGTCGCGCCTTCCGAGGGCATTGACCAGTTCGAAGATGGTGGTCTGCGAGGCATTCGGCACCAAGTCCCGGATGTCTACGGCAGTCACCTTGCGATCCGGCCCAACGTAGAGGAAGAGCTTCTCCATCTCGGCGATCAGGCGGCTGGCATCGCCGCCCACGGCATCGAGCAGCAAAGCCAGTTCGGCCATACCCAGTTTCAGCTTGTATTGCTGAGCCAGCTCCTGGGCGAGAGCGCGCACGGACTCCGGAGTGAAGGGGCGAAGCTCCACGACTTCCGGAATGGCTTCATAGAACTTGACGACCCGTTCGAGCTTGGCCTTGTCGTCGCCCGTGAAGTCATAGCGCCCGCAGTCGAAGACCAGCACCGTTCCTTCGGTAGGGGACTTCAGGTAAGCTGCGAGCTGAGCCACTGGACTCTTGCTGGCTCCTTCGTCCTCTTCGTCGGAACCCGCGCTCGACAGGCGTCGCGGCAACGCGGTTTCCGCGCTCGAAACCCACAGCACCCGCTCTTTGGCGAACAGCGAAAGGGAGCGGGCGTCATCGAGCACAGCGCTGAGAGAGGTCTCACTGAGATCGACCTGGGTGAAGCCCTCAGCCCGCATCTCAGCCGGCAAGACTTTCGCCACCAAAGCCTCGCGGCACATCCGGCGCATGTAGGGCTCGGGTCCGACAAATAGATAGACTGGGGCCGGAGGCCGTTTCTCGATGCGGGCGAGAAATTGGTCGGGAGTCAAAACGCCTCGACGACGGCATCGACGACTTGGGAAGCAATCTTCTTGCTCAGCCGATTCACCGCGAAATCGCTCTCATCGAAATACTTGGACGGTGTTTGGGCAATTTCATAATTGTCGCGGCACTCGAGCCCGACTTTTGAATACAACACCTTTTTGCTGACGCGTTCAGAAAGGGTGACGTTCATGTAGGCGATCACAAAGGCCGCCGAAGCCGTGCCGGTCTGCGGGTCGTAGATGGACGGCACAACCAGGACGTTGGTGACCTCACCGGCGAGAATCGCATCCGCCTGTTCGGGATCGTTCACGATGACGAACTTGGTCCTCGCCTTGAATTCCCGACTGATGGCATTGGGCAGCGTATCGATGAGCCGGTAATACTTGGTGCGGTTCTTGAACGGTGGAATACAGATGGACTTAACGGATTTGGGAATGAGGTCGGCTTGGCCGCCGACGTGATATCCGCAACCGGGCAACAGGGCAAACGCGGCTATGCAGAGCGCGAGGCCGAGGATCCGCCAGTTCAGGGGGTGGGGGCGGAGAGCTACGGTCGCGGCTCCGAAAGGCATCCGCTTGCTCACGCGCGCGGTTCTGTGCCGGGAGTATTCACACAGACTCTCACGCGCGGGGTTGCTCTGAAAACGGCTGTGGTTGATCTGGGGACAGGCTCGCTGTGTCCACGCGGCGACGAGCTTCGGTGACGAGATGCGGGGATGTGTGCGCGCCTTGGGACACAGGCGCCTGTCCCCGTTCGGCTTTGGTCTGAAAAGCCACAGGCTGAAAGCCTGTGCCACGGAAAGAGCGCGTTGGTCAACGTCGATTGTCATCATTGCTCGTTGTGCACTCCGGCGCTCATTCTGAGATCCGTGCGGGGCGCCCCTTTACCGTCGCGGTCACGGCTCGGAAGATCCGCTTGCTCACGCGCGCGGTTCTGTGCCGAAGTTTTCGTGATCGTCGCGGCTCGGCTGGTTTTGGGAAGAGATAGCGAGCAGCCCGCTGTGAGGGTTGGGAGGATTTCTTTCACGCGGTCGCCTCCAGGGCCAATAGCAATTCTTCGGTCGAGTCGGCTACCCAGCGCAGGTTGTCCACGACCAGCCAAATCCAGACCGCGCGGGGGTTGTTGCGGTCTACTCGAATGTCACCCAATTGGATGCCGCTCTGGGCGGCAATCTCTACGTTGGTGGGCATTTCCTGGCTCGCGGCGCGTATCTCAATCTGGGCCGAAACAAGGGCGGCGTGAACCTGCTCCACACTAACGTTTTCCGCGAACTCTACCCACACGGACATGCTGTAACCGTGGAACACGGGCACTTGAATCAGCCGGATGGAAGGCATCGGCAAAGCCGCTTTGGATGCAGCCCGGCCCAGCAGTGTGGCCAAGTGGGTTTCGATGCGTTGTTCGAAAGTTTCCAGCTGCTGGGGCGCTTCTTCGCCGTAGGCAGGCAGCAGATTGAAACTCAACTGGGCATCGAAAACGGCCTTTTCCAGCGTCTTGAAGGAAAGCAGGCCAAGAGTCTGTTGTTGCAGTTCATTTAGGCCGCGGCGGCCGCGTTCGCTGGCCGGCTCGAAGATGTCGGCTACGGCACGCTTGACGGTGAGATGGGAGGCCAGTTGGGACAGCACGAGCGCGAGAGATGTGGCGGCGGGATGGGCCAGGACGAGCAGCCAAGCATCGCTCAATGAGACGTCGTCCAAGAGGGGCGCACAGATGCGGGCCTCCGGCTTGGAATCGAGAACGCCGGTGCAATCGATGAGCACGGGCGACGGAAGGTGCTGGTTACGCCGTGCCTGAATCAACTGATAGGCTCGTTCGGCTCCATCGACATTGCCGGCCAGGAGGACCGCTTGTTGCGTCTCGAGGGCACGCTGGTCGAGTGGCTCGCGATAGACGGCCTCGCCATCCTCTTCGGCGAAGTTCCCTTCCCCACTGGCGGCATATCGCTGAATGACGATTTCGGACTTCTCGCTGGAGCGCTTAAAGACCTCGGTGAGTTCGTGGCCCAGCAAGGTTTCTCCGCCGACTAAGCCGAGTTTTCCAAACTTCTGAGCGGGCTTCTTAGCCAATTTGAGGCTCCGGTTGGGGCGGCGGCGCACCCCGGCGGAAACGTTTGCGGATGATGCCTCCGATCCGAATCAACACACCTGACGATGCGTATGCGACAGCCATCAGCAGAAGCACTTCCTGCGCCCAATTCCAGATCAGGAAGATGAAGCAACAAACGAGGATGAAGGTGAGAGGCGAGCGCGGCTTGGCAACGCTGATCTGCTTGAAACTGGGATAGCGCCAAGTACTGACCATGAGCAAGGCGATCACGGTGACTGCGGCGAGCCAGACGATGGAAGCATAGAAGTCGCGAAGGGGCGCCGAGTCGAGGAAGAACACGATAGACGCCAGGAAGCCGGCTGCCGCCGGGATGGGCATACCGACAAAGTACTTGCGGTCGGGACGGCCTGGATTCTTCGGCTTGGGATTGGTCTGCACGTTGAAGCGCGCCAAGCGGGCCGAGCCGCAGATCAGGTAAAGAAATGAGATGAAATAGCCGGCTCGCACCAAGTGGCTGAGAAGCGTGCCGTTGACGGGCGGGATGACGAACAGGACACCCCAAACGAAGGCCAGGATGGCAGGCGCTATGCCGAAGGTGATGACGTCGGCGAGCGAATCCATTTCGCGGCCAAAGTCGCTGACCGTGTTGGTCATGCGGGCGATGCGACCGTCGAGGCCATCGAAGAACACAGCGAAACCGATAGCCTTGGCGGCCACGGCAAAGTGCTCATTGTGGCCGAAGTCGCCGCCGTTGGCCTGCAAGGCGCCTTCGAAAGACTGAAGGATGGCGACGAAGCCGAGGAAGATATTGCCGCTGGTGAACAATGTCGGCAACACGTAGGCAGCACGGCGCGGCCGGTGGTCCGGAGACCGGGGGTCGACGAGCCGCTCCTTCAGATTGAGCCCGTTCACGGCTGCACTCCGACGATTTTGCGCTGGGCCAGGACCGTGACACCGGCGCTGACCTTTTGCCCGCTCTTTACGGACAGAGACCATTCGGGTCCGAAGAAGACGTCCATGCGGGAACCGAACTTGATGAGGCCGACACGCTCGCCGATCTCCACCCGGTCGCCGGGTTTCTTGTAACAGACGATTCGGCGGGCAATCAGGCCAGCGATCTGGCTGAAGACGATGCGCGATCCGGCGCTCTCTACCGTGAAGGTATTCTTCTCGTTTTCGGCGGAGGCATCTTCGAGACTCGCCACCCTGAACTTACCGCGACTGTATTCGATGTCGAGGATGGAACCTGCCACGGGAGATCGATTCACATGCACGTTGAAGATATTGAGGAAAATGCTGATGCGGGTACGGTCGGGGCTGAGTTCGCGGATGGAAACCACCTTGCCGTCAGCGGGCGCCACCATGACGTCTCCGGGCGGGGTAACCCGTTCGGGGTCACGGAAGAAATAAAGGCAAAAGGCGGCCGCCACGTAGAAGGGAATACCCAGCCAGGGCGCCGCAAAGTTCGAAAGAACCAGCCCGACCAGGGTCACTCCGCATGCGTAGTAGATGCCGTCGCGAACGATGCGCACATCGTATTGTCTCACGCAGAGTAAGGTGGGCTTGGCGGATGGCCGGCAATCTAGGGAGGTCGGGAGACGGGGCGCGTTGGGCTTGGGGCCGCGGGGTTGTAAAGAGCACACCCGAATCCGCTCCGTCGAAAATCACCGGCCAACAGTCGGCTTCTGAGGGTCTGGGGACAGGGTCGCTCATGTCCACGCGGCGACGGGCTTCGGTTACAGTCGCGGAAACCGGTGCCCGCCTTGGGACACAGGCGCCTCTCCCCGGTCGGCGTTGGAGGGGCCCTCGGAACATTTTCATGACTTCTGGTGCCCCTCCGGGGCATGGCGGCTTGCTTACGAGTCTGTGTGAAAACTCTGGCAATCGCGCTTCCCGGTTAGGGCTTGCGGAGGGGTGGCGTCAGAAAGCAACTGAAATGCCGGGAGTTTGATAAAAAATATCGGCCTTTGAGTGCGCTTCCTGACGGTCGCGGCTCCGAAAGAATCCGCTTGCTGACGCGCGCGGTTCTGTGGCGGAGGCTCGGGACGGTCGGAAGATTTTCATCACATCCGATGGTCCGAAGGACCATTCAGGCTTGCTTACGCGCGCGGTTGCTCTGAAAATACCTGGAAAGTTGAGTTTAGAAGCAAGCGCTCCGTCACCGTCGCGCCTCAGAAGCTTAGCGGAAGAGTAAGGAGCTGTCGTTTGCACGCGGGCTGTTAAGTGCTCTCCCTGGCTCCGGGGCGGAGAGCTACGGTCGCGGCTCGCAACGGCTTTTTCATTATTGCGGGTGTGCGGTCCGGTGATCATGATGAGATCTGTGCTGGAGTTTTCATTCTGGACACCACAGCCTGAAGGCTGTGCCACGGTGCGGGAGTTATTACACAGGCTCTTACGCGCGCGCTTGCTCTGAAAAACACAGGTTGGGAATCTGGGGCCTGAAAACCCACAGGCTGAAGGCCTGTGCCACGACGAAAAGTGCCTTTCGGTCAATGTCTGTTTTAATCATTGCTCGTTGTGCACTCCGGTGCCCAGGCTGAGATCTGTGCCGGAGTTTTCACACGGGCTCGTCGGTAAGTGGGCCGCGAACAAAGGTAAGCGAAGTCCAGAATATGGACTGACGGATTCGTTGCTATGCTCGGACAGAAGCGTTTGACGGCCCGCCTATTCCGTCTACAAAATGGGGGTTCTTATGTGCGATGTAACTAGGAGAGCGTTGCTGCGAGGAACGGCTATCGCGGGCGGACTGAGTGCCGCCAGCCACGCCATTGAGGCCGGTACGGCAACAGGAATCGACGAGAGCCGGGTGAACCAGGTGGATCCCGTGGCGACGGATGTCTACTTCCATCAGGGCGATATTGCGCATAGCGGCCATTGCAATAACGGCTGGGTGATCTTCAAGGACTATGTGCTGGTGATCGACGCGAACTTTCCTTCCGGCGCTCACGAGATTCTCCCCAAGATTCGGGCCATCACAGATAAGCCCATCCGCTTCGCATTTGACACGCACCATCACGGCGACCATGCGTATGGCAATCAAGTCTGGATAGACAACGGCGCGACGCCGGTGGCACACACCGGAGTGATCGAAGAAATGAAGCGTTATGAGACGGGCTATTACGATGGGAAGCCGGGACGCTGGGAGGAAACAGCCAAAGACCGTCCCGACGTGAAGGCCAGCCACTTGAGTCCTCCGTCGGTGCTGTTTCCGAAAGAACTTTACTTCGATGACGGGGTACACCGCGTGGAACTGATCCACTTGGGCGTGGCGCATACACATGGCGATGCGGTGGCGTGGCTGCCGAAGGAACGCATTCTCTTCACTGGCGATACGTGCGTCAACGGCCCTTACAACTTTGTGGGCGACGGCAACGTGGAGCAATGGGTCCAGACGCTGAGCGAGGCGCGGAAACTGGGAGCGCGCGTGGTTTGTCCCGGCCATGGCGCCCGCGGAGAAGAAACGACTTTAGCGGATCAGCAGTTTTTCTTCCAGCAACTGCGGGAGCTGGTGGGCAAACAAGTATCGGCGAAGAAGACGCCGGCGGAGATTGCGAAGAACTTGGATCAGATGCGCGGGAGCATTGAAGCGCAACCGCGCTGCGCGAGGTATGTCGACAAAGACTCGCTTAAACCGCAAGTGGAAAAAGTGTACGAGGAGATGACGGGCCAGAAGTTCACGGCGGACGCGAAGGCCAGCAGCACCGCACGACTGGAGCACGCGCGCGCTCACCGGCTGCAGCTCGCCTGACTCGAATACACGCGATGCGCACGTATTCAATCGCTTCCATTCCGGGGGACGGAATCGGGCAGGAAGTTATACCCGCCGGTCTCGAGGTCCTGGCCGCCGTCGCCAGAAATAGCGGGGATTTTGATTTACGCGTAAGCGAGTTTCCCTGGGGATCGGCCTATTACCGGCAGCACGGCGTGATGATGCCGGAGAACGGCTTGAGCGCGCTAAAGGGCATGGACGCGATCTACTTTGGCGCGGTCGGCGATGTGGGAATTCCGGACCACATTACGTTGTGGGGTCTGCGGCTGAAGATCTGCCAGGGATTCGATCAATATGCGAATGTCCGGCCGACGCGGATCTTCCGCGGAGTGACGAGCCCGTTGCGAGGCGGCGAGGCGGGCAGCTTCGACATGGTGATCGTGCGGGAGAATTCAGAAGGAGAATACGCCGGCCATGGTGGAAGAGCGCACCCGGGACATCCGGAAGAAGTTGGAACAGAGACCGCTATCTTCACTCGCGCAGGCTGCGCGCGCATCTTTCGGTTCGCTTATCAACTAGCGCGATCCAGGCCGAGGAAGTTGTTAACGCAGGTGACGAAATCGAACGCGATGCGGCACGGGATGGTGTTGTGGGACGAGGTGGGAGCTGAAGTCGCACAAGAGTTTCCAGACGTGAAGACCGACAAAATGCTGGTGGACGCGATGACCGCGCGCATGGTGAAGAGCCCGGAAAGCCTGGACGTGATCGTTGCGACGAATCTGCATGCGGACATTCTGAGCGACCTTGCAGCCGCACTGGCGGGAAGCTTGGGCATCGCCCCAACCGCGAACCTCAATCCCGAGAGAAAGTATCCTTCGATGTTCGAGCCGATACACGGATCGGCGTTCGATATCGCGGGCAAAGGCGTTGCGAACCCGATCGGCGCGTTGCTATCGGGGGCGATGATGCTGGAGCATTTGGGAGAGAGCGCGGCAGCACGAAGTCTAAGTGCGGCGATCGAAAGAGTGCTGGAAGCTGGGAAGGTGATGTCGCCCGACCTGGGAGGACACGCTACGACGAGAGAGGTGATTGACGCGGTGAAGGAAGAGATCACACGCGGCGCGTGAAGCAGAGAAGCTGAGTGCGTCGAGCTTCGCCCGCCAGCTTTCATGGAAAATGGGATGCCATCCTGCCCCACAGTCTTCCTGTGGCGGAAGCTAATGGGAGTCGAACCCACCTGCAACGCAAAAATACGCCGCACGCCGGTTTTGAAGACCGGGCCCCGCACCGGCAAAGACTAGCTTCCACTGGAATTGTAGCCTGCGCGGAGCGCTGCGCGTAAATTATGGCCGCAGATAAACGCCCACTTCAGAGCTTTAAGTCTTTGGAGTGTTT
>CAVUCO010000072.1:0-25885 GCA_963740005.1 uncultured Acidobacteriaceae bacterium | reverse complement strand
TTGGCGGTTTCATCAGCAACGCTCCCACCGAACCGACCAGTGTTCGTCCGGCCGGGCTGACTTGATAATCAAGTGGCCCTCCGCGGCGAACTGGTAGTTGCGCGGGAGGTCTTTGCCGACGAGAAGATCGCGAGTATTCGATCCCTGCACGTGATGAGTGACGGTGTGCGTTGCTTCGTTTACCTCGTAGCTGCCGAAGGACGCCTCGTATCCATCCTGGACGTACTCATTGGATTGAGCTTTTGCCGACTTGGGGTACATGAGCTGTACCGACACGTGACCGTCGCGGGTATAGACCAGCATGCCTATCGGCAGACCGGTTGTAACGGGTTTTCCATCCGGTCCTGAAATGGAGGCCAGGCGCCATGCGCCGAGCAACCTCTCGCTATCAGCGCCCGGAGCCGGGGCCTTCTTCTGCGGGGAGGCTGCTTGCGAGACTCCACTGATCGCCAGAACAACGGCGAGAATTGCAAATCGGGTGGTCTTCAACGTTATCTCCTTCCAAAGCCATTCAGCGGTACTGCGCTCCTTCCAGCTTCGTTCCTCCGACGGGACGTTTCCTATCCCGATCCTGCAATGTTATTGCCTATTCATCGGCAACGTGCCGCTGTCGCCATTGTTTTTGTTCTGACCCGGATATACTGCTGGACAGCGTGAACACTATGAAAAGCAACAGACGCCAGTTCGTGCAGACACTTGGGGCGAGTTCAGCCGGGATCGCGTTTAGCGCAA
Source organism: uncultured Acidobacteriaceae bacterium (assembly GCA_963740005.1). Lineage (GTDB taxonomy): Bacteria > Acidobacteriota > Terriglobia > Bryobacterales > Bryobacteraceae > CAJCIT01. Next base: position 25,153 of record CAVUCO010000072.1, on the reverse strand, counting down.
CACTCGCTGCAGCCCCGCAAAACCCATTTGCTGAAGGCCGGGATGGGCAGATTTTGCTTGTCGGCGATGACATCGCCGTAACGCAGACTGAGTACGGGAAGGTCAGAGGATACGTGCTTCGGGGCATTTACTATTTCCTGGGGCTGCCCTATGGGGCCGATACGTCCGGCGCAAACCGATTCATGCCGCCGCAGAAACCGAAGCCGTGGACCGATGTTTACCCCGCGCTTTGGTGGGGCGATTCAGCGCCTCAAAACATGGAGAAGCGGTATGGCAACAAGTACGCTTCCTTCCGAGACCATTGGAACTATGGCGACGTCAGTGAGGACTGTCTGCGCATCAATGTCCAGACGCCCGCCATCAACGACGGCAAAAAGAGACCGGTGCTTTTCTGGATTCACGGCGGCGGGTTTACCAGCGGCAATGCACTGGAACAGGACGGATACGGCGGCGAGAATTTCGCGCGCTTTGGCGACGCGGTGTTTTGCTCGATCAATCACCGGCTTGGTCCGCTGGGATATTGCAATCTGGCCGGAGTGGGCGGAGAACGGTTCGCCGCATCCGGAAACGCCGGCATGCTGGACATTGTGGCGGCGCTGGAGTGGGTTCGGGACAACGTCGCCAATTTCGGCGGCGATCCGGGGAACGTCACGATCATCGGGCAATCGGGCGGCGGTGCGAAAGTCTGCATACTGACGGCGATGCCTTCGGCGAAAGGGCTCTTTCACAAAGCGGTGGTGCTGAGTGGGGCGTCGCTGAAATCCGGAAACAAGACCTATTCCGAGAATCTTGGTGCAGCGGTGGTGAAGGAAGCCGGTCTAGGGCCGGACGATCTAGCCAAGCTGCAGGCCATGCCTTGGAAAGATTTCTATGCGGTTGCCACTCGCGCGCAGCAAGCCATGGCTAAGAGCGCAGGACCGGCTGCCGGGATGGGACGTGGATTCAGCCCGGTTGTGGATGGCAAGATTCTGCCTCAGGATCCGTACTATCCGGTGGCAGCACCTTCGGCAGCCAATGTTCCGATGATTATCAGTTCCGTTCAGAACGAGCAATCGTACAGTTGGTCCGATTCCGCGCTGGAATCGATCACGCTGGAGCAGGTGGTGGAAAAAGTCAAGGCAAGAGCCGGTTTCGGCGCGGGCTTTGGAGACAGAGCACCCGAAGTGGTGGAGTCGTACGTGAAGGCGTTTCCAGGGAGGAAGCCGGTCGAAATCTGGTCTTTGCTCAGCAGCAATCGCGAAAACGTGGTGGCGTTGGCGGACGTGAAATCAAAACAGCCGGCCGGGGTCTACGTCGATTGGTTTACCTGGCAACCGCCTTTGTTCGATAAGCGCATCCGAGCTTTTCATTGCGTCGATATCTGTTTCTGGTTTTATAACACCGACGTGATGCTGACTCACACAGGTGGCGGCCCAATTCCGAGAGCGCTGTCGAAGAAAATGGCTGGAGCCTTGCTGCAGTTCATGAAAACCGGCGATCCGAATGGAGCCGGTCTTCCTGAATGGCCGAAGTACTCGGCGGCACAAGGTCAGACGATGATCTTCGATAACACCTGCGTGGCGAAGAACGACCCGGACCGAGAGGCCAGGAAAGCTCTGCCTGCGTTGACTTAGATACAAAGCGGGTATCTGGGAAGAACGACCAACGCAATCCGTAGGTATGGGTACGCGTTGCGCAGGTCGGGTATCAGCTAGTTTTCTGCTTGCGACAGCGACGATAAGTATCTCGACAAAATGCCACATTGGATATAATCTAAATTCAATGAACGCTGGGGCGATTAAACGGTCGTTGGCAAGCGGCGGGTTGCGATGCACTCCGCAGCGCTACGCCGTGATGGCATTCCTGATGGAACACAACAGGCATGCCACGGCTGCGGAGATCTTCGAAGCGGTGAATCGCTTGGATCCACGCTCTTCAAGGGCCACGACTTATAACAATCTGCGGGACTTGGTGCAGGCAGGTCTGGTCCGTGAAGTGGCGGTGGAGGGCCGCGCCGCCCGATTCGATGCGAAAGGCACGCGGCATCACCACTTCATCTGCGACCGCTGCGGCAATGTAGAGGACCTTGAATGGTACGACGTGCCCAGGCCTGGCACGGGCTCACTCGGTAAACGGATTGTTCGCGAATGCGAACTCATTTTCCGGGGGCTCTGCATGAAGTGCGCTCCCCGGCGCGCCTCGGTAAAAGGATAGATTCTTAGTTCGGCACAGTTTTTTCACTAATTCAAAGGAAGGTAAAAAAAAATGGATCAAACACTCACCCCGTCAGCTCCGCCGCCTTTTCCCACTGAGCAGGAGCGAAAGTTGGCAGGCGAAGCCAAGTGCCCGTTCTCGGACGGCGCTCGCAAACACACGATCGGAGGGGTCCCCACCAACGCAGACTGGTGGCCCAATCAACTGAACCTGAAGATCCTGCACCAACGCTCCCCGCTCGCGGACCCGATGGACGAGACGTTCAACTACGCCGAGGCATTCAAGAGCCTTGATTTGGATGCCGTGATCAAGGACCTGCATGCCTTGATGACGACATCGCAGGACTGGTGGCCTGCGGACTACGGCCATTATGGGCCATTGTTCATCCGAATGGCGTGGCACAGCGCGGGCACGTACCGGATCGCCGATGGCCGAGGTGGCGCGGGTGCTGGAGCACAGCGATTTGCTCCGCTCAACAGCTGGCCGGACAACGTGAGCCTCGACAAGGCACGCCGGCTGCTCTGGCCGATCAAGCAGAAGTACGGCCGGAAACTTTCCTGGGCCGACCTCATGATTCTCACCGGCAACGTTGCACTGGAGTCGATGGGACTGAAGACCTTCGGCTTCGGCGGCGGCCGCGAGGACATCTGGGAGCCGGAAGAAGACATTTACTGGGGGCCTGAGAGCAAGTGGCTGGGTGACGAGCGCTACAAAGGCGACCGGCAGCTCGACAATCCTCTCGGCGCTGTTCAGATGGGCCTGATTTACGTGAATCCGGAAGGACCCAATGGAAAGCCGGATCCAGTCGCCGCGGCACGGGATATTCGGGAGACCTTCGCCCGAATGGCGATGAATGACGAGGAGACGGTGGCGCTGATTGCCGGCGGACACACGTTCGGCAAAGCGCATGGCGCTGGAGAACCAGGTAAGTATGTTGGTGCCGAGCCCGAAGGCGCCGCCATCGAAGACCAAGGCTTTGGATGGAAGAACACCCTAGGCAACGGCAGCGGAGCGCACGCCATCACCAGCGGTTTGGAAGGCGCATGGACTACCAACCCGGTGAAGTGGGACAACAACTACTTCGACAACCTGTTCGGCTACGAATGGGAACTCACGAAGAGCCCGGCGGGCGCCAATCAATGGAAGCCCAAAGACGCCGCGGCAGCGGGAACCGTGCCGGACGCCCACGATCCATCGAAGCGGCACGCGCCGATGATGTTCACGACGGACCTCGCACTGAAGGTGGACCCGAGTTATGCGAAGATTTCGAAGCATTTCCATGAGAACCCGCAGGAATTCGCGGACGCGTTCGCCAAGGCGTGGTTCAAACTGACGCACCGCGACATGGGGCCTGTCTCGCGGTACCTTGGCCCACTCGTTCCCAAAGAGCACCTGCTGTGGCAGGACCCGGTTCCTGCGGTGGATCATGAATTGATCTCGGAGCAGGATGTTGCTGCCCTCAAAGCGAAGATCCTCGCATCCGGACTGTCCATCTCGCAACTGGTCACGACGGCCTGGGAGTCGGCGACCACTTTCCGCGGCAGCGACAAGCGCGGCGGGGCCAACGGCGCACGCATTCGTCTTGCTCCGCAAAAGGACTGGGAAGTCAACCAGCCCGCCGAGCTGGCGAAAGTCCTTCCAAAGTTGGAGGCGATCCAGAAGGAGTTCAATGGCGCGCAGTCCGGTGGGAAGAAGGTTTCTCTTGCTGACCTGATTGTTCTGGGCGGCGATGCGGCCATCGAGGAAGCTGCGAAGAAGGCCGGCCACAGCGTGAAGATTCCCTTCTCGCCGGGGCGCACGGATGCTTCGCAGGAGCAGACCGATGTGCACTCGTTCGCGGTACTGGAGCCGACTGCAGACGGGTTCCGTAACTATCTCCGGAAGGGACAGGAGGAATTCGCGGCAGAAATGCTGTTGGATCGGGCGAACCTATTGACCCTGACCGCTCCCGAGATGACCGTACTGATTGGCGGCCTGCGCGCCTTGAACGCAAACTTCGGGCAGTCCAAGCACGGTGTTTTCACCAAGCGGCCCGAGACGTTGACGAATGATTTCTTCGTCAATCTGCTCGACATGAAAACGAAGTGGCAGAAGTCCTCCACATCCGAAGGGGTGTTGGAGGGGCGCGATCGGGCGACGGGCGAGTTGAAGTGGACGGGGACGGTGGTTGATCTCGTGTTCGGTTCCAACTCCCAACTCCGAGCCCTTGCGGAAGTCTATGCATGCAACGACTCCCAGGAGGCGTTTGTGACGGACTTCGTGGCGGCGTGGAACAAGGTGATGAACCTCGATCGCTTTGACGTTAATTGAAGCTGACCGAAAAAGAGAGCTGGATCGGCAAAACTGAAGTTCGTCGCTTTTCTTAGGTCGCGCGGGAAGGCTCGCGCGACCTCTGATTCTGCGAGGATCTTAATCGCCGAAGTCAGCGAGTGGTGTACAAGCTCTCGGCCGCCCAATCCACGAGTGGCTCAGCGCTATTTGCTGAAGGTGATGGTGCTGTCGGTGCCGAACTTGTGATAGTTGCGGAAGTCGATGACGTTCCGGGAACAGTAGGGCGTACCGCGTTCACAGGCCAGGTTCTCGGAATGAACCGGGAGCAGAAAGCTGTCACCGGTGAGCCGCACCATATCGTATTCGACGACGGTTTCGACTTTGTCGAGCGGGAATGTCTTGGGAATCTGGTCGGCTTGCATCTCGATGCGCAAAACGTGGCCAGTGCCCTTCTCGATCCAGACGCTGCCGCTGTAGCCGGGCGTAATGGTCTGGCCGCCTTGGCCTATCTCCCATCCGGAGTTCATCTGAGCGACCTTAAAATCGTAGACGATCGACTCCTTGCCGCTGGTTCGGGCGGGGCCGGACGCTTTGAATCGGGTGCGAGTGCCCTCGTAGAAGAGGCCGCGGAGCGTGGTGCCATATTCGCCGGTGGAGCGCGATCCGGGAATATCCATCATCCCCTTATTGACCGGTTTTCCATTGATCGTGATCTTGCGATAGTCCTCCTGCCCGTTCTCATAGACAACTTCGGCTGAGACCAAATCCACGGCCTGCCAGCCGGTAGCCTTCGATTCGAGCTGATAGCGGGTGGTTACCTGCTGGCAGACGTAGTTCGGCAAGCTGGTCGAGAACGTGGCGATCCATTCGCGGGCTTTCTGAATGAGCCCATACTTGTCGTCATCGGGAGGGGGCGGAGGCGGGAGCCGCTCGGCATTTTCGTCCTGTCTGGGTTTGGACGCATCAGCGCCCTTCTCGAAGGTCAGTCCATCGTTCGACGATGCGATGGGTATATCGTCGGGCTGCTCGGCTTGGCCGGGTTTCGCACCGCGAGTCAAATGCGGGCGCCCAGTCGGCTCAGGCGGCGCGACCTGCGTCATCGGCTGGTTCGAGCGGGGGGCGTCTTCGTCCTCTGCCTTGCGGGGTTCCAAAGGAGGGGCCTGCTCGCCGGTGGGGTTCGACATGGTCGGCTCGGTAGCCTTCTCAAGCGTGACGATTCGAGCGATAAGGTTGTCGTTGCTATCGGGTATCGCCACAAAGGAGACCAGCGAACCAGTCTCAATATCGGCGAGTTTGATGGTCTGTGCCGGCGCCGGCTTTGTCGAACTGGAGCCCGAAGAAGTGGTGTCCTTGGTACTCGATGATCCTCCGCTGGAGTCTGCCGGGGCGGCTTTCAAATACTTGGTCTTGTCATCCAGGACCAGGTTGAATTTCCTGGAATCGGCGGTCGCCAAAACCAGCGACTTCTCGCTGATGCTGATGACGGTCCCTTCTGCTTTGACCGCGTTGGGGTCGTTCTGAACCTGGTCATCGGTGGCGGCTTTCTTCTTCTTGCCCGGAAGGTGAGGCATGGGGATTCCGCCGCCCTGGCCATTCGGGTACTGGCCGGGTGGATACTGGCCCGGCGGGTATTGGCCAGGGTACTGAGCCGACAAGGGGAGGCTCAAGCAAAGCCAGAACGAGAGAAGACCCAGGCTGAAGGCTCCCTTGCGAGTCAGGATCCGTTGGAATACTTGCGGGCAGACGTGAGGCATAAGTTCCCCAAGTTCTATTGTGACGCCAACCGAACGGGACGCGGTTGCACAAAAGTGTAAAGGCGGGGGAAGGGGGCGGGTGGATGGCGATCAGTGAATGCGCCGAGTGAGCGTGGGGTGGATGAACCTTGTCGCGTTGGGGGGACACGCCTACAGCGCGCACGGCGAGCTAACGCTGCGCCCGCGCTTTAAGACGCTGGAAATGAGTGACATCAGGCCGGGGTGTCCCCGATCAGCTGAGGACTGAAAACCCACAGGCTGAAGGCCTTGCTCCGAACCGGAGAGCGTGCCACGTCGGAAAGTGTCGGGATGGCAGGAAGATCAGTGTTGGGTGGCGAGGGTGGCGGGGCGCTGGCGAGCCCATAGAATCAGGGCTCCGAGAGCAACCAAGCCGAGCGAAATCCACTGAGTGAGCGAGAGATCGAAGACCAGTGACTGTTCGTGAACACGGAAGAACTCAATGACGAAGCGCGCAATGCCGTAGAGGGTCAAATACAGGCCGAAGATCTGACCATCGCGATGAGTTCGTTTCGTGAGCTGATAGAGAAGCCCGAAGATGAGGAGATTGGTCGCCGATTCGTAGAGTTGGGCCGGATGCAGCGGCACTCCGAGGGGCACTTGCGCAGCTTCCTGGCTGCGGAAATAGACGGCCCAAGGCAGGTGGCATTCCTTACCCCAACAGCAGCCCGCGGCGAAACAGCCCAGCCGGCCGATGGCGTGGCCGAGGGCAATCCCGGGCGCGAACGTATCGAGGGTCAGCAACAAAGGCAATTGTTGGCGCCGGATGTAGAGCAAAGAGACCAACATGGCCACCAGCAAGCCGCCGTGAAATACGCCGGCTGCCTGCAGCGTGCTGAGCGTGAATATTTCCTGCGGGTTGTGAGCGTAGAAGTTCCAATCGAAGAGGAACATGAACAGCTTGGCGCCGGCGATGCCGCTGAGCGCACAGTAAATCGCGAGATTGCTGACTTTTTCGGCGGGCAGGTGGACACGTCTGGCCAACCGCAAAGTCACAAACAGGCCGGCGAGGAAACCCAGCGCGACCAGCACACCGTAGGTGGGTATGAAGAAGGAACCGATGCTGAAAAGTTTGGGGAACAACTGCTACCTAATTCGATATGACGCTGGGTGATTCGGTTGCTGGTTTCTTTTTCGGCCGAAGCAGATCAATGATGAGAAAGGCCGAACCGACCGTGATCGCACTGTCGGCCACATTGAAGGCCGGAAACGTCCAGCCGCCATTGTAGACCTCCAGAAAATCGGTGACGGTCCCGCGCGTAATCCGATCATAGAGATTGCCGGCCGCTCCGCCCAGAATGAGCGCCAGACCGAGCCGGGTCGCGGCAGAAGCGAATCCGTCCGAACGCCTCCACAGCGCCAGGACGACAAAGATCAACACGATTACTGCCACACCAATGAGGACGATGCTGCGCAGCATGGGGTTGCCGTCGGCGAGTACGCCAAAGGCCGCGCCCGGGTTCTCGGTGTGAACGATGCGAAACCAGCCGTGGATCACGCTGATGGAATCGTACGAAGACAGGTTGGAGCGAATCCAAAGCTTGCTTAACCGGTCGAGGACAACGATTGCCGCGGCGATGAGGAAGGGCAACCAACGTGAAGGAAGTGCACCTTCGTCCCGCGGATGTTCCGGCTTTTCGATCGGCTCCACGAATTAGCTCTTCCCGGCGATACCGGGGCCGCTGGCTTCCCGGTCGCGCAGGATCTCCCGAACGGCGGCTGCACAAGAGAGGCAGACGCTGGGAAAATCGAGGTCCTGCCCGACATCGAGGGTGTATTTCCAGCAGCGCTCACACTTGTCGCCTTGCGCGCGCTCCACGGTGATCGCAAGCGGTAAAGCGGCATCCGCCGGCGCGACACGCCTCCGCAAGGCCACCTGGGAAACGATGAAGAGGCCGGGCAATTCGCCGGCATGCTTTTCAAGCAATGGGTACAGTTCTTCGCCGGCTTCCAAAGTCACGGCCGCTTCGAGCGGTGCGCCGATGGTCTTATCCTGACGGGCGCCTTCGAGCACCTTTAAGACTTGTTCACGTACCGGAAGGAGTTGGTCCCACTCGGCCGATAACGCACGTTTCTCTGCGCTGATGCCGGCGCTCAACTCGCCCGGTTCCGGAAAGAGATCGAGGTGGACGCTGTCCGGACTGCCGGAGGGCAAAGCAGTATGACGCCACACTTCTTCGCAGGTGAAGCTGAGGATGGGCGTCAGCAGCCGCACAAGCGCGAAGTTCAAACGATAGAGAGCGGTTTGGGCCCCGCGGCGCGTTTTCCACTTCGGAGCGCTGGTGTAGAGGCGGTCCTTCAGCACATCAAAGTAGATGGAACTTAAGTCGACGGTAGCGAAGTCGTAGACCGCGTGATAGACCTTATGGAAAGCGAATTCGGCGTACCAGTCGCGGCATTTCTGAACCAGCGCTTCCGCCCGCAACAGAACCCACTGATCGATACTCTCGAGTTCGCCGGCTGGGACGAGGTCGGTTTCCGGATTGAAATCCGAGAGGTTGCCGAGGGCATAGCGGAAGGTATTACGCAGCTTCCGATAGGCTTCCGAGAGCCGGGTGAGGATTGTGTCGGAGAGCTTGACGTCTTCGGTGAAATCGACCGATGCGACCCACAGCCGAAGGAGGTCGGCGCCAAACTGCTTCACGATGGTCTGCGGCTCAACGTTGTTGCCAAGCGACTTCGACATGGCGCGCCCCTGTTCATCGAGCGTCCAGCCATGGGTGGCGCAAGCCTTATAGGGCGCGTTATCTCTCAGGCCGACGCCGATCAGGAGTGAACTGTGGAACCATCCGCGATATTGGTCTCCGCCTTCGATATAGAGGTCAGCCGGCCAGGGGAGATGGTTTTGAGGCGTCAGCACGGCCAGATGGCTGGAGCCCGAATCAAACCACACGTCGAGGATGTCGGTCTCTTTGCGGAACGAGGTAGAGCCGCACTTCGCGCAACGGCAATCCGGGCCCATCAGCTCGGCTGCGGTCTTCTCATACCAGACGTCGGCGGTGTGCCGGCGAAACAGTTCGACGACGCCTTCGAGCACTTTCCTTTCGGTGAAGGGCTCGGCGCAGGAGTCGCAATAGAACACGGGAATGGGCACGCCCCAGACGCGCTGGCGCGAGATGCACCAGTCGGGGCGAGTGGCAATCATGTTCGAGATGCGCTCTTCGCCCCAGGCCGGATGCCACTTCACTCGTTTGATGGCTTCGAGCGCGCGGGTGCGCAACTCTTCGCGGTCCATACCGATGAACCACTGTTCGGTGGCGCGGAAGATAGTGGGTTGGTGGCAGCGCCAGCAGTGCGGATAGCTGTGATCGAGTTTCTGCTGACCCAGCAGCGCCTCGTGCTGCTCCAGAATCTTGACGATAACCGGGTTCGCCTGCCAAACCGACAGGCCGAGGATTTCGGGCGGCAACGTGCCATCTGCCCCTTCGGCTGCGAAGAACCGGCCGGCCGCGTCGACCGGGCAATAGACGGATAACCCGTAACGCTGACCGCTCACAAAGTCTTCCTGGCCATGACCGGGCGCCGTGTGGACGGCACCGGTGCCCTGCTCGAGGGTGACGTAGTCGGCGAGGATGCCGAGGGAGGTGCGCTCGAGAAACGGGTGGTGGAACCGGGCGTATTCGAGCTTCGAACCGGGGAAACGCGCGATGACGGCCTTGTCCCAGCCGAGCGCTTCCGACACCTGGGGCAACATGCCATCGGCGACGATCATGACGCCGCGCAGTGTATCCACCGCGACGTATTCGTACTTGGGATTAAACGCGATGGCGAGATTGGCGGGAATCGTCCAGGGCGTGGTTGTCCAGATGACGGCGCTGACATCGCGGCCGGCGAGCGCGGGATCGATGGCGGCGGGATCGGAGATCAGCTTGAAGCGAACATAGATGGAGGGACTGGAGTGGTCTTCGTATTCCACTTCCGCTTCCGCCAGTGCGGTTTGGTCCTTGATACACCAATGCACCGGCTTGAGTCCCTTGTAGACGTAGCCTCTGTGCAGGAAATCGACGAAGGCCTGGGCGATGACGGCCTCGTACCCGGCACTCATGGTGAGGTACGGATCGTCCCAACGGCCGAGGATCCCGAGCCGTTTGAACTCAACCCGATGGATGTCGACATACTTGGCGGCGTATGCGCGACATTCGGCTCGGATCTGGGCCGGCGTCATGGTTGCTTTACGCTTACCCAACTCGCTATCGACCTTGAACTCGATCGGCAGGCCATGGCAATCCCAGCCCGGTACGTAGGGAGCATCAAAGCCGGCCATGCTCTTCGATTTGACGACCAGATCTTTCAGAATCTTGTTGAAGGCGGTTCCCAAGTGGATGTTGCCATTGGCGTAGGGCGGACCGTCATGCAGGACATATTGCGGGCGGCCCGCGCGCGCTTGGCGAATGCGTTCATACAGTTGCGACTCGCCCCATCGGTCCAGGAACCTGGGCTCGGAGACCGGCAGGTTGGCCTTCATGGAGAAGTCGGTTTTGGGAAGATTGACCGTCTTTTTCAAGTCAACGGACACAAGGCTCATGAATCCTTTCATCGTATCGGATGGGGGTGCAGTTATCGTGGAAGCAGGCTGTCAAGATACTCATGAATCCACCGCAGGTCCAGCAGGAAGTACGCCAACTGGTTGCACTATGCGGCACCTCGAACGAGCAGGTTCGCGCCGATTGCCGCAGCCGGCTCAATCACTTGCGGACGTTATACGCCAAGCTGCCGGCGGAACGGAAGGCCGAGTATTTCCCCCGCACAACGGTCCAGGCTCTCAAGGATGCGGCAAGGCTACTGGACGCGGCGCCGGACGAAACCCTGCGCGGCCTGCTGCGGACCGTCTTTGGGCACGATGACTTCCGGCCCGGACAGGAGCAGATCATTCGCAGCGTGCTGGGCGGGTTGGATTGCCTGGCGGTGATGCCGACCGGCGGCGGCAAATCCCTGACGTATCAGTTGCCGGCGCGGAAGATGGGCGGGACGACACTGGTGATTTCTCCGCTGATCGCACTGATGAAGGATCAGGTGGACGCACTGACCCGGAAGGGCCTGCGCGCGACCTATTTGAATTCGAGCCTGGACGAGGCCGAGCGGCGTAAGCGCATCATTGACATTTGCCGCGGCAACTACGAATTGGTGTACGCGGCGCCGGAAGGGATTGAATTCTACGTTGGATCGCTTCTGGAGCAAGTCGACCTGCGATTGGTAGCGGTGGACGAGGCGCATTGCATCAGCGAATGGGGCCACGATTTTCGGCCGTCGTATCGCAATTTCGCCGGATTGAAGCAGCGCTTTGGGAATGTGCCGCTGCTGGCCCTGACCGCTACGGCGACCCGGCGAGTGCAACAGGACATTGTCGATCAACTGGGGATGGACGCGCCGGCGCGTTTCCAGGGTTCTTTCTTCCGGCCGAACCTGAAGATCTCAGCCGTGAAGAAGGGTGAAGGAACCCCGGTTGGTAAGAAGATCCTCAAGCTGGTCAAGGCGCGGAAGGGCAAGCCCGGGATCATTTATTGCTTCATGCGGAAGACCGTGGAGGCAATGGCCGAGGCACTGCAGGACAAAGGCGTTAAGGCGCTGGCGTATCATGCCGGGCTGGAATCGAAGGACCGGATTCGCATTCACGAGCGGTTCCGCGATAACCAGGTGGACGTGATGGTAGCGACCATCGCGTTTGGCATGGGCATCGACAAGGGAAACATCCGGTACGTGATTCACCGCGACATGCCGCGGTCGATTGAGGGCTACGCGCAAGAGATCGGGCGCGCGGGACGAGACGGGGCGGACAGTGAATGCATCCTGTTCTATGCGTGGCCGGACGTGTTGCTGTACGAACGAATGATGGAGGAGCAGACGGATCTTCCGCAGAAGTTGAGAGAAGAGCGAAAACAGCAGGCACGCGACATGTTTCGTTTTGCCGATTCCAAGGTGTGCCGGCAGCGGGCGCTCGCCGCGCATTTCGGGGAACGAATTCAGGCGTGCGGCAGTTCCTGCGACGTGTGCAGCGGCGTTGACATCCTACGGTAACCGAGTGTTTGAGAGAATGCTTTGGGACGAGGAGGAATTATGGCAATTGATCCACGTGCCGGCAAACCGGCCGATCCGGAAATGCTGGTGAATCTTCCCAGGCTGGTGACAGCGTATTATGCCCTGCGACCCGACCCGACGGTCGCTTCGGAGCGGGTTGCGTTTGGAACGTCGGGGCACCGCGGGTCATCGTTCTCCAGTTCGTTTAATGAGGAGCACATTCTCGCCATCACGCAGGCCATCTGCGAGTACCGCAAGCAGGAGGGCACGACGGGCCCGCTGTTCCTGGCGATTGACACGCATGCGCTCTCGGAGCCAGCTTTAGCGTCTGCGCTTGAAGTACTGGCGGCGAATGGGGTAGAGGTCTACATCGACCAGGATCTCCGCTACACGCCAACACCGGTGTTGTCGCATGCGGTTCTCGGCTACAACAAAGGGCGGAAAGACGGGCTAGCCGATGGCGTGGTTATCACACCTTCCCACAATCCGCCTGACGACGGGGGGTTCAAATACAACCCGACGACGGGTGGGCCGGCGGATACGACGGCGACCAAGTGGATTGAGAATCGCGCCAATCAACTGCTGACCGATGGACTGCAGGGCGTGCAGCAGGTTTCGTATGCGAAGGCCATGAAGGCGCCGACCACGCATCGGCATGACTACATCTCGGCCTATGTGAACGATTTAGGTTCGGTGATCGATTTCGCCCCCATCGCCAGTGCCGGGTTGAAGTTGGGAGTGGATCCGCTGGGTGGAGCGGGCGTGGATTACTGGGGGCGCATCGGCGAGAAGTACCGGCTGAATTTGACGGTGGTGAACAAGAATGTTGATCAGACCTTCCGGTTCATGACGGTGGATTGGGACGGTAAGATTCGCATGGATTGCTCGTCGCCTTACGCGATGGCGAGCTTGATTGCATTGAAAGATCAGTTCGACGTGGCTTGGGCCTGCGACACGGACCACGACCGGCACGGTGTGGTTGCGCCAAGCGTTGGTTTGCTCAATCCGAATCACTACCTGGCAGTGGCGATCTCGTACCTTTTCCAAAACCGGCAGCAGTGGCGCAAAGACTCGGCGGTCGGCAAGACTCTGGTGAGCAGCACGATCATCGATCGCGTCGCGGCGGGTATCGGGAGGCGTTTAGTGGAGGTTCCAGTCGGCTTCAAGTGGTTTGTCGACGGGCTGCTGGATGGATCGCTCGGATTTGGCGGCGAAGAAAGCGCAGGCGCCTCGTTCTTGCGGCAGGATGGCTCGGTGTGGACTACGGACAAGGACGGGCCTATTCTGGGCTTGCTGGCGGCGGAGATCACCGCGCGGACCGGGCGCGATCCGGGTGAGCATTATCGCGATCTGACGAAGAAATACGGCGATCCGGTTTATGAACGCATCGATGCTCCGGCTACTCCCGAACAGAGGGCGATACTGGCGAAGTTGTCGCCGGAACAGATTTCGGAGACGGAGTTAGCAGGAGAGAAGATCACGGCGATGCTGACGAAGGCGCCGGGGAACGGTGCGCCGATCGGCGGGCTGAAGGTGACCACAGAGAATGGCTGGTTCGCGGCGCGGCCATCGGGCACGGAGGATGTGTACAAGATTTATGCCGAGAGTTTTCTCGGCGCGGAGCATCTGCGCCGCATCCAGCACGAAGCGCAGGAACTGGTTGGGAAAACGTTTGCGAAGGTCAAGGCGTAGCCGTAGCGGCGCGACGACCGAGCCGGATTACCGTAGATTCAGCGGCGTTAGCGCGCCATCTTTCTTGATGCCAAGCCGAATGGGCCGGGGCATCGCGTTGGGCGGGACACTCACTTCGACCCACAATTCTTCGCCTGGTTTCAGGCGGGAGGGATCGGCCGCCGTGTTGGACAAGAAGAAGGCGACGGGTTGTTGGAGAGTGCTGACCCGGCCTCGCGGAGACCAAGCCAACAAGGCACCCTTGTCGTCCAGCTTGGCTGTGAGCTGTCCGTTCTGAATAGTAAGACGGACATGCGTTGGGTAGGACTCGAGAGGGTTGTCCATGACAACTTCCAGGCCCAGTTGCAAGTAGCGGCCTCGAAGCGGAGCGTTGGGGTCGAAGGGCGCGACCCTCGCCCAAACCCTGGGTAGCTGTTCCCGATCCCACTCATACTTCGCCGTCATGCTCAGCACGATGGCGCATTGCAACGCACCGACGAGGATTCCGCGATAAAGAGGTTTCATGCGGATTCCGTCCTTATTCGCCCGATGATCTTGCGGCGCGTGCGCTCGAGCAGCCAGCCTCCGCCGAGGAATAGCACACCGAGCAGTATCAGGCTGAAAGCGCGATCGAGCTTAGCCATCACATCGGAGAAGTAAAAGACCAGCACGGTGATGGCGAATCCCAGGAACGCCAGATTGACGCGCTCGGCTTGGCGCTCATGAATTCCCCAAAAAGCGACGCCTACGCTACCCACGAAACACCAGAGATAGATGGCAATATCAAGTTTTGCGACGGAGAATACCGCCAGCAATACAACCCAAAGCGTAGCGCCTGTATTCCAAAGTGCGCCTCGCCTGCGCAGGGCAAACGCCAAGCCCAGAGGAACGGTAACTGCGATCGACAGCGGGAACCAGTTGGCGGACCAATCGAAATTGGTGTTGCTCCAAGACTGTGGGACGGCGACCCAGGCAGCGGTAGGGATCAGGGCGACCCCGCCCAGCCAAACGAGCGCCGTGCGAACGGAAGAGTCCTTGCCACTTTGAGCGCTCGTGAGATAGGTGAAAGCGAGCGCGCACAGGCCGATGGCGACGGGCACGCGATCGTTCAAGTGGTGCGCGTCAACCCACCATTCGCTCGCCGCCCACCAGGGAGCGAGCAGTGCGGTCAGCGCGGCTTGCGGCCACTGCCGCAACAGCGCCCACGCGATGGCTGCGCCAACAGCCCAAAGCAAAATCGCCGACGGCCAATGTTCGCTCAGGTGATAAATCTGACCGGCCAGCGCGATACCGGCACCGAGAGCGGCGGTGCCGATGGCGTGAAGTGAAATCGAGAGACCTTCGAAACGCCCCGCAGCCAAAGCGCCGCCGGTGTGAAACATGACGATCATCAGAACCACCACGGTCATTCGTTCGGCCGGCGATAACTGATCCCAGTGAGCCGAGACAAACAGGAGAATGCCCGCGGCGAGCAGGATGGTTCCAAAACCCAACGCGACCAGGACCGGCCAGCGGAGACCCTGTGCGGGGGTACGGGTTTCCTCGAGTTCACGAATGCGGACGGCCGTCGCCTGGTCAATCAACCCAGCTGAAGTCCATCGCTCGAGCGGCGTCTCCCAGTCTTTGCGCATCGAAGCCTCACTCTAACTCAAATTGGAGATGGTGTGCTGGAACTTGGTCCGTGGCTAGAGCTTGCATGGAGACGCAGATGCGGCTAAGTTGGAGGTGTGACGGTGGAACTCAAACCCGAGACTGAGCGACTAGTGCAGGAAGAGATCAAGTCTGGCCACTTCGACTCGGTGGACGAACTGATCGTCAAAGGTGTGCATGCTTGGCGCGAAAAGCATCAAGTTGAGCCGTCAGGACCAAGGCCCCGCAAGACGCTCTACGATCTGCTTACCCAGCCCCCCTTTGCCGGTTCGGAATTATCCATCGAAAGGCAAAAAGACTATCCACGGCCCTTGGGAAGCGTGATCCGGCATGGCCCTCAGCTCGCGCGGCCAATGAGATAACAGTAGTTGTGACGTACTCGGAAAGCCTTCAAAGTCAACTGCAATATCATCGCTGGGCGACAAGCCGTGTCCTGACGGAGGTACAGCAACTCGACTCCGAACGGTTGGTGCGGAATCTGCATGGTTCGTTTGCCAGCGTTTACGACACGGTCGTTCATCTCTATCAAGCCGACATGATTTGGCTTGAACGGCTGGAGGAGCGGCCGAATGGAAAGCGGGAGGATTACGCATCGCCGGGGTGTATGTACGATCTTGCCGAGGTATGGCTGGCCGTAATCGACCGCATGATCGCATTCGCAGCGAGTCTAAGCGAGAGCGAGTGGGAACGCAAGATTGCGTACAAATCGATGGCCGGCGTCGGCTACGAAAGCCCGATCTGGCAGATGGTCGTGCACGTGGTGAACCACGGAACACACCATCGAGGGCAAGTAACGAGCATGATCCGCCAGCTTGGTGAGAAGCCTGTGAGCCTGGACCTGATCGCCTTCTATCGAGAACAGGAGCAGGGCTGAGTCTAGCCCAGGTGGCGCAAGAGGCCGCCTTCCGCGCGCACCGCTGCGCCATTGGTGACTGAAGCCAGCGGACTGCAGATGAAGGCCACGGTTGCCGCAACTTCTTCGGGCTCGGCAAAACGCCGCAATAACGAAGTGGGACGGGCCTGTTTGAAGAATGCGGCTTCCACCTCAACGGCGGACAGATTCTGCGCGTCGGCCAATTTCTGAACGTAGGTTTCCACACCCTCGGAGCGCGTGGGGCCTGGAAGTACACTGTTCACGGTCACGCCGGTTCCGGCGGTGGACTCCGCCAAGCCGCGAGCGATGACGAGCTGTGCCGTTTTCGTGAGGCCGTAGTGAATCATCTCGGGCGGTACATTCAGGGCGGATTCGCTGGAGATGAACACGATCCGGCCCCAGTTTTTCGACAGCAGTTTCGGCAGATAGAAGCGGCTCAAACGAATGCCGCTCAGCACGTTGACGTCGAAGAACTGCTGCCACTCTTCGTCCGTAATTTGATCGAAGGGGGTGGGCTTGAAGATGCCCAGGTTGTTGACCAGGATGTCCAGGTCGGGAACCTGGTCGAACAGCTTCGCGGCACCGGCAGCGGTACCGAGGTCGATCGCAACGCCGGAGACCGAGGCGCCGGGAGACTTGGTCAACACCTGCTTCACGGCTGCGTCCACTCGCAGTTGAGTGCGGCCGTTCAAGATAACGGTTGCGCCCTCGGCGGCCAGTGCCGCACCAATGGCAAGTCCTATGCCTGCCGTGGATCCGGTAACGAGAGCTCTTTTGCCAGAAAGTTGTAAGTCCATACCTCGACTTGGATGAGACGGACCCCAGCGGCGATGCGCGCAGTTATTTATTTCAGGCGCTGAGTCTGGCGGCGATCGCTTCCAAGTCGTACACGCATCCGCCCCACGTCCCACCGCTGGCCTGTTGGAGCACTGCCCATAGCCGCGTGTCGGCAGGAAGACGCGGATCGGGAGCGAGATCTGTTCGAGGTGCTCGCCGCGCCAGGCGTGCGGCACCGGCTTCGGAAGAGAACGTCTCGCCATTTTCGCCGATGAAGTTCACCGTCCCCTCGAGCGTGTTGCGATCGATGCGGATCTCAATGACGTCGCCGTCGCGGAGTTTACCAACGGGCCCTCCGGCGAGGGCTTCGGGCGAGACGTGGCCAATGCAGGCGCCGGTAGAAACACCGCTGAAGCGCGCGTCCGTGATTACAGCAACTTGTTTACCGAAAGTGAGATGCTTCAACGCAGAAGTGATTTGGTAGATCTCCTCCATACCAGAGCCGAGCGGGCCGCGGCAGATGAGGACCAGAATGTCGCCGGCCTGAACGACCTTCCCCTTGATGGCATCGATCACAGCGGTTTCCGTGGTGAAGACACGAGCCGGGCCGCGCTTGCGATAGACACCGTCGGCGTCCACCACGGTTGGGTCGATGGCGGTGCTTTTCACGACGGAGCCTTCCGGCGCGAGGTTTCCGTGCGGGAAGCAGACCGTGGAGGTGAGGCCGCTGGCGCGCGCCTGATCGGGGCCCATGATGACATGGGCAGGGTCAATGCCATCGATGCGCTGAAGTTGGCTGCGCAACTGGCGGCGGCGTTCCGACTGCTCCCACCAATCGAGCGAGGCTCCAAGTGTTTCGCCCGATGCCGTGAGGACACGGGTATCGAGCAGTCCAGCCCGGCGCAAGTGCAGCATGACCTCCGGCACCCCTCCGGCGAGGAAGACCTGCACGGTGGCGAAGCTGCGCGGGCCGTTTGGCAACGCATCCACCAGCCGTGGGACGCGGGCATTGACCCTGGCCCAATCCTGCGCGGTCGGGCGCTGCAAGCCAGCGGCGTGCGCGATGGCGGGTACATGCAGCAGCAGATTCGTGGAACCACCAAACGCGGCATGAACCACCATGGCATTGGTTAGAGACGCGGCCGTCAAGATGTCCCTCAAAACGAGCCCGCGCTGGCGGGAGCGCAGTAGCGCCAGCGCCGAGCGGTGAGCCATGTCTCTCCAAATGGGATGTCCTGAGGGGGAGAGTGCGGAGTGGGTCAGCGACAGGCCGAGGGCCTCACCGACCACTTGTGAGGTTGCGGCGGTTCCCAGAAACTGGCACCCGCCGCCTGGTGTTGCACAGGCGCGACAGCCGGCTTCCGCGGCCTCTTCCAACGTGATTTGGCCATGGGCATAGCGCGCGCCGATACTCTGAACGCGGCCGGCATCCTCGCCACTTTCGGGGAGCAGGGTGACACCGCCCGGGACGAGGACGCAGGGGAGGTTTGACGTGCCGGCGAGCGCCATCATCATGGCCGGAAGTCCCTTGTCGCAGGTCGCGACGCCGATGACTCCTTGGGTGGTCGGCAGCGACCGAATCAGGCGGCGGAAGATGACGGCAGCGTCGTTGCGATACGGCAGCGAATCGAACATGCCGGTGGTGCCTTGGGTTCGCCCGTCGCACGGGTCGGTGCAGTAGGCGGCGAAGGGGATGGCGCCTTCCTTAGTAAGCGTGCGTGCGGCTTCCGCCACAAGTTGGTGAACTTCCCAATGGCCGGTGTGAAGGCCCAGCGCCACTGGCTTTCCGTCAGAGGCTTGCAGGCCGCCATGCGTGCTTAGGATCATGACATCGCCGCCGCCGAGCGCCTGTGGGCTCCAACCCATTCCTACGTTCTGGCTGAGGCCAAAGAGGTTGCCGGAGGGCTCATGGAGAAGCATGCCGGGGGTCAGCGGCAGAGTGCCGGCGGGACCGGGCGCATGAGTCGCCACGTTGAAGAGCGACGGGTCGCCGGAATCGAGAACGGACTCTAACGGGATGGGTTTCATAGAGCCAAGCCAATTCTACAGGTGAGCGTTTTAGCGTTCGCTCAAACAGGACCCATGAAAAGACTAAAGACATAGGCCCCGGATGAAGCCGATGCACGCGGATTGTGGATTTGCGATGTGGAAGTTTCATCAACTCCCGAAGCGCACGCTTTCCTTTTGAGGGGCGCGCAGCCGGAAGGGACTGTTTCGCTACACTGAAGGTTCGGGCGCGATGACCAACCATTCGAATGAAGCGGTGCATACCCACCCGGTCGTCGCGATCTACCCTGGCTCGTTCGATCCGATCACGAGCGGGCATCTGGATCTGATTTCGCGCGGCGCGAAGCTGTTCGACCGGCTGATTGTTGCGATCCTCGGGAATACTTCAAAAACGCCTCTGTTCACCATCGCGGAGCGCATGGAAATGTTGACCGAAGTGACAGCGAAGTTTCCGAATGTCGA
Organism: uncultured Acidobacteriaceae bacterium; assembly: GCA_963740005.1. Lineage (GTDB taxonomy): Bacteria > Acidobacteriota > Terriglobia > Bryobacterales > Bryobacteraceae > CAJCIT01. Next base: position 5,461 of record CAVUCO010000072.1, on the reverse strand, counting down.
GATTGATTCATTTGAAGGACTGTTGGTGGACTACGCGGCGCGGCAGAATGCGAATGTGATCCTGCGTGGGATCCGTGCCATTTCGGATTACGAACTTGAATTGCAGATGGCGTTGATGAACCGGCGTCTGCGCCCGCAAACGGAAACCGTTTTTCTGATGGCCGGCGAAGCCTATTCGTTCATCAGTTCTCACCTTGTGAAAGAGGTGATTTCGCTAAATGGCAAGGTCGCCGGACTGGTGCCAGAGGCGTTAGAGGAACGGCTCCGGAAGAAGATACAAATCAAAAAGGAACAACAGGCAAGTTAGCTATGCAAGCCACATTGGAAATCGCAGAACGAATTTCGACTATTAGCGTTTCATCGACAATGAAGGTTGCCGCCGACGCGGACAAACTGCGACGGGAAGGCGTCGACGTGGTAGACTTTGGCGCCGGGGAGCCCGATTTCCCCACGCCCGACAACATCAAAAATGCCGCGATTGCCGCGCTGGCGGCGAACTTCACCAAATACACACCAGCGGGGGGCACGCAGGAGCTGCGGCAGGCGATCTGCGAACGTCATAAGCTCGATTTCGGCACCGGCTACTCGGTTCCCGAGTGCATGGTGACGGTGGGCGGCAAACACGCGATTTTCAATCTGACCCAGGCGCTGATCAATCCCGGCGACGAAGTCGTGATCCCGGTGCCGTACTGGGTCACCTACAAGGACGTGGTGAACTACGCGGGGGGGCGCTGTGTGTTCGTTGAGACCGACGAGCAGGCTGGTTTCGACCTGACAGCGAAGATGCTGGAGCCTCACCTGACGGCCAAAACGAAGTTGGTGATTATCAACTCTCCCTCGAACCCAAGCGGAGCGGTGTTGTCGAAGGAAGAGTTCCTGCGCATCTATGAACTGACGGCGCGGCGGGGCGTGTTGCTGATGACCGATGAGTGCTATTGCCAGTTTCTCTACGAGGATAGGCCGTTCTCGATCGCCGCGGCGGACGGAGCGAAGGACAACGTGGTGGTGGCCGGTTCGCTCTCGAAAACCTACGCGATGACCGGATGGCGCATCGGGTTTGCACTGGCTCCAGCGCCCATCATCAACGCGATGATGAAGCTGCAGAGCCACAGCACTTCGAATCCAACCTCGATTGCGCAAAAGGCTGCCGTGGAAGCGATGCGCGGCTCGCAAGCTTCGGTCCCACTCATGCTCGCGGAGTACCGGCGACGGCGGGATTTTGTGATTGACCGATTGCGGCAGATTCCCGGTATTTCGATTGGTATGCCGAAGGGCGCGTTTTACGCCTATCCAAATATCAGCGTGGCGTTTCAAGGCGGGAAGGTTAAGAACTCACTGGAGTTCTCGGAGAAGCTGCTGGCGGAAGCACATGTTGCGGTTGTCCCCGGCGAGGCCTTTGGAACCAAAGAGCACGTCCGCATTTCCTACGCGACCTCCATGCATGAATTGGAACGCGGGCTCGACCGATTGCATCGATTTATTGAACACATGAAGGGATAGTGGCCCCTTCCCATCTGCCATGAAGAACCGGTCGCTGCGGCTGTTCGCCGTTGCCCTGTTACTGGCGACCGCCGGTTGCGCCCCCGAGCGGCAGAACACGCTGGGCTATGCCTACGTAGCGCCCGCGACACTCACCTTGCGGGTTGATCCCAACCAGAAGAACAGCACGGCCGTGATGTTGAAGCACGGGGACCGGCTGCGGATTCTCGACGTGCGGCGGCGTTATGTCCAAGTACAAACGGAACAAAACGCCCAAGGCTGGGTGGATGCCTCGCAACTGCTGAGCGCGGAGCAGATGGATGAGTTCAAGAAAGACACGGCGAATGCGTTGAGGCTCCCATCGCAGGGCGCGGCCACGGTTTACGACGCGCTCAATGTCCATATCGAGCCGAATCGCCTGTCACCGTCGTTTACCAAGATTCCGGAGGGTGGGTCCGTGGAGATGCTGGCGCACAAAATGGCGCCGAAAGCGGTGGGAGCGGCGCCGGCAAACCTGGCACTGACGCGGTCGCAGGCAATCACCCGCCGGCCGCGGAAAGAAAAGACCCAGAAGGCGAACTTGTTTCGGCTGCCCAGACCGCCGGCGCCCAAACCGCCTGAGAACTGGAGAGATCTCTCTGCGGAGAAGCTCCATATCAACGAAGATGAGCCCGACGAACCGGCGAAGCCGGCGGGCCCTGCGGACCAGAAGGCAACGGCCAAGGCGGCTAAGAAACCGGTGGTGCTCAATGAGGACTGGACGCTGATCCGTACCAAGGACAAGCAGTGCGGCTGGGTGCTGTCACGCAACCTCAACATCTCCATTCCGGACGAGGTGGCGCAGTACGGAGAGGGCAAACGGATTGCCGCTTACTTCGACCTGGGCATAGTGAACGATCAAGAGAAGGGTGTGAAACACGATTGGTTGTGGGCCGTGTCGTCGGAGGTCCAGAGCTTCGATTTTGACGCCATTCGCGTGTTCACATGGAACCGGCGGCGCCACCGCTACGAAACGGCTTTTCGTGTGCGCGACTTGGAGGGATACTTCCCGATCCGGGTGGATACACCGGAACCGGGCTCTGTCAACCGGACGTTTTCCGTGATTGACCGGGATGACGATGGAAAGTACTGGCTTCGGCATTATGCCTTCGACGGGACGCGGGCGCGAATGAGCGGGAAAGAACCGTTTCAGCCGGGTGCTGCGGACACGGTGACGAAGGCCGCCCCGCTGGCGGTGGAACAAATGGAAGCCAAAGCCGCACCGCAGCCGGGATGGTTCAAGCGGCAGTGGGCAGCGCTGAAGAAACGATTTGGTGGAGAGTGAGGACCCCGGAAAGTGGCATTGAGTGCGGACGTGCAAGTTCCCTGTGTGGTTGAGGCTGTGTCTGTCCATCCCGGATGGTGCGGATCTTTTCCGGAATTACCCCGAACTGGAGCCCGAAGACGTGCGCCCGGCGCTGGCGTTTGTGTAAGCTGATCGACTCCCTGCCGGATCCGCCGGCGGCGCCGTCAAAACGCCCCCTGTCAGGTTTCAGACCCTGGGAGCCCGCATGATAGACAATGAAGGAGTGGCACAGTCCATTACCCGTGACCCCGAGACTATGCACGGAGTGCCAGTCTTTCGAGGGACTCGCGTGCCGGTGCAAACGCTTTTCGAGTATTTAGAAGGAGGCGAAAGGCTGGAAGACTTTCTGGAAGGCTTCCCCACCGTTTCCCGTGCTCTGGCGTTGGAAGCGCTGGAAGAAGCCAAGCAATTGCTGTTGACGCGTGTCTGATGCGCGTGCTGCTCGATGAATGCGTTGACGAGCGTCTCCGCCTCCTGTTCTCCGCCTTTGAGTGTCAAACGGCTCGCTTTGCGGGTCTGGCGGGGCTGAAAAACGGTCGACTCTTGGAAACCGCAGAAAAGGCTGGGTTCGAAGTGATCATCACCGACCAGAACATTCCTGATCAGCAGAATCTCGAGGGGCGGAGCATTTCCTTAGTAGTCCTTTGCGGGCCCACGAACCGACTGCATGATTTGGAACCGCTTGTGCCCGGCGCAATCTCGGCGCTCCGCTCAATCGGGCGCGGCGAAGTGGTTAGGATTCGATCGGTTCGCTAATCTGCCAAACTTGGCAGCCACGGCGACGCCAGATTGTTACGAGGCAGAGGTCGCCGGTGCAGTGGCCTGCGGTTCAGCTTTCGAAAGCGGTTTCTTCTTCGTTGGGTCGTCTTTTTCGGCTTCTCCCACCTTGGCAGCGCTCTTCGGTTCTTTGCGGCGCAAAGGATCCTGGGGTTTGTAACTGAGCCCGTTGGAGAGGATCTCAACCAGGGTGGCGAGAAGCTTGGTCCGGGCCCAGTATTTGTCGTTACCTTCGATCAAAGACCACGGTGCTGTTCGCGTGCTGGTTTTCACCAGCATCTCCTCCACCGCCTCTTCGTAGGCGTCCCACTTTTCCCGATTCCGCCAGTCCTCGTCGGTGAGCTTCCAGGCTTTGTAGCCGATCTGTTTTCGCTCCTCGAAACGCCTTAACTGCTCCTCGCGAGAGATATGAATCCAGAACTTCGCCACGATCGTGCCGTAGTCGCGTAGCTGCCGCTCGAATGAGTTGATCTCTTTGAACGCACGCTTCCATTCGTGCTCGCGAGCGAAGCCTTCGACACGCTCGACGAGGACCCGTCCGTACCAGGAGCGGTCGAAGATCGCGATCTGGCCACGCTCGGGAAGGCGGCGCCAGAAACGGTAGAGGTAATGCCGCGTTTTGTCTTCGCCTTGCGGCGCACTGATTGGGTAAACCGTGTAACCGCGCGGATCGATCTTTTCTGTGACGCGTTTGATCGCGCCGCCTTTGCCGGCCGCGTCCCAGCCTTCGAACAGAATGATGACTGGGCGCTTTTGCAGATAAACCTGATTTCCGAGCTCGCGGAGTTGGATCTGGCGCCGGGTCAACTCACGCACGTAAGACTCGCGATCGAGGGTTTGAGTCAAATCGATGGTTTCTAGCATTAGAGCCCTCCTCCGTTGAGCGATTCCATGGCGTCGCGGAGATCTGCGTCGTGCATCACCTCAATGGTCTCGGTTCTGGGCGGAGCATTTGGTCCCAGACGCGATTCCATGGCGTCGATGATGGTTTCAAATACCTTCTTACGAGCGTGCCATTTCGAGGTCGCCTCCACAATCGTCCAGGGCGCGAATTCCGATTCCGTTAACTCGAGCATCTCCTCGATTGCCAGCAGGTATTGGTCGTATTTCTTATTGCGGTTCCAGTCGGTATCCGTGACGCGCCATGCCTTAAGGGGATCGGCCTCGATGGTTTGAAAGCGGCGCTTCTGCTCTTTCCGGCTGATGTGCAGGAAAAACTTGATGAAGATGGCGCCGTCATCGGCGAGCATGCGCTCGAACTCGACAATGTCGCGGTAGGCCTCCTTCCAGGACTTCTCGGGAACGGTTCCATCCACCCGCTCGTGCAACACCCGGCCATACCAGCTATGGTCGAAGATCACCATTTCGCCGCGATTCGGGACCTTCAGCCAGAACCGCCACAGCCAGGGACGCTGCTGCTCGTAAGTTCGGGCCGTGGTTATGGGATAGAGCTTGAAACCGCGCGGATCCAGGCGTTGCGTCAACGCGGCGATGGTTGTGCCCTTGCCGGAGGCGTCCCAGCCTTCGAAGACGATCACGGTGGGGATGCCCTGATCCCAGCAGGCCTTCTCCAGGTGGTACAAGCGTTCCTGCAAAGCGGGCTCAATACGCTTGTAATCCTCGCGCGCGAGCTTCTTATCGAGGTTGATGTTTTCCAGCATGAGCTTGGTATCGCCTGATTGAAATGTACAGCACCGGCAACAAAGGTGTTCGATCATCGCTAGTCGGCGATGAGATCTGGTGGGGGAGCCGGATCCGGGTTTGTGCGACCGGACAGGATCGCCTCGCCCCGCGCAGTACAAAACCCTGTCCCCTGGCGGGAGCTAATGAGAACTTCGGCGAAAACGATGTCGATCCTTA
>CAVUCO010000071.1:0-44533 GCA_963740005.1 uncultured Acidobacteriaceae bacterium | reverse complement strand
GTGGTGCTGGAGGTGGGGGTCGAACCCACATGACCAGTGAAGGTCGCGGGATTTTGAGTCCCGTGCGTCTGCCAGTTCCGCCACTCCAGCCTGGAATGACAGCAAGCGCGGAATTCGCTTGCCAGCGGGGCAAACGTTAAGTATATCAGCCGATAATCTCTTGACACATGGCCGTCACGGGCTGTGTTTCTCGCGGCTCTCCGCTGTCACGGTGCCGGGACGAAACGCACCGCGAGGCCACCGCCAGGGGCCATGTGAACTCTAAGATGGCTGGCGCGGTCGACTACTTTCTTTTGGATGCTGACGCTTTTCGGATACTGGGCAGCGTCTTCAGCGTCTGCATAGATTTCCGCGTTGTATCTGCCGCTGCCAAGGAAAGTCAATGTCAGGTCCAGGTCGCGGGGTGTCCAATTGGTCATGCTGCCCAGAAACCACTCGCTTCCGTGACGCCGTGCGATGGTGATGAACTCGGCTGGTTCGCCGTTGAGAACCCGGGTTTCATCCCAAGACGCCGGAGCGTTCTTGATGAAGTCAAACGATGGCTGGTCTTTGTAGGCCTGCGGCGCGTCGGAAACCATCTGGAACGGAGCCTGATAGACGGCGTACATGGCCAACTGGTGGGCGCGCGTGCCCATCACCATGGGGCGTACTGCGCGCGGCGTGAAGTCGTCGCGAGTCACGTTCTCAAAAGCCGCCCGGCGTGTAGTCCATGGGGCCGGCCAGCATGCGCGTGAAGGGGAGCGTGAGGTGGCTGTCGGGATTGTCGCGGTTCCCTGCCTTCGACTGCTCCATGCCAAGCACTGCCTCGTAACCGAGCACATTGGGATAGGTTCGCTCAAGGCCTGTGGGCTTGGTGGCGCCATGGAAATCGACCATCAGATGATGTTCGGCGGCCTTCTGCGCCACCCTGTAATAGAACTCGATTCCGCGCTGGTCATCGCGTTCGATGAAGTCGATCTTCATGCCGGCCACGCCCCATTTCTCGTAAAGCGGGAAGGCCTCGTTCATCTGCGAATCGACTCCGCGGTAAGAGAGCCAAATCCATACTTTGACGTTCTTTGCGGCGGCATATTTGACGAGCTCGGGTATGTCCACGCTCCCGTTCATTTTGGTGATGTCGTTGCCGGCATACCAGCCTGCATCGACCAGCATGTACTCAAAACCCGATTGCGCGGCGAAGTCGACGTAGTACTTCATGGTGGCGGTTGTGTAAGCGGGCTTGCCATCGGGGCCGATGGAGCCATTCCACCAGTCCCACGAGGCGCGGCCCGGGTGTATCCACGAAGTGTCCTGAATGGCCGATTCCGGGTTGAGGCTGGTAATCACGTTGGACTCGACAAGGAGACCGGCCTCGGTGCCCGCGAGGATGACCCGCCAGGCGGAGTGATGCGGGAGTGAGCCGGTAACGGCAAGTTCGGGGTCGTCCGAACCGGGCGCCAGCCGCGACTCGAACCAGTGGCCCGTCCAACTGCCGGATGGATTGACCAGATACATAGAGCTATAGCCGCGCAGGCCGGCTTCGGTGATCGCCGTCCACCCTACGCCGGGAACGCGCATCAACAGCGGCAGGCCAATCAGAACGGTGCTTGCGACGCCTCCTTGATTAGAGAAGGCGCTGATGGGCAGCTTGACGAACTCGCTCTCATACATGGAGCGATAGTTGGGCAGTTCCAGCGCATAGGTGGTGGCGTCCTTGCTGATTCGGAATTCAGTGGCTTCCTTGGCGAGCCGGAACTCGCGGAGCTGGGGCTGCTCGGGGACAACGTAACGGAAAGCGATCGCATCGTCGTACGCGCGCGCCTCGATAACGAGCTGGCGTTCGAGTCCCTGATTTTCGACGACGGAGAGACGCAACGCGTTGTAGTGATTGCGCACGGTGCTCGCTTTCCCAGTGACGAGGCGATAGGTTTCGTCCGCGCTGGAAGCCGTGGCGTTGACGATGCGGACATCGGTGCCAAGCGGCCTGGCTCCCTCAAGATCCAGCCGAAGTGCGGAAGGCTCAATGAGCAGCTTTCCCTGAAACGTGACTGAGTACACCAATTGGCCGCCGGCCGGGTTTGGCTGCTTATTCTGGAGGGTCTCAAATGAGAGGACGAGGCTGCCATTGGGTGATTGCAGATCCGCAGCCACCCCGACGCGTGCGAGCAGGGAAGCGGCGATTACCAGGAAAGTTGGGGAGAAGCGCGACAGTATGGACACGGGAGACGGAGACATCAGTGCCAGCATATCGCCGCTGGGCTCGGGCCGGCGCTTGCGGGCGCCATCAGCGCGGCCGTGACAACCTCAGCCGAGGTAGCTGAAAAGAGTCTTCGTGGGCAAAGAAGCGTGCGATTCAAGGGCGGCCTGCTCGGCCACCGTGGCCTGCTGCATGTCGGTGATTGCGGTGGCCGTATCGGCGTCTTCCAAAGTGCTTAGCTGCTGCTGAAGCTGGACGTTGAGATTCGATTGACTGGTGGTGGCCTCGGCGACCTGATTTTGAAAATCGCCATACTGGGCCTGCCGACCATCGAGGTAAGTGGTCGCAGTAGCAATGTTTCCATTAGCGGCGGCGATTGCCGATGAGCCGCCTCCCATCAGTGCGTTGTAAAGCCCGGTCAGAGACTGGAACGCGCTAGTGGACGGGCCGCCGTTGTCAAAGATCTGCTGCGCCGTCAAAGAAACCGCAAATGTTGAACCGTTGGGACTCTCGACCGTGCGGGTTGTGTTGGAACCCTGATAGCCACCTACGCCGTTGGGCTGGGTAAGATCGACGCCGGCGTAGGGCGGCGTTTGGTCGGAATCGCCGCTAAATACGTAGCGGCCGCCGACCTGCGTATTGGCCAAACCCTGCATTTCCGCGATGATGCCAGCAACCTGACCGGCAAGTTGCGAGTCGGTGGTTGACCCGGTGAGGCTGCTGGCGCCCTCCGTGGCGATCTGTCGAGCCGAGTCCATCAGCGTGACTGCCGAGTTGACGGCTGCTTCGGCCGAGTTGACTTCACTTGTGACTTGCCCCAGGTTGTACTGCAACTGGGTATTGTGGGCGATTTGTGCCTTTACTTGAAGCAAGGCTGAAACCTCGTCGGGATTGTCGGAGACCTGCTGCAGCGCCAGCCCGCTGGATACCTCCTGCTGGTCTTTAAGAATGCGCGCTTCCACATTGGACAGGCCCGCGAGAAAGTTCTGGTTCGAAGCGGAGAGAATGGATACCATAAGTGTTTACCGAGCCGATGGGTGCAGCGTTATTGAACGATCCCGAGTAGAGACTGGGTCATTTCGTTGATGACGGTGATGAGCTTACTGGTGGCGTCATAGGCCTGTTGGTACTGAATGAGCCGGGTGGCTTCTTCGTCGAGCGAAACCGAGGAAGCGTTGGAACGCAGCGTCTGGGCCTGAGCGAGCAACGACTGCCCGGTGGTTTCGTTGTTGTCTGCGTCGGAGATATCGCGGCCGACTTGCGCGCTCAGGTTGCCGTAGGCCTGGGTGAATGAGAATCCGCCGATCGGCGTCGCGGACTGGAGTTGGGAAAGTGCAATGGCGTTGTCGTTTCCACCCGGGTTAGTGGCGCTGGCAGCGGCAATCTGCTGGCCGGTGATGGTTGACGAGACTGCTAGTGTGCCGGCTGGTGCCGCAGCGTTATAGGTAAACAGCGCCGCGCCGGGCTGGCCGTCTTGATCGACGCCGGTAGCGAGCTGATTGTTAATGGTATCGGACACGCCTTGGGCGAGAGTATCGAGCTGTGTTTGGTATCCAGGGATCAAGGTGTTGCGCGCCTGAAGATCGGCTCCCAGTGATCCCTGCGTGATCATGGCGGAAACATCGTTACCATTCGCGTCCTGGGTGGTTAGCTGCGCCGGGCTGGCGCTCACTTGCAGTTTTACTTGGTCGGTACCGACAAGCAGCGCCTCCTGACCGCCAAGGAAGACGTTCATGGTCCCGTCCGGGGACTGAATGGTCGTGAAGTTCACATACTGCGATAGATTCTCCAGGTCGCTGTACATTTGGGCGTCCGACCCGGGGTCCGTGCCGCCTCCCCCGTTTTGACGTCGTTGCACATTAAGATTCTGAATGTCCGAAATGATCGAGTTGACGTCTTGGACAGTGTTGGAGGCATCCTGATCGAGATTGGCGGAGGTGCTGAGCAACCCCTGCGAAGCGGTCTGGAAGGCTTGACCCAAGCCATCGGCGGCGGTAATGACGCTCTGCCGCAGTGTTGAGTCGCTCGGTGTGACGCTTAGCTGCGAGAATGCGGAGAACAATGTATTCAAGCTTCCGGCGATGCCAGTCGTACTTTGCAAGTCGAAAACCGGATTGAGGACGGAGAGGTTGTTGTTGAGTGTGGTTGAAAAGGACAGCGCGGACTGTTGGGTTTGAACGTTCTGCTCCGCGTAAAGGTCACGAGAACTCAATAGGGTGCCGGCGGAGACGCCGCCCGCCGCGCCACCGTCAAGCGAAAAGGGCTGAGCATTGAGTACGAGTGTCTGAGCCACATATCCCGGGGTGGTGGCATTGGTCACGTCGTTTTGCACCACCTCCATCGCCTTCTCATAGACGCCCATGGAGTTGGCGGCCGATGTCAGGGAAGTGAGAATGTTAGCCATTAGGTGCTCTCGAGGATCGAGGTCGAGTTACATTTCCACAGTCCAACTGCGGGGGAAAGGATTCCAAAGACGGGCTCGACCGCCCGGGGTGTAAGTCTGGACGAGCGCGCCGACCCAACGGATGCGAGCCCATTGCACCCGCTTCGCACCTTCGAGCAGGCGTGAGACACGGCTCAGCTGCTGCTGAAATTCCGTGATTCGGACGGCATAGGGCTGGACGTCCACCGATTTCGATCGAGGGTCAAGAATGCGTCGGATGCGCAGCACCTGTTGGCCGACTTCCTCTACCAGTAGATTGGCTTCGCGAACGGACTCGGGCAGAGGATTCAGCAAGAGCTCTTCGGTTCGGGTGAGCCGCCAGCGGGCCTGATTGAGCGCCCAGAGAAGCAGATCTACATTGGGAGGAGGCTCCACATCGGCCGCCTGGTTTTCCGCCAGCGTCGGGCCGTCGGGCACTCCCGGCGCCGCCGAGACACCGGCTAGGGCGATGTCTGGAAAGTTCCCCCACGCCGCTTGTCTGATGGCGAGCTGCTTGGCATTAGCTTCAGCGGCGCCAGCCGGCGGGTTTTGGGCGTCAGATGCCACGCCCTGTACCCTTGCCAGCAGGAATTCCAGGATTTGGATCAGCTGTTTTTTCACGGGCGCGTCTTTTCCATGGAGAAGTCATCGGCTCGATCAGTTCGTGTTGAGGGCATCGTCGATCATTTGCTGGCTAACCTGGGTTGGACGGACCTGATAGGTGCCCGACTGAACGAGAGCAGAGAGGGAACTGATGCGCCTCGCTCCGGCGGCAGCGCCCGCGGCGAGTCCGTTCAGGACCGAACTGAGATGCGAGAGTTGCACGCCATCGGAGGATTCCTCCGTAGTACCTCCGGGACGGCCACCATGGCCGGTCGAATGGGCGATGCTTGGCGTGGGGAATGCGGTATGGATGCTCGTCGAGGAATCGGAATTAATATGCATTAGGATGATCAGCGGAACTGCTGCTTCACTACGCATATCGGTCGAAACGCCATCCGGGTTTAGGGCGTTTTGCCCGGCTTTAACCGCTGATGGTGAGCCAATAGCTCGAACGACGCGAGTTAGCGCCGCCGGATCAATGTGCCGTGACCGCAGCGCCCAGTTCAGCTTCGATGGCAGCTGCGATGCGCGACGTCCAGTAATCAACGCGGTCCATTGATCCGGCCTCAATCATGACGCGGGCCAGTGGTTCGGTGCCCGAAAAACGCACCAGCACTCGGCCGGAACCCTTGAATTCGTCTTCGGCCGCATGGATCTCCGCCTGGACGGATTTGAGTTCGGAAAGCGGCCGCTTGGCTTGTACAGGGATGTTGACGAGCTTCTGCGGAAGGCTCTCAATTTCGCTGACCAGGGTATCGAGCGACTCGCTGGAATCGCGGATCACCTCGAGCACGCGCAGCGCCGTCAGCAGGCCATCGCCGGTTGTGGCGAATTCCGTGAAGATGACATGGCCCGACTGCTCGCCACCAAGTACGGCGTGGCGGCGAAGCATCTCCTCCAGCACGTACTTGTCGCCGACCGGTGTGCGCACCATTTCAAGACCATGCTTCCGCAAGGCCAGTTCGAGTCCCAGATTCGACATGACGGTGGCTACGATGACCTTGCCCGGTAAGTGCCCCTTACGGTGGAGCGCAGTTCCGGTGAGGTAGAGCACAGCGTCGCCATCCACGATCCGGCCACTGGCCGCCACGAACAGTGCCCGGTCCGCATCCCCATCGAAGGCAACTCCGAGGTCGGCCTTGGCAGACACGACGTGCTCCCGCAGGTTCTCGAGATGCAGCGATCCGCAATTGAGGTTGATGTTGCGACCGTCGGGAGATGCGCCGACCCAGGTGACATTTGCGCCGAGTTTGTCGAAAAGGCGAGGCGCTACTTGGGTTGCGGAGCCATTGGCGCAATCGATAACTATGCGGAAGGGAAACGATCCCGTGACCGTTGAAGCGAGATGGTCGGTATAGAGATTGTCGAGCGCAGGGTCGACGATGAGAGAGGCCTCGCTGGCCTCCTCGCCGGAGGATAGCCACGCGAACATGCGCTGTTCGAGCTGAAGTTCTACCTCGTCCGCCAGTTTGAAGCCGGCGTGATTGATAACCTTGATGCCGTTGTCCTGATAGGGGTTGTGCGAGGCCGAGGTCATGATGCCTGCGACAAAAGGGCCGGTCTTGGCAAGATAGGCGACGCCCGGCGTAGTGATGACCCCCGCAAATCGTGCCGTGACGCCACTGCGCTGCAATCCGCCTGCGACAGAAGCAGCCAGCCAGGGGCCGCTTTCGCGGGTGTCCATGCCAATGACGACCTCAGGGTGTTCGTGAGTTTCAACACCGTTGTTTTCAGTGGCCGACGCGCCGAGTGCCACGCCGAGCGCAAAAGCGGTCCGGGGATCAAGGGGTGGTTTACCGGCGACACCGCGAATACCATCGGTGCCGAAAAGTTGTCTGGACAAGGTGCTACTTCCTTAGGCGACAGGGAGTCGCGTAAACCCAAGTGTACGAAACCAGACCACCAAAACTCTGCAAAAGGGCGAACGCTAAACTCAAAAGATTATGAATAACGGCGTGACGAACGGGCCGAAACCACAGCAGCGCATCGAGTACGCGGAACTGCCGTCGCGCGATCTCAAAGCGACCAGGCGGTTTTACGGTACTGCGTTCGGGTGGCAGTTCAAGGACGTCGGACCGGAGTATACGAGCTTCACCGCCGGAGAACTGGCGGGCGGATTCACAACGGGGATCCCCTCACCTGCCTTTGGCGTAGTGATGATCATTTACGCTGAAGACCTAGAGGCCGCGCTAGCAAGCGTGAGGGCGGCCGGAGGGGTGATTGCGAAGACGATCTGCGATTTCCCCGGCGGACGGAATTTCCATTTTAAGGATCCCAGCGGGAATGAAGTGGCCGTGTGGACGGGAGCCGATGCGTAGCACACGATCCCTCAGTGGGTTCTCTGGAACATTGTTAGTTACACACTCAGCGGATTCAGAGGTCTTCGGAGCGGAGTCCCGTTCCCTTCGCGATTTTGGCGAGTGCCACTGGGCCGACTTCTTCGCCGTCGTGAAATGCAAACGTGAAGTTGGGCCAGCCGTCCCGCTGTAACTTTCGATGCGATCCAACCTGCTTCTTGAGCGTCCAGCCAATTCGTAGCAGTGCGGAATAGACTCGCTTGGCCTCAGTTGCGCGCCAGATGCTCACGCTGCAAATAGGACCCTGAGCGGCTCGGGAACTTCCTCACCACTCTCGATCATGTCAGCCAAGACCTGGAGAGCTACTGACTTGACCTTTCGCATCGCCTCATCTTCGCTGGCACCATAGGCCATGACACCGTGAAGGGACGGCACGGAAGCTAGAACTCGGCCATCTTCCTCTCGTTCCAGTTCTACGTGGATCGGCTGAATCTCGACCATGGCTATATACCTTACTTTAGCTGAATACGTTACGCCGATGCTCATTTACCGCAGACGCAGAACGCGCCTACTTATCCCGCTCCGTCACCAATTCGACAATGGACTGCAGAGCCCGCTGCGCTGGGTTCTCCGGGAAGCTGCCGATAAGGCTGCGCGCTTTTGCCGTGAACGCATGGGCCCGATCATACGCGCGGGGGACGGAACCGTGCCGTTCCAGGATCTGGACGATGCGCATGAAAGGCACCTGATCGTAGTTGCCGTCGGCGATCACCGTTTCGACGGCTTGCCGTTCGTCCAATGAGGCGGATTCGAGCGCGTAGATCATCGGCAACGTTACTTTGCCTTCGCGCAAATCGTTGCCGGCTGGTTTGCCGAGTATTTTCTCCGTAGACGTGAAGTCGAGGATATCGTCAACCAGCTGAAAGGCCATGCCCAGATTCCAGGCAAATTCGCCTAACTTATTCTCGTCGCCCTCGCTGGCGTTGGCTGCGACAGCGCCCAAGCGAGCACAGGCCGAGAAGAGGCTGGCGGTTTTGCGGTCGACCAGTTCCATGTAGTCGGTTTCGCTGTTGTCGACCCGATCCAGGCGCTCCAACTGGAGCAACTCGCCTTCCACCATCATCTGGGTGAGAGAGATGAGAACGTCAAGGATGTGGAAGTTACGCTCCCGCAAGGCAACCTGGAACGCCTGCATGTAGAGCCAGTCGCCGGCGAGGACAGCGGTGTGATTGCCCCAAACAACATTTGTAGAGGGGCGGCCACGTCGGGTCTTGGCGACATCGATGACGTCGTCGTGGACCAGGGTTGCAGTGTGAATCATTTCCACGACGGCGGCCAGTCGGAGGGCGCAGTCCGTGGTGGAACCGAAGAGGCGCGCCGTCAGCAGAAGCAGCGTGGGCCGCAACCGCTTGCCGCCGCCCGCCTGCAAATACTGGTTGATCGTCGTGATGGCGTCGACGGATGCGACCGACTCGACACTGATCTCCTGCTCGACACGCTTCAGATCAGCCTGAACAAGTTCAAAGACCTCGCGAGCGCTGATGGACTGCTTGATCTTGCTGAACATGAAAGTTAGCCTGGCCGCAAACTATCTAGTTTAGGCCAACCCCCTGGTTAGAGCCCGCATCATTCGGCGGGGTAGAGGAATCGGCGCGCCCGGCGAGTTGAAAAAGTCGTTCAAAATTGGCGGTTGTTTCGGCCGCGAGCTGCTCAACCGGAACGCCGCGAACTTCGGCGATGGCCTGCGCTGTATATGCAATGTAAGCCGGCTCATTGCGCTTGCCCCGGTGAGGCAGCGGAGCCAGGTAAGGGCAATCGGTTTCGAGGAGCAGGCGGTCAACCGGCGTGATGCGGGCAGCTTCCCGGATCTCGGCGGACGTTGGGAACGTGGTTACACCACCAAAACTGAGGTGGAATCCAAGGTCAAGGCACTCGCGCGCCGCGGTCGCATCGCCGGTAAAGCAGTGCATAACGCAGCCGAGGCCATGGGGCGCCCAGTGCGCACGCAACATGTCTAGCGTGTCGCGCCAAGCATCCCGGGTGTGAATGACGATGGGCATTCTTGTCTCTGCAGCCAGCTCCATTTGGCGAACAAATACTGGCACCTGGGCCTCTTTGGGCGTTCCCCAATGGTAATCCAGTCCGATCTCGCCGATTGCTTTGACCTTTGGATGCTGCAAAAGCGTCGCCAGTTTCTCGAACGTGTTCAAATTTATCTTACACGCGTCGTTGGGATGGATGCCGACCGTGGCGAAGACGAACGGGTACTGGTCGGCGAGGCGAACGGCGGCTTCGAGATCGGGCGGCCCTTCGCCCGTGCCGATGGCGAGCATGTACCGGACCCCCGCTTGACGGGCGCGCTCGATGACAACCTCGCGGTCGGTATCGTAACGGTGGTCGTCTAGATGACAGTGTGAATCAACCAGCTGCACGCGAGCGCCCTATTTCAGCCGCGCGCCGACCGGGATGTCTTCGTGGAATCCGGCCAGAACGGGCGCGCCCCCCTCGAGGCTGGCAGCGACGATCATGCCCTGCGAGGTAATGCCCCGTAGCTTGCGCGGTGCGAGGTTGGCGACGATCACCACTTTGCGGCCAACCAGCTCTTCCGGCTTGTAGGCCAGCGCGATTCCGGCAACGATCGTTCGCGGCTCGGGTTCGCCGATATCCACTTTCAGATGCAGCAGCTTGTCGGCGCCTTTGACCGGCTCGGCTGATTTGACCTGGCCGACGCGGAGGTCGACTTTGGAGAAATCGTCGATCGAAATGTAGGCAGGCTCTTCGACGGGGGCGACGTCCACTACCGCTGTGGTAGCCGCATGGCCGAGAAGCGCGGCCTGCCGGTTCTTTTCCACTACTTCGAGTTCTTGCATTTTCTCCACGGTTGGTTTGATATCGAGACGCGGAAAGACCGAGCTGAGTTCGCCGATGGGTTGAGCCGCGACAAGTCCGCCCCAAGCGAGATCTGTCACGTTGAACTCGCTGACTGGCTGCTTGATGCCGAGTTGCTGCCAGATCTTCTGTGCCGCGTGCGGCAGGACCGGTGAGACCAGAGCCGTGGCGATACGCAGGGCTTCGGCCGCCGTGTAAAGCGTTTCATCGAGACGATCCTGTGCCGTCTCGTCCTTGGCGAGTTTCCAGGGAGCGCGCTCGACGATGAACTTGTCGACGGCCGCAATGATGGTCCAGATGGATTCGAGCGCCTTTGAGAAGTCGAACGAATCGTAGGCAGCGAGAGCGGCGTTGGTCCCCGCGGTGGCGGATTGGATGATAGCGGGATCGCCGCCGGATGCCGGCACGATGCCGCCCCTGTACTGCTGAATCATGCTGAGGGTGCGGCTGGCGAGATTGCCGAGACCGTTGGCAAGGTCGGAGTTATAGCGGCCCACCAACGCGTCGAAGCTGAAGCTGCCATCCTGCCCGAACGGAATCTCGCGGAACAGAAAGTAGCGGAGGGCGTCGACACCCATCACTTCCGCAATCGGTATCGGTCGCACGATATTGCCGCGCGACTTGCTCATCTTGTCGTTTTCAAACAGCAGCCATCCGTGAGCAAAGACCCGCTTGGGCAGCTCCCAGCCGGCGGCCATCAGAAAAGCGGGCCAGTAGACCGCGTGAAAACGGAGGATCTCCTTGCCGATCAAGTGCAGGTCGGCCGGCCAACGGTCCTCGCCGTCGACAGCACTCATATAGGTGGCGAGTGCGTCAAACCAGACGTAGAAGACGTGCTTCAAGTCGTGTTGAACGGGGATGCCCCAGGAGACGCTGGTTCGGGTGATGGAGACGTCGCTGAGGCCCTGCTTGACGAAGGCCAGCACCTCATTGCGCCGGAATTCGGGCTGGATAAATTCAGGGTGCTGTGCGTAGAGTTCCAGCAGACGATCCTGAAACGCGGAGAGCTTGAAGAAATAGTTCTCTTCGGTGACTTCTTCGTAAGGCTTACCTGTCTCCGGGTCAATGTCGCCCGGCTTGGCATCGTTGACGAAGGCCTCGCTGACGACCGCGTACAGGCCTGTGTAGGTTCCTTTATAGATATAGCCGTTAGCCAATAAAGACTCGAAAAGTCGATTCACCAGCTTGGCGTGATTCTCGGCTGTTGTGCGTTGGAAGCGATCGATTTGAATATCGAGCTTCTGCCAGGTGTTCTTAAAATCGGCCGAGATGATGTCGGCGTATTCCTTGGGCGTCTTGCCCTGGGCTCGCGCGGCCCGCTCGACCTTGGTTCCGTGCTCGTCGGTGCCGGTGGTGAGCACCACATCGTAGCCCTGCATGCGCTTCAGCCGGGCGATCGTCTCCGCGGCGATGGTGGTATATGCGTGGCCGATGTGAGGCGCCGCGTTGACGTAGTAGATAGGAGTCGTGAGGTAGTATTTGCCAATTGTCATCAATAGATCCTTGGTCGATAGGTGTAGGGAACCCGTGGCACAGGCTTCAGCCTGTGAGCAGCGTATCCAGAACGCTTCTAAGGCTTCTCTTTCCTCTGCATCGAGTTCCAATAAACGTGGCTCGCCTCCGCCAGGACTGCCCGGATGGGCACGCCTTTACTCAGCGCGATAGTCCGGCAATCGTCGTACTCAGGAGCGAAACTTCCATTGTCCGACAGCTTGATACGGACTCGGCCATATGAGGTGTCCACTTCAACGACTTGACGCGCGGCGACCCGGCGAGCCGCCTCAACGATGCGCAGGCCCAGAGTGCTGGTTTCGGCGAAAATGATTCGCACAAGCTGCTCAGTGTCGGCGGGGGTGGCGATGACCGATAGCAACGTCGCCGGCCGGTTCTTCTTCATAAAAATCGGCGCAAGGGTTACATCGAGAGCGCCAGCTTCGAGCAATCGTTCCATCGCGTAGCCGAGGATTTGCGGGCTCGAATCATCGATGTTCGCTTCGAGGATGTTGACGGTGGTTGCCTCTATGGCGCCGGTTCTCTCGCCGATAAGGACGCGAAGAACATTCGCTTGAGATGGAAAGTCTTTGTCGCCGGCGCCGAAGCCCTGGGCGAGCACACGGACGGGCGGCAGGCCCCCATACCCCTTGGCTAGGGTCGCCAGAAGCGCAGCGCCAGTGGGTGTGGTGAGTTCCGTTTCAGGCCCGGCGGAATAGACAGGAGCCTGTTTCAAAAGCTCGGTGGTGGCGGGAGTTGGCACCGGAAGCACTCCGTGTTCGGTGGAAACGGTGCCGCTTCCTACATTGATCTTCGAGGCATACACTTCTTCGATCGAAAGCGACGCTAGCGCGACGCAAGCGCCGACGATATCGCTGATGGAATCGACCGCGCCGACCTCGTGGAAGTGAACTTTCTCGAGGGGGATGTTGTGTGACCTTGCTTCGGCCTCCCCGAGACGGCGAAAGACGGCGATGGCATTGTCGCGCGCTTGTGCCGGCAAATCGGCCGCTTGGATGATCTTCTCGATTTGCGGCAGGTGGCGATGTGCCTTCTGTTCACCGCCATGAACGTGGAACTTGGAGGCAGCGATTCCCTTGCGCTTCGTTTTTTCGAGCTGGTAGGTGGCGCCCAGGTTGAGGCTGTGGAGAGAGGATTCGACGAGCGCCCAATCGGCGCCGGCGTCGAGCAGCGCGCCGACAGTCATGTCGCCGCTGATGCCCGAGAACGCGTCGAAGTAGCAGATTTTCATGGGTAAAGGCGAGGTCCGGTGTAGGCCACAGGCGAGCTTCTTTCCATCTTACAGGGCAGACCGGCGACTCAGTTACCTGAACAACATCCGCCAGGCCGTAACCGTCAGTGCATGCGTGACCATCGAGGCGCGGATGCTGCCGCCGCGCAAGTAGGCAATGGCGTAGAATGCGCCGGCGGTGCTGGCGATGACGGCGAAGCGCCAGTTCGGGAACTCGTGATACCAGAGATGAACCGACCCGAACGCGAGCGAAGAAATGACGATGGCGATCCAGGATGGGAGCGCCATTTTTTGGAGACCACGCAGGACCACCCCCCGACAGAAGAGTTCTTCAAAAAAAGCCACAACCCACAGGGTGCCGAAGAAATAGCCAACGGCTTTCGCGGCAATCCACCACCACGCGCCGTGAGCCGGCGCAAACGAAGCGAAGTGGATAAACTGCGCAGCGATTCCGAGAGCGATAGCCGCCAATGCAAATGTGAGAGCGCCCCAGCGCCATTCGCGCCCGGAAGGCCAGAAACCGACCGGACCGGCGTCCCAGCCACGAATGACCAGAAAGGCTAGCACGGTAACACGGATCCACATCAGGTGCCCGAGGATATTGATGGTCAAACTCGGGTCCGGAGTGAGATAGATGCGTGGGAAGGCGCGAGCGACCAACGGCGCGGCGACCAGAACTAAGAAACCGATGTCGAACGCGGCGTGGCGTGGCAAGATGACGTACCAGAAAGAGCACAGCGCGACGAGGCCGGCCAGCAGCAGAAACGTGTTGAGACGGAAAAGGCCGGTCGGTGTGCTGACGATGAAATAAGGGAGCAGGCCGCTAACGAGTAACAGTAGCGCCTGCCGCGACGGCGATCCGATACCCGCGAATACCGCGCGGGTGGATTCAAATCCCGCAGCCAGATAGAAAAAAGACTCAACCAGGAAGGCCGGTAGCAGCGCGGCCGTGATCCAATAAGAGTTTTCGAGGCGGTGGGCAAAGATGATGGAAGCCACGCCCAGCGCCAACCAAATGAAGACTAGCGCAACCCAAAACGGGCGCAGCGTCCGGAACATTGCACTCATCGTAGCATCGGGTCTGCTCATGCCTACGCCGGCGATATGGGCCGTGGACCCACCTCCCGGGTTGCTGAAGAAGATTGCGCAACGGGAGGCGCAAAACGCCGAGGAGCGCAACAATTACACCTACCGCCAGACGGTCACTATCCAGGAATTTGACGATCACAGCGCGCTGACAGGCGAATACCGCGAGGTGCGCGACATCACTTTTTCACCTCAGCACGAGCGCGATGAAGTCCTGGTGGAGAAACCGCGCAGTACTTTGAAGCGGCTGATTCTGACCGAAGAAGATTTCGCCGATATTCGGAACGTGCAGCCGTTCCTGCTGACGCCCGACCAGCTGTTCTCCTACGAGCACAAGTTCCAGGGCGAAGAGACCGATGGATGGGGAGCCGTGCTTCGTCGTGTTCATCCGGCCCAGGCAGATTCTCTTCGGCCAGCGCTTCTTCGAAGGGACCTTGTGGGTGCGCCAGAGCGATTTGGCCGTGGTCCGCAGCGAGGGGGTCGCGGTGCCGCAGATTCAAACGCTCAGTAAAGAGAACCTGTTTCCTCACTTCACGACACTGCGCCAAGCCATTGATGGCCAATGGTTCTTCCCGATGGACACATACGCCGACGACACGCTCTACTTCCGCGGCGGCCCGCAGAGGATTCGAATCCGGATTAAGTACTCAAACTATAAGCGCTTCGGGGCGCAATCGACTGTCAAGTTTGGGGACGAGAAGAAGTAGGCTGGATCCGGGATCGGGGCTAGGCGAGCGTAAAACTACCTATCCCTAATAAGCCCGTTTTGGTGTAGTATCAAGGGCCAAGGTGATCTGTGATACACAAAGCCCTAGTCGCCGTGTGCGCTCTTTCTGTGGTTACGGGCGTTGCCCGCGCTAACCTGATTACCAATCCGAGCTTTGAAATGCCGGTCGTTACGCCCGGTAGTTTTGAAAATTTCCTGTCCGGAAGCTCAGCGATTCCGGGCTGGACGGTGACGGGACCGGATGACACCGACGTCTCGATTGTCAGCACGACTTTTTCCCAGGGTGGCGTCTCCTTCCAGGCGTTCGATGGGACCCAGTGGCTTGATCTCACCGGGGACGGCTCGAACAGCACCGAGGGGGTCGAGCAGACCGTGCCGACAATTGCTGGCATGAATTACGTCCTGACCTTCTACATCGGCAATACCACCGGCGGCGGCATCTTCGGAACCACCAGCACGGATGCACTGAAGATCAACGGTACACAGGTTGGCACCTATACGAATTCGAATACCGCAAACAGTAGCCTGAGCTGGGAGAAGTTCACGTATACCTTTGCGGGAACGGGCTCATCCACGACGATCGAATTCGACAATCGTGACCCGGGCAACGACAACAGTAATGGCTTGGATCTGGTGAACCTCGAGGTAGGGCGCTCCGCCAACGCTCCCGAGCCCGCCGTCTCCCTCGCACTGATTGGATCTGCCGGGTTACTGTTTTCGTTGTGGATGCGCCGGAACGATAAGCGGAAAAACTCCTAGCCCGTCAAATACAGATTCGGACTACTCCCACTCGATGGTTCCGGGCGGCTTGTTTGTGACGTCGTAAAAGACGGCCGTGATGCCAGGCAACTCCAATAAGTGGTGCGTTAGATAACGAAGGTCAGCCGGATGCATGGCGACAACTTCAGCCGTCATGCCATCGACTGAATGTATAGGACGAAGCACAACGGATTCTGGACGATCCTTCGTGCCAACCGGAACCAGTACGACCGGGAACTGCCAGACGCGCTGCTCAAAGCCGCTTTCGGCGCAGAACTGGCGGACGATGGCGTCGGCGTCGCGCAGCAAATCGAGACGTTCCTTGGTTAGCGAAGCAGGGTGGATGCGCCAGTAGAGCGGTTCGGTGTTGCTTCCACAGATGCTGACAACGCGATTGATATCGGAGCGGCGGTTCGTCAGCGACGGTGCGAGCTTGCGGATGATCGCTTCGTCCACCGGCTCATCAATCGCTAGAACCTGGCGGTAGCTACGCGAGTCGCCCTGCACGCCGACCGAGCGTATGGGCAGCAGGTAGCCGTCAGGCGTCAGATGCGGAACGGCTTCTTCAGCGGAGCATAGACAGCGGATGGCCAGGCCGGGGCCCGGGAAGGGGTGTCGCGCCAGAAACTCAGATGGCACACCCAACTCCGTGCCGATCTCTCGCACTTCATCTTTGTAGAACGATGTAAGCGGCTCCAGAATGCGATTCGAGTCGATGAGCGCTTGGATCCCTGCGACGCGATTGTGATGGGTCTTGATGAGGTCGGCTTTGGCCGTGCCGCCCGACTCGATGGTATCCGGATAAATTGTGCCCTGTCCGAGAATCCATTGCGCGTCGAGGAAGTGGCGCGATTGCAGCAGGCGCTCCTGAACCTTGACGAACTGCTCGCCGATCGCGAGGCGCTTGGCCTCCGGCTCATGCAGGCCGGCCAGGGCCGCCATGAATTCGGGTTCGGCGTGCTCGACCTCAAAGTGAGTCGCGCCGAGAGATGCGAATATTCCACGGACCAACTCAGTCTCACCCTTTCGCATGAGTCCCGTGTCGACGTACAGGCCGTACACACGTTCCGGACCCAGGGCACGGAGGCAAAGTGTGTACGCGACGGTGGAATCGACACCCCCGCTGACAAAGAAGAAAATATTACGGTCAGCGGCAATCTGGCGAATCTGATCCTCGATGAGGGGCACGCGCTGCGAGACATTCCAGTCGGGCGTCGCCCCACAGATGCCGAAGACGAAGTTCTTCAGGATTGCCTTGCCGGCATGAGTATGGACAACTTCGGGGTGAAACTGCAGGCCATAGAGCTTCCGCGCAGCGTCCGACATGGCCGCAACGCCGGAGGTCTCGGTTGACGCGATCACCTCGAATCCCGGCGGTGCGGCTGCCACGCTATCGCGATGGCTCATCCAGATCTGGGAATGCTCCACGCCGCCCAGAATCGCATCCTGGCGGGTGACATCGAGTTGTGCCACACCATATTCGCCGCGCTCTCCCTTCTGAACCTTGCCGCCAAGATGATGAGCAATCAACTGGTGTCCGTAGCAAATTCCGAGCACCGGAACGCCACTGCCGAGCACAGCGGGATCGATGTTGGGACTGCCTTCTTCGTAGACACTGGCCGGACCGCCGGAGATTATGATTCCTTTGCGGGAGCGCAGTATATCAGCGGGTGTTTCGCTGGGCTGGACGTCGGCGAACACGCCCAGCTCGCGGACCTTTCGAGCGATCAGGTGAGTGTACTGGCCACCAGTATCGAGGACCGTGATTTGCGGATCAGGGGTCGGGGAAGGGGCCATTCGGTTCGGCGAAGTTGCTGTGAGGGTGCCCATATCGAATTCTATCGAAGTGGGTGGCCGCGCTTAAGCCGTAAGGCCACAGAAAAGAGAAAAGCTCCCTGTTTTTCCAGGGAGCTTTTTGAGAAAGCTGAAGAAGAAACCTAAAGGTGAGCGCGCTGCTGCTCGCCCTTGCTCTTCAATTTGTCGAGCAGTTCCTGAGCCTTCGGCATGGCCTCAATGGCAATCGCCACTTCGGGATCCTCCTCAACGGCGACCCGCTTGGAGTCTTCGAGGCTGAAGGCGGTGATGTACATCTCGGTCTTCAGTTGTTTGCGGAGCCACTCATGGTTCAGAGTCCAGTCCGCCTCAGTGAAGGTCACGCCCTGCTTCATCAGGAAATCGTGAAACTGGTTCAAGATCTCTTCGCTTGGCGTAAATCCCTGCGCGAGCTTGGCTTCCTTGTCTCCAAAGTAATGGGCGGTGAAGGTAAAGAACGCGTTCTTGCGGAGCACGTCCAATTGGAACTTATTGAGCTTGGGTGAATCGAACTTCTGGTCGGGCGTAATGCCCCCGCCGCCATAAACGACGCGGCCCAGATCGGTCTGCTTCACGTCCATGGGGTCCTTTGTTTCGCCATGCTTGCCGTAGTAGTAGTCAAGAAACGAGATGCTGGAATAGTCTCGCTGAATCAAGCGGCCAGAGGGCGTGTAGTAGTGCTGGGTGGTTAACGCCAAGCCCGTGTTGTCGCTCAGCGGGAATACCGTTTGGACCAAGCCTTTTCCGAAGGTTGTATCGCCCAGGATCCACGCGCGATCGTGATCCTGTAATGCGCCGGCCACGATTTCCGCAGCGGACGCTGAGTAGCGGTTCACGATGACGACAACCGGATAGTTCAGGCCGTATTGGCTGCCACGTGCCGTGTAAGGTTTCTCGTTGTAAGCCCGGCCCTTGTGAGAGACCACGGTCTGACCTTTGTCGAGCCAGTGACCGGCAACGGCTACGCCTTCCTGGAGCAAGCCGCCTGGATTCTCACGAAGATCGAGCACCAAGCCCTTGATGTTGCCCTCGCCCAGCTTCTTCAGCTGTTTTTCGACTTCATCGCTGGTGGTTTCAGTAAACTGCAGGACGCGCAGGTAGGCGATGCCCGGCTTGACGAAAAACGCCTCGTCGACGCTATTCCGCGGAATCTCATCCCGAATGATGTTGAACGTGAGCGGCTTCGAGCTGCCTTCGCGGCTGACGACGATCTGTACTTTCGTACCCTTGGGGCCGCGCAGCAGGTCAGCCACCTCGGTGGTGTTCAGCGTATCGACACGCTTGTCATTGACCTCCAGAAGCATGTCGCCGGGCCGAATGCCGGCCTTGTAGGCAGGCGATCCACCGAACGGGGCGATCACGATCGTCTTGCCGGTACGTTGCTGGGGCCCGATCTGCATACCGACGCCGTAGTATTTGCCGTGTTGTTCTTCGCGCAGTCCGGCGAAGTCCTTAGGGTCGAAGAAATTGGAGTGTGGATCGAGTGTGCGGAGCATCCCCGGAATCGCACCGCGGTAGATGCCCTTGTCCGGTGTCACCTTGTCGGCGAAATTCTGCTCCACCAAGTCGTAGACTTTCGTGAAGGAATTGAGGCTGTTGTTGACGGCCTCGTCGCTGGTCTTGGTTGAGGCCGCCGAAACCGTCGGCGAACCGGGTCCGTAGAGGCCGCCTAGGACGGCGCACAGAACCAATAAAAGGGGAACAAAAAGCAAATAACGCCGTTTGGACGACAAATAGACCTCCAGACCTAGTCTTTAGTATAGACGCAGCCGCGCCAGCGAGGGTTGTGAAGAAAAGTCTGGAATTCTTCCACTCGAGGCGCTAGCCGCGGCCGGGGAGTTGTCGGTTTTTCGGCGCTTCGCAGCCTTGGATCGGCGCGCCTAAACCGCTACACGAGCACGGCGGCCGTTGATCGTCTCACTCCGGGCCGCCTTCCGCGGCGTCGTATCCAGGCGGCGCACCTGATCGCTCACGCAGACCAGGAACATCGGCTGCCGGGCGTTCTTGAGCAGATCGATGATGCGATCCTGCTGGTCTTCCAGGAAAATCGACTTGCCGTCGGTCAGCAAGTGCAGATTCGATGCATTCGTCAAGACGTCAGCCAGGCGTTTGCCCATTTCACGCTGCAGGAATCGGAGCACACGGCGAATTTTCTGCAAAGAGAAGCCTTTACGGCGTAATTCCGCGATGACCGTGATCTCGACGACCTCTTCGGGCAGATAGATCCGCTTATGCCCTTCGTGGCGCGGCGACACGACCTTGCGTTCGTCCCACCACTGCAACTGCCGCAAGCTGACTGCGGCTATTCTGGCCACATCTGTACTAGTGTAGGTACGGCTCGCCTGAGGTAAATCAGGACGCGACTTGCGTGTTTTGAACATATCGCCCGGGTTCCGTTTTTGAGGTGGGACAGCCACACTGATTGTACCGGAGCTATAAACCGTGTCAATAGTTTATCCGCCGCCGACGAACTCCACAATCTCAACTTGAGCACCCTGCTCAACCGGCGTTTTGTCCCAATCCCGCTGGTGGACGATGCGGCGATTGAGTTCCACGGCCACCCGATCGGCCCGAACGGCTAGTAAATCGAGCAGTTCCCTGACCGTCTTCCCGGCAGGAATGGCGGCGGGCTCGCCATTTACTACTAAATTAATCGTATTGAGTGCGACCGGCATGTTTGAGATTTGTCCCTCAGTGGTGGAGGCGGAACTGGCAAATGCAACCCGCGCAGAGGTTTCACACCCCGTTCACCAGCTTATTATATAGTGATAATTCTGGTCTTCGTAGGGACCCTCAACTCATGCCCGAGTCATTTGCTGCGCATTACTTTCCGGTGCTGGTGCAGATCCTGATCGCGATCGCTGTAGCAGGCGGCATGGTCGGCATGTCGGCCATCCTGGGCAGGCGCGTCAAGGATTCTGTGAAGGACTCGCCCTACGAGTCAGGTATGAAGCCAGTTGGTTCGGCGCGCGAGCGGTTTAGCGTGAAGTTCTACCTGGTAGCGATGGTTTTTATCCTGTTCGACATTGAAGCGATATTCCTATATCCGTGGGTGGTGGTCTACCACGAGTTGGGACTTTTTGGCTTTTTCGAGATGTTGCTGTTCATCCTTTTGGTGCTGTGCGGCTTTTTCTACATCTGGAAAAAAGGTGTGCTGAACTGGTCTCAAGAGACCAAGGACGCGCCGGAACAGGAGAAAAAGCGTGCTGCCTGAAGCACTGGCCGGTCATCCCGCGGCCGTCGCGGTGGAACAGCAGTTTCCATCGGCAATTCTCGAAGGCAAATCGGCGCTTGGCGAAGTCGCTCTGGTGATCGACCCCGCAGCGATTGTGGATGTTTGCTCCTTCCTGAAGAACCATCTCGGATTCGACCGCCTGAGTTCGGTGACCTGCGTGGATTGGTGGCCGGAACTCCCCCGGTTTGAGGTCGTCTACCACCTGCAGTCAATCAAGAACAACACGTGGCTCCGGTTGAAACTCCGCGTCGGAGACGCGGTTGAGGTTGACTCCGTGACCGGTGTTTGGCGGGGCGCCAACTGGTATGAGCGCGAAGTGTTCGATCTCTACGGCATCACGTTCCGCAACCACCCCAATCTGGAGCGCATCCTGATGCCAACCGATTGGGAAGGCCACCCGATGCGAAGGGACTATCCGATTCACGGGTATCGGTATTCCTACCGCGATGAATAAAACTTTCGGACTCGGGAAATAGCGATGAAAACGGAGAACACCACACACTTCGAAGAACTGGATGCCGAGCACGAGTTGCTGATGCCCGCCGTGCTGGGCCATGAGCATGCGCCTGCCCCCGCCTCCACCCGGCGCATGACGCTGAACATGGGTCCGCAGCACCCGTCCACCCATGGCGTTCTGCGAATCATGCTGGAACTGGACGGCGAGACCATTATCTCGGCGCGTCCCGACATCGGTTTTCTTCACACCGGCATCGAAAAGGAATGCGAGGGGAAGCACTATCACCAGGTCACGCCTTTGACCGACCGGGTGGACTACCTCTCGAATCTGTCCAACAACCTCTGCTATGCGCTGGCGGTTGAGAGACTGCTGCAAATTGAAATTCCGCCGCTGGCGCAATGGATGCGCGTGATGCTGGTAGAGCTGACGCGCCTGAACAGTCATCTGGTTTGGCTGGGGACGCACGCGCTCGACTTGGGCGGCATGAGCGCGTACTTCTATTGCTTCCGCGAACGCGAAGAGATCCTGAAAATCTTCGAGATGTTCTCGGGGCAGCGCATGATGACCAGCTATATCCGAATCGGTGGGCTGGCGCTTGAGCCGCCTCGCGGCTGGGAAAAGGCGGTCAGCAAATTCATTGGGACGTTCGATTCGAAAATCGACGAGTATGAGACCCTGCTGACGGCGAACCCGATCTGGATGCAGCGCACCAAGGGCGTTGGCGTGGTTCCGCTGGATGAGCTGATTGCGGTTGGAGTGACGGGGCCAATGCTGCGAGCGGCAGGCCTGAAGGTAGATGCCCGCAAAGACGCCCCGTATTCGAGCTACGACAAGTTCAATTTTGAGGTTCCGACCTACACCGAGGGCGACGTCTTCGCACGTTTTAAGGTACGAGTCGAAGAGATGCGCCAGAGCACGAGCATCATCCGCCAGGCGGTGGCGGGGATGCCCGAGGGCGATTGGAAGGCCGATGCGCCGCACGTTGTCTTGCCCGACCGGGAAAAAATGAAGACTCAGATGGAGTCGCTCATTTACCACTTCAAAATTGTCACCGAAGGTTTTCGAGTTCCACCGGGTGAGGTGTATCAGGTTGTAGAATCGCCGCGCGGTGAACTTGCTTATTACGTCGTGAGCGACGGCACCGCCAAGCCGCACCGGGTTTTCATGCGCACGCCCAGCTTCGGCAATCTTCAATCCCTGTCCGTGATGCTGGAGGGCCGCTTGATCGCCGATTCAATTGCCTCCCTCGGGAGTATGGATTTTGTCCTGGGGGATGTTGACCGCTAGGTCAACCAAATAGCCATGACTTTTTCTCCCGCTCTGGAAGAACGCTTCGCGAAGCTCCTGACGAGTTACCCGCCCGGACGGCAACGATCGGCCATTGTTCCCATGCTTCTTTACGCGCAAGACGAGCTGGGATCTGTGTCCCGCGAACTCATCGAGGAAGTGGCCAAGCGCACCGGTGTCGCGCCGCTCCAAGTGGATGAAGTGATCGGGTATTACTCGATGCTTCACCGCGAGCCCATTGGGAAATACAACGTACAGGTATGCACCAATATCTGTTGCCTGGTGGTTGGCGGCGAGGACCTGTTCGAACATGCCAAGAAATGCCTCGGCATCGGCCACAAACAGACCACGGCGGACGGTTTATTCACGTTAGAGGAAGTTGAGTGTATGGGTGCCTGTTCATGGGCGCCGGCGATACAGGTGGGATACGATTTCTATCACCAGGTAACACCCGAGCGGTTCGATCAATTGATTGACGCGTTGCGTAAGGCAGAGTCCGGAAAGAATCAGGTTTCCTAGGAGCCAGCATGGTCTACAACGAACCGAGTCCGCTCGAGGTAAAGGTAATATCGCGCCGGTTTCTGCTGGAGAACTCGGCAAGCATCGACACTTATCTGGCTACTGACGGTTATGTAGCCATTAAGAAGGTCCTGCAGATGACGCCTGCGGCGATCATCGACGAGATGAAAGCCTCCGGGCTGCGGGGACGCGGCGGTGCCGGCTTTCCGACCGGCATGAAATGGAGTTTCGTCCCTCTCAATACCGGTAAGCCGACCTACATTATTTGCAACTCCGATGAGAGTGAGCCCGGGACATGCAAAGACCGGCTGCTGATGGAGAACGATCCGCATCAACTGCTGGAAGGCATGATGATCGCCGGGTTTTCCATCAAGTCGAACAAAGGCTACATCTTCATCCGGGGCGAGTACCGCTATCTCATCCCAATCGTTGATAAAGCAATCGCCGAGGCTTACCAACACGGTTATCTGGGAAAGAACATTCAGGGTTCCGGTTGGGATTTTGACATTTACACTCACACCGGTGCGGGCGCTTACGAATGCGGCGAGGAGTCGGCTCTGCTCGAATCGCTGGAAGGCAAACGGGGCATCCCGCGGCTGAAACCACCCTTCCCGGCGGTGGTCGGCGCATTTCAGTGCCCGACGATTCTAAACAACTGCGAGACATACTCGCACGTTCCGGCGATTTTCCGGGAAGGCGCGGCTTGGTTCGCGGGACTTGGTTCGCCCAAGAACGGCGGCACGCGGTTGATGTCGGTTTCGGGGCACGTGAACCGGCCCGGTGTGTATGAAATGCCAATGGGCTTCCCTTTGCTGCGGCTGATTGACGAGGTCTGCGGCGGCGTTCGCAACGGAAAGAAGCTGAAAGCGGTGATTCCGGGCGGATCGTCAACCCCGATTTTGCGCGCCGATGAGTGCGACGTGGCGTTGGACTTTGATTCGCTGGCGAAGGCCAAGACGATGGCAGGATCGGGCGGCCCCTTGATTCTCGATGAGGACACCGACATCGTGCGGGTGGCGTTGAGGACCATCAAGTTCTATAAGCACGAGAGCTGTGGCTGGTGTATCCCCTGCCGCGAAGGCACAACCTGGCTCACGAAAATCATGACCAGATTCCAAGAAGGCGGCGGCCGGACCAAAGACATCGACCTGGTTTACGAAATCGCGAAGAATATGCTGGGCCGGACGTTTTGCCCGCTAGGCGACGCGGCGGCTATGCCCATGATTGGCTTCATTGAGAAGTTCCGGCCCGAGTTCGAAGAGTATCTGAAAAAGAAGGCGCCGGGTCCGGCGATTCCTGAGCTGGCGCTGGCTTAGGCGGCCGTTGGGAAGAGTGGTTGGGTAACTGGCAAGGACTATGGCAGATTTGATTACATTTACGATCGACGGCCAGCAGGTGCAGGCGGCGCACGGAACACTTCTCATCAATGCTGCCAAACAAGCGGGTATCGAGATCCCGTCATTCTGCTATTACGAAGGGCTCGCCCTGCAGGCGGCCTGCCGGATGTGCTTGGTTGAGATTGAGAAAACGCCCAAGTTGCAAGTAGCCTGCACAACTCCGGTGGCCGAAGGCATGGTCGTGCGTACGGATTCGCCGCTGGTGGCGGGCGCGCGCAAAGGCATGTTGGAACTGCTGCTTACTAATCACCCGCTCGATTGCCCGGTCTGCGACAAGGGCGGCGAGTGCGAGTTGCAGGATATGGTGTTCCGATACGGAGCCGGTGAGAGCCGCTTTGTCGAGGCCAAGCAGCATGTGGATGAAAAGCAGTGGTCACCGGTGGTGTTCTACGATGCGCCGCGCTGTATCCTTTGTTACCGCTGTGTCCGGGTCTGCAACGAAGGAATGGGCGTCGGGGCGCTGGGCATTGGAAACCGCGGCATTTTGTCGGAGATCGTGCCCAACCAGGGCGACCATCTCGAGTGCGACGAGTGCGGAGAATGCATCGACATTTGCCCCGTAGGCGCATTGACCAGCGGCACGTACCGTTACCAAACACGGCCGTGGGAAATGGAGCACGTCGGCACCATTTGCACTCATTGTTCAAACGGATGCAAGACGACGCTCGGTGTGCGAAATGGCGAGATCATTCGCGCCAACAATCGTGACCGGTCGGGCATCAATGGCGAGTTCCTGTGCATTAAGGGACGTTATGCCTTCGATTTCAGCACGCATCCGGACCGGCTGACATCGCCTTTAATCCGCATCAATGGGAAGCTGCAACCAGTTTCCTGGGCGCAGGCCCTCAGCGCTGTGGCAAAGAAGTTTGCCGAGGTAAAGGAGCGTGGCGGAAAGTTCGGCGTGATCGGCTCGAATCACACCACCAACGAAGAGGACTATTTCTTGCAGAAGTTCGCCCGGCAGGTTCTGGGCACTTCGAACATCGACCACCACCGGACCGGCGACGTTGCCACCTTAATCGACGCGCTTCACGGAAAGACCGATGCGCTGGCGACGACCGCGGATCTATACGCGACACCTGCGGCGTTGGTCGTTTCCTCCGACCTGTCTCAGCAACATCCGCTGATCGCGTATCAGTTGCGCGCCAATTTCCGTCATCACAAGGCCAAGGTTTACGCTGTTACCCCGGGGCCGGTTCGCGAAGACGGCTATGCGACCAAGACGATGCGTGCAGCCGAGGGAGAAGAACTCGCCGCCGTTGAGAGCTTCCGCGAGCAGCTATCGCAGCAGGCTTCGCTCGTGATCGTGTTCGGCGATTCCATCAAGGGTGATGCCATCAGAAAGCTGGTAGCGTTTGGCGATTCCCTGAATATCCCCGTGAAGTACGTTTGCCTGGTGGATTATTCGAATTCGCGCGGCGCTTCCGACATGGGCGTGTTGCCCGATCTACTGCCAGGCTATCGAGGCGTGCGTGACAGCGGCCTGGAACCAGGTCTGGCTTATGACGGAATCTTGAACGCTGCCGATTTGGATGTTCTCTACGTGATGGGAGCGAATCCGCTTTCGCGGCATAAGCTGGCCGGGGCCAATGCCTTCGTCGTGGTGCAGGATTTGTTCCTCACCGAAACGGGCCAGCGCGCTGACGTGGTTCTGCCTGCCAATTCGGCTTACGAGAAAAGCGGCACCGTTACGAGCGTGTGCGGCGAAGTCCAGAAGCTCAAGGCGGGCGCCAAGACGATGGGTGCAAAGCCGGACTTGGAGATTATCGGGTTGATTGCCAAAGAAATGGGCGCGCAGATTGGAATCTGGAAACCGGACAACGTGTTCGCCGAGATTCGCCAAAACGTCGCGGGATACAACGTCGCGCTGCCCGTGCTCGAAACAGGCGGAGCGGTTTCAACCATGCCAGTGAATGGCGCTGTGCCTGCCGCATCCCGCCCCGACTTGATCCAGTCGGCGCGCAATACGTTGTTTCTGTCGGGAACGCTCGGCCGGTATTCGAAAATGTTGAACTCAGTGCTTGAGGCGCCGGGCATGTTGTACGGCAAGCCCGTCGCTGCCCCGGTCGGACAGGAAGAAGAGGCGGCCAAGCCGTGACAATCAGCTTCCTGGTAGCCAGCCTGATCAAGATCGTTTTCGTATTCGCGGTATTCATGCTGACGCTCCTCTACTTACAGTGGCTGGAGCGCAAGGTTCTCGCTCATATTCAGTCCCGCGTCGGCCCGCTTCGTGTCGGTCCGCATGGCATGTTTCAGCCCATGGCCGATGTGCTGAAGTTGCTTACCAAGGAAGACTTGATGCCTCCCCACGCCAGCAAACTGCTGTTTGTGATGGGGCCCTTTCTGGCGGTCATGCTGGCGCTCATTCCGATCGCTGTCGTGCCCTTCGGACCGGAGATCACGATCTTCGGATACACGACCCGGCTCGAGATCGCGGACCTGGGTATCGGCGTCCTGTTTATCCTGGCCACTACATCCATCGGCGTGTACGGTATCGCGCTGGGCGCCTGGGCTTCCAACAACAAATACTCATTGATGGGTAGCCTCCGGAGTGCCGCGCAGATGATCAGCTATGAGCTGCCGATGGCGTTGGCCATTGCCGCGCCGTTGTTGCTGGTGGGCAGCTTGAGCTTTCGCGACATCGTCAACAATCAGGCCGGCTATTACCTCGGGTTCATTCCCCGGTGGCACATCTTGCAGGGGCCCTTCCCGCAGATCTTTGGCTTTATCCTCTTCCTGATTGCAGGCTTCGCCGAAACGAATCGAATTCCGTTCGACCTGCCCGAGGCCGAGAACGAGCTGGTGGGCGGCTACCACACCGAATACAGTTCCATGAAGTTCGCCTGTTACTTCATGTCGGAGTACGCCAACATGATCACCAGCACCTGCCTGGCGACGCTTTTGTTTCTGGGCGGGTGGCAGCCTCTGTTTCCGGCGCCCTATTCCAACTACGTGCCGGTCCTTATATTCCTGCTGGCTGCTTTCTTTGCCTTCGTGCATCAACCAACCCGGCTGTGGGACCGGTATTCGTTCCCGGTCATCGGCGTCATCATGTTGGTACTGGCAGGCGTCTTTGCGATTCCGGCGATACAGTTTCTGATCACCCCGATTTTCTGGTTTGGCGCCAAAGTATTCTTCTTGCTGTTTGTCTTTATCTGGGTGCGGGGCACTTTGCCTCGTTTCCGCTATGACCAACTGATGAAATTCGCCTGGACGTTTGTCTTCCCGGTCGCTATGGTGAACCTGCTGTTGACGGCTCTTTTCGTGGCGCTTTTCCCGGGGAATTCCAAACCTTAGAGAAGACCATGGACACGATACTCTTTTTCCTGTTCGCTACGGTGGCAGTGGTTTGCGCCATCAATGTGGTGGTGCAGCGCCACCCGATTGGAAGCGCATTATCGGTGATCGGGGTGATGTGCTCGCTGGCTGTTCTGTACCTCTTGCTCGGAGCGGAGTTCCTCGCTGCGGCGCAGATCGTGGTTTATGCCGGAGCGGTGATGGTGTTGTTTGTCTTCGTCATCATGCTGCTCAACGCGGGCACCGAGAAGTCGGTTGGCAAATCCTGGTTCGCGCAGATTGCCGGGCTGCCTTTGCTGCTGGCATTCGTCGCGGTGATGGGCTTTGTGATCCGTGGCTTCCTGCCGCAGTTTCGTGCCGTCGAGTTCGGTAGCTGGGCGGGCGGCACGGCTCGCGAGATCGGCCGCGCGCTCTTCGAAGGCGACTTTATACTTCCCTTCGAAGTTACGTCCGTACTGGTGTTGATTGCGATTTTAGGCGCCGTCGTGCTCGCACGAAAGGAGCTTGACTAGCATGGGTCCTCACATTGCTCCTGTTCCGCTCAGCTGGTATTTGTTTCTGAGCGTGATTCTGTTCGCAATCGGAATTGCCGGGCTTCATTTACCGCAAGAGCATCATCACGGTGTTTATGTCGATTGAGCTCATGTTGAATGCAGTGAACTTAACTTTCATTGCCTTCTCGTATCAGCTGAAACAGGTCGACGGTCAAATCTACGCCTTTTTCGTCATGGTGGTCGCCGCAGCCGAAGCTGCGGTCGGCCTGGCGATCATTCTCACTGTTTTTAAGAATCGGGCGACGCTTCAGATCGATGAAGTCGACTCGATGAAACTGTAGCCCACTCATGACTCTCTGGCTCATCCCCTTCTTCCCGCTGCTTGGGTTTCTGATTAACGGACTCTTTGGCAAGCGCTTCTCGAAGCCAATCATCAACATCATTGGAGTAGGCACCGTGGCCGCGTCGTTCGCCTACGTCGTGTGGACGCTGTGGTCGTTGTATCCAATCGACGCCCCGCATTCAGAGAGCTATTTCACTTGGTTTCAGAGCGGCCCGCTACAGATCGGCGTGGACTTTTTCGTCGACCGTCTTACGGCCGTGATGCTGCTTGTAATCACCGGCGTCGGTTTGCTGATCCACTTCTATTCGATTGGCTACATGGCGCATGAGGGCGGGTACTACCGTTTCTTCAGCTTCCTGAATCTGTTCATGTTCTTCATGCTGACCCTGGTGCTGGCGCAGAACTTCCTGCTGATGTTTGTGGGCTGGGAAGGCGTGGGCTTGTGCAGCTACCTGCTGGTCGGCTTTTATTTCACGGAGAAGTTTGCGGCCGACGCGGGCAAGAAAGCCTTCGTGGTGACCCGGATCGGTGACTTCGGCTTCTCGCTGGGCATGTTGAAGCTGGTGGCGCTGTTTGGAACATTGGATTTCTTCAAGCTCACGACGGCCGTGAAGGATCTTCCGGTCGAAGCCCAATTGGGAGGCCTGACCGCTGCCACGTTGCTGTTGTTCGTGGGCGCCACCGGTAAATCTGCTCAGTTTCCGTTGTACGTTTGGTTGCCGGATGCCATGGCAGGCCCCACGCCGGTTTCCGCGCTGATCCACGCGGCGACGATGGTCACGGCCGGAGTCTACATGGTGGCGCGTTCATCCTTCCTTTACTCGCACACGCCGATAGCCATGAGCGCGGTAACGCTGATCGGGCTCCTAACCCTGGCCTTTGCGGCCACCATTGCGATTGCGCAGAACGACATCAAGAAGGTTTTCGCCTACTCGACCGTGTCGCAGCTTGGATACATGTTCGTGGGCGTCGGTGTCGGCGCTTACTCCGCGGGCATCTTTCACCTCATGACACATGCCTTCTTCAAGGGCTTGCTCTTCCTCGGCGCCGGCAGCCTGATTCACGCCTTGAGCGGCGAACAGGACTTGCGGCACATGGGAGGACTCTTCAAGAAGGTGCCCATAACCGCGACGACGCTGTTCATCGGTTGCCTGGCGATTGGCGGCATTCCTCCGCTGGCCGGATTCTGGAGCAAAGATGAGATTCTGGCCGCCGCCTACCACCACGCCCCATGGATGTATTGGGTTGGTGTGATTACGGCCGGCCTCACCGCGTTCTACGTGTTCCGCGCTTGGTTCATGGCGTTTACCGGGCCCTACCGCGGACATGCTCATGCGCATGAGTCGCCGGCGGTGATGACGATTCCGCTGATCGTACTGGCGATATTCTCGACCTTCGGGGGCTTTATAAACGTACCCAACTGGCTGGCTCCGATGTTTCCGCATGCCGAAGGCGGCGATGCCGGACTCATGATGATTTCGGCCTCCTTCGGCTTGGCGGGAACGCTCATCGCGATGTTCCTCTACTGGATCCGGCCCGCCCTTGCCGAATCGATACGCACCACCGCCGGCCCGCTGTATACGTTGGTGCTGAATAAGTACTACGTCGATGAAATCTACGATGCCGTGATTGTCAGGCCGCTCGAGTTTGTCTCAAAGGTGATCTTTTGGAAGGGCGTGGATGAGAATTCCATCGACGGGTCCGTGGATGGAACGGGCCGCCGGGCCAGGGATCTCGGCGGTGTGCTGCGGCACCTTCAATCGGGGAGCATTCGAAACTATGCCACCTGGGTGCTGACGGGTTCGCTGCTGGTCATCCTGATTATCGGTTTGGCGGGAGGGGCGCGATGAGCATGCTGCTGATTGTTCTCTTTCTGCCGCTGATTGGTTTCTTTCTGCTACTGGCGCTCCCGAAGGACTCGACAGCTGCGTCCCCACTGGCGCGAGCCATCAGCCTGCTGACGTTCCTGCTGTCACTCGGGTTGATTGGCGCGGTCCACAAATCGCCGGCCGGCTTCTCGAATGTCATCGACATCCCGTGGGTAAATCTCGCTGGCATTCGCTTTCATCTGGGCGTCGACGGGATCAGTCTCTGGCTCATCGTCCTGACCACGCTGCTGGCTCCGGTCGGTATCTGGATCTCACAAGAACTCATACCTGATCGGTTGAAGACGTTTCTCGCGCTCATTCTGTTGTTCGAGTGCGGCCTGATTGGCGTCTTCGCGGCGGTCGACCTGTTTGTCTTCTACGTGTTCTGGGAAGTCGCGCTGATCCCGATGTATCTGATGGTCGGCGGCTGGGGCGGCGCGAAGCGCATGTACGCATCGGTGAAGTTCTTCGTCATCACTTTCCTCGGGTCGGTCATGATGCTGGTGGGCATCATCTATCTCTACACGCGGGCGGCCACATTCGACTACGCGCAGATCCTGAACGCGTTGAACTCCGGCCGGCTCATTCTCTCAACTGACGAGCAACTCTTCTTATTCCTCGCCTTCTTCGTCGCCTTTGCGATCAAGGTGCCCATCTTCCCGCTGCATACCTGGCAGCCGCTCACTTACTCGGAGGCGCCCGCACCGGCAACATTTCTGGTGGCAGCCGGCATGTCGAAGATGGGAACTTACGGTCTGCTGCGCTACTGCCTGCCGCTATTTCCGAATGCGGCGCATCGATGCGCCAGCTGGATTGCGGTGCTGGCCATTATAGGCATCGTCTACGGCGCACTCATCGCGATGGTCCAGCCGAATCTCAAGCGCTTGATCGCATATTCGTCGATCAGCCACTTAGGGTTCGTGGTGCTCGGTATATTCACGTTTGAGCAGCTGGGTGTCGATGGCGCGGTCTACCAGATGGTGGCGCACGGTATTTCGACTGGAGCGCTGTTCGTGCTGGCCGGCTTCATGGAGAAGCGTCGCGGTTCGATGGAAATCGCCGATTTCGGCGGTCTGGCCACGCCCGCGCCTAAACTGGCCTCGGTCTTCATGATCGCCGCCCTGGCCAGTATTGGCCTTCCCTTGTTGAGCAATTTTGTCGGCGAGTATCTCGTGCTTCAGGGCGCCGCGATCGCCAACTTCACCTGGGCGGTATGGGCCGCGCTCGGCGTAATACTTTCCGCAGCCTATATGTTGTGGATGTATCAGCGGACCTTCCAAGGCAAGGCAGTCGATGGCAATGCGACTTTCGCCGACCTGACCCCGGGAGAATGGGCGCCTTTGGTGCTGCTACTGATTCCGATGGTCTGGTTGGGTACGTATACGCAGACGTTTCTTCCTTCCATCAGTGCTGCTGACGGTCATTTGCTGGAACAAACCCGGCTTACGGCGGAGTTCCGGGTGCGGAATAGCCATCCGAGGCCAGAGCTCAATCCCAGCCCGCTCCGGCCTCTACCCGTCAATTACCTAGACACCCCGCTCCGCATACCGCCGGATTCGCTATCCCGCTATGAGCGGCCTGAGGAGCACCGCTAATGCACGAGATTCATCAGCCCTCCGCCGCCGAATACATTCGCTTTCTGCCTGAGATCATCCTGACCATCGTCGGCGTTCTGGTGATGGTTCTGGAAGCAGTTACCAACGAGCGGCAAAAACGATCGCTGGGCTTCCTGGCTTTGGCCGGTGCTTTAGCCGCGATGCTGGGCGCCGCCTATGCCTACGGGTCGGCGGGCCAAGCTTTCCAGAACATGATCACCGTCGATGGCTACGGCACATTCTTCGTCGAACTCGTTCTCGCTATCGGCTGCTTAACCCTCCTGGCTTCGTTTGCCTACCTGAAGCGCGAGGGTGCCGAGAGCGGCGAATTCTATTCGCTCATTCTGTTCTCGATGGTTGGCCAGTGCATCCTTGCCACTGCGAACGACCTCATCATGGTCTTCATCGGCCTGGAGGTCTCGTCCATTGCGACCTATATTTTGGCCGGCTATTTGCGCGACGACCGCCGCAATAACGAGTCAGCACTGAAGTACTTTCTGCTTGGATCGTTTGCAACCGCTTTTATGCTCTACGGCATCGCCTGGGTTTACGGTTTGGTCCACTCCACCAACCTCGACGAGATTCGCCGGGTGCTCGCTGATTCGCAATCCCAGCAGGGCCTATCGATGGTTCTTGTGGGCGTAGCCGCGGCACTGATCTTCGTCGGCCTCGCGTTCAAGGTTTCCGCCGCGCCGTTCCAATCCTGGGCCCCCGACGTTTACCAGGGTGCCGCGGCGCCGGTCAGCGGCTTCATGTCCGCTGCCCCCAAAGCGGCTGCCTTTGCGGTCTTCTTCCGGATCTTCGTAAACGCATTTGGACCTATCAATGAGCGCTGGGAACCGCTCGTCTGGGCTTGCGCGCTGTTAACCATGTTCATTGGCAACTTCGCGGCGCTGACCCAAACCAACGTGAAGCGCTTGCTGGGCTACAGCTCCATTGCGCATGCGGGCTATGTTTTGGTGGCGCTGACCGCAGACTCCACGCTTGGCATTTCGGCGGCGATGTTCTATCTCGCATCCTACGCGCTGATGAACATCGGAGCGTTTGCCGTAATCAGCCGCGTCGCCTCGCGCCAGGAAAAATATGTCCACATCAGCGACCTGGCAGGGCTGGCACGGCGTGAGCCGGCCACCGCGGCGCTCTTGACGGTCTTTGTGCTGTCACTAATCGGCGTTCCGCTTACCGGCGGCTTCTTTGCGAAGTTCTACGTCTTTCGCGCCGCGCTAGGTTCGCATCTGATCTGGCTAACCATTCTGGGCCTGCTCAATAGTGCCGTGGCCGCCTATTACTATCTGAAGATTCTGGTTGCGGTCTATATGCAGGAGCCAGGCGAGGCCACCAACAATTTGCAACCCTTCGCTCCCGGCTTGCGGATTACCATCTGGGCCGCCGCCCTCGGCACATTGGTGCTGGGAATCTTCCCCTCGACACTCCTGACATTTGTCTCGTCATCAGCCGCCGAAGTCACCAAGGCGCTTACGCCGTAAGGAGAAGTATTTCGGCGGCCTGCGTATATTTTGCAGCTCTTGCCTTCCTGATTATTCGGTATTTTGCTACTGACCTGAGGCCGCGAGGCACCAGTTACCTGCTAGCCCGCTTTAGAAATGCGATTGCAGTTCGCTGATGCGCTCCACGCGCAACAACCGCGGGTGATCCTCTGGCACTTCCTCGTGTTCCAGGCTCCAGGTGCGAGCGTGCGGGACAAACACGGCGTTCAATCCGGCGGCCAGGGCCGGGTTGATGTCAGACTTGGGCGAGTTGCCGATCATCCAGGTCCGTTCAGGCTGGAATTCTCGTTCCACTGCAAGCTGACGGTACGCTGACTCGTTCTTTTCTTTGACGATGGCGGTGTGCTGGAAATAGCGGCCAAGCCCCGACCGGTCGATCTTCAGCCGCTGCTCTTCCGGATCGCCTTTGGTGAACAGAGTGAGATCGTGCCTGGTCGATAAGGCAGCTACCGTTTCTTCGACGCCCTCAATCAATTCAATCGGCTTCTCCAGGATGTGGTGGGCAAAATCCATCACTACCTCCAGATCGCGCTGGGAAATAGCCCGCTCCGCCAGGTGCTGGAAGCACATCGCCAGGTTCCTCGCGAAGTTGCGTGAGCCATAGCCGTAGACCTTTGCGTTCACGATCTCGATCTCATCCAGGACTTGGCGGACCTGCTGCGGAGACATGGAGGAGTGTGCCAGATAATCGCAAAACTGCTCGAACGCGTCCTCGAAGTAGATGTTGTTCTCCCAGAGCGTATCGTCAGCGTCGAAAATCAGATTCTGCCGCGTCATCTACTTCAGTTCCGCGACATGTTTGGCGTGCCCGTTCAACGGGCCGACGCGGCGTGCAAGTCGAGTGAGTTCCAGTTTCGCCGTATATTCCGGCAAGATGGCCACCAGGTACTCGAGCCGGTTGATCTCCGACCGCATACTCAGCAGAATCTGGCGCTTGTCGAGATCGTTCAGCAGCTGACCCAGTTGGAAGCTCATTTGCGGATCGTCCAGCCGCGGCTCGGCCAGTAGCTCTTCATCGACGGTCCGCCGCAGGTTCAAGTAACCGACGATCGCCTGCTCGCGCAGCGCGACGGGCACGTCCGCCGCCTCTTCATCATTGAAGTACTCCACCGTCGCCCGCAAATAGGACTTCTCATCGTTGGGCGACAGGACGGTAAAGCGCCTCTGGCCGACCGCGATGATATCCATTCGCCCGTCCGGATATCGCTGGATCACCCGGTCCACCACAGCAGTGCACCCGATGTTTACGATGCCTTCGTCCTTTGCCATGACGATCCCAAACTCGCTGCGGTTCGGAATGACGTCGCCCATCAGCTCCTTGTACCGGTCTTCGAAGATGTGGAGAGGTAAGGGCGTCGCCGGCAATAGCACGGCTGACAGCGGAAAAAGTGGAAGCAACTGCTCCGGCATGTACTCATTATGGACTGCTGGTGGCCCTGCTTCAGCCGGCTGTCCGCCGCTCAAGCCGGGACGTGTAGGTCCACTAACGTTTTGAAGTGTTCCAACGATATACTGGAGCCAAACTATGCGACGTGTGGAAGCGCCTCACGGGGCACCGCCGATTGCAACCCGCTCTCTCGGGAATTCTGTCTTCAGGACACGATCCGGCTCATGACGCTCAAGCTGAAGCGCACCCCTGGACTCTACCTGGTCGGCTTCATGGGTTGCGGCAAGTCGACCATCGGCCGGGTGCTGGCCGACCAACTGGGCTGGCCGTTTCACGACATCGATGCCGATATTGAAGCGCAAGAGGGAACGCCAATTGCCCGGATCTTCGATGAACGGGGCGAGGCGGCATTCCGCGACCTGGAAAACCGAATGATTAACAAGCGGGTAAAGTCCGTGCAGGCCGGCATTCCGGGCGTCATTGTCCTGGGTGGTGGCGCTTTCGTCCAGCCGCGGAACTTTGAGCTGCTCGAAAACAATGGCGTAACGCTTTGGCTGGATTGTCCGCTGGAAATCGTCCGGAGGCGGCTGGGTGACGACAACTCCCGGCCTCTGGCTCGCAATCCGGAACTGCTCGCTAGGCTGTACGAAGACCGGCGCCCACTCTACAGCCGGGCCGACTTCCGGATTGAGATCGCCGATGAGGAAATCGACGCCATCGTGAACCGGATACTCGGCCTTCCTATCTTCTGAAGCTTGTGAGGCCGCAACTCCAGAGACTCCGGCCGGACGCACTCGCTATCTTCGGAGCAGCGCTCCAGGCAGCCGACGCGGGAGAAGCGGTTCGGCACCACATTTCGGTGCAGCGCGGCGTTCTCCGCGCTGGCGATACACGGCTGAAGCTCTCTGAATTCGACCGCATCTTCGTGGTCGGCGCGGGTAAAGCGGCGGCGCCCATGGCCCGAGCGGTGGAGGCCGCCCTCGGCGCCTCTCGCATTGCCGGAGGCGTCGTCAGCGTCAAACACGGCCACACCAAGCCCGCTCCCGCCCGGATCCAGGTCCATGAAAGCGGCCATCCCATCCCCGACCGCGGAGGGGTCGAGGCGGCTCACCAAATTGAGCTGCTGCTTCGAGAGGCCAATGCCCGAGACTTGGTGTTGGTCGTGATCTCCGGCGGGGCATCGGCCCTGCTCCCGGCGCCGGTCCCTCCCCTCACACTGCGCGACAAGCAGCGCACCACCGACCTGCTTCTGCGCGCCGGCGCAGACATCTTCGAACTGAACGCCGTCCGGAAGCATCTCTCCGGGCTCAAAGGTGGACGGCTGGCAGCGCTGGCTTACCCGGCGACCGTGGTGTCGCTCCTGCTGTCGGACGTAATCGGCGATCCGCTGGATGTGATTGGATCCGGCCCAACCGCGCCCGATCCATCCACATATGGTGATGCATTGCGATCCATTGCCAAGTATTCGCTCACCCGCAAAGTGCCTGCCGTGGTGTTCCATCACCTCGAGCAGGGCGCCCGCGGCAATTTGCCGGAGACGCCAAAGCCGCGAGATCCCTTGTTCCACAACGTCCACAATGTGCTTGTCGGATCCAATCGCCAGGCGCTTCGTGCTGCCGCTGAAAAGGCCAAATCGCTGGGCTACCGTCCCCTTCTCCTCTCCAGCACCATGCGCGGCGAAACGCGGGAAGTGGCCGGTGTTCATGCCGAGGTGGTCCGGGAGATCCTATCTTCCGCGCACCCGGCAAAGCCCCCTCTTTGCCTGTTGTCCGGCGGCGAAACAACCGTCACCGTGAAGGGACAGGGCAAGGGCGGCCGGAACCAGGAGTTCGCCCTGGCGGCCGCGATTCAGCTCAGTGGCTTGCCGAACTGGCTGGTGCTGAGCGCCGGCACGGACGGCACCGATGGCCCTACGGACGCGGCCGGGGCAGTCGCCGACGGAACCACCGCAGTTCGTGCCGCCTCGGCCGGTTATCCTCCCCTTCAGCATTTACAGGCGAATGATTCCTACACAGTGTTTCAATCAATAAAGGACCTGGTCAAAACCGGCCCGACCGGGACCAATGTCATGGATATCCACCTATTTCTGGTGGTTTGACTTTGTTTTGAGGACTTCATGAGAAAACGCCCTTCGCTCGCCAACCCGGTTACAGCTCTTCTCTTGGGCTTGATGGCGGCTTCTTGCGCGACCCCGGCCTCCGCTCCGGTTTATGGATATCGCGTGGTTCACGTCTATCCCCACGACCGCAACGCGTTCACCCAAGGCTTGATTTACCTCGATGGCTTCCTGTACGAGAGCACCGGCCTCGAGGGCCGGTCGTCATTGCGCAAGGTGAAGTTAGAAACCGGCGAAGTATTGCAGAAGACCGATGTCCCGGCCCAGTACTTTGCCGAGGGTCTGACCGACTGGAAGAAGAGCCTGGTGCAGCTCACCTGGAAATCCGGCGTCGGCTTCGTTTATGACCTGTTTACGTTCAAGCCCCAGCGAACCTTCGCTTATGGCGGTGAGGGTTGGGGATTGACTCACGACGGGACACAGCTCATCCAAAGTGACGGGTCCGACTCGCTGCGCTTCATAAACCCCGAGACCTTGAGAGAAATCGGCCGGACTGAGGTCAAAGACAACGGGACATTAATCGACAATCTCAATGAGTTGGAGTACATCAAGGGAGAGATCTACGCCAACATCTGGCAGCAGGACCGCATCGTCTGCATTGCCCCGAAAACCGGTAAGGTTGTGCGTTGGATCGATATGTCAAACCTCCTCACAGACAACGATCGCCTCACTCCGGTTGATGTGCTGAACGGCATCGCCTACGACCCGATTCACGACCGCCTGTTCGTGACCGGGAAGTTATGGCCGAAGCTGTTTGAGATCAAAGTTGTGCCGAAGAAGTAGCTGGGCGGGCGTCGCCGGGTCGCCTATTGGCGTTCCAGCATGGTTCCCAGTTCGGCTTCTTTCTTCTGCTTCAGCCGGGTACCCTCTGCGAAGAGAGCCTTGCTTCCCGCAATGTCGCCCTTCTGCCGCAGAACCTGGCCCAGGGTGTTGTAAGGGCCTGGATTCTCAGGATTGAGCCGGATGGCTGTTCGCAAGGCCTCTTCAGCGGCCTTGAGATCGCCTTTCTGTTTGAGCACGGTACCCAGCATGAAATACG
This sequence comes from uncultured Acidobacteriaceae bacterium, assembly GCA_963740005.1. Classification (GTDB taxonomy): domain Bacteria; phylum Acidobacteriota; class Terriglobia; order Bryobacterales; family Bryobacteraceae; genus CAJCIT01. The sequence continues at coordinate 6,477 of CAVUCO010000071.1, read as the reverse complement.
CTTCCGCATACTCTGGCCGCAGACCAATGGCCGCGCGCATCTCATTCGCGGCGTGGTCGAAGTCTCCGGTCTGCCAGTAAGAAATGCCGAGCATGTAATGCGCTTCGGACAGGCTGGGGTCGCTGGCCAGAGCTTTCGCAAACTCCGCCTTCGCTCCGTCAATGTCGTCCTGATTCTTCAGCGCGACGCCCAGGTTGTAATGGGCAGCGGCAATAGTAGGGTCGCGCGCGATGACATCCCGAAAGATGGCTATCGCCTCATCCAGTTCCCTCTTTTGCAGGTGGGCGAATCCAATTCCCAGGCGCGCCGAATTGTTCGCTGGGTCGAGTGCCAGCACTTTTTCATACTCGGCGACACCCTCTTTCGGCTGGCGCATCAGTACCAAAGCCATGCCGAGATTGAGGTGGGCACTAATGTCATTGGGATTCAGTGCGACCGCATGTTGATAGGCGTCCGCTGTATCGGGCAGATCTCTGATCTTTTGCAGCGCGCTGCCGAGTCGATTCCAGGATTCGGCGTCCTGCGGCTGGAGCACAGTCACTGCTTTCAGATGAACGACTGCTTCTTCTTCCTTGCCCGACGCATCCAGCGCCTCGCCCAGTCTCAGTTGATACGCGGCATTATTCGGATCGAGCGCCACTGCTTCCGTCAACTCGGGAATGCTGCGTACCGGATCCTTTGCCATCCAAAGAGCAGCTCCCAGGTGATAGTGTGCGGGGGCGAATTTCGGATCCAGTTCAATGGCGTGCTGGAAATACGGAGTTGCCTCGTTGGGCTGGTTCAGAACAGCCAGCAGGAAGCCGATTTCATCCTGGAAGCGCGCCGACTTTGGATCCAGCTTGGCGGCCTCCTGATAGGCGGCCAAAGCCCCGGCGGCGTCCCCCTTGGACTTGAGTTCAATGGCCCTGGATTCTATCTCCTGAACACTGCTTTGGGCCAGAAGAATCAGCGGTAGTAAAACAATCAAGCCCGGCAGCCGCATGATTCACCTGCCTCATTATACTGGGGCTATGTTGCCGATCCTGTTGGTGCTTCTCGAGCTGAGCGCGCATCAGACGGCCCTATCGGCCTACAAGCAGCACAAGTACCCGGAAGCCGTTGCTCAGTTCACCGAGGCCCTGAAAACGGAGCAACCCGGAAGCGCTGAGTACGAAGAATCGGTGCTGCTGCTAGGCCAGAGCCTGTTCCTTCAATCGAAATACAGCGATGCGATTCCCTGGTTGGAAAAGGCCTTGAGCGGAAAGGCGCCCACGCCCGAGGCCGCCTATATGCTCGGCAACGCTTGCATCCTCACCCAGCAAAATGAGAAGGCTGTGAAGGCGTTTGCGCAGCTCTTTCAGGTCGGCCCAAACTCAGCAGCGGCTCATCTGCTTACCGCCCGTATGCTCTTGCACCACGATGTGGACCTCGAGGCCGCCAAACAGGCGAAGCTGGCGCTCGAACTCGATCCTAAGATCCCCGAAGCGCACTTCCTGCTGGGCGAGGTGGCCATTCTCCACGCCCAGATCGATGAAGCCATCGCCGAATTGAAGAAGGAGATCGACATCAATCCGGGCTATGCCATGGCCCATTACCGTCTCGGCGACGCCTACAGCCGGGTTGAGAAATGGGACGAAGCCATGGGCCCGCTGGAACGCTCGGTTTGGCTGAACCCGAACTACAGCGGGCCGTTCATCCTGCTTGGCAAAGGGTATCTCAAGCGCGGTGAACTGGCGAACGCGGACGGTGTCCTGCGCCACGCGCTCCTTCTGGACCCCCAGAACCGCTCCGCTCACTACCTCCTGGGCCAGACTCTCATGCAGCTGGGCAAACCGGAGGAGGCAAAAAAAGAGATGGACCGCTGGAAGGAACTCAAGGGCGACAACTGAAAACGCTATCGTGCACGGCTGCGCCTGGTCAGCCCTACTTCGCTCTCTGTATCGTGAGAAAATGGCCTGATAAGGTTGTGCTGGATGAAACTACCGTTTGGACGCCGCGCTGCGTTCGCCTTGGGGGCCATGCTCTGCCTTGGTGGCCTGGGGCGGGCTCAAAACGCTGCCGGGAACGAGCGCCAGGCGTACGACGAGCAAACTCGGGAAACCTACGATTTCGCTTTTGGCAAAGACACGCTTTCCGCGCCGGGCAACGCAACCACCGAGGGTGGCGGCTTCATCCAGCCCGGCGTTTTTCTAAAGGCCAGTTACTGCGCGCGATGCCATGCGGAGGCCGCCGCACAATGGCGCCAGTCGCTGCATTCCAACTCGTTCCGCACCCCTTTTTACCGCACCAGCGTCAACATCCTCCGCGATACCAAGGGGATCGAGTTTACCCGGCATTGTGACAGTTGCCATAACCCCATCGCCGTCACCACCGGGGCCTTGACCAAAGACTCTCACGTGGATCGGGAATTCGATCAGGATGGCCTCACCTGTACAACCTGCCACTCCGTTCAGCGTCTGCAGCCAACGACAGGTAACGGCAGCTACGTAATGGGCGTGCCATCCGTACTGGTGGATGAAAACGGCAAACGGATCCCTGGCGAAGTGCCTGACGCCGAGATCAAGGCGCATCCCGACCGGCATAGCAAGGCCGTTATGCAGGATTTCTACCGCACGCCCGAGTTTTGCGCCGCCTGCCACAAGGCGAATCTACCCAACACACTAAATGCCTATAAATTCGTTCGCGCCTTTACGGCCTATGACGAGTGGCAGAATTCTAAATTCTCCAAGCGGACACCGCTGACGTTCTATCAGGCTGACGTTCAGATCTGCCAGAACTGCCACATGCGAAGAAACGCTCCGACCCTTGAGGAACCAGGCGCCAAGCGTGGCACCTTTGCATCCCATCGCTGGGTAGCGGGCAACACCGCCGTGCCTTTTTATTACGGCTTCGATGAGCAGCTGGCGAAGACCCAGGAGTTTCTGAGATCGGGCATGTACCTCAACGTGGATTTCTTCGGCATCCGGAAGCCTAAAACCGATGAAGTCTTCGCACCCTTAGGTTCGGTGCCTTTCACCATCTCGCCCGACGAAATCATCGAGACCATGGTCATCGTTCAAAATAAGAATATCGGCCATTCGCTAATTCCGGAAGTTCGCGATCTGTACGAAGCCTGGGTGGAGCTCGCGGTGCAAGATGCATCCGGCAAAGAGGTCTATCACAGCGGGTTTCTGAAGCCCGACGGCGCGATCGACGAGCGTGCGCATAGCTTCACCAACCGCCCGGTCGATACGACGGGCGGCTTCGTCGACAATCACAAGGTTTGGACCATCCATTCGGTTGCCTACGACAACACCATTCAATCCGGCCGCTCGTCGCTGATTCGCTACCAGTTCCGCATTCCGGCGGATTCGAAAGGCCCGCTCACGTTCAGTGCGCGCGTCAATTACCGGCATCTGCGGCAGAGCTACATGAACAACATCTTTGGACCTGACCACCCTGCCTATCCGGTCGTGGAACTCGGAGAGCGAACTCGCAAGTTCGACCTGGGCCAGAATCTGGCGGGCGTGCAGGACGCGCGAGACAATCCCGATTGGATGCGCTGGAATAACCTGGGAATCTCGTATTTAGATCAACTCCAGTACTCGGATGCGGAGGCGGCGTTCAAGCAGGTGGTTCAGCTACGCCCGGACTACGTGGATGGTTACATCAACCTTGCCCTGAACGATATCCAGTGGGAAAAGTACTCCGAGGCCCGTCCCTATCTCGAGAAGGCGCTGGCGCTGAAACCAGATAGCGCCCGGGCATTCTATTACCTTGGCTTGGTCGAGCGTCGCGCAGGAAATTCCGATGCCGAGATGGCCGATTTTGAAAAAGTAGTCGCGCAATACCCCATGTCCATCGATGCCCGACGAGAGCTGGGCATCTCCTATTACCAATGCCATCGCTATGACGAGGCCCGTGCACAATTCGAAGCGTTGCAGGCTATCGAGCCCGATGATCTCGCGGCGCATTACAACCTCGCGGTCATTTATCGGCGCATGGGCATGAAGCAAAAAGCAGCCGAGCAGGCTGCGCAGTTCGCCACCAAGCAGGTTGACCCCGGTGCGCCAACCTACTCGCTGGATTTTCTGCGCCTACACCCCGAGATATCGATCGAGAGCTCTCCCTGGCACGTCCATAAACAGTTGTCACTGCTTGACGACGCGATGACTGGGACGCATTAACCGACAAGGAACAATATAGTGAATCGCAATCGCCGCACCTTTCTCCGTTCGCTCAGCCGAACGGCTCTGGTGCTTCCCTTCGCTGATCTGATGGCCATGGCTTCGCCGGAAGGACAGCAGATCCAAATGCCTGGGCCCACCGAACGAACTTACAATGCCAAGGCGATGCCCGCGCCAAAGGGGCCGAAGTCTCCTATTGAGGGAACTCCTCTGGGTGTCAGTTTTGTCGACGTCGTGAAGGAGTCCGGTTTGGCCGTTAAGACCGTTTACGGCGGGGAAGGGCACAACAAGTATCTGTTGGAAACCACCGGTTGCGGGCTTGCGTTTTACGACTACGATAACGACGGCTGGTTGGACATCTTTTTCGTCAACGGCTGGCGCTTGGAAGGCTTTCCCGCCGGCCAGGAGCCGCACTGCCGCCTCTTCAAGAATAATCGCGACGGCACATTCACCGACGTGACCAAGGGCTCCGGATTGGAACATCGCACCGGTTGGGGACAGGCCTGCTGCGTGGGTGATTACAACAACGACGGCAACGACGATCTATTCGTCTCCTACTACGGTCAGAATGCCCTCTATCGCAATAACGGCAACGGCACCTTCACCGATGTCACCGAGAAGGCGGGCTTGAAACAACCGGGCCCGAAAACACGCTGGAACACCGGCTGCACCTTTGTCGATTACGACAAGGACGGTCATTTGGACCTGTTCGTCGCAAACTACGTGGATTTCGATTTGAAAACCGCGCCGCCGCCTGAGGCTGGCCCCTGCACCTACAAAGGTCTGCTGGTGGCCTGTGGCCCTCCCGGTTTGCCGGGCGGCAAGAACATCCTCTATCACAACAATGGCGACGGTACGTTCACGGACGTCAGCGAGAAGGCAGGCATCTGGAACACCACAGGCACTTATGGGTTGAGCGTCGCGGCCTCCGACCTGGACAACGACGGGTGGCCCGATATCTATGTCGCCAACGATTCCACCGTGGCCACGCTGTATCAGAACCAAAAGGACGGCACGTTCAAAGACATCGCCATAGAGTCGGGCGCAGCTCTATCCCCGGAAGGGAAGCCGCAGGCAGGCATGGGCGTTTCCATCGGTGACTACAATCGCGACGGTAATCTGGACGTCGTGAAAACCAATTTCGCAGGCGACACCGATTCGCTTTATACCAACCTGGGAGACGCCACCTTCGAAGATCGAACCTATCCGAGCGGAGTCGGCGTGAACACCCGTCTCCTGGGATGGGGCGTCGGGTTCTTCGATATGGATAACGATGGCTGGTTGGACATCTTGATGTCAAACGGTCACGTGTATCCGGAGGTCGATAAATCGAAGGCGGATTTGAAATACGCCGAGCACAAGTATCTGTATCGCAACCTGCAGAATGGACGTTTCGAGGAAGTAAGCGAGAAAGCAGGGCCCGGCATTCTAGAAAATGCGCCCGCCCGCGGCTGCTCATTCGGCGATTACGATAACGATGGCGATCTCGACATCGCTGTGAATTGTGTGAACGCGATTCCGCAGCTCTTGCGCTGCGATTCCACCTTGAATCGTAAGTGGATAAAAATCAAGCTGGTCGGTGTGAAATCCAACCGCACCGGCATCGGCTCGCGGGTCATCGTCACGGCGAAGACGAAGCCGGACGCGCCGAAGCCGCTGGTCCAAATGGATGAACTGCGCAGCGGTGGCAGCTATTTCTCGCAAAACGATATGCGCATGCATTTCGGTCTTGAAGACGCCGCCAAGGTGGACATGGTCGAGATTCGTTGGCTGAGCGGGCAAGTGGACCAGCTCAAGAATTTGGACGTGAACCGGCTGTACGTGATCCAGGAAGGCGGAAAGATTCTGAGCGCGGAAGAACTGAAACCCGCCAAGCGCCTCAGCTCATGATGGGTCTGATGTTGCTCGCCACATCCCTTACTTGTCCCGTGATGAATGCGGCAACCGCCGCCGGAGCGCTCGGCGGCGAGGTTCAAGCCACCATGACCCGTTCGGAAAAGAGCGCGGGCTACACCTGCCAGTTCACGCGAGCGGGATCCGAACTGACCATCGAAGTCGGCACGCTCACTGCCCCGGATCAGTTTACCCGTTTTGCGGAGAGTGCCTGCCATGGTGGACGTGACATTATGCCGCTGAAAGCGATCGGCAATGAAGCCATCGCCTGCAGCTTGGGAACCAGCCATCAGGTCGTAGAGAAGGCCGTAGGACGTGTGCGGAATCAGAGCTTCGTTCTTCGCTTGAGCACGGCGGACGACGCCGGGAATGCCAAATCGATTCGGAGCAAGAACACGGCGCTCGCGGAACTCGTGGCCGGTAACCTGTTTTAGCGCGC
>CAVUCO010000070.1:0-21451 GCA_963740005.1 uncultured Acidobacteriaceae bacterium | reverse complement strand
GACCGCAGCGGGATCGTCGTTACTCCGTTTGTGTGGTCTGAAAATCGAGTGTCCCGAATGCGCCGGAGAGCTATGCGCGCTGTTCAGCGCCGCCGCCTCTTACTAGCTACGGCCGCCGTGCCAGCTTGGCGGCGAGAATCCCGCCGAGCATCGAAAGCAGGCTCCAGATGCAGAACATGAACACGATGCCGAAGATCAGGTTCATGATAAAGTCGCTCGGGTTGTCGAGCGATTTCATAGTCTTCGCCATGGCCTCGGCCATCTGGGGATTCCCTTGGAAGGCAGCGGGTGTTTGTTGTTGGATGGTTTGACGAGCTTCGGGGCTGGCCAGCATCGCGACAACCAGGCAGCTCATTAGCAGAATCACAACGAAAGCCCACAGACAGGTCATGAAGCCCATGCGCGCGCCGCTCTGGACGCTGATGGTTTCACCCGTCCGGCGAGTGTAGACCAAGGTCGCCAGGAATCCGCCGGCACAGAACACAAAGGGCACCACGGGCGGCGCGAGGGTAGCCAGCGTGAACAACAGGAGCAGCGTAAGGGCCGCGACCATAATGCTCACCGTAACCGCGCGGGAGTTGTGGAAATTGATGTTCGAGACCGCCGCAAGGCAGCGGAGGTGGCTCAATGGGCGGCGCAACGGGAACCGGGACGGCCTCGGCTGCCAGCTTGGCTTAATTGGGCGTGATCTTCCTCATAGAGGGGGCGAGCACACTTGTGACAAAAACGAGCGTCTTCCGGTGGATAGGCGCCGCATGAACAACGAACCTGCACAACTCCAGTCTACTCGCTACCAGCAACCGATAGGGCTTGGACTTGGGCGAGGTGGTTGAGGTCGTGTCCGGCGGTGAGGCGCGAGATGTGTCGGAGGGTCTCCTTGCCGCGCTCTGCGTGCATGCCAAACTGTTCCCATTGCGCTGGGGTGAGTGAGCGCAGCAAAGCAACGTTAGCCGAGCGCAGGACGCGAAACACTTCGAGCGAGGGCTCGACCGGCATGCCGGGGTAGCTAACCGCCCAGGCATCCTGGTCGAAGGCCTGGATGGGTGTTCCATTGGCGCCTAAGATCATCCGGATTCGATTCCCGATAACGATTTCGACTTCCGCCAGGTGAACAATGATCTCCGCCATCGACCACTTGCCCGGAGCCGGCTGTCGCCGGGATTCCCCCTCGGACTTGCCGGCGATGAGCGTGGAGAGCTTTGCGGGCGAGGTTTCGAGAATCTCCAGGGGATCCTGATCGTGCAATTGCGCGATCATTCGCGCGATGTACCGTTGTGGTGTTTCGGTCATAGATGATTCTCTCTATTGTGCACGGTCGGCGTCGCAAGGGTTCTGATAAGTCGGGCGGTTGGGAACGCCGCGGCCGATCGACGAGGCGTCGATCGCAGGCCGGGGGCCTACCCTACTTCGCTAGCCAGGCGTATTGTTCGGCCGTCAAGGGGACGACTGACAGGCGCCCCTGGGTTACTAGTGGTGAACCGGCAAACAGCGCATGTTGCTTGATGTCGGACAGCGTTCGTGGTTCGGCAATCGCTTTGCCGAGCTTGATGTGAACCTTGGGATGTTTGGGATCGGTAATCTCGACCTTCGTCACCGTGGCGGTACCGACCGCGCGGCGTTCATCGCCGGTGTGATAGATCACCAGCTTGTCGCCCGGTTTCATGGAGCGAAGATTCCTCACGGCAGTCGGATTGGTGACGCCGTCCCAGAGCGTTTCGCCATCGCGCTGCAGGTCGGCGAACGAGTAGGCTTCGGGTTCAGTTTTGAGCAGATACGCCATGGGGGCGATTTTACCTGTTCTTGAATCAAGCGGGCCAGTTCGCCACATTTGCCGACGCCGGCGAAGTTGGGTACGGAGGCGGCGGCTAGAGTGGTCAGAGTTCTTATGCACAAGCCCAGACCCTGGTCGATTGTCCTTCGGACGGCTACTTTTTCCATGTGCTCGGATCCGCTCCGGGAGCGCGCCGAGTTCTTGATTGGGAGCGAGCCGGAGTTTGTTCGCCAGCACACGCCGAGGCGGAGGTCGTTGTTGTTTCCGGCATAACCGGCCGCGCGCTTCCCCTGCAGGATATCTGCCCTGGCGAAGATGTGCGCTGGATGCAGTGACTTGCGGCCGGCGTGGAAAATCTGCTTCTCCCCGATTGATCGAGAGCCCGGTGCCGGTAACGAACGCGCGCGGCTGTTTAAGCGGTCGCTGGCGGAATTCGCCGTGCTGGGCGTGCTCTACTTCTACAAGCAATTTCGACGGCTGGTGGAGAGCCAGCGCCAGGGCAAATGGGATCAGTTTCTGGTGGAGTGGATGCCGGCACGCACCATGGGCATCATCGGCTACGGTGAGATTGGGCACGAATGCGCGCTTTAGCGAAGGCGACGGGATTCGAATTCTGGCCACACGGCGCAGGCCGGAGTTAGCTGCGAAGGATCCCATTCTTGCCGAGGCCTTTCGATTGGACGATCTGCGGTCGATGCTGGCCGAGTGCGACGTTATCGCTCTGTCAGCGCCCTCTACACCGGAAACCTTCCATATCGTGGCGAGGCCGAAGACGAACCATGAAAAAAAGCGCGATCCTGATTAACGTCGGCCGCTGGGTGCTGGTGGACGAGCCGCACTGGTACGCGCGTTACAGGAAGGATGGATCGCCGCCGCCGCGCTGGATGTGTTTGAGAAAGAGCCCTTGCCGGAGGGCACCCATTCTTCAGCATGGAGAACGTTCTGCTCTCTCCGCATTGCACGGATCGCACGAAATATCCGGACTGGCTGGAACTGACGGCGCTGCAGTTTGTGGAGAACTTCGAGCGGTATCTCAAGGGCGAGCCGTTGCAACACGTGGTGGACAAGAAAGCGGGCTACTAGGAGCCTGAACATGGAACAAGTCTTGGAGCAAATCAGTTTAGCGACCGTTGAGGAAGCGGCCGAGCGAATTAAGCCCTTGGCGCATCGAACGCCGGTGGCGACGTCCCGTCTGTTCGACGCTGCCAGCGGCCATGCGGCCTTCTTCAAATGTGAAAACTTCCAGCGAGGCGGATCGTTCAAGATTCGCGGAGCGTCGAACCTGATTCTGTCGCTAACAAGCGAGGAACAAAGGCGGGGCGTGGTGGCTTTCTCTTCCGGAAACCACGCGCAGGCGGTGGCGATTGCCGCCGAGTATGTGGGCGCGCCCGCCACCATCGTGATGCCGCTGGATTCCCCCAAAGCGAAGGTAGCGGCGACCAAAGCGCACGGCGCGAAGGTGATCACCTACAACCGGCAGACCGAGGATCGGGAAGCGATCGGCCGCCAGATTTCGGAGTCCACAGGAGCGATACTGGCGCCGCCGTTCGATCATCCGAAGATCATCGCGGGTCAGGGAACTGCGACCTTGGAACTCCTGGCTGATATGCCCGATCTGGATGCCTTGGTGGTTTGTCTGGGAGGCGGCGGATTGCTGGCGGGTGCGCTGACCGTGGCAAAAGCATTACGTCCAAGGATGAAAGTCTTTGGGGTGGAACCGGCTGCCGGAAATGACTTCTATCTTTCACTGCGCGCCGGCAGGCGAATCGGAATCGAGCCGCCCAATACGATTGCAGATGGCCTGCGAACACCGATGCCCGGCGCACTGACGTTTCCGATTGTGCAGAAGTTTGCTGACGACGTACTGCTGGTGACGGAAGAAGAGATCAAGGAGGCCATGCGGTTTCTACTCACACGCATGAAAATGGTGGTGGAACCCAGTGGAGCGGTGTCGGCGGCAGCGGTGCTGACGGGAAAGATACCGCAGGAACTGACGCGGGTTGGTGTGCTGGTTTCCGGCGGAAACGTGGACCTGGATTTGTTGGGGTCGATCTGTTCGGAGGCCACTATTGAACGGCCTTTGCGGTCAGAAAGCAGCTGACAATGCCGGGGGTTTGATAAAAATATCGGCCTTTGAGTGCGCTTGCTGACGCGCGCGGCTCCGTGCTGAAGTTTTCACACAGTCTCGTCAGAAAGCGGTATGGCGAAGTGTACTCGAACTTCTGAAAGTGACCACTCGGGTAACGAAACGAGTTAAACTTCGTCTCCAGAGATAGGCATGCAAGTGGCGGAGGAATGTGATGCAAAGAGCAGCGTTATTAGTGATAGCTTTGGGCTGTATGAATTTAACGGCTACGGCGCAGGAACCAGCGCGGCGCATACCGCCGCTGGTGCGGGCTACCGGTCAGTCCATGGTGGATGCAGCGCCTGACCAGGCTGAGGTAAGCATTGGCGTGTCGAACCAGCAAAAGACAGCGCAGGCGGCCGCGGCAGACAATGCCAACCGCACAACCGCGGTGGTCAACGCCGTGAAGGCACTGATCGGACATGGCGACGAGGTGAAGACACAGCAGTACTCGGTGAACCCAGCCTATAGCTATCCGAAGCCTGGCGGCTCGCCTGTCATTGATGGCTACAACGCGAATAATACCGTGCACGTGATATTGCACGACTTGGCGTCGGTGGGCAAGGTGATCGATGCAGCGATGCAGGCTGGCGCCACCAACGTGAATGGCGTCAACTTCACGCTCAAGAACGACGAAGCCGTAAGGCAGCAGGCGCTGTCCCTGGCTGCGCAGAAGGCACGGGCGAATGCCGAAGCGATCGCCAAGGCGCTGGGGCTGCGGGTGGTTGGCGTGCTGGAAGCACAGTCGGGAGAAGCTGCCGTGCAGCCGCTGTATAAGCCGATGATGATGGCCCAAAGGGCAATGGCCGCCGCGGCTCCCACGCCGATTGAATCAGGCAGCGTGTCGGTGGAAGCGACAGTCACCGTGACGCTCGAAGTGGCGCCCTAGCCGACTCAGAAGATGAGTTTCAGCGAGAACTGAATCTGACGCGAATTCGTAGCCGTGCGGCTGATCTCGCCGAAGCCCGGCCCGAGAACGATATTCGACGGCAACCCGAAATTGACGATGTTGAATATGTTGAAAAACTCGGCGCGGAACTGAAGCGACATGACCTCTTTGCCGATCAGGAATGGCGTGTCTTTGATCACGGCAAAATCCAAGTTGTGCATGCCGGGCCCGCGGAACGTGTTGCGGCCCAGGCTTCCAAACACACCTTGATTCGGCCCCGTTCCATCCGGCACGTTGATGGGGATATAGAAGTAGGAGCTGTTGTTAGCGCCGAGGCCGAAGTAGTCTTCGCGCACGTTGCGGCTGGTCGAGAGAACCGGGGTGCCGATTTGATCGGGCCGGTCGGTTCCGATGGAGCCGGCGCCGGTCTGCTGAATCCCTGAGTAGATCGTGAAGGGAGGGCCGGATTGAATGCTGCCGATCGCGAGGATCTGCCAGCCGCCCGTGACCTTCTTACTGACATGTTGGAGCATGCCTAACCGGTCGGCGTGCAGATCCTGGAAAACGCTGCCGTTAAACGCTTGGGTGACGTCGAACGAGGAAGGCCCGCGGTCCGCACTGGCGTCGAAGGGGTTTTGTGGGGCCGTCTGAGAGACAGTGCCGGACGAGCCGGAGATGAAGCCGCCAATGACGGCGCTGGCATCATCAATCGATTTGGACCAGGTATAGCTCGCCTGAAAGCCGAAACCCGAGCTGGTCAAAGCACTCTGCGCTGAAACCTGAAGGCCGTTGTAAGTGGAGTGAGACTGGTTCGTCACGACCATGGTTGTGCCGTAGCCGCCAACGACGCTGCCGGACGAATTGAACTGGGTGTAAGGAGCGAAGCCCGGCCCAGCGCCGGAGTATCCATTGGGGTAGTCAATCGTCGGCAACTTAACGCCGGCCGTTCCCACATACGATGCGTCGATCGTTGCGATGCCGATTTTTTGTTCGACGCCGGCAACCCAGGTGCCGATGTAGCCGTTCAGGAAGTTCCCGGCGATACCGGCGATATTAAGGGGCGTGACGGGCTGACCCGGTGAGAGAGCAGCCAGATCTTGCTCGAAGCGTTGCACATCCATGATGGTGTTGGCCGGCACCAGCTTCGAGTTTCCAGAAGCGAAAATCTCAGCTCCGCTGGTCGAATAGATGACCGGCAGTTGTTGCGGTGTTATGAATGTGCCGAACTGTATGGGCTGTCCCGGCGCGGCGGTCAAGTGTGGGTAAACAACGAAGGGAGTGCTGCCAGTCAGAAGGTTGTCTTGCCAGAGGTTCGGGAGAAGCGTGGTGATAGCGGCGCCGGCGTGGAAGACCGTGTTGGCCGCCAGCCGATACGACAGCGAAAGACGGGGGCCCCAACCGTTCCAGTCCGTCTTGTAAGAGGGCTGTAGGTTGATGAGCAGTTCCGATCCCGGCAACGCACCCGGCGTCGAAGTCAGGACCGGGCCCGAGGTGCGTTTGTCAGCCTCCCAAATGGGCGTGTCCACTTCGTAGCGCAGTCCGTAGTTCAACAGCAGACGGTCGGTAACTTTCCAGCTGTCCTGGATGTAGATGTTGTACGCCTCACGCCGAATGGCCGAATCGCCGATGTACGCGCCTTGGGCGAAGATCGAGGGCGCAACGGCCTGCGTGTAGGTGAACGCGGTCGCGGTCAGCAACCCAGTAAGCGAATCGGGAAGCAAGCCGCCGACGGGGATATCGTGCAGGCCGCTCAACGAATGAATCGCCACCGGCGAATAAGCCGCGCCCCCGCCAAACTGATATTGGCCGTTCGGACTTATGCCAAAAACTGTAGTATCGCGGTTTGCGCGTATCTCACCGCCGGCCTTGAAGGTGTGCTTGCCACGCAACCAGGTGAAGTTCTGGCGAACCTGAAAGAGATTGCCATAGGCGCCCATCACGGAGCCGGCCGCCGTGTTGAAACCTTCGTACAGACCGTCGCCGAACGTCAGTGCGGGATCGGTGCGATTGATAGTCGGGAAAGAAGGAGTAGTGCGGGTATAGCTGATGGACGACTCCGATGTGAACGTTGGTGAGAAGGCCTTCGTGTAGGTGATGACCGCGTTGCGCTGGCGGTCGACGAAGTTGATGGCAAAACTCGGGTCAATGGCAGTCTGGCTCGGATTGGTAGTTGGTCCGTCGGTGTCGCCCCAGGTAAACCGGCCGAACAGCTGGGACTTGTCGGAGATCTTGTGGTCGAGCCGCACCGAGAACTGATTTGCGAATGTGTCGACCTTCGAAGAGGTCGCGTACGTGCGCGCACCGTACGGACCCTGCGGATCGTTCGGCATGGGATACCGGGCGATCAGCGGGGCAGTCAGGGGACTCACCGGGACGATGAGCGTATCGCCCGGATAGGCGGTCTTGTCGAGACCAGCGCGGTCGTCTGCATCGGGAACGGGAATCACTTGCGTGGTGCCGAGGACCTGGCGGAATCCCTGATACTCGACAAAGTAGAAGGTGCGGTCGTGCCCGTCGTAAAGATGCGGGATCACCAGGGGTCCACCGTTGGTGAAACCGAATTCGTTGCGAATGAACGGTGGGATGCGGCCCGGTTGGGCAACCGAGCGGCGGTCGAAGAAGTTGCGCGCATCGAGTGCGGCGTTGCGCAGAAACTCGAAGACCGATCCATGCATGACGTTGGCGCCAGACCGGGTAATGATGTCGGTGAACATGGCGGCACCGCGACCGACTTCAGCGGGCATGACGCCGGTGCTGGATCGAATCTCCTGAACGGCGTCCACATTGAAGTTCGTGAATGTAGCACCGCCGAGTTCAGGATCGCTGCTGTCGGCGCCGTCCATGGCAAACTCCGCCGTCGTTCCGCGCTGTCCGTTGACGGCAAACTGCTGGGTAAAGTTCGCCGTGCCGTTTGAATCCGTCATGGTTCCGGCGGCAAGCAGCAACAGCTGGCTGAAGTCGCGCTTGTTCAGAGGCAGTTCGGAAACGGCCTTGCTCGATAAGCTGTTGCCGCCGCTGGATTGTGAGACCACCGGGGGCGCCAGCGGCGTCTTCGGCGCAGTAGAAACGGAGAGCAAGCCATCAGGCGACAAGACAACCACAACTTCGGAGTCGTCGCCTGGGAGTCGGATCGGCTGGGTGGCCGTTGCGACGGCGCCTTTATACTCGACCGACAGAGAATACTGTCCCGCGGCGAGGGTGAATGAGAATCGGCCGTTCTCGGCGGTGGACGTCTGCTGGCGCGCATTACCGGAGTGGAGCTTTACGATCGCGCCGGCGATCGGATTGCCCTGGCTGTCTTGCAACGATCCTGACCAGACATTCACCTCGCCCTGCTTGCCCAAGGCCAGCGAGGAGAAAGCCGTGGCCAGAACCGCTGCCAATAGGAAACGGTTCAGATCGACTTCTTACGCCGGCTTGGCGGTTACGGCGGGCTTTGCTGCGCCGGCGGGGAGGCCCATCTTGTCCATTTCGCTGAAGTAGACGCGGCGGTTCTCGTCCATGCAGAGGTTCGATAGGATGACCGCGGTCGAATCGGCAAGCCCTACTTCGACGTCGGCCTTAGGCCGGGCGCCGGTCTTTGCATCGTTGAAGAAGCTCTCCAGTTCGGTCTCCACCGGATTCGTATCTTCCTCAGGCAGAATGATGCCCTTGCTATAGAGCCAGCGGCGAGCGAGCTTTTGCTCGCGGCTCATAAACGAGTCGTTCTTCCAATCGACCTCGTTTTCCTTCATGAAGATGGGAATGCCCTTTTGCGGACCGGCCAGAGCGAAGGTGGCTCCCGCCTTGGTCTCCGTTTTCTGGGTGCCGGCTGCGACCTTGGTAGGTGTCGCTTCGCGATACCAAAGAGCTAGCGGCATAGTCTTTTGTCCATCGCCAACCGTCATTTCGATCGCACCCTCGGTACCCATGATGACTTCGCCGAATTCGGGGCGGATGGAGCCAAACAGTGGCAAGTGCGAGTTCGTCGTGATGGCGCTGTACGTCATCTTGCGGCCCTTGGTGTAGCTGTAAATAAGCTGGATGTTATCGTAAACGTCGCGGCCATCGTGCCAGTAATCCAGACCGCCCAGACCCATCACAAATTCGGGGGCCGTTCCGAAGTACCAATCGGCAACATCCACCTGGTGAGATGCAAGTTCGGCCGTGAGGCCGCCGGAGTATTCGCGGAACAGCCGCCAGTTCTTGGGATTGCCTTTGCCGCCGGCCTTCATAACCCAACCGGGATTGCGATGCCACTGCGCGTGAATATGGGTGACATCGCCGAGCATGCCCTTATCGATCATGTCTTTCACCGCCTGGTAGTACTTGCTGTAGCGGCGCTGTAGACCCACTTGGAGCGTTTGCTTGGAGTGCTCCGCGGCGAGCGAGCGCAGAGCATGTACCTGCTCGGGGGTGAAGACGAGGCTCTTTTCGCAGAAGACCTGTTTGCCCGCCTGTAACGAATCCTTCGTAACCTGGAAGTGCTCGTAAAGCGGAACCGCAATCAGAACCGCGTCGACATCTTTGTCAGCCAGCAGCTCGCGGTAATCCTTGTACTTCTTGGGATTGGTGCCGATGGTGACGGCGGCCTCGTCCAAAGCTTCGGGATTCAGGTCGCACAGAGCAGTACAGTGCCCGTTGTCGACCTTTGTCAAATGCTTCAGGAGATAGGTGCCACGGCTGCCCGTGCCGATCATTCCGTACTTGATCTGATCGTTTGCAGCGCGGACGCTCAAGATAGCAGGAGCGCTCGCAAGCTTCCCAATCGTGGCGGCGGCCACGCCGGCAGCCCCAGCGAGTTTCACGAGATCACGCCGGCTAATGTCATCCCGGGAACTCGCGCGCAACGGACTCTCCTGCTGGGCCTGAGTCGGTTGAATTTCTGCTTCGTTTGGCGCCGCGGCGGGCGGCCTGTGCGCGTCAGATTGAGCCATGGAGGTTCCTCCTCGATTTCTTGACTAATAGTAGGCGCGGCAGCCAAGCCTCAGGTTTCTCCCGGGCCGCTATTGTGCGCGTCTCGCTGCCACAATTCTAATCCACGCCGATGTATTCTGATCGGGCGCCGGCCTGAACCAACCAGGTTGGTGCTAATGAGCTTACATTAGTTCGACTTCCGCTTCGGCGGAAGTTGGCTGAGACGTGCCGGAATCGAGCGGCGACTCGAGCCGAACCCGGGCAGACCACTCGGCCCCCGCCAGGATCAACATCGCGGCACAGAACGACCAGAGGATGATGCTGATGGATTGGACGAAGGGCGGCGTCTCCTTCATCAATTTGGTCCGCAGCCAAGGCCAGGTGAGAACGTTGATGTATTTGAGTGCTTCGAGCAGCACGCCGACCACGACGGCAGCAGGAATCAGCCTTTTAATAGGAATCTTTTTATTGGGCAGAATCCAGTAGATGAGAAAGATCATGACCATCAGTAGCGGCAGCGCCACTAGTTTGAACACGAGCAGGTCAAGAAAGCCACTGAGCGCGCCACTGCCCACATAGCTGGAAACGAACTCCTGATTCACCGCAGCGGCGCAGGTCGAGGCGAGCGTCAGCGCGCCGCAAATAAAAATGAGGCCCAGGCTGACGACCTGGTTCATCAGAAGCGATCGATTCTTCGTCACTCGCCAAACCCGATTCAGGGCAACTTCCAGCGGCTCAAAGATTCCGTTAGCTGTGAAGAGCAGCAACAGGATGGAGAACCAGCTCAGGCCATGCTGCTGTCCGGCCGCCCATTGGAGCAGCTTCTTCATGGGAATCGCATTGAACGACTCCGGGAAATAGTCGTTCACGGCAAAAAAGATTGCATTGACCGCCGCTTCCCAGTGCAGGACGGAGCGGCTGATCAGAATCATGACGACCAGGAAAGGAAAGAAAGAAATAAGGACATTCGCGGCCACGGCAAACGCGTAGACGTGTACTTCCGTCTCCAGAAGGAACTTGATAGTTGGCCGGATGCTCTTCCAAAGTGCGCGCCAGCTGCGCACGCGCATAACGGGCGCCTGGTGAAAAGGGTCGCGCGGAGGGCGAAGGGAGAGAATGTTCGGCGTCACGGCACAGGCTGTTTATGGATGTCGCTGATGTTGTAGTCGTTGCCCTGCACATTCACGGTAGCGGTGATTTTGTCCCCAACGTGGAGCTGGGCAAACTCCTCCTTGGATCGGACCGGGAATTCCATCGTCATGGCGCCCATCCAGTCGCCAATGGCTTGGTGCTGAATGGTGGCCGTCTGGACTTTGTCGTCGAGCGCTTTGACTTCGCCGATCAGCTGATAGTGCTTCTCAGGTTCGGCCGGCGTCGGCTTGGAGGAAGAACACGCAATGCTTATCAAGAGGAGGGCTAAGCCCAGGTAGAGAATGTATCGGTTCACGGGTCTAGTACCAGCTTAACGGGTGGGAAGAGACGGCCTAACGCGAATAGCACAGGGCCAAGAAACGTGCGCCAAGAAACTCTGTTGTGCGGGTTGGGAATAGGAGTACAATGGCTGCGCACGATTAGGAAGGGGACGATTTCATGGCTGTGCCTGAGTTACCAATTACGCAGGAAGAACAAGGAAGCTTCGCGGGTGATTTGGCCGGGATGTTCAACTTTTTCATCGACCCCGGCGGGGCCGCGAAGCTGATCCGGCACAAGTGGTTCTGGGTTGGGCCGATTCTGCTGGTTTCCATTGTCAGCATCATCATCGGAGTCCTTCTGATGCCGGTGGTACAACAGGTTCTGCTCAGTCAGCCGCCGCCGCCGGGCCAGGATCCGGCTCAGTACCAAAAAGGGTTGGCTATTGGGTTACAGATTCAGAAGTTCGCAACCTATTTCAGCCCGATTATAGTGATTATTTTCTTGGCGATTGCGGCGGCGATTTTATTCGGAACCTGCTCGGTTATGCAGATTAAGACCAAGTTCCTATGGCTTTTCAATCTGCTCGCCGGCCTTTCGCTGATCAGCATCCTGCAGTCGATTGCCACATATCTGATCATCAAGGGAAAGGGCGAGTTGAGCACCCCGGCCGAGCTGCAACCGCCGCTCGGATTGGACATCTTCATGGCCGAGGGAGCGAACAAATACCTCACGGCGTTTCTTGGATTCTTCTCGGTATTTCAGATCTGGTCGATCGTGATGATGGTGCTGATTTTCGCCGCGGCATTCAAGGTATCGAAAGGGAAGGCGTTTGCAGCAGTCGCGCCGCTGCTGGTTTTGACTCTCTTACTGAAGTTGCTCGCCGCCGTATTTCAACGCTAGGTTGTCCGCCGACGCGGGTCCCAGTGGCTGGGACGCGCTACTCGGATTCAACGGGATCGGTAGCCAGCAAGTTCACTTTGTGTTTTGGCTTTTCTCGATCCGCTTTGGGCGTGATGGTGCGCGATGGAGGGACAGGGCCGACCCGCTCGCGGGCGATCGCCTTTACTTCCTTCGGCACATCGAAGCGTTTGAGCTTTGTTTTCTTGCGGGGCATAACAGAGTTTGCGCTCCCAAGGGGAATTTGTGACGGCGGTACGGGGTGAGTCCCCTGGGTCTACAATGAGATTGTCTCGCAAGGCGAGAGGAAACTCATGCCAGTAATCGATTACCCCTTCATTGCCATGCTCTCGCCGGGCGACATCGTGGTTGTCCTGCTTGTCGCGCTTGTGTTCTTCGGCGGCAAGAAGATTCCGGAGTTGGCGAAAGGCCTGGGCGCGGGTCTGAAGAACTTCAAAAGCGCCATCAAAGACGATAGCCCGCCGACCGAAGAAAAGAAGCAACCTTAGAGAGTCAGGCCCAACAAGCAAAACCCCCGCGTTGGTGCTGCGGGGGTTGAATTCTCAATCAGGGTAACAGCCGGCATAACCCGGCCTAGAAACGTTACTGACGATCGCCTACTTCTTCTTCGGAGGAACGATCGCGTCCTTGACAGACTTGGCGATTCGGAATTTCACTACCTTTTTGGCAGGAATCTTAATCGCTTCGCCGGTTGCGGGATTGCGCCCGATTCGCGCTTTGCGGTCGGCGCGCACAAGGCGTCCGATGCCCGGCAGCACGAACAAACCGTTCTTCTTTGTTTCGCGAACGGCGAGTTTGGCAACCTCTTCCATGAACTGCTTGGCGACCTTATTGCTAATGCCGGTTGTCTCGGCAAGTTCCTTCACAATTTGGGTCTGCGTTAACTTCTTTACCTCGGCCATTTGACCTCCCTACTTAAATTGAACTAGCGTCCTGGAGTGCTCTGAGGGCTACGTTTCTTCCACTCAAGCGGTTCAAACAAAAACGCACTGAAATGTTTGGCTCGCCCCTCAGACATCCTGATCATAAGTGACGCTTGCCGCGTTGTAAAGCGGAAAGCGTCAAAAAAGGCGATTTTTTAAGGGTTTTGTGGCCCTGGGTGCGTTGGGAGGCCTATAAAGACGTGAGATGACGAGATCTGGATCGAGGCAAGGCACTTAAACAAGCGTCGCAAGCCACGTTCCGAGCAGCGAAATAGGGCCGCTGGCGAGTCTATGGGCACCCCGAGTGCGACCTTATAGAGATGGGGAGGCCCGCCTTCAAATCGCTGCTGGCGCTTGCCGCGCTGATAGTGCTCGCGGCAGGGGCCGGATTGATTCTGCTGGTGGGCGTACGCGACGGATTCTCAGCCCCGGAGCGGATCGTGCTCTGGCCTGCGGGTGCACCCGGCGCAATCGGGGACGAAGCGGCTGATGTGCCAAGCATCGCCGTATTCCTTCCTCCCCGGTGGAGAGCATCCGGCGCAGGGATGGTCATTTGTCCTGGTGGCGCTTACAAGATGCTGATGACGTCGTACGAGGGCACAGACATTGCTCGTTGGCTCAATTCATTCGGCGTGGCGGGTTTTGTCTTGAGCTACCGGATCGCTCCGCGGTACCATTACCCGGCGCCGATGTTAGATGTGCAAAGAGCGGTGCGGCTGATTCGAGCAAACGCGGGACGATTCGGCATCCGCGGCGATCGGATTGGCGTCATCGGATTTTCCGCCGGCGGCCATCTCGCATCGATCGCGCTGACTCATTTCGACAACGGCAATCCGCATGCCGGCGACGTTGTCGATCGTTTCAGCAGCCGCCCGGACTTCGGCATTCTTGCTTACCCGATCATTACGGCCCATCCGCCATGGACCCACCAACCATCGATCGAGAACCTGCTGGGACCAACGCCGGACCCGGCGCTGCTCGATGAAATGTCGACCGATTTAGGTGTCAATAGCGGGACTCCGCCGACCTTCCTGATGCACACAGCTGAAGATACAGCCGTGCCTGTTGAGAACAGCCTGCTGTTCTACAACGCCATGCGGAGGGCGCACGTTCCTGGCGAACTACACATTTATCAGGAAGGACCGCATGGAGCCGGCTTGGCGAACGGCCGTCACGGCGCCTATTGGGTGCCCAGCCTTTTGCCGTGGTCGATCGATGCGGAGCGTTGGCTCAGGGAGTACTGGTTGCCGAACGCCCCGGTATCGCTTTCGCCGGCGATCCGGTTTAGTCCGCGGACATATATGTTTTGGAGGAAGCGGGAAGTGGGCCGCTAAGGCTGCGCCCGGGATTTCGAGACTCCTCGAACCTTGCCAGTAAGAACAGGACCGGAAGGCCAGCGAGGGTCGCCGCCAACTGCATCCAAATGCCGCCGCCTGCCGCGCTGAGAAGCAGGCTAGCAAGAGTAGCGAGAACCACGGAGACGCAAAACACGCTCAAAGAGTGCTTCCCGCAGCGGATGACAATCTGCGCCAGGCGGCTGTCGAGCCATTGGCGATGCTCTTTCAGGAATGCACCGGCGAGCAGGAGGAGCCCAAAGAAGTAGGCCATCCGGTAGCTGATGAGGAGCGACTTGCCGTAGTCTTCCTGCAGTATCGCGGCAAGCCGCGCGAAATGATGATCCGGAAGAAGAGCGGGATTCGCCAGGACGACGAGCTTCAGCCCCAGGATAGCGGCAATGCCAAATGCAGCGGCCCATAGGATGGGGCGCCGGAACAAGCCCAGGACGAAAGGCGATTTGCGATAAATCTGCGCGGCGGAGCCCACAACCAACATGAACTGCCAGGCGAGGGGGTCAAAAACCCAGGCCTCGGCCGTTTGAGTTTGCGGGGGAATCAATGCCGGAAACCGAGCCATCAGCCAGATCGCCGATGACACGAAGAGCGTGAGCACCGGGAACCGCCGCAGGCCGATGACAATCAAAGGAAGGAACGGAACAAAGACGATATACAGCGGGAGAACCGAGTGGGCAAACGGTGCGTAAAGAAGGACGATTGCTCGCAAAGCGTATTTGAGAGGGTCGCTGAGAAACAGGTTTGTTTGGGCTTGGTGGATAACAACTCCACGCGCGGCAAATAAGGCCACCAGACCGAGACACGCGGCCATGGTGGCCAGGTGCGCCGCATAGAGCTTGAGCATCCTTGCAGCCGTCCTTCGAAAGAGCGCGGGCACGATAACACGGAAGGGGCCGGAGTCGAGAACCCGGCCATAGATGGCGGCGTTCACATATCCCGACAGAAAGACGAAGATCTCCGCGAAGTCACTGAGCCCGATTCCCTGGAGCGTGAAAACGTGCCAAAAGTTAGGGACGATGTGGTCAACGTAGACCATCAAAAGACCCAGACCCCGAAAGAAGTCAACGGCAGCACTGCGCGTCTTCGCGGGCCGTGGCGGAGCAGTTGCGGCCAGCGTGCCGGTCTCGGGCATGGGTTGCCCGGTCATCTTCGGCGCCTCTGGTAAACGATGAAGTCCCCGCTCTTGAAGACAACCTCAAAATCATCGACCAAGCGGTGATCCAAATAGGAGTGGAGCACCGGATCACTGTCGGCGGACCGTCGAAACCAATCGCGATACCAGCTGCTTGTGACGATAAACCGCGGCTGCAAGCCAGAGTAATAACCAAGCCGGACGTCGTCACGAACGCGGCCGTTAAAACCGAATACGTAGGCGAACTCTGCTCCCGCAATGATCCGATCGCCTGGGCCCGAGTTGCGAATCAAATAATCCGCCACCGGCCGGAACTCGTTCTGCATGGGGTTGGCGCGAATCTGCGATAGAACGGTGGCCAGTTGGGGAACCGCGAGAAGCAAAAGAAGCGCTCCAGGAAGAACCGAGCTTTTGCGGTGAGTTCGCAGTAGAAGACCGGCGGTCGTCGCCAGGATCGCCGCAAAGAAAGGAACCGCATAGACCAGGTAGTTCGTGAACTTCATTCCTTCGAAAATCGACATGAGGAGCAGAACAACTCCTGCTGCGGCCAGTAGCAGACGAATCGAACGCTGCTTGTGCAAGTCGGGATGAAACATAGCGGCGAGGACGGCGAGCCCTGCCGCGACGAGCCAGCTAGCCTGGCGTGATCCCTCCTTCGAACCAAGAGAGGCAAATCCGAAGCCCGGGAGGTAGCGCAGGCTCCATTCGCGGTGAAGCGCTTCGAGCGGCGCGCGCAGGCCGGCGAATCGTTGCTGGTGAGTGTATTCGCCCGCGAAACCCGAAACATTCCCGCCAAACTGGCTGATGAAGTCCTGCGGCGCTTGTGCGATGTATAAAGACCACAGGCCTGCAGCCAAAACGTACGGTACCAGGGCCAAGCCTACATCGCCCGGCCGAAGCCGGCGGCGATCAAGATAAAGAATCAGCAAGGCGAGCAACGCGGCAAACAAGAGCCCGCATGGGTGCGTCCAAATACTGGCTGCGGCGAGTGAGTGGCTGACGAGAATTGCAAGCCGCGGGCGGGAACCGCGAAGCCAGAGATACGATGCGATGGCAGTTGTCCCCAGCGACGCGGCCATCATATCCATGCGACCGTTTCCGGCTGCCGCCAGGAAGTTGCGTTCAAAGCCGATCACTCCGACGGCCAGCAGGGCAATGAACCGCTGGCCGGTCAGGTTAAGGATGATGACGAACCACGAGGCGAGAGCCAGCGCTCCGAACCCGATCGAGAGCAGCCGCTGCCGGATCATCCCGAATCCGACCACACGGTACCAGGCGGCCTGGAACAGCGAATGCAGTGGCATCATCCAGTACATGTGTTGGTCGACACCCTGCAGCCAGGTGTTTTTTGACTCCAGGATTGTAGTGCCCAGGTAGCCCTGCTCGACCAACGTCACCGCCGGGTTGGCCGCCCACGCCTCATTCGACCAGGGCGTACGCGTGGCGGCAACCGCGGTGGCCAGCATCATCCAAATCCCGATGACGCACGCGAGAAGCCCGGTTGTGCGGAAACTCAGCGGGCGAATAAGGGACCGAGCCTGGGAAACGGAAGCCATGACTTAGAGGCGTTTAACTAGCCAGGCCAGCCTTGGCGTGCGGCTGGGGATGGACCAGCCATGGCGATCGGCCTCGGCAATCAGTTCCTCGCGGCTAACGATGGGGTCTGGCTGGCTGAGGGTGTAAAGAATGCACAATGTTCGATCCGGCTCATAACCCGGCAGCCCCGGCGGTAGCGGACGTGAGCGATTGACGAACGCCTCAATGGTACTGGACATCGTGCCCCCGTTCTCCACCGTAAACTCGAAATCATGCGGGAGCAAGATCTGTGCAGTTAGAAGTTCGTTGCGAATGGCGTTGTATTGGATTGCCGACGGGATAAGCCACAGCGCAAACAGGACCAACGCAATCGCGCGGATGCCGATTCGATCGGATTTAAGAAGCGAATGGAGTAAAAGGACCGCAAAGAGGGCGAGGCAAATCATGAGCGGAACGGCGCGCCGCACGCCAGGCACGTTTCCGGCAACAGCGAGGAGCGAGAGTGATGTAAGCGCGACTGCCAACAGTTGCCAGGCGGCCCGCTTGTAACGGATCGCGACCCAAACGAGTCCAGCCACTGCAAGCGCACCAATCAGGGGGGTTCCCAGAGCCGGGCGGCCGTTGGCGAACATATAGTAGCTGTCGGTACGAACAAACAGCTCTTTGGCCGCCGCCGATAGGCGCGTGAGTGATCCACCGGGATCCGGGCTCCCACCGCCGCCAATGAACAACGTTTGGGCATTAGTCCACCAAATGAGCGGAATCATCAGCGTGCAACCTGCCAATGCCAGGCCAGCCAGAACAGGAAGCCGAAGCGACTGAA
Organism: uncultured Acidobacteriaceae bacterium; assembly: GCA_963740005.1. Taxonomy (GTDB): domain Bacteria; phylum Acidobacteriota; class Terriglobia; order Bryobacterales; family Bryobacteraceae; genus CAJCIT01. The sequence continues at coordinate 3,673 of CAVUCO010000070.1, read as the reverse complement.
CTCTCAGCCTGGATGCCTGGATCACCACCACCACAAGCAGGTACGCAAGGCCCGAGCCATAGCAGCCGGCAGCTACCGCGGCAAGGCACGGACTGGCAATGACCGACCACCGCCGATCGCCCAGCGCCAGCCAGAGGGCGAGAAACCCGAGTGCAGATTCCTGCGCCATTTCCGTGGCAATCCAGGATAGGCATAAGATGCCGGGAAGCAGAACAACTGCCATCGCCGAGACGAACGCTTCGAGGGGCCGGAACTCAAAACGATCGCGCAGGTAGAGATAGATACTGCCCGGAAGCAAGGCCAGGATAGTGATCTTCGTTAACCGGACGCCGAAAAGGCCGCCGTACAAATGGTGGCCCACTCCGTAAATGAGATAGCTATAGAAATTGGTGGCGAAGATATGGTGCTGAAGCCGTAACGATAGAAACACTGGCCCCACATATCCGGCTGACGCTTCTTCCTTCAATAGAAGCTGCTGCTGGTTCGCCGCGCTCACCAGGGAGAGTAGCAGGCCGAAGTGCAACATGTAGAGCGCGAAGAACCCCGGCCATCGCGATTCGATAACAGCCTTCGCACGTCGCAGTCGCCCGTCGGACGCGCGGTTTAAGGTTGCTTCGAGCGGCTTTGTCAAACTAGCATTCTAGCGACTTGGGCTTTTCCGCGGTCGGCATACCTGCATATCAAGTGATGAACCTGTCGGTTCGCCGAAGAGAATCCAGTGCCGGGGGGCGCGGAAACATCGGCTGCAGCCGGGACCACTTATAAGAATGAAAAAGTTCGTCAGTCGGAACAGATACGGTCGCTCCCTCAGCTACCAATTGAAGAACGGCGGCTTGAACGCCTTCGTGCGGTCAGCGGCATTCTGAGCCACCGCGCTAAACGGCGCGCCTCCACAATATGCACCTCGCTGATTCATTCCATGGACGATCTTTGAGGCGAGTTTCTTTTCATCGCTCAGGGAAAGATCGTCGAATCTCATCGTGGTCAGGCTGAGCTCCCAGACGAGGGTCTTCTGCTGCCGGTCAAAGAGCGCCACATTCCCTTCCACTTTGATTGTGCCCGGCTTGAGCTTGGCCGCAGGTTTTGGCGTTGGCTTGCCGGGAGGAGACTCGGCAAGCGGCATCCAGAACAACACGCAGTCAGCGTCCTGGGCCGAGCGGGTGGTCGTGATGGGCAGCCGTTCCTGGATGATCTCGGCAGTCAAAAGCACATCGAGGTTATTTCCGAAAGGTTCTATATAGAGCCGCCCTAGACCCGTAACCCCACTTTGCCCGTGACAATAGAGCGCCAGCAGGAAGAGCCAGACCACTGAGTGAATAACCCAGCGCGCCGCCATGTTGAGGCCTGAACAGCTCATGGTGCTCGCTGAACTATCGGCCTGCCCGGAGGTCTACTTTAGGGCCGCTCACGGGTCGCCCAAAATGAACTATTTCATTGCTTGCCCCGCCGCCTCGACCAGCTTGCGTACTCCCGGTTCAATTTGAATGAGAACCTCCGCCTTCTGCTTGGCGGCTTCGTCGAGCAGCGTGATCCGCGAGTGTACCCATTCCGGCGTCGCGACGTTTCCTGACTTCAGATACGCTGCCGCTTCGATTCCCGCCTTGATGATCTGCTCGAGGTTCTGCGCTACCGGCACCGTCTCCTTCAATATTGCGTTGCTGGTAAGCACGGGCAGCACTTTCGGAATGTTGTTCTCCCAGTGCAAAAGTTGGGCGTTGATGGCATCCAGGTCCGAGGCGTCAGCCTGACGGTTGGCCAGATACTGGTCAACCAGTTCACGGAAGCGGCGGGCGGGATCACTCTCGGGTGGGATCGAATCCACCAGACGGTTGAGCGGCGTCGATTGCGTATATCCGCCTACGACATCAGCGCGCGTGTATTCCTTGACGGGCTCCAGTACTTCGGCGAAGGTGTCCAGCGAGGATGCTGTTTCAGGCGCCGTCAATGAAGACGCCAGGCGCTCGCGCATGCGGCGCGGGATGGTCCGATGTCCGAGACCCTGATACTCGAGCCAGCGGCTGATGACCTCCAGCCGCTGATACATGGATGCCCTGTCGGTCACGCTCTCGGGAGACCAGAGGCGTTCCGCGATAACCGCGAGCCGCGGCCACAGTTTCACATCCAGGTTCTCGGGCGTCGCCAACTCTTCCCACATCGCGCCTTCCCCGCCCAAAATGCGCTTCTGCTGTTCCGGCGTAAGTCCGGCAGTCTCTCCCTTCAACGGATCAACCGCGTAGTGAGTGGAGGCAGGAAACATCAGGTCGAGATAGTATCCGTTGGACAGAAGCCCTTCGTAGCCCTTCTGCGCTGCCTCGGCCAGTGATTTCTGACCGCGCCACGACTGGATCACGATATCGGTAGGAATCCCGGGTTGCAGCACTTCATCCCAACCCTCCATGTGTTTGCCGTGCCGAGCGACGATCTTCTGAACACGCTGGTTGAAATACGCCTGTAGCGCTTCTTCGTTGGCGATACCGTTCTTCTTCATGAAGGCTTGGATTTCCGCATTCGCCTTCCACTGTTTAGGGTCTACCTCGTCGCCGCCCACGTGAAAGTAGGCATCCGGAAACAGGCCGGTCATTTCGCCGATCAGGACATCCAGAAACTTGTAAGTGGACTCCTTAGTCGGGTCAATCGCCGCAGTGAAGATTCCAAATTGGCGAATAATCTCGTATGGGCCTGGAGCGCTCGCTAACTCCGGGTAACCGACAAACCAACTGGTGGCATGGCCCGGCATGTCGAATTCGGGAACGACGCGAATGCCGCGCATATATGCGTAATCAATCAAGTCCCGAACCTGCGACTGCGTGTAATAGAGGCCGTCAGAACCCTGCTCCTGGAGCTTCGGAAACTTCTTGCTCTCTATGCGAAAGCCCTGGTCGTCGGAAAGATGCCAGTGAAACACGTTGAGCTTCACGGCGGCCATGCCATCGATCGTGCGTTTCACGTCCTCGATGGGAATGAAATGGCGCGAGACATCGAGAGACAGGCCGCGCCAAGGAAACCTGGGTCCGTCCTGGATACTCACCGCCGGCAGACCGATGCCTTCGGCGCCAACTTGCACCAGCTGCAGTAATGTCTCTAGGCCTCGCAGCGCGCCTAGCGGCCCTTCAGCGACGAGTTTCGCTTGGGAGCTTGTGACGATTAGCGAATACCTCTCGTTATCACCCAGTTGTTGCGGGGCCGCGTGATCTTTGCTCTCGACGACTACAAGTAGACTAGCCTTATCGCCGGCGTCGGAGATCTTTTCAGGGACGAAGACGCCGGTTTGCCGCGAGAGCCTGTGCAGCGCACGGAGCACGGCTGGCCGCACTCGGGGATCAACCGCGCCCGGACCGGAAATCGCAGCGCTGAAGGTCGGCTCAAGGCGAAGCGTTTGAGGCGGCGCAGCCACCTGCATTTTGGCGGGCAGAGGCATGAGGGCAGGCTGGGCATGGGCAACAGAGGCAAGCGCCGCAAGAAGTGAGCAGGCTGTCGACAGCGGAGAACGAGCAGAGCGCAGAGTCACGATTCCGATGTTAGCTCGCGGCCCGTTTAAGACGGGTCGACGGCTAGGTTTACTATGATGATGTTGTCAGGCCCGGGTGGCGAAATTGGCAGACGCAAAGGACTTAAAATCCTTTTTCGCGCAAGCGGAGTGCGGGTTCAAGTCCCGCCCCGGGCACCACTTAGC
>CAVUCO010000069.1:0-50819 GCA_963740005.1 uncultured Acidobacteriaceae bacterium | reverse complement strand
TTCCTCACGGTCGCGGCTCCGTTAGCTTATTAGCGGCGATTAATTGAGGATCCCGGCTTCAGCCGGCTGCTCAGCGCGGGATTCACCGCCGCCTTCTTGCAGTAACTTCAAGAGGCCGGCGGCTACTTCACCAAACAGCTTGCGGCGGCGATGGATGATCCGGACTGGCCGGAAGAGATCGGCTGGGTTGAGCTGAATCGCCACCAACCGGTTCTTTTCGAGGTCCTCGCGCAGGGCGCGGGCGGGCAGGATGCTGATGCCGACGTTGTGGGCGACCGCTTCCTTAATCATCTGCAGATTGTCGAAGTGCAACACGACCTCCACGGAAACGCCCCGATCGCGGAAATAGCGGTCGACTTCGGCGCGGATGGGTAGGTCTTCATCGAAGGCGATGAACGGCTCTCCCTGCAACTCCGCCGGGTCCGTCTTGTAGTAAGCCGCCAGGCGATGGCCGGGAGAAACTGCTACAACCATTTCTTCTTCCAGCCAAGGCAGGGCGATCAGGTCGCGGGTAGACTCGGCGTAGCTGATTAGCCCGAGATCGGCGCGGTCTTCCAGGACGGCTTCGACGATCTTTTCGGGGCGGAGATAGGAAACCTCGAGGCGGCCTTCGGGGAAGCGCTTCCTGAATCGCTCCTCAACCAAGGACATCTCGGACAGGCCGACCGAGTATATGGCGGCGACGCGCACGACCCCGGAGATCTCCTTCTTCAGCTGATTCAGATCGGTATCGAACTGCTCCCGTCGCCTGAGCACGTCCCGACAGTATTCCAGGTAGAGCTTGCCCGCGGCGGTTATTTGGAGGGGCCGGGTGCTGCGGTCGATGAGTGCAACACTCAATTGACGCTCGAGCTCCCGCACCTGCTGGCTCGCGGCCGATTGACTTACTTCGTTGAGACGCGCTGCGCGACTAAAGCTGCGATAGTGCGCGATGTCTCTGAAAAGGCGAAAGTTATCCATCCGTACGAAATCTAATGTAGCATAAGAAAATCTAATTGTAAAGCATCACAAATTCGATTTGACGAATACTGCAAAGACGGGTAGACTTGTAGACTATTCCTCTCTGCGATCGAGGATCACAAGTGTACCCAGTCGAACCCAATCAACTTCCTCCCGCCCAAGGGCTGTATGATCCCCGGAACGAGCACGACGCCTGCGGCATCGGCTTCGTGGTCAACATCAATGGCGATCGGTCCCACGACATCGTCTTAAAGGGGCTGCAGATCTTGCTCAACCTGCGTCACCGTGGCGCGTGCGGGTGCGATCCCGAGACGGGTGACGGTGCGGGTATTCTGATCCAGATTCCTCATCTCTTCTTCGCGCGGGAGTGCGCGAAGCTCGGTTTCCCTATACCGGGTGCGGGCGAATACGGCGTGGCGATGTGTTTTCTACCGGTGGAGCGGCAGCAGAGACTCACCTGCGAAGGATTGCTCGAGCGCGTTACCCGGGAAGAGGGTTTAACGGCGCTTGGCTGGCGGGACATGCCTGTGGAAGTCAACGCAATTGGCCGCGTGGCGCGCGCCTCTCAGCCCTATATTGAGCAATTTTTTGTGGCCAAGCCGGGCGGGCTTTCCCAGGACGATTTCGAGCGGCGCCTTTACATCGTGAAGAAGCGGGTCGAGTCCGAAGTAGCGAAGTCGGACCTGCGGGACAAGAACTTCTTTTATCTGCCGTCGTTCTCATCGCGGACGATCGTGTACAAGGGTTTGCTGCTGGCGAACCAGATTGGCGACTTCTACAAGGAATTACTGGACCCGGACACCACCAGCGCCATGTGCCTGGTTCACCAGCGATTCTCGACGAATACGTTTCCCACGTGGCAACTGGCGCACCCTTTCCGATACCTTTGCCACAACGGGGAAATCAATACGGTTCGCGGAAACGTCAACTGGATGAATGCGCGGCATTCGGTTCTGTCGTCTCCGCTATTTCCCGATTTCAAAAAGCTGTTACCGGTGATTCAAGAGAGCGGCAGTGACTCGGCGGCGCTCGACAACGCGGTTGAGCTGCTGACGCTGAGCGGCCGGTCGCTGCCGCACGTGATGGCGATGCTGATGCCCGAAGCATGGGATGCCGACGACACCATGCCGGATGCGAAGCGGGCTTTCTACGAGTACCACGCATCCTTGATGGAGCCCTGGGACGGCCCGGCCGCTGTGGCGTTCACGGATGGGCGGGTGATCGGCGCGACGCTGGATCGAAACGGGCTTCGTCCGGCGCGATACCTGGTGACAAAGGACGGGCTGCTGATCATGGCCTCGGAGAGCGGCGTGCTGCCGATCAAGCCCGAGAACATCGAAATGAAGGGGCGGCTGCAACCGGGGCGGATGCTGCTGGTGGATCTGGAGCAAGGCCGTATTGTTCCCGACGAGGAACTTAAAGCTCAGCTGGCGTCGCGACGACCGTATCGCGAGTGGCTGAAAGAGAATCAAGTGACGCTGGACGCGCTGCCGGAGCCGCCGCGGGTGATCGGCTCGGACCATGAAACGGTGCGAATGCGGCAGCGTTGCTTTGGTTATACGGACGAAGACATCCGGCTGCTGTTGACGCCAATGGCGATCAACGCGGAAGAGGCGATCGGCTCGATGGGCACCGACACGCCGCTGGCCTGTCTCTCAGACAAGCCGCAGTCCTTATTCAACTACTTCAAGCAGCTTTTCGCGCAGGTGACTAATCCGCCGATCGATCCGATTCGCGAAGAACTGGTGATGTCGCTGACCAGCTACATCGGGAACGAACGCAACATTCTGGATGAGACTCCGGAGCACTGCCACACCCTGAAGCTGACGCGGCCGTTGTTAACCAATCGGGACCTGGAAAAACTGCGGCGGCTTTCACGCGGTGACCTGCTGGCGTCGACTTTGCCGATGTTGTTCCGTGCGTCGGACGGAGAGGCGGCGCTGAAGTGGGCCCTTGATGGCCTGTGCCGCCGAGCTTCGCTGGCGATCAAATCGGGCTACACGCTGCTGATTCTATCGGACCGGGGTGTGGACGAAGAATATGCGCCAATTCCCAGCCTGCTGGCTTTGACGGCGGTCCACAATCACCTGGTTCGGGAAGGCACGCGCACGCAGGTGGCGCTGATTATTGAATCGGGTGAACCGCGCGAAATCATGCACTACTGCCTGCTGATCGGGTATGGTGCGAGCGCGGTGAATCCGTACCTCGCTATTGAGACGCTCGAGCAGCTGGCAAACGAGAAAGAGCTGCCGGAAGGGTACGACTTCAAGAAGGCGCTCAGCAACTACAAGAAGGCCGTTAACAAGGGTCTGTTGAAAGTGTTTTCGAAGATGGGCATTTCGACGCTGCAAAGCTATCGCGGCGCCCAGGTATTTGAAGCGATCGGCCTGAACAAGGCGCTGATCGAGGAGTATTTTACCGGCACGCATTCGCGCATCGAGGGCGTGGGTCTCGGGATACTCGCGCGGGAAGCTATCGCGAAACACCAGCTAGCGGTTCGGCCGGTGTCTGCATCAGAGACCGAACTACCGATCGGGGGAAACTACCAGTTCCGTAGCAGCGGTGAGTACCACTTGCTGAACCCGGAGACTGTTAGCAAACTGCAGCACGCGGTACGGAATGAGAGTTTCAGCACCTTTCAGGAATACTCTGAGCTGATCGACAAACAGAATAAGCACCTCTGCACGCTGCGGGGATTGATGGAGCTGAAGACCAACGCGCGGCCGTTGCCGATTGAAGAAGTTGAACCAGCCACGGAAATCATCAAGCGATTTGCTTCCGGAGCAATGTCGTTCGGATCGATCAGTAAAGAAGCGCACGAGACGATGGCGATTGCGATGAATCGGATCGGCGGGCGGTCGAATACGGGAGAGGGCGGGGAAGACGAGGCGCGTTTTGCCTTACTGCCGAATGGCGACTCCCGCCGGAGCGCGATTAAGCAAGTCGCTTCCGGGCGTTTCGGCGTCACTACGAATTACCTGGTGAACGCGGATGAATTGCAAATCAAGATTGCGCAGGGAGCAAAGCCTGGCGAAGGCGGCCAATTGCCGGGTCACAAGGTGGATGCAGAAATTGCGCGGGTCCGGCATTCAACGCCAGGAGTGGGCCTAATCTCCCCGCCGCCCCACCACGACATTTACTCGATTGAAGATCTGTCGCAACTGATTTACGACTTAAAGAATGTGAACCCCAAGGCGCGCATTTCGGTGAAGCTGGTGGCGGAAGTGGGCGTTGGAACGGTTGCCGCGGGCGTGGCGAAAGCGCATGCGGATGTAGTGCTGGTGAGCGGCCATGACGGCGGCACGGGAGCATCGCCGTTGACATCCATCAAGCACGCCGGCGCGCCCTGGGAACTGGGCGTGGCGGAGACCCAACAAGTGCTGGTGATGAACGACCTGCGCAGCCGGGTCCGCTTGCAAACCGACGGGAAACTGCAGACCGGCCGCGACGTCGTGATTGCCGCGCTGCTGGGCGCCGAAGAGTTCGGCTTCTCGACGGCTCCGCTGGTGGCGATGGGCTGCATCATGATGCGCAAGTGTCATCTGAACACCTGCCCGGTAGGAATAGCGACGCAGAATCCGGAACTCCGCAAGAAGTTCGCGGGCCAGCCGGAATACGTCATCAACTACTTCTTCTTTGTGGCTGAGGAAGTGCGCCAGTGGATGGCCAAGATGGGCTTCCGAACCATGAACGAAATGATTGGCCGCGTCGACATGGTCGAGATGCGCCCGGCCATCGAACACTGGAAGGCCAAAGGGTTGGACTTCTCATCGATACTGCACAACCCGCAAGTGCCGGGCCGGATTGGGCGGCGCTGCACGATCGCCCAGGATCATGGGCTGGAGCAAGCTCTAGACCACCAGCTACTTGATCTGGCGAAGGATTCCATCGAGAACAAAACAGTTGCCGATTTCAAGATGCCCATTCGCAACGTACACCGCACGGTTGGGGCGATGATGAGCGGCGAGATCGCGCGGCGGTATGGGTCCGAAGGCTTGCCCGACGATACGATCAGCATCCAGTTCACCGGATCCGCGGGGCAGAGTTTTGGCGCGTTCCTGGCCAAGGGCGTGACACTTCGTTTGGAGGGCGATGCCAACGACTACGTTGGCAAGGGTCTATCGGGCGGCAAACTGGTTGTGTATCCGCCGCAGACCTCGTCCTTTCTGCCTGAGCAGAACATTCTGGTTGGCAATACCGTTCTCTACGGAGCGACAAGCGGCGAAGCGTACTTCAACGGCGTGGCGGGCGAGCGATTCGCGGTGCGCAATTCGGGCGCGACGACGGTGGTGGAAGGCGTCGGCGATCACGGATGCGAGTACATGACCAGAGGAACGGTGGTGATTCTGGGCAGCACCGGGAAGAATTTCGCAGCCGGCATGAGCGGCGGTATCGCCTACGTGTTCGACGAGCAGGGCGAATTCGTCTCGACGCGATGCAATCGCACAGGCGTGGATCTTGACCCGATCTTCGATGCGGAGGATATTCAGCTGCTGGAGCGGCTCATCGCGAAACACGTCGAGTACACGGGCAGTCCGCGCGGCAAGTGGATCCAGGAGAATTGGACCGCGATGTTACCTAAGTTCATCAAGGTCTTCCCACACGAGTACAAGCGCGTTCTGGGGATCGCGCGCAAGCCGGCCACGGAGGAAATATCTGTGAATCCGGCGCTCATTGCCAAGCCACAAATGTTGCAAGAAGGCGCGAGGTAGGCGATGGGCAAAGTCACAGGTTTCCTGGAACTCCCCCGCGAAGCGCCGCACCGGCGCCCGGTGCTGGAGCGGATTAACGACTGGTTTGAGGTCTATCAGGACCTGCCGGAGGAAAAGCTCAAGCAACAGGGCGCGCGCTGCATGGATTGCGGCGTGCCCTTCTGCAATACCGGCTGTCCGGTGAACAATCTGATTCCGGATTGGAACGACCTGGCATGGAAGGGCCGTTGGAAGGAAGCGGTACGTGTCCTGCACTCGACCAACAACTTCCCTGAATTTACGGGCCGCATTTGCCCGGCTCCGTGCGAAGCTGCCTGTGTGCTCGGGATTAACGCGCCGCCGGTGACCATCAAGGCGATTGAGCAAGGCATCATCGATCGCGCATTTACGGAGGGTTGGGTGCGCCCCGAGCCTCCGGTGCGACGCACCTCGAAGAAGATTGCGATTGTAGGATCGGGTCCAGCGGGACTGGCGGCGGCGCAGCAGCTCAACCGGGTTGGCCATCGGGTTACTGTGTTGGAGAAACACGACCGCCTGGGCGGCTTGCTGCGCTACGGCATTCCTGATTTCAAGATGGAAAAGCACGTCGTGGAGCGGCGATTGCGGCAACTGGAGGCCGAAGGCATTGAGTTTCGGACCAGGGTTACGGCGGGTGTCGATGTTACCGGACCGGACCTGTTGAAGCACTTCGACGCGGTGCTGCTGGCGACAGGCGCCGAACACCCGCGCGAGGTCGACATCCCGGGCCGCGACTTAAAGGGCATCCACTTCGCCATGGACTACTTGACGCAGCAGAACCGGCGCGGCGCAGGCGACGCGATCCCGGCGGCTGAAGCAATCGATGCGCGCGGCAAGCGCGTGGTGATCATCGGCGGCGGCGATACGGGAGCGGATTGTCTGGGCACCGCTCATCGCCAGCGTGCGGCGAGCGTGCACCAGTTTCAGATCCACCCGATGCCGCCGGAAAGCCGGCATCCGAACACACCCTGGCCGGATTGGCCTCTTATGCTTCGTGTCGAGGCGGCACACGAGGAAGGCGGCTTCCGCGAGTGGAGCGTATTGACGACCCACTTCAGCGGCGACGAGCAGGGGAATGTCAGCAAACTGCATGCCGTTCGCGTAGGACCGAAACCGAAGCTGGAGCGCATGCCCGAGAGCGAGTTTTACCTGGATACGGATCTGGTGCTGATCGCGATTGGATTTTCCGGCCCCGTCCGCCAGGGGTTGTTGGAGCAATTGCCGGTGGAGCTGACTCCGCGCGGCGCGGTGAAAACCGACCATACGTACATGACCTCGGTGAAGGGCGTCTTTTCGGCGGGCGATATGCGCCGCGGCCAATCGTTGGTGGTGTGGGCGATCGCCGAGGGCCGCAAGGCTGCGCATCACATTGACACGTATCTCATGGGGTCGAGCACGCTGCCCGAATAAGCCGCTCTTCAGCCCGCGGCGACCGGCGGCTCCGGCCGCGTTCCGAAGCAACCGCATAGGCCACAATAGAGAAAGTCGCTTTCCCGACCAAACCTATGGAAACCACGTTACCGACCGAGCCTGAGGTGACCACCTCGTTCGAACAGATTCAGGAATTGGAGCGGACGTATCTGCTCCAGAACTATGCGCGTTATCCGCTGGCTCTCCATCGCGGTCGGGGATGCTATGTCTACGACCTGTCCGGCAACCGTTATCTTGACCTGATCAGCGGCATAGGCGTGAATGCGCTGGGATACGCGCATCCGCGGCTTACCAAGGTCATACGGCAGCAGGCGGGGCTGCTGCTTCACACGTCGAACCTGTACTACCACGAGTACCAGGGGAAGCTTGCTGAACGGATCGCCAAGTTGAGCGGGCTGGCGCGATGCTTCTTCTGCAATTCCGGCACGGAAGCGATTGAGGGTGCGCTGAAAATGGTGCGCGCGCACGGCAACTCCATCAGCCCGACGAAGCACGAAGTTGTTTCTCTCGATAACTCGTTCCATGGCCGGACATTCGGCGCTTTGTCAATCACAGGTCAACCCAAGTATCGGAAAGACTTCGAGCCGCTTTTGACGGGGGTACATTTTGTTCCACGCCGCGACATGAAGGCGCTGGAAGCCGCCGTGAACGAAAACACGGCCGGGATTTTTCTGGAGTTTATCCAGGGCGAAGGCGGCATTTATCCTTTATGCGACCGTTTCGTGCGCAAAGCGCGCGAGCTGGCGGACCGATTTAATGCGCTGATCATTTTTGACGAAATCCAATGCGGCGTCGGGCGCCCTGGCACGTACTTCGGCTACCAGTTGCTGGAGCCGCAAGTGCTGCCAGACATCATGGTTGCCGCAAAGCCCATGGCCTGCGGCATCCCGCTCGGCGTGATTGCCGCGAATGAGAAAGCGGCCGCCACCATTAAGCCCGGGATGCACGGGTCGACGTTTGGCGGAGGCCCGCTGGCGTGCCGAGTGGCTCTGGAGTTTTTCGACATTCTGGAGGAGTTGCTTCCCTCGATTCAATCGGTGGGCGGCTACTTCCGGATGCGGCTGACTGAGCTGGCGAGGAAACACTCATTTATCAAAGAAATCCGGGGGCAAGGGCTGATGATCGGCGTCGAGCTGGAATTTTCCGGCAAACAATTGGTTACCGACGGAATGAAGGAGGGGCTGCTTTTTAACTGCACCCACGAAACCGTACTGCGTTTTCTACCGCCTTATATTTTGACCGAGCAAGACGTCGACCGGGCCATTACCGTGCTCAACAAATTGTTCGGCGCCGCGAAGCGGCCAGCATAAATACCAGAAAGAGTGTAGGAATCGAAGCATGAACATTGTTCGTTGGGTGAGTCTTGCCGGTGGATTGGTGCTAGGCGCAGGATTGCTGCTGCCGGCCGACGTCGAACCAAAAACTGTTTTGACGGGCCAGGATGCCTTCACGGACTACACCAAAGAGAAGCCGGGAACTTTTCGTAAGCTCACAGTTGCCGACCTGCCCCAACCGTATGCCACGAAGTCGGCCGGCAACGGGCCGAAGGTGGTCGCTCAGCCCGCGGGTGCGTGGCCACAAGCTCTGCCGGGTTTCAAGGTAGAGCGGTATGTGGACTCCGGGCTCGATGGACCGCGCGAAATACGCACGGCGCCCAACGGGGACTTCTTCGTCGCGGAGAGCGGGAAGGGTGAAGTGAAGGTGTTCCGCGGGTTCACCAAAGACGGAAAGCCGGAGCAAAGAGCCACGTTCGCAACCGGACTTAAGCAGCCCTTTGGTATTGCCTTCTACCCGCCTGGAGATGATCCGAAGTGGGTGTATGTCGGCAATACCGGTTCGGTGGTGCGATTTCCCTACAAGAATGGCGATCTACAGGCCACGGGCCAAGCCGAAGTTGTGATCCCCGAAATACCCGCGGGTGGTGGGCACTGGACGCGCGACCTGGCCTTTACGCCGGATGGAAAGACGCTCTTTGTCTCGGTGGGATCGCGTTCCAATGTCGACGATCCGGACGAGAAAAAAGAAGAGTTTCACCGGGCCAACATTCTGGAGTTCACGCCCGAAGGGAAGTTCGTCGGTGTCTATGCTTCGGGCATCCGTAATCCGGTTGGCATTGGGATCAATCCGACCACCGGCGAGTTGTGGTGCTCAACCAATGAGCGCGACCAACTCGGTGACAACCTGGTGCCGGACTACGTGACACATGTGGAGCGCGGCGGATTTTATGGCTGGCCCTGGTATTACATGGGCTCGAATCAGGACCCGCGCCATGCCGGGAAACACCCTGAGTTGAATGGGAAGGTGCTGGTGCCCGACGTACTGCTGCAGCCGCACTTCGCTTCCTTGGAATTGACCTTCTACCAAGGCAAACAATTTCCGGCGGAGTATCAGGGCGACATCTTCGCGGCCGAGCACGGCTCCTGGAACCGGGCTACCCGGGCGGGCTATGAAGTCATTCGCGTGCCCTTGAAGAATGGCCATGCGAGCGGCGTTTACGAAGACTTCCTCACGGGCTTTGTGACTCCTGATGGACAAGTGTGGGGCCGGCCTGTGGGAGTGGCTGTTGCGCACGATGGCTCCCTGCTGGTGACAGACGACGGCTCAAAATCCATCTGGCACGTGATCTACACGGGGCAGTAGCCGCGACGGCCGGTGTGCGCGCTAGATAGGCGAACTGGAGAGCGAGATCTCGCCCTTGAGGAACAACACGGACCGGCCGGCAATCTCAACCCGGTCGCCCAGCATCTGGCAGTAAAGTTCTCCGCCTCGCTTGGAGAGTTGCCGGGCATGCAGCACATCCTTGTTCAGGCGCTCCGCCCAGTAGGGAATGAGCGTGCAATGGGCGGAGCCGGTGACGGGATCCTCGGGTAAGCCTTGCGCGGGCGCGAAAAAGCGCGAAACGAAATCGCAGGTGTCGCCAGGGGCAGTGACTATCACGGCGAACTTATCGAGCTTGGAGAGTGCAATCATGTCCGGCTGGAGCGCCTTCACATCGGAGGCGTGCGGGTAGACCACCAGGTAATCGCGGGCTGCGAGAACAAATTCCGGCTTCGCGCCGAGAGCTTCGACGAGCCCCGGGTAGACCTGAACCGGTGCAGGCGGCCGTGACGGGAAGTTCAGTGCCAGAAGTTCTCCTCTCTTGGCGACGGTTAGGCTTCCGGATTTGGTTTGGAACGTGATGCGCTCACCCGGTGCGTGCAATTCATGGAACAACACCCAGCCGGATGCCAAGGTGGCGTGACCGCACAGATCCACTTCAACGGCCGGTGTAAACCAGCGCAGCTCGTAATGGTCGCCGCTTTGCACAAAAAATGCTGTTTCCGACACGTTGTTTTCGGCAGCAATGGCCTGCAGGGTTTGGTCGGGAAGCCACTGCGTTAAGGGGCAAACGGCGGCGGGGTTCCCCGCGAAGATGTGATTGGAGAAAGCGTCAACCTGGTAGATAGGAATCTTCATGAGAATGCTGCCTTCTCATTGTAGATGCCCGGCTGGCTCAGTACCAGAGCGAGGGGTCAATGGACCCGAACGCGGCCCTTTTCCTTCATAACCAGTTCGTCGAAGATAGCCAAAACCCGCTTCCGGTAGCTGTACATCTGGCGTAAAGAATCGCGAAAGTTTTCCTCGTACCGAGCCGGCTGCAGCCACTTGGTTAGGACCGGCTTAGGCACGTCGATGTCTGCCCGGAGCGCATCAGGCGAGTGTCCACGGAGAAAGAGACCGTAGAAGACAGCCGCCTCTCGCTGGGGCGCCAGTGGGTCGATATCGTCGCGGCTCGAAATCATCGTGCTTTTACTTATCGTCAGCCCGTAGGACCGTCCAACACCCGTCGAGCTGATCAGAAACCGGGGCATTTCGCTCAATTATGGCAATTTCTGCCCGAGAATGCTCTTCGGGCAAGCAATCAATACGTTAGATGGTACTACCAAAATTTAGCGCTGACTAGGATTAGACGCACAGCGCGTAGTTCAGGGTGCGGGGCAGGGCGAGATAGCTTACGTTACGATCCCCGCTAGTTTAGGGCCGGGTAGTTCTCAGACGCTAGCCAACCGCCAGGCGACGGTGAAACAACTCAAGAGCCAAGCCGTAGCTTTGCAAGGCCAGTGCCGGGTCGTAGCGGTAGCCTTCGTCGCGTAGGAACGCATGAGCGCCGTTTACTTCGTGCCAGTGGAAGGAGGCGCCGACCTCTTCCAGCCGGGCTTTGATCAGATTGCGGCCTTCCAACGGCACGTGCGGATCCTGCCGGCCCCAGATATGCAGAAGATCGCCTTTGATCTCGCCCGCCCGCTGAAGCGAATTGTCATTCTTGCCTTTGCCCAAGCTATGCGAATGAATGTCGGTGGCATAGAAGCAGACGGTTCCCCGGACGTCCGGATTCATGGCGGCGCGGAAGGCCAGGTGGCCGCCCATGCAGATCCCCATCGCGCCCAGCCGGCCATTGCAGTCCGGCCGCGCAGCCAGGTGATCGAGCACGGCCCGTGCGTCGGCATCGTAGGACGAGAGCTCCTTTTCGTACTTGTCGCGATTGCCTCGATCGGAGCCGGCCTGGTCATAGGGCAGCACCGTGCCAGGCTCTTCGAGTTCGTGATAGACCTCCGGGACAGCTACGACATAACCGTGCCCGGCAATCAACGCCGCAGTCCGCCGGATCGGTCCCGTGAGCTGGAAGATCTCGGAAAAGAGTACGATGCCGGGATATTTGCCGTCGACAGTTGGGCGGAAGATCTGGGTCCTCATCGGACCGGTAGGCGTCGTCAATTCGACGACGATCTCGTCCTTTATCGTCATGTTTGGAGCATACGACAACGGACTCCGGGAAGGCGCACTACGACTTCGCGATGGTAATCGATCCGTCGCCCGTCTTCACGATCAGACTTGCGCCGCCGCCATTCATGCGGCCGCGGACATCGTGTTCACTCTTTCTATCGGAAAGCGTCACGGGGAGGTCGAAGGAGATGTGGCCGTCGCCCGTGTGAGCCTCCACGTCTGCCGCCAAATCGGCGGGCACGTTCAGGGTCACGCTGCCATCGCCTGTTTCCACTCGCCAGGTGCTGCTCATTTTGGACCCGGCGGTCGCTTGTAAGTTTACGCTGCCGTCGTTGGTGTGAACCTGTACGCCATCGAAACGCCCGCGTACCTTGACCGCTCCGTCGCCGGTCCGCGCTTCAATCGTTCCGTCCAAACCGATGGCGGTAATGCTGCCATCGCCTGTGGTCAAGCGTGTAATGCCCTTCAAGTCTTCCAGGTTGATGGAGCCATCGCCCGTGTGGATGGTAGAGGCAATGGACTGCGGAACGCGCAGCTCAATCCGAACCGAACGGTTGCCGATCGAAAAGTGAACGGTAGGCACGTGCACTGTCAATTCGAGACGGTTGTTATCGAAGTGTTCGTCAATGCGCACGTCCGATGGGCCAATCTTCCAGCCATTGGTGATCACGCGGGCTTCAATCTTATTGTTGTAGGGTGTGCCGGTGACAATTACGGATCCGTCGCCGGTCTCCACACGCAGCTCAGGGTTGGGACCCGTCGTCCACTGCTTCGACCATTGGTCGGCATAGGCAGATACGCCCAGGCTCAGAACAGCCACTGTCAGAATCGGAAGGGAACGCAGTCTCATAACCATTGCAGGATACACTCGATTGGTAGTACGAATTTGGTGCACGTCAAGTTCCCTATGGGTAGCACATCCTCTCAGCCCGCAACTGCCACGGCCTCTTTGATAAACAGCCTGATGAGCGTTTCGGTTCCGTTGACCCGCTCCGGGCATGGCAATCCCGAGGCAAAGCAGTTGATACGCTTCCGGCCGGACGATTTATTTCCGAATGCCCGAAATCCAAGAGCTGCGTTAGCCGGGCTTTTGCTTATCGCCGGCTGCTGGGAGGAAGCTCACCAGATATCGCAGGATCTGGGCGACGCCGAAGGCAGCTATTGGCATGCTCTGGTACATCGTATGGAGCCCGAGACGTGGAACTCCGACTATTGGTTTGGGCGCGTTGGGTCGCACCATGTCTTCTCCCAGCTACTCGCGGAAGCAACCGAGGTGATTCGGCAGCATCCACGAGCTGGCTTGGAACTTCAGGGCCAGTGGCAGCCATCCCTAATGAACAGGTGGTGCGAACGCGCTCGGGAAAGCGAGGATTCGGAGTTGGTTTCGGCGGTTACCGAGATCCATACGGCGGAGTGCCGGCTGCTCTGGCGCTGGTGCGCCGGGCTTAGCCAGAGGTGAGGACTTATGCCCCCCACGGAATCAATTCAAAGAATGAGCCGGGCAGCGAAATGGGCGGTAGCCTTGGCGCTGAGCGGCAGTTTTCTGATTGTGCTGGTGGTCGGACTGCTCTTGTTTACACGACTCGGCTCCGTTTTCGGAATTGGACCGGGAGCCATGGACAGTGCTGCCGTGGTCACGCAGGTGAAGAAGCTTGACCAACTGGTGACTGTGAAATACAGCGTTCAGCGAATCGTTGGACTCCGGGAGGAGCATCAGCCGGTCGGCGAAGAATCGATTCTGCTCATGGTGGAGGGGCAAGTGCTCGCCGGTGTAGATCTCTCATCACTGACGCCGGGTGACATTCGGATTGTGGGAAGCAGTCGCACATCCGTTACGATCCCCCGTGCCAAGGTCATGCACGTATTTCTGGACGAGCATAAGGTAAAAGTCTGGGACCGGCGTATCACTTGGTGGACACCCTGGATTGCACCCGATCCGGACCTGGAGCATCGCGCCCGACTTACGGCGCTGGACGACATCAAGGCTGCAGCGATCGAGATGGGTATTCTCGAGGATGCACAGCGCAACGCCGAGTCGGCCATTCAGTCTTTCCTTCTATCCTTGAAGCTGGACGCCACAGTGGCAGCACGGTGATGACAGCTACTGCAAAATAAATGAACATCAAACTGCAAATCCTCGCGCTGATGGTTGTCTTCGGCGCTTTTCTTTCACTGAGCACGGCGAAGCGCGCCGAAGGGCAGGTGGGTGTGCCGGCCGACGAGCGCGGCTTCACATCGATTTTTGACGGGAAGACGCTCCAAGGGTGGGATGGCGATGCCAGAATCTGGCGAGTGGTGAACGGGGCGATCGTCGGTGAAGTGACGCCTGAACTTGATCTGAAAACCAATAGCTTCTTGATTTGGCGGGGCGGAACACCGGGTGATTTCGAGCTCAAGGCCGAGTACCGGATCTCGTCGAAGGGAAACAGCGGTATCCAATATCGAAGTATTGAATTGCCTGATATCCGTTATGCGATGAAGGGCTACCAGGCCGATATAGACGGAGAGGATCGGAACGAGAAGGGTGTTCGCTACACCGGCCAGAACTACGAAGAGCGGGGGCGAGGGTTTCTGGCGTGGCGAGGACAGTTGGCGCACATTGACCCAGGCCAGAAACCGGTTGTGCTTGGATCAGTCGGCGGCAACAAAGAACTCGAAGAATACATCAAGAACGGCGATTGGAATGAGTTTCACTTGATCATCCGAGGCACGACGCTGATTCACATCCTGAATGGCCATGTGATGTGCGTGTTTCTCGACGACGACACTGCCAACCGCAAGATGGATGGGCTATTGGGAATACAGGTCCACGTCGGTCCGCCGATGAAGGTAGAGTTCCGCAACGTACGGTTGAAGAAGCTCTAGCGGTGCCGTTGAAGTCAACCCGGTCGCACAGAAAAGCGCTGCACGCACTTCCAATGCGCGCCCGAGTACGATGTCGAGCCTGAAGTTATTCAGCTCAACGCTGCGATTTTTTCATCCAAGTGGCTCAATGCCGCTTGTAGTTGAGCGCGATAGCGCTCGTGGGTCGTGTTTTCAAGATCTCTGAGGACTCTGGCTCTAGATGACTCCAGCCCCTCAAGCTCACGCTGCCGTTGAACTTGCTCCGGCGTAGGTTGCGGGAAGCGCCGTTCCTGCCGCTCGAGAGCACTTTCTATTTGAGATTCCACTGATTTACTTTCCCAGCCTCTCGCCACACCTCTAGCATGGCATAAAACGGCTCCGTTTGTGGGGCCATTCGTAACTGGGTAGTTGAGTTGGCCTGGCCGGGCCGCAGTTGCGCGACCCCCAGAACCCGCTGCGACTTCGGGTCTTGGATAAAGGCGACAATACGCACTGAGTCTTTTTCCGCCGGGTTCACAGGAATCGTAACCTCCCGGTTCAGGGGAACGCCCAACGCGATGTCGCCTAGAGATTGAAGTGATCGCACAACGGCCACGTGTGTCAATTGCTTGCCTGAATTCTCACCGGCCGATACTCGCGACTGCATCTGGTTCGAAGCAATCGCCAGCAGGAGTGTGGCGCGCCCAGTCTCGCCGGCCGGCCATTGCTGCAATGAAATGCGGATTCGACTTTTCTTGCCTTGGGATTCCAACGCCTCTATCCGAAGCGGCGCCTTTTCGGTTCGGGCCAGCGCTTCGATCGCTTGTTTGATCTTGGCCGCGTTGCTGCCTAGCGATTCGGACTGGCCGTCAATGATCAGTTGCGGCGTGTACACGGACTCGAGATGCAGTTTGGAGGCGTAGTTACTTTGTCGTTCCGTGAGAGCCGAGGACGAAAATGGATCCCGCCAGCCGAGCGAGTTCCAATAGTCAACGTGTTCACTGAGGACGATGAGATCGACGCCGGCAATGGGCTGAGTTCGATCCAGCACCTCCAGGAGTTGATCGGCGGGCGGGCAACTGGAACAACCCTCGGACGTGAACAGCTCCAACAGGACAGGCGTGCGAGCCGAGTCTGCGGCTTGAAGAGGAGCGATGATTGTCACGACAACAATCAGTAGGCAAACTAACTTCATTTTGAAATGTCCTTACGTGATGCAGTTACCGGAACAGACCTTCGAATTACTCAGATTAGGAGGTCGAGCTGCCGAGTTGGTATCCCGTCTCGACTTTCGTCAGGATTTTAGACGCGACTGATCGGGAGTTGGTATTGTTCTGAAAGCAGAACTCTAGAGCCTCGTTAGCACGCTAATCCGAGTAGTTTTTCTAGCTAAAACCAAAGCTTGCTAGTAAAAATAACAGTCACAGGAGCTATGTGAAAACGAAATCGCGACTTACTCGGTAGGCTGGTAGCTGCCTAACACCCGCAGAAAGCTAGTGATCTCGCCGAGATTTGCAATCGCTTTCAAAACGCGGGGCTCTTCGATGTGCCCGCTTAGGTCGAGGTAGAACAAATACTCCCAGGGCCGCCCGCGCAAGGGACGCGATTCCAGTTTTGTCAGATTCACGTCGCGCAGTGTGAAGCACGCCATGGCTTTGAAAAGCGACCCGGGCACATTGGGCGTGGAGAACACCAGCGAAGTTTTCCATCGCTGCGCCGATCTATGAACCGAGCTCGGTTTGCCGCCGAGCAGGAAGAAGCGCGTGAAGTTCTTGCGATCGTCTTCGATGTTTCGCTTCAGTATGACGCCACCGTAGATGCCCGCGGCCGCTTCGGAAGCGATTGCCGCTGACCCGGCAATCTGTTTGTCCCGCAGCATCTTCACGCTGCCGGCTGTATCGTAGTACGGCGTCTTCTCGATCTGGGGGTGCTGTTGGAAGAAAGATAGACATTGATTGAGAGCCACGGGGTGTGAGAAAACCCGCTCGATATCCCGGAAGCGTGTTCCTGGCATTGCAATTAACTGGTGCGAGATACGAATGCTCGTTTCCCCAATGATCGGCAACTCGTATTCGAGAAGGAGATCGTAATTTTCGTGCACGCTGCCATGCAGGGTGTTCTCAATCGGCAGGACTGCGTGGGTCGAGCTTCCACTTTGCAACGCCTCAAAAACCGTCTTGAAATGAGGGCAGGGAAGTACGCCGGCGTTTTCGCCCAGCAATCGCTTGGCTGCGGCATGACTGAATGCTCCCAGCTCGCCTTGAAAGGCGGCGATGGGCTTATGTCCGTGCTCGCGGGCATCGCGCGTACGCCGCGCATTAGTCTTCTTCGTCATTCGAAAGATCGTCTCAACGCTTAGTCCCCATTGACGGCAGTCCCAGTAGGGCCAGTACTCGCTCCACGCTACGAACCACCAGGCCAATCACAATTCGGCGAAGCTTTTGATAGAAGCCGGCGCTGGGCGGGACACCACTGGACCTCACTTCCGTGAGTGTCACCATGCGGCGCAGGTGACCCGGATGAAGCGCTGTCTCAGAATCAGCTTCAGGCGCTCTTTCGGAGCCAGATGAGGCGCGAACAACCAGCGTTGAACTGACTCCCGCAGCAATAGAACAGAGGGTGTTAACCGAGCAAGGTGCATCAACCAGGGCGCTGGTTTGGAAGGAGCCAATCGACGGCCTACGCCTTAAGTCTTCGATAGCCGGCTGCTTCCACTCGCGCACGAGTGGGTCCAGATAAGAGGTCTTTTCGCCGGCCCGGCCGAGAAGCGCGTGAATGTCCCCACCGTGCTCGCGCAGTGTCTCCAGCAGTCGAAAGCCGCACCTGGGCCCGCTCGCGCCAGGGACGCCAACCACAACGCGGAACCTCATCATCGAGGTTCCTCGACTTGTTCTGAAATCAGAACACATTACAGTTTTCTATGTTACTCTACCCTTTAGCCAGGTCTAGGGCATCGGCGAGGGCCACAGCGCTTGATGGGAGGAAGGTGCGCCGAATCATCCGCTGCTTCCAGATCATTTTACTATAGCAACCGGGGAAGGGGTATGGAAGAGCCGGGTCAAAGGCTGAAACGGGAACGAGAGCGTCTCAATCTGCGGTACCGCGACGTCGAACAAGCCAGCCAGACAATCGCCAACCGTCATGGAAATGACGAGTTCATCATCGCACTGAGTCGGCTGGCCGACATTGAAAACAAAGGCACAGTGCCGTCACTCTACCGGCTGTACAGCCTATGTGCAATCTACCGTCTGGATCTGAAGGAAGTGCTGCGATGGTTTGGCATACCCCTGGACGACCTGATGCTCGATTCCTCTCAGATTGTCGTCGAGGAGACCCATCTGGTCGGGTTCGAGGCGCATACGGAGGGGGACCTGATCGTGCCAGCGGCGCTTGTGAAAGACGTCAATTGGGTGGAGACGGGCTACCTGGGCCGGTCACTCGAGCAATGGGGACGCTTTCCGATTGAGTCTCTCCAGCACCTGGATCTCGGAAAGTTTCGGTACGGGTTTATCGGGAGCGAAGACTGGTCAATGTACCCAATTCTGGCGCCGGGCTCGTTCATCCAGATTGACGAAAGCAAACGAAGGATCGCCGCCGATGGGTGGGTGGATGAGTTCGAGCGACCGATCTATTTCCTCGAACATCGCAGCCGGTACTTCTGCAGTTGGTGCTGCGAGTCTGCCAACTCCTTGATTTTATTGTCGCATCCGTCTTATAATAAGCCAGCCGAGGTGTTTCGACTGCCGGCGGAAGTGGAGGTGATCGGGCAGGTCGTCGGTGTTGCTAAGCGTACGGATCTGGCGAGGCGACGCCGTACACATTCTTAAGCAGGCCGAGGATTGCTTCAAAATCTGAAACGTGCTTCTGGCGCTCGGGACCTTGAATAGAGGCTGGCACCAGGTTCTTATAAGGTGTCAATCGAAGCCAGGCATCAATCAGTTCGGCCTTGTCGACCGGCTCCAGAGCGGAAATGTAAAGCTGTACGTCAGTCATCTTCTCTTTCAGTGGGAGGTTGATCCAATCCTGGAAGATTGACTCGTGACTTCGCCGAAGAGCACGATTGGCATCGGCACTGGAGGTGTTCAGCGTGAGGCCGAAGTGCTCGTATCGTCCGGTGTCAGGATGGCGGAGCCCAGCCAGGTAGACAAGTCTACCGTACGAGCTGACGATGTGGGCTAGCGTGCGCTGCCACAAGTCATCGAGTGCTTCCCGTTCTTTACCGCTTACCCGCGTCCCAAACATTGAACTTACCCGATCATACACTAGAAAACAGTGTGTTTCCGCCCCTCAGAGCTCGATCTGGTACTAGATGTTCCGATTTCGGAAAACATCCCTTAATCTGTGGTGCCGGTACCACCCACTTCGATAGTGTTTAAACAGGCTAATTGGGTATTGGGCCCAACTTGCAAGTTCTTGATAACAGGCGGATAAAACACATGAAAACGACCTTGGCGCTCGCTGCTCTCCTGAGCGTATCGACAGTGACTTTAGGAGCCGCGCCGCTCCTTTCGGGGATACCATTAGACACACAGGGCACTCTGAGTACTATTACCGTTGGTACTGAATTGGGCGCACTGCCATTACCGATTCCGAACCCAGGTTCGCCGTTTCCGCCGACATCCAGCTTGATGCCGCTGCCGATTCCGAACCCAGGCTCACCGTTTCCGCCGACATCCAGCTTGACGCCGCTGCCGATTCCGAACCCAGGCTCACCGTTTCCGCCGACATCCAGCTTGACGCCGCTGCCGATTCCGAACCCAGGCTCACCGTTTCCGCCGACATCCAGCTTGACGCCGCTGCCGATTCCGAACCCAGGCTCGCCGTTTCCGCCGGCCTCCAGCTTGATGCCGCTGCCGATCCCGAACCCAGGCTCGCCGTTTCCGCCGGCTTCCAGCTTGACGCCGTTGCCGATTCCGAACCCAGGCTCGCCGTTTCCGCCCGCGATGCGCTAGGGCGAGTGAACCAATTCTTTTCTTCCGTTAGCTTTCATTGTCTGCACGCCGGAGATCACATGTGGCGCCGTTTGATTTCCTATCGTCTTTCGCCTGCCTCCGAAGTCAACCCTAGGAATGTGACTCTCCTTATCGCCTTGATCCTGTTAGGATGATAAGCGGCTAGTGTTCGAATGGAGCTCAAAGACATCCTCTTTTGGGTAAACGTCGGGTTAACCCTCGTCCTCATGGCTTGGCTTGTGCGGTTGAAGCTGCGGGGAGTTTTCAGCCTCTTCCTGCTTTTACTCTTGGTCGATCTCCTGCTTCTGTGTCTGACGTCTGCGATGAAGATTGAGGGCTCCTGGATCCGTTACCATCTGGATTATCGAGTGCTTTATAGGCTCGCTGGCGTTTTGGAATTGGCTCTCACGGTTTGCATCATCTTTGCTTTGCTTCGGTCTATCATGCTTCGGTTCCCGGGCATCCTGAAGCTGTCCCGAAAAATCCTGGCAGCCACCGTTTTGCTTGCCATTTGCCTCGGTTATGTTCTTGCCGGCGTACAAGCCAATCTCGACAAGAAGGCCGTCGAGAAGGCAAGGAACGACCAGGTGGCTAAAAACCAATTGGCGAAGGACCAGGACGCAGAAAGAAGAGAGTTCGAGAAAGCGAACGTAGCTCCACCAACGGCAGCCAAGGAGAAACAGCTTTTCAGCTCTGTATATGAGACGCTTACCGTCGATCAAACCGTCAGCACGGTTCTGCTGGTCACCTTGGTAGCTATGCTGTTGTTCCTTCTCTGGTTCCCGGTCGAGGTTCCCCGAAACACAATGATCTTCAGCGCGGGATATATCATCTTCTTTGCCGTCAAGAGTTTAAGCCTTTTCTTCCGCTATTTTTCCGCTGAGGCTTTGCCTCTGATTAACATCGCCATACAGATGCTTTCGGCAATGTGCTGCTTGTATTGGCTATTCTTCTTGAGCCCTTCCGGGGAGACTGTTCCCGTCCGCCTCGGCCATATTTGGAAGCCTCAGGAACAAAAGCGGTTGCTGGGTCAGCTGGATGCAATCAACGCAACACTACTGCGGTCCGCCCGGCGGTCCTAGGGCCCCAGGATTGTAATTTTTACCACAGTTGGAAATAATTCAAAAAAATAGCTGCGCTCGACACTGAATTTAGTTGAAATGTCGATGTGGTATCAGGTAAGCTCGTCTTCGGAGTTCAGATTTGGCGATTGCTCTATACATAGCCCTCTCCATAGTTCTTGGGATTGGGATTGGCGCTGCAGTCCCCGTGTTACGGCGACTCTACCGCAAGCCACTGTTGGAAGAGATCACTCCGGAATGGCTCGAGAGCTTTTCCCTGGATCGATATCGTTCGATGTCGAGCCTTTTGAGCAACGAAGACTTTGCTTTTCTGTCCCGACAGCCGGGTTTCGATCTCAGCCTGTATAAGAAGCTGCGGCGGGAACGGTTGGCGATTTTCCGCCAATACCTGGACCGGCTGATTATCGACTTCAATCGTTTGCACGTGACGGCGCGGGCGCTGGTTGCGAGCAACTCGCAGGACTGCTCGGAAATTGCCGCCAAGCTCATCAGTGTTCAATTTCAGTTCTACAAGGCCGTCTTCCGAACTGAGTTGTCATACCGTCTGTGCCGCCTTGGCTTGAGCACGGTTGACGTTCAGTTGCTCTTGAAGCCACTCCAGGAACTCAATGACCAGCTCACACAGCTGGCTGTTCCGGATTTCGCCTAAGCTTTCGGTCGGCGCGATCGACTGACCTTCCTAGCCTTTCGAAACGGTCTCAACAAACTTCCGTAGGCTTGCTTTCGCCACCTGATAACCCGGGAACTGCTTCTCAGCCTCTCTAAACTCGGGTGTATGGATGCATCGCCGCAATGCACGATAGTCCGTTGGATACCGCAGGTGGAGCATCTCATGGAACATCACGTATTTCACGGCTACAGCGGGAGCTTCGGGCGAATCAAGCAGCCCACTCAGAATGATGACGTTATGTGATGGATCATAGTGGCCGAGCGTTGAACGTGACGGCCTCAGGCTCCAGCCCAGTTGCGGTTGCGACATCAATCCGCTGAAGTGCGCAAAATTGAGCTCATCAAACAAGTCGCATAAATTGTAATGGCGGCCTTTCGGATCGCGATATCGCTTGCGGCCGCGTTCCTGCTTCACCTGCTGCAATGTTCGTCGAATATCCGAGCGATTCAAATAGCGGCGATAAACCGCAACCTGGCTGCGCTCCGGTCGCCGTCGATACAGCTTTGAAATTAGGATGTGCGCCAATGCGTCCTGGACGGCTGAGGGCGCGCCTTCGAGCAGGTCGCTGATCTCCACCAGCAAGTGACCACTCGACAGCCGGATCCTGCTATTGGCGTTGGCGTATCTCTTAAAATGCACCGTCACGCTAGGCACGGGTGCCTGTGGTTTCAAGCTCTGGAAAACCCTTCTGTATGCTTCTTCAGGCTTCTCGAAGAGGGTCGTCGCCTCGACTTGCATTTCCCCGAATGTAGCATGTTGGAATGCGGCAAGGAACTCGGAGTTGCTCTGAAAATACCCGGAAAGTTGAGTGTAGAAGCAAGCGCTCCGTCACCGTCGCGCCTCAGAAGCTTAGCGGAAGAGTAAGGAGCTGTCGTTTGCAAGCGGGCTGTCAAGTGCGCTCCCTGGCTCCGCGGCGGAGAGCTACGGTCGCGGCTCGCAACCGCTTTTTCATCATTGCTCGTTGTGCACTCCGGCGCTCATGCTGAGATCCGTGATAATGCCCCCTGATTGCCGCAGGGAAGACCGCGCCGTTACTGAGGCGCTGGGCTCGCACTACGCTACGCTTAAACCGCCCGGTGCTCTTCGCTGCCAAGGGGACCGTTCGTCTTAGGGTGTCATTGTCGACTGGCGCACAGTCGAGTTCTGGGCTGTCGGTTCTTGATCGGAAACTGGTCGCTTAACTTTGGATTGCGCCGCTCTCGTCGAAGCGGGCTTCGTCTGTGAAGCTGCTTCACGTCGGGCATACTCTCGAAGAACGCGTTCCACGTATTGCTGCGTCTCCAAGTACGGCGGGACATCTCTGAAGCGATCCACGGCGCCGGGGCCGGCATTGTACGCGGCCAGTGCCAGGCGTGAGTCGCCTTTATAGCGAATCAAGAGTTGCCGGAGATAGCGAGCACCACCGTTGGCATTGTCCTCGACGCGATCGGGCACGACACCCAGCTCAGCCGCTGTTTGCGGCATCAGCTGCATCAGACCGATTGCCCCTTTGGGCGACCGCGCCGTCACCTGAAACCCTGATTCCACGTGGGCCACGCTCAACACAAAATTCGCCGGGAGTCCTTCAGCGACGCTTGCCTCCGAGATCAACTGAATCGGGTCGGGTTTGACGGCAGCCAGCACTCCAGCCAAGTTCTTCTCGTCGCGTCGCTCCGGCGGAGGCGCCAGCGTCTCGATCGACACCACCTGATCCGCTTGAACCTCAATCGTTCCCCCGGCCTGTTCCAACACCATGAAATTTCCCATAAGATGGTGGGCCTCGGCTTCCAACTGAAAGCCATTCGAGAGCGAAACCAATTCGGCGGCAGTGAGCGGCGCGATCCCGGCCATGCCCAACACCAGAGCGAACGGGACAAGACGAGTTTTTTGCCTAGGCAGAAGTGTTCAGCGCCTCCTCGGGTCTTCTAGCCATTGTTGCATCATTTCGATTGGTTACCAGAAGTTCGCGCTCCAACAGCGTGGTACAGACGACTGAATTGGCAGCAATCCCAGCCAGATTGCTGTTCTTCCCATAACGTGACGAAAACAAATCGGAGACATCCTGCAACTGCTGCCGGATCGCCGATAGATACCGAGCCATAGCCGCTTGCTCTTCCCGGCTGAGTGGATACTGCACGTGTCCTCCAGAAGCGCCAGTCTTTCTCTGGGCTCGCCTCCACGTTTCGTTACCTTGGTCGAGGTATTGAAGCCAACACACATTATTTTCTCAAGTTTTCCTGTCGGCGGCTGTCATCCAAGCGACAGAGAGCGCCACCAATTGGCTCCTTTGTAACGCAGCTTTCAGACGCGGCATTTCGATCCGGGCTTTCCACATTTCCCACGAAGCTACAATAAGCCTTCATGGGAATTATCAACAGCCTCGACTGCAGTTTATGCGGCCAGCAGTATTCAACGGGCCAGCTTCTGAATCTGTGCGAGTGTGGGGGCCCGTTACTGGTTCAATGCGACCTGAAGGCAATCGGGACATCGAATCCGCCAGCGTTGGTGTCGCCGCAGGTTCCCGGCATGTGGCGTTACGAAAAGGTGCTTCCCGCGGATGCATCGGACGCCGTTACTCTGGGCGAAGGATGGACCCCGCTGATACGTCTCAATCGCTTGGCAGGCGAGCTGGGCGCTCACGATCTTTGGCTGAAAGACGAAGGCCGCAATCCAACTGACTCCTTCAAGGCTCGCGGCCTTTCGACGGCGGTCACGATGGCGAAAAAGTTGGGTGTCACGAAGTTGGCGATTCCATCCGCCGGTAACGCCGCCAGCGCTTTAGCCGCTTATGCCGCTGCGGCTGGCATGGAGGCACACATCTTCATGCCAAGTGATGTGCCGCAAGCGAATTTTATCGAGTGCAAGGCTTACGGCGCCCACGTAACGCTGGTGGATGGCCTGATCAACGATTGCGGACGCATAGTGGCCGAACGCAAGTCGGCGGCAGGCTGGTTCGATATCAGCACCTTGAAAGAGCCGTATCGGATTGAAGGAAAGAAAACCATGGGCTATGAGGTGGCCGAGCAATTCGGCTGGCAACTGCCCGATGCAATTCTCTACCCGTGCGGCGGCGGCGTGGGCTTAATCGGAATGTGGAAAGCCTTCTCGGAGTTGGAAGCACTTGGCATCACCGGTGCGAAGCGGCCCAAGATGATCGCGGTTCAGGCCGCGGGTTGCCAGCCGCTGACCCGTGCTTTCAAAGCCGGCGCCGCCCGGTGCGAACTCTGGAGCGATGCTTATACCGTGGCCAGCGGTCTCCGCGTGCCCAAGCCGTTGGGAGACTTCCAGATACTCAACGCGATCCGTGAGAGCGCGGGAACCGCCATTTCCATTACCGACGAAGACATGCTGGATGCCGGCATTGCTCTTGCCGAAAAAGAAGGCATCTTTCCTGCGCCGGAGGGAGGAGCCTGTGTTGCGGCTGCGGCTCAGTTGCTGAAAAGTGGATTCCTCAAGCCCGACGACCGCATTGTGATCTTCAACACCGGCTCGGGGCTCAAGTATCTGGAAGCATATTCGACTCGTTATCCGCGCCACAGTGCCGGTGAGCAGGACAAGCTGGGCGGTCTAATCACGCCTCGGTGACGACACTTTCTGCGCGTATTTCGGTTACTGTCGACTAAGGCTTTTACGCTTTCAAAGCTCGCGCGGTTTGTGCGAACATAAAGAGGTGCTTTTGGTGTTGTCAGTTTTCCCCGCAAAGAGAACCCTCACTTGTCGGTATCCCAGAAAGCTTTCATACCCATTACACAGTTAGGAGAACTGAGTGACTAAGCTGTTCGTGGGGAATCTGCCCTACAAAGCAACTGAATCGGACATAGAAGCCTTCTTTGCGGAGGCTGGCATTCATGTCGACAGTGTCAATATTTTGCGCGATCGTTTCAGTGGTGAGGCTCGCGGGTTTGGGTTCGTAGAGATCAATGACGACGCGGTAGCCGTGCAGGCTGCCGAAGCCTGCAATGGCCGTCAACTAATGGGTCGAGCCCTCGTCGTCAACGAAGCTCGTCCGCCCGAGCGGCGCGAACGGCCCGCTGGCGGTGGTGGCGCTGGTGGCGGTCGTCAGCGCGACTTCGGCGGCAGCAAAAATCGCTGGTAATTTTACTATTAAATTGTCTAGTAATTTTACTAACTGTTTCGATTTTCAAGCTTGTTGACGGCGCTCTCATCCGATTAGGCGGCGTCGCCCACGGATACCATTCGCAGTTTCCGGCACTTACTCTTCTTGTGCCCGAGAGCTAGGGCGCGCCGGCATCCCGGAGCGCGATTCGGCCACGCGCCCAGGTTGCATTCCGTTTTGTGAGTAAGAGGTTGCCTTAGTGGCTGCCCCCGGATGGCTGATAAGAAGTCAGCCTCGGAGGAAGGGCGTCTGGCTCCAGAAGCCAAACTGCCCGATCGGGGTAGTAACGCTCTAGTGTCTCGTTCTCTTCGGGGCCCAGATCCAGCCCCATCACGACTCGTGCCGTGTCAATGTCGGCCGCGTTGTGAAGCCACTCATGGTAGCCGTGTCCTGGCCAGAAGCGCACGAATACAAGCTGTTTGCCTGGGGCGCGAGCCAGTTGTGCGTCTATGGCGATGCGATGTTCGGGGTCGCCGTGAGTGATGATGTCCCAGCCGGCATATTGACCCATCGCATTCAGAATCCTCTCATCGCCCAACGCGTTGACTCCATACCAAAAGAGAAAATGCGCTCCGCACAGAATGACAAGCCATCGCGCGGCGACCGCGTTGAGTGTGCGCAGTCGCTCCAATCCGGCTACCGCCGCCAACACAACCAGGCATGCCGCCGCAGCCACGTAGTGCGGGAAGAAGTAAACATAGAAATTGGAGCCGAGCGCGAACAGAAGCAGCGTAGCGGCCAGCCACGCGAAGCGGAACTCGCGGACACGCAGCACGAAAAACGGTAGGGCCAGGAACAACGGCGGCAGAAGAAAGAAACGCGCGAATGGAAGCCGGCTGAAGAGCCGGGCGAAGAACCCGGGCGTAGCGTCGTGTGCGGCCGATTGCCCTTCGTAGTAGAGTTGCTGAGCTGCCGTGAGGTGCGCATGCGCGACCGGGTTGGGCTGGAACGTAAACGTGGTGGGCACGCCATACTGATACCGGCTCGACATGTACGGCAGCGTCGTCCAGCTCTCAGTCACGGCCCGGTTGTGAAAAGCGAGCAGCACGAGCGCGGGCAGGACAGCCAAGGTGACGACGGGCAGCGCCGTGACCAACCGTCGCAGCGCTGGAATGAAAAAGAGCACGACCGCCAAGTCCAGGACGACCGATTCATAGGGGCGCGAGAGCATTTGCAGGCCAACCCCGAGACCCAGCAGAATAGCGTCGCGACTCTGGCCGCGCTCCTGCAGCCGCGGCAACGCCCCGAACACAAGGCATCCCGCCATCGCGGAAACCGCGCCGCCCCAATAGCTGTTCATCCAGTAGCTCAGCGGACCGAACTCACAAACAGCGAGAAGCCCGCCAAGTAAGGCCCATCCTGGCGTGGTCCAGCCCCGCAGCATCCAGTAGCACAGTGCGCAGAATGCCGCCACCGAGAGCACAATGCCCGCCCAAGGCAGGTGAAAAAACACTTGGCCCAGCGCCAGCACTAGCGCAGGACCAAGCGGGTAGATGGAACTGTAGGTGGGCTCCTGCAAAACGAAAGTCGTCTCGAAGAACCGGTGCAATGGATGCGGCGGATTAGCCAGGCGCAAGTGTGCCAGGGTATCGCCCAGCAACAAGTAGCTGAAATCGTCCGCTCCCTGTGGAACGGGTACGGGATGTGAGGGCAGCAGGGCCACTCGAAGCGCAATCGTCAGCCCGGCCAGGAACAGCATCGACCAGCCCGTCTTCCGCGCGAGCCTTTGCGCAAAAGGCTCGATGGGCGTTCGCACCAGCACCAGAATGACCAGTAGGACAGCAAGCGCCAACTCGGTGAAGTCGCTTGCTCCGAAGCCGAGCGGATTGTGCAGCGGCAGGAACGACCGGAAGAGGTCAACGAAAGGCATAGCAGGTCACGCCGCCAGGGAGGCGTTCGCAAGCAAAATCCTCTGGTGGTCGACATCCATGCCGCTAATCTAACAGGCCCCCTGCTGGCTCGCGGTCAACTTTATTGCTGAAGGAGGCGTCCTTGTATAGACTATGGTTAGCGCGATGTTTAGCCGACGTACCCAATGAGATTCTCTCCCACCTTTCCGATTCTGCTCTGCCTTCTACTTCTGCTGGGCGGAACTGAGCTTTCAGCCTCTTTCTTTCATCCGCACAGCAAGCATCAGCCCAGCTACAAGATCTCCCACAAGAACCGCAGCGCCACGCATCTTTACGGCGGCAATAAGAAGAATCAATTCCGGACTCAGCGGCCACCTTCGCACGCCCCGAAGAAGACTCAATCACCAACCGGATAGTCGTCCCGACCCAGTGTCAAGATTCGCTCGGCTTTGCCGATAAGGCAGCCAAAGGCGAAGACATGGATATCACTACCGATGGACTCCTGCAATCCTTGCTGTCGACGTCCCCCCACTCAGGTCTCAGTCATGTGAATCTGCCTGAGAATCGCCCCACGGTCGAAGCCGTGAAAGCGATCAACCAAAGTGAATTGTTCGGCCTCGATCGGGAGCTCGTGCTGGCGCGAGATCCGCAGACCCGGCAGAACATCATCCGAATTGTGAGCCGGTCGAACGGGCAAACGATCGGACAGGTTCCCGCCGAAAGCGTGCTGCAGATGGCTGCCTTCCTGCAGTCTAAGTAGCTTACATTCGCTCGAGGATTTTCAGAATCTCGTTGGAGTCGTTCGGCACAACCGTCGGACGGTTTCCAAAATCAGGACGAATCGGCGTTCCCTGCGACGTCTTCAATTCGCCCGTGTGGTAGCGATAAATGTAATCGGGATCTTTTAAGACGTTGCCTGTCAGGATTGCCACCACGGTCTCACCTCTAGCAATGATGTTCCGTTCAACCAGCTTCTTGATACCGGCCAGTGTTGCCGCCGACGCCGGTTCGCATCCAATGCCCGCCCTCCCGATCACCGCCTTCGCATTCGCGATCTCCTGCTCGCTGGCCGATTCGACAATTCCGCCGCCCTCGCGCAAGACATGCCAGGCCTTGGGCCACGAGACGGGATCGCCGATCCGTATCGCCGTGGCCAGCGTCTCGGGAGTCCGCACTGCTTGAAACGCGCCCTGGCGCGGCGCCTTCATGAATTCGAAGAAGGGTGCGGACCCCTCGGCCTGCACCACGCCAATCTTTGGCACTCTCGTGATTAATCCCGCTTGATGCAGCTCCGAAAATCCCTTTCCAAACGCCGCGGTATTGCCCAGGTTGCCGCCGGGAACCACTACCCAATCGGGAACGCGCCAATCCAGCTGGTCCAGAAGCTCGATGGCCATCGTCTTCTGTCCCTCAATTCGAAACGGGTTGATCGAGTTCAGCAGATACATGTCGGAGCGCTCTGCCATCTCGCGGACCAACGCCAGGATCTCATCGAAGTTTGCTTCCACCTGCAGCGTAAGCGCTCCGTATTCCAACGCCTGCGCCAGTTTGCCGAATGAGATATTGCCGTGGGGCAGAAAGATGACCGGCGTCAGACCCGCGGCGCTGGCATAGGCGGCCATCGAAGCAGAGGTGTTGCCGGTGGATACGCACGCCACGCGCGTCCTCCCGAGCCGGCGGGCCTGGGTGACTCCCGCCGTCATCCCGTTGTCTTTGAACGACCCGGTGGGATTGAAGCCTTGATGCTTGAATGTGATCTTGTCGAGGCCCGCATACGCAGCCGCCCGCGTTGATTCCAGGACAGGCGTGTTGCCCTCGCGAAGCGTCACGACGTTGCGCGGCGAATCCAGAAAGGGCATCATCTCGCGATAGCGCCACACGCCGCTCTGGTTCATCGGCTGATTGTCCATGCGCCGCGCGCGCCAGATCCGCTTCCAAAGCTCCGTATCGGCCAAGCTCCAGTCGTAAGCGACTTCGAGCAATCCTCCGCAGCGGGGGCAGTTGTAGATCACTTCGGTCATTGGATATTTCGCCCGGCAGTTTGGCTCAAAGCATGTCAATGCCGCCGAAGCAGCCAGTTCTTCAGTGCCGCTGGCATAGAGTGCGGCTGGCTCCAAAGCGGCCGCTGTCTCGAGCGTAGAGCTTTCCATGAATGTCTCATTATAGGAAGCGAATTATAGGAAGCGAGGGGGCCCACAGTGCTACGTTGGTCCTCGAACGATGGCGAACATGTTGGCAGTCCACCTCGAACAAGGCGTTGTCACCCTGCGCGACGTC
Source organism: uncultured Acidobacteriaceae bacterium (assembly GCA_963740005.1). Classification (GTDB taxonomy): domain Bacteria; phylum Acidobacteriota; class Terriglobia; order Bryobacterales; family Bryobacteraceae; genus CAJCIT01. The sequence continues at coordinate 21,184 of CAVUCO010000069.1, read as the reverse complement.
CCCGTGCCCGATCGTCCCGTGGGCTTCGCTCGCATCCGCATGCTCGTCGCTGGTATCTGCAACACCGATCTTGAACTGCAACGCGGCTATTATGGCTTCTCGGGCACGCCGGGCCACGAGTTTGCCGGCGTTGTTGTGGAGGCTGATCAACCGGATCTCGTCGGTCAGCGCGTCGCCGGTGAGATCAATCTATCCTGCGGCCATTGTGAATTGTGCGGTGCGGGTCTTGGGCGCCACTGCCCCACCCGCACGGTGCTCGGCATCGTGCAGCACCCCGGCGCATTCGCCGAATACCTTCTCTTGCCGGAGCGCAATTTGCATATCGTCCCCGACTCCATCCCGTCCGAACAGGCGGTCTTCATTGAACCTCTCGCGGCGGCCTGCGAGATCCTTGATCAGATACAAATCCCCAAAGGCGACCGGGTCGCTGTTCTTGGCGACGGAAAACTCGGCCTGTTAATTGTCCAAGTGCTCGCCGCCCATGGAGCGCGTGTGGTTCACTATGGTCGCCACGCCGCGAAGCTTGCCATCGCCGCCGCCTCCGGAGTCGATGCTATTCAAGTCTCCGCAGAATCCCCGATGCCGCGCGCGGAGTTTCAATACGTCGTCGATGCCACAGGCTCTTCGGAAGGCCTTCGCGCCGCCGTTCAGATGACCCGTCCTCGCGGAACCGTCATCATGAAGTCGACCGTTCACGGAGAGGTCGCCATCGACACGGCAGGCATCATCGTCAACGAAATCACCTTGGTCGGTTCGCGCTGCGGGCGCTTTGAGCCTGCCATTCAGCTGCTGGAGCAGGGAAGTGTCCAAGTTTCTCCACTTCTCTCTGCCGAGTTCCCATTGAACCGTGCACCGGAGGCCTTTGCCGAGGCCGCCAAGCGTGGTGTCCTTAAAGTGCTGCTTCGGAATCTCGTTTAAGGATCGTCGAACCCGCAATCGGCAGTGCCCGCTTCGCCACTGGTGACGACAGCACCAGACTTGTCGTCGGATCGCCAAATGGCAAGAGCCTCTCGATAAGTTTCTCCAGGTCGTCCATCGACGCGACCGAAACCTTCAATAGGAACGCGTCGCCGCCCGTCGTGTGATGACACTCTTCCACTTGCTCCAGCGACTTCACGAACGCGAGAAACTTCCGGTAGTTGCCGCCCGAGCACGTGAAGCGGATGAAACCCAAGATCGGCAAGCCTAGCACCTCCCGATCAATCTCCACCGAATAGCCTTGAATGATGCCCGTCTCCTCCAATCGTCTCAATCGCTCTGCGGTGCGCGTTTGGGAGAGGCCAATCTGCCGGCTCAGATCCGCCACCGACGCCCGCACATTGCCCTGGAGTGCCCTAAGGAGGTTTCTCCCGTATTGGTCCATTAAAACAGCAGATTTCATCACAAGTACCACATAAATAGGTAATAGCCTCTTTCTATTGTGTCAGAAACGGTGTTTTATGTCTTCCAGCAAGGCGCTCCTCGGCAGTAACTTGGAAACAAGATGGTTGAGCTCTCAGGTCAGTCGCTGACGCTTCGGCAGATCGACGCGGTCGCAAACGGCGAAGCCGCAGGGCTTTCGAATACGGCTCGACGGCGCATGCAAGCATCTCGTGAAGTGGTCGAGTGCCTCCTGGCGCAGAAACAGGTCGTCTATGGCGTCAACACCGGCTTTGGAAAGCTGGCCGATGTTCATATTCCCGATTCGGATCTCGACGCCCTGCAACTGAACCTGGTCCGCAGCCATGCCAGCGGCCTCGGCTCGCCTCTTTCGGTGCCCGAGACACGCGCCATGATGTTGCTTCGCGCGAACGTTCTCGCACTTGGCTATAGCGGCTGCCGGGTCGAGATCGTCGAAGCGCTCCTTGCCATGTTGGACCGCGGTGTCTATCCGGTGATCCCGGAGAAAGGATCGGTCGGGGCCAGCGGCGATCTTGCCCCCCTGGCTCACCTGGCTCTCGGGCTGATTGGCGAGGGCCAGTGTTTGTATCGCGGCGCGGTTCAGGAAAGTGCGGCGGCCTTGCAAGCCGCTGGGATCAAGCCCATGCGTCTTGCCGCCAAGGAAGGCCTTGCTCTCCTGAACGGCACGCAAGCGATGTGTGCCGTCGGTGGCCTCGCACTGCTTCGTGCCCAGCGGGTTGCCGCGCTGGCGGATCTGGCAGGCGCCATGACGCTCGAAGCGGTGCTGGGCACGCCGGTTGCCTTCGATTCCCGCATACACACCGCGCGCCCGCATGAAGGCCAATCAGCCGTCGCCGCTCATCTTCGCGAGATCCTCGCCGACAGCGAGATTCGCCGCTCGCATCTGACGGGTGATCCCCGCGTCCAGGATGCCTACAGCCTGCGGTGTATGCCCCAGGTTCACGGCGCCACGCGCACCGCCCTCAATCACGCGCGCCAGGTCGTCGAAGTGGAAAGCGGCTCGGCTACCGACAATCCCTTGGTTTTCGCAGAGACCAGCGAGATTCTAAGCGGCGGCAACTTTCACGGCGCACCGCTGGCGCTGGTCTATGACTACGCGGCTATGGCGCTGACCGACCTGATGAGCATCACCGAACGCCGTATCGACCGGCTCATCAATCCGGACTTGAACGAAGGCCTCCCGCCCTTCTTGAGCGCCCATCCCGGAATCTCATCGGGCTATATGATTGCCCATGTATGCGCCGCGGCTTTACTGAGCGAAGCGAAGGTGTTGTCCCACCCGGCTTGTACCGATAGCGTTCCGACCTCCGGTGGCAAGGAAGATCATGTCTCTATGGGCATGACTTCGGCGCTCAAACTCCGTCAGATTGTCGAAAACGCGGAGCATGTTCTTGCCATCGAGCTGATCACGGCGGCCGAAGGGCTGGATTATCGTGCGCCGCTTCGTTCGTCGCAAGTTATCGAGCGGGCCCGCCAATTGATCCGTTCCTTTGTGCCCCGCTTGACCGTCGATCGTCCCCCCTCGCGCGATATCCAATCCATCGCCGAGGCGATTCGGCATGGGGCCTTCGATGAGTTCTGCGATTAACGGCCCAGTCATCAAACGTGAGCAAATAGAAGAAAGAGGTCTACTCTCATGATCGAAACAGCAACGCAAGTGAAAGCACCGCGCGGTACGGAACGAAGCTGCAAGGGATGGCACCAGGAAGCCGCACTGCGTATGCTGATGAACAATCTTGATCCGGAAGTCGCCGAGCGCCCCGACGATCTCATCGTGTACGGCGGAACCGGCCGGGCGGCACGAAATTGGGAAGCGTTTCATGCCATTGTCCGCTCCTTGCGCAGCCTGGAAAATGACGAGACGCTTCTGATCCAATCCGGCAAGCCGGTCGGCATCTTTCGTACACATCCGGAGTCGCCTCGGGTCCTGCTGGCGAATGCAAACCTGGTCGGGCATTGGTCAAACTGGGACGAATTCAATCGGCTCGACAAGCTCGGTTTGACGATGTATGGCCAGATGACAGCCGGCTCGTGGATCTACATTGGCAGCCAGGGTATCGTCCAGGGCACGTACGAAACGTTCGCCGCCGCGGCGCGAAAGCACTTTGGCGGCTCGTTGCAAGGCAAGCTGGTTGTTTCGGGTGGGATGGGTGGCATGGGGGGCGCTCAGCCGCTGGCTGCCACTATGAACGGTGCCTGCTTTCTCGGCGTGGATGTCGATCCGGCCCGCATCGAGAAGCGGGTCAAAACGGGCTACTGCGACCATCTGGTTCATTCCCTGGACAAGGCTCTGTCAATCCTCAGTGGCGCTCGCGCCGCTAATCGAGCCATCTCGGTGGGACTGGTCGGAAACTGCGCCGAGGTTCTGCCGGAACTGGTGCGGCGCAACTTCGTGCCCGACATCATCACGGACCAGACCAGCGCCCACGATCCGCTGAACGGTTACGTGCCGTTAGGCATCAACCTCGCCGCAGCCGTAACCTTGCGCCAAGCCAACCCGAACGAGTACGTTCGTCGATCCATGTCGTCTATGGCGCGCCACGTAGAGGCTATGCTGGCCTTGCAGAAAGCCGGTGCCGTGGCCTTCGACTACGGAAACAATATCCGCACCTTCGCCAGGGACGCCGGTGTCGCGAATGCGTTCGACATTCCCGGTTTTGTTCCCGAGTACATACGCCCAATGTTTTGCGAGGGCAGCGGCCCGTTCCGCTGGGTGGCGCTTTCGGGCGATCCCGAGGATATCTACCGCACCGACCGGCTCGCGCTTGAACTCTTCGCGGACGACCAGGATCTCGTCCGATGGATTCGCCTAGCCCGTGAACGGATTCAGTTCCAAGGCTTGTCGGCCCGAATCTGCTGGCTGCGCTATGGTGATCGCGCCCGGTTCGGGCTTGCCATCAATGCCCTGGTTCGCTCAGGCGAACTTAAGGCGCCGATCGTAATAGGCCGCGACCATCTCGACACCGGCTCGGTCGCCTCGCCCTATCGCGAAACCGAAGGCATGCGCGACGGTTCCGACGCTATCGCGGATTGGCCTTTGTTGAACGCACTCGTCAATACGGCAGCCGGCGCCTCCTGGGTTTCCATCCACAACGGAGGCGGCGTCGGCATCGGCTACTCGCAGCACGCGGGTATGGTGGTCGTCGCCGATGGAACCGAGGAGAGTGACCGGCGGCTCAGCCGCGTCTTGACTTCCGACCCGGGCACGGGCATCATTCGTCACGCCGACGCCGGCTATCGCACTGCCATCGAAGTTGCCGAGCGCATGGGCGTCCAGGTTCCTATGCTGAGCTTCTCTGAAAACTCCAGCACTGAACCGCGCGGGTCAGCAAGCGGATCTCGGTCCTCTTCGAACTCCGGTCACGGGAGCGCTGATTGACTCCTCCCTCCGTCCGGGATTTGACTCTTCAACAGCTTGAAGACCGCATTGCGAGCGACGCTCCCACCCCGGGCGGCGGCGCACTGGCTGCCGTAACCGTTTCGTTCGCCGGCGCACTACTGCAAATGTGTCTGGCGGTCACGGAAAAGAAACGGCCATGTGCTGCCGTCACTGTCCTCAAGCAACGAACTGTTGAGCTTCTTGCTCTTTGTCGCGGCACTGCCGACGAAGACATCGCAGCGTTTGATTCCTACATCGCGGCGCTGCGACTCCCCAAAGCCGACGAAGAGGAAAAAATCGCCCGCGACGCGGCGCGCCAGTCCGCCCTAATCGAATCCGCGCGAGTCCCGCTTGAGGCCGCAGGCCGCGCGCTGGATCTAGCCGAATTAGCCGTTCAAGCCGAGCCCGAAGTCTTGCCCGCTGTCCTGAGCGACTTAGGGACTTCCCTGGAGTTCCTAAGAGCGGCTGCCAAATCGCTGCTGCTGAATGTTGAAACCAACATGCGAGGCCTGAAGGCAATCGAAGACGCGGAGCCGCTCTTCGATCTTTACCCGGAGGTCTCGGCTAGATACGCTCGGCTTGAGAACACTCTCACTGACGCACTTACCCAGGTCAACCGGCGTGCCACGGAGGCTTAGTTGAGGATGATTCGTTGAGCCACGCCACGTTCGCCGTAACCAACTGCAGCCAGATCGTTACTCTCGCTGGTCCGGCTCGCCCCCGCACCAACGAAGAGCTGCGGCAGCTCTCGATTGTTACCGACGGCGCACTGCTCGTTCGCGACGGAAAGGTCGTTGCCGCCGGCGCCAGGCCGGAATTAGAGCCGGCTTTCCCCGCTGGGTGTCGCGTTGTCGACGCGCAGCGCCGTGTGGTCCTTCCCGGTTTCGTCGATGCCCATACCCACCCCGTCTTTGCCTCCACGCGTGTCGATGAGTTTGAACTGCGCGCGGCCGGCTCGACCTACGAACAGATCGCCGCTGCCGGCGGCGGCATCCGATCCACTGTCAGAAAGACGCGCGCTGCCTCCGAGGACGAACTATTCAATACAGCGCGCCGTTATTCGAACTGGTTTCTTCGAACCGGAACCACCACGCTCGAAGGAAAGTCCGGCTACGGCTTGTCCCTGGCCGACGAGCTAAAGATGCTGCGCGTGATTCGCCGCCTCAACCAGTCTGGGCCTTTGCGCTATGTCCCAACATTTCTCGGCGCACATGAAATTCCGGACGAGTATCGGGGCCGCACTCCTGAATACGTTGACTTGGTAATTCACGACATGTTGCCGGCCGTCGCCGGGGAAGGCTTGGCCAAATATTGCGATGTCTTTTGCGAGCCAAAAATCTTCGATGTTGCTGCGTCGGCAAGGATCCTCCACGCGGCGAGGCAACTGGGCTTCGGGTTGCGCGTCCACGCGGACCAGTTGTCTCGTTCCGGCGCCGCTGAGATGGCTGCCGCGGTTGGGGCAGCCACGGCCGATCACCTGGAACAGATCGACGCATCCGGCATCGCTGCCCTTCGAGGCGGCGATGTTCAGCCCGTGCTGCTGCCTGCTTCCGTTTACACGCTGGGCTGCAAACGATTCGCACCGGCCCGGGCTATGATTGCCGCCGGCCTTCCGGTCGTTCTGGCCACTGACTTCAACCCGGGTTCTTCCCCAATCCCGTCCATGCCATTGGTTTTGTCACTGGCATCCACCCAAATGGGAATGACACCGGCCGAGGCCATCACAGCCACCACCATAAATGCCGCCTACAGTTTGGGATTAGGCGCCGAGATCGGTTCTCTCGAACCGGGCAAGCAGGCCGATTTCGTCATACACGATTGCCAGGACTATCGCGAGATCGCCTATTTCGCCGGCATCGAATCGCCTGCCTCGGTGCACATTGGAGGCCGACTCGTTTATGAGCGCTGACGCCGAGACCGGCTGGCTCGCCGACCTGACTTACTACCAGGGTAAGTTCGAATCCGGCTTGGCTATGTTCGCGGACTCGAGCGGCATCATTCGCCGCTTCTCTCGCGAACCTGATGATCTGAAGAATGCTGCCAGGCTCAAGAACCGCGCCCTCCTTCCTGGCTTAGTCAACGTTCATTCGCACAGTTTTCAGCGCGCGATTCGCGCCCGCACGGAGCATCGCACGACAGCGGAGCGTGACACGTTCTGGACCTGGCGTGAGGCCATGTATCACGCTGCCAACCGCCTGACACCTGACGGCGTTCAAGTGGTCGCACGCATGGCCTTCCTCGAGATGTTGCTGTCCGGCATAACGACCGTGGGTGAGTTCCACTACTTGCACCATGCTCCGGGCGGCACACCGTACTCTGACCGCAATCTTCTCGCCCACCATATCCTCGGCGCCGCAACAGAAGTTGGCCTGCGCATCGTCCTTTTGCGCACCGCCTACGCACGGGCCGGCTGGAACAAGCCTTCGAATCCGGGCCAAGCACGTTTCATCACGCCACAGCCGACGGATTTTATCGCCGACACCGAAGCTCTACGTGCCTCCGCTCCGCTGCTCTTTCCGGATGCCAAGGCCTCCGTGGCTGTCGCGCCGCACAGCGTTCGGGCGCTTCCGCTCGATTACATTCTGGAGGTCGCTTCATACGCCCGGGCCGCGAATCTTCCTCTTCACATGCATGTGTCGGAGCAGCCCGGCGAAATCGAAGAGTGCCTGGCAGAGCACGGTGTTCGTCCCATTGAACTGCTTCATGACCACGGTGTGCTCGATACACGCTTCACCGGCATCCACGCCATCCACGTCACGGAGGCGGAAATCGAGGCGCTGGCCCTTACTGGCGCGCGAGTCTGCGCTTGTCCCACCAGCGAACGGAATCTCGGCGACGGTGCTGTTCCGGCGGATCAGCTCACAAAAAAGCAGGTTGGTGTCTGCTTCGGCTCCGACAGCAACATCCAGATCGACTTGTTGGAGGATGCGCGCCTGCTCGAATACCACTTGCGCATGAACCGCCTCGAACGCGCCGTACTTGCGCCACCGCCCGGCGGCGTCTCACTTTCGCAACGGCTATTCGAGAGCGCGACGGAGAGCGGAGCATCAGCGCTGGGAGTCCCCTTAGGCACGCTGGAAATCGGCAAGCCAGCCGATTTCTTCGCGGTTGATCTGAACGACGCGTCTCTAGCCGGAGCAGACCCAGAATCGTTGCTCGATCACATCGTCTTCTCATTGGAGCGAACGGCAATCCGGGACGTCTGGGTGGCCGGCCAGATGCAAATCAAGGATGGCCACCACGCTCGCGAGGAGGAGATTGTCCACGACTTTAGCCGGCTTCAGCGGCGCCTGTGGGGTTGCTAACCATGCTGACCGCAACTGAAATCTTATTGGACCTCGTCGCGATTCCTTCCGTCTCGTCGATGAGCAACCAGCCCGTGATCGATTATGTGCTTCACCACCTCGATCGAAGCCACTGGGCGGTGGAACTTCACAACTATCGCGATTCATCCGGCAACGGCAAAGCCAACCTTGTGGCAATCAGCAAGGCCGCTCCGCTCGCTATGGTCGAACTGGCCTTCGTCTGCCACACCGACACCGTCCCCTTCGAGGCCGATTGGCAGGCCGCTGTGCATCCGGTGATTCAGGACGGCCGCCTGTACGGCCGCGGCAGTTGTGACGTGAAAGGCTTTCTTGCTTGCGTGCTTGCGACACTGTCGCAGCTGGACTTCGCGCAAGTGAAAAAGCCGATGGCGATCGTGCTTACGTCCGATGAAGAAGTCGGCTGTGTCGGGGCCAAACATCTCGCTGCCAAGTCTGCCATTCATTCCCGGTTCATGATCGTTGGTGAGCCCACCGGTCTCCGGCCGATTCGTGGCGGAAAAGGCTATGCCTTGGCCGAAATCACGGTGAAAGGCAAAGAGGCTCACAGTGCGTTCCCAGCCCAGGGTCATTCCGCGATTGTGGATGCCGCCCGCGTGGTGCTTCAGTTAGAGAGAGTCGCCGCCAAGCTGTCTGAATTCACTAACCCGGCCTTCGATCCACCCTTCACCACCATGAATCTGGGTCTGATTCAGGGAGGCACTGCCAAGAACATTGTGCCCGGCGAGTGCTGCATCACGGTCGAATGGAGGCCGATCCCGGGTCAGAACCCTGCGCTGGCCGCCGAGCTCATTGAGGAACAGTTGTCGCAACTGGCATACACCAATCCTCGCTTTGAAGCCCGACTGGACGTCAGGCGCATGGATCCGCCCTTCGAACCCTCACCTACCAGCCATCTAGCCGATCTACTGGAGTCATTATCCGGCCATCCTTCGGCGACAGTCTCGTTTGGTACAGAAGCCGCTCACTTCCGTAATGCAACGTCCGAAACCGTGGTCTTTGGGCCGGGCGACATGACCGTCGCCCATAAGTCGGGTGAGTTTGTTCCGGTCGCCGAGCTGAACGAATGCGTGGCACATCTTCACGCCGTCGTGTCAAAGCTTTGTTTCTAATGAGCTGCCGAGCATCTGGACGCAGTGTCAATCTGCGCCATATCACGCTTTCCCCGCGTGTCGGCGACATTCTGCGCTTCGCCGCTCTCCTCAAGTCCTGAAAATCAATCTGGATCAGCCACTTAGCGGTTGGACCGTCGATTGCTCCTCTTATCTGTAAACTCTAGAGCATGAGGTAACCACGATGCCAGCTGAATCCCACCGAATAGCGGCGGAACAACACGAACGAGCGGCCCACGCACACAGAACGGCCGCTGCCCATCAGGAGCAAGGCGAACACCTTAGTGCCGTCGAACTCTCACGTCAGGCACTTGAACACGCCACCAAGGCTTTTCAACAATCCCAGGAAGCGTACCGGCTCGCCACCTTGAATGAAGGATCTAAAGTAGCCCCCGATCGGGAGCTGGTCAGTCCCGGCTCTGGTAGCGAGAAATAGGGCTCTAATGAGTTCAGTCCTGACACCGGTGACAGCTGATTCCCAGCCCGGCTCGCCACCGGCGGGCAAACCGTCCGAGCCCGCTTCAACCCATCCTCGTCGCCGCGTCGTTCCGTTTCTCATCCTCGGACTCATTGCTGTCGCACTGGTCCTGTGGAGAACGGTCTTCAACCAGCCCGCGCCGCCTTCGAACGTCGTTTCCCTCAGTGGGCGGATCGAAGCTGACGATTCCGCCGTGGCCTGTAAGACCAGCGGACGGATACGCGAAATCACGGTTCGAGAGGGAGACGCGGTCAAGGCTGGGGAAATCATCGCCCGCCTGGATGACGATCAGATCCTCGCTCGCGAACTGCAATCCGAAGCCGCCCTACGCCAGGCGTCTGCGCAACTCCGGCAGGCTCAGGATGCCATCTCCGTTTTGGAGCAGCAATTGGAGCAAAACCGGCTCGCCGTAATCCAGTCGCAAACCGATTCGCAAGGGCGCGTCCGGCAGGCCGAGGCCGATCTCGCTGTTGCGGAGGCACAGGAGGCGCAAGCCCAAGCCAACTACAACTATGCTGAGTTCACCTCCGGCGCCTATAACCAGCTGGTTCAGAAAGACGAAGTATCGGTTCTCCAGGCCAAGGAAAAGACGAGCCTCGCCGCCGCTCAGAAAGCGGCTCTAGCTGCGGCTCATCGCCAGGTCGAAGCAGCACGCGGGCTCCTCAAGACGGCTCAGGCGACGCTCTCCAATCCGCCCATTCGGACCGCTCAAGTTCTGACCGTCCAGGCTCAAATCACGCAGCAGAAGGCACTCGTGGCCGGAGCCCAGGCGGATCAGGACCGTGCCCACGCCAGTCTCGAGGAGGCGCGCGCGAATCGGGCCGACTTGAACGTGATCGCTCCATTCGATGGGACGGTCGCCACGCGGACCGCTGAACCGGGTGAAGTAGTTTCTGCCGGCACACCCATTCTCACCGTGGTCAATCTCTCTAAGGTCTACTTGCGGGGATACATCCCGGAAGGGCAGATCGGACGCGTCAAGCTCGATCAGGCCGCGCGCATCTATCTCGATTCCGCGCCGAAACAACCCGTCGATGCATATGTTCAGCGAATTGATCCGGAGGCCACGTTTACGCCCGAGAACACCTACTTCCAGAACGATCGCGTCAAGCAAGTGGTAGGCGTGAAACTCGGATTGAAGTCCGGCTTTGGTCTCGCCAAACCCGGTATGCCCGCCGATGGCGAGATCCTCGTCGATGGCGTCGCCTGGCCCGTTGCCCCTAGAAAGTCGCAATGACCGTCTCGCAGGCCCCTCGCGAAGCCGCCATCCTCGTGACTGGCTTGCGCAAGTCCTACGGAGCTCTGCAGGCCGTGCGGGGAATCGATTTAGAGGTCGAGGCCGGTGAAATTTTCGGCATCATCGGTCCCGACGGCGCCGGCAAAACCAGCGCCTTTAATGTGCTCGGCGGCGTTACGCCTCAGACCGCCGGCCACGCAACGATGAATGGTCAGCCGCCTCGCGACGCCCGCCACGATGTCGGGTATCTCACGCAGACCTTCAGCCTCTACCAGGACCTCACCGTTGAGGAGAACCTGCAGTACATTGGCAGGCTGCGCCTTGTTCCCGACGAAGAGATTCGGCGCCGTGGCAATCGCTATTTGGAGATGTTCGACATGGCCCGCTTCACCCGGCGTCTCGCCGGACGACTGAGCGGCGGCATGAAGCAGAAGCTCGCTCTGGCTTGCGCCCTCATCGGGCAGCCGCGGATACTGCTCCTCGATGAGCCCACCACCGGCGTTGATCCGGTCAGCCGCCGCGAGTTCTGGGACACCTTGGCCCAGCTCTCGGCTCAGGGCATGACGATCTTGATCGCGACTCCCTATCTGGACGAGGCGGAACGCTGCCATCGCGTGGCATTAATGTTCGATGGCCAGATCATCGAATCCGGCACACCGCGAGATTTGCGTAAGGCTCTGGGCCTACGGCGCCTGGAAGTCCGCGGCGTCAATCTGCAGAAAGCCGAGCCCGTTATTGCAGATCTCCCGTCAGTCCACGACGTGCAGCGGTTCGGCGATCGGCTCGACGCGATCGTTGCTGATGAGCAAGTCGCAGCGCTCGATATCAATCTCGCACTTCGGTTAGCCCGGCTCGGTACAGCCGAACTGCAAGGTGACCTTCCGACGCTCGAAAATGTCTTTGTCTCGAAAATCTCCAGCTTCGGTCATCGGGCCGTCAATACACCCTTTCCCCGGACGTCCGCACGGCAACCTGCCGATGGTTCCATTGCTATCGGCTGCGACGGGCTTTGGAAAGAATTCGGTGAATTTACCGCCGTACGCGACCTCCGTCTCGAAGTCCATTACGGCGAGATCTACGGCCTGCTCGGAGCCAATGGAGCGGGCAAAACAACTGCCATCAAAATGCTCTGTGGTTTACTGCCCGAGACCCGCGGCACGATCAGCCTCGCAGGTGAAAGTAGCGAATTGCGCTCTGAGCAAGTGCGGCGGAAGATCGGCTACATGTCGCAGAAGTTCTCGCTCTACGACGACCTCACCGTCGCTGAGAACCTCGACTTCTTCGCCGCCGTCTACGGTGTACCGCGAGCTGAGCGTGAAGAGAAGCGCCGCTGGGTTCTCGACTTCTCCGGCCTTCCCGGCCGCGGTAGCTTACTAACCCGCAGTCTTCCTGGCGGCTGGAAACAGCGCGTCGCCTTCGGTGCGGCCATTCAACACGAGCCGCGCGTCATATTCCTCGACGAACCAACCTCGGGGGTCGACCCACTTGCTCGCCGCGACTTTTGGCGCATGATTAACGATCTGGCCGACAATGGCGCTGCGATCTTGATCACCACGCATTACCTGGAAGAAGCCGAACAGTGCAACCGCCTCGGCTTTATGGTCGACGGGCAACTCGTTGCCGAAGGCACTCCTAGTGGCGTGAAGGCTGAGCAAGAGGGCTTCGTGCTTGAGATCTCTACCGACTCACCGCAGCGAGCGCTGGAAGTGCTCCAATCCCACCGCGACCATTGGCGAGCGTCCCTCTTCGGCGACCGCATTCACTTTGTCACATATAACCTCCCCGATCGGGAGATTGAACTGCTTCGCATGGAACTGAATCACGCCGGCATTCGAGTAGAGCGGGCCCGTCAGAGCGCCTATTCACTGGAGGACGTCTTCCTTGCTGTCATCGCGAAGGCTCGACAAGCGGCGCTTGAAGGTGCAGCATGACCACCCTCCGGATCCGCGCTCAAGTGAGGAAAGAGCTCACCCAGATACGTCGCGACCGGCTCGGCCTGACGCTTGCGCTCGGCCTTCCCATGATCTTGCTGGCCCTCCTCGGAACGGCGATTTCCCTGGATGTGCGCGACCTGAAGCTGGCCGTTCAGGACCTCGATCAAACGCCCTATTCGCGCGCCCTCGCCGCCGCCGCCGCTTCGTCCCTGTCTTTCCGAGTTCTCACTCTACCCGATGGCCTGTCCCCGGAGACAGCGTTGCGCGAGGGCTACGCCCGCGCTGTGCTCGTTCTTCCTCCACACTTCGAGCATGACCTGGTTCGTGGCCTTCCCACGCCCATTCAAGCCATGGTGGACGCAACGGATACGAACACCGCGAACCTGATCAAAGCCAAGCTTCTGGGCATCGTTGGTTCGTTCAACAGCCAGCTCTCGCCACCTGTCGTATCTGTGAGTCTCGTCTCGGCCCAGTCAAGGCTATGGTTCAACCCAGGCCGCGACTCGCATAAGTATTACGGCCCTGGAATCCTGGTGCTGGCCCTTTCGATCTTCCCCCCCTTGATGGCCGTCCTGGCGGCTGCTCGCGAAGGAGAGCAACGCACCATCCTTCAGGTCTACGTCTCGAGCATCTCCGCGCATGAGTTCCTCCTCGGCAAGATCCTCGCAGGGCAGGTCATCGGCACGGCTCTGTGGGTTCTTCTTGTTGCGGAGGCATGTCTCATCTTCGGCATTCGACTCGCGGGAGATCCGGTGCCATTTCTCGTCGCGACAGGTGCATTCCTGTTCTGCGGCGTCAGCTTTGGAACGCTGATCGGCATGGCCATCCCGTCGCAGTCCACCGCGCTTCAGATCCTATCCATGGCCAGTTTCATGTTTGCGATGCTGCTGTCCGGCCTGATCTATCCCATCGCCAACATCCCATCCGGGTTGCGCTGGGTCTCCGATTTTGTGCAGGCGCGCTTCTACATCGACGTGGTCCGTGATACGTTCCTGCGCGGCAGCGGCTGGTCCGCCACCTGGTTCGACGTAGCGGCTATCGCGGGGCTGGGCGCCGCGTTCTATTGCATCGCCTGGCTGCGCATCCGGCGTATGCAGGTGGATTGACATGGGGTTCATCGATCACATCCTCTCGCCTCGCCTTCTGGCTCTCATCCGGAAAGAGCTTCAGCAGATAATGCGCGACAAGCGCTTGCTCATCGTGCTGGTGATTCCACCCACGCTTCAGGTGCTGCTGTTTGGGTTCGCGCTGAGCGCCCAGGTTTCAAACCTGCGCCTCGGGGTTTTGGACGACAGCCGAACTGCGGAGAGCCGTGAATTGACGGCGGTCATGACGCAGGGCCGCGCCTTCGTATTAGTCAATAGCTACTCCTCCGTCGACCAACTCGGAGCAGCGCTCATGGCCAACCAGATCGATCTCGGTTTGGTCATCCCCTGGGACTACACCAAGCGCCTGAACCGAAGGCAGCCGGCAGCGGTTCAGCTGCTGTTGAACGGTGTCGACGTGAACACCGCCCAGATCGCGCAGGGCTATGCGGAAGCCACCATCGGCTGGCTGAACCAGCAGCGGGTGATTGGAAAGGCTACCGTCGAAGCTCAAGCGCGTGTTTATGGTCAGACGCCCGCTGGCGGTTCCGTCTACCCGCGTGGGCAGGTGAACCTGCTGGTCGCGCTGCTCTACAACCCCGGCCTTGAGACGGCATGGTTCGTCGTGACCGGCGTCTACGGCGTCCTTCTCATTCTGGCCGGTGCGCTGGTAGCTTCGGGCACCATGGTGCGGGAACGCGAATCGGGAACGCTGGAGCAGTTGCTGATGACCCCGGCCAGCGCCCTCGAGATCATAGCCGCCAAAATGTGTCCGCTGTTCTTCCTGGTGATGGCCAGCTTCTGCCTGATGCTGTTCACCGGGCATCTGGCTTTTCACCTTCCAGTCAGGGGAAACCTGTTGCTAGCCGGCGCCGGGGCGGCGTTGTGCGGCACCTGCGGTATCGGGATCGGAACGCTGATCGCCACTTTCGCGCGCACCGCGGCGCAAACGCAGCTGCTCACTTTCTTCGTGCAGCCGCCGATGGCGGTGCTATCCGGAGCATTGACGCCGATTGAAGCCATGCCGAAATGGCTTCAGCCGGTGACCCTCATCAACCCCATCCGGCACTTCGACATCCTGGTTCGAGACGTGCTGCTGAAGGGAGCCGGTATTGAGACAGTCTGGCCGGAATTGCTGGCGCTGATCCTCACCGCATCTCTGCTGATCGGGTCCAGCGCCTGGCGCTTCCGGCGGCAACTGGCTTGAGGTTGCCAACGAAGCGAAAGGCAAGCGCTTCCTGACGGCCCCGCCTCAGAAAGCCTTGTCTATTTAAGGGCCAGGTAATGCCGCCCGTAATACAGCCGTGTCCCGTCCGCTGCGATGACCACCTGCAGCGGCTTTGGCATCTTGATGTCCGCGTCACGCGGAGTTGGGCACTCGGTCACACTCTTTCCGGCCTGGTCGTAGAGCATGAACGTGCCTGGCTCGTTGACCCCAGTTGCGGGACGCTTCCAACCAAACCCGTAACTGCCTGTCGCGATGGTCTTCCCGCAGACCGACAGGTCGCCTTCGGTGATCAGCATGCCGACGTACTTGGTCGTAATGTCGGAGGAATAGCCGGCTGTGTCGATCAGAGCGAACACGGCCCGGCCACCGTTAGGCGTTTTGACCACCGCCGCATTCCGCTTCTCGGTCGGGATCGCATTGCCTTCCAGGTAGAAGTCCTTCGGAACGGCCTGATCGAAGGGCTTCCCGGTAACCGACTCAAACTTCTGTTGCGCAAATGCGGTGGCGCCGAACAGACCTAGTGCCAGGGTTCCCGCTACCCCCAGCATCAAACGACGTGATTTCATAACGCCCATTGTATTGGAGCGGCCCATACGTTTCGCGTCAAACACTCACCACGGGACAAGGGGAGTGGGCAATGATCGAATAGGCGGTCGGCTTCAGGCGTGCGCCAACGCGCTCGCCGCGGCCAACCACAACCATGCCGGCATCGGTGTTGATTGCCAACTCGCAAACGGCTTTGTGGATGTTGGAGGCTGCCCGAACGATGATGTGGGCGGAGACGCCGGCGTGTTTGGCTAATTGCCGCAGGCGATCCTCGTCCGACTCGCAAATCGCGGCGGTCAGGTCTGTGTCGCCCGGGCTCTGGCGAGCCCCTTCGGGCGTCAGGACGATGTGAGCAAGCGTGATATCGGCGCCGATCTCTTGCCCGAAGTCACGCACCCAAGCCAGCACCCGCTCGGAGATGACGCTAAGATCCACGGCGCACAGGATCCGGGCGGGCTGTGATGTTTCAAACCCGGCGGAATTCTCAAGGTGCTTGCCGGTCAGGATGGGGCACTTGGCGTCATGCAGCAGTTTCGCCGCGGTCGAGCCCAGCAGCAGCCGCCGGAAGACGCCATAGCCGCGCGTCGGCACCACAATGAGATCTGCTTCGTCGGCTTCGGCGAAGCGGCAGATCTGCAGGGCGCAGTTGCCTACCAGCACAAAGCGGTTTACCGTGACCTTGCAGGCACCCGTCTTCAGGTATTCGTCCAGCCGCTCGCGCGCACGCTCTTCTTCGAGGTTGGTGGTGTAGGTAACAGCGGGCTCGGCCCAGTCCGACTGGCCCGGCTCAACGACGTGCAGCAGGGAGATCTCACTGTGGAACCGGCAGGCCAAGGTGGCTGCCAAGTGGGCAGCGAGTTCCGAGTGGGGTGAAAAGTCGACTGGCACCAAAATGCGTTTTAGCTGAAACATAGACTGACCTCGACGAATATATACTGGCAATTCCCCTGCCATAACTTTGAGAGTGTTCGACAGGTTTCGGCGCCCAAACATCGTGCTCGCACGCTCCCAGCCGCCGCCGTTGCGTCAAACGGCGCACTCGGCTGCCGTGCTTCGCTTGCGTACAATAGAGCCTAAACATGTTTCGAGCCGGCATGAAACTGCTTCCGTTGACGGCACGAGCCGTTTTTGCGGCCAGCCTGCTGGCGCTGTTCGCCGCCTGTGCGACGGCCGCCTCGGGCTGGGTTGCGCCGATTGCACCGCGGCATCCGGACGTTCCCGCCGGAGCAGAGCCAAACCCGGTCGACCGTTTCATTAACGAGTACCTGCGCCGCCACAACCTCCCGGTCGGGCAGCCTGTCGTAAGCGACGCTCTATTTGCCCGCCGCGCCTACTTTGATCTCTGGGGTTGGCCGCCCACGCCCGGCCAGCTGCAACGATTTGTCCAGGACCGCGATCCTCGAAAGCGGGAGCATCTCATCGACGCGCTGCTTCGCAATCGCCACCTCTACGCCGGCAACTGGATCAGCTGGTGGAACGACTTGCTCCGCAATGATACCGGCGTCAACTACCAGGGTGATCGCAAATCCATCACCACCTGGCTGTTCAACGCTCTTCAGTGGAACCAATCGTACACGCGCATGATCAGCCAGCTGGTCAATCCGGTTCAGAAAGACGATCCCGACGGCTTCCTGACCGGCGTCAACTGGCGCGGCACGGTGAACGCGAGCCAGACGCCGTACATGCAAGCGGCCCAGAACACGACGCAGATCTTCCTCGGCATCAACCTGAAGTGCGCTTCGTGCCACGACAGCTTCATCAATAAGTACAAGCTGCGCGAATCGTACGGCATGGCGGCGCTTTTTTCTCCCGAGAACCAACTCGAACTCGTCCGCTGCGATGTGAGGCAGGGCAAGTTCGTCACGCCGCAACTGCTCTACCCGGAACTCGGAAGCGTGGCAGCGGACGCGCCGCTGGCCGATCGTCATGCCGCCGCCGCGGCTTTTTTCACCGACGACCGGAACGGCCGTGTCCCGCGCACGATCGTCAACCGCTACTGGCAGAAGCTGTTTGGCCGCGGCTTAGTCGAGCCCGTCGACGATATGGATTCCGAGCCCTGGGACGCGGATCTGCTGGATTGGCTGGCATCCGACTTCACAGCCCATGGCAGCGACCTGCAGTATCTGCTTCGCCTTCTCATGACATCGCAGGCCTATCAGATGCCCGCTCTGGTCAGCCAGGAACGGCCTGACCGAACGTATGTATTCCGCGGCCCGCTGGTACGACGGCTTACGGCGGAGCAGTTCGCCGACAGCGTCTCCGTCGCTACGGGCCAATGGCGCACCATCTCGCAAGCAAAGGATCCGATGCTGCCCGTAGCCACCGAGCCGGACCGAAACGACCCAAAGCTCGACAACGACATGCGTGTGCGCGACTGGGAGCTGAAGTTGTCCTCGTTAACGCAGGCGTTAGGGCGGCCGGTTCGCGACCAGGTCTTCACCACGCGCGACAACCGCGCCACCACATTTCAAGCGCTCGAACTGGTGAATGGCGAGTTGCTCGGCAATATGTTGCAGCGCGGCTCGCTGCGGCTGCTCGGGGAACTGCCGCCGGCGCCGGTCAACCTGTTCGACAGCGGGCCTATGACCAAAGGCAGCGCCGCTTTCGACATCGACATCTCGCATGCCCGCGAGCTGTGGTTGCTGACCCAGGACGCCGGCTCGTACGATCCGACCCGCACCATCGCAGGCTGGGTGGACGTCGAAGTCACGGGACCCAATGGAACAACCAAGCTGAAGGACTTGACCACACTTTCGCACTTCGGCGAAGACTCGCTCCGGGCGGGCGGCGCGGACTTGGGGAAGGGAATTGTAGCGCCGCTCGGCGCACCCTTGTTCTATCCGATTCGATCTCTGGGCCTGACGCGAATCCACGGGCGCGTGGTGGTGGACGACCGCTCGCGCCCCGCCGACATCGAGGGCAATGTACGCTTTTTCGTCTTCGACGCCAAGCCCGACCCGGAGCGACTGGTGAAGATTGTGGGCGACCCGCCCGCGCCATTGCCTCTGCCTGTGAAGACAGTCGACGAAGCCATCCATCGTTTCTACCTGCAGTTGCTCGCGCGCGAGCCGAATACCAAAGAGATGGGAATCGCGCGCACATTCTTCATCGCCAACGGGCATCAGACGGCGCGACTCGAGGCGGCGGCGCTGCAGGACTTTTTGTGGAGTCTCTTTATGCATCCGGATTTCCAGTATCTTTATTGATGAAGCTGCTATGAACCGCGAAGAACAACGTATTCGAAGGGACATCACGTCCAGCCTTTCCCGGCGGCACTTCCTGCGAGCTACGGGCGCGGCTGCCTTGGGTGCGCTTGCCTGCGGCGAGCCGCGGCTGATCGCCTCGCCGACCAAAATTCCGGCGCGCGCCGACCGCATGATCCTGCTGTGGATGGCAGGCGGCATGGCGCAGACCGAGACGTTCGACCCCAAGCGCTACACGCCGTACCAGAGCGGGCTCGAATCGAACCTGGTGCTCAGCACATTTCCGAGCGTCGATACGGTGGTTGACGGCATACAACTCTCCGAGGGCCTGGAACGGATCGGAAAGGTGATGGACCGCGGCACGCTGATCCGATCGCATCGCGTCGGCGATCTTGGTTTTATCCTTCATTCGCGTCATCAGTTCCACTGGCACACCGGGTATCCTCCGCCACAATCGGTGGCTGCGCCGCACATGGGCGCGGTCATTTCTCGCACGCTGGGCCCGCTGAATCCGGACATTCCGGCGTTTATCGATATCGGCCAGAACCTGGAGATCGGGGCCGAAACGGATTCGGTAAAGGCCTTTCACACGGCCGGATTCCTCGGCAGCGAACACTCGCCGTTTCTCATCTCCGATCCCAACGACGCCGTCTCGCGCACGCGGCCGTCCGAGAGCATCGGGCGCAACCGTTTCCTGCAACGCTATGCCGAGTATCAGAAGGCTGGTGGAAGCCAGCCCGGTCGGCATGTACGGCAGCGACTTCCAGCGCGAGAGCCTGGCCCGGTCACTGGAAAATGCACACCGCCTGCTCAACTCGCCGGCTGCCAAAGCGTTCGATCTTAGCCTTGAGCCCAAAGCCAGCTACGACATCTACAACACGGGGCGTTTCGGTCTGGGCTGCCTGCTGGCGAGGCGCCTGATGGAATCCGGCGCGCGCTTCGTGGAAGTCACCACCGAGTACATCCCTTTCCGTTACTGGGACACGCACGAAAACGGCCACACCCGCGCGGTGGGCATGAAGCAGACCATCGATGCGCCGGTGGCCCAACTGATTCTCGATCTGGAAGAACGAGGCCTGCTGGACCGCACGCTGGTGGTGCTGGCCAGCGAGTTCGGCCGCGACATGATGACCGAAGGAAAGCCGGGCCAGGAAGTGAAGAACCAAGTGGACCAGCCCGCTGTCATGACCGAGCTCAAGCACTACGGCATGCACCGCCATTTCACGGAAGCCTGTTCCGTGCTGATGTTCGGCGGCGGAACGCCGAAGGGCAAAGTGTACGGCAAAACGGCGGACGAGCGCCCTTGCAAAATTGTCGAGAACCCGGTTTCGATCGACGACCTCCACGCGACCATCTACTCGGCTCTCGGTATCCCACCCGACACCTACTACGAAATCGAAAAGCGCCCGTTCTACGTGACCAAAGACGGCAAAGGCAAAGCCATCGACGCGCTGCGGGCGTAGACCGAGCGCTGGTACGCGGACGACAGGTTCTTGACCCGTCGGCATCCGCTTTCTTTACGGCTCTGTTCGGAAAGAACGAAGCCAAGCGCGGGCCGGCCTCACGCCAGCTGCTTTGCGAAACGAAGTCAGATGAGGAGGAGCAAGTCACCTCGTGGAGCAGGACCAAGGGGTCCTGCGCAGGCGAGGGCGCCTACCCCACATCGTGCAGACGAACTCAAAATGCAGAAAGCAATCAGGTTAGTCACGATCCCAGACGGAGTCGACGACCCTACCTGCGCAAAAGAACGAGGCGAAAAAACGAAGCCAGCCTGGACCCGGCGCTGAGCCTGGGTATTTTGCGAAACGAAGTCAGGTCCGCCTCCTGACTTTTGCGGACGAACTCAAAGTTATGAAGAGACATGAGTTAACTAAGGCCCGACCTCCTTTTGGATATGCGCGCTCGAGCCGGCCAGAGTGAACTTTGAGGCCGGATCCAGTTTTGCGAAACGAACCTGGCTGACCGGATCGAGCGAAGCGAATTTTCGAAAGAGATTCCCCGCAGGGTGAACGGACAAGCGACGAGTGCCTGGCACTGAGCCACTCTAAAAAACGAAGCCAACCCTGCCGTGCAGGCAGAGCGCAGGCTGATTTACGAAACGAAAGCATGAAACTTCAGACCCAATCGAGACGCGACGCAACCCGACTGACCACCTTCCGACTTCCAGGATGAGGCCGGGCGAGCGGGCGCCCGGCTACGGTGCGACGCAAGCGATTGATTCTATTCGGAAAATTACGGAACGCGCTCGGTGACCGACT
>CAVUCO010000068.1:0-148759 GCA_963740005.1 uncultured Acidobacteriaceae bacterium | reverse complement strand
CGCGATCGCCTTCTCTGCAAAGGCGCGTTTGAGGAACTGGCCGGTGTAGGATTCCGCAACCTTGGCCACGGCTTCCGGAGTGCCCTGCGCGACAATCCGGCCGCCGCCATCACCGCCTTCAGGGCCTAGATCGATGACCCAATCCGCAGCCTGAATCAGCTCCACATTGTGTTCAATCAACAGAATGCTTCCGCCATTGTGGATGAGGCGTTCGAAACGCTTCGAGCAACTTGGCGATGTCGTCGTAATGAAGCCCGGTGGTGGGCTCGTCAAAGAGGAACAGGGTGCCCTCACAAGAGGCCTGCGCCAGATGCGCTGCCAGCTTCACTCGCTGGGCTTCTCCGCCGGAAAGAGTCGTTGCGGATTGGCCGAGCCGCAGATAGCCCAAGCCAACATCATTCAATACCTTCAGGCGCGCTGAGAGCTTTGGCGTGTCGGAGAAGAATGAGATGGCCTCGCGAACGGTGAGTTGCAGCACCTCGTGGATGTTACGGCCTTTGTAGCGAATGTCGAGCGTGGATGGTTTGAAGCGCGTCCCCTTACAGTCTTCGCAGACCAGTTCGACATCAGCCAGGAATTGCATCTCCACCGTGACGGTTCCGTCGCCCTGGCAGGTATCGCAGCGGCCGCCCGGGATGTTGAATGAGAAGTGTCCCGGGGTATAGCCGCGCCGGTGCGCCTCGTTCGTCGCGGCAAACAACTCACGAATCAAATCGAATGCCTTGATGTAGGTGGCCGGGTTGGAGCGCGGGGTGCGGCCGATGGGTGACTGGTCCACCATGACGACGTTGGTGAGCAGGTCTGATTTCTCCACTCGCCGCAAGTTCTGTTTGCGAGCTTCCGGCGAGTCCGAATCGAGATCGTTAGCGCCCCGGCGGTCCCGGTTCACCAGTTGATCGAGCGCCCGATAGATGCAGTCGTGAACCAGGGAAGACTTACCCGAACCGGAGACGCCGGTGATCGCGACCAGGATTCCCAGCGGGATGTCGACATCCACGTTCTTCAGATTATTGGCGCGCGCGCCGATGAAACGGATGACCCGCTTCGGGTTGATTTTTCGGCGGTCGAGCGCGCGAGAGACCACCAGCTCGCCGCGCAGGTAGCGCCCGGTCAAGGACTGAGGGTGTTCTTTGGTGGGAGGAGTGCGGGGTGGCTCCAGCAGCTGCGCGTAGGAGCCTTCGAAGATGATGCGGCCGCCCAGTTCGCCCGCGCCGGGTCCCAGGTCGACGATGTGATCGGCGAAGTGCATGACTTCGGGATCGTGCTCCACCACCACGATGGTGTTGCCCAGGTCGCGAAGCTCGTGCAGGATGCGAATCAGCCGCGCTGTATCCCGGCTATGGAGACCGATGGAAGGTTCGTCGAGCACATAGGTTGCGCCAACCAGGCGCGAACCAAGGCAAGTGGCAAGAGTGATTCGTTGGGATTCACCGCCCGAAAGTGTAGCGGACAGCCGGTCGAGCGTCAGGTACTCCAGGCCCACGTCGTTGAGAAATTTCAAACGCTGGCGGATCTCAATCAGCAGCTTGTCGGCGATTTCCGATTCCTCGGGGCTCAACTCCAAGGCGTCGAAGAACGCGCGCGCCTGGGTAATGTTCATGCGCGTCACTTGCGCGATGTTCGATCCGCCCAGGGTTACATAAAGCGCCTCAGGCCGCAGGCGTCCGCCGCGGCAGGCAGGACACTGCGTGTAGGCCCGGTAGCGGCTCATGAAGACGCGCACGTGAACGCGGTACTTCTTCTTTTCGACCTCAGCGAAGAAGCGGCGGATATGCTTGATCACGAACTCGCGTTCGTCTTCGTCCAGGTTGGCCCAGGCGACGTTCAGACGCACTTTGTTCACCGCTTTGGGCAGGAACTCTTCGTCGTAATACCACTTATAAACGGGCTTCGTCCAGGGGTCGACGGCACCCCTTTCGAGCGATGTCATCGGATCGGGAATGATCAGGCCCAGGTCGTAGTCAATGGTGTTGCCGAAGCCCTGGCAGACCGGGCAAGCGCCAATGGGACTGTTGAAGCTGAACAGCGTTGGCTCGGGGGCGTTCACCGTTAGCCCGCAGACCTTGCACTGGTAACGTTCGCTGAAGTGCAGGCGGACTGGTTCGGCGACACCGGCCTGCTCGAAGAAAACTTCGCCCGCTTCGCGATAGCAGATTTCCACCGTGTCGACCAGACGCTGGTGCAGATCGGGCTGAATCACGAACCGGTCGACCAGCGCGAACAGCGGCACGGAGAAATCAATGTCGAGAAGCGACTCGGGCGTCGAGAATTCGAACATCGTTCCGTTTTGGAAGAGACGGTTGAAGCCTTTCTTGCGAAGTTCGAAAAGGTGATCGCGCAGAGAGGATGCTTCTTTGCCCGCCGCGGACTTCGTAACGGTGGATTTCGCGGCTGGCTTCGTGCCCATGGTCTTTCCACGCGGTGTGGACGCCTCTACGGGCACCCCGTGAACCGGCGTCTTCACCGGAAACAGGGCGTACCAGCGCGACCCTTCGGGCTGGGTGAGCATTGTCTCCGCCACCTGGTCGACTGTGTCGCATTGAATCCGCGCACCGTCGTTGGGGCAAAAGGTTCGCCCGGCGCGGGCATACAGCAGGCGCAGAAAATCGTAGATCTCGGTTGCCGTAGCGACGGTTGACCTCGGATTACGGGTCTGGTTCTTCTGCTTGATAGCGATGGGCGGCGCAATGCCGATGATTTCATCGACGTCCGGCTTCTCCATGCGCTCCAGAAATTGCCGGGCGTAGGCGGAGAGAGACTCAACGTAGCGGCGCTGGCCCTCGGCGTAGATGGTGTCGAAGACCAGGGACGACTTGCCCGAACCCGACACACCGGTGACTACCGAGAGCTTGTCGTGTGGGATGTCGAGGCTCACGTTGCGCAGGTTATGCACCCGGGCGCCGCGAATCGAGATCGCAGACGTGCTGGGAATTGAATGGGGCAACGCTGGCCTGGAATCGTCTGACATTCGTTAAAGAGAGTGGAGGGAAACGGCGGAGTCGCCGGCGCAGCGCCTTAACCGGTAAAGCCTGCTACTTTCTAGTTTATAAGATGCGGAGTATAGGAAACTGATGCAGCCACCGGGCCAACGGCGGGGGGCCGCAACGCGGCCGGGGTTCTGGACAGACACCCGGATCCGGCAGTTTCGCAGCAGCCTGCTCACCTGGTTCGAAACAGCCCGGCGAGATCTGCCATGGCGCCGCTCAAACGATCCGTACCGGGTTTGGGTTTCTGAAATCATGCTGCAGCAAACCCGGGTGACGGCGGCCATCCCTTACTACGAACGCTTTCTGGAGTCCTTTCCCAGCGTCGAAGCGTTGGCTGAGGCGCCTGAAGCTGACCTGCTGGCAAACTGGGCCGGATTGGGCTACTACCATCGCGCCCGGAACTTGCAGCAAGCCGCGCGGGCCATACGGGATGCCGGCAGCTTCCCGAATACACACGAGGCAATCCTGGACCTGGCGGGCGTAGGCGGCTATACGGCCGCTGCGATTGCCAGCATCAGCTTCGGCTTGCCACATGCCGTGTTGGATGGCAATGTGTTTCGCGTGCTCAGCCGCGTAGCGAACAACTCGACGGACATCGCCTCAAGCGCCGGGAGGAAAGTCTTTTCCGCGCTAGCCGACGCCATGCTGGATCGGGAGCGGCCGGGCGACTTTAACCAAGCCATGATGGAACTCGGCGCGACGCTGTGCCTGCCCAGAAATCCGCAATGCCTGGTTTGCCCTGTCTCGGCACTTTGCCAAGCGCGCGCCGCGGGAACGCAGGACAGCTTGCCGGTCAAGAAGAAGCCGCAAAAGTCCGTTTACGAAGAGCGGAGCCTGTACTGGATCACACGAGGCCATGAGGTACTTCTGTGGCAGCGGCCGGCAGAGTCGAAACTGATGCCGGGATTCTGGGAACTACCTGAAGCGGAGCAGGTGCCGCAGGCAGGTTCCGGTGTGGAAAAGGGCAGCTTCCGGCACGGGATTACTTTTCACAACTATTTGTTTCGAGTCATAGCGACCCCAGTTCCGCTTCAGTTGGGGATTTGCCAATGGATCGACAGGCATCAAATAGCAAACCTGCCGCTGAGTACCGTCGCCCGCAAGGCAATGAAGGCGCTGGAGCGAGCCAAGGCAGACGCAGCGGCGGCCGGTAGGTAGATCCCGTTCTGCATTGGAGTTTCATTCTCAGAAGGGCTCGGAAGGTTCGCTGTTTTCGCTTTTCTGACAGTTGCGACTGCGGAGGCTTGCGTTCGCTCCGTGGCTCCGAAGCTGAAAATACGCGCTTGGGAGGCCTTAACGCCGGGGTGGATGAACTTTGTCGCGTTTGGGGGACACTCCTTGCTCCGAAGCGGAGGGCGCAGCGCGCACGGCGAGCTGGCGCTTCGCCGAGGCGCTTGGAGACGCTGGAAATGGGTATGACATCAGGCCGGGGCGTCCCCGATCAGCTGTGGAGCGCGCGGTTGCTCTGAGGACCCCACAGGCTGAAGCTTGTGCCACGGTGGGAGTCGGATGGAGACACGCTGGGTTTAGCTCTTCAAATGATCCGAATGTTGGAGGAGTTTCTAGATCGTTTTGGAGTGACTAGGCGGCCTTTTTGGGCCCGCCGGCCAGGATCGCGACGACTTTCTTCTCGACGATACCGTCACCCGTGTTGAATTGAGCCATTTTTTTCGCATTTCCGAGGCGCACTTTACTGAGGAGAAGTTCGCTCGAAATAACGAAGCCAAACCGGGCTGGATCGAACGGGACGTTCTGCTGCATGTGCGCGGCAGCAATCGCCTTTAGCTCCTCAATGGCTTGTTTCTCCTGGTCCACTCGAATCTGTTGCGCATGGCGGAATTCCTCCAGGGTCTTCGAGAACGAGCGCTGAAAGCGCTGATCGTAGAGCGAAGCCAGGCCCATGGGGTTACCGGTCTTCATGAGGCAGCCTTCCATAGTCGGGGACAGGATGGCAACGTCCATGTAGATTTTGAGCTCGGCGGTGCGAAGCAGCTCGAGCCGGAACTGGATGTCGGCGACGCGCTGCGCGAGGTGCAACTCCAGATCGCCCACGGGGTGAAGATCCTTGACGATGCCTTCGATGAAGCTCTGATAGCGTTCGAATTGTTCTTCGCTGAGGTGCTTGGCCAGATCCCCGACGAAGAGTCCGTGCTTGACGGCGTTCTTGGATGACGCGGTGCGGCCGGCGTCCGTACGCGGACCCGTGGACTTCTGCGCATTCTCGCGATTGGCTCGAGTTTTTGCATCTACTTCTGGACCGGCTTCCGGCTCCGGGTTTGTTGGCGCGGGTCGGTCTTGCTGCGTTTGCTCCGGCGGGGCCGGTTGTTGGGGCTGCGCCGGGAGTTCTGGATTCTTGATGACGTCCGGATTCTCCGGGATGTCTGCAGATAAGCTATTCATGTTTTTATACCCTCTTATGGAAATTGAGTGGAGGAGCCGCTCTCTTTAGAAGCATGCGCCCGAGCAGAGGCTCGACTGCGTGCGGACGCAGTTCGACTCCTGGAGCAGCGGGCTGTATTTAAAGGGTTTTAGCGTAAATTATTTATTTTTGACTTCTGTGACTGAGGCGATGGAGGTGCGGAGAATTCAAAATATGGCCGCGGATAAGCGCTGATGAACGCAGATAGTTGGGGTGAACCCCTTATGAGACTCGGAGATGAACGCAGTTCTCCACCGCGTCGACCCCACTTCCCACAAATTCGGCGCAACCCACGGGCAAGAGCGAGCGTTGATACTGTAAGGAGAGCGAACTTGCATGCCGAAACGCTGTGCCGGAGCAATGATTGTCTTTTCCGCCGGTTTGTCCTGCCTGACGCTTTTGCGGGCGCAGGATGCGCCGCAACCGAGCGCGCCACCGGATCCCGCCGCAGGAACCTCTGCTCCATTACCCCCGAGGCCGGATGAGACTCCAGCCCAAACCGCTCCAGGGCTGAAGCAGCGTGAGCCCCTGAACCAGCCCGCAACGCCGCCTAATGAATTCAAGGTGGACTCGGGCACTCGAATCCTGCTGAACATGATCAACAGCGTCAGCACGAAGACCGCGATGGTAGGCGATCGTATTTACCTGGAGACGGCTTTCCCGGTGATGGCGAGCGGCCATATCGTGATACCTCAAGGGAGCTGGGTTACGGGCACGGTGGTGGAAGTGAAACGGCCGGGACGCGTGAAGGGGCGCGGTGAGTTAAGTGTCCGTTTCGATTCGCTCACGCTGCCGAATGGTGTCAGCCGGAATTTCCACGCCGGTCTGGGTGGGCTGGACGGACGGGCCGAGGAATCTCTCGACCGGGAAAACAACGCCATTAAGAGCGCCGGTAACAAACAGGGTGACGCGAACACGGTGCTCGACGCGACCCTCGCGGGAGCCGGCATCGGAGCGGCCGCTGGTGCCGCGGCTGGGCATGTAGGTACGGGCGCGGGAGTTGGATTGGCTGCCGGCGCGGCGGCGGGGCTGATCGGCGTGCTGGTGTCGCGAGGACCGGACGCCATGTTGACGCGCGGAACGAACGTAGAAATGGTGCTGGACCGCCCCTTGGAATACCAGATGGCCGATTTGGACTTCAGCCACGCGCCGCCCAGCCGGGCGCTGACCGACGGACAGGGACCGCAGCAAACGAACAAGGGCGGATTCCGCAGGCCGTATCCATAGGCATCAATGTCGAAGCCGCGCGAGGCTGACGATCCCGATGGGTTCGACGAGTACGAGCCGGTCGCGATTCCCATCACGGACGTGCTCGATTTGCACAGCTTCCAAGCTCGCGACGCGAAAGACGCAGTGGAGGCCTACCTGGAAGAGGCCCACCGCCTGGGTCTGACCGCGCTGCGGATCGTTCATGGGCGCGGGATCGGCGTGCAACGGGAAATGGTGAGAACGATCCTTGCGCGGACGCCCTATGTGTGCAGTTTTGCAGACGCTCCGGCGGAAGCCGGCGGCTGGGGCGCCACGGTGGTTACCTTGAAACGTTGAGATTGATTACAGTGCTGGGTTTTCGCCTGTTTTGGCGTTTTCAACCGCAGTCTATATGCTAGGGCCATGAGAATGCCATTGCGCCCCGCCTGCGCGCTAATCCTCCTGGGCACTTCGATCCCCCAAGGCGCCATTTTCGCCCAACAGCCCGACCCTGCGATCGCGAGCCTGACAGCGCGCTCGTCGCCGAAGTGGCTGACCTCCGGCGTCATCTATGAAATCAACCCGCGCACCTTTTCGTCTCAAGGGACGCTGAACGGCATCACGGCGGGTCTCGACGATCTCCAGAAGTTGGGAGTCAACGTTTTGTGGATCATGCCGATCAATCCCAACGGGCAGGTCAAGAAGAAGGGCACGCTGGGGAGCCCCTACTCTGTCCGTGATTATGACGCCATCGACCCGCAGTACGGCACGAAAGACGATTTGAAGCGGCTAGTGAGCGGAGCCCATCAGCGCGGCATGAAGGTGATTCTTGATGTTGTGCTCAATCACACGGCCTGGGACAGCGTGCTGATGGCGCACCCCGATTTCTATAAACACGACAAGAGCGGGCAGATGGTCTCGCCCTACGACTGGTCGGATGTGGCGGCGCTCGATTATTCCAATCCGAAGCTGCGCCAGTACATGACCGGGATGCTGAAGCATTGGATCCAGGAGTTCGATCTGGACGGATTTCGCTGCGACGTGGCATTCGAGGTTCCTACGGACTTCTGGGAAGCGACGCGGGTGGAATTGGAGCGGGTCAAGCCCGACGTGATGATGCTGGCTGAGGCATCGAAGCCCGAACTTTTGCGTAGCGCCTTCGACATCGACTACGCCTGGCCGCTGATGGCGACGTTGAACAACGTGATTATGCATGGCGAATCCGCGACGGCGGTGCGCGCCATTCTCGACCAGCAACGCGAGGTGTTCCCGAAAGGAGCGCTGCATATGCGGGTCTCCGACGACCACGACGAGGAACGCGCGATCGCACGCTACGGCCTGCCGGGCGCCTTGGCCGCCTCGGCGCTGATGTTTACGCTGGACGGCGTTCCGGTTTTATACAACGGCATGGAGGTTGGCGATACAACGGAATCCACAAGCCCAGCGTTATTTGAGGCGCCAAAGGTGTTCTGGCAAATCTCAGACAAGCGGCCGCAGTTTCAGAAATTCTATGCGGCGATGATTCCCCTCCGAAAGCAAAACCCCGCCTTGCAGCAAGGTGAGTTGATCTGGATTCACAACTCGAGCGAAACGCACGTGGTCAGTTATCTGCGGCGCTTCGGAAATGAAGAATTCCTGGTTGCGGTGAACCTTTCGAACACTCCTTTCCGAGGCACATTGGAAGCCGCGCCGGGAGCTTGGAAAGAGGTGCCGTTTGGCTTGTTTCCCGCAGCGCAGACAGCTTTGCCGGCGATTTCGCTCGACGCTTTTCAGTTCCGGATCTTTCAGCGGCAAGCGCCGTAGAGGTTAGAAGAATGAGGCGTGATGGACGCTGTCGCGCCCATATACATCATTGGGGGGCAATAGCGCTCACGCTGAGTTGCTCTGAAAGCGCAGGTTGGAGGACGCGGGGACGGACAGCTCTGTCCACGCGCCACAGAGCTGTATTTTGCTTCGCCTCCGTCATCATGGCTTGGGACAGAGAAGAGTTCTGTGGGACAAACTATTGATAGAAGCTGCGGAACCAGGCGTGCTTTTTCAGAATCGCCGCCACAGCGGGCGATAGCACTCCCTGGTCCGAGGCCCCGCAGCTGCTTTCCACGGTGCTGATGCGCCGCATGCCGGGAATCACGCTGGAGACGGCCGGGTGCGTGAGGCAGAAGCGCAACGCGATTTCGGGTAGCGTACCCGGCACACCAGCGAGATCTTTCTTCAGCGCTTCGATGTGTTCGACCACTTGCCGTTTGCGATCGCCGCGGAAATAGAACTCGCGAAATTCGCCGGGTTCAAACCTGGTCTGTTCTGTAATGGCCCCGGTCAGGCCGCCCTCGTCGAGAGGCACTCGCGCCAGGACGCCCAGGTTGAGTTCATGGCACAGCGGGAAAAGGCGAGACTCCGGCGTCTGGTCAAAGACGTTGTAGATCACCTGTACGGCGTCAATCAGGCCTGTGCGGAGGCTTTCCAGCGCGGAGTCCGGCTCATGCTCGGTGATCGAGATACCAATGAATCGGATCTTCCCGCTCGATTTCAAATCTTCGATCGCCCGCCGCCATTCCTCGTTGTCAGCCCAGGCGTCGGTCCAAACGTGAAACTGCTGCAGGTCCAACTGTTCCATCTTTAAGTTGCGGAGGCTCTCCTCGGTGGAACGAACAATGTAATCAGGCGGGAAGACGTCGGCAATTGGTGTCGCGGGAGAGGCTGGCCAGATCCGATTCTTCGGGGGAATCTTGGTCGCGACATAGATGCGGTGCGGTGCGGAGCGGACGGCATGGCCAACCAACTGTTCGCTGTGGCCGTCGCCATATGCAAGGGCTGTATCAATCAGGTTCAATCCCAGCTCGAAGGAGCGTTGTAAAGCCTGGAGCGATGCCTGGTCTTCACCGCCCAGCCACTGCTTGCCGCCGATGCCCCAAGCGCCGTAACCGATTTCGCTGACTTCCAGGCCGGTTCTGCCCAGTTTTCGATATCTCATGTGTTCCATATTACGTTGCTCAATTGGGCTTAAGGCGGCGCGAAGCGGCTGGCGAAGAGACTCTGCTGCATTTCGTTTCGTCGTTGTAGAGCCTCCGGAGCAGTGGGCAGCGTTTGCATCCGCTCCGTCGAAAATCACCCTCGACGGTGGGCTTGCTGACGCGCGGTCGAAAGGAGAACACCCGAATCCGCTTGCTCACGCGCGCGGTTCAGTGCAGAAGTTTTCAAAACGTTGATGCGCTTCGATCCCTCGGTTTCTGGCCTCCGTAGCTCTGGGCACCGCTCCCTTACGAGTCTGTGTGAAAACTCCGCCACAGAACCGATGCTTTTCGGAGCCGCGCGCGTAAACGGTCACGGCTCGCAAATGCATCCGTTTGCTCAACACGCGGTTGCTCTGAAAACACAGGTTGGAGGACGCGGGGACGGACAGCAGTCCGTCCCCTTGATGAAACAGTCGTGACTCCAGAAGGACTTGGAGCTGATGCTGAGATCGGTGCCGGGAGTTTTCACACAGAGTGCACCGCTCCGGCTTGTTGGTTTGGCTGTAGAATCGTGGTCAGTGAGGGTATTGCTCCTATTTTTTGTCTCGGCGTGCCTGGTTTTCGGTGCGACGATCAAGCTGTATCTGAAAGACGGGGATTACCAGATGGTCCGCGAATACCAGGTTCTGGAGGACCGCGTCCGTTACTACAGCACCGAGCGCGGCGACTGGGAAGAGATCCCGACAGAGCTGGTGGATCTGGAGAAGACCAAACGGGAGCTGGCCAAGATTGAGCAGGCGGCGAAAGAACAATCGGGGTTAGCGAATGCCGAAGACAAAGCCATCCGGGCCCAGCGGAAAGAGCTTTCACAGATTCCGGCCGACGCCGGAGTCTACTTCGTCGAAAGCGGACAGATCAAAGCAATCCCGTTAGCGGACTGGCGGGTTGAAACCAGCAACAAGCGGAAAGCCCTACAGATGGTCACGCCTATACCGATCGTGGCAGGTAAAGCGACGGTACTCGTCAAAGGCGAGCACGCGAGCTTCACCGTGGATTCAGCGGAACCGGAGTTCTACATTCGCCTGGACCAGCGTGAGGATTTCGGCATCATTCGCCTCACGCCCAAGAAGGGCCAACGCATTGTCGAGAATATCAGCATTGTTCCGGTAACGAATGAAAACTTCGAAGCGCAGAAAGAAGTGGAGACGTACCAGCGTGAGATGCTGCCGGGATTGTTCAAGATCTGGCCCGCAAAGCCACTGGAAGCAGGAGAATATGCACTGGTGCAGTACACCAATGGCGAATTGAACTTACGGGTTTGGGACTTCTCCTGCACAGCGGCAGGCGCTGTTCAGCCCGCACCGACAACCGATTCGAAAAAAGCCAAGGATTGAGCCGCACAGCGCTCCCAGGTGTAACGGGCGGACTGATTGCGAGCCTCCGTTCTTAACCGTGCGGCAGTGGTGGGCGAGGTTAAGACATCGAATAGAGCGCTCCGAATCCCGGAAACGCTGTAATGGATCCACAAAGAGCGCGGCCTCTCCGGCCACTTCCGGAAGACTCGATGTGTCGGATGTGACGACGGGGACGCCCGCTGCGAGCGCCTGCGCCACGGGGAAACCGAAGCCTTCGTAAAGCGATGGATACGCCAAGCAACTGGCACCGGCAGTCAAGCCCGGCATCCACTGCTCGGCGACATAACCTAGATAGCGAATCCCAGATCCCGATTCGCGGAGGCGGACGGCCGTTTGCTGGGCTGACCAGCCAATGGGTCCGGCGACGACCAGGGTAAAGTGCGCGCGCACGTCTCCGGGCAGGCCCTGCCAAGCATCGATCAGGCGTTCGAGATTCTTTCGCGGCTCAATCGTACCCACGCAAAGCGCATAGGGACGATCGAGTCCGAGTTCGGCCGCGGCTTGGCGGGCCTGCTCGGGTCCAGCCTGGAAGTATTCGGGTGCCACACCGGAGTGGATCGTGACGATACGGTCTGGCGACAGACCCAGCAGTTCGATGGCATCACGCCTGGTGCTTTCGGAAACGGCAATGAGCTTATCGGCCGCCGGGACAGTGTGGGTGAAGAAACGGTGATCGATCCTCTGATTCAGCCCCGTATGCGTCTCGGGAAATTTCAACGAGGTCAGGTCGTGGATCGTCGCGGTGAAACGCGCCCTGCGCGGGCGAAAGTGCTCCGCATTCGAGGTATGGAACACATCCGCGTCTCGAATGCAGGCTTCGAGTATGGGCTGGAGCCGATCAGCGGCACGCGAGACGACGAAACGCGGCACGGTCGCCAGCGGAGATAGAACGGAGCGGTTATGCCGAAGAGCCGGCAAGTCCGTAAAAAACGGGAAGCCGGTAAAGCGGTTCGCTCCAGGAAGATCCTGCAGGGCTCGGAGCCAATGCCAGATGTATGTCTTCACGCCGGCACTGCGCATGAGGAGTGCCGTGGCGTCGATGACGACGTTCATTGTCGCGGGCTACCTAAACCGCAAAGTGGCGACGGCAGCTTACTCATAGCGCAGAGCCTCGGCCGGCATGATCCGGGCCGCTGTGCTTGCGGGATGAAGCGTGGCTAATAGACTGACGAGGATTGCCAGACCCGCCACCCAGATTCCATCCGTCCAGCGGCTCTGGAACGGAACGTAGCTGATGGCGTAGACCTCTTCGTCCAACCGAAGCCAGCGGAAGTGATCGAGCAGAGCGCAGGCGGAATACCCGATGGCCAGGCCGATCAGACAGCCAAGCGCGCCGATGATCAGGCCCTGCAAAACGAAAATGCGGCGGATCTGATGGTGGCGCGCGCCCATGGACATGAGGATGGCCACATCGCGAGTTTTTTCCATGACCAGCATCACCAGCACGACCAGAATGTTGAGAGCCGCAACCAATTCAATCAGGCCGACGGTGATGAGGCTGACGGTTTTTTCAAGCCTCAGCGCGTTCAGCAAAGACCGGTTTTGTTCCATCCAGGTAGAGGCCATCAGCTTCCGGCCGGCAATCGCCTCCGCCGCCTGGGCCACCTCAGGAGCGGTGAAGAGGTCATCGAGCCTCAGTTCAATCGTATTGACCGTGTCATTCAGATCGAGGACGCGCTGCGCATCAGCGAGCGAGCAAACAGCCCAGGTCGAATCCAAGTCGTATAGGCCCGACTCAAAAATGCCGACGACCTTAAAACGAAAAGCGCTGGGCATAGGACCGAGCGGCGTCAGCTTGCCTTGATAGCTGATGACGGTCACCGGGCTGTTCAGCATTAAGCCGGTCTGTTGAGCGAGCTTGGATCCAAGTATGATGCCCGGCGGGTGCGAGCCGGAACCGAGGCCGGCAACGGAGCCTTGTTTGAGGTGCTTTAACAGCTCCGATGAGTTCGACCCCGGCCCGATGGGAATCCCCTTCAGGACTGCCCCCGAGCCGAGCTGAGGTCCCTTGATGGCCACCTGGCCGTACAAGCCCGGCGTCACCGACACAACGTGTGGAATACGGCTGAGCTGCGGAACCAGTTGCTTCCAGTTTTCGATGCCGTAGAGGGGCTCGCGTTCGAGGACGTTGACGTGCGCCGTTGCACTGAGCAAACTGCTCTGCAGCGTGTTTCGGAACCCGTTGTTGATGGCAAGGGCCACGATTAAAGCGGCCACGCCGGCTGCAATACCGAGCACCGAGATGACGCTAATCACTGAAATGACGGTCTGCCGGCGCTTGGCACTGAGATACCGGAACGCGACCAGCCATTCGAAGCGATTCATTTAGTCAGTGAGGCTCCGCAGTTTGCCGGCGATGCCAATTTCTCCCTCCGGCCGCAACAGCGGAAACAGAATAACATCGCGTATGGAACGCGAATCGGTGAGAATCATCGTCAGCCGGTCGATGCCGATGCCTTCACCGGCAGTTGGCGGCATCCCGTAGCAAAGCGCGCGGACATAGTCTTCGTCCATGACATGCGCTTCTTCATTGCCGCCCTCTTTTTGCGCGAGCTGCATCTCAAACCGCTTGCGCTGCTCCTGTGGATCGTTCAACTCGGTATAGGCGTTGCCAATTTCCATACCAGCGGCGTAAATCTCGAATCGCTCGACAAACGCAGGATCTTCGGGCTTCTGTTTGGAGAGAGGCGAGTTCTCCACCGGATAGTCATAGATGATGGTGGGCTCAAAGAGCTGTTCTTCGACGTGCTTTTCAAACAACTCCACCAGCGCTTCACCGGGCGTATCGCGGCGGGAATGCTCCTTGAGCCAGGCAGGATCGGATACTTGTGCAAGGGTCGGCTTGGGATGCTGCGGCCAGAACTCAGCCACTGCCTCCCGCATGCTGTAGCGGCGAACATTAGAGAAGTCGAGCTGGCGGCCCTGGTAAGTCACGACCGGGGATCCAGTGGCTTCAACTGCGGCGGCGCGCAGCAGCTCACAGGACAAATCCATCAGGCCACGATAGTCCGCATAGGCTTGATAAAACTCGAGCATTGTGAATTCGGGATTGTGATGGGTCGAAATGCCTTCGTTCCGGAAGTTGCGATTGATCTCGTAAACGCGTTCGAGGCCGCCGACTATGAGGCGCTTCAAGTAGAGCTCGGGGGCGATTCGCAAATAGAGATCCAAATCGAGGGTATTGTGGTGCGTGACGAATGGCCGCGCCGCCGCCCCGCCATAGAGAGGCTGCATCATCGGCGTCTCTACTTCCACAAAGCCGCGCGTTTCGAGCTCGCGCCGCAGCGCGCTGATGATCCTGGCGCGTGTGACAAATACCTTCTGCACGTCGGGATTTGAGATGAGGTCCAGGTAGCGCTGGCGGTACCTTGTCTCGACATCTTCGAGACCGTGCCACTTCTCAGGCAGCGAGAGCAGGATCTTTGAAAGAAAAAATAGCTTTTCGACGTGAACGCTTAACTCGCCGGCACGAGTACGGAATAAGTACCCCTCCACGCCGATGATGTCGCCCAGATCAAGCAGTTGATAAAGCTCGAAATCGCGCTCGCTCACAGCGTCCTTCTTGACGTAAATCTGCAGACGCTGGCCACTCTGCTGTAAGTGGGCAAAGCCGGCCTTGCCCATTCTCCTGAGCGTAATGATGCGACCCGCTACGCGGACGTTTACCGGTGCGGCCAGATCCTCGGCCGATTTGTCGCCATACTCCTCGCGCACCTGCGGAATCGTGTGGGTGAACTCAAACGCCTGACCATACGGGCGGAATCCTAGCTTCTCAATTTGAGAAGCCCGCTCTGCTCGTTGACTCAGCAAGTCATCTTCTAACGCCAATTAGAACTCCCTGAAACTGCGGTATCAAAACCTAGTTAGGCATGGTCCGGCACGCAATCCCATGATGCAAGCAGGTACACTGTGATTTGCCTGCGCTCTCCATTGTCATACCGGCTTATAACGAAAGGGCCCGCTTGCCCGAAACTCTGGACCGCCTCGCTTTGTATCTCGATCATTCCAGCCGGGGCCAACAGGCCGAGGTGCTGGTAGTCGATGACGGCTCTATTGATGGTACTGCGGAGCTTGTTGAGAACTTCGGCAGAACAGACGCTCGCTTCCATTTGTTAAGCAATCCGGGGAATCGGGGCAAGGGCTACGCCGTCCGGCATGGCATGTTGAAGGCGACGGGCGACTGGCGGCTGATGACCGACGCGGACCTCTCGACGCCGATCGAAGAACTGGACCGGCTGTGGGAAACTGCTTGCGAGCAGAATGCCGCGGTGGTGATCGGGTCCCGTGCGATCAATCGCAAGCTGGTCGCCAAGCATCAAAGCTGGTTTCGTGAGACGGGCGGGCGGTTTTTCAACTGGGTCATGAGAGTTATCACCGGCCTGCCCTTTGCCGATACCCAGTGCGGTTTCAAGCTGTATCGCGCCGATGCCGCGCAGGCCGTCTTCTCGCGGCAAGCCCTCGACGGGTTCAGCTTTGACGTGGAGGATCTGTACCTGGCTCAACGGATGGGCTTGAAAGTACTGGAATTGCCGGTGGCATGGGCGAATGCGGAAGGGACGAAGGTGACCGCCGCGGCTACGGTAAGAGCATTCACCGATCTGGTGTGGATCAGATGGTTCGACTGGAAGGGAGTCTACGATTCCGGGAAAGGCCACGATTCCAACGACGCGGCAAAGAGCATTGTGCCCTAGTGCTCAGCGGCGTATGATCACCTCGCGCAGGTGATCGCGGGTGAGGAAGAACTTCACGGAGTGCGCTTTTTCAAACATCCGTTCGAGGGCTCGATTGTTGAAGTACTGGACTTGGCGGAAGTCGCCGCGCGGCGTCAGTAAAAGCGTTTTCTGATCCTGGATCCGGTAGTGATGAATCGGGACCTGGGATGCTTTTTGATCGGCATGGAAGAAGGCGAGTATGAGGCCGCCCGGGCGCATGATCCGCAACAAACGATCGACCGTCTGCTCCAGCAGCGGAGACGTGAGAAATTGCAAGGCATCCCAGACCAGTGCGGCATCAAAGCTCTGATCGGGAAAGTTAAGGGATTGGTCGAGAAAGCGCTGGCAGTTGGCAGGGACCTGCTGCAACTCCAGGTCGTCGCCTTTGCCGAAGCACTGCTCGATCGTCGCCAAGACATCGTCCGAGGACAGCCGGTGACCGAGATTGGTGATGAAGCTGATATTGGCCTGGCTGGCGCCAGCCAGATCGAGGACCGACAACGTCTCCGGGCTTTGGAGGACGCCGACAAACTGCTCGAACCCGCTGCTCTGCCTGGTGAACGACTGAGGGGCACCCTTGCGGGAAGAGGGGCGTGTCGTGTTCGAGCTCGCCGGGCCATTGCCCAAACTCGACGTGCGCTCAGCTGAGGCAGGATCGTTGGATGTCTTCCGGAATCGGTCCCACAAGGAGGGTCACCCCGCTCATCTCAAGAAAAGGAGGCCTGTCAGCCCGAGCCGCATCCTCAGGCCTCTCTCAAGATGTTACTTCGTTGTTGGTACCACCGGTGTTTGGGGGGGTGTTGTCTGACCCACGGCGGGAGCCGGCGCCGGGGTCGCCGGCCGAGGCGGCTGTGCGCCCTTCGTGATATCGATGCTGCCTTTGAAATAGGCGCCGTCCTCGATCATTATCCGGGTGGTCTTAATGTCTCCCACCAACTTCGCTTCTTTCTTAATGTCGATCTTGTCAGCGGCCTCGACGTTGCCTTGAATGGAGCCGTAGATTACGACTTCGCGAGCCTTGAGACCCGCTTGGACTCGCGCGTTCGGTCCAATGGTCAAGCGATGCTCATGACACTCAATGGTCCCTTCCACCTCGCCGTCGACAGTCAGGTCTTCGCGACTGAAGATCTGCCCCTTGACGGTCACATTCTTTCCCAACGAAGCCGCGCCCCCCACGCGTGGAACTGGCTCCGGATCGAAACTTCTGGTCGGACTTGACATAATACTCGGTTCTCTCCTTATGGGGTCTACAGCCGGCGGCGCGGGTTGAAACGGCTTCGGCGGGTTTTCCTCTTCTTTCCGTTTGCTCCACATGGGAACGGTGGCCTCCTCGAAACGATTGCATTTAATGGTACTACTTCAGAAAAGAAGACGACACTAGAGCGCAAATGACGACAGATTCTTTTCGCCGCAAGAAGCCCATCAAGATTTGGGATAATTAATCCGGTGTCAAAAACCCGGGAACTGGAACTTCGTTTGGAACGGGCTGAACAGCAACTTCGCCTTTTCCAGCGTGTTAGCCGATTAATGACTCGGGACATGAGTCTCGAGGACATCCTGGAGCACGTGG
Organism: uncultured Acidobacteriaceae bacterium; assembly: GCA_963740005.1. Classification (GTDB taxonomy): domain Bacteria; phylum Acidobacteriota; class Terriglobia; order Bryobacterales; family Bryobacteraceae; genus CAJCIT01. The sequence continues at coordinate 131,517 of CAVUCO010000068.1, read as the reverse complement.
TCGAACTGGTGTGCGGGTTCATGACCTGTGATTCGTGCCTGATCTACCTGGTTGAGGACGGCCAACTGGTACTTTGTGCTTCGAATGCGCCCACCCGTGAAAATCTCGGGAAAGTGCGCCTTAAATTGAACGAGGGTCTGACTGGATGGGTGGCACGCGAACGGCGGCTGCTGGCGATTTCGCGCGAGAGCTACAACGATCCGCGTTTTAAGTTTTTCAAAGACCTGCCGGAAGATACCTTTGAGGCATTCCTATCTGCTCCGATCATGTCGCAAGGCAAGGTGGTGGGTGTCATTAATGTCCAGCACCGCATGGCCCACAGCCACACGGGAAGCGACATGGAAATGCTCAGCACGATCGGCGAGCAGTTAGGCTGTCTATTGGCGTTGTCTCGCGTAACTCGCGAAAGAGCAGCGAGCCTACCCGTTTGAGAGGCCGCTCGCCGCTTCCGGGGGCTCTTGATTCAATTTCTTTCGAGTCCTGGCCCTCTTCCCGGCAGTTCTTCCGGGTGCAGAGCTTCGTGCCTCTGAGGCACTCCCCAATGGCTCTGCTTGCTCAGGCACTTGTTGGGTAGGTTCCAGTCTGACGCCGTTCTCAATCGAAGCAAGACTGAGTTGGGTGGCGGCGGAAGCTACCGTTTGCGGCACTGGAACCTGATTCTGTAAACCCGGCTGTTCGGCCGGCTCGCTATCTTGCATCACTGTTGGCCGGATATCTCGCACGGCGACCTCTTCCGGCTTCGGCGGGGCTTCGGGCCTGGTGACGTCTTCATCACGATCCCGATCGCTTTGACCCAAACCTTTGTCGCCGCTGATCTCCGGCTGTTCGCCAGACTTCGGCATGGCCTTTCTGGGACGAAAACTGACGAAGTTGCATCGGCAACTCGGGCAGCGGTACTTCTGGGCACCGAAGGCTATCAGAAAGTTCTTCCCCAAACCGACTTTGTAATAGCGGCGCGACCATGTGGTAAGTTCCAGCCGCAAGCAGCGGGGGCATTTGGCATAGCGCAGCTTTCCGAACAGCCAGATACTAACCGAAAACCGGTGCGTGCACCTCCGGCACCGAAACGGATGAATACCGATTATTCCGCGCAGGCGTTCCGCCCAGTTGGCGTACCGGGCTCGCCGGATCTGTTTACTGCCGCAATTTGCGCACTCCAGGCTCGGTATGTTCACTGACCAACCGCTTCTGCTTTCCTATGCAAAGCCGCATACTCCATCTGATAAGCAAGGAACCCATTCTTCAACCGGCCAAACAATTCTGCTGACTGTCTCAACTCACGCCCGTCGATCTCTCGTACCGGCAGCAGGTCCCGGGTTGTTGAGGTTATGAATACCTGATCGGCGGTTTCCAGATCGACGGGCAGGAAATCATGCTCTTCCAGGTAAAGGCCTTCGACATGAACATCCTCGAGCAGTAGGGCCCGCGTGACGCCGGCCAAGCAGCCCGAAGTTTCAACTGGCGGAGTCCACGCGCGATTACCGCGAATGATGAAAACATTCGCAGAAGTGCATTCGCTTACCTGTCCGAACTCATTCAACAGGACCACCTCATCGAAACCCCGTTCGTGCGCCTGTTCATTCCAAACCAGATTCTGCGACCAGGACGTCACTTTCGCGCCGGCAAACTCGGACGCCGCATGACGTCCCTGGGGCATGTACATGAGCCGCACGCCGGTTCCCCAGGGATTGAGGTCAGCCGTAAACGCGATGATATCCGCGGGACGCTCGATCCCGGACCCTTCAAACAGACCACCTTTGTTGCGGACAATGGCGACTCGCAAGGTGGCATTCGCCGCATGATTGGCCTCCACAAGCCGGAGCAGCATCTCCTCGAGATCATGGGCGCTAATCTCCAGCGGCACGTGCATGCGCACGGCATCCCGCTTCATGCGCTCATAGTGGCGTTGATAAGCAAACAGCACGCCGTCGTAAACACGGATCGTTGTAAACACACCCCAGCCATTCATAAATCCAACCTGACCGGGCGAGAGCAGCTTTTCGCTCGTCCCGTGGATTTCTCCGTTATGAAGGAGATGGGAGTGCATGAAGGTATCTTATCGGACGAAGCAGGCGAGCGCAGGGATAACGTAGTAACTCATGTGCCGCTACATGCGCCCATATCGAAATTACGGAACAAACCCCGCAACGCGTTTCCACGGTGGCTCACCTGAAACTTTCGGTCCGCTGGTATCTCCCCAAAAGCACAGCCGAACGCAGGATAGAAGAACAACGGGTCGTATCCGAACCCCTCATTTCCGCGCGGCTCCTCAAGAATCTCGCCTTCCACAGTGCCTTGGGCGACGCGCAGCACGTGGCCTTGGCGAGCCAAGACAACCACTGAGACAAAGCGAGCGCGGCGGTCCTTAATACCCTTCAGTTCCTCGAGCAACCTCGCGTTGTTTTCGGCGTCCGTCGTGGTCTCACCGGCATAGCGGGCAGAGCGTACGCCGGGGGCGCCATCAAGCGCTTCCACCTCGAGCCCGGAATCTTCTGCGAGCAGCGGTTGGTCCGAGTGCTGTGAGTAATAAAGCGCCTTCAGCCTGGCGTTTTCTTCAAAGGTGGCGCCGTCTTCGGCCGGCGGCGGAAGGTCTCGCAGACCCGGCAGCGGAAGAATGTCTATCCCCGTGATACCTGCTTCTGAGCGGGCAAGCAGCATCTCCCGCAGCTTGCCGGCATTGCTCGTGGCGGCGTAGATGGTCATGTCCCGGGCCTATGTCCTCGGCCGGTTCAAGGCTTGCTTTTGCTCCAAGGTCAGCTCCGCGATGCCCTGCTTAGCCAGGGCTAACAGCGCCGCCATCTGGACATCATCAAAGCTCGATTTCTCGGCGGTCGCCTGGATCTCAACGAACCGCCCACTGCCCGTCATCACGACGTTCATGTCGACCTCCGCGCGCGAATCCTCTTCGTAGCAAAGGTCAAGCAGTGGCACGCCGGCCAACATTCCCACGCTGGTCGCAGCAACGGAATCCAGCAGCGGCGATTTCGGCACGGCTTTGTAACGCACCAGCGTATTCATAGCCATTGCCAGCGCGACCCAAGCGCCCGTGATGGCCGCGGTTCTTGTTCCGCCGTCGGCTTGAATGACGTCGCAGTCGACGATGACGCTGCGTTCGCCCAGAACCTCCAGATCCATTGCGGCCCGCAACGACCGGCCAATCAGACGCTGGATTTCCTGGGTGCGGCCGGACGGCTTGCCTTTGGTAACCTCGCGAGCGGTCCTGGTTCCTGTCGCTCTTGGCAGCATGGAGTACTCGGCCGTCACCCAGCCTTTGCCGGTGTTGCGAAGGAACGCCGGCACGCTGTCTTCCACCGTGGCGGCGCACAGCACGCGCGTGTTACCGACTTCAATGAGCACCGACCCTTCGGCGGTAATGAGATAGTCTGTCGTAATCTTCAGCGGGCGGGGTTGATTCGCGGCGCGTCCGTCAATCCTCATGTGTTTTCTTACCCTCTTAAATCCCTGAGCGCAGCGCGAAGAAAAAGATGAGGCTCAGCGCGATGATTCCGAGCACCAGCAGCACGACACACGGAATCGCCCCTTGCCGGCGCGTCTTCTCCGATAGCTGCTGCTTCGATGCTTTCTTGATTCTGGTTGCTCCCATGCATCTAACAGCTTACTGGGCGAGTCCGGCGGAGCGTGCCGAAGACGGTGAGGTTTGGAGGCTCATCGACAGATGTCGAGGAGAGTCTCGACACAGCAGGCCGGGCGGCCCGCGCCACGACATCTATTTCTTGAACAGATTATTGAAGGCTTCCCGCGCGTCGGTGGCGGTTCGCGGTGTGACTTGCGGAGAAACGTCCGGCCGCGATCCATTCGTGCCGTTTCCGCTAGGGAGCCCATCGCGAGCCACAGTCACTCTGGGCGAGAAGAGACTGCATTGATTAGCCGCGTCCTTCACCGGAATCCGCTCTGGGATTGGTTTCAAGCATTGGAAGCGCGTCGATGGTTCAAAGTGGGCGCATTGCTTACAGCAATGCAGGGGCGTACCGCACTTCGGGCAATTCCCTCGAAAGTCCGTGTCGGCAGGTAACGCCATTGCGCAGCTGTAGCAACGCGACGCAACCACACTTTGAACGAGGCGAGGAAGCTTCGGACCCGTGATGTCGAGAGGGGGGCGCGGGCCTTGCTGCTTGGGGCGGTCGGACCGATATGAGTCATTTCGGTCGGACTCCTGGTACCCCCGCTGTTTATATCTGCGATCTCCGTCCATCGTCGTTGATCGGCTCCTTGAAATTGCAAAAAGAGTGACTCAGCCGCGAAACGGTTGATCGGAGTTTGAGACTGGTCACAGTCGTAAATCGGATGCAGTTCCAGACGAATCGGCTTAGCTCGAGGAAGGCGCCGGAACTCCTTGAAGGATGCGGAACCAAATTCGGAAGGCCAACTGACGGGTGGCTCCGCTTGCACCTAGTAACTATGTACCATGGATCGGTTGAGAGCGCTAGCACAATCCTAATATTTCCCCGCGAACTAGGATTTGTCCCAGGATTATGAATATTAACCTTCAGGTCCCTTTGAGTCCTATTCGGATACCCACTTTAAGGGCGCATTACAAGGCCGCGTGAGGGGATTCTCAAAATGGTTCGGACTGATACGCATTGAAAAGCCCAGCCGGCCGGTTTCCCGGATTTGATATTGGCTGGCGAACACGAACGCTTCGCCCTCCTGTTCGACGGCGGCCAGCGGCACAGTCTTCGAATCTTCCAGTTGACCGGTTACGCCGATTCGACCGATGATGGCTTCCACCCGTACCTCGCTCGGCTTTAAGCCGCCCAAATCGGCCACCGCGCGCAATGGAAGCAAAGACCCGTTCAAGATGGTCTGGTCGGGCCCGGCGCTCACCTCAAGGAACTTTACTTTGGCCCAGGCCTCCTGGATTCGCGCTTCCCACATGGTCTTCTGGCGGGCCACCGCAAAATCGTCGGCCGAGGCTTTGAGCCACTCCTTGTGAGCCGGCACGTACAAATCCGACATATACTCCGCTACCATGCGACCGCAACTAAACTGCGGCGTGATATGCGCGATAGATGTCTTCATGCGGCGTACCCAATCTACGGGCACACCCTGATCGCGGTGTTCGTAATATAAGGGGACAATTTCGTTTTCCAGCGTAGAGTAAATGGCACTGGCGTGGATCTCGTCCTGGCCTTCCGAATACGGTTCGCGGTTTCCAATCGCCCAGCCACCGGAGTATTCATACGCTTCGTCAAACCAGCCGTCCAGCACGCTGAGGTTGAGCACACCGTTCATTGAGGCCTTCATACCGCTGGTTCCGCACGCCTCTTCTCCCCTTTGGGGATTATTTAACCAGACGTCAACGCTCTGAACCATCTCTCGCGCGACCTGTATGCCGTAGTCCTCCACAAATATGAGGCGCCGCAAGATATCCGGATCCCGCGACAGACTGACAATCTCGCGAATAAAAGTCTTGCCGGGATTATCCTTCGGGTGTGCTTTGCCGGCAATGACAATCTGAACCGGCATATCCGGATTGTTCAGGATCTTCTTAAGACGCGCCACATCCCGCAGCACCAAGGTGGCGCGTTTGTACGTGGCGAACCGTCTCGCAAAGCCGATGGTAAGCGCTTCGGGGTCGAGCACCTCCGACATCCGCTGGATCTCCGAGGCGGGAGCCTTGCGCAGGATGGCCGCGGCCCGCGCCCGCTCGCGGATGAAGGCAACCATGCGCCGCTTGCGCTTGCGGTGCACTTCCCATAATTCCTGGGAGGGAATCTCGTGAACCAGGCGCCAAACCTTGCTGTCCTCCAATTGCTCTCGCCAGTCGGGCTGGAGATATTGGTCGTAGAGTCTTGCCAGATCGCCATTCACCCAACTGGGCGTGTGCACACCATTGGTGATCGAAGTAACCGGCACCTCCGCGGCAGGCAACTTCGGCCACAGATCCTGGAACATCTCTTGTGAAACCTTCCGATGCAGCACGCTCACCGCATTACGGAAAGCTGATGTCTTCAGTGCAAGCACAGCCATCGAAAAGCGCTCTGCCGAATCATTCGGATTCTTCAGCCCCAATCGCAACAGCTTCTCGAATGGGATTCCCGCCTGTTCCACATACTTGCCGAAATAATCGAACATCACACCCGAATCAAAGAGGTCGATTCCTGCCGGCACCGAGGTGTGCGTGGTGAACACATTACTAACTCGGGTCGCTTCAAGGGCCTGCTCAAAGTTCAGCCCATGGTCCCGCATCAAGACGCGGGCCCGTTCAATACCCAGAAAGGCCGAGTGCCCTTCGTTCATGTGGTACACCGTCGGGTGGTAGCCCACCCTCTCGAGCGCCCTTAATCCCCCGATACCCAGCACAATCTCCTGGCGAATGCGCTTATGATAGTCGCCGCCATAGAGCTGGTCGGTAATCTCGCGATATTCCAACGATTGGTTCAGCGGGATGTTTGTATCGAGCAGGTACAGCGTCACTCGCCCGATGTCGATGTGCCAGACCTTGATCCATGTCTCGCCGGCCGGCAGCAAGACGCTGACCACAATCTCTTTGCCGGCCTCATCGAAGCAGGGGCGCACCGGCAGCGTGTAGAAATCATTCAGCGGAGTGCGCTCCTGCTGCCATCCATCCGGATTGAGCGATTGCTGCAGATAGCCTTTTTGATACAGAAGGCCCACCCCCACCAGCGGAATCGAGGAGTCACTGGCCGCTTTCATATGGTCCCCGGAGAGGACGCCCAGACCTCCCGAGTAGATCTGCATGCAGTCGAGCAGCCCGTACTCCATGGAGAAGTAAGCGATGGAGGGATCGCGCGGCCTGTGCACCTTCCTCGCCATGTACTCATCAAAACGCTTGCAGGCCTTGTCGTACATGGCCAAATACCGCGTATCGGAGGAGGCAGCATCAAGAGCTTCCTGGGGGAGCATGCCCAGCATCTTAATGGGATTGTGATTACATTCTTTCCAAAGGACAGGGTCCAGCCGGCGGAATAGGGCTCGGATTGAGTGGTCCCAGCTCCAAACCAAGTTGTAACCCACCTCGAGCAGGCGGCTCAGGGAGGCGGGAATGGCCGGACGGACCAGCAATTCCTTCAGCGGTTGAACGGAGTACGGCATAGTTCTAATTGAAGTACACTACGATACCAAAGCAATGCTTCGCAATTTGCGGTGTAACAATCGTGTCGGCTCGGGCATCCAACGGCGGTAAGCTGCCTCGTTAGCTCTCGCGCAGCCCGTAATTCCCGTAATCGTTTTCGAATGCAGGCTATAGCTTTTTGTCCGAAGGCGGGTCCAGATGCCAACTTTTGCCACCGCTGATACACAACATCCGCTTGATCCAAGCTGTCAAATCAAACCACTGCACGACGAACTCTTACTGGCCCGTGAAAAAAGCGACCGCCTTTTTGAGATTCTGCTTCCGCAGTTTCTCTATGATCGGCCGATCGCAGAACGCCATCGCGTGGTCTTCTATGTCGGCCATCTGGACGCCTTCGATTTCATTCAGATTTGCCGGGAAGGCCTGGGGGTTCCATCGCGCGAGCCGAAGCTGGACGCTCTTTTTCAGGCCGGTATAGATCCCGATTCCGGGCACCTGCCTACGGACGTACCCTCCGATTGGCCTGCCCTGGATCGCATCAAGGCGTATGTACATCAGACGCGTGAGACAGTTGACCGGTTCCTGGAAGAGGCACCCGCCGATGCGGTCCACATGGCCCTGGAGCATCGTTTGATGCACCTGGAGACCCTGGCGTACATGTTCCACAACTTTCCCCACGAGATGAAGACGCGGCCGCCGCTTTCTGAATCCATCACAGGCTCTTCGGCCAATCCGGGCAACAACGAGTGGCTCACAGTCGAGGGGGGCGAGGCCGTTCTGGGAAAGGCTCACGACGGTTCTTTTGGCTGGGACAACGAGTACAACGAACACCGGGTAACTGTCCCGGCTTTTCAAATGCAGCGTTTTAAGGTGACCAACGGCGAGTATCTGCGCTTTGTGAACGACGGAGCCCGCTTGCCGCAGTTTTGGTTGCGCTCGGGGAACGAATTGTATTACCGGGGGATGTTCGAATCCGTTCCCCTGCCGCTGGATTGGCCGGCTTACGTAACTCAGCATGAGGCCCGGGCTTATGCGGAATGGCTCGGCAAAGACTTGCCGTCCGAGCAGCAGTTTCATCGCGCCGCGTTCGGCACCCACTCCCAAGGCAGCCGCCTGTACCCGTGGGGTGATACCCCGCCAAACCACGATTTGGGTAACTTCGACTTCAAGCGCTGGGATCCCGAGCCCGTCACCGCTACTCCGGGGAACGAGAGCGCATTCGGCATGCGCCAAATGGCGGGTAATGGTTGGGAATGGACCTGTACACAATTCGGGCCTTTTGAAGGCTTCGCCGCCTCGCCGCACTATCCCGGCTACTCGGCGAATTTCTTTGACGATCAGCACTTCGTTTTGAAGGGCGGCTCGCCTCGGACCGCGGCCCGGCTTTTGCGGCGCTCGTTCCGTAACTGGTTCCGGCCGGATTATCCTTACGTGTACGCGACCTTCCGCTGCGTAGAGAACTAGAGAGGGCACCATGCAAATAACCACTCAGCACGCACTAGCTCCCTTCGCTCTCGATGTTCTCGAAGGACTGACAAAAAAGGAGAAGAGCCTCCCACCCCGCTATTTTTACGATGATCTCGGGAGCGCACTGTTTCAAGCCATCACTCTCCTGCCTGAATACGGGCTAACGCGCGCGGACGGGCGATTGCTCAAACGGCATGCGCCCGCTGTTGCCGCTCAACTGCAGACTCCCTTTCTGATTGCCGAATTGGGGTCGGGCGACGGATCCAAAACCAGTCATCTTCTGAATGCCGCGGGTGTCCATGGCGAACTCGTTACGTATTGCCCCATCGATATCTCCTCCGCCGCGCTCGCGGTTTGCCGGCGGGAGCTTGAACCGCTCGCTGATGTGCGACCCATCCTGGGCGATTACTTCACGGGCCTTCGAAAGGTTCGGGAACAGCGCATCGAAGGCGCTCAGCTATTGGTGCTCTTCCTCGGCAGTACCATTGGCAATTTCGATCGCGAGAGGATCCCCGAGTTTCTCGAAAACGTACGGGGCTTCCTGAAACCAGGTGACCTGTTCTTGCTGGGAGCCGACCTGGTAAAGCCTGAGAAAGCGCTGCTGGCTGCCTACGACGATTCGCTCGGCGTCACAGCCGCCTTCAACCTGAATCTCTTGCGCCGCATCAACACGGAACTTGGCGGCAACTTCAATCTCCGCGCATTCCGCCACCAGGCGCGCTGGAACCCTCAACAGCACCGCATCGAGATTCACTTGATTTCGAGCGTCGAGCAAATGGTATTTGTGGAAGGCCTGGAACTCACTGTCGCCTTCCGTGAAGGAGAGACCATTTGGACCGAATCCTGTCACAAGTTCACCGTGGAGGACTTGCAGGCGCTGGGCCGCGAAGCCGGCTTTGACACCGTTGCCACCTGGATAGACCAGGAGTGGCCATTTGCCGAATCTCTATGGCGCGTGCGCTGACTACACAACCTTGCAATCGGCTCGGAGAAGACCCAAGGTAGTACCGTGGTGCTTAATTGCGCCGGAGACCGCTTCTGTCCTTCCTCTCTTTTGAAAACGTCAACTATCTAGCCGGCGGCAGGCCCATTCTCGAGAATCTGAGTTTCACGCTCGAACCCGGCGAGACGCTGGTGCTGCTGGGCCGAAGCGGTTCGGGCAAGACCACGGCGCTGCGTCTGGTCAACCGCATGCTATCGCCCGCGTCGGGCCGCATAATGCTGGGCGGGCACGACATCCAAACCATGGACCCAATTGCGCTTCGGCGGCGCATCGGGTACGTCATTCAGGAGGTCGGGTTGTTGCCGCACTGGACGGTGAGTCAAAACGCCGGCCTTGTGCCGACCCTCGAATCCTGGCCTGCGGATCGCACCGCGGCGCGCGTGGCGGAACTGTTGGAACAAGTGGGCCTGCCGCAGGCGACGTTTGGTAACCGCTACCCGCATGAGCTCTCCGGTGGGCAGCGCCAGCGAGTTGGGGTGGCCCGCGCACTGGCAAACGAATCGAAGCTGCTGCTTTTCGATGAGCCGTTTGGGGCGCTCGATCCGATTACCCGGCACGAAATGCAGCAACAGTTTCTGGCACTGCGAAGCCGGTACGGTATCGCTTCGCTATTTGTGACCCACGATGTGGCCGAAGCACTGGTTCTGGGCACGCGCGTCGGTTTGCTCGAAAATGGCCGGCTTGAGTTGCTGGCAACACCGGAAGAATTCCTGCGAACCGAATTGCCGTCCCGCCCGCCGTTTTCTCGATACGCTACCCTCCCTGCCGGCCTGAAACCAATGATCTGGCGAAGCCTCCTCCGCGAAGTTCTTTCCCTCACGCTCGAGCACCTTTATCTGGTGGGAATCGCGGCCGCATTCGCCATCGCTTTAGGGGTAGGTTTCGGCATCCTGGGCACGCGCCGTCCCGGCCTTCGCCGCGTCTCGCTCGCGGTTGCCAATGTTCTCCAAACTATCCCCAGCCTCGCCCTGTTCGGCTTCCTGATCCCAATCCCCTTCATCGGCGGCATTGGGCAGCACACGGCAATTCTGGCCCTGGTGCTCTACGCGCTTCTACCCGTGTTGCGGAACACGATTGTCGGAATCATGGGTGTCGATGCGCCTGTTCGCGAAGCGGCGATCGCCATGGGCATGACCGATCGCCAACTGCTTCGCTACGTCGAACTTCCGTTAGCTGCGCCCACCATCCTGGCCGGCATCCGAATCGCCGTGGTTGCCACCATCGGCACCGCAACCATCGCCGCAGTTATCGGCGGAGGCGGTCTCGGGGTGCTCATCTTTCGTGGAGTGGCGTCGGTGGATGTCTTGTCGATTCTCGCGGGCGCCATCCCGGCGGCGCTGTTGGCACTATTGGCTGACGCCGGCCTAGGTATCCTGGAACGCGGATCCAAGCGCCGCTAACATGCCCACAGCCATCCTGCGGTCCAGCGTCACCTTCTCAATCCTGCTGCTGTGCTCTTCCTGCGCACCGAGATCCACCATCGTGGTGGCCTCGAAGAATTTCACGGAGCAGGTGCTGCTGGGAGAAATCGCTGCCCAACAGATTGAGCGCCGATTATCGGTGCATGTCGACCGAAAACTTAACCTCGGCGGCACGCTGCTGGCGCATCAAGCGCTCCTGAGCGGCCAGATTGATCTCTATCCCGAATACACTGGAACGGCCTTAACGGCGGTTTTGAAGCAGCCCCCTACCAGCGATGCCAACGCCGCTTTTGAAACGGTTTCCCGCATGTACCTCGATCGGTTTCACCTCAAATGGCTGAAGCCGCTTGGATTCAATGATACTTTTGCGATGGTAGTCAGGTCCTCCGACGTCAAGTCGCTGCCCGCTCCGACCTTGTCCGCAGCAGCAGCTCGCGAGTGGCGCCTCGGTGTCGGCTATGAGTTTCTGACCCGGGCCGACGGGCTCATCCGGCTCAACGAGATGTACCAGATCAAGTGGCGCGGCGACGCCAAGACCATGGACCTGGGTTTGCTTTATCAAGCCCTCGAACAGTCCCAGATCGACATGGCTGCCGCCAATTCAACCGACGGCCTGCTCAGTTCCAGCCGCTTCGCCGTTTTGGCGCGACGATCGCCATGCCTTCCCGCCTTACCAGGCCTGCTTTGTTGTTCGGCTCGCCGCACTGAACAAAGATCCTCGCCTCGAAGCGGCGCTCGCCGAACTCTCCGGCAAACTGGACGAAAAGACCATGCGCGAACTGAACCGACGGGTTGACCAGGATCACACACCGGTGGTCGAAGTGGCGCACGATTTCCTGGCCACAAGATGAGCAAGGAGGGGCGCCTCCGCCTCAGGGCGAACTGCGTGGACGGAGGGAGGGTATGTACCGCTCCGGAGCCGCAGCGGTCTCTTTCCATGCTCTCGCTATACTTTTAAAGGAGTTCTTCACTCGCCCAGCACACCGTACAGGTCCATCCCCGTTGATCAATAAGTTAGTCCTTTCCAATTTGAAGCACCGCTGGGTGCGCACGCTGCTCAGTGCGCTGGTCATCGGCGTTCAGGTGACATCCATTCTCACGCTGGTTGGCCTGAGCCGCGGCATGCTGGAGGACACGGCGAATCAGAAGCGCAATCTCGGTGCCGACATCGTCCTGAGGCCGGGCTCGTCCACCGCGTTCGCGCTCTCGTCAGCACCGGTGAATGCCAAGTTCATACCCTTTGTCGCCAAGCAGCCGCACGTCAAGCAGGCCGTCGGGATTTACTCAATGCCTGCCGTGCTCCTGACACCCGTCAACGGTATTGAACTGGACCAATTCACGAAATTAGGCGGCGGATTCCACTTCATCAGCGGAGGACCGTTTCAGGGTCCGGACGACATCATCGTCGACGAGTATTATGCCCGGCAGAATAAACTTTCCGTCGGGCAGACGATTCAAATCATTCATCACCCCTGGCGCATCTCCGGCATCGTCGAGAGCGGGCGCCTGGGGCGCTTGGTGGTTCCGCTAAAAACGCTTCAGGAACTATCTGGAAATCCTGACAAGGTGAACCAGATCCTGGTTAAGATCGACGACCCCGACCGCACCAACGAAGTGGTCGCCCAGCTAAACAAAACCCTCGAAGGTAACCTGCAGGCCATCTCCATCGAGGAACTTGCTTCGCAGTACAGCATTAATAACCTGCCTCCGCTCAAGGCCTTCATCGCGGTGATTACGGTGCTGTCCGTTTTTGTCGGCTTCCTGGTCGTGTTTCTCTCCATGTACACCGCGGTCATCGAGCGCACGCGTGAGATCGGCGTATTGAAAGCTCTCGGCGCACAGCCCTCGACCATCCTGAACATTCTGGTTCGCGAAACAGTCGTGCTGGCCGGCGCCGGATCGATCATTGGCATCCTGCTGGCGTTTGGCGCGAAGGCCCTGATCATGCGGCTGGTGCCCGCTTCGCTGCAGGTTGTCACGGTGCCGGAATGGTGGATCTACGCTACCGGCATCGCGCTCTTGGGAGGCCTGCTGGGCGCGATCTACCCAGGCCTCAAAGCCGCGCGGCAGGATGCAATCGAGGCGCTGGCCTATGACTAGCTCTCCAACCACACCCATCATCCAGGTGCGGGGACTTCGCAAGGTTTATCACGTTGGCGAAGTCGATGTGCACGCGCTGCGCGGAGTCGATCTCCAGGTAGCGCGCGGTGAGTTTCTCGCCGTGGTCGGTCCGTCCGGCTCCGGCAAATCCACGCTATTCCACATTCTTGGCGGCCTCTCGGCGCCCACCGACGGCGAAGTGATCATCGATGGCCAGAACATTCGCGATCTCAGTGATTCGGGCCGTACCGAGTTGCGTCAGCGCAAGGTCGGCTTTGTCTTTCAGAAGTACAATCTGTTGCCCACTCTTACCGCGCGAGACAACATCGAGATTGCCCGCTACCTGGCTCACAACGATGGGCCTGCGGATCCACACTTTGCCGAGGTGCTCGACCTGCTGGGCATCACGCAGCGCCTCAATCACAAACCTCGAGCGCTATCCGGTGGCGAACAGCAACGCGTCGCCATCGCACGCGCCATGGTGAATCAGCCCGCCATACTGCTCGCCGATGAGCCCACCGGCAATCTGGACACGGAAAATTCGAACGCTGTGTTGAATGTGTTGCGGGAAGTAAACCACCGGGTTGGTCAGACCATCCTCATGATCACGCACAACCCCGAAGCCGCTAGCTTCGCGGACCGGATTGTGTCCATGCGGGATGGACGGATATTGGGTTAGAACTGGCCGCGCTAGGCCGAGCTACTGCTTTCGTCGAGGAACTGATTCAAGATTTCTTGACGGTAATGGAAGTTAGTGCGTTTAAGCCGTTCAAACGCGTCCGCCAGATTGAGAAGGTCACGTCGCGCCGCCATACTAAGAACACCGAGGGTTCCGGCCACCCTGAACCCCATGCGCCGAGCGGCCATTACGCCTTCGCGGTCATCCATCAATAGCAGGTCGACGTGGAGTTCAACGGCGAGATTGATTGCGGCCGCTTCACCCGCATCGAGTCTTCCGAGAGATGCATCCTCCGAGGTGCCAACAGTCGGGAGTACGTCCACCCAAGCAGGAGGATTGGCGATCCAATCTCTTACGGCAGCCGGCGCGTTTGGTTTCGCTAACTCGTCTCTGACGATGGACGCAAGATCACCTTGTCAAACAGCGCTGGAAGAATCTCGAGGTGCCCGATCAGCAGCAGATAGTTGACCGGGCCCGTGTCGGCGACGACGAGTTGCACCCGCGTCAGAGTCCCAAACTTTGAAGATCTTGGATTTCGCGGCGTAAATCCTCGATTGTGTAATCGGCCCACACTTCATGGGCTTTCAGGAAGCCGTCGAGCTCGTACCGCGTACTGAACCCAAGAAGCCGCCGCAATTCGGCCTTCGTCAGATGGCCGCTCTTGTATTCTTCTAGCGCCAGGGCCTCAAGCGCCCGGCGCGATAGATCGCCGCCAGATGCATTAAGCCGGCCTACCAGATCGTCGGGGATTTCAACTGTCAGATTCATGTTGGCCTGTTCATAGATTAACCTTTAGCGTTGAGCGCAGGGGTTAAGATGATCTCTTGCTGCAACTCCGACGCATCACCATCGATCCAACAATCATGGGCGGCAAGGCATGCCTCCGTGGGATGCGTGTTACGGTCAGCATGATCGTGGAGGCAGTTGCGGCCGGGCGCAGCCTAACGGATCTCTTGGCGGATTTTCCGTATCTCGAGGAAGAGGACGTTCGCGAGGCGCTGACCTACGCCGCAAGCCTTGCACAAGGTCGTGAAGTCCAATTGGCCAGCTCTACTTGGTCTCTCCGCGATACCATCGCGTGACCGATTTCAGGAGTGCGTCGCCGCGGTCGCTAGCAGGGTCGCCTGCATCCGACTGCGAGTGACGTCCTTTCAACATCCGACGCACAACAAGAATCGACAGTAAGATGACGGCCGAAAATCGTATTGCAACAGCAAGGTGATCTGCCGTGCGTCCCAGCGGCGTCGCACTCAGCGCAAGCAAAAGCAGGCAGGCAAGAAACAGTATCCAAGGTGCCAGCTTTCTCATAAATATCGCGCCGCATTATGCCGCGCCCCCCGGCCCTACCCGTTCGTGAACATCTTGCTGATGTCGTTGTAGAGGACAAACACCACGATCATCATCAGGAAAACGAAGCCCAGCTTGAACACCGTCTCCTTGACCTGCGTGCTCACGTCGCGCCGGATCACCATTTCAATGAACAACAGCAGCAGCACGCCGCCATCGAGAATCGGAATCGGCAATAGATTGAAGATGGCCAGATTCAAGCTGACCATCGACATCAGCGCCAGGTAGGTGATAGGCCCTTCGTGCGCGGCGTCGCGCGACATCTTGGCCATACCGATTGGTCCCTGTATCGTTTTCGGTGAGACCCGGTGTTCCAGGATTCCACCCAACACCTGGAAGATCAGCGTCGCTTTGTCCGCGTTCCACTTCACCGATTCGACAACTGCCTGGTCGAACGGCAGTTTGACGATCTGGTATCGGCCTCGCAGGAGTACGCCGATCCGCCATTGCCCATCCGTTTCCTTGTTCGACACGGGCGTGATGGTTGCTTTTTGCATGTGACCGTCGCGCAAGAAAACCAACGTCACCGGTTTGCCGGCCGACTTCGCAATGATCTGCTGCAGGCGCTCAGCCGAATTGATCGGTTCGCCCTCTACGCTGACCACCAGGTCACCGGCCTTCAGCCCTGCCTTATCCGCCGGATGATTGGGAACCACTTCCCCCAACATCACGTCCGGCTCGCCAAACCAGCCCGCTACCCCGATGCTCTCCTTCGGATCCATGTCCGGCGTCACGGTGAAATGCAGCGTCTCGCCCTTGCGCTCCGCCCAGACGTCTAGCGGGTGTTCCGCGCTCAGCACTTCCTTGGTCTGAACTTCCTGCCAAGTGGGATTCTTGCGGTCTTCGATCTGTACGATCCGGTCGCCCGCCTGCATCCCGGCCTTCGCCGCGGCGGACCCAGGCTGGATGCGGCTGACCACCGGATTGACAGAATCCACTTCCTTCGGAAACGCGTGCATGAACAGTCCAGCCACGATGCCGATCGCCAGCAGGATATTCATCAGCGGCCCGGCAAACACCACAATCGCGCGCTGCCAGCGGGCTTTGGCTTGGAAGCTGCGCGGATCCGCAGCCTTCTCGTCGCCGGCCTGCTCGCCGGTCATGCGTACATATCCGCCAAACGGAATCGCAGAAACGCGAAAGTCTGTTTCGCCGCGCCGGAAACCAAATAAGCGTGGCCCAAAGCCGAAGCTGAACGCCTCTACTTTGACTCCGCACGCCAAGGCTGCCCAGTAGTGCCCCAGCTCGTGAATGAGAATCATGACGCCCAACAGCACCATGACCCAAAACAGCATTTCTAATCCACCCACGATCGAATCACCCTTTCCTTGCTGAGCGGGCTACCCCTTGGCGAGATGAAGCCGCAGGCGAAAACCGCCGTTACCTTTTGGACGTTGCTCCGGACAAAACCGGTGTAAACATTATCTACCGGCGGCGCCTGAAAGTGGGACCGACGGGCCTCCGCACTCTAGACGGAAACCACCGCAGGCCGCGGTTCATCCACAATCTGGCCGGCCAGTTCCCGCGATTCCCGATCGATCGCGATTACTTCTTCTATTGTCGCTGGTTCCCGCCAAGGTTGGCGAGTGAGCGTCTCCTCCACCACCTCCGCAATGGCAGGAAAGGGAATTCGGCCCTGCAGAAATGCCTCCACCGCGACTTCGTCCGCGGCGTTCAATGTGCACGTTGCCGAGCCACCCCGCTCCTGCGACAAATAGGCCAGCTTCAGCAGCCTGAACTTCTCGAAGTCCGGCGGGCTGAAAGTCCAGTTCCTGGGCTGGTTCCAGTCGAGCCTGGGAACCGGCGCCAGGTCGCGATCCGGGTAGGTCATCGCGTATTGAATGGGCATCCGCATGTCGGTCGCCGAGATCTGCGCAATCAGGCTGCCGTCGGTATATTCCACCATCGCATGTATAGACGATTGCGGATGAACCACGACGTCCACCTGCGTGGCGGGAAGGTCAAATAGCCAGCACGCCTCAATCACCTCAAATCCCTTATTCATCATCGTCGCGGAGTCAATCGTGATGCGCTTGCCCATCTTCCACGTGGGGTGCTTCAGGGCTTGTGCCGGCGTCACATTCCAGAGGTCGGCCAGCGGCGTTTCGCGGAACGGCCCGCCGGACGCCGTTAGAATTAACCGCGTCACTTCACTGCGCAACCCAGCTCGCAGGCACTGGTGGGCACCGTTGTGTTCACTGTCCACCGGAATCATCTGCGTACCGGTGCGTCGGACGGCATCCATGACCAGCCGCCCGCTGGCTACCAGCACCTCTTTGTTGGCAAGCCCGATTCGCTTTTTCTCCCTAATAGCCTGAAAGGTCGCTTCCAGCCCAGCCACTCCCACAATCGCGGACATGACGAAGTCGACTTCCGGCGCAATAGCTGCAGAAACCCTCGCAGCCGGACCAGCGCTTAGCTCCGGCCACTCCTTTGGAGGGAGAACAGAGCTGCGAAGCCGGTTTTTGAGGGATTCCAAGGCCGTTTCGTCGGCCACTGCAACCACCGCTGGCCGAAACTCCAGTATTTGGGAGAGCAAAACGTCCACATTGCGCCCGGCAACCAGCCCGTATACGTTAAACCTGCCTCCGTGCCGGCGGATCACGTCGAGCGTGCTAACGCCGATGGAACCTGTTGATCCTAAAATTGTTATGTTCATTCTTAACGGGCTTTTAACAGCTCTTATCGCCCACCGTCATTGTAAACTTTCGTTTTTTGTAGAAATAACTCTTGCGTTCCGCAATTTCATATTCTAATATTGGAATCAAGCCAGGGAGGCAACTCCCACCAAAGCGAGACTAACCTCATAGAAAGACCCCTGAAGCAACACCTCCCTGGCGCCCGAAAGGGTTCTCGCGTCCTAGTAGTAGCACCCAAAACCAAACAGTTCTAGTCTTTTTTAGTTCTCTCGTCGCTTCCGCTCGATTTTCTCCGTCCCCTGCCGTAAATCTTCACCGGTGCGACCTCGCCACTGAGGCTATTTCAGCGTACACTCGAAGCGGAGCTATTCGATGCCTGAATCGACCCATAATCAAACCTTAAGTCCGGAGACCGATGTCCTCACCCGGGGCTTCGACCCAAAGCTCTCCGTCGGCTCTGCCCGCCCCGCGGTCTTCCGCAGTTCCACCTACGTTTTCTCGAGCCCCGAAGCCGCCGAACACGCCTTTGACGTGATGGGTGGCCGGGCCCAGATGGGCGAAGGCGAAAGCGTCGACCTGGTCTATTCGCGTTTCAACCACCCCAACGCCGAGATTGTTGAAGATCATCTCATCCCCTTGGAACCCGGTGCCGCCGCCGCCGCCGTCTTCAACTCAGGCATGGCCGCCATCATGACCGCGTTGCTGGCCGTCCTCAAACCAGAAGACACGATCGTCTACACGACGCCCATCTATGGCGCCACCCAGGTCTTGATCAACGACTTTCTCGCCGGCTATGGCATCCATCACATCGCCGTGGAAGCAGGCCAAGCCGAAAAGCTGGATGCCGCCATTCGCTCCGCGAAAAATCTGCGGGTTGTCCTCATCGAGTCGCCCGCCAATCCGACCATCGTGATGACGGACATTCGCCGCGCCTGCGAAACAGTAGCCGGGTTGTCAAACAAGGCAGAAGGCAACGGCCATGCCCCGGAGCGTCCGCTCGTCATGATCGACAACACCTTCCTCGGACCCGCCTTCCAGCATCCGATCGCCCTTGGAGCCGATGTGAGTCTATACTCAGCCACCAAGTACCTGGGCGGCTACAGTGACATCATCGGCGGCGTGGCACTCACCTCCGACCTGGGGCTCATGAAGAAGATTCGAGGCAAGCGCAGTCTCTTCGGCAACATCCTTCAACCGGACGAGTGCTGGATTCTTGACACCCGTCTGTCTACCGTCGACCTACGGATGAACAAACAAAGCAAGAACGCGCAGCGCATTGCCGAGCAGTTATTAGGGCACCCTGCCATCGCGAAGATCTACTACCCGTCCTTATTCAGCGATCCCGAGCAGCAGCGCATTTTCAAAGCGCAGTGCGACTATCCCGGCGGCATTGTCTCCATCGATCTGAAGGGCGGGAAGGCCGCCGCTTTCGATTTTCTCCGCCATCTGCGGCTGGCCCGGAACGCCGTCTCGCTAGGCGGCGTGGAGACGCTGGCTTGCCATCCGCGCAGCACCACTCACTCCGCCTGGAGTGCTCGGCAACTGGAAATGGCCGGCGTCACGGAGGGATTGGTGCGGATCTCAGTTGGCATTGAAGACTGGCAGGATCTGCTGCGCGATTTCCAACGCGCGCTTGCACTCGCGTAGCGGAAACGGCAAGAGCAGATAACCTGCGCACTGCCGGCGTCATGCCTCAGGCTGGACCATTCTTCTGAATGGTCTCAATCGCCTGCCTGGCTTCTTCCCGGATCGGATACTGCAAGGCACCGGGCTTACCGGTCGTCTCCGGGTCGGTGTCGGCGATGTGCTGCAGAAACGGAATGGTGTCGCGATCTCCCAGCGCCATCAATCCCTCAATCCCTGCCCTCCGGACCAGCGGCTCTTTGTCGCTCGCCGCCTGAATAAGCGCCTGCTTCAATTGCTTCCTCGCATCCGCGCCATTCACCTTGGCCAGGTTCTGCGGTTGGGCCATCTGCATCAGCACCACCATCATGTCCAGCTTGTCGTCACGATTCGTTGCCGCCTTGAGCATTGCCAGCGCCGGTGTCAAAGCGGCGTTACCCAAGCCTGCCGCCGCTGCGACCGCCATGTTACCCGTGTCGACCGCGCCCAGCAGCGCTTGAGCGGATCGGGGGTCGTGCAGAATCGAGACAGCCATCACCACGTCCGAATAAAAGTTCCGATGTTCCGGTGTCAACGGCGTGTTCGCCGCGACCAGGTTATCCTCCGTCTGCAACAGCACAATCAGCGACGTACTGATCAGATCGCGCAGCTCAGGATAGCGGTCGACGAGCGTTCGTGTACCGTCCCTGGGAGCAGTTATGGACGATTTGCCGCCCATCCCCAAATCCACCATCGCATTGAAGTTCTTCTGCCTCTGCTGCCAGTCGGGGGAATGAAAACCGGCGCAATCCAGCTTGATTTGCTCGCGCGGGTCTGCTTTGTCCGGCGCCGCGCTGAGTAGTGCGCCCGGCGAGATGGAAAGCAATAGTGCCGCCATGAACAGCGCCGGCGGACCCGACACGGAACGAACGTCATCGACCATGAGTCACCCTCACTACCTTGCGCGGGGATGTCTCACCCGCGATGATTTCAACCTGGTGACGCGGCACGCCGAATGCCCGCGCAAGAACTTGCCGGAGTTCTTCGTTCGCTTTTCCCTTCTCGGGAATAGCCGCCAGCTTCACCCTGAGTGAGCCATCTTCGAGGACGCCCACCACTTCGCTCTTCGATGAGCGAGGTACCACCTTGACATGGAAGGTTAGTCTGCCTTCAGCAACCAGTTTTTTCAAAAGATCGGATAGGTCCGGCACCAGCCCTTACGCTTGCGACTTGAGCTTCCGTATCAGGGTCGCGCTCGATGTCGGCTTGCCAAACACCCCATCCACCAGCTTGGCCTCCGGATGCTGACGGAATCTGCGTGGATCCGAACCAGTCAATACGAATAGGCGCATGTTACCATCCATGGCTTTCAGGTCGCGGATCAGCGCCAGACCCTCCGCATGCGTGGGCAGATTCAGGTCCATCAGCACGCAGTTGGGCCGGTGCTCAGCCGCCAACTCGCGAGCGCGTTTGGCGTTGGAGGTCTTCACCACCTCAAACCCGCTCTTTTCCAGCAGCATGGTACGAATCGAAAGCTGTTCGAGATCATCGTCAACCACGAGAACCTTCATATCTCCTTGGAAGCTGCACCCGTTTGAGCGCTACTGCGCAAAAACAATTCGGGCGATAAACATCGCCGGCATGGCCTGATTCCAGCCATCAGGCAGGCTGTCGAACGGGAGCCGGAATGCACGAGTCTGACCTGGACCCAGCGGCATTGTCCCAGCCCGCACGATGGGCACTTTCTCGCGATAAAGCTCGTGCCCGTCTACCGCGCGGAACAGACAGAACAACTCGACTGCAGCCAGTGGACGTGAGCCATTATTGGTGATCTTCCCCGTGATCTCCACCACCTGCTGCTGCATGAAGTTTTCGGTGGCCTTCATGTCGACATCGCTCAACTGCAGGTTCGGAACGTAAGCCTTAGCTTCGGGAGAAGCCTCCACATTCCCACCCGATTGAGGAACCGGGCGGCTCAAGTAGATGCCTCCCGCGATCAGAGCAACAATCACGAGCGCCCCGACGATGAGCGGCGTGATTGATCGGCGGGGAGCAATCGGTGTGGGTTTCGATCCCATAGCTTACTTTGAGCATAATCCACGTAGCGAAGCCGCTGCGCCGTCGTTCCCTTCCCGCGGCTCAGTGCCCTTCTTCTTCCAACAATCGCTCCGCTTCGAGCGCTGCCATACAGCCCGCGAACCGGCCGCCGTGATGGCCTGACGATAAGTGCGGTCCTCGACATCGCCCGCATGGAACACGCCCTTGACGTTTGTTCTAGCGCCGCCGTGAGTAATGATGTAACCCTCAGGATCGAGATCCAGTTTGCCGGCGAACGGCTTCGTGTTGGGAATGTGCCCGATCGCCAGAAAGAGCCCGTCGACATCGCGCTCATATGTTTCGCCTGTCACCACGTTCCGTATCTTCACTCCCGTGACGTGCCCCTTGGCGACGTCGTAGACATCTTCCACCACCGAATTGGTGATGAACTTGATCTTCGGGTTGTTGCGGGCCCGGTCCAACATGATTTTCGACGCACGGAATTGATCCCTGCGATGGATGATCGCCACTTCGCGCCCGAAGCGGGTTAGGAAATTCGCCTCCTCCATCGCGGAGTCGCCGCCGCCCACCACCATGATCAGTTTGTCGCGGTAAAAAAAGCCGTCGCACGTTGCGCACGAGCTGACGCCATGACCGATCAGTTTCTGCTCGTTGGGCAGATCGATCCATCGCGCCGACGCACCGGTTGCGACGATCAGCGTGCGCGTCTCGAGTTTCCGCCCATCTTCGAGATCAAGCCTAAATGGGCGGCTGGACAGATCCGCATCGACAACCCGCCCGGCCTGGTATTCGGCGCCGAACCGGATCGCCTGCTGCTTCATGTTCTCGATCAGTTGCGGTCCCTGGATGCCGTCCACAAACCCGGGGAAGTTCTCGACCTCGGTCGTAATGGAAAGCTGGCCACCGGGCTCATGTCCCTCGATGACTAATGGTTGAAGATTTGCGCGGCTGGTGTAAATGGCTGCCGTATTGCCGGCACAGCCTGACCCTAAAATGACGACGTTGTGCATTTCGCTCACTGACTTTTCTTGGTTTGGTTGATTCAGAATATCAGCCGGCATTGGACTGGCCACCCAGCCGGACTTTTCGGCTTCTGACGGAGCGGCTGCCCGAAAACGGAGCCGTACTGTTTTACTACGTTGAGTTGAGAACCTACCGCACTACTGCCAGAAGTGAGAAGTCACCCGGAACGCCAACAGCGCTCCCACGTAGGCCAGCCCCAACATGTAACAGAACTGCAGGATCGGCCACGTCCAGCCCCCTGTTTCGCGCTTGATCACCGCAATGGTAGAGAAACACTGCATCGCGAATGCAAAGAACACCAGCAGCGCCACCGCCCCGGCAGGGCTCAGGTCGTGCCGGATCGCTTTCTGCAGTCCCTCGGTCTGTTCTTCGCCTTCAATGCCATAGATAGTGCCCAGGGTTCCCACAATCACCTCGCGCGCGGCCAGCGATGTGATGAGTCCTATGCCGATCTTCCAATTAAACCCGAGCGGCTTGATGGCCGGTTCCACCGTCTTGCCCACCATGCCCGCAAAGCTCTGCTCGAGCGGCGGCGCTTTGCCGTCCTTGAGCGGGAGCTTCGCCAGCGCCCACAGCACGATGGCCACCAGCAGAATCACGGTCCCTGCCCGCCGCAGGAACACTTTGCCGCGATCAACCAGACGCAAACTGAGCGACCGCAGCGTGGGCCAGCGATAAGGCGGCATCTCCAGTACCAGCGCCGAACTGCGGCTTTTCAAAACGGTCGATTTCAATAGCCGCGCTGTCCCGACCGCCGCCACAAAACCGAGCACGTACAAACTCAGCATGGTGGCAACCGGCAGCGATAAGACGCCGTGCAGAATGGGAAGGTTCGGTATAAACGCAGCGATGATCAGCGTATAGATCGGCAGCCGGGCCGAGCACGTCATCAGTGGCGCAATCAGCATCGTCGCGATGCGGTCGCGCTTGTTCTCAATTACTCGGGTCGACATCACCGCCGGAACAGCGCAGGCATAAGCCGATAGCAGCGGGATGAACGATTTTCCCTGTAGGCCGAACTTGGCCATCGTCCGGTCCGCAATCAATGCGGCCCGGGCCAGGTAACCGGAATCCTCCAGGATCCCGATGAATAGGAACAGCAGCAGGATCTGCGGCAGAAACACCACCACCGAACCAACACCGCTCCAGATGCCGTCGATCAACAGCGAGCGAAACAAGTTGTCCGGCAGCTGTGACGAAATCCACTGGCCGGAAATGAGCTCCGCATTCTTCAAGCCATCCATCATGGGCTGAGCCCACGAAAAGATGCTTTGAAACACCGCCACCACCACCGCCAAAAACACGATCGGTCCAGCCACCGGATGTAGAAACACCGCATCCAGCCGCCGCGTCCACAGCGGAGGCGCCGGTGCCCGGTAGGATGCCGATGTTCCCAGCTTGGTCGCCCATTGCCGGCATTTCGGCACATCCTGCAGGACCGGTAATTCGATGCGGGGAGGCTTCGGTGCCGTCAGGTTGACGGCTGTGCCAATCAGAAACTGTTGAATCCGGTCGATGCCGGTGCCCTTGGTAGCGCTGATCAACGCCACCGGCGCACCCAGGTCAGCCGCCAGCGACGCGACGTCTACGCTGCCGCCGCGCAGTTCCAGGTCGTCCGCCATGTTCAGCAGAATCAGCGTAGGAAGGCCCAGGCTGATGATCGGCGCTGCCAGCACCAGGTGCCGGCCCAGGTTAGTGGCGTCGAGAATCAGAATCACCGCGTCGGGCTTGGTGACATTCGCGAATTCGCCCCTCAGGACGTCGCGCGTCACCCGCTCGTCTTCAGAGCGCGCGTGCAAGCTGTAAACACCCGGCAGGTCAACCAGAATCACTTCGTGATGATCTTTGAGCTTGGCCCGGCCTTTGCGGTGCTCCACAGTGACCCCGGGGAAGTTCGCCACTTTTTGGCGCAACCCGGTCAATCGGTTGAAAAGGGTAGACTTGCCTGAGTTAGGCGGCCCGACGATGGCGACCGTAATGGCCCTCTCCCCGCCCGAGGCCGGTGTCGGCTTGGGAATTGGGATGCTCGGATTGGGCAGAAGACTGACCGACGGTCCGTCTCCATGGCAACTACTCATTCTGTCTACACTTCCGAATCAGGCTCGTAACGCAAGAACAATTTGGCCGCCGTGTCGTGCCGGAGAGCCACTTCCGACCCGTCCACGCGAAACACCCGGGGACCACCGCCCGGCGCCCGGCGTGCCGGAATTACCTCGTGCCCAGGCAGAAAACCCAATTCCATAAGCCGGCGAGCCAGATCCTCCGGAAGGTCCAGATGATCCAGGATCCCCGGTTCGCCCATTCTCAAATCCGCTAGAGTCCGTTGAGTAGCGCCCGCGTCTGCCGTCGTTCGGCGCTTCCTCTTGAAAGTCATTTGCAGCTTCCCCCAGTATCAATGGGTGACCTGGGGCTGTCAAGAATTCGATTAGGTAACAGCTTGGGCGTTTCCTGGATGGCGAAAATCCGGCCTTGGGCTGCCCAGCGCCCCTACCTTGATCGGCCGCAACGATTAGATGCGGCTCGCTCCTCGAACGTTCCCGGGCTTGTGAGGGAAGCCCAGTTGTATGCTTCCCAACAGGAAGAATCGCCTTTCATTTGCCTCCGGAATCGGCTTCGCTGCGTGTTATCATCGACTCGTGCTGCGAGACCACTCGCGCCATCTGTCCTCAGGCTCCTCGTCGCCGGCGCCGGAGCGCGATGGCGGAGGCGTCTACTCCCGGACCCACGTTTGCCGCTTGCTGCATATCACCGAGAGGCAGCTTCGCTCCTGGGAAAGGCAGCAACTGGTCCCCGAGCTCACCGAATATCGCTTCATAGACCTGTTCCCGCTGAAAACCGTTCTTCGCCTGCGGGGCGAGAAAGTCACGACACAGCGTCTTCGAAAGGTGCTTGAGTCGCTCCGCGGGCGCCTGAGCGACATTCCCCACCTTCTTGATGAAGCCCGCATTTACAAAGAGGGCAAGATGTTGCGAGTCCAAATTGGCAAGCATCGCATGGAACCCATCTCCGGTCAGTTGCTCTTCGACTTCGATGAGACCGAAATCAACAAGCTCCTGCAATTACCGCGTGCCGAAAAGAACAGCGAACGGCTGGCTGCACAGTTCCGCCGCAAGATGGAAGCCGACCACTGGTTCGAACGAGGGCTTGAGCTGGAACATAACCAGGCTCCCATCGAGGAGATTATCGGGGCCTACCAGAAGGCAATCGAATACGACCCACACGCCACCGGCGCGCTGGTCAACCTCGGCACCATTTTCTTCAATGGCCACGCCTGGGCCGATGCCGAGGAGCAATACAAAAAGGCACTGAAGGTGGATCCGAACTATCCACTGGCGCATTTCAACCTGGGCAACTTGTACGACGAGCGTGGCGACCTGCCAAATGCCGTCCACCATTACTTGGCCGCGCTGAAACTCTTCCCGAACTACGCCGACGTTCACTACAACCTCGCCCTGCTCTATCAGGGCCAGAACGACGTCATGGGCGCGCTGCGCCACTGGAAGGCTTATCTGAAGCTCGATTCGGCCAGCAGTTGGAGCCAGATCGCCCGCCGTGAAATGGGCAAACTGGAAGCCGCCACGGTGGTTACCGGCAGCCGCCCACCGCGGGTCCATCCACAGTCGGCCGCGCACGTGAAGTCGGCCGACTAGCGGCGAAGAGCCGTTGCTTGGCCGTTGCGTCCGCGGCGGTCACCGTTTTGGAAAATAATAGATCCTTTCTATTTTCATCAACTTACGAGAAATCGCGGGTTTTGATCCGCCAACCTCCATGCAACGCTTTGTGCGAGGCGGCTCTATGTCGCCTCTGAAAGGGAGAGGTTTCACCTCTCATGCGCATGGAAAATATGAAGTCTATTCTCGCTGTCCTGATGGCGTCGATCCTGTGCCTGGCATCCGTGGGATGCGGGTCAGGGACCACGTCAGGTTTGATTACAGCGCTTAATGTTGTTTCCGATGCTGCCAACGTGGCAGTGGTCTTAACGTCGTCGCTTGCAGCGGCTGGTGAAGTTAGCCCAGCCGTTGCGGCCGAAGTCTCGGCTTATGCGACGGGCATCGGCACGGCCGTGAATACGGCCGTTTCCGAACTCAATTCGTCCGATCCGAATCCGCAAAAGATCCTGATCATCACAACGGCTTTTGCGAACGTGACTGTACCGGCATTTGGACCAAACGCTCCCGAGATTGCTGCGGTGATTAATGCCGTCTCGGCAGCCGTTCAAGTGCTGTTGTCGCAATTGCATTCGGCCGGGCTGACCGCGTTGGCTCGAACAGCGCCAACGGCTACCTTGAACTTGACCAAGGCAGATAAGTCGGCCTTGAAGGTGATCAAGAAGAAGACTGCCGAAACTCTTGCCACGGCAGCGGCGCTTAAAGCGATCCAATAAAAGCAGGAGCCATGGGAATCGCGGCAATCACGAGGCTTGCCGTGGTTCCCTGACTGTTGCCAAACTTTTGCTACACTGACCAAGCGCCTATGATTGCTCGCTAACCACGCGGCCTTCGTCCCTAACCTGACAATCGAACGTTAGTCTGGAGTGAGCAAACATGGAGTGTGTCTTCTCGAGCGCCGATCGTGCGCTTGCCTTTCGTCTTGAAGCTGCCGAGGCCGCCAATGGTTTGGCGATTGCTCGCGCGGCAAACCGTCATAACCCCGCTGCCACCGCGCAGCCCTTCGCTGGCGGCACAGCTGTCTTCGGCGGTGTCGGCTCGCCCATGACGCACGCGCTGGGCATTGGTCTCAATGGGCCCGTCGCCGCTTCTGAACTGGCCGGCATGGAGGCCTTCTTTCGCGATCGGGGCAGCGCCTGCCTGATTGACCTGTGCCCCATGGCCGACGAATCGGTGATCAGTTATGTGCAAAGCAATCCGTATCGGATCATCGAATTCAACAACGTGCTGGCGCGCCGCATCGATCGTGCTGAGCACTTCAGGATTTCGCCCACCATCCGTCCGGCCGAAGATCTTCATCGCTGGGCGGCCCTCGTCGCCGCCGGCTTCTCCGATGGGGCACCGCCCGCCGAGGAGATGATCGACAACATCGCCGGTTCGTGCGGTGAATCGATCTGCTTCGTGGCCGGCGAGGGCGAGCCGCAGGCGGCTGCCGCCATGGGTGTCCAGGGCAGTGTTGCGCTGTTCTACGGCGACGCCACACTTCCTCCTGGCCGCCGCCAAGGTTGGCAATCGGGGCTCATACAGGCCCGGCTCGCGGCGGCGCGCGACCGCGCCTGCGATCTCGCAATGGTTTCTGTTCTGCCTGGCAGCGGTTCGCATCGAAACTATGAACGCGCCGGCTTCCAACTCATCTACATGCGCGTGAACCTGGCCCGTGATTTTGCTCCATGACCAACGAAACCGCCCCCCCGATCCATCGGAAGCACATCTCGAGGAGCCCGATCGGCATAAGCATGACCTGCCCAAACAAGTCATCGTTATGCGTAACGATCTAAATATGAGGAAGGGGAAGATGATTGCCCAGGGCAGTCACGCCTCCATGATGTTCCTGGTCGAGCCGCTGCTAGCCGCCGCACGGGACCCTGCCGCTTCATTTCATCTGGACGCCGGCGCCTGGCAGTGGCTGGCGTCCGGCCGCATGAGCAAAATCTGCGTCCGCGTGGACAGCGAAGCAGAGCTTCTCGAAGTGGCCGCGAAAGCGGAAGCGGCGGGCTTGCCGGTGCACCTTATCACCGACGCCGGCCTGACCGAGTTTGGCGGGATACCAACCAGGACCTGTGCTGCGATCGGTCCTGCCGCAGCCAGTAAGATCGACCCCATCACCGGGCATCTGAGGTTACTCTAGTCGCCCGCCGCGCTGGCCCGGCTTTTACAGCCGGCAGATCAGCAACTCGCGCTCGTAAATCATTTCCGGAGGCAGGTGATCGTGGAGCAGGATAAACAGCTCCTCGTGGCTGATCACCTCGGCACGCCAGGCGTCGCGATCGACACGCTGCAGCTCCTCGAATCGCTCGCGCGAAAAATCGAGTCCGTTCCACTCGATCGACTCATAGTGAGGAGTCCAGCCGATCGGGGTTTCCTTCGCGCGGGTGCGGCCTCGCACGCGGTCGACAATCCACTTCAGCACCCGCATGTTCTCGCCGAAGCCGGGCCACAGGAAGTTCCCTGCGGCATCCTTTCGAAACCAGTTCACATGGAACACGCGGGGAGTCACGCTGAGTGAACGCTGCATTTTGATCCAGTGCCTGAAGTAATCGCCCATGTGATAGCCGCAGAACGGAAGCATCGCCATCGGATCGCGGCGGACTTTCCCTAGGGCCCCGCCGGCGGCGGCCGTCATTTCCGACCCCATCGTTGCGCCCATATAGACACCCGCGCTCCAGTTGAACGCCTGATAGACCAGCGGTATAGTGGCGCCCCTGCGGCCGCCGAAAATGATTGCGCTGATGGGAACCCCTTCCGGGTCTTCCCACGCTGGGTCGATGGTTGGACACTGTACCGCGGGCGCGGTGAACCGGGCATTCGGATGCGCCGCCTTCGCACCCGTCTTCCGGGCGATCTCGGGCGTCCACATGTTGCCTTGCCAATCCAGGCAGTGCACGGGCGGCGTGTCGGTCATGCCCTCCCACCAAACGCCGCCTTCGGGCGTCAACGCCACATTGGTAAAGATCGAGTTCCGGGCCAGGGTCGCCATCGCGTTGCGATTCGTCTTGATTGAGGTGCCGGGCGCCACCCCGAAAAAGCCGGCCTCCGGATTGATGGCATGCAGCCGCCCCTCTTTGTCCGGCTTGATCCAGGCAATGTCGTCGCCCACAGTCCACACCTTCCAGCCGTCGAATCCCTCGGGCGGAATCATCATCGCGAAATTCGTTTTGCCGCAAGCACTCGGAAATGCCGCCGCCACGTAGGTCTTCTCGCCGTCGGGACTTTCCACGCCAACGATCAGCATGTGTTCGGCCATCCAACCTTCGTCCCGCGCGATGTTCGACGCGATTCGCAGTGCAAAGCATTTCTTGCCCAGCAGCGCATTGCCGCCGTAGCCGGAGCCATAAGACCAGATCTCTCGAGTCTCGGGGAAATGAACAATGTACTTTTCCTGGTTACAGGGCCAGTGGACGTCCTCCTGCCCGGGCGCGAGCGGCGCACCTACGCTGTGCATGCCGGGAACCACGCGCTTATAGTCCTTGTCGATCTCCTTGAACACGCGTATTCCAATACGCGCCATAATGCGCATGTTGACGACTGCATAGGGCGAGTCGGTAAGCTGGACACCGATTTGCGCCATCGGCGAACCGATTGGACCCATGCTGTACGGCAGGACGTACATGATCCGCCCCTGCATGCACCCGCGAAACAGCTCCTTCAGCTTCTTCCGCATCGTGTACGGGTTTTCCCAGTTATTGGTTGGCCCGGCACTATCCTTTGAAAGCGAACAGATAAAGGTGCGGTCTTCCACGCGCGCCACGTCCGCGGCATCGGAGCGAGCGAGGTAACAGCCCGGCCACAAGTCCGGGTTTAGCTTGATGAACGTGCCTCGGGCAACCATCTCCGCGCACAGACGATCGTTCTCTTCCTGTGACCCGTCTACCCAATGAATGGCATCCGGCTTAGTCAACTCAGCCATCTTGTCGACCCACCTCAGAAGGTGTTTATTCTGGCTTAAAGGCTGCGTGTGCATCGCTGCTGTCAATGCTCCCCCTCCCCGAAACCCTTTGGGTCTGAACCGCCGGGTTAGTTCTCTTCCTATGATGACGAATCGCCAAATGAAAACCGGCGTTTCGGTTGTCCAAGGAGCTTTCGGCTCTATTCTGCCAAGGTGTCTCGTGCAACAAAAAAAGGCTGGACCCCGGGGAGCGCCCCATCGGTCCAGCCTCCCTATACCGTCGCCGCCTAGAACATGTTCCAGAGAAACTGGTTGTAGACCTCGTGATGGTATTGCACTTCGGGCGCTTTCACGAATGTGCCGAGCAGCCTCGGGCAGCGGTCGGCGGCCGCTTGCTTCAGGTCAGCGTACCGGCCCTTTACATCCTCGCCCAGTAGCTTCGTCGACCATTCCGCACCCCGAAAGTTCGCCAGCGCATCGTAGATGTTGTCCGGCAGGAACCGCTGCGCCGAGCGAAGGTTCTTCACACGAGCTGTTTCCCCGTCAAGCCCCGTCTTGAATACCGAATACAGCACCAGGTATGGATTCGCGTCCGGCGCGACCGAACGGACTTCCACACGGGCACTCTTTTCGTTGGCTAACGGAATACGGATCATCGATCCGCGGTCAACCGCCGATGCCTTGAGTTGGTTCGGCGCCTCGAAGTGTGGGTCGAGCCGGCGGTAAGCGTTCACGCTCGGGTTCAACAGCAGACAAATGTCGTTGCCGTGCGTCAGGATGCGATCCACGAACTGCCAGGCGAGTCTGCTCATCTTCTCTTCGCCCTCTGGATTCCAGAACAGGTTCTTCCCGTTCTTGCTGACGGAAACGTTGGTATGCATGCCGCTGCCGTTCACGCCCACCACAGGCTTTGGCAGGAAACTGGCCGTGAAGCCCATCTTGGTCGCCACCTGCCGGCAGATCAGCTTGTACAGCTGGATCTGGTCAGCTGCCGCTACCACCTCACCGTAGCCGTAGTTGATCTCGAATTGCGAAGGCGCGACTTCCGGGTGATCCTTCTCGTTCTGGAAACCCATCGCCCGCTGCACTTCCGCCGCCGCGTCGATGAACAAACGCAGAGGGTCACCGGGCAGCGAGTGGTAGTAGCCGCCTTTGTTCACATATTCGAACTTCGCATTTTCGTGATAGCGCCGCTCCGCGTCCGGGCCATCGAAGAGAAAGCCTTCAATTTCGTTAGCAGCGTTCAGGGTGTATCCCTGCTTTTCGTACAGGCCGTTCGCAAAGCCCTTCAGAACACCACGAATGTCGGCGCCGTACGGCGTTCCGTCCTTGTCGATCACCTCGCCGAATACGAAGGTTTTGCCGGGGCCGAAAACGTCGGATGGCGCCCAGTAAAACGCGGGCCAGTCGATGCCTAGCCTCAGATCGCTCTCACGTTGCGCTGTGAAACCGCGGATCGAAGAGCCGTCGAAGGTCAGGTTGTCCCAACTCTTCACCAGGAACTTCTTGTCGTAGTCGAGCATGTGCAGGCGGCCTTCCAGGTCGCTGAACAGTACGCTCACGGCCTTGATCCGCTTCTCGTCTGTCAGATATTTGAGCCGTTCCTCTCGAATCTGCTCGATCGGAACGCGGTTTTTCCGTTGCTCCTTCGCTTGCAAATTCAGCTCTTCCAGTTCTACATAAGGAAGGCTGAGAAAGTCGTGTAATTCAGTGGGCATTGATCTCCTAAAGCCAAGCGCTTTCTAGCTGGATTTTGATTTTGAGCGGAGGTGTCTGTGAGGCTCGACCCGGAGCGACTCGCAGCTTCTGTGCCTTTTCAGCTCGACGGAATGTCAGGCACTTGTATGCCTGAATTATAGATGATGGACCTTTCGGTTTGGAAAACTTCGCCGCAGGGCTGGGCGAATGTTGATTGCGGAGGCCTTCTTCCGAGGGGCTGAGAAGCCTCGCCCGCACTGGCGCCTACGACCGGCTCAACGAAACGCCTGCGCTACGCGCTGTGCTGCAGTTTTTTAAGCCGTGTCTGGCCGCTTTTTAAGAAATCCTGCTGGTCGATGATCGAGCGGATCGCGTCGGTGCAGGTGGCCCACAAGATAATGGCCTCACCCATCGTCATCGTCACTTCCGGGTCGCTCACAGGATCGTGCCGTATCTCCAGAAGCGGCTCCAACCTATACTCCTGGCTGCCGTCACTCATCTCAGCCAGCGCCCGCACATACCCGCGTAAGTTTCGCTCGTAGCCGGTGGGGGCGCGGCCTCCCAGCGCTTCGATGCGGCACCTGATCACTGTCTTTGTGGCCCGGATGGTGTGGAACGCAGCACCCGTCGCCAGCGAAAGCGCCAGGCAGGTCCCCGCCTGTTCAATGTCATGAACGGCTTCAATCGATAGCCGGCTGCGCGACTCGCCAAATAGTTCGCCGACGCCCGATACCAACTTGCGCGCGTCGAACCCATCCTTCGCCTCAAGATGATAAACGGCGGCAGTTCCTAAATCCCTGGCGATCCCACGCTCCAGCGCCGCACACGCCTCGGCAAACTCCTGCAATTCCTCCTCATCGAGGATGTCGTTCGAGTTGGCGCAGTACTTGTTGTGTATGCGATCAATCAAATCACGCAAGCGCGACGCAGCCGACGCGGCTCGTTCCATTCGCTGCTGCAAGTCTCCGGCAAAAACTTCGGCTAATAGACCCCTCACAGCTGCCAGCGATCCCCGGTACGAAGTAATCGGCAGCCTTCCTTTCGCCAGGCAAGCAGTCAGCGCGCCGCCCAGTTCAAAGAAGCCGGCAACATCAATGGGTTGAAGATTCTTCTCGCCCCTGCCAATGCGTTCCGCTCGGGGGGCATTTTCGGATATCGCCCGACCCGCTTCTTCCGCTCCGGGCTCTCCACAGCGCACTTGATCCGGCGTGTTCCGGTAGCGCTCCACCACCTGCCGGCAGTACGAACACTTCGTCACATGTAGCCGCACGACGTTGCACTGCGCGAATTGGAGTCGGTCCAGGGCATACAACCTTAGGGATTCCGGAGCAGGGTGATTCCGCTCTACCACTCCCAGCGCTTCCCGGCACGGACCACAAATCATCAGATGCTCGTCGACTTGTGCTGGGTCGCATGCCTCCGCTACTCCAAACTGGTAACAGAACAGCTCGTACGTCGATGGGTGTGTGAATGAACTCGCCATGCGCTGCGCTCTTGCTCTTGAGCAACTAACCGAATCATGGCAGGAACTTAAACCAACTACGAGTCCGTACTGTACTTGTAACCAGCGGGCAAACCACCCCCCCCGTAAATCAACGGGGTCAGCCAAAACCAAAAGCGCCGATGCCGGCTTTAGCTAATGCCGGCATCGGCGCCCCCAGGGAGAAGATCGTCAGACGCTATCTATTTGACTTGCAGCGACTCCAGGTACCTCGCTAGGTTATTGATTCTCACTTTGCCAAGATCCTTTTCCCACTCGATCTGAGAGAACACAGGGCCCCAGATCGGCATCTCGCGCGTACCATGCGCGCTTTCTCCCGGTTCGGTGCCCGCGATGATCGCCTGTACTTTTTCGAGTGGGAATCTTCCGCCGTTTCGCTTGGCGATGGTCGTCAGGTCGGGAACTTTCACTTTCAGTTGCTTCGCCACCGGTCCGTAGCCCTTGGCATCTTTGCCGTGACAGACCGCACAATAGGCAAGGTACAGCTCCGGTCCCCCCGTCTGCTTAACAATCGTTTCAAAGGGTGGGTTCTTGGCCGGCTCTTGGGCCACCAGCGGCGTCCCAACCCAATTCCCCGCCACCAGACACGCGGCTCCTGCCAACAAGCCGGATGTCAGACTCTTCGCTATACGCAGCGTCATGGGACCCTCGACACCTGCTTAGCCTGCACGAACAAGGCCAGCTTTCAGCACGTCGGCCTCTCGGCTTCTGTCGGGTCATAAGTCTCATTTCATCCATTACTTGCGCAGATTGGACGGGTCTGAGCGGCAGCTCCAATACATCGCCCGGCGATGGTTGCCGCGCCCTTTCGCGCAGCCCGAGTCTTCGGGCTTTATGGCCGTGGCCCGTACCCGAGGCAAGGTTAAACCACCTCGTTGCTCCCGAATTGCTGTGAAATGATGTCGGACGTAGCTTGCATCACCGGTCACAATGAGACCGGGGGTTTCGTCCCATGAGCCTGGAGTTATGAAATACCCGTCCGCTGTACTCGCACTGGTATCGTTGCTTCTCATCCCGGCTGCCGGCGGCAAAACGGTTGTGTTCTGGCAGGAGGGATTTCCCGCCGTCGACAGCGAGGCTCCTTCGCGCGCGGTTCTCGGGCAGGCGCTGCGCCCCTTCTCGCCCGAGTTCGTCTCGCTCGATGATTTGCGGAAGCCGGAGACCCTCCAGGCTGGTGATCTCCTGGTCCTTCCCTATGGCTCAGCCTTTCCTGCCGACGCCTGGGATGCCATTCACCAGCGCCTCGATCAGATCAATCTGCTGAACATCGGCGGCCGCCCATTCACCGTCCCGGTTTGGCGGGATGCCAGCGGCGGCTGGCGGACGGCGCCTCCGCAGACCACCTATTCCCGGCCGATCGGCATTGATCACACACTGATCGCGCCCCAGAGTACCGGCCAGTTTGCTTGGGATCCGGAGGGTCCTCCCCGGCCCGGGCTCAACCTCCGCGCCCAGCGTGTTTTCGTCATCGCTTCCGACGGAAACAACGGCCGCCGCCGTGGCCTCGGCTTTCTCGTGAACACCAAGGGCGACCGCATCGTCGCTCCCGTCATTGCCGACGACCTCAGCCAATCGCGCCGCGTGTACCTCAACTTCGATCCAGAATCTGGCTTTTGGGCTTCTCCCGACGGTCTGTCCCTGCTCGCCGCCGCCGCTGACTACGCTGCCCGCCGCCCGGTCCGCATCTGGGCCGATCTCGACCGCCTCACCATCGAACCCGGCGACCGTGTTTCCGGCACGATCGACGTTCGGGGTGTCATGCACCCACCCGCATCCCTCCGGTTGGAACTCCGTTCCGGCGATCACGTCCTGTCGTCACTCGATCTACCCCTCTCAGCCTCCTCCACCGTGGCTGCCCTCCACCAAGCCTTTACATTCCCCACCGCGTTGACCGAACCCGGCTTATACGCCGTGCGGGCTACCTACCTACACGACGCCGGCCAAGAAGATGACCGTTATACCACCGGCCTCTGGGTCCGCGACGAGAAACTGCTGCACTCCGGCCAACCCCTGAAGGCCGGCCGCGACTACTTCAGCTTGGCCGGGAAACCATTTCTGCCCGTCGGGGCCAATTACTTCTCGACCGATCCCCTTGGCGCCAGCTTCTTCTTCGGCGGCAGCATCGGGGGCAACGCCTGGCTCTGGGAGCGCGATTTTGCCGAAATGGAAAAGCAGGGCGTCAGCATGGTTCGTACCGGCGTGTGGCTGAATCGCGCCCGCTACCTGGAAACCAACACCGACGCCGCCAGCGAGCGCTTCCTGCTCGCGGTCGAAGCCTTTTTGCAATCCGCGGCTCGCCACCACATGCAGGTCGTCTTCACGCTCTTCGCGTTCGAACCGCAAACCATCGAGAGCCCCGGCCCGGGCCAGGATCGTGGCCGCCTCGGCCCCGGCAGCAACCCGTACACCGATCCAGCCGCCATCAACGATCAGCGTTCCTGGGTCGAATCTATCGCCTCGCGATTCAAAAACGTGCCCTTTTTCAGCTTCGATCTCGTCAATGAACCCAGCTTTTCTAATCCCCGCCGTCTCTTCCAGGGCAACACACCCAACGCCGACCCTACTGAACTCGCCGCCTGGCGCGAATGGCTGGGCCATCGCTACGCCTCGCCCGCGGCACTCGCGGAAGCCTGGCACATCCCCTCTTCCGAAATCGGCTCATTCACCTCAGTCGCCCTGCCCGACCCATCCGATCTCCAGCCCTCCCGCATCGGCAATCTCCACCTGGCGCGCGCGATCGACTACAACCTGTTTGCGCAGGACGCTTTCAGCAAATGGGCTGCGGCAATGATCTCTGCCATCCGCGCCGCGGGCGCGCCGCAAGCTATCGCCGTCGGCCAGGACGAAGGCGGTGTCGCCAACCGCGTTCTCAATCAGTTCTACGGCGCGGCTGCTCTGGCCTATACCGTGAATCACACCTGGTGGCGTGACGATGCCCTGCTGTGGGATTCGCTCATGGCGAAGCGCCCCGATAAACCCAACCTGATTGGCGAAACCGGACCGCAGCCCGCATGGTCACCCGATGGCAACTGGCGTTGGGACGAGTCCACCGCGCTGCCCTTGCACGAACGCAAGCTCGTCCTCGGGTTTGCCGCCGCGAATGCCGGCGTATTGCACTGGGATTGGGCTCGCGGCGACATTTTCGGTCTGTTGCGCCAGGACGGTTCCTACAAGCCGTGGATGGAAACGCTGTCCGGCATTGCTGCGTTCGCCGAGGCTGCACAACCTTTCGCGACCGAATCCCGTCGCCCGGAGATCGCCATCGTCATCCCACAATCGCTGCAACTCTCTGCCTGGAACAACGTCGCCTTAGAAGCCCAACAAAAAAGCGTTCGCGCGCTATACAACTATGCTCGTCAGTCTGCGTTCGCGGTCGGCGAGTATCAGCTCGATCTGCTCGGCGATACCAAGCTGATCATCGTCCCTGCTCCATGGATCTTTGAGCAAGCCGCCTGGGACCAGTTGATCGCTAAGGTCCGAGCCGGCGCGACACTCTTGATCTCGGGCCGTATCGACGCCGACGAGCACTTCTGGAGCCGGCCGGCACGCACCAAGGATTGGGCGCCGGGCTATCAGTCTGGTTTACTCACGACGCGCGAGAATGTGGTCTCATGGCCCGGCGGCTCCGCGCCCCTCACGTACCCGGGCGACCTTACAACGCTTCTCGAGCGCGGCGTCCTTCCCGACGGCGCGACCTTTATCGAGGTCCAGATCGGCAGCGGCCATTTGCTCTATGTCCCCTTACCGCTCGAGCTCGCCGACAGTCTCGACTCCATCAGCCGCGTCTACCGCTACGCCATCGGCCAGGCCGGCATCGCCAAAGTCTACGAGGCCTCCACGGACGACCCTGGCATCCTCATATGCCCCACCCGGCTCCCGGATGCAACACTCTATGCGCTAACCTCCGAGTCGTCCACGCCCGCTCACTTCTCCCTGCGCGATCTGGCCAGCGGCGCCACCATTGATGTCCAGCTTGCCCCGGGCCGCGCCGCCCTCGCCCTTATCACGCACGCCGGCAAGCTCGCCGCCTCTTACAATCTGAAGTAATCGATAAAAGTGCTCTAACTTGGAGATGGGAGTGGCGCCTGCATCCAACTCTCCCGGGGCAGGCAAAATCGAAGCCGGCTTGAGCCGTCGCCTCAGTAACGCCCTGGCAATGGAACACGTCCTCAAACCGTACATGCCGCGCAACCCGGTCGCGCGCTGCCTTCTGTTGGCGCTCGCTTCAATCTTCGCCCTCAGCCCGCGCGGTTCGGGACAATCCCAGCCAACTGTTCTGAAGGCAGACGTGCGCCAAGTGCTGGTCCCGGTCGTAGTCACGGACAAGAAAGGCCACCACGTTCTGGGCCTGAAGGTGAACGACTTCGAGGTTTCCGAAGACGGCACACCCCAGAAGATCATCGCCTTCAGCACCAGCAGCGAGTCTCTGCCGACAACCGAGTCAGACCCAGGACCAAAGATCGCGGCTCCTGCCGGATCGCAGACAGATGTGGCTCCGAAGGCCGTTCCACCACCGATACCGAAACGCACCTATCTGGTGTGCGTGGATACCATGCACTCCGCTTTCTCAAATTTCGCGCGAGTGAGTGAAGCGTTGAAGAAGTTCTTCGCACAAGAGCAAGGCGACGACTCGCAGTACGCCCTGGTCGCACTAGGGCGTAAAGTGCATGTGGTACAGGATTCCACGCGCGAATCGGCCAAGATCCTGGAGGCGGTTCAGAGCAAACAGTTCCAGAGAACGGTTCAAGACAGCGAAGCAGCCGGTATGGTGCGCGACGCCCAAAACTTCACGAAGCAAATGAAGGATGACTATTGCCAGCACTGTGCGTGCGAGGCCTTCGGCACCCGTACCGATGGCCCGGGTTGTAGCGGCGCAGCTGGTAGAGTCCAAGCAACCCTCTTGAGCGTCGGGCAACGGACTGAGTTTCTCGATCTTGATTTCCTGCGCGGTCTGACTGAGTTGGTAAAAGCGACGGCCACGATGCCAACCATGCGGACTATCGTTTTGATCTCGGACGGATTCAACCGCTTTCCGGGGCGCGAACTCTACGCCATCATGGACGGCTTCGGCCCAAGCACCAACCGAATGTTTCAGTTCAATCCCCGCGATTCCGAACCGCCTTTGCAAACTGTTCTCAAGCTGGCCGTCCAGTACAACGTCAAGTTCTATACCATCGATTCGCGTGGGCTCTACGCCGCTGCTTCACTCGGCAGTAGCAGCTTTGACGCCAGCAACGGCGCCGTCATTCCGGAGAAGGTGGATCAGAATCAAATGACCACCGCCCATGAGAACACCGATGCGCTCTACCAGCTGGCGCACGAAACAGGCGGAACGTTTTTCCAGAATGACAACGACTTATTCAAGGGCATCCAACGCGCTTTCGCGGACTCACGCGAGTACTATCTACTGGCCTACTCGCCGAGCAACAAAGCAACCGACGGCACGTTTCGAAAGATCGCGGTGGAAGTGAAGGGCCGGAAGGTGCTGGTAAACGCCAAAGCCGGATACTGGGCGACGAACTAGCGCGGCCTTCTCAATGCGCCGAAAGCGCCGCCGTCGATTCGGCCCGTTCCCCCAGCGGCAAATCCACCGTAATCGGATTGTGGTCGGAAATGCGGTCGGGAAGGCTATGGTTCAGCTCTTTCAAAGTACGCCCGAAGCAGGGCGTAAAGGCGTAAGTGTGGGCCAAATCGGGCGAATCGGACAGCTTGGCAGGCTTAACAAATATCCAATCCAACTTGTACTCGCCAATGGGACCGAATTTCTTTCCTAGCTCTTCCGTCGGCACAAATCCCTTCTCGTGGCGTTCATTGGAATTCGCCAGCTTGCCGGCCCGGCCATTACTCGAACGCCCGGGCTCGCCACTAAAATCGAATGCACCGCCATCTTCGAATCGGAAATCCGCCAGTGTCGAAAAGAACTTAGACTCCGGATTCTTTCCTATCATCGGGATACTCTTTTCCGTCGGATCGTCGATGCTGCGAACAAACGCAATTGCGCCCGTCGACACGCTCGATGCGAGGCCGTAGGGGGTTGTGTACTTGATCGCGGTGGATGCACCCTGCTCAATCCACCACTTGCCGCTACCGAAATGATCCTTCAGCAAGCGCGTGACGCTCATCGGGACTCCATCGTGGGTCGAGGTATTCATGTCGCCCGCCAAAATCACCGGATTATGGATCGGAGCAATCTCCGCCAATAGCTCCTCCAGTTGCTTGCGCCTGCTGTCGGGTGACGTTTCGTCTTCGAGATGCGTCGCTACGACCGTTACCCGGCCGGAAGGAAGGGCGCTGTTGGCCAAGTCCGCCAGAAGCATCATGCGCCCTCCCCGGCGCACCTGCCGCACCAGCTGCTCTTTGAAAACCGCATCACCGACAGCGCCTTGCGCCTTTGCGAAGCCCGATGCTCTCTTCTTCTCGTCTGCGTACCAGTCATGGCCCTGGAATTGAAACGGTATTAGGCGCACATTGCTGAGCGGGTACCGGCTGAGAATGGCTGTTCCGTGTAGCCCGAGGTACCTCGATGGGTCAGGTTTCATGACCTCCTTGACGCGCTCGATCAAGTCGGACTTGCTGTCGGCTGGTACCGTGTAGGCTGTCTCCACCTCCTTGACAATCACGCTCTGATCGATCCCCATGGTGATAGGATCCACCTCCACGAACTCGACGCCGTACGCGTAGTTCATGTTGAGCGCGCTAGCCAGCTCGCTGCCGACATTTCGAAAAAGCGTGCGGTTCACACCCCAATCCACTTCGTTGAGGATGAGCACATCCGCATCCTTCAGAAGGCCGATCTGGTCGCGGATGCGCTGCAAGGTCTGATCGTCGTCCACCTTTGAACCGCGGTCTTCCATCAACCCGGCGAACTTCTTGGGATCAGTGAAAGCCAAGCGAATCGCGTCAAACTCGAGTCCCCGCTCGATATTCCACTGGACCACTCGGACGACAGGTCCCACCTGCCGCAAGCTTGGCGTCACCGGAGTAACACCGCTCGCGGAAGCGCTGTTGCTGACAAACGGCGTCGTCAAGAGACGATGCAGCTTCTCTGCCAGCGGTGGTGGCGGCACGTCATCCTGATACAGCTGAATAATCTCGTCGTACGTCAGCGTTTGAGGACCGCTGACCGTCGGGGGCGCCCCTTGTTGCGCGAATGTCCCAGGAATCCCGGTCAGGCAGAGTACCGCGCACAACCGCACGACGATCCGCTTTGGAAAGGCCATTATTATCGGCCTTTGTAGATTTTCAATTCCCGCAGATCGTGAACGTCGGCGTTCAACATATCGCGTTCGCGCGTCTCGAGCGTATTGTGATTGAGGATTCCCTGGACGTTGCCTATCGCATCATCGATCGAGCCCTTGGAGAACTTGTCCCTGGTAAGGTGCCGATCCAGATCCGAGAGATGCTTCAGCGCATCCTGAATGCGCTCGCGGTCCTTGCCCTGATGCGGTCCCGCCGGCTGTATGCTGTGCAGGTCGTCCTGAACGTGTTGGATCAAGTTACGGGCTGCATCATACTCGTCTCCCTGCGCGAAGGCCCTCGGGACCTGTACGAGTAACGGAACTAACAAGGCACTCAGTAAGACGGTGCGGCGCATGGTTTTGATCATAATTATCCTCCTGATATTGGTTCTAATCGTTAGTAAGATCTATTAGTTACGGGGCGGTTCTTTACGCGGTTCGCTTTGGCGTGGTGGGGAGCTGGGATGTGCTTGGGCAACATGCTGTGGTGGAGCAGCTTCCTTGGTGGCGTGCTGCGGGGGAGCCGCGTGCTGCGCAGGAGCAGCGTGAGCAACCTCCGGACGCGGGGCCGGGTGCTGCTGAGCTACGTGCGGCGGAGCGCTGGCACGAGGTTGCGAAGCTTTCGGAGCCGGCTTACTTTGTGCGGAATGTACCGGTGCAGTTTCGCGCGGTTGCGGAGTGGTCCGCGGAGGCGCGGCGCTGGCGTGGGTGGCATTATTCGCCGGCCGCTCAGCGGCATGACTAGGCGGTTTCGCTACCGTGTGGGGAGTATTAGCTCGCGCCTCGGCCGACCGCTCCGTTGCGGTGGCGGCTTGGTTGGCCGCATGACTTGTTGTTGTGGCGGCATGCTGCGCCGGCCCATTGTGTGGCGCGCTGTTTGTAGCAAAGGGCGAAGCCTTCCCGGATCGGGATTCAGCATGCGTGGCCTGCGGCGCTGCAGCAGATCCCGTGGCTGTTCGCGCGTTTGTCGCCGGTCTTTCTGAGCTCGCAGTGCCGTGAGCCGTCGCGACCTGATTCGCAGCCGGCCGGCTAGCCTGCGCCGCGGCATGGCCGGTAAAAGCTGATGGCCGAGGAGTGGCTAAGGTTTGCGGGCGCCCGTTATTCGCGGACGCAAGTTGCGCGCGGTTCGCAACGGCAGCTTGCCGGAGTTGCGTTTGCTCTGCTGTCGCTCCGAAACGCCGCTCGCGTGCCGCCGCCATTTCTGTGGAGGTCGGCCGCGCAGCAATTCCGCCTTGGCCGCCGTTATAACTCACGCGGTTTGCTCCGAAGTTGTTAGTTACTGATTGGTTGTAGACGTTATGGATGCTGGTCACGTTTATGTTGTTGACGGAGCGGTTGTAGTAAAAGGCCCCGCCGTTCCAGCGGCCACCTGCATAGCCGTGTCCGAAGTAACCAAAGCCATAATTAATGCCGCCGTAGAATCCAACAACCGGACCCCAGTAGCCTTCATTCCACAAATACGCACCGTTGTTCCAACCCCAATATCCCGGCGTCCAGAGTGCTCCTACGAACGGTGCAACTACCCATGTACCTGGCACCCAGTAGTAACCTCCAACACCATATGCCCAGTACCCTGGTGTCCAAATGTATCCAGGCCCTGGACAGAGCGGCTGTTGGTATACAAATAGCGGCGGTGGCGCGATGGTAACCGAAACAGAGATTCCCGCGAACGAGGCGATTGGCGCCGCTAATATCAAAAGGGGAACTAACAACTTCCGAAACATGAGAGCTGGCGACATACGTTAAAGCCTTCCTACTTACTAGACCCGTCCCGCCGGCAATCCGTTGCTTGCTATCTGTCTTGTGCGCATTAATATGCATTCACAGGCTTTAGTGGTAAATGGGGATGTCTTTGAGTACTTTTCGCAGGCTGGTAAATTCACCATCAGGACTTCCCCTTGGTTTGCGGCCGTTGCCAGCGCGCGGCGGGGTTGTTAAGAGGTCTATACAGTCTCGCGACGCATCGTAGGTTCCCAAACGACGAATCGTACTCTGACTGTTGCGTTCAGTCGCGCAAGGTCGCTTGCCGCCGCTGAAGGAAGGAGCGCACTGCGGGATCGCGTTCGAGGCCGATCGCAATGTCGTAGGCACGCCTTGCTTCTTCTGCCTGGCCTGTCTTGGCTAGTAGCTCGGCTCGCGCTGCCCAGTAGGGTTGGTATTCAGCGAGCCGCGCATCGCTAGCTACGTCCGGCATAGCTTGGAGCGCGGTGCTTGCACCGAGCAACTCTGCGATCGCCAAGGCGCGATTGATGGCAACTACCGGTGACCCCGAGAGTGCGAACAGTGCATCGTACAACTGCACCACGGAGGCCCAGTTAGAGTGACCCGTGCGACAGCGATCAACGTGCGCCGACTGCAGCGCAGCTTCCAGTTGATAACGTCCCAATGAACCCAGCGCGCTGGCACGCTGGAGCAGTGCCTCGGCCTCCGCGATCATTTGGGAGTCCCACAACGCAGGGTCCTGCTCGATCAGCGGCACGTATTCGCCATTCGCCCCGCGCCTAGCGCGGCGCCGGGCCTCGGCATGAAGCAGCAGCGCCATCAGCCCCAGCGCCTCCGGCTCCTTCTCCAGGAGCCCGGCGACCAGCCTCGACAGAAATAAGGCTTCCTCGGTCAGATCGCGGCGCGCTGTGTCGAATCCGCTCGGGTCAGTCCATCCTTCGGTAAACGCAGCGTAGATGGCGTCGAGCACGGCCTCGAGGCGGCCCGGAAATTCTTCCCGCTCCGGGATGCGAAACGGAATGCCGGCCTGCCGGATCTTGTCCTTTGCACGGACCAATCGCTTACCCATGGCTGCCGGAGATGTCAGGAACGCTGACGCGATTGTCTTCGCATCCAGCCCTAACACCACTTGCAGAATGAGCGGAGCACGGATACCTTGCTCGATGGCCGGATGGGCGCAAGCGAACATCAAGGCGAGACGCTGGTCTGGAATCTCGGTATCGGCGAGCCCTGTTGCCATCACTTGCAACTGCCCGACGGCATTCTCACCACGGCGCAGTCCCCGGTCAACGTCTATGCTCTTCCGCCGCGCAACCGTCAGAAGCCACGCTTCCGGGTTCGAAGGGCAGCCCTTGACCGGCCAATCTGCCAGCGCTGACGCGAACGCCTCAGAGAGCGCATCTTCGGCTGCCGCGACATCCCGGGTGTGCGCCGCGAGGAAGGCGACCAGCTTCCGTAGCTACGCCGCGCCACCGCGTCGGCCATGCTGTGGGCTTGCGAATCGCCTTCGTCAATGCTCATACAATCGTCCCGCGGAGCGGCTCAACTCCTGTTCCAGATGGGACGCACCTCGACCACGCCGTGACCAGCGCCCGGGCACCGGGCTGCCCAGGAAAGCGCGGCATCCAGATCGGGCGCCTCGATCAGATAGTAACCCCCTACCTGCTCTTTCGAGTCCGCATAGGGACCATCCAGCACCTGCGGCTTGCCATTGGCGAGGCGCACGGTGGTGGCAGCTGTGCTCGGCTGCAGGCGGTTGCTGCCTTTGAGGGCACCAGCCTTCGCGAGTGCCTCCCCATAGGCCACGTAGGCCGCGACCCCCTGTTCCTGTTCGGCCGGCGTCAACTTAGTCCAACCACTCTCATCTGCATAAAGCATCAATAGATATTGCATTCGAAGTCTCCTTAACTGGCTTTCGGCGGGCATTCTGCGCCGCCACTACAATGACGATTTAGGCTCCCTTGATTTGGACAGCCGGATGACCGAAATCTTGGGCTCCGCCGACGAACAAGCCGCGACACGGGGGTCCTATCAGATGTTGATGAAAAGCGCAAAAAACCGCTCCCTAACCCGGCGCAGCCGGAACCAAACAAGCTGATCCGGGCGAGGTAGGCTTTTCGAAAGTTGGGGCTGTTTGCAACCATCCTCTGAGGGCCGTGAACATTGGATGAAGTGCATGCCACGAAAATATTCTGCCAGAAACAACTAGAATCCAACTGCGTAGGTACTGACGGTCACGGCTCCGAAGCGTTTGTGTTTGCTTGCGACGAGTTGGACCCTCCCGAAATTGAGGGGCAAGGGGAAGATGGTGTTTTTTATCAACGTCTTTCAGCTTGCAATGTGCCGACCAACCCTTAGCCGCGGCAACGGGAGATAACTGCCCGTACTTTGCCACCGGCATCGGGCGGGATCACCTGTACCCGCTCGATGTCCAACCTGGCGTCGTCTCCCAAGCGGACAGCGAATGCGGAACGGAGAGCTGCTTCGGCGGCGGTCCCTCCTGTGCCCGCCTGCCACACCACCAGCAGCCGGAACCAGCGCAGTTGTTCCTGCACAAGCTGAACCTGCACGACGCCTTCAACGGCTTGCAGTCCGTTCAGAACGCCGAGCGCATGCGCCGACGAACCGTCCGGCAGCAACAACAAGTCGTCCGCCCGGCCTTCA
This sequence comes from uncultured Acidobacteriaceae bacterium, assembly GCA_963740005.1. Lineage (GTDB taxonomy): Bacteria > Acidobacteriota > Terriglobia > Bryobacterales > Bryobacteraceae > CAJCIT01. The sequence continues at coordinate 86,744 of CAVUCO010000068.1, read as the reverse complement.
ATCCGCGCCAGCGTAGGGAGGCTGCGCCCACAAGGGCACGGACCATGTCCCAACGTTACCGTGTCACCGATTCTGTAATTGAGCAGCACGGTAGCGCGATTGACGAGATTCGAAATCACAATTTCGCCGCTGCCGCCGGGTCCCACATTCTGACCCGAGCTATCGATAGCCCGCACCGCGATTTGGTCAAGGCTTATATGGAGACCCTGTCGCTGTTCGCATTGAAAAGCGATGCGCAGCGCTTCGGCTGCCTGGTAGAACGAAAACACCGCGACGCCGAGCTGTTCTTCGATCAGACTGCGATCGGCGTCCGGCATTCGATCACCACCGTAAATGATGGCCTTCGGCAGGTGGCTGCCCGCGCTGTGCCGGCTCACCCAACGATAGTAGGCGCCCAGATGAGAGCCGTATCCTCCCACCACATCCGGCCGGAACTGTTCGAGCCTCTCAAGCATTTGCGAAAACGTCTCAGCAGGAGAGATCATCAGCCGCCGGAGTTCCCAATGTGAAGGAAGCCAGGCATGAGTCTCATAGAAGGTCCGGATCTGGTAAGGCAAGCCATCCAGCCTCGCGATCACAGCTTCCCGATAGCCGGTTCGCTTCCCCACAATCTTCGCTACGCCCACGCGCTGACGCTGTCCGTTCACCAGCGACCAGAAGAGCGCGGCTGCGTCGTAATCGATGTGCCGCGAGCGGCCTGAAGTCCCGCTGGATTGGAGCCGCAAGCCGCCTGGTCGTCGATCAGTTGGACTAAACTGAGCCGGGTTGGCCTGCAACTCTGCCTTGCCAACCAGCGGCAACAGCGCCAGGTCTTCGGCGGTGCGGATATCCTCGGGACGAAGCCGCGCCTTGGTCATGGCCTCGCGATAGAACGGAACTTCGCGGAAGGCGAAACCAACGATGTCGCGAACACGCTGGTTCTGTAGCGCCAGCACACGATCCAGCGGCCAGAAAGGCAAAGCCGATTCGCGCCGCAGATGCCACGCCGTGAAGGCCGTCCACCGGAGGCGCGTCAATACGTTCGCCATGGTGAACCTAGCGGTGCTCGATCAAAACATCACCCCGGCACTTAGAGATAGCTGCGCGGACCTTGCCGCCGGAATCGGGTACTATTGCCCCGACGCGCTCGATGCTCAACGCGGCATCCTCTCCCAAACTCCCTGCAAACGAGGAGCGCAGAGTCGCTTCACCGCCGGGCCACGCGGCATGCTCGTGCCAGACCACCAGAAGCCGAAACCGGCGCAGTTCTTCCTGCACCAACTGCACCTGCACCACGCCTTCAACAGCCTCCAGCGATCGCAGGATGCCGATCGAGTGCACGGACGAACCGTCCGATAACAATACCAAGTCGTCCGCCCGGCCATCAATGCTCTCAATCGTCGGCAGGCTGCGCCCACACGGGCACCGTCCACGGCCCAAGGTGACTACGTCACCGAGCCGGTAATTGAGCAACACGGTTGCGCGGTTGACGAGATTCGAGATCACAATCTCGCCGCGGCCGCCGGGCCCGACAGGTCCGCCCTCGGCGTTGATCGCGCGTACGGCAATCTGGTCAAGACTTATATGAAGGCCCTGTCGCTGTTCACATTCAAATGCGATTCGCAGTGCTTCAGCGGCCTGGTAGAACGAAAACACCGCAATGCCTAGCTGCCCTTCGATCACACTGCGGTCGGCATCGGGCATTCGTTCGGCGCCATAGATGATAGCTTTCGGCAGGTAGCAACCGCCGTTTTCCCGGTTCACCCATCGATAATAAGCGCCCAGATGTACCCCATACCCCCCCACTACATCCGGCCGGAATTGCTCAAGCCTCGCGAGAATTTGCGGGAAGGTCTCCATGGGAGAAATCATCAACCGCTGAAGCTCCCACCGTGAAGGCAGCCATGCATGGCTCTCATAAAACTCCCGTATCTCGTGATGATGGCCATCTAATCGCGCAATGACAGCCTCCCGATACCCGGTCCGTTTTCCCACGATCGCAGCCAACGCCAAGCGCTGCCGGTGTCCGTTTACCAGAGACCGGAAGAGCGCTGGTGCGTCATGGTGGACCGCCCGCGATCGGCCTGATGTTCCACTAGACTGGAGCGTTAAGCCGCCTAGTCTCGGACGGGCTGGAGTGAACTGAGCCGGGTTTGCCTGCAACTCTGGTTTGCCAACCAGCGGCAACAGCGCCAAGTCTTCGGCGGTGCGGATATCCTCGGGACGCAGCCGCGACTTGGTCATGGCCTCCCGATAGAACGGGACTTCGCGGAATGCGAATCCAACGATGTCGCGAACACGCTGGTTCTGTAGCGCCAGCACACGATCCAGCGGCCAGAAAGGCAAAGCCGATTCGCGCCGCAGATGCCACGCCGTGAAGGCCGTCCAACGGAGGCGCGTCAACACGTTCGCCATGGGGCCCTAGCGTAGTTCCAGCACGGGAGCAGTCCGGTCACCCAACGTTTGTTCCGCGGCTCCGTCCCGCCCAGCCTCGCTGCTCGCTCCCTCGTCCTCAATGCTGACCCGCGGCACCGCTAACGCGCACACGAAGCTGGCCGTGAAATATCTCCAGCGGGTATGCTCCAGCCGCTGGGCGTGCAGGAGGCCGCGATGAATCAGGCGCCTCAGCCGCCGTGACTTGAGACGAGACGCAATGGCGGTGGAAGCGACAGCGGTCAGCCGCGGTGAATGCAGTATCCCGGTCATCTCCAAGACGTCGAGGCCCGCATTTTCCAGTGCGGTCTTGAGTTCATCCATCGAATACGATCGGCCAAGGTAGTAAGGCACGAAACCTAGCTTCGACGCCAGGCGCAAGAGCGGATCAAAAAGATTTTGCCGGTTGTCGAGCGTGACGATCAGGCGTCCGCCGGGCCGAAGCACGCGCTGAATCTCAAGCAAACTCGGCTGCAAGTCCCTGGGGTCGCGAAAATGATCCAGTGTGGAAGGGGAAACCACCAGGTCGAAGCTTCCCGATCCGAATGGCAGCGACCGGGCGTCAGCGGCGACAACGCTGACCTGGCCCTGCAATTGAGCGTTGGCGGAGGCGGCGATCTTCGAAGAAATATCGATGCCTGCGACCCGCCTGCCGCTGCGTAGGAGGCTGGGCACCAGCGCATCGGCTCCATTTGCTTCCTCAAACAGATCGGTTTTCAAGACACGGGCGTTGGCGGCGAGGTCGTCGGTCCAGCGGGAGATCAGCCTCAGGTGCGCTCTCCGCTTGAGCCGGCCCAGGAAGGGGTCGGCGTAGCGGGCATCTTTGAGAACCCGCCCGGCAACACCATTCCAATAAGCTGTATCGGCGGCGGCCGACGTCCGGCGAAATGCGGCCGTGCGATTTCCGACGATCAGCTTGCGCCAAGGACCTAGCCGCAGCAAGCTCACGTGGCCTCGAAGACTCCATCCGGCGTTTTCGAGCGCACGACGCCCCTCGCGGTTCCAGGGGTCAACCACTGCCACTACGATATGAAAGCCTTCTTCCCGCAACCTCCGTAACGAGAACTTACCGACTGCCCTCGCCAAGCCGAAGGTACGTACCTCCGGAACGGTGAAACTTTCGTAGAGGTAAGCAGCACCTGGGGCCAGCGGGATCTCTGTCGCCAGCACTTCACACCAAGCTTTGCCGGTCGAAAGCCAGCGGGCGTGAACGATGCGGCCCTGCATACTGGCGACGAAGCAGCGTTGGCCCTGGAGAAACCGGTCCGCGATCTCGGCCGGCTTGGTTCCGGGACGAAGGCCCTCCAATTCGTGGCCCCGGCCGGCTGGAAGTTCTTCCACCGTCACGCCAGGTGGGGGGGAGCGGGATCAATCGGCTCCGCCAAGCTTCGCTCGAAACAGAGCATCTGGCGGAAGAATGTCTCGCCTAGCGCTTTTGAGAAGAGGACGGCTGGTCCGGATTCCCGCCAAATCTCGACCGCCCGGCCCACTCGGGAAGCCAGGGTGTGACCGCCAGTCCGGCTGCCTGTCATCTCACCTGCAGGGTTCGTTTCGATTGAGCCTCGATGATCTGAGCGTCGATTTGCCGAGCCACTTCCGTAATCGTCTTCGATCCGTCGACGTACAGGATGTTCTCCTTCTTGTACCAGCCAACGAGAAATTCTACCTCAGCGTGGTACTCTTTCAGCCTGCGCTCAATATTGTCGGGCTTATCGTCGGCGCGGCGGCGCGCCAGCATTCGCTGCGTCACTACATCGTCCGGTGTTTCCAGGAATATCACCTTGGCTGGTGGAAACGCGTTGTCCTTCAGAAACTGATCCAGTTGCTTCGCCTGCTGCGCCGTTTGCGGATAACCGCTGAGGATAAACCCATGCGCTGTATCGGGCAGCAACAGGCGGGCCTTCATCAATTCCTGGATGGCTTCATAGTCGAGCAGTTCGCCGCTGGCGACGCTGGCCTCCATTCCGGATGTTTTTGTTTTCTTTCCAAGATCCTTCTTGAGTACCTGAGCGGCCGTGATGGTTGGGATACCGTACTTCTTGGTCAGTATCTGGCTCTGTGTAGCCTTGCCGCTGCCCGGCGGTCCGAGCATGATGAATACCAACGGATTGGCCCACTTCGCCTTGTCCTTGGCGACGCCGCTCGAAAGGACGAGACAGAGCACCACCGCCAGACGGAAATAGCGAAGGGCCCTTGGATGGCTTCCACCGCGGATTTTGCCGAACACTTGGCGCCACGCGCAAAGATCTCCTTGCCTTCCCGAAGGGCCGAAGCGTTTTAGCATGACCCGAGAAGTATAAGCGAATTCGGGCCGAAATGTGCCAGAAAAGAGGCTAGCGACCCGGGAGATTTTTGAAGTAAACGCGGAACATCCCCGGACCCGTCCGGGCGGACGCCGAATACAGCGGGGCACTTATTCAGTTTTCAAAGAACCAGGGCTTGGCCGTCTTCACGGCGCAAAAGCAAAAAAACGGCGGCTGTTAAGCGGCAGGAACCGGGTTGAATTTCGATCGAGTGAGGGTTATGCGGCTTGGAAACCTTTCTCCCGCTCCTGGATCAGCTTGGCGTAGCGGTCGATCTGGTCCATTGAAAAATCGAACCCAAATTCTTTGTAGTTGAATGGCTTCTTTGCCTTATTGGCAGCGATGTACTGGCGAGCGGCTTCGGTGAGTTTGGCCTTTTCCTGCTGCTGTTCCTGTTGCTGGCGCTGGGATTGGCTTGCGGCTAGCTCTTTGGTGATTTTATCGAGCTGGCGATTGAGGCGTGATTCCTGAATGCTGAGGTTGTTCAGCTGGCGGTGATAGGCGAGGTAGGTGAAGGACTGAATGAGGCCGGGACGGAGCTCGGCGGGCTGGTCGTTGAACTTGTCGGCGAACTCGATGCGGGCGAGAGCATAGATGCCGTACTCGAGACCGGGGATGCGGGCGATGCGCCATTCTGTGTCGGCGAGGGTTTGGACCAGCGCGGTTTCCTTTTCGCCGACGGGGTTGAAGGTCTCGACGCAGTGCAGGAGTTTGGCTTCGTAGAGTTCGGCGTCGTCGCCGGGAAGCAGGACGGTGTGGCCGGTGAGGCCGGTTTTGAGAGCGTTCATGGACGATTTGGCCTTGCCTTCGATGGTCTTGGCACCGGTTGAGAGCTGGGCATTGGCTTGGTTGGCAGTGATCTGGGCTTGCGATGACATTTGATTCGGAGTCCTTTGCGTTGAGGTTTCGGACACATTGAAGTGCTGCGCCGCTCACGCGGCATGAGGCCATGAGGCGTGAGCGGCGGTTGAGGGCGCAACGGCCCGGTTTCTGATCAATCGTGATCCGTGGGACAGGCTCGCTCTGCCCACCCGGCGACGCGGTCGAGTTGGCAAGAGCAAATGTCGTGGCCGCCTTGGGGCAGAGGTGCCAGTCCCCGGCCGGCCAACCATCCCACAAAATGGAAAAGGGCCGAACGCGGGGTTAGCCGCGACGGCCCTTGGCACGAAATTCTTCTTACAAGACCATTATCTCAGGCGAAGGTGAATGGTATTTGCGAGATCTGTGACCGCTGTTTGTTCGCTTTGAAACATACTAGACTGTCGGATGAGAGCTAGACTGTCGGATGAGAGTGCTCTTGTTTTATTTTCAGTGGCTTAGCAGAGAATTGGGTCCGTCCCTATTAGCCTCTATTAGCCTCGTCCGTCCCTATAAGCCTCGTCTTTGTGAGACCTCTGTTTCCGATAACGCCACTCGCAGCACAATCGTCGCAAAGCGACGCGCCGGGTTATCTATCGAGCGATGGCTTCAATCCGACGCTGAATCGAAACCCTTCATTTGATTTTGAAGAAAAAGCTCGAAAGCGCTCCTTTCTCCGATATTCACGTCTTCAAACGGGAGAGATTTCCCGGTGCGCGCAACGGGACCTCCATATCCCCAATTCATGTCACTATCGGTGTCTACCCATACGACCGCATTCCACGCTTCGTACGTTGTTTCATTCCTTAGGGCCTCGGCGATCTCCGGGAACATACCGGCTAGCGCTCTGGTCATCTCGTCGGCGGTTCCGTCTGGAATTGTTGAACTAATTGCCAAGAGCGCTTTAGCCCTGGTGAGGCCAAACACCTCCAACTGATCAATTGCCGCCGGTTTGTGTTGCGGCCAGCCCGTCTTCAACCATTCTTTTCGCCAGCCGAGCCAATCGGGTTCTTTGGTCAAGGCGCGTTCAAGATCACCAAAAGAGAGATCTGGATTGAGCTTGGCGCACCATTGCTCCACGGAAAGACCTATTTGGGCGGCGTAGACGAAGGCCAGTGTCCGAGTAGAATTTGGCCGCGCAAACTCCCACCCCGCACGGTGAACGAGCTCGATCCAAGAGCAACTCATTTGTGCGCGACTTTCCATCTCTAGTCTTACGCAGGCGTTTCAACACAAAATATACTGGACCAGCAGGATGAAGGTTGTTCTTCTTTTATTTCAGTGGCTTAGCAGAGAATTGAGTCCGTCCCTATTAGCCTACAGCAGAGAATTGAGTCCGTCCCTATTAGCCCCATTAGCCCCATGCGGCGTTGCTCCGAACAGTCGGAGGGGCAGTCGTCCGCCGGGCGGGGTTGTCCACGCTATTCGCTGTAAGCTGGCGGGAGATGGTTTGGAACTCTGCGAAGCTCGACCACCCGAATGCCAAAGCAGCGGCCATGGAAGCGGCGATCGTACGGGTGATTCAACAAATCCCTCGCGGACGTGTGGCCACGTATGGCCAGGTGGCGGCCGCGGCGGGTTATCCACGCTATCACCGGCAAGTCGCGCAGGTGCTCAATAGGGTCGGTCACTCGCTTCCCTGGCACCGTGTGCTCGGCGCGGGCGGCCAGCTCAAGACCAGGCGCGACGACGCCCTGGACCAGCGCTTCCGGCTGGAAATGGAGGGTGTTCGGTTTCGCGGGGCGCGGGTTAATATGGCGGAGCACCAAGCCAAGCTGCCGGGTGTGAGCCTGGCCGTCCGCCGGAAGCGGTCCCAGTCCAGGTTGAAAAGGGCATGAGCTGGTCTTGTCAAACCGTTACTCTGGGGGCATGGAATTGTACAAGCTCTCAGAATTGGAAGCGACCAGCCCAGCTTATCGGGAGTTTCTTCGGACCGGGCACATGAGCGCGGGGGTCTACCGGCTGGCCGCTGGGACGGAAGACCAGCAGACACCGCACGGCGAGGACGAGATTTACTTTGTCGTCTCAGGGCACGGGCGCTTTGGCGCGGCGGGCCGAGATACGGAGGTTTCGCCCGGCGATGTGTTGTTTGTCCCGGCGCATGAAGCGCACCAGTTTCATGAGATTGATCAGGATTTGGAGTTGCTCGTGTTTTTCGGGCCAGCGGAGGGGACGAGCCTCGCCGGGTGAGGCGCTTGCGGGCAAGCGCTCCATTACTGTCGCGCCTCGGCTCGCTTTTTTCGGTCATGAGCTTTGGTCGTTTTCAGAATGACGCCGATGAGAGCTTGCGGTGAATTCGATCCGTCGGTGTCGCGCTTCCGAAGCTTTGCGTTCGCTCCGTCACCGTCGCGGCTCCGTTTCGGCAGGCTCGCCCGCCCGGAATATGTACGAAATCAAAAGCAGTTCGCTAGGCGCTTCGGTCAGTTCATGATTTTTTCCGGGCTTGCGGAGAGTTGCGACGGATTTAGATGTGGCGGAGGAATGGGCAGGCGCTCCATTACTGTCTTCTTGCGCTCAGTGAGCTTTGGTAGTTTTCAGAACGACGCCGAAGAGAGCTTGCGGTGAATTCGATCCGTCGGTGTCGCGCTTCCGGAGCTTTGCGTTCGCTCCGTTACCGTCGCGGCTCCGTTTCGGCAGGCTGCTCGGACGTGCGGCTGCTCTGAAAATACTTGTTTGGGCGGATGAGGTTTGTCGCGTTGCTGAATAGCGTTGGAGTTTTGTTCCGAACGCCACCGCCCGTTGTCCTCATTTGCCGGTTGCGGCAGAGACTCGTCTGGCTGCGGTAGAGGACGGCGGATGCGATGGCGGAAAGAGCGGTGACGACGCCGAGCGAGAGGAACGCCGCGGGCCAGCCGAATGCTACCGAGATGCGAGCAACCGTGTCACCGGCCAGGATCGCGCCGACATAACCGACGCTATCGATGATTCCTGATGAAACCGCTCCGCCCTGCTTGCCGCCGAAGTCGAGGGCGAACGCGCCGGCCAGATAGGAGTAGGGGCCCAGCAGACCGAAGGCGACGATTGAAACCAACACCACAGCGATGGTTGGTGTGACGACGCCCCGCAGCGATAGACCAATCAGCGCGAGCGTTGCGATGGCGAGTCCCGCGCAGGTGACGATCGAACGTCCGGCTGCACCGAGCCGGTCGCTCAAGAAACCGCACAGCAGTGCCGAGACGCCACCGAAGAACGGAAACAAGGAACTGAGTTCCGCGGCCCTGCCCTCACTGAAGCCGGCGCCTTGATGGAAGTAGGTGGGCGTCCAGGTATTGAAGGCTTCGCGCACCAGCGTGCACCCGAGCGATAAGCCGCAAACCAGAAGAAATGCCGGGCTTTTCAAGAACGGCAGCAGCCATTCCCGAACATTGCGCGGACGGTTGGCGGCTGCGGCTTCGGGATGCGGCGATGCGGTGTCGTGGTAGAGATTAATCGGGTTGGGTTCGGGCTCGCTGAAGCCGAGTTGGTGGCGGGACTCGCGCAGAAACAACAGGTTCAGCAGGAAGATGACGAAGAGCACACCGGCCGCCACATAGAACACTTCGCGCCAACCCATGCCCTGGCGGATGAGGTAGCCCATGAAGGCGCGCGCTCCGGCATCTCCGAACAAGAAACTGAGGCTGAGGATGGCCAGCACGAGACCGTAGGACGAAAAGGAAAACCAGCGCGAAGCCACCTTGACCAAGCCAGCCCAGGCGACGGATTGAACCAGACGATTGCCTAACCAGGCCATGGTGAACAGCGGCAGGCTGCCGCTCATGGCGAACAGGACGGTGAAGAGCACCGCGCCTCCCATACTGCCCAGGAAGTTGCGGCGACCACCCCAGAAGTCAGCTGAACCAGCGAGGAGAAACTTTCCCACCGCGTAGGCCAGAACGCCCAACGAGACAATCTGACCGAGGTGAATCTTGGCCTGATCGGGCGTCATGCCCTGCTGTGCGAGCTCGTGGATGATCAGCGGCATCGTGACCGAGAGATTTGAGCGGCACAGGTAGCATCCGGCGTATCCCATGAACAGAAGGCTGATGGTCAGGACTTGGCGCGGCGCAAGGCCGGCTTCGGCGGGACGCTTCGGGGCAAGGGCTTCAGACGGAGAAGACAATCAGGGCCGCTTTCCCTGGCGCAGGCGGGTGTTTATTTCGTCGAGCAAGGGGACTATGTCAGCGGCGCGGTCGATGACGTAGTGCGCACCCGCACGGAGCAGTGCTTCGCGGGCGGACTCGGCGCGAGTCTGCTGCTCGGCGGGAGGCAGCGCATCCCAGGCGGCTTCGCTGAGACCGATCATGTTGCCGGTTATCGCGACGCCGACTGACCATGCTCCCGCGTTCAGCCCTTCCTGGACATCGGCGATGGTGTCTCCGACCTTGACGACGGCAGCCAGGGGCCAAAGGCCTAGCTCGGCGGCGAGCCGAAGAATCATGAACGGATGAGGCCGGCCGGCGGCGACGTCTTCGGGGCAGAGATTGGCATCCGGTACGTATCCTTGCATGGCAGCTTCTTCCACCAGCAGATGGAGCATGGCGCGAGTATAGCCGGTGGTGGTGCCGATCTTCAGGCCTTGGCGCTGGATCTGAAACGCGACCTCGCGGACGCCCGGGATCAAGCCGGAGTAGTTGACCAGCGTGTCAAGCTGGGCGGGAATGAACTCGGCGTAGAAGGATTCTACGTCTGCTTCGGACGATGGATGGCCGGTGTCCTGCTGCCAGGCCGCGGCTATGCGGGGCAGGCGAAGGATGGATCGAATGTGATCCTTCTTGAGTAAGCCCATATCCTGGCGGGCTTCTTGCTCGGTGATGGGAACGCCGCGGCGGGCGAATAGGTCCTGGAGTGCGCGAACCGGCGCGAGGCTTCCGAAGTCGACCGTCGTGCCAGCCCAGTCAAAAACTACGGCCTGGAGCCGATCGCAGGGGGCGAGCTTTCCGGCTGGGGTCGTGCCGCGCAGAAGCGTCACGTCGAGAGCCCCATCTGCTGAAGGGTCTGTTCCGCGAGCCCGAATGAAAGCGTCATGCCCGAGCCGCCGGTGGCCGTAACCACACGCACGTTGGGAGCGGGCGAGAACGACACGTAGGGCTTGTCGGGATGTTTTGCATAAACCCCGTTCCAGCGTTGCGCGATGGTCCAATCGGGCAACTTCAGAAAACGTTCGGTGTAGCGCAGCACCAGTTCATCGATGTGAGGCTGATCGAAGATGTTGATGCCGAGGCCGTATTCGTGGGAGTCGCCGAGTGTAATTTCGCCGTCCGCGTTCTGCGACACCAGGCAGTGAATGGCCCAGCGATCGTATTCGGGCAGGCGGCTCGCGATACGTGCCTTCAACGCGGGCAGCGAGCTGCAGATGTTGAAAGAGGGATAGAAGCGCAAGGTCAGGCCAGCGGCGAGAGAGGGGCCAAGTTCCCAGCGGTCGGGCTGCGGACGGGTGCGCATCATCTGCAGCTTGCAGCGGGTGATGCCGCTGTCGCGAAAGTGAGCGGGATAGAGGGTCTCGAAGTCGTCGCCGCCGCAAACGATGGCATGGCCGGCATGCCATGTGCCGGTCCCGGCTTCTATCACGGGCAGGTTGATGGAGTGAACCGCGGTTGCGTAGTGAAACTGGACACCGTACTTCTCTTCGAGCAGTGCCGGAATTTCGCGGAGGGCGACGCGAGGATCGAGAGTTAGTTCCGTTGGGCTCCAGAGGCCGCCTTTCAGCCCTTCCGGACGAACCGCGTGGCTGCGCTCCAGCACGCTGCAGGTATCGAGCCACTGGCATCGAAAGCCCAGTCCGGGGGCCACTTCGGCAAACTCCTTGGCCACGGCGGCTTCGTCGTCCTCATAAACAACGTGGAGCGAACCGGTGGGCTGATAGGGCAGGCCGGTGGCTTCGAGTATTTCTACCCAATGCCGGCGGCTGCGTATGGCCATATTGTGGAGATCGCCTGGCGGCTGACCGATGGGCCACACCATGCCGAAGTTTCGCACCGAGGCGCCGATTGCCATCTGGTTGCGTTCGAACACCACGACGGATTTGCCGGAGAGTGCGGACAGATAGGCGTGGGCGAGGCCGAGCACACCGGCCCCCACCACGGCGACGTCGACTGTCTGATGATTCACGTTCGCGAGACCCTCCCGATGCCGACTGCCCGGCAAGACAAACTCAAGGAATACCGCAGAAAGGTTTCAGCGTGATTTACGTGAGCAATGTCGTGACCGATTCAAAGCTATAGCCTTGATCTCTGAGAGCGGGCACGATTCGCTTGACCGCGTCCAACATGCTGCCGACATCGGGATTGGGGTGGACGCCGCGGCCATCGTGCAGACACACGATACCGCCCGGCGAAGCTTTACGGACGACCAGAGCGGCGACTTGGTCAGCGGGCCAGTGCCAATCGTGGCCAATCACAGTCCACATGACGCCCAGCAGACCAAGCCGTTTCTGAACTGCGCCGATACCGAACCAGCGCTGACCGTAAGGCGCTCGCAGAAGCGCGGGCGCCGTGCCCAGATGCCGGCTGATGATGTCTTGCGCTTGCGTGATTTCGCGGTCAATCCGGGCTGGGGATTTGAGATAGAGGTGGGGATGCGAGTAGGTATGGTTGCCGACCTCATGACCCGCTGCGAGGACCGCTTGTGCGATGGCGGGGTTACGCTCAACGTTCATGCCGCATTGAAAGAACGTCGCGCGGATTTTCTGAGCGGCCAGATAGTCGAGAAGGCGGGGGGTGGTGGGACTGGGGCCGTCGTCAAAGGTGAGCGCAATGGAACGGCGAAGCCCGGGGCCGCGATAAACAGATGGGCCGAATAGGCGAGCCGATTTTCCGATGATGCCGTAGGTGACTGTTCCCGCCAAGCCGCCAATGAGCGCCGTGGCGCCGAGTGCGGCTGGAAGCGCGCTCATGCAGACAGAGTAACAAGGTAGGGGGATCCGGTGAACGTCGGCCTCGCTGGAGGCCTTGGGCCGAGTTGCGGCAGGCGCGCGGTTGCTCTGAAAGTAACGGCTGCGAATCTGGGCGGTCGCTGCGTCCACGCGGCAACAGGCTTCGGTGACGAGATACGGGAATGTGTGCGCGCCTTGGGACGCAGGCGCGGCTGTCCCTGGTCGGCTTTGCTCTGAAACCCCACAGGCTGAAGGCCTTGCTCCGAAGCGGAGAGTGTGCCACGGCCGGAAAGATCGGTGCTCAGACAGAGCAACAGGGGTGTGGATGAAACTCAGTCTGATCGAGAGCCGAGATTGACTCTCGGCTCGGCCGGCTAACAGACGGCGCCAGGTGACGAAAGTCAGGGGCGGCTCTCTTCTTGCGGAGCCGAGGCGTGGAAATCGCGGCGAACGCGATCCGCGTATTCGCCTAGCAGATGCTCCACGCGAGAGAGGTGGGGCGACTTTAGAATGAATCCGACGTGATGGTGCATGCGCATGGTCCAGACCAGCTCGGCGTCGGTAAAGGAGGAATAGTCAGGCCACTCCTGGCGCGATAGCGAAACCAACAGGCCGGCATAGTTCTCCTGTGGCACGGGCGGTTCGTACGCCAGGCCGCGTGCAGTGGCGACTTCAATTTTGGCCCATTCGGTCCACATATTGATGCCGGTGGCGTGTTCAATCAGATCGGCGATGTGCGCACCGCCGACCCTGGCAGAGGTTTCGAGGAAGTAAAGGTCGCCGGTTTCACGAGCGCGAATGAACTCGGTGTGGGAGACACCGGACTCGTAGCCCATGGCGTTCAACACCTCTTCGTTAAAGTGCACCAGGCTGCGCTCCAGCCGGGAGCCACGTTCGAGCAAACGAGTCATGAAAATGCCGCCGCCCTGGGACACTTCGAGCGGCGGAGATCCGTAGGCGCTGGCGACCGCATGGAGCATCCTGCCTCCGAACCAGATGGAATCGACGTGCATGACCTCGCCCGGGATGAAGTGTTCCAGGAGGTAGAAGGACTGGTCGTCACCGAGCTTGTGGATGTGATCCCAAACCTCTTGCGCGTGGTGACACTTTTTGATGCCGAGCGCACCGGCCATCAGGCGCGGTTTCAGGACCCACGGTGGGGGGACGCGTTCGAGATACTCGCGCACGGCTTCATAGTTCAAGGCGTGGACAAACTCGGGTACGCGGATTCCTCGCTCGGAGGTGCGCAGGCGCATGGCCAGCTTGTCGCGGAAGTAACGGGTTTTCGTCTCACCCATGCCGACAATACGGAGGTGCTCGCGGAGGTGCGCGCCCTTTTCGAGATCGAAGTCGTCCAGCGGAATGATGCGGTCGATCCGGGTGGTGCGGCAGAGATGGCTGACGGCGAGAAGGGTGTGCTGAAGGTTCCACTCGTGATGGACATCCGGCATATAGAAGATATCGTCGATGCTCGACATGGGCCATTCGGCCTTATCCTGGAGGGACTGGGAGGTGAGAAGCAAGACCCGGCAGCCCAGCCGCTTGGCCTCCTCCAGAAAGCGATGTCCTTTCTCATAGCTGGCGAGGCAAAGGAAGGTAAGTGGTTTGTCCGGCTGTGGATGCATAGGCAATGAACGAGCGTATCCCGTCTCTGCCACGGGTAGCAACAAAATGCTTGACCCGAGGATATCCGAATCACGATTTCGTACGAATAGGGAGTAGAGGCCCGCAGTAGGGCAAAAAAGCTTGCCGACACTTAGACTAAAGCATCTCGCCGCTGTCCGGTGGTTCCACTGGATCAACTTCCCGCTGCTGTTCCTGATGATCTGGTCGGGTTTACTCATCTACTGGGCCAATGATGTTTACCAGATTCCTTTCAGCGGCACACCGTGGTTCCACTTCTTTCCGGAACCCGTTTATAAAGCGCTGAACATGGGGCACAGACTGGCCGATGGCATGGCGCTTCACTTCTTCTTCATGTGGCTTTTCGTCATCAACGGCGTGCTGTACGTGGGGTACACCGTGGTTTCGGGCGAATGGCGATACCTGGTTCCGACACGCCTGAGCGCTTTTCGCGACGCGTGGGCGGTGGTGCTCTATGACTTGCACGTGCGGAAGGATCTGCCGCCTCAGCAGAAGTACAACGCTGCCCAGCAGATCACGTACACGGCGATTGTGCTGATGGGGGTCGGGTCCGTGCTGACGGGCTTGGCGATCTACAAGCCCATTCAAGTGGGATGGCTCACGGCCTTGTTCGGCACCTACGAGTTTGCTCGCGTGCTGCACTTCACGCTCACGATGGGCTACCTGGCCTTCTTCGTCGTTCATATCGCGCAGGTTGCGCGGGCGGGTTGGAATAACTTCCGCTCCATGGTGATGGGATACGAACTGGTCCCGGCGAAAGAGGGCCGTCATGAGTAGCGGCAAGAGCGAGAGGCTGCGCGACATCGCGCTGGATGAGAAAGCTGCGCAACAGGAGTTGCAGCGGCGCACGCGGCGCGACTTCCTGATTGGCGGCGCGGCCGCGGTGCTGGGCATTGGCGGTTACTCGTGGCTGCGGTCACGTGGACAGGAACTGGGCGTTCCTTGGCCTGAGAGGCGGGTGCTGGACTTGAACGAGCGAATTGCACACGGCTACTTGAGCGACTCGCACCTTGCGAAGACTTACTCACTGAAAGACGTTGGCAAGCTGCGGCCGAATGGCGATGTTGGCCTCAGGGACGATATCGACATGGACGCCTGGCGGCTCAAGGTGGAGAATGCAGCAGCCGGGACTGCGCCACTGACGCTGACGCTGAACGATGTGAAGTCGCTGCCGAGGGTCGAGATGATTACGAAGTTCTGCTGCATTGAGGGCTGGAGCGTGGTGACGCAATGGGCGGGCGCCCGGTTTATCGATTTCTCGGGCAAGTTCCTGGCGCCGGGCCAACGCGTTCCGAACTTCGTTTACATGGCAACGCCGGATGAGGAATACTACGTCGGCCTGGATGCAAAGAGCGCACTACATCCACAGACTCTGCTGGCATACGAGATGAACGGGGCTGAACTCGAGGACGAGCATGGCGCGCCGCTGCGGCTGGTGATTCCGGTCAAGTACGGCGTCAAGAATCTGAAGCGAATCGGGCTCATCCGTTACACGGATGAGAAGCCGGACGATTATTGGAATCAGCAGGGATACGACTGGTTTGCGGGGCTGTAGCACTTGTGGGGAAACAGAGTTGGCCGCGGATAAACGCTGATCAACGCGGATTATGAGGTGAGTGAGGGAGTGGCGTCCGCTCGACCTGGAAGCTGAGGCGGGACGGCACTGATACTGGATGCATTGCCGAATCCGCTCCGTCGAAAATCACAGGCCAATCGCGGATCCTAAGAGCTTGCGCTGAATTCGATCCCCCGGTTTCGTGCTTCCGAAGCCTTGCGTTCGCTCCCTGACGGTCACGGCTCCGTTAACACCCGCTTGCTGCCGAGTGTGTGAAAACTTGGCACCTGAGTGACGAATGCCAGTCGACTGTATTGCGTCTTGGGACAGGCTCGCCTTGGGAACAGAGGTGCCAGTCCCGGTCGGCTTCGGCGTGTATCCGCTTGCTGACGCGCGCGGTTCTGTGGTGGAGTACGTAATTGATGCCTTCCGATTCAACGCCACAGCTGTATGCCGGCACGTCCGGGTTTGCGTATCCTTCCTGGAAGCCGGATTTCTACCCAGCGAAACTAGCAAGCGCGAACTTCCTCAACTATTACGCCACCCGTCTCAACCTGGTCGAGGTGAACTACACATTTCGGCGTATCGCTTCGGCGTCGACATTTGCGAAGTGGATCAGCGCAACGCCCGAGGCCTTTCGGTTCTCGCCGAAGGCGCACATGAAGATCACCCACTCGCTGAAATTAGATAACGCGGAAGACTTTACCCGGTTCTTCCTGGAGTCGCTGGAGCCGCTGCGGCAAGCGGGGCGGCTGGCGCCGATACTGTTTCAGCTGGCGCCGAGTTTCAAGGCGGATCGAGAGCGGCTGGGGGCCTTTCTTACAAAGCTTCCCAAGCAGGATCGCTATACGTTTGAATTCCGGCATGCCAGTTGGTTCGATGAGCCGATCTATGCGGCGCTGCGCGAGAACAACGTGGCGCTTTGCCTGGCGGAGAACGAAAAGCTGGAGACACCGGAGGTCGCGACGGCGGACTTTGTTTATCTGCGGCTTCGGAAGGAAGACTATTCGGAGGAAGAGCAGGCGGAGCTAGCGAGTCAAGTGAAGAGCCACTTGAGCGCGGGCCGAACCGTGTATGCGTTGTTCAAGCACGAAGAGACGCCTGCCGGGGCGTTCTGCGCCGAGAGGCTGGTTCAGGCGGCTGGGTTATGACGCTGCGGAATAGGCTGAAAACCGCTTCCTGACGGGACTGTGTGAGAACTCCAGTAACCACGCGGCACCGTCAGGGCTCACTGACGCGCCGTCAGAAGGCAGCTGAAATGCCGGAAGACTTGATAAGAAATCGGCATTTGAGTGCACTCCCTGACGGTCGTGGCTCCGAAAGAATCCGCTTGCTCACGAGCGCGGTTCCGTGCCGGAGTTTTCACACAAACTCTTAGGACGGCTCCAAAAGGCGCCCCTTGTTTGCTTGCAATGAGTTCAGATTTCGCTATGAGCCGACGATGCGGATTTCGCCTATTCCGCCGTGGACCTTAAGACGCAGGTTTACTTTGGCGCGTCCGTATTGTTCGTTTTCATAGTAGCTGCCGCGCTTTTCGAGGCCACTCACATTGATGCTGCCGATGCCGCCATGTGCCTCGGCACGAACGCCGACGCCGGCCGGCAGGTAAACCGTGGCTTGACCGACGCCGCCCTGCACACTAACGTCGAAGTCTTCTTTTGGGGTGCCGCGCAGATCCAGATCGATTTGCCCGGCGCCGATCTCGACACCTAAATCGCGCAGCCGGACATCGCCTAGCTTTAGATTGGCCTGACCGGCCCCGCATTTGACCGAGAGCGAAATGGGAATCGTGTTGGAGAGCTGCAGGTTCCAGGTGTACTTCAAATTGTGGGGCACGCCATGTGTTTCGGGCTGCTCGATGCGCAGGCGCGCGAAGTGTCCAGCCGTGGTTTGATGGATGACTGGTTTCCAGGAAGAGATGTTGTAGTCGAGCTGGCCATCGGCGAGCTGCGAGCCGCCTCCCCGAATGTTGAGTTCGCCCGCGCCCAGGTGCAGTTCGACGGTTGCCGCGTCAATGCCTTGCGGATTGAAGCTGACCGGTTGAGTCTGATCGACGCCACCCTCCACGTTTTCCAAGTCGCAGGCGATGGTTGCGAGTCCCGCCAGCAGGACAAGTCCGAAAAGACTGACGCGCATAAAGATAGGCCGCCGTTCGTAGATGAACTACGAACGGCGGCCTGTTTTTGTTCCTGAGAATTAGAGTCCGGTCAGCAGGGAAGGCTTAGTGGTGCCCGCCGCCACCGCCCCCGGCATGGCCACCGCCGCCACCACCGTGGTAAGCACCACCGCCGACAGCGGCAGACGTAGTACCGCGGTACGCTCCGGTCGTGCCGGCATAGTGGCCGACAGAGGCCCCACCATAATAATGGCCGCCGTAGTAGCCGCCGTGCCCATAGTAGCCGCCCCGGCCGTAGTAGTAATGGCCTCCATACCAGTAGCCCGGCCCGAAATAGAACCCGACCGAGGGCCAGTAGGAGTAGTAGGGGTAGCCGTAACCGTATCCATAGCCGTAGGGATATCCGTAGTAGGGGGCAGCCGGGTAGCTATAGGCGTACCCGGGGGTCGCTGCATAGCCCTGAGGCGGTCCCTGTGGCCCCTGGCCCTGAGGAGGCGCGGAGTAATCATTTGGGTCAATCCAACGGAAGGCGAGGGGCGCCTGTTCGGTGGAGATCGCGAGCGGAGCTGCCAGAGCGAAGGTCATTTCCTGCTCGGGGAGAACGACGGTTGGCGCACCACGCGTGGCCAGAACGCCGATGACACCAGCAGTTAGGCCGGCCCCGGCGCCGATCGCGGCACCCACTCCCCAGCCGACGGCAGCGCCAATAGCTGCGCCCGTGGCTGTGGTGGCTGCGAGCGTGGCGGCGTCACGACCGCCCCTTCCCGGGCCGTTGCCTGTCACGAGGCCGGATTGGATGGGTACCTGCTGGCCGTCGACAAGCGTCAAGCTGGTCAACTGAAGGCCGAGATGGGAGTTGCCCTGTCCGTGGCCTGCTTTCTGAGCCTCCGAAACTCTACCCGAGACTACTTGGCCGGGACCTGCCACAACGACGCCATCCACAACAACCGGTCGCGATAACGTGGCCGTGAAGGCATCGCCGGTCTGGTTGTGATCCGACGAGAGCGGCTGGTTTATGCGCACGGTGATGTAGGTTCCAGGCTTCATCGTCAAATGTGCCGGAACCGGAGGCGGAGGATTGTAGTTTTGCGGGTAATTGCCAGCCGGCGCGCCACCCTGCTGGCCGTAAGCCGGCTGATTCGGGTACGGCTGGTTGGGATTGTTTTGGTTGGGGTAGGGCTGGTTCGGATAATTCTGGTTCGGGTAAGGCTGGTTAGGACCCTGGTTCGCGGGCGGATACTGCTGCTGGTTCTGTCCATTCGGATCTACCGGGTAGCCGGGATCCGAGGCGGATGCCGACTGGTTCGCCGAGTCACCAACCCGGCGCCACCCACCGGTAGTCGGCAGCGGCTGGGCCTGCACCTGAGGCGCAGATGGGGATGTCTGGGAATCGAGCGGATCCTGGGCCCACAGGAGAACCGACGGGGCCAATAGCGAAGCGATAACAACTGTGGCGGAGCGGCCAAAGGTCGCTCTCAATGAATATTTAGAATCTGGACTGCGCATATGAACTGCCTTTCACGTAGTGCGGCACGCTTATTAGAGCATTTGCGTCGCCAAAGTGATGCAGACGCTAACATCATCTAAACAAATAATTTCCGCACAAGGGCGTAGGGCGGCCAGGTGGCGGCGCTGGTGGTTTTGAGCCACCCTGGACGGCTTGAACCACTTGGAAAGCAAGGCTTTGCGTGTGGAATGGGCCTTGCGCACCAGCCAGAGACGATTTCCGGCGCACGAAGCTCGAATCAATTGTTACTCTGTAAGGTCTAGCGGAATGCACGCTTATTGTTCTTGCCGGGGAACCCAAAGTCGCCCCGGGGCAAACTGCAACTTCATCGATTGAGGTTTTGATCCGTGACACATCGACTCAGCTGGCTCTCAGCTGGCAGCCTGCTCGGCGCCCTTACCGTGCATGCGCAGACCACAACCAGCACCTTGGATGCGAAATTAGCCGCCTTAGACGCGGCGACAAAGTCGGCGCAATCAGCGGGGGACAACGCTTGGATGTTGACGAGCGCCGCGCTGGTTCTGATGATGACAGGCCCCGGGCTGGCGTTATTCTACGGTGGCTTGGTGCGCCGGAAGAATGTGCTGAGCACGATGATGCACAGCTTTGCATTGATGGCGGTGGTGACGGTCGTCTGGGCGATTTATGGGTATAGCCTGGCGTTCAGCGAGGGCACGCCTTTCATCGGCGACCTTCGCTACCTCTTCTTGAGCGGAGTCGGGAGTGCCCCGAATGCCGACTACGGCGCAACCATTCCGCACGAGACGTACATGATCTACCAACTGATGTTCGCGATCATCACGCCCGCCTTGATCTCGGGCGCGTTTGCGGAGCGCATCAAGTTCAGCGCGATGCTGGTTTTTACCGTGCTTTGGTCGACGATTGTGTACTTTCCCATGGCTCACATGGTGTGGGGCAAGGGAGGGTTTCTGAATGCCTCGTTGGGCGGCAGAATTCCGTGTTATGACTTTGCCGGTGGAACGGTGGTGCACATCACGTCGGGAGTGAGCGCGTTGGTCTGCGCGCTATACCTCGGCAAGCGCGTTGGATACCCGCGAGAGCCGATGAAGCCGCACAGCATGGTGATCAGCGTTATCGGCGCATGCCTACTATGGGTGGGATGGTTTGGGTTTAACGCGGGCAGCGCGGTGAATGCTTCCGGACTGGCGACCAGCGCGTTTGTGGCGACGCATTTCGGCGCCGCTGCAGCGACCTTGGGTTGGATGCTGGCGGAATGGTTCAAGCATGGAAAGCCGAGCGTCCTGGGTGCGATCTCGGGTGCGGTGGCCGGGCTGGTGGCAATTACACCCGCCTCGGGCTACGTAAAGCCCTTTGCGGCGCTGCTGATCGGCTTTGCCGCGGGACTTTTCTGTTTTTTCATGGTCACATGGGTCAAGGGCAAGTTCCGGTACGACGACACCTTGGACGCGTTCGGCGTTCACGGAGCAGGCGGCACGTTGGGGGCATTGCTGACTGGCGTCTTCGCTACGAATGCCATCAATGACACATTTAAGGATTCCTCCGGCAACCTGCTGAAGCTGGGTTGGGTAGACGGCAATCCGGGCCAGGTTCTAAATCAGGCAGCCGGTGTTGCGATCTCCTGGGTATTGGGTATGGCGGCGACCTTCATCATTCTCAAAGTCGTGGACATGACGATGGGCGTTCGGGCGTCGGAACCGGATGAAATCGAAGGGCTCGACCTCAGTATGCACGGCGAGGAAGGATACAGCCTGGAGGGTTAGCTCCAGTTCACGATAGGATCGAAGCGAATGAAGAAAATCGAGGCAATAATCCAGCCCCATAAACTGGATGAGGTCAAAGAGGCCTTAAAAAGCATTGGGGTCGACGGCATGACGATCACGGAGGCGCGCGGCCATGGACGGCAGAAAGGCCACAAAGAGGTATACCGCGGGATGGAGTACGAGGTTGACCTGCTGCCTAAGGTAAAGATTGAATTGGTGGTCCCGGACGCTCGCCTTGAAGAGATAACGAAGCAATTGGTCAACGCCGCCCGCTCCGGCAAAATCGGTGACGGCAAGGTCTTCATCTATGACGTAGCCGACGCCATTCGCATTCGCAACGACGATACGGGCGAAGCGGCACTGTAGATTCTGAATTGGCCAGCACACCGAAAGACATGGACTTGTCGCCAGGCCGGGCGTTGCTTTCCGAACTAGCCGCCGGCTTCCAACGCGACGCCGATGCCGCTGAAGTCTTGCGCCGACGAAGTGCGTACGTCGATGAGACGGTGAAGTCAGCGGTTGAAGCGCTGCTGAAGCCGCTGGTGACGAACCGATTTGCGGTGGCCGCCTGTGGGGGATATGGGCGATCGGAGCTGTTCCCCTATTCGGACATCGATCTGATCATCCTGGTGGCTGCCGAATCGGATCTGGCGGCGCTGAAGAATCCTCTTTCCCGTTTTCTGCAGGTGCTGTGGGACCAGTCGCTGCGGGTCAGTCATTCGGTTCGCACGGTTGCCGACTGCGTGCAGCTTCAAGAGCAGAATATCGAGATGCACATCAGCCTGCTGGACCTTCGATTCCTGAGCGGCGATGAGGCACTGTGCGTTGATCTGCGAGGCCGACTGACGGATTTTTACAACCGTCACGGCCACACTCTCATGAAGCGGCTGGCCGAGACGTCGCGCACTCGCCATGCCAAGTTTAACGACACTGTTTTTCATTTGGAGCCGAACATCAAGGAGAGTCCGGGCGGCATCCGCGACTGGCATCTGCTGAGATGGCTGGGCCAACTGATGCCGCAGAACGAGGCGATCCGCGAATCGTGCGCCGCGATCCACAAGGCGACCGAGTTTCTTTGCGTGGTGCGATGCTTTCTTCACTTCCGAACCGGGCGCGATCACAACCTGCTGAGCTTTGAACTGCAGGACGAAGCAGCGGCCGCGCTAGCCCGCAGCCATCCGGATCCAGCCGAGTGGATGCGACTTTACTACAAGTGCGCCAGACAGATTTCGCAATTCGCGCTGCGGGCACTCGAGTACACGGAGACACAAGACACATCGCTGGTGCGGCAATTCCGCGACTGGCGTTCCCGGCTTTCGACCAACGAACTCACCATTTCGCGGGAACGTATTTTCCTGCGGCAGCCAGCAGAGATCGTACGGTCGAATGACGCGCTGCAGCGGCTGTTCATTTTTGTCGCGCGGCACGGCATCGCGCTCTCGTGGGACGCACAACGGAGGCTGGGGTCGCAGGCATCGGCAATTACGGAGCGCTTCAAGGAATCGCCGCCCACATGGGCATTCTGGAAAGAACTGCTGGATCAACCGAACGCATCGCTGGCCCTGCGGCAAATGCAGGAGACGGGAATCCTCGCGGCCGCGATTCCTGAATGGCACGTGATCGACAGCCTGGTTGTGCGCGACTTCTACCATCGCTATACAGTGGACGAACACACGCTGGTGGCAGTGGGCGTTATCGATGACCTGGCAAATTCCCGGCCGAACACCTCACAGCGTTTGCGTTTGCTGCTGAAAGAAGGAGACGACCAGGCGCTGCTTCGCCTGGCGCTGCTGCTTCACGATACGGGAAAGGGGACGACACCCGGCCAGCATATTCTAGGCTCACTGGAGATTGTGGAGGCTGTGATGGAGCGTGCCAACGTGCCGCCGGAACAACGCGCCATCATTCACTTTCTGATCGAGCACCATCTGGACCTCTCGCTGATCATGAGCGGCCGCGACCTGGACGATCCGGCGACAGCGCGGAGCCTGACGCATCAAGTGGGGACGATTGAACGTCTGAGGCTGCTGACGCTGCTCACTTACGCAGATATCAGCGCAGTCAATCCGACGGCCATGACGCCCTGGCGTCTGGAGCAGCTGTGGCGGGTTTACACCACGGGCCTGGAACAGCTCACACGCGAGCTGGAGATGGATCGTATCCACGGCATCGACAACGAGC
This sequence comes from uncultured Acidobacteriaceae bacterium, assembly GCA_963740005.1. Taxonomy (GTDB): domain Bacteria; phylum Acidobacteriota; class Terriglobia; order Bryobacterales; family Bryobacteraceae; genus CAJCIT01. The sequence continues at coordinate 63,576 of CAVUCO010000068.1, read as the reverse complement.
AGCATTCGGAATTCCGCGTGAATGCCACGCCGGAACTCGAACGGTTTCTGGAAGGGTTGCCTACGCGCTATTTAAGAACGCGGAGCGAAGAGGAGATCCGGCACCACATGATGCTGGCGCAAGGCGTTTCGAAGGACGGCCTCGCGGTGGAGATCAATCGACAGCCGGACGGATGGCAAGCGACGGTGTTAGCGATGGATCGGCCGGGGCTGTTTGGCATGATCTGCGGCGCGCTTGCGAGTTTTGGCATGAACATTTCGAAAGCGGAGGCCGCATCGAACGCTGCCGGGATCGCGGTCGACCAGTTTCGCTTTTCAGATCCGCTCCGCACCCTGGAACTCAATCCGGGGGAAGTGGACCAGTTGCGCTGGACGATTGAGCGGGTTATCCAAAATGTGCTGCCGGTGAAGGATTTGCTGAAGCGCCGACGGCCCGTTCCGCGCCCGAGCCGGGGAGCACGCATCTTACCGGCGGTGCGGTTCAACCAGGAGGCATCCGACTCGGCCACATTAATCGACTTTGTGGGCGAAGACCGGCCGGGTCTGCTTTACGAGCTGACGTCGGCCATGTCGGAATCCGGTTGCAACATTGAGGTGGTTATGATTGACACCGAAGCGCACAAGGCAATTGATGTCTTTTACGTGACCAAATCGGGCGATAAGCTGAACGAGGAAGAGCAGGACGACCTGCACGCCCAGCTGATTGAGATTGCGACCCGGGATTTATAAACACTCCTTAACAATTTGGCTCGACTCCGGTAGTACCGGCGGTGGTTTCGTTTTTCAGCTTTTGGGTCTAAAATTGCGGTAGGAACAGTGTTAAGGATAACTCTGATCTCGGCTCCAGGGTGGACGCTTGAGTTGAATCGTTCTCGTGTAGAGAACATCTGTAGGGCTTATGCATTTGCTGGTGGCATTCAGTGTTGCAGCGGGTCTAGCTGTCGGAGGAGCGCTCGCTCCATCCGACAATGCTCCCATTGCGGCCACTAGCGCACCTGCGCCACCCGGCAACCCTCCTGTTCCGATTGCTCGCGCGATCGCCCCGATAACACCGGAAGCCGATTTCAAGTGGCAGGTGGAGGAACTCCAGGATGGAGCCGAGCTGATCACGCTGATCGGGAGGGTCGATCATATCGTTCCCTCAGGCGAAGATCGGAAGCTTGCCCATTCCAAGGCACGGGTTCATGACGACCCGGTGCCGTTGCTCTCGGTGCTGCGCGATACGCTGGGCGACAACGATCCCAAGAACGACCGATTGCTGACGATCTGGCTGTTTACGGACCCACGGCCGAGCAACGGCCGCCGGATTCTGTCCGCAGTCCCTTTTTATTACCGACGGGATGACGACGCGAATGCGCCGGCCAAGGCACGTTTGACGAAGCTCTCCGATCTAACTCAGCCCGAAAGCCACGTGACTTCGTCGGTTGGCCACAATCTTGTGCAGTGGTTTGTGCTGGACGGAATTTCGACCCCTGTTCGTACGGTCTCGCGCAGCTACCGGACGAATGAAGTCGCCGAGCGCCGGCTTTACCTTGAAGAGGGGATCACGTTCTTGCGGCGCGCCCGGGATTCCGGTGCGGCGAGCCCGTTGTCGGCCGCTGAAATGGACAGCATGCTTGGCAGGCTGGAGTTGAGCAAGCAGGCTTTAGGTGGTCTGACCGGTGACCGGCGGCTGGCTGAAGTGGTGGAACGCGAGGAGTTAGCGCGGAAAATCGCCGAGGGGCAGAACTGGGAGATCCTTCGCCAGGCTGCCGAAAAGACGGGCTTGATTTTTGAGCCGATTCAGGTGGCCGGTGTTTCCGGCGAGTTTGCGCTGCTGTGGATTACTGCGGATGTTCCGGGATCGGCACACAAACCCGCCGCGGAGAGCCCGGCAACCGCGTCCATTTTCAAGCTGTTGAGCATCTCGAACCCAGCTGAGGACGGAGCCCTCAAGCACTGGAATGGATATGAAGAATCCCGCTCATTTACTGCGGACGGGGCTTTGCTGCCATTGGGTGAAGTGGGCCCTAGCGAACACCGGCTGATCCCGCTGGCTCTCTACAGCCTTGACTACAACCGCGTGCCGCTGCTGTTAATCGACTTCCAGGATCCGACGCGTGCGAAGCGCCGAGAAATCTCTCAACGTGCGTGGAACGACGTTGTTCACGGGGTGCTGGGTCTGACGCTGACGGCGAACTGGTATTACTTCGCCGGCAATGCGTTGCTTGAGTTTATTGAATCCCGGCACGGGAAGGCCTTGGACCAGGGGAGCCGGCTCGACTGCTACGCTCGTTTTCGAGCTGAACTGATGCTCGATCACGACGTGGATGCCGATTTCCGTTCGTTTATGCGCGAGAGGCTTAGCCGGATGGCCACCAATCCACTCGAAGTGGCTCCGGATTGGGAACTAGAAGTGGCAAGCTTGAATTACAAGCAACTCGAAGCCAACCTCGCTAAACCCTCGTTCGGCAACGCGCTTGACGATCAGCGGCGTGCGGAGATGGCGGAAGATACAGAGACGGGCGGCCAGCACGTGACAGCCACCATTGAGCACGCCGTGACACTGGGCGGCTACACGAAGCGAGTACCGAAGAACCAGTTCAACCTGATTGAACTGGAACACGAGCGCCGCATTCGAGCCGATTTAGCCATCCTCGAAACGGCCACGCGCAATCCGACCGATCCGGAGGTTGCCTACGATCGCACGACGATCGAGAACGCGCTGGTAGAGCTGACGGATCTGATGGACGCCAAGACGCCGCAGGCCGATCAGCAACGCGCCAAGGTAGTAATCGCGAAATTGAAAGCCAGCTCGAAGAACGGAACATTGCTGGCACAGTCGGCCCACTTGGAGGAAGCGCTAGTTAGTATTCACAGCGGCAAGCGGTCGGATGAGCTGACGACAGTCACGAAGAAGCCCGACACCTCGGGCAGTCCCACACTGGAGTGAAGCACGTTTCCCGCAGCATGACGATGGCGGCACTGGCCGTCTTCGCCGCGGCTGTGTGCCTTGGCTCAGAAAAAGCGCCACAGGACCAAGTTTCCGAGACGCCCGGTGCGACAACGAGGCTGGTGATTCTCAAGGTCGACGGGTTAAACGCGGATATCCTTTACCGGACCATGGCCCAGACTGACCCGAGGACCGGTAAATCCAAACTCCCCTGGTTTTCGCACATCTTTGCCGAAGACGGCATTATCTTCGACAACTTCTTCACGCGCGGCATTAGCCTGTCGGCGCCGTCGTGGTCGATGCTCGATACCGGCGTGCACACGATTATCCACGGGAACGTGGAGTTTGATCGATATACGGGGCGCGTCTACGACTACCTGAACTTCTTTCCTTTCGTTAACAACTACATATGGCTGACGCAAGTCGACATGCCGGGCGTCCAGGTTCTGGATGCGGCAGGCATCCCGATGTTGAGCGACCGTTACCCCTACAACCAGCAATTCCAAGGCATCCAGCTCTATCAACGCGGGCTTCGCTGGACGACTTTGGGTTATGGCCTCGAGCATCGTTTGTCCAAAGACTGGGTACTCTCGGTGCTGGAGCAGCCGCAAGCCGGATTTGGATTGGCCGAGGGGCTGAACGAACAAACCATCACGGAGATGCTGGACAAGATCCAAGGAAACCAAGCACTTTACCTGGACTACTTCAGCGGCGACTTCGACCACATCTCTCACGCGAGCAGTTCGCCGGAGATCCTGTACAAAGAACTACAAAGGCTGGACGTACTCGCGGGAAGAATCTGGACCGCTATTCAGGCCAGCTCGCTGGCGGAGCATACCTTGTTTGTGGTGGTGTCGGACCACGGCATGAACACGACGCCAGGCATCTACAGCCAGGGATTCAATCTCCCGGACCTTTTCAATAGCGCGGCCGGCGGGGCGCACCACGTTGTCACAGACCGGTACCAGCTCGATCAGTTCAAGCTGCGAGGAATGAACCCGATGGTGTCTCGCGTGATCAACCCCAGTAACGCATCGTTCTATCTGGCGGGCGAGGCGGAGCAGTATCCTACGGCGTGGCTCGATCTGGACGGGAACGAGCGAGCGGCCGTGCAGTTGCGGAATGGCGATCTGAATCGCATCCACATTTTGCTGCTGCAGTTGAAGCGGACCGATCTGCCGGCACCTGTCCGGCGGGCGGCCCAACGCGAACTGGAAAAGACAATTGACCGCCATCGGACACAGTGGACCGACATGTCGTCCAGCCTCCAAGCGGAGATTAACGCACTTGGATCGGCGATCGAGGCGAGGAAACAGCTTCTCGGAAAGATTCCCAAGGACCCCAAGAAGTGGCCGGCCGCAGACAGAGAGGTGGGGGCGGATAAAGCAGTTCGCCGGGAGATGGCGGAGGCTGTCAGCTGGGAAACAGAGAGGAAGGCGTATGAAAGCTACCTGGACCACATCCGAGCTTTGCTGGCCCTGAAGCTTGAGTCAAAACGTCCGCTCACCGCGAACATCTCGCAACTGATGCCGCCGCTTGCACTGGGCGACCAGAACACGATCTTCGATCTCGAGAACTACGTTGCCGGCCCAGGGCCGAAGGGATTGGTGCTGGATGCCAACGGCGATCTTGATGAGGCGCAGTCATTCCGGCGCGTCAATTACTTTCGGCTGCTGGTTTCGCAGCGAGTTCGCAACGTGCCGCAGCGCGAGCTTTCGGCTCAGCCGGTCGATTTTCTAGCGGTCGGCCTTCCGGCATCCGATCTGCCGCTCCCGACGGAGGACGGGCCACCGGCGGAGTTTGCCGTCTGGCTGTATGCAGACGAGGAACACCAACTGTTGGAACTGGTTCGGAACACAAGCGATCTGGAAGAAATCCGGCTCATCCCGGTCAAGCACTTGGTGCAAGCACGAGATGGGAAGGTGACTTATGAGACGGGGGAATGGATGGACGGCCTGCCCTTCCATTTGGTGGAAGACAAGGCGCTCGACCCCCCTCAGGGCGTTGAAGCCAACAAGTGGCTCTCGGAATGGCATTCCGAAGACGATTGGCTGAAAGCGACCTACGCCTGCCGTTATACGAACGGGGTGGTCGGCATTACGGAAGAGCTCATGCCAATGGCCGATGTATTGCCAAAGCGCGAATCCGTGGCACCCATCCTGCAGCAGCTCGAGCTGCGCCGGCGGCAATTGGTGCAGGCGGACTTCCACATTTTTGCGAGCGACCACTGGAACTTTAACGCGCGGAACTTTAATCCCGGCGGCAATCATGGCAGCTTTCTTCGCCAGTCGACTCACTCAGTTTGGATGATGGCCGGCGCAGGGCTTGCCTCCGGCATTCACTACACAGATCCAGCGGACAGCCTGAACTTCGGCTCGACCGTTATGCAATGCGCGGGCAAGGATCCACCTATGCCTAAACGAGTTTTGCATCTGCCCACGCGATCGCCTGTTGGTGTACCAACGGACGAGTAATGGAGATGTGGCGAGCGCGGCAAGGCAAGCGCGGCTCGCCCGGTAGCCTGAGCGGCGTACATTGTGATTAGATGAGGTCACATGGGCGAACTCAGCCGTATAGGAATTGCGGTAGATTCCGATCTGCTCGAACGCTTCGATGCGTTTATCGGCGCGCAGGGATACACGAACCGCTCGGAGGCTTTTCGGGATCTGATTCGCGACCGCCTTATCAGGCAATCGGTACAGTCTCCACAGGAAGAAGTAGTGGGCACGATCACCCTGGTGTACGACCACCATGTGCGATTGCTGCCGGAGAGACTCACTGAGTTACAGCACGACCACCAGCACACGATCGTTTCCTCGCTGCACGTTCACCTGGACCACGATAATTGCCTGGAAGTTCTGGTTGTCCGGGGGAAGTCGAACGAGGTGCACACGCTGGCGAATCTTTTGATCAGCACAAGGGGCGTCAAACACGGCCAATTAACGGTGACGACACCACACATGCACGCGGCGGCCGGGTCACACACACACAACCACTAGCGGATCGTTTCAGGCTGGGCTGTCCAGTTTCTCTTTGGCAAGTCAGTCGAGAAATGGAAGCAGTCCGGGCAACGAAGAAGAGGTGCCGAGCTTGGCATTCGCTACCTGGAGCGCGTTGTCGAACAAGTCCACCAGTTGGTCAACGTCCACGTCACCGAGTTCGGCCGGGGCGTTATAGCAGAGGCTTTCGATCAGCGCCAAGCGCTCTTCGAGGGCAGGTGACACCTCGGCGCAAGCCCCTTGCCGCAGCAAGCGCGCACCGGCTTCGACATCCTCCCAGCGGCCCTTCCACAGTGCGGTTAACAACTCTTCGAAGCGCTTCGGACATTCTTCAACAAACAGGCGAAGGGACGCATCGCTCAAGGTTCCGGCTGGTGGCCTTTGGCTGGGCGATTCGGGCGCTTTGACGGCACTCGAGCTTCCGTTGTCCGCCGTGATCGGAGCCGCAGCCCTGGATGGCTCCTCCGACGTGGTGACCGGAAGAGGAACCCGGACGCCGCGCTGTGCCCAATAAAAACATCGAGCGATCAGTTCATCGGGCTGGAAAGGCTTGCTCAGGAAGTCGTCCATGCCGGCCTGTTCGCAAAGCAAGCGATCTTCTGCAAAGACGTTCGCCGTTAAAGCCATGATCGGCACCGTGCGTCCGGCGGGCAGTCGTCGGATCATGCGAGTGGCACTGAGCCCATCGACGCGAGGCATCTGGCAATCCATCAGCACAACATGGTAGGGGACTTTTTGGATGGCTTCCACGGCTTCCTGACCGTCTTCGACCTCATCCACCTGGAAGCCAGCACGTTCGAGCAGTAAGCGGGCCACCATGCGGTTCGGCCGGTTATCTTCGGCCACCAAGACGCGGAACTTTCCGCCGGCATTGGGCTCGGGGCCGTCCGCGGGGCCTGCCCCTTGCGGCATCGTCTGTGCGAGCGGAATTTTGATGGTAAAGACGAAGGTGGCGCCTTGCTGCGGAACGCTATGGACCTCGATGTCTCCATCCATCAGCAGGACCAACCGTTTGACGATCGCCAATCCGAGGCCCGTTCCCCCGTACTGACGGGTGATCGAACGGTTCGCTTGAGTGAAGCTCTGGAAGAGGCGGACCTGTTGCTCGGGTTGGATTCCGATTCCGGTGTCGCTGACCTTAAAGCGCAGCGTCGCCACGTCTCCATCGCGGCTTAACAGCGAGGCCTCCAAGGTAATTACCCCGGCCTCGGTAAACTTTACGGCGTTGCTCAACAGGTTCAAGAGAATCTGGCGCAGGCGGCCCGGATCTCCCTCAACCATGACGGGCAGATCGCCCACGATCACGCTGCGTAGGCCCAGGCCCTTACGGCGGGCTTCGTCCGCCAAAAAACCCGCCGATTCCCTAATCAACTGCGGGAGGTTGAAGGGCAGGCGCTCAAGTTCCAGCTTTCCGGCTTCGATCTTGGAGAGATCGAGAACATCGTTCAGCAAGGCCAAGAGCGCAGCACCAGAAGTCTCGATGGTAGAAACGAATTCCAACTGGCGTGCCGACAGGTCCGTATCGAGCAGCAGCCCCGTCATCCCAATGACCCCGTTGAGAGGCGTGCGGATTTCGTGACTCATGATGGCGAGGAAATCGCCTTTGGAACGCGAGGCGGCTTCGGCCACTTCCTTGGCCTCGATCAAATGCAGTTCGGATTCCTTGGTCGCGGTGATGTCGGTATTCACACCAACCAAACGGAGCGACTGCCCGGCCGGGTCCCGAAGCGCTCTGGCGCGCGTGCGCATCCACAGCCAACGCCCGTCGCGGTGACGCATCCGGTATTCCACGGAACAGTGGGGTTTTTCACCACGGCTGCAGGCGTGTAGCTCAGACTCGACTTTGGCCAAGTCCGCCGGATGAATTCGTTTCAGCCACTCCTCGCGATGAGGTGGCATCTCGTCCTCGCTAAAACCGAGGATCTGCTTCCAACGCGGAGAAAGATAAAAGAATCCTTCCATCTGGTCCCAATCGAACAGCCCGTCGGTGTTCGCATCCATCGCCAGCCAGCGTTGACGCTCCCCGGCCAAAACGCGCTCGCGCTGTTCGAGTGCGCCGAGAATCTCACACTGCTGAACGACAAGCGCCGCAAGATTCTCGAGGCCGGCTATTAACTCGGGAGGCGTCGTAGTTCGCGGCCGGCTGTCCATCACGGCGAGCACGCCTAAGATCGTGCCTTCCGACGAGCGGAGCGGGACGCTGGCGTAATAGCGCACTTCTCCGTCCGATGGAACAATTTGCGGCTGGTCGACCATGTCCGCTACGACCAGCGGGGAGTTCAAATCCAATGATTCGAACCTCGCTGGAAGCGTCACTCCATTCAGGCCGAAACTGGATTGAATGTGGAGGCCTTGTTCCGTGCGGAGGGCAATGACTGAAATGGGCGTGCCCATGAGATGAGCAGCCATCTTTGTGGTGCTATCCAGAACCGGCTGTAACCTGCCGTCGGGAATGACGGGGGGACGCAGAGGGGCCACACGCTCAGCCTCATCGCAATTTGACGGCCAGTACATTGACAGTATTCCAGCCTAAGTATAGCCAAGAATTCACCCGTGGCGTGCTGCTGGAGAAGTCTGCGGCCGCAGATCGTAGAATCAACCAATGCTCGACTTGTCTTCGATTCGGTCAAAGTTCCCTGCTCTTTCGCAAGAGGCAAATGGCATTTCCGCGGCTTTCCTGGATGCACCGGGAGGGACGCAGGTTCCGCAGACGGTCATCGACGCTATGTCCACTTACCTGGCGACATCGAACTCCAACGTGCACGGGCCTTTTCTAACCAGCCGCCGCACGGATCAGGTGATTGAGGCCGCTCACGCCGCTGCCGCGGATTTGCTCGGATGCGATGCGGACGAAGTGGTCTTCGGCCCGAACATGACAACACTGACTTTTGGCTTCAGCCGGGCTATCGGACGCGAACTGCAGGAGGGGGACGAGGTTATTACGACGCTACTCGACCACAATGCCAACGTCGCGCCGTGGCATGCGCTGGCCGAGCGCGGCGTACGGATTCTTGAGGTTGGCATCCGGAAGGAGGACTGCACGCTTGACATGGAGGATTTCGCACGGAAGCTTAGTCCGCGGACCAAGCTGGTGGCTGCCGGCTTTGCGTCGAATGCCGTAGGCACCATCAATCCGTTACCGCAGATGGTGAAGATGGCGCACGGCCAAGGTGCGCTGGTGTACGTGGATGCGGTCCACTACGCCCCGCATCGTCTGATTGACGTGAAGGATCTGGACTGTGATTTTCTGGCATGTTCCGTGTACAAATTCTTCGGCCCGCATCTCGGGATCGTGTATGGAAAGCGGCAGCATCTGGCGCGACTGCGCCCCTACAAGGTCAGGCCGGCGACTGAGACGCTGCCATACCGTTGGGAAACCGGCACACAGAATCACGAAGGTATGGCGGGAACAACGGCGGCAATCGAGTATATCGCCGATCTGGGCCGCCAAGCGTCACCGGAGGTGAGAACGCGTCGCGAAGCAATTTGCTCGGCGTACCGCTCGATCGGCCGGTATGAATTGTCGCTCTCTCGCCAACTCATTTCGGGCCTATTAGACATTCCCGGCCTGACTCTGTATGGAATTGCGGACGCGGCGCGCCTCGAGCAGAGAACGGCAACCGTAGGCGTTCGCATCGAGGGGCTTTCCCCCGACGCCCTGGCGCGGGCTTTAGGAGAGAAAGGCATCTTTACGTGGGCGGGCAATTTCTACGCACTCACGCTGACCGAGGCCCTCAACCTGGAAGAGACAGGTGGAGTGCTTCGTATCGGGCTGGTCCATTACAACACGCCGGAAGAAGTCGAACGGGTGGTGTCCGAGCTGCGATTCCTAGCTGGACAGGCTTGAAGACACTGCTGAAAAAGGTAACAAACCGCTCCCCTAACGGTCGGTATGGCCACAGGGCTGCGAGCTAGTAGTGCGGGATTTGCGGGTCAATTTCGGTTGCCCAGCGGTCGATTCCTCCCGCCAGGCTGACCACGTTCTCCAGGCCCTGGGCCCGCAGCCAGGCAACCACATGCAGACTGCGTACGCCGTGGTGACAGAAAGCCACCAGCAGCGACTCATCTGCTTGCGCCTCTAAGCGCTGCAAGTGCGCCGGAACGGAGTTCATAGGAATTAACTCGGCACCTTCAATGCGGGCGATGGCGTGCTCGGCGGCTTCGCGCACGTCGACGAGGACAAATGATTCACCGGCGTCAATCCGGCGCTTCAGATCTGCCGGAGTGATTTCCAGCTGTTCGTTCTGCATGGCTTTCTTCAGAATACCTCTTGACTTCGGCAGCGAAATCGGCGGCCCATCAAAAACGGATTGTCATCAAGAAACGAACAAGAACCTTATTATCAACATTTTCCATGGTTTCAGCGTGCGCTGGAGATGCGCAGCGCTAGCGTATGTTGTACAACTTAATGAAGAAAGAATACCGAATGGCTCAGCTCGGCGAGGCAATTGCCCGCTACCACAAGGTTCTTGAAAGCCCCGCCTACCGCGACTTGGCGTGGGCGGATGCTTTGCAGCAAAGCATGCGTGAGCAACGGCTGACTGAATCGGGGCGGCTAGTTGCGCCAATTCTTCGCCCGCATTTCGTCACCACGCGTCAATACGAGAATTTGGTAAAGACAGCGGAGGGTCTCTCCGCCATTATCGAGCGAGTTCAGGATCTGATCCTCCAGACGCCGGCGTTGATGAGCCGCATGCGGATGCTGCCTGCCGAGAAGATGCTGGCAGCCATCCCGCCGGGCTACGCGCGTCCGAGCGTGACCTCACTGATGGACGGACACCTCGCAAACGGAACGATTCACTTCAGTAGCTTCCGGGCCCAAACCCCAGCGGGGGTGGCCTATGCGGACGCGCTGGCCGACCTATTCCTGGAATTGCCGCTGCTGAAGGAGTTCCGCAAGGGACGATACAAACTGTCGAGGATCGGAAGCGGCAAATACCTTTCGAACGCGGTGCTGCGCTCGTGGAAGGACTTTGGAGGGAAGCACGGACCGCAGGCGGCTATCGTCGAGTTCCAACAACCGTTGGCCGGCGAATCCAACGAGAGCCTGCTGCTGGCCCAACTGTTTGAAAAAGCCGGGATCCCCACGCGGGTCGTCGCCCCGGACCAACTTGCTTACCAGGACCGGGTCTTGCGCGCCGGAGACTACCGCGTTGATATCGTATTCCGCCGTCTCCGGACGCAGGAATTGTTGGTGCGGTACGATCTTTCGCATCCTTTGCTTGCGGCGTACCGCGACGGAAGCGTCTGTATGATCAATAGCTTCCGAGCCGAGCTTACGGAGCGCCGGGCGATATTTGATCTGCTCACGGACGAGGCGGTCACTTCCCGGTTTTCGGTCTCGGACCGGAAGTTGATTCGGGATCACATCCCGTGGACGCGCGTGGTAGCCCAGAATGCAGCCGATTACCACGATGAGACTGTGGATTTGCCCAAGTTCATTCTGGACCACCGTGAGCATCTGGTGCTGCGACCCAATGACGACACGGTAGAGCAACGTGCCTTCGCGGGCGCGGACATGACCCAGGCTGCCTGGGAAAAGGCGCTGCAGCACGCCTTGCGATCTCCTTACGTGGTTCAGGAGGCCCTTGCTCCTCTCAAGCAGCCGTTTCCTGTCTACCAGTACGGGGAAGTACAGACAAAGGACTTAGACATCACCGTGCAGCCGCACACGTTTCTGGGAAAGATGCAGGGCGTCTCGGCAGCGCTGACGCAGTCGGCGAATGGCGCGGTGGTGCCGATTGGAATCGCTCCCGTACTTCTACTAGCGGGCTTATGACCAGCTCCGACCCCGACCGAGCAGCGCACTCCGCGCCGGAAGTTAAGGCTTCAGGCTAGCATATTCATTAAAATCAATTACTTGCCTCCATGATCGTGCATGCGGTTCGAAATTGTTGTGGACACGATAAAGTCTGTTACAGTTTCTCCTCAGTGAAGTCTAACCAATGCATCACCATGGGCGAACTACAAAAAAAACGCATCCAGGATTCCTCCAGTCCCGCAATGGAGGCTATGACCAACCTGTTAGTCGCCGCAGGCTACCTCCGGGACAAATTGGAGGTTACCTGCGAAACCTTTGGCGTCACGCTGAGCCAATATAGTGTCCTCCGAATACTGCGCGAAGCCCATCCACGGGGGTTTTCGCGTACCGAGATTGTCCGGCGCATGGTCGAAAAGGCGCCTGACGTAACTCGTCTGGTGGATCGACTGGAGCAACAGCGCCTCGTCGACCGGCACCGTCCGGCTGAAGACCGGCGCTTGTCGGTCACCCGGATCACGGATGCCGGGCTGACGTTGCTGAACCAAGTGGAGCCGAGAGTTCATGCTGTCGAGGACCGCTATTTCGCGAGCCGGGTGGGTGAACTAGATTGCCAGAGCCTCTCACGGATCTGTGAAGGCATATATGGCAATGAAGATTTGGGCGCTCCGTTGGGGGATCCTACGCCGGACCACGGTTCAGCCTTAGTTGGGTCACGGGCGCACTAAGAGCTGACGCAGTTGAAGGGCGCACACCCGAACGCGCTCCGCCAGGACGATGTCCCGCAGGGGACGCTGGTGCTTGCTTGCGCGTGTGGTTGCTCTGAGAACAGCCGTCGTTGATCTGGGGACAGGCTCGCTGTGTCCACGTGGCGACGGGCTTCCGTGTTGAGATACGGAGATGTGTGCGCGCCTGTCCCCGTGGGCTTTGCTCTGAAAACCCGTGTTCATCAGGCTGAAGGCCTCGTGCCACGAAAGCGGGGTGCTCCTGCTCCCGGCTTACCGACGGCGCATCAATGTGTGCGCCGCAGCGCCTGTTCAAACTGATCCAGAGGAAGAGTGTTGAGCACATCCTTTGCCTCCAACCAGCCCCGGCGGGCCATGCTAACACCGTAGGTCATGTTTTCCAGGTGCCGAGGGTGATGGGCGTCGGTCGAGATGGCGAAGCGGCAGCCTTTGCGTTGAGCAGCCCGGATCAGAGGCCCGTTGAGGTCGAGGCGCTCGGGGCTGGCGTTGATCTCAAGAAACACACCGCGTTTGGCGGCCGTGGCTGCGATGAGTTCGAAGTTGAAGGGGAACGGTTCGCGATGAAGCAGCATGCGGCCGGTGGGGTGCCCCATGATACGAAGGCTGGGTGATTCGAGGGCGCGCAAAAGGCGAGCCGTCATTTCCGGCTCTTCCAGATTCATGTGGCTGTGAACACTGCCGATGACGAGGTCGAGTTCCGCGAGTGCGTCTTCCGACAGATCCATCGCGCCGTCCCGGAGGATGTCACATTCCAGGCCTGAAAAAATGCGGATGGGTAGGCCATCGCGATTCAGTTCGCGAACCTGGCGAGCAAAGCTGACGACACGGTTCTCATCGAGACCATTCGCCATCGCCAAGGCCTTGGAATGGTCGGTGATCGCGACGTACTGATAGCCCAGGGCAGCCGCAGCGTCCACCATTTCGCGGAGCGATGCCCGGCCGTCGCTCTCGGTGGTATGCATGTGCAAATCGCCGCGAATGTCGCTCAAGGTAAGAAGATTAGGCAGCGTTCCGGCAGCGGCGGCCTCCAGTTCGCCGGAATTCTCGCGCAATTCGGGTGGAATCCAGGCATAGCCAAGTTTCGAATAAATCTCTTCCTCGGTAGCGCCCGCGACGCGCTGGTTTCCCTGGAGGGTGCAAAGACCGTACTCGTTGAGCGTGAATCCCTGCTTCAGAGCGCTGGTTCGCAAAGTGACATTGTGTTCCTTGCTGCCTGTGAAGTACTGCATGGCCGCTCCAAAGCTGTCGGCGCCGAGCGCGCGAACGTCCACTTGGAGGCCCTCGAGGCCGTATTTGACGCTTGCCTTATTGGGGCCCTGACCCAGCACCTCGTGGACGCGAGAAAGGCCAACGACCCGAGTCAGCACATCGGCGGCGCCGGGGCCGGTGACCAGCAGGTCGAGGTCACCCACGGTCTCTCTGCCGCGGCGCAGGCTGCCGGCGGCCTCCACACGCTCCACGCCCGGGACGGCGCGAAACTCCTCGGACAGCTCGAGCGCAATCTTTTTCCCGAAGTTGAGCAAAAATCGGCCGGCGCTTTTGCGATAGGACTCAATCGACCGGAGGACCTTTTCTTCGAGCTTGGCGCCCATGCGCGGCAGGTCACGGAGCTTTTGCTCCCGGCAAATGCGCTCCAGGTCATCGACATTCTTCACACCGTGGTGCTCAAAGAGCAAGGCGATGCTCTTGGGGCCGAGTCCCTGAATCCTGAGTAGTTCGAGCGCCGAAGCCGGATAGCGGGCGAGCATCTCATCGCGGCGCTCGAACGACCCACGCTGAGAGATTTCGACGAGAATCGCGGCTATGCCCTTGCCGATACCGGCGATGTCGGTCACCTTACGTTCTGGATCCAGCAGGATGTCGGCAATGCGCTCGGGATAGCCTTCAATGGCAGCCGCGGCATTGCGGTAGCTGCGAATGCGAAAACCGTCTTCGGCGCCGATTTCCATCAAGTCGGCCGTCTCGGAAAGCATCCGGGCAATTTGTTTATTTTCCATGGGTGCCCTTTAGGTTCTCTTATCAACTGGACTCAGGGACTCTGCGGCATTGGGCATCTGATTGCCCGACGACGGCTCGACATGAACCAGAACATCCGCCACCCAATCCAGATTTTCCTTGATGGCTATTCTCACCTGGGTAGCGATGGAGTGACTATCGCGCACGGTGAGGCCGGGGTCAACTTCCAGATGCATGTCGACGTGATACTTGAGGCCGGTACGGCGGGCCCAGCACTTCTCGACAGCCAAGGCGCCCGGAACGGTGGCGGCGACGCTGCGAATCTGGCGCATCAGATCGTCGTCGGGCATGGTGTCGGTGAGAAAGTCGACGGTGCGCCGGACTACTCGGACGGAGAGGAATACGACAATGAGCCCGATCAGCATGCCCCCCAGATGGTCCGCTTCGTGGAACCGCGCGGGATCAATAAGGGCCAGGCCGATGGCGATCAGCGCCACCGTGGTGGAGATGAGATCCGTAATGTCGTGCCAAGCGTCGGCGTGAAGCGATGCGCTGCCGATGCGGCGGCTTACGCGGAACTTCCATCCGCCCAGAGCGATCTTGACGGCCATGGACAGGAAAATGGGGTAGAGAGCGAAGCTGCGAACCAGGTGCCCCGTGTCCATGGTGACCGAGCTCCGCCAGAAGATGAGGAACCCGGTGAGGAAAAGAAGCGCTCCCACCGCCAAGCCGGACAGGGTTTCGAAGCGGCCGTGGCCATAGGGGTGGTTCTGATCGGGAGGCCGACTGGCAAGATGGAGGCCTAAAAACACGATGGCGGAGGAGGCTACGTCTGCAGCGCCTTCAAACCCGTCAGAAACGAGTGAAGTGGAATTCGCCGCGAAGCCGACCAGAATCTTGGTTAACGACAGCAGAACGCCGACCGCAACGCTCACCAGAGCGAGGCGCTTGCCGGCGGACTCCGCTTGGGTTACCCGAGCTTCCATACGGTTTGAGGATAGCGCGGGCCGGAAAGGGTAATCAGGATCGGCGAGAACGGTCCTCGGCTACCCATGAAACACCGCCGAAACACTGGGAAAGCAATGAAAAGACAGTTAACATAGGAATTGTTCGGAGGCACTCCCGAGGGGACGAATCAGACTGTCCGCAAGCCAATGGGAGAAGCGAACACGCAGCGACGCGACCGAAGATTAAAGATCAAGGAAAGAAAAAATGGACAAGCTCGCGCAAAACATTCAAGAGGCGTTCCTTAACAATGCCAGGAAGGAAAAGACTTTTCTCACTATCTATCTGATGAGTGGGGTAAAGCTGTCCGGGCGAATCAAGAGTTTTGACAAGTACTCAGTAATCCTCGAGACGAACAACCAGGAGCAACTCATCTTCAAGCACGCGATTTCGACGGTTGTGGTCTCCAAGCCGTTCCATGGATCGGGTCCACACGTGACGATGGCAGGGACCTCAATACCGGGACCGCCGCCGGTACCAGAATTGTCGGAAGGGTAAGGCCGCGAGGAGATCGATCTCGCGCCAGATGCAAACTACACAAGAACGAACCCTCATTGTTGGCGTGGAGCTAACTTCGCGGGGAAGAACACAAGCCGGCTCAATAGAGCCCGTGGTGGACGCCGAGGAATCGCTGGAAGAGCTGGCCGTCCTAACCGAAAGCGCGGGCGCCACCGTGCTAGGCCGGATGCTACAGCAGAGGGCGACATTGGATGCGGCTACGTTGGTCGGATCGGGCAAAGTCGCCGAAATTAAACAGCGCGTGATCGGCGACGAACTGGACGCGGTTATCTTCGACCGAGAGCTCTCGCCGACGCAGTTACGCAACCTCGAGCACACGCTGGCCTGCAAGGTGATCGACCGAACGCAATTGATCCTCGACATTTTCGCCCGGCGTGCACGGACCAAAGAAGGACAGTTGCAAGTCGAGCTTGCGCAACTGAACTACCTGTTGCCGCGGCTGGCCGGACACGGTAAAGAGATGTCACGGCTGGGAGGCGGAATCGGAACCAGGGGGCCGGGCGAAACGCAGCTGGAAACGGATCGCCGCCGCATTGGCCGGCGCATCGCGAAGTTAAAAGCGGATCTCGAGCGAGTGCGAGCGACACGTGGTGTGCAGCGGTCGCAACGGCAAGCGGTGCCGCTTTCGACGGTTGGATTGGTCGGCTACACCAACGCCGGGAAATCGACCCTATTCAATCGATTGACGGGAGCGGGCGTGCTGACGGATGCAAAGATGTTTGCCACGCTTGACCCGACTGTACGGCAAATTCGTCTACCTTCCGGCCGCCGCGTTTTGCTCAGCGATACGGTCGGTTTCATCCGCAACCTTCCCACGACGTTGGTGGACGCGTTCCGGGCCACACTGGAAGAAGTGACTGCAGCCGCGCTCCTGTTGCACGTGGTGGACGTGACGTCCGAGACGGCATCGGAGCAGACGGCACACGTTCTGAAAGTGCTGGCCGAAATTGGGGCTGAGAACACGACCCAAATCCTGGCGCTCAACAAGGCGGATTTATTACCCGAGGCGGACAGGTTGCAGGACATGGGGACTTTGACGCACCGGATCTTAGGTGAAACGGCGCGTCAGAATGCGACCGATGCCGTGCTGATCTCAGCTGCGTCAGGGTTGGGAATCGATGCGCTGTTATCCAGGATTGACGAGCGGCTGATGTTAGATCCAGTGACCCGTCAGCGATTCCGGTTTCCGGCAAGCGACGGGCGGGCGCTAAACCTGCTGCACGAACGGGCGGCGGTGATTTCGCAGGACTACCACGACGGTTTTTGTGACGTTCTCGCCGATGCGCCGCTGTCGATTCGCAACCGGCTATCCCAGTTTGCAGTGTCGGGCGACCGGGGCATTTCCCCGCTGTAAAGCCCGGCCGAAGTTGTTCTATATTGAGTACGCCAGATGAATCTGCCGAATCTACTTACGTTATTCCGCATCTTTCTGGTGCCCCTTTTGGTGGCGGCGCTCTTGCAGCAGCACCTGAGGATCGAGTTTCACGGCAGAACGCTGGTAGCCAACGATTTCTTTGCACTGATGGTGTTTCTGGCCGCCGCACTGACCGACCTGCTGGACGGATATCTGGCGCGCCGTTGGAAGCAGGTAACAACGGTGGGCACGCTCCTCGATCCGATTGCGGACAAGCTGCTGATTTCGGCCGCCATGATCTCCCTGGTGCAGGTGCGGATGCTGCCGGGATGGCTCGTGATTCTGGTGATCGGCCGCGAGTTTGCGGTGTCGGGGTTGCGAAGCATCGCGGCCGCAGAGGGCTATACGATTAAGGCCAGTGAATTAGGCAAGACCAAGATGGTGATGCAGGTGACCGGGGTTGCGATGGTGATGATGTCGGCCCGGTGGCCGGACATTGAGCCTTACGCTATGGCTGCGGTGTGGGGAGCCGTGCTATTCGGGTTGTGGTCGGCGGGCGATTACTTCTGGAAATTCTGGAAGCTGGTCGACCTTGAAATCAAGCTGCGCCGCCGGCACGAACTCATCATGATGGAGCGGCGTAAGAGACGGCTGGCGCGAGCCCACCGGTTGGCGGAGCGAGCGAGAGCGGCTTCTATTCGGTAACTCGCGAAACCTTGGTGAATTCGAAATGAGAAGCTGGATCGACGATCTCGAAGTTATCCGGCGTAAAGACCACGGTTCGAACCTGCCCGCGAGGACCTAAAGCTCCAATCACCCGACCGTTGAATACGATGTGAACGCCGGCGGCGTTGCCGGCCTTTATGCGGGCGCTTTCATGTCCATCGAAGACTTTAGTCTGGTCGCGGTCGAGAATGCCGCTGAAAATACTCTTTCCGTCAGACACAACGGACACCCAAGTGCGCTCCACTACGGCCAGTTCCAAATGGATGGCACCTGCCACAGTCGCGTCCTGGCGCGCTGCCACGGGGCTTTGCGGAGTAGCGGGATCCGCTTTGACAGCGGACGCGGGGCTGGCGGGCGCGGCTTTGCTGGTGTCCGGTTTTTTCGCGGCCGGGGCGGGAGGCGAGACCCTGGTAGGCGACGATGCTGTGAGTGCCGGTGCTGCACCGTGGGAGCTTTCCCACCACGCGTACACTCCGGAACATCCAATCAGCACAACCACCAGTGAAGCGGCCGGAACTGCCCATCGGGCCATCGATTTATTGCCAGCTTGGCGGAGCGCGGGAACGTCCGGCAGATGCCGGGTGTCTTCGCCCGGAACCGGCGGCGCCGGAATTGTACTTGCCTGCGAGTCGAGAAGCATCGCAAGATCTGCGAAATTCATCTGCAGGCTGCCCGCGAACTGCCTTACGAAACTCTTGTAAAAAAACGGTGAACTGAAATAGCCCAGCTGGTCGGCTTCGATCGCTTCCAGATTTCTAAGCGAAATTCTGGTGTCAGCGCTCACCATTTCCAGGGTTAGACCCTGCTTTAATCTCTCTTCACGGAGCAATGAGCCGACAGTGCGCATATACCAAACGGCGATAGTTCGCCTTTCGCTCGTACCGCTTATTATTCAGTGCGAGCCTGAGACGGAAATCTCAACTTACCACTATCCGTTACGGCAATCCAGTAAAAACCACAGCTTTGAACAGATTTTCCACAGGGAGTAAAGCAGGAAACATAGCGATTAAATAGCTGATGATAAATGGCTTACTGAAGATTTACAACAAAGTTGTTCATAGCCCGTTAGTTTGAGTTTTTTGCACTTTTGGGCGCAGGAGTCCAACAGAATTGAGCCCTGCGCTTCCCCAATCAGCGGGCTGGGTGACACGGCCCTTGCCGTACGGGGCGGGCAGTTCTCTGATATTGAAATGGGCGGAGTCCCGTTCGATGCTGACGAATGTGTGAGCGAAAAACCAGCCCCGCTCGTACTGTTTGGTATCGCGCAAGTGGCCGCCGGAGCTCGCGAGATCAAGATAGGTCACCCCGTCAAGCTCGAAATGAAGCATCTGGTGGATGTGGCCGGCGATGACGTACTTCACTCCATACTGCTTGACGATCTGATGAAACGGGACTTGGGTGTTGCCGACAAGAACCGGGAAAAGCCAGGATGGGCGGTGCGAGATCACGAACTTCACTTTCGCTCCGGCATGGGCGGCCAAGTCCTTCTTGAGGAAGTCCAATTCGTCGGGTGAGAACTGAGCGTTCGGGCCGTCGGTACTGCGGCTATTGTCGAGAACCGTGAAATGGACCTGATGGTAGTCGAAGCTGTAGTGATGGGGATGATGCGCGTGCTTCACAAACAGTGCCTCGGATTTCGCCGACCATATATCGTGGTTGCCCGGGGCAAGGAATAACTGGTAGCGGTGCGCAGGTCCAACGATTCGTTCGAACTGAAGCCACTGCGCCTCGGCTTTTTGATCGTCCCCGCCTTCAATCGAGTCCCCAACGCTCAGAATGAAGGCCGGTTGGCTAGCGTCCGCCTCTCTCCAGGCCTCTTCAAACACGCCCGGTACCGCACCTCCGGTCCGGTCGCCCAGAATCTCGAAATGAAACGAACTATTGGGATCCTGGGCCGCCGTGTTCGCGCCCACAGCTGCGGCTGAGACGAGGAGAACGCAGACCAAGGACAGGCGCAGACGCATATTCCATTGGTAACACCCTGGCCGGCAGTATCAGGGCGGGCGAATGCCAAAACACAAGCAGCCGCAATGATCGAAGGTTTTCCTGCGAACTTTTGGGGGCTGGCGGGCACTATATTGGCGTGCCGTACTATGCCGTCTATTCCGCACTGTTCACGATTCTGGCTGCTTTTCTTCTGTTAAGTGCCCTCGATGACCTGGTCCCCTTGTTGATTTGCTTGACCCGGCGAAGAGCGGGAAAGAAGAAAGAGCGAAGGACGGCGACTAGCCAGCCTGGGCCAACGCCATCGCCCGAGACGGAAGGCTCACAGCGCCGGTTTGCGATCTTTGTGCCCTGTTGGAAAGAATCGCAAGTGATCGGGAACATGGTTCGACACAATCTGGCCTCAATACGCTATCGCCGTTTCGATATATTCCTCGGGGCATACCCCAATGACGAAGACACGATCGAAGCTGTAGAGGAGCTTGCTCGAAGCTGTCGAAGCGTTCATTCCGTGTTGGTTCCGCATGATGGTCCGACTTCGAAGGCGGATTGCCTGAACTGGATTTTCCAATCCCTTGTGCGCTTTGAGCAAGCCCACGGCGCACATTTCGATGCGGTGCTGGTGCACGACGCCGAGGATTTGATTCATCCCGATTCACTCAGCTTGATTGATCAAAAGCTCAACGAGTACGACACGGTGCAAGTGCCGGTTCTTCCGCTCCCAACACGCTTCGGCGAGTTGACGCACGGCATCTACTGCGATGAGTTTGCGGAGTTTCAGACAATCGACATGCGAGCACGGGGCCTCAGCGGGTCGTTTCTTCCTTCGAATGGGGTTGGAACGGGATACTCTCGCGCAGTCCTGGATCGCTTGGCGGACGAGCGCAGTAATCGTGTTTTCGAGCCAGCCAGCCTGACGGAGGACTATGAAAGCGGGGTCAGAATATTCCGACTCGGGTTTAGGCAGTTCTTCGCGCCACTGGAACGCTGCAATGGGATGTTCCTCGCAACGCGCGAGTATTTCCCACGGACCTTTCACGCCGCGATACGCCAACGCACTCGCTGGGTTACGGGTATCTGCCTGCAAGGTTGGGAGAGGCTAGGGTGGCGCGCGCCGGCTATGATGCGCTACTGGTTCTGGCGCGACCGAAAAGCACTGGTCACCAATCCTATCGGGCTGCTAGTGAGTTTGTTCATGATGCTGTCGTTGGCGGATCTAGCGGTGGCCTATCTCACCGGGACGCAGTGGCACTTCGCCATAGCACGGAACCTGACGCAGCGGCTCTGCTGGGCCAACCTGGCGATACAGGCGATTCGCACGGCAGTCCGCATGGCGTGTGCCGGTCGAGTCTATGGTTGGAGGTTCGCTACCGGTGTGCCGGTCCGAGCCTTCTATGAAAGCATCATTAATGGAGTCGCCACCCTCGGCGCCATTCGCATGTATGTCGCGGCGCGAATGAAAGGAAGACCGCTGGTGTGGCTGAAAACGGAGCACTTCTATCCCAGCCAGGCCGCTCTGGAGCCTTCCTGGAAAGGATTGGACGAAGTGTTGGTGGGCTCCGGCTACCTCGCGGCCGAAACGCTCGCGATGGCGCACCGGCTGAAGGCGCCCGACGCAGACCTAGGCCAGTTTCTGCTGGCGAACGGGCTGCTGAGCGAAGAAGACTACTGCGAGGCGGCGAGTCTCTGCTCCGGCGTGGCCGCGCAGCCGAGCTACATCAATCGGGCGGCGGTGGATCAGCGGACAGCGAGATCCATACCCATGAGGGTGCAAGTGAAATGCAGGGTCACGCCCATTCAGATTCAGGGCGGCCGGCTTTATCTGGCTACGCCACAGACGCCCCCAACTCATCTGATCGATGAGATCCGGCAACACACGCGGCTGCAAGTTAAGTTTCGGATCGTGACACCCAGCAACTATGCCGAGATTCGATCCGCGCTGTTCGGTGAGAGCACCACCGAACTGGTGCTGGGTGTACAAGCCGCGGCGGCAGGGCAACGCGCCCTTGCCGCGGCTGGATAGCAAGCTACTGGACTATTGGGTTAAACAGATCGATCGGTTCAAGGGCAACGATCTTCCAATCCCCCGGCTTGTTCTTAACAGCCACCAAGCGGATGTGGACCTCCTTGATGCGGCGAACGACCTCCTCGTTTGTTTCCTTGTCACGGAGATCCAAGATCCAGCGGACAACGGCCTTCGATTCGGTTTCGGAGGCAGTTTGATCGATGAGATCGATGTCGCTATGGGCGCTCACCTCATTGGTGAGTGCAATAAAGTAATCTTCCAACTGACTGTAACCGGGCATCGACTTGTCGAAGGGCATGAGAGCGGCCGCCGGGTTGCCGTCGTCCAGGGCGGTCGCGACTTGTTTGAGAATCCTGAGCACATCCACGTTGCTATCAGCGCGCAGCGGGGGAGCCAATACAAGGCTGAGAGCCGCGAAGCAAGCGCCCCGTGTGAAATGGCGCCGTGAATGGATGCTAGGTTCGATAGCTGCCATTGATCCTGATGTAGTCTTCGGTCAGGTCGCAGGTGAAGATGCGAGCTTCGCCTTTTCCATTGGCGCGATGCACGACTTTGATGCGAATCTCCGCCTCGTCGAGCTTAGCCTTCAAATCGTCTTCGTCAAATGGCGCGGCAAGCCCCTTTTTGCAGACGAGCTGCCGTTGCAGGTAGATGTCGACCTCCGCCGGGTCGAACTTTACACCCGCGTATCCGGCAGCACAGATAATGCGGCCCCAATTGGCATCGCTACCCGCAATTGCGGTCTTCACCAGGGGTGAGTTTGCGATTGAGCGTGCGATTCGTCCGGCGTCTTCCATGGTCTTGAAACCCACCGCGCGAACAATAATCAACTTGCGGGCGCCTTCGCCGTCGGCCGCAATCTGCTCCGCCAGACTCTCCAGAACCCAGCTAAGAACCTCTTCGAATACCTGCCGCTCCTTCTCATTGGGTCTCACGCCCGAGGCGCCGTTCGCCAGAAGAGCAAGCGTGTCGTTGGTTGACGTATCGCCGTCGACCGTGAGCGAGTTGTAACTGCGACCATTGGCGCGCAGGAGCATCGGGCGCAGATCACGCGGCGAAATCTCCGCGTCGGTCATGACGAAACCCAATGTGGTGGCCATGTTCGGATGAATCATCCCGGACCCCTTGGTCATGCCCGCGATCCGAACTGTTCCCCCACGGAAGCTGATCTCCTCGGAGGCGACCTTCATCCGGGTGTCGGTCGTCATCAGTGCCTTCGCCACATCCTCGAACTTGTCCGGGGAGAGCTGTTCGACCAGACCCGGCACGGCATTCGTCAGCAATTGAGATTCGAGTTCCACGCCGATCACGCCAGTGGAAGCAGGAAGAACCTGCTCTGAGCGAGCATGAAGAGCGCGTCCAACCGCTTTACAGGAAGCAAGAGCCACCTTGTCGCCGGTGCGCGTGGCACAATTCGCGTTGCCGGCATTCACCAGGACCGCAGCCACCTTGCCGTGCGAGGATTTAAGATTCTTCAGAGCGATTCTTACCGGTGCAGCCTTCACCATATTCTGCGTGAAAAGCGCGGCTGCGTTGGCCGGCGAATCGGGCACAATGAGGGCCAAATCGTCACTTCGTTGTTTGCGGATACCCGCGTAGACCGAGGCATAACGATAGCCAACAGGAAGGTTCAACTTTGCATCTCCTCCGAGCAAACTCCCAACACTTCGTTCCTTGTCAGATGATAACCGTTCAGGAACGCATCCACCCGCATCCGTTTCTTACCGGGCAATTGAACCTCTAACAGTTCGAGAACCGAGTCGTGTCCACATCCGACGAATAGACGTTTCTGTTCGGGATGAAGTATCGCCAGAGGCAAGCTGGGGATCGGAGCGGCTACGCGGGCGCTCGCAATCTGCAACGGCTGACCTCGAAAAACCGTGTACACGCCCGGCCACGGTGTGAAGCCGCGAAGGCGGTTATAAATCTGCGAGGCGGATTGAGACCAATCAATCAAGCCATCCTCTTTCTTCAAGATGGGTGCCAGGGACGCTTCGGCGTCGTCTTGTTTGACGGCAACACTTCGGACCGCCTCGACGTCGGCTAAGGCGCGAACAAGCAGCGCTGCCCCCGAGACGGCGAGTCTGGCCCCTAGTTCCGGAGCCGTCTCATCGGCGCCGATTCGCGTCGATTCCTGAAGCAGCATTTCACCCGTGTCGAGGCCGGCGTCGATGCGCATGATGGTGACCCCCGTAACGGTCTCGCCATTGGCAATAGCCCACTGAATGGGAGCCGCTCCCCGATACTTCGGAAGCAATGAAGCGTGGACATTCAGTATGCCGTGCCGCGGAATGTCGATGATGTTCTGGGGAATGATCTGCCCGTAACCGACCACTACCATGGCATCGGGATTGATCTGCCGCAGCAAGTCGACGTTCTCGGGACGTCGGATGCGCTCGGGTTGATACAGGGTGAGCGCATGAGCTAAAGCCACCTGCTTTACAGGAGACTCTGCAAATTCCCTGCCACGACCTTTCGGCCGGTCGGGCTGGGTGAAGACGGCAGAAATGGTGTGCCCCGCGGACAGTAGCGCTTCGAGGGTAGGCACGGCGAACTGGGGCGTACCGAGGAAAGCAAGGCGCATGGGTCTTCAAAGGAATGATCGGCGCCGGAGGCGTCAAATCAATCCCATTCACCGGCTTTCTGTAGTTTGCGAATTTTGCGACGGATCAAATCCCGTTTTAATGTGCTGACGTGCTTGATGAAGAGGACGCCATTGAGGTGATCAATCTCATGCTGCATGGCGCGCGCCAGCAACTCCTCGCCATCGTGCTCAACAACGTGACCCTTTTCGTTGTGGGCCCGGATGCGCACTTTGTTTGCCCGCTTGACCTGTTCCCGGAACCCGGGAATACTCAGGCACCCTTCTTCACCGATCTGCGAGCCTTCTTTCCGGATGATTTCAGGATTGATGAGAATGAATTTCCGGGACTCGTCTTCTCCCTGCGACGTATCGATGACCGTCAAGCGCCGGCCCAGGCCGATCTGAGGGGCCGCGAGTCCTAGCCCCTTCGCGGCGTACATGGTGTCCCACATATCCGCGATCAAAGCGTGTAGCTCCGGCGTGTCGAACTCTGTAATGGGTTCGGCGACCTTTTCAAGAACGGGGTCGCCGTATTTCACAATCTTCCGAATCATCTAGTAACTCTTAACCTGGGCAAGATAGCTATCGTAGTTTCGTTTCGTTTCTACCAGTGAATCGCCGCCGAATTTTTCCAGGAAAGCCTGCGCCAGCACGAGTGCAACCATCGCCTCCCCGATAACGCCCGCCGCCGGCACCACCGCGACGTCACTGCGCTCGTAGGCTGCCAGAGCAGGGTCACGCGTTCCCAAGTCGACCGACTCCAGTGGGCGACGAAGGGTGGAGATCGGCTTGAGGAAGCCGCGGACCACCAGATCCTGACCGTTGGTGATGCCTCCCTCCAGACCGCCTGCGCGATTGGAGCCGCGATAGAACTCGCGCTCTTCTTTGCGATAGTGAATCGTGTCTTGCACAGCAGAACCAAACGAAGCGGCGCCTTCCTCGGCGTAGCCGATCTCGGCGCCTTTTACAGCTTGGATGGAAACAATGGCTTGGGCGAGGCGACCGTCGAGCCGGCTGTCCCAAGTGATGTGCGAACCGAGGCCGGCCGGCAAGCCGTGCGCGACCACTTCAAAGATACCCCCGACGGTATCGCCGGTGCGATAGGCCTGATCGACAACGGCCTTCATTTCGGACTCGGTTTCCGGGTCGACGCAACCCAACAGAATCTCGTCCCGTTCGCTCATCTCGACCAACTCTTCCCATCGCGCCGGCCGCTTGAGGCGTACCGGCCCCACAGCGACGACGTGGCTTAAGACGCCGATGCCGAACTCGGCCAGAAAGGTCTTGGCCAACGCACCGACAGCGACGCGCGCAGTGGTTTCGCGGGCGCTGGCACGCTCCAGAATGTACCGGGCCTCGGGGAGGTTGTACTTGATGGCACCCGCCAGATCGGCGTGGCCCGGCCGCGGCCGACTGACCGGCCGGTTACCGACGTGCGCGGCTGAAGGGCTGCCATTTGAAACCTCTAAGGCGACTTCCGCCGGAGCTTCGACCGGGAGTGAGTTCTCCCAGTTTTTCCAATCCTGGTTCGCCAGCAGAATGGCGATGGGCGAGCCAATGGTCTGCGAATAGCGTATGCCGGAGACGACGTGAACACGATCCGTCTCAATCTTCATCCGGCCGCCGCGGCCGAAACCTTGCTGCCGCCGCCAGAGTTGGCGATTCAGATAAGGCAGTGAAATTGGTATTCCGGCGGGTAAGCCGGTGAGGGTGGCTACAAGGCATTCGCCGTGCGATTCCCCGGCCGTTTCGAAGCGAAGCATTCCTATGTTTGTATGGTAACGTGACACCGCGAACGCACGCGCGATCCGCCAAGACAAAGTCCCCGTGCGGAGCGCCCTTCAGCAGCATGGGATAATTGGGGAGGCGGACGACTCGTTGCCCGGACTTCATGTCAACCAAACCAATCAGGTAGACTCCCTTGTCCGAGATGCGCGTAAGCGTCATCTCGTGATTCTCGCGGGCGAGCAGTTTGCGGTTTGCGTGATCCTAGTCTGTACGGGTGGCGTGCTGATGCTGCTCGCGGGCACGCAGATCCTGAACTGGTACTGGCTGGTGCCGTTGTTGATGGGCGGACTGGTCGCGGGATGGATCCGGTTTCGGCGGCGAGCGATCCCACCCTACCGTGTTGCGCAGATTCTAGACGTTCGGCTCGATCTTCACGACACCATTTCGACAGCATGGTTCCTACGGCACGGCTTAACCCACCAGGCAATCGATGTGCCGGCCGCCGAAGCTGGAGGAATGGCGCGGACTCAGGTCGCTCAAGCGGAAGTGATTGCAGCGACTGCCAACCCGGCACCGGCTTTCCCGGTCACCGGCCAAAGAACGTGGGCAATTGCCGGAGCCTCGTTCGCGGTGGTAGTCGGCCTGTTTGGTGTTAGATACCTGGTCGACCGCACCCTCGATCTGAAGAAGTCCCTTATTCCTTTGCCGCAAATCGGGAATGTTCTCGCCGCAATGGAGAAGCGCCTGCTTTCGCCAAGCTCTGAGCCGGGCGATCACAACCAGCTTGACGCGGCGGCGGAGAACCAGGAAGCACGCAGTGAGAAGCCCGACGACCCTCGCATGAACGAAGTTCTGGGCGTCAAGAATCCGAACGGTTCGGACGCTGCATCGAGCGATCCGAACGGGCCTCAAGCACCAAAAACACAGAAGATGGATGCCGCGAATGGCGACCAGCCGCCAAACGGTGACGGCAAGCAGAACAGCGGAAGCCCGGACGCCCAGCAGTCCGGTAACAACCAACCATCGCCGATGGGCGCGCCGCCTCCCGGTGGTCAGCCCCAAACCGGACCGCAAAATGGGCAGCAGCCTCAGTCTTCGCCGGGCTTATTGGACAAGATGAAGGATGCGATGTCGAGCCTGGTTTCAAAAATGAAACCTTCCTCTTCACCGCAGTCAGCGCAGAATTCGAGCAAGCAGCCGAATAACGGCGAGGACGAAGACAAAAGCCCGGGAGCGCAGGGCGAGCAGGCGCAGTCCAAACAAGGCGCGAACAATCAGCAAAACGGCCAGGAAGCCAACGCTCAGGGCGAAGAGAATAGCCAGACGGCGGAGCGGGCTCAGAATGCGCAGGGCCGCAATTCAGATCGGTCCTCCGACAAAAACGGCAACGACGCACATTCCGGCGTGGGGCGGCAGGATGGCGCGAAAGAGTTGAAGGAAGCACAGCAGCAGGAAGCCATGGGCAAACTGGCTGAGATTATTGGGAAGCGGTCGGCAAACCTGACGGGCGAAGTGATGGTAGAGGTTCCTAATGGCAAGCAACAACTGCAGACCAAATACTCGCAGAAAGTCGGCCGGCACGCAGACTTAGGCGGGGAGATCAACCGCGACGAAGTCCCGCTGATCTATCAGCAATACGTGCGCGAATACATGGAGCAGGTTCACAAACAGGCGAAAACCCTGAAGTAAGCGGGTGCTGAAAAAAGGCCTGGAAAACCGCCCCCTAAACCGGGTTTGTGCGAAAACGCAGGCAACTGCGCTTCATCGTCAGGGCTTTCTGACGGGCGGTCAGAAGGCAGCTGAAATGCCGGAAGTTCTGATAAGAAATCGGCCTTTGAGTGCGCTCCCTGACGGTCACGGCTCGCCAAGAATCCGTTTGGCGCCTGCGGCTAACGCTTGTCGCGGTTGCTCAGAATGCTTTCCGCAAAGTAGTCGACTACTTTGGCTTCGTTGCGCGACGTTTCGATGAATGCATCCTTCAGTAACTGATCCTTGAAATTGAAAAGCTGCGTTCGGATGCTCTCCTGGACCCGGGGATCGTTCAATTCGCGCTGGCCGGCCGGCTCTTTCGCGATGACCTTGATGATCCGGTAGCCTTCCGGCGTATGAATCACAGGACTGACGCCGCCGGAGGGCAGCGCCAAAATCGCCTTCCGCAATTCGGCATTCGCCTCGGTTAAGGCAGACTCCGGGATGAATCCGTAGTCGCCACCGTTCGGAGACGACTTAGCATCCTCGGAATAGTTCTGCGCAAGTGCCCCGAAATCCTCGCCCTGCCGCAGGCGCATTTCAATCATGGCCATCTTCTTTTTGGCCTGCTCTTCATTCTGAGCTTTGTCCTTCTTCAAATTGTGGACGTTCGGATCGGGAGTCGGTGTTACCAGGATTTGCGCCAGGTGCACGCGCGGCTCGGCCAGATTGAAGCTCGGCTTGTTGGCGTTGTAGTACGCCGCCACATCGGCGTCGGATATCGAGATGTGGGAGCCGATCTCCTTATTGAACAGCTTCTCAATACTGAGATCCTTGCGTAACTGCGCCTTGAAGTCGGCTTCGGACATCTGGCGGATCTTGAGCTGTTTTTGAAAATCCTCCTGGGTATAAGGCGCGCGCAGCTGATTAAACTTCGCCTCGACATCCGCGTCAACGGCAATCAGGCCTGCCTTCTCGGCACGCTGCAGCAGAATCTCGTTGTCGACCAGGGCGCGAAGAGTCTCGAGTTTGTACTCCAGAGCCTGATCGCCCGTTTGGCTGCCGAGTGTATCGGGGCCCTGGGTCGCCATTTGCCGTTCGAGCTCCGGATAGGTGATAGGGCGGCCATTCACGGTTGCGGCTACGTCGCTGGATACGGAGGTCTTGCAGCTGGTTAAGGCGACAGCAAGGAGACCGAGTGCTGCGCACAGGACGAACAGGGGTCGCGACGATCGAATCCTCATCAGAATTATGCTTTCACTTTCTTTATCTGTTCGACCAGAGCCGGCACAACCTGAAACAGGTCTCCAACCACACCGTAGTCGGCAATCTCGAAGATGGGTGCATTCTCATCGGAGTTGATGGCCACAATCGTCTTGGCTCCCTTCATGCCCACCAAATGTTGGATGGCGCCGGAGATGCCAACGGCCAAATACATTTTGGGCGCCACCGTTTGGCCGGAACTGCCCACCTGCCGCTCCATGGGCAGCCAGCCGTTGTCACAAATCGGCCGCGAAGCAGCCAGTTCGGCGCCAAGGACGGCGGCGAGTTCTTCCACCAGGCCCAAGTTTTCTTTCTCTTTGATTCCGCGACCAACCGAAACAATAATATCCGCCGCCGAGAGGTCGACTGAGCGCTGCGCCTCGCGGAATGGATCTTCGGCCTTGGTGCGTATATCTGCGGGGCTGAGTGCAACGGCGAAGGTTTCCAGTTTTGCAGTCGACCCCACCGGCTCCGCAGCGCGGAACGAGCCCGCTTGCAAGGATGCGAAAACCGGCGGGCCGACGGTGGACCGCACGTCGGCATTTAGCTTACCTTGAAAAAGCTGCCGTACGAAGGTCGGCAGGCCATCTTCTATCCGGACATCAACTACGTCGCTGATCAGCGGGCGCACAAAACGC
Source organism: uncultured Acidobacteriaceae bacterium (assembly GCA_963740005.1). Taxonomy (GTDB): domain Bacteria; phylum Acidobacteriota; class Terriglobia; order Bryobacterales; family Bryobacteraceae; genus CAJCIT01. Next base: position 33,710 of record CAVUCO010000068.1, on the reverse strand, counting down.
GTGGCCAACTTGGGCGCATAATCGCGAACCTGGTAAGTGTGCGGGAAAAGAACGAACTGAGGCTGCGCGGCCCGGATCAACTGATCGAGGGCAGCCGTATAGCCGTCTGCCGTGTAGCCGGCGAGTAGTTCATGATCGAGCACATGGACTTTGGTGAATCCTAATCCCGCAACTTCACTCGCAAGCGATTCGACGCCATGTCCAACCACCGCTCCTTCCAACGGCAGGCCAAGCGCCGCGGCAATTTTTCTGCCGCCTGCCACGGTCTCAAACGACATCCGGTTGAACGAACCGGCGCGCTGCTCAAGAACAACTAGAACGCTCACAGGACCCTCGCTTCAAATTTCAGTTTCTCGACCAGTTGCGCTACGGCTTGATCGGGTGGGCCGGTGAAGATCTGGCTCGTCTTGGAGCGCTGCGGGGAATAAACACGATCGATGGAGGAGCTGGGAGCGAGTTCCGCTCCGCCTTCCGGTGGCGTGATGATCTTGATCTCCTTCGTTTTGGCTTTCTTGATTCCCATCAGCGTGGCGTAGCGCAACTTCTTGATACCCGACTGAATGGCGAGTACGGCCGGCATCGGCAGGGTGAGGTGCTGAAACCACCCGTCTTCAAGCTCGCGCTTGACGCGTAGCGACTGACCCAGGACTTCCACCTGCATGATGATTGTGGCGTGCGCATAACCCAGCAGTTCCGCCAGGACGACGCCTGTTTGTCCAAAACCAAGATCGTCAGACTGGAGGCCGGTCAGTACAAGATCAGGAGATTCGGCTTTTATCGCCAAACTGAGAACCCGCGCTGTCGCCAGCGCGTCGAGGTGTATCCCCTCGGGAACGACGATGTGAATGGCTCGATCGGCACCCTTTGCCAGCGCCTCCCGGATGGTAGATGCCGCGCGGTCCGGCCCGGCGCAAACCACAATCACCTCGCCGCCGGCAGACTCTTTCAATTGCAACGCTTCTTCCAAAGCGTAGGCGTCCGGTTCGTTGATCTCAAAGCTGAGATCGGAATCGTCCAGCCACTTGGCACCCGCGTCGATGCGAAGGTTCGAATCGCGGGCTGGAACCTGCTTCACGGAAACAATAATTTTCATGGGCAATTTCGGATGGCCACCGCGCCTCTCGTCCACGGAGTCGCGGAAGGCTCAAAGCGAGGCACAGCGTAAGGCTCCGTCTACTTTCCTTTTAATTCTACGGAATGTCGACTTGAGGAAAGGCCCGCGTCGACAAACCTCACCCAGCGGAGCTTACTCAAGGAAGTCGGCGCCGGCATCGGAACACGGGGTTATTCGGCGAACTTTTTGAAGATCAGGCACCCATTCGTGCCACCGAAGCCGAAGCTGTTCGTGAGCGCATGCTCAATGGCCAGGGGGCGGGCAACTTTCGGAACGTAGTCCAGATCGCAGTCTACGTCAGGCTCGTCCAGGTTAATGGTCGGCGGAGCGAGTTGATCGCGAATCGCCAGCACCGTGATGCCCGCTTCCAATCCACCCGCACCTCCCAGCAAGTGCCCGGTCATCGACTTCGTGGAACTAACCGCCAATTTGTAGGCGTGGTCGCCGAACGCTCGTTTCACCGCGATCGTCTCGGCACGGTCGCCGACCGCCGTCGATGTGCCGTGGGCATTCACGTATTGGACATCGGTTTGGCTAATGTTTGCATCCCGCAGGGCATTCCGCATCACCCGGTACGCGCCATCGCCATCGTCGGGAGGCGACGTGATGTGGTAGGCATCCGCGCTCATTCCGTAGCCGACGATTTCAGCCAGTATGCGCGCGCCGCGCTGTTTCGCGTGCTCCAGTTCTTCCAGAACCAGGATGCCCGCCCCTTCACCGACGATAAACCCATCGCGCTGCTTATCCCAGGGGCGGCAGGCTTTCTCGGGTTCGTCGTTCCGGGTTGAGAGCGCCCGCATGGCGGCAAAGCCCCCTACGCCCATGGGTGTTATGCAGGCTTCGCTTCCACCGCAAATCATGATGTCGGCGTCCTCGTGCCGGATCAACCGGAACGAATCGCCGATCGAATGAGCGCTGGTTGTGCAGGCGGTAGCGGTAGCCGAGTTTGGGCCTTTGGCGCCGTAGCGTATCGAGACGTATCCACTGGCCAGGTTGACGATGCAGGACGGGATGAAAAAGGGGGAGATGCGGCTTGGTCCCCGCTCCAGGAGGATCTTGTGTTCCCGCTCGATTACTTCGAATCCGCCGATCCCGCTGCCGATGTAGACGCCGGTTCGCTCCTCGTCGTAGCCGCCTCGCTCCAGTCCCGCATGCTTCATCGCAAATTCGCTGGCGGCCATGGCGAACTGAATAAACCGCGCCATTTTTTTGACTTCTTTCTTCTCCACGAATTGGAGCGGATCGAAGTTCTTGACCTCACCGGCAATGCGGCAGCTAAACTCGGTCGGGTCGAATTGGGTGATCGGGCCTATCCCGTTCCTACCCTCACGGATGGCTTCCCAGGACTCGTCGGTGCCGTTGCCAACGGAACACAGCAGTCCGACTCCCGAGACTACGACTCTTCGCGGCACGAAATTCTCCCTTGGCGTCGATGCGCGAACAGCGCGACGCTTCAACAGCGCCTATTTTTTCGCCTTGGCTTCGATGTAGTCGACGGCCTGCTTGACGGTCTGAATCTTTTCGGCGTCCTCGTCAGGGATATCGATGTCAAACGCTTCTTCAAAGGCCATCACGAGTTCGACGATGTCCAGAGAGTCTGCCCCCAGATCATCCACGAAGGAAGCACTCGCATCCACCTGGTTCTCGTCCACGCCCAACTGCTCGACGATGATTTGTTTTACTTTCTGTTCAACCGCCATGAAATCCTCCTAACCACTTCTCTATTGCGCGCACAGCTCGGCTCGGAACCACTAACCCGGCTACAATCTAACCTACCTCAAACAAAAAAAAGGGGGAGCGTCTTCGGGAGATGCGATGCGGCGTAGTAATGCTTCAAAACGATTGATTCTAGCGGTCCCACCAATTTAAGGCAAGCCTTCCGGAGCCCGGATTCGGCATTTCGCGCATTTTTGTCAACGTGAACGGTCGAAAATGACCGGCGAGGCAAGTGGGGCGGAAGAGCGGTGTGCGCAAATGGAGAGAGGCCACGGCGGCGGAGGTCCACTGCCATTTCCCTATGCGCGTCATCTATCTGCACGGGTTTGCATCCAGTCCTTCATCCCGCAAAGCCCGTTTCTTTAGCGAGAAATTCCGGGAGCTGGGCATCCCTTTCGACGCCCCTGCTCTAGATCAGGGCGACTTCCGCAATCTGACTCTCACGCGGCAGCTGGCGCTCGTCGAGACGCTGCTGCCCGCGCAAGGCGCGCTGGTAATTGGGTCGAGCCTGGGTGGCTATCTGGCAGCTCTACTAGCCAGCCGGCATCCGGAAATTGCGAGCCTCGTCCTAATGGCCCCGGCCTTCAATTTGTACGAGCGCTGGAGGTCCCAAATGACCGCCCAACAGCTGGCGGAATGGGAAAAAAACGGGGAAGTACCAGTCTTTCACTACGGCGCCAGCCGGGAGATGCCGATTGGCTACCAGTTCCTGGCGGATGCGAGACAGTACGCTCCATTCCCCTCGTTTTCTCAGCCGACGCTTTTGTTTCATGGACTTCGGGATAATGTTGTGCCCATTGATTTCTCCGTCGGGTATCAGGAAGCTCATCCAAACGTCCGGCTTTTTCGTATGGAGGCAGGACATGAGTTGACCGAAGTACTAGACCTGATGTGGCAAGAAACCGAAGAATTTCTCATGGAACAGCCTGCCTTTTAGAGTGGTAAACTCAGTGGATGCTGAGCAGACTCTCTCGAATTGTCTGCAACGGCGAGTGTTCCAGTGGCGTCTGATCAGTTGATAGTAGGTCGAACGAGCCTTTTAACCCAGATGAAAGAAGTACATAGGGTGAGCTGTGACGTTGAATGAAATAGGTGAGAAAGAATTGCCTCAACAGCAGACCCAGGAGTCGGGAGACAACCTTAGCCATCTCTTGACGCCTACGCTCGACGAGTCGTGGTTCAAGTCCGCCCTCCGCAATTTCAAAGAGACGCTCAATCCCCCGAAGTTGCCGCCACTCCAGTTAACTTCGCGGCCGATCGAGTTCCATACCTCCGCGGAGGAGATGGAGGTTCCATGGTACAAGTCGCTGTTCGAGGGCGTCAGAGACTTGATCAGTCCCCCGAAATTGCCGCCCCTCCAGGTCACTTCGAAGGCAGTTGAAGTTCCGGAAATCTGGAGTTCCAACAAAAAGCAGGGTTCGCTTTCATTCGCCACAGCGATCGGTCTGGAAGTAATCGCTGTTGTGCTTCTTTTCCTGCTGTTCACGAACAAAACGATTCAGAAGGCAATCAAAGAGCACGTGACCTTGATTGCACCCGATCTACAGCCGTACAAGCCGAAGCTCCCTCCGAAGTTGGAAAAAGCGGGCGGCGGTGGCGGCGGCGGCATGAAGCAGCCCGAACCCCTGAGCAAAGGCACCACGCCGAAGTTCGCCCCCAAGCAGTTTATGCCGCCCACGCAGGTGACCACGCCGAAGCCGCTGCTTCCTGTCGCGCCGACAATCACCGCAGAGGCTCCTAAGATCGACATGGATCAGTACGGCGACCCCAATTCCAAGAACCTGCCGTTTTCAGGCGGTCCCGGAACCAACGGCCTCGGTTCGGGACACGGCGGCGGTATCGGCAACGGCGATGGTAATGGATTTGGTAACGGCAGAGGCGGCGGTATGGGTGGCGGAGTCTACCGCATAGGCGGCAGCGTCTCTGCGCCGGCCATCCTGATGAAGGTCGAGCCGGAATACTCCGAAGAAGCCCGAAAAGCCAAGTTCCAGGGGACGGTGGTGCTGATGATCGTGGTCGACGAAAAGGGCATGCCTCGGAACATCAAGGTAGTCCGGCCGTTGGGTCTCGGTCTGGATGAAAAGGCCATCGAAGCGGTTAACCGTTGGCGCTTCAAGCCGGGCATGAAAGACGGTCACCCCGTCGCCACGGAAGCCACGGTGGAAGTGAATTTCCGGCTGCTTTAGAGCGGCAGGCCATACGGCGCGGTTCAATTCTATTTGATAGCTCTGACTTCGGGGCCAAACGGAGGCGCGACGGTCTCACGTGCTTTTGCTTCGGTGAGTTTCAAAGCGGAAGCCACTCCAGTCGGCTTTCCCACTCCGATGCCTCTGATGCGACCCAGATAAGCAGAAGTTCCTCGATTGCTATTCCCACGTCAAGGCTTTGAGGAACAAGGAACACGCAGGCACTGTGTGCTTTCCCCGTTCTTTCGCGAAGTCGGTGAAGTGCGATGGCATCGTGCTGACATCGTGCGAGACGAGCACTCGCTGCTGTTGCGCCACCAAGGACAGAACTTCAGGATCGGTCATGCGGCGCAATCCAGCGGCGTGCGCTGTGAGGAAGTCCACGGATGGCTCACGACGCAGGACTCCGCTCACAATGGCTTTGTTCAGATCGGCGTCCGCGAGGAACCGAACCTTCACGAAGGGCGAGCCGTGTGGAGCTCATCCCGAGCACGAATCAGTCTCTCGCGAAGGTCGGCTGGCAATGGTTCAGCGTTGCGCCTTCCTTCCGCCCACTTTTCGTTTTGGCGAATCAGGTAGTCATCGATGTCCAGCTGGTTGGCGAGGTAGTACGCGATCGCGCCGTAGACCTCTTCGAGCCGCAGAAGCTCGAAGTTCTGGCAGATCGTCTCAGGAGATTCGCCGCGGCGGAATGCATGGACGATTGAATCCAGCGAGATTCGCGTGTCGACAACGTAGTAGTTGCCATCCCGCTCTTCGATGTATTCCCTCGCCATGTCTGTTGATTGTACTGCCATCAGAAGTGGGAGATAGGCGAAAAGAGCCGCAGAATCTTCTAAACTGCTCAGCTTCTGCGTCCTTGTATTTGGCGCAGTGTCCTGTGTACTTCCGACAGGTTCTAATGACTGGCGTTCGCCCGGCATTCCGCGCACGGGCAAATCTTCCTGAGATGGTCGAACGAGTAAATGCCTGTGCTGTGCCCGTCGTTCCAATGGATGCGCACGGCATAGTGCCCCACCGATTCCACCGACTCCATTTTCAACCGGGCCTTGTACATCTGGAAAGGGTTCTGTTGGACGTAATTGGTCTTCTGCGGCTCGGTGCCGTGGGAACCCGTGCAACTGGCGCAGGGGCACTCATCGCGCAAGTATTCTAACGAGAAGTCGCTGTGATGACCGTCTTTCCAGTCGATCTTGATTCCCGCGGACTTCGAGATGGCAATGTGCTCAGGGTCTGCGGCGGCAATCACGGGTGAGTCGTTCATAAATAATGCTTACGGCGCGTGCTGCACGCGCTCGATATCGCGTACTCCAGGGATGCGCCGGAAGGCCGAGACGACGCGTTCCAACTGCTTCTTATCGCGGACGCTTACCGTGATGTCGACGATCGCACTGTTGTCGCTGCGGCTCTCGTCGGCTCGAGCTTCCAAACTGGTAATGTTGGTTGCTTCCGCAAACAAGATCGACGTCAGTTGGCTCAAAATGCCGGGCCGGTCATCCGTGTAGATCACCACTTTGACGGGCAGCGGATCGGAACCGCTACGCGCCCATTCGACGTCAATCTTTCGCTCCACATCGTACATCAGGCTCTGCACATTCGGGCACTGCACGGAGTGCACCGCAATCCCCTTGCCGCGCGTGATGTATCCCACGATCGCTTCGCCGCGAATCGGATTACAACACTTGGCGCGGTAGATCAACACATCGTCGATACCCTTCACCTTGATGGTGAGGTCACCTTGACCCAGCGGCATGCCGGTCTGCGAGGGCGGGGGAACCGGCTTTGGGACCGCCGAACTTTCCGGAAGGATGTCGTCCGGCGCTACCTTCTGGAGGACCTGGCGCGGTGAATACTTGCCGTAGCCGAGTGCAGCGTATAAATCCTCCGCTTTGCTGACGCCGTAGTCGGACGCAACCTGCTCGAGGTCCTGGCGCGAAATGCGGCCAAGATTCACACCCAGCCGGCGAGCTTCCTTCTCCAGGGACTTCTGGCCGATTTCCACGGCCTTGGCGCGCTCAACCGCATTGATGACATGCCTGATCTTATTGCGTGCTCGGGATGTCTTGACCAGCGCCAGCCAGTCTTTACTGGGCTGGTGGCCGGGCTGAGTAAGAATCTCCACCACGTCGCCGTTCTTCAGCATGTACTTCAGCGGCTTGATGGAGCCATTGACCTTGGCGCCCACGCACATGTTGCCCACGTCGCTGTGAACGGCATAGGCAAAATCGATCGAGGTCGATCCCCGGGGCAGCGCAAGGACTCGCCCGCGCGGCGTGAACGTGTACACCTCGTCGGGGTACAAATCCACTTTCAAGGCGGACATGAACTCACTGGGGTCGCGCATTTCGCGCTGCCACTCGACTAACTGGCGCAGCCATGCGATGCGCTGGTCGTCCTCGGCCGGTCCCCGGCGTCCCTCTTTGTATTTCCAATGGGCGGCGATTCCCTCTTCAGCGATGCGGTGCATCTCGTCCGTCCGGATCTGTACCTCGAACGCCAGTCCTCCAGGACCGATTACCGACGTATGCAGCGACTGATAAAGGTTCGGGCGCGGAATAGCAATGAAATCCTTGATCCGGCCGGGAATGGGATGCCATTCGTTGTGTATGACCCCTAGCGCCGCATAGCAGTTCTTCACCGAATCCGTAATGATTCGCACCGCCAGCAGATCGTAAACCTGATCGAGCGAGATCTTCTGCCGCTTCAGCTTGAGGTACACCGAATAGGCCCGCTTTACTCGCCCCTCAACTCGTGCCGGAATGTCTTCGCGGGCCAGCTTCTGCTCAATGGCCGTGCGGATCTGCGCCAAATACTCTTCGTTTTGCTGCCGCTTGGACTCGATCTCGCGGACCAGTTCCGCCGAGGCTTCCGGTTCCAGAGTCTGGAAGGAAAGCTCTTCGAGCTCTCCGCGGATCTTTCCCATTCCGAGCCGGTGCGCGATCGGTGCATAGATATCGAGCGTCTCCTGCGCAATTCGCTCCTGGCGCTCGCGCGAGAGGCACCCGATGGTTCGCATATTGTGCAGCCGGTCCGCCAGCTTCACGATAATGACGCGGATGTCGCTGGTCATCGCGAGCAGCATTTTGCGCAGGCTCTCGGCCTGGCGCTCCTCGCGCGACAGCATCTCGATCTTTTTTAGTTTTGTGACGCCGTCTACACAGCGAGCAACGTCCTCGCCAAACAGTGCGCGGATCTCCTCGATCCTGCCCTTGGTGTCCTCGACAATGTCGTGCAGCAGGCCCGTTTCCAGGCACACCAGATCGGCCTGCATGTCGGCCAGCAGGTGGGTGACGGCTAGCGGATGAATCATGAACGGCTCACCCGACTGACGCTTCTGATCCTTATGCATCTCAGATGCGTAGCGAAACGCCCGTTCAAGGCCGGAGAGGTCTTCTTTGGGTCGAAGCGCACGAGCCTTTTCTTCGAGGGAATGGTATAGTTCCTCGACGGACGGCGGGACCAGAGTGCTGGTAGACATTCAGAGTTCTAATTCTAGGGTAGAACGGCCGGTAGTGGCGAACCTGTCGGCCGGGTGAACCGCAGCGCTATTTCACCGCAGTAGTGAATTGACGAACTGGCGGCTCACGGGCCAGTTCCCGGTCACAAGTCCACTAGCATTCTGAAAAGTTCCTCTCATCAGAATGGACGCCAGATCCGTCGGTCCTGCCGGCGCCTGTCGCGTATCGACCATCGTTTTGACCAGGCTGGTGGCTCGAATCAATTGGCTTTCCATGTCCACTGCCTTCGTATCGGAGTCGAAACGCGCCTCCATGTGGACCACGAACGCCGCCTGATCCGATCCGGCGATACCGGTTTGCGCAGCCGGGTTGGCGAGCGAAAGAGTCAAAGTTGTTGCGTTACTCATGGCGTCCGTTAGGGCGGCTGCTATCGGAGGCAAAGCGTGCGGCTTGGCGAGAATTACATGGGGAATGGTTATCCATACGGGGTCTTTCGGCACGCTGATTTCCGTAGCCGCACCGATCTTTCCAATGAAGTAGATCGCGCGTTGGTTGTCGCTAATCGCAAGACCCATTAGGTTCGACCGCATCGGCATAAAGGAAATCCAACGATTCGCCGCGCTTCCAGGCAACGAACAAACGCCCTGAAAACATTGGCCGCCATGGCTTCGGGCGTATTGATTCAACTTTTTCCAATCGAACCGGCCGGCGAGTAAGAGGTAGGTTTCATTCCCGGTGGTCGCTCCCGCCAATTGATCGAGGTCGCGCTGATAGTCGAAATTGGTCTGCTTGAGGAAGTCCCTGTACTCCGGCTCCTCGGTAACCCTGGGGCCGCTCACATCGGAAAGCAGCCCTGAATCCCGGATGGCCGCTACGTTCACATAGAACAAGCTGGCATCCTGCCGCGGCAGGATCGAAATCATCTGCCCAGGTGTCTCGGTAGCGACTTTACGGTAGTAATAAAGCGCGGCGACTGCGCCGCAAGCGATGAGGATGACGACGGTTAGATATTGCCAAGGTTTCAGTTTCACCCGTACACTGCCTCGACTATCAGTAACACACCAGACCTCTGCTAAGCCGCGACAGAACTTTGGCGCCTAAGCTGTAACGGCTTCCGTGGCGCGACTTTCTCTCCAAAGTGCCACGTACGGATCGAGGCTCCTCATCATGGCCGCAAACTGATCAAGCGTCAAGGACTGCGCGCCGTCACTGATGGCCTTCTCGGGCTGGGGGTGGCACTCGACAATCAGCCCGTCGGCGCCAATCGCCACGCCCGCCCGGCACAGAGCCGGAACCAGGCTGCGCTTCCCTGTCGCGTGGCTGGGGTCCAGGATCACCGGCAAGTGCGAGAGTTCGTTCAGCACCGGAACGGCGGTTATGTCACAGGTGTTGCGCGTGGCGGTCTCAAAAGTACGAATCCCGCGTTCGCAGAGAATCACCTGCGGGTTGCCGTGAGCCACGACATATTCGGCGGACATCAGCAGTTCCTTGATAGTGGAACTGAGGCCGCGCTTCAGCATCACAGGTCGCCCGGCCTTTCCCAGCGTCTTCAATAAGGCGAAGTTTTGCATGTTCCGCGCGCCGATCTGCAGAATGTCCGCGTATTCGGCGACCAGGTCCACATCTCGATCGCTCATTACTTCGGTGATGATGCCGAGGCCTGTCTCCTGCTTTGCTTTGCGGAGAAGCTTGAGCCCTTCCTCCGCCATGCCCTGGAAATCGTAGGGCGATGTGCGAGGCTTGAACGCTCCACCACGCAGGAACTTCGCGCCGGCTGCGCGCACCGCCTCTGCCGTTTGAAGGATTTGCTTTTCGCTTTCCACCGAGCACGGACCGGCCATCACCACAAACTCGTCGCCGCCGATGTCGACGCCGTTTACACGGAACACCGAACGGGCGCCACGGAACTCGCGGCTCACAAACTTGTAGGGCGCTGAGATTCGCACCGCTTTCTCCACCTGCGGCATCGCCTCCAGGGACTCCAGGCAAGCCGTTACGTCGCCCACTCCCACCACGCCGATCACCACGCGCTCTTCCCCTTCAATCGAGTGCACTTTGTATCCAAAGTCCTGAATTCGCTCGAACACAGCGTTGATTTGCTCTCTCGTCGCATGTAGTTTCATCGAAATAATCATGTGTACGTCTCCATCGGCTGCGTGAATCCTAAACACGCTTCCCAGAAATGAAAAACCCACCCGTCTCCGAGTGGGCTCTTACTGTAGGATCTTTTCTGTTATCCGGATCTACGCAGGCCCCACTCGACTCGGTTCTGCCCAGTACCAAAATCGAAAGCTATCGGGTTGGCTGCTAAAATACCGCATCTGACACTGAGTATAAGTGGACACCGGGCAGCTTGGCAAGCCCATATTTCTAGGCCCGAATAGCGGCAATCGCGCCTACTTAGCACCACCCGCTAGTGGCACTTACATCCGCTCAATGGTCCTCCCGTTGAGCCGCTTTGACACGGGCCCGATAATGCTCCAACCCCGGAACCGGGAAGCCCGGGATTTTAGCCTGATCGTCCCAGCGGCGCAAACGCACCGCTGCCAGGTGGAAGGCATTTGCCTGAAAGTCATCCACTTCCGCTTGACTCATCGGGCCGCCTTGTAGAGCCAAGCTCTGCCGTGAGGCAGGGGAGAGCTGCTCCAGATAAGCAGCATCCGTCGCACACAAATACCGCTTGGCCGCCACGTGCAGCTTCACAGGCTCACACACCGCTTCGCCAAAATAGTCCTTCAGCCAGGCGTTGCCGAGCTCTTCGTGGCGCGTGTCCACTCCCTGGTCCGCGATTGTCTCGGGGAAGTCGTGCAGTAGATGCCCGATGTCATGCAGTAAGGCAGCCACCACCAGAGAGTCCGGCGCGCCCTCCTGCTCGGCCATCCAGGCTGCCTGCAACGCGTGCTCCAATTGGGTGACATCCTCGCCGAAATACGCGTCCCCGCCCTTCTTCTCAAACAGCTGCTCGATTTGTTCTGGAACGTTCATTTGGGTCCGCGCCACGTGGATGTCAGAGCCTGCGAATCTTAATCGCTCGAAACCATACTGCGTCGCCATGATTCTGCAAGCTGATGGGACAACGTTTCTTCGGCTGGTTGACTAGCAAGTTGTATACCGGAGAATCCTTGGGCCATCGCTTGGCCAGCGTTTCCTTCACCTGGGGCGAATCAAGGTCGGCATCAACCACCTTCTCGCCGTTTAACCAGTGCTCGACGTGATTGCCTTTCAGAACAAGTTGGGAATGATTAAACTGACCCACTGGCCGGGTGACATCGCGCGAAGGTGGAAAAATGCTGTAGACCGAACCGGATTGATACAACGGCCCGCGCAGGGCGTCCGGGTGCCGACCGTTATCAATCAACTGGTACTCGAAACCGACCACGTAGATCTGCGCTTTTTCGCCTGGCTTGATAACACTGCGGCTGGTGACGTGGTCCTTGATTGCCGTATCGACCAGATCTTCAAACTTCGCTCCAGGTGGCCGATGCTCCGCATTGAGCAGTATGGGAAACTCCTGGATCCGATACTTCACTCCGCTGTTGCCGCCTTGCGCGATCTTCCAATCGAAGGCGAGTTCGAAGTCCTGATAGGTTTCCTTGCTGACCAGGTCTTCGGTAATCAGCGGATGCGGCTTCGCGGCGAGGCAGCCATCCTGGATTGACCAGGCGTCCCCGGGGGGATGCAACTGCGCCGGATCCTGCCACGCATCCATGCTGACCCCGTCAAACAGAAGCTTCCACCCGGCCGCGCCCTCTTCGACAGTAAGCGCATAGCGCGGACCCGCGCCAGCCGGCGCCGTGGGCTGGCTGGCGGCCCAAGCCGCAATCAACAATGCAACCAACGGAATGACAACATACTTTTTCTTCACTGTTGCCTCCTGTCCGGGACTCTGACCCTATTGCAACACTGCCGCCTCACCAATTTGCATCACCACAGAGCGGGCAGCGCCTGCGGTGCCGTCCGACAGCTGCGTCATCAGAATGCGAATGAGATCGTTCTGCGGATCCATCCAGCCCTCTGTCCCGAAGGCGCCGCCGTGTCCGAACGAACCGGGAGAACTCAACAAAAGCTGACCCTCTGGTTTGTTGACCACTTCAAACGTCAGGCCGTATCCTGTACCACCAAGCCAGCCAGACGGAGTTACGTCGGGAGTGAACACGGTGCGCATCGTATTGATAGTTTGCTTCGAAACGTATCGGTGGCCGTTCAACGTGCCACCATTGAGAAGCATCGTGTAGAACTTCGCCAGGTCAGGCGCGGACGAGTAGAGTCCAAACTCCGGTGCTGGATACTTCGCACCTTCGCGGTATTTGGCGGGATCACCGGCCAGGATCTCGCTGCCGGATATCACCAGCTTCCCGGCATGGTGCTTGTACACCATGGCAATGCGGTCTTTCTTATCGCTGGGTGCGAAAAAGAAAGTATCGTTCATACCGAGCGGCCCAAGCAAATGAGTTTGGATGAAGTGAATGTACTCCTCGCCGCCCACCACTTCGATCAGGCGTCCTAGCGTTGCGATGCCCATGTTGCTGTAGCGCCAGTGCGTTCCCGGTTCGAACTTCAGGTGCTGGTGTCCGTAGTAGTTCACAGCTTCGGCGAGCGTCGCACGCATGGTACGCGGATTGTCAGCCAACTCTCCTTCCGGATCCCCATTCAGCCCCGAGGTATGACACATCAGCTGCCACACTGTGGGCGGATTCACCGGCTTGTGGAGCGTCACTTGGTTGTTGAACGAGACCTCCTCCACTAGCTGATCTTTGAACTCCGGCAAGTAATCGGAAACCGGACGCCGCAACTCCAGCTTTCCCTGTTCCACCAGCATCATGATGGCAACGCCTGTAAAGGGCTTGGTCATGGACATGATTTGGAAGATGGAATCGGTACGCATGGGCGTTTTCTTCTCCCAATTCTGATAGCCCACTGCATCCAGGTAAGCGACCTCGCCATGCCGCGCCACCAAGGCCACGGCACCTGGAATTGTCTCGCGATCCACCAGTTCCTGAAGCCGGGGATGGATCAACTTCAGTTGCTCGATATCGAGGCCTGTACCGTTGTGAGAAGGCTCTGCCGCCTTCGCTGGAACCTGGACGAGGGTGTATAAGCCCATCAGCAGGAGGAGAGCGCCGGCGGCCAACAGCGGGCGGCGGACTAAATCGGAATGACGCATCGTTGAAGAGTGTATCGCGGGCGCTTTGATCACAGCGCCGTACTTGCGCTCCCCACTGCAACGGGCTATCTCTGGAGTTAGGGCGCAACGAGCAGCCCTTAGCAACCAAGCATCCCAACGATGAAGATATTTGAGGATCGAGGCCAGTTCACGATAGAAATTGGGCCGACACGCACCTGGAATCGGCTGTCAGTTGAGGTCTACGCAATTCTCATTTGGAGCCTGCTGGCGATCGAAGTTGCCCGAACCGCGCCTCCGCCGGAATTGTTCCAGAATTACGTAATTTCGGCTGCGGCATTCCTTTTCCTGACGACCCTGTCGTTACTGGCCCTGCTGCGCCTGGCATGGCGTCTGTGGGGCCGGGAGGAGATTGTTGTGCGCGAGCCCATCTTGACCGTCGTCCGGCACATCGGTTTGCTCGGTTGGACCCGCGTTTATCGCCTCGCAGAAGTCCGCGATTTGCACGTGACCTATCAGCCGGCACGGCGGATTCTCTGGCCTTGGCAGAGCTTGGGGGTCATTCGCGGCAGCCTGGCATTCAGCTACCAAGGCAAGAACTGCCGCATGGCGGACCGTCTCGACCAAGCGGAGGCGAGAGCCCTGCTAAAGCGCTTCCGCGAATGGTTGCCGGCCGCCAATTGGACGCCGGTGCTGGGCTTACGATAGCGGCGCTCGCGCTTCGCGATGATCGCCATCACCCGGAAACTTATCAGCCTCCTTTGGCGGGTGCAGTTACCATTTCCAAAGGAGCCCGAATGTCCGCCTGGGTTGATATCTCAATCCCTCTCTACACCGGAACCGTCCATTGGCCCGGCGATCCCGAACCAATCCTGGAGCGACTGCTGGATATGGACCAGGGCGAAGAGGCGAACGTCACGTTCCTCAAGATGACTGCTCATACCGGGACGCACCTCGATTCCCCCCGACATTTTCTAGCCGAAGGCGCCACGCTGGATGAGTTTCCATTGGACACCGCGGTTGGTCCTGCGCGCGTGATCGAAATTCAAGCTGATGCGTTCCACATCGGCCCGGAACACCTGTCGCAGCACCACATTGAACCCGGGGACCGTTTGCTGTTGAAAACGAGAAACTCTCAGAGGCCCTGGTATCGCGATGAGTTCAATCCGAACTTCGCTTCGCTTTCATCGGCGGGGGCAAGCTATCTCGCGAACCTCGGCATCCGTCTGGTTGGTATTGATTACCTCTCGATCGGCGCCTGGGAGTCGGACGGCGCCGAGACTCACCGGATCCTGCTTCGCGCCGGCATTTGGATACTGGAGGGTTTGAATCTCGAAAGTGTACGACCCGCGCTCTACGATCTGATCTGTCTTCCGCTTCGAATTCGAGGCGCGGATGGTGCACCGGCGCGAGCCGTTCTCCGGCCTTATCTGGTACCGGGATAACGGCCGCGGTACTATCGAAGATTGACAGGAGTTCGACCAGCGTGCCACGCTGCTGTAAACGCTGGTTTTTAGTAAACGAGGATTCGCCACATGTCGCTTAACGCAAGCATCAGACACTTTGGAAACGTAGCTATAGTCGATCTGGAAGGGAAGATTACCCTCGGTGAGAACACCGGCATTCTTCGGGACAATCTGAAGTCGCTGCTCAGCCAGGGCACCAAAAACATCATCCTGAATATGGGTGGGGTGGGCTACGTTGATAGCGCCGGGCTGGGCGAATTGGTGGGCGCGTACACGACCGCCGCTAACCATGGCGGCGCGGTGAAGCTCCTCAACTTACAGACCAAGATGAAGGATCTGATGCAGCTGACCAAGCTGCACACCATTTTCCCCACGTTTGAAGACGAGCAGAAGGCGATCGACAGTTTCCCCAAACCGGCTAACGCTTAGCCTCGACTGAGGCAGGAACCTCGAGCCCTACTTCGCCAGTGCTACCGCGGGAAACTCGACGCCGCGTGCTTCATTGGCTTGGATCGACGCCTCGAGATTCAACTGGGAGATCGGGAACTTGCGTGTTGGATGACCTGACAGGTCCCAAAACACCTGACCCACCACGGCGAAGTCTCGCACCTCTGTCCGTGTTCCGTCCCGGAAAATGAGTATCAGGGGCGGATCGGTGGGCTTGGAAGGCGCCGGAGCCACGACGCTTCCCGATTCCTGCGGCGACATTCCGTAAGGCGATCCAGCTTGGCGCTCTCTCAAGTCCGCGAGTTCCTGGTGAATCGAATCCAACTCCATCCCTAGATCGGAAGGCTGATCCTGAGGTGGTGGACCATACTGCTCTCCTCCAGCCGGCGCTAGGCCGCTATCGGGATAGAAGAACGGGTAGGCGGCAGCGAAGTAGGGAATATAGCCTGCCGGGTAACGCCGGTAGCCGTATCCTAAGCTTGGTTGCCGGTAGCCGTAATAATAATAGGAACCGCCGTTGAAGCCATAGCCTCGGGAAGATGAAGCAATGGGTGGTACCACCGCTCCTCCCAAAGACCCCCAGTTGGCCCCGGCCGGGCTGGCGGCAAAGAGCCTCACATGCCCCATAGAACCACCCGTGGAACCCGAGGAATGGGCACCGCCACCGAAGCCGCCCGCTGGCCCGTGACCTCCCTGCGCCAGAAGCGGGGGGTTAAGGGTCAATGCGAAAGCGACGGGTATCAGACCAGCCGCCAATGAGAATTTAGGCATGACTTCCTGCTTCTACAGTAGCGCGATTTCTATCACCAGGTAGCCGGTAGGGGGCGTAAATAAGCCGGCCCGATCCGCCCAGGCTAGTCGACGATTTGCGCTTTCTTGATGAGGTCGAGCTTGTTGAACCTGTGCTCGATGTAGTCATTTCCGATGTCCAATACAATTTTCGCGTCGGGCCCTTCCCCACGCGGCGGACCATCGCCATAGTCCATGTAGAAACTGTCCACCACGTTCATGCCCTCAATGACCTCACCGAAAGGCACGAACTTCTGATCGTCCAGGCTTGGATTGTCCACCAGGTTAATAAAGACCTGGGTCGTTCGGCTGTTCGGTTCCTCGGTCTGCGCAAAGCTCACCGTGCCACGCCGGTTCTTTTCTTTCGGTGGATCATCCTTGATCGTGAGAACGCTCCAATCTTTCGAGACTTGCGGGTCGCCGTTGAGCCCCCACTGCACCACAAAGCCCTTCAGTGAGCGGTAGAAATAATTCTTGTTGAAATAGCCCATCTTCACGAGCTCGAAGAAACGGTCCGCGCCATTGGGCGCCCAGTCCCGGTGCACCTGAATGACGACGTCGCCCTTCGAGGTGTGCAGAACCGTTTTGAACTGGGCGGGCGCTGGACCGATCGTCTTCGGCTTCGAGCAGGCCGCCAGCCACCCGATGACCGGCGCGGCGAGTAGTCCAAGCCACGTTCGGCGGTCCAAGCATGTCGCTCGGTCGATCGACAATTCGGAATTCTGTTTCACCTCGACTATTGTCTCCAGCCTCGTCCTTTACTTTGCGTCGCGCCAGTTCGGTCCGACACCTAACTCCACCAACAACGGTACATTCGTCGGATACACTCCCTCCATCTCCTTCTTCACAAGTCCTTCGAGATCTGCCGTCTCCTCGGCAGGCGCCTCGAATACAAGTTCGTCGTGGACCTGCAACAGCATGCGGGATTGCATCTTCCGATCTGTTAACAACCGCGCGATTCGTATCATTGCGACCTTGATGAGATCGGCCGCGGTGCCCTGCAGCGGAGTGTTCACCGCGGTCCGCTCCGCGAAGGACCGGGCCGTCGGATTGCGGCTATGCATGTCGGGGATCGGCCTCCGCCGTCCGAACAGAGTTGTTGCGTAACCGGTGCTGCGCACTTCCTCAATCGTCTTATCGATAAACGTGCGGACACCGGCGTACCGTTCGAAGTAGCGCCGGATGTACAACTCCGCCTCTTTTCTGTCGATGCCCAACTGCTGCGCCAGCCCGAAAGGTGTTTGCCCGTAGACGATCCCGAAGTTTACCGCCTTCGCGTTTCGCCGCATCTCGGGCGATACCATCAGGGGGCTTACGTGAAACACCTCTGCCGCCGTGCGGGTGTGAATGTCTTCGTTTCTGGTGAAAGCGTCTACCAGCACAGGATCCGCCGACATGTGCGCCAAGAGCCGCAGTTCAATCTGGGAGTAGTCGGCCACCACCAAGTTCCAGCCGCTGGCCGGTATAAAGGCAGCCCGAATCTCCCGGCCGACCTCCGTTCGGATGGGAATGTTCTGCAGGTTCGGATTCGAAGACGAAAGCCGCCCGGTGGCCGCTCCGGTCTGGTTAAACGTCGTATGCACGCGGCCAGTGCGGGGGTTAATCAGGAGGGGCAGCGCGTCGATGTAGGTACCCTTCAACTTCGTCAGTTGGCGGTAGTCGAGCACTAACTGCGCAATCGGATATGCCGCGGCAAGGCTATCGAGAATATCCGCTGCCGTTGAAATGCTCTTGCCTTTCCCATACTTCGTCGGCGCCGGAAGACCAAGGTCTTCGAACAGCACCTTCCCTAACTGCTGGGGCGAATTGATGTTGAAGATCTTGCCCGCGGCTTCGTAAACCTGCGCTGCGAGGGCTTCAATCTGCTGGTTGAGCCGGACTGACAACTCTGCCAGAACTTCTGTGTCAATACGTATGCCCGTTCGCTCCATGCGCGCCAGCACCGGGGAAAGCGGCAAGTCAATATCGCGATAGACGCGATCCAGATGGCTCGTCTCAATCTGCGGGCGCAGAATCTCGAGCACGGCCAGCGATGCCTCCGCCTGCTGCTCGGCCGCGGCATTCAACTTCCGGTCCAGATACCGCTCGGATAACGCCTCAGGCGAACACCCCCCTGTCTCGGCATTTAGCAGGAACGCATACAACATCACGTCGTCTTCGACACCGGCGGGCGCGACACCCAGATCCTCCAGCATCACCTCCGTCACCTTAGCGTCATGGACCACCTTAGGAATCGAACCATTCTCCAGAGCCGTCTTAACTTGCTCCAACAGACCGAGAGGTACCGCGCGCCCGGTTCCCGTTTTCCAGGAAAGTCCGAGGAAGCCGTTGACTTTGTCGATCGTCACCGCCATCTTTGCATCGGAGGGCCGCTCCGCCAGCCATGCTTCGACCAACGCCTGGCTCGAAAGCGTCGCGAAATCGCGCGTGTGGCTGTCGTCGTCCGGACCTAGTTCCTTCAGAAGACTGAAGAACTCCAGGTCGCGATAGAGTTGCTTCAGCGTGCCGGTATCGGGAGCCTGCGCCTTGAGTTCTTCCAGATGCCATTCCACCGGAACATTCGTGTCAATCCGGGCCAGGTTTTTGCTGAGCAGAACCTGATCCCGATTGTTCTGGAGGCTCTCGCGGTACATCTTTCGCGGCACTTCAGCGGCCCGCTCAAGCGCTGCCTCGACCGAGCCAAACTGCACGATCAGTTCGCGAGCGCCTTTGTCGCCGATGCCTGGCGCTCCCGGGATGTTGTCCACGGAATCGCCCCGCAGCGCCAGCAGATCCGCTACCTGGCTGGGCTTCACTCCCATGAACTCTTCTACCTTGGCCGGATCGTACCAGGTGTCATCTTTCATAGGATTGAGCATGAAGACGTGATCGTTCACCAGTTGCAGCATGTCTTTGTCGCTCGAGACAATTACGACCTCGAGGCCTTCTTTCAGCCCTTCGATCTTTGCGGCAGTAGAGGCAATCGTACCGATCACGTCGTCCGCCTCGAAGCGGCCGAACTCCAGAATAGGAATCCGCATGGCTTCCAGGGTCTTTCTCACAAACGGGATCTGCTCGCCGAGGTCGGGCGGCATTTCGGTCCGGTTCGCTTTATAGTCGGCAAATGCCTCGGAGCGGAACGTTGGTTCACTGGACTCAAAAATGGCCGCGATGTAGTCGGGTTTGTGGACCGCGAGCAGTTTCCGCACCATGTTGTGGAAGATGTAGACCGCTTCGGTCGAGAGTCCCTTCCCCGTGCGCATCGGGGGTGCCCCGCTCCGAGCCCGCGCGTGATAGGCGCGGAAAATGAATCCGAACGTGTCGATCAGGAACAAGCGGGGCGTTGGCACTGACTTCCAGCATAGTGGTCCTCACGCGCTGCGCCAATTCCCGAATGGCACTTCGCCGCGTCTTCTCTGAGACCGGCTGGCCACGAAATAGGCAATTAGGGCCTTAACTTGTTGCGTTTTTGCAACACTACATTTCTTTGAAGTTCTTTCGCTTCAATCGATTACCATACTGGGCTCGCCGCCTGATAGGCTAATGATGTCAGAGAATGCGTTACGAAACCTCGATCCGCCAACCGGTCGAAGTCAGTGGAATCGGCCTTCACCACGGAGCACCAGTTAAGCTGCGGATTACGCCGGCGCCCGCTGCCACCGGCATTGTATTCATCCGTACTGATCTAAAGCGCTTTGAGATTCCTGCCAGCTGGCGTTTTGTGGAGCGAGTCAGCTATGCCACGAGTTTGATGCGCAGCGGCGTCCTCATTTCCACAACCGAGCACTTGCTCAGTGTCTTCTACAGCATGGGTATCGACAACGCGTATGTCGAACTCGACAACCTGGAAGTGCCGATCCTGGACGGGAGCGGGGCTCCATTCATCGACCTGATCCGGGAAGCCGGCATCAAGACCTACCGGCGTCCCCGCCGTTATCTGCGCATCATCCGGCCCGTCACGGTCCAAGCCAGCGGCAAGAGCGTGTCCATCCTGCCGGCTGACCAGTTCGAACTCAAGTGTCATATCTTCTTCAGCCACCCCCTGGTCGGCGAACAGAGCCTGGAACTGGAGGTAACGCCGGAAGAGTACGCCCGGGAGATTGCGCCGGCTCGCACCTTCGGATTTGAGTATGAACTCGACCAGATGCGAGACATGGGACTGATTCGTGGCGCCTCCCTCGACAACGCGGTGTGTTTCACTCGTGACGGCGTCAGCAATCCTGGCGGCCTGCGATTCCCGGACGAGTGCTGCCGTCACAAAGCGCTCGACTTGATTGGCGACCTCGCGCTGATCGGCCGGCCGATTCTGGGCCGCGTAGTTGCCGACAAAGCGGGGCACAAGTTGCATGCTGCCCTGGTCAATCTGGTGATGTCCGATCCCAGCCTGTATGAAGTCGTGACTTATGACCAGGTGGCTGCGAGGTCACTGCATGCCATGGTGGGCTAGCTTGGGCTCCGCTAGCCTGCGGTTTCGCCCTCGCGGTAAGCTTTAGACCAAGTTGAACCAGATCCCGAACTTGATCTCGCTCCTCCGCCTGCTCAGTGCGCCGGTTCTGGGCTGGCTGGTGATCGAGCATCGCTTCGGCTTCGCTCTGATCGCCACTTTAATGGCAGGAGCAACCGATTGGCTTGATGGCTGGGCCGCCCGTCACTTGAGCCATCCGACTCGCTTGGGTCTATACCTCGACCCGCTCGCCGACAAAGCGATGCTCGTGACCCTGTTTCTGTGCTGCGGGCCTGCCGGCTTAATCCCCATCTGGCTGGTTTGCCTGGTGCTGGGGCGCGATGCCGTCATCTTGGTGGGCGCCCTCCTAGTGCGCCTCGTCAAAGGCCCTAAACGCTTCCTGCCCCTGGTTGTAGGGAAGGTCTCCACTTTTTTCCAGATCCTCTCCGTCCTGATGGTTCTGATTCACGGGATCTTTGGCTTCGAGTGGCTACGGGTTCTGAAAGATCTGGCGTTGGCAGAAACGGCGTTCTTTACGGGCTTGAGTGGAGTGGCGTACATACGAAAAGGGATCGGGATGGCGCGTGAAGCCGCGGCCGGATCAGCCCTAGTCTAATTCGGATGAAATACCGATCCGTTTTTTGCCGGGCAAAGAAAACTTTCGGGATTTAATTGTGCGGGGATTCCAGGCCGGACCGAAATGGGGTAGCCTGTAATCGAGGGAGTGCCGCCATGGAGTCGAACGTAGAAACTTATGCCCCTGCGGGATTGTACGCCCGGGTGGCATGGTTCGCCTTAATCGGAGCAGTCGGCACGACCGGCATTGGAATCCGCTTCCCCTTCGCCTTCATTCCAGCCTTTCTGTTCGCCCTCACCTCGCTGTTGCTGTTTTGGCTTGCATCCCGGCCTCGGATCACGGTCGCCGAATCCCAATTTACGATTGGTGAGCGCGCAATCGCCTGGCGGGAAGTGAAAGAGATCAACAGCAGCCGCTTTGTTTCGCCCCTAGTCCTGGATATTCGTCTCACCAACAATCGCCGCAAACGGCTGGTCTATCCGGGCGAAGCCGGACGAATCGCCAGGCTGATGTACCAGCTCCGGCGAAACTCGCGTCTGGCCAGCTTTGACGGCGTCGCCTACCGTGACTATTGGACCTGGACGTCTCTCGGTTCGGGAAAGACTGCCGGCACGATTTCGGATCAACCGGTGCGCATGGTGAGCCTGGACGACGAAGAAGAGGTCGAGCGGCTGTATCAACGGTTGAAAGCCGTCGGCCACCTCGACTCCCGCTCCGACTCAAAGAAGTAAGGGGACTCGTCGACTCTGTCTCCAGACATCCACGGCATTCGAAATAGGCCGCGCTACGCCGCTGCGCGGCGAGAGTTGGATCAGCGCTCCCCCATTCAGACACTATGAGGCGGCCCTCCCGGTTACCGGGGAACAAAGGCAAGGGCTCCCGTCGCGGTTGCGGTAGTGGTTGCGGCTGCTTGTTGCTGCTGCTGTTAATCGCGGCGATCGCCTTTTACGTATTCCACATCCCCGTTCTGACGGCGCTGGGCAGGTATCTGGTGGTTGATCAACCTCCGGTCAAAGCCGATGCCGTCGTGGTACTAGGAGGTGATGAATTCGGCATGCGCACGGTAAAAGCGGCCCAGTTGGTGCAGGCCGGCTATGCTCCCTACGTTTTGCTGAGTGGGCCGCCCATTCTCTTAGCCCATGAGTCCGAACTGATGTTGGCCTTCGCCGTCAAGCAAGGCTATCCGGCTTCGCTGTTCCAGCAATATCAGCATGACGCCAACTCGACGCGCGAGGAAGAGACTGCCCTTGCAGCTGAACTGCAACGGCGCGGCATACACCGTATCCTGCTCGTCACCAGTAACTATCATTCGCGGCGGGCAACCTACCTGTTTCACCAAATTGCTCCGTGGCTGACGGTGCAGACTGTTGATGCTCCCGATACCTATTTCACCCCCGACACCTGGTGGAAGACTCGCCGAGGGCGCAAAACATTTGTCCTTGAATGGATGAAGACTGTCGCGACCTGGCTCCGCCAGTGAGGTCATGACCGGTCGCACACCACCGGCGCATTAAGCTGAAGAATAGACCGGGATGTTGAAATCACTCTCCACGTTGTGGCCTTACGTGAAGCGCTACCGCAGCGGTCTGCTGCTCGGTCTGGGCGCGCTCGTGATGAAGGACATTCTCGGCGCCGTGCTGCCGTTGATCATCCGTAGCGGTGTGGACTCGCTCACACAGGGCTTCCGCCTGCAACTGGTCCTTCGGCTGTGCGGCTTCTTGATCGGCGCGTCGATTCTGAAGGGTCTGTTCCAGTACTGGATGCGGGTGATCATTATCGGTATCTCACGCGATATCGAATACGATCTGCGCAACGACTTGTTCTCCCACCTGGTCGCTTTGTCGCAGGATTTCTACGGACGTTACCGGACGGGAGACATCATGGCGCGCAGCACGAACGACCTGAATGCCGTGCGCATGATGCTAGGCCCGGGGGTCATGTACTGGACCGAAACGTCGCTGACGCTAATACTGGCTATCGCGATCATGCTCGGTGTGGATTGGAGACTGACGCTGATCGCCCTCTCGCCGGCGCCCCTGGTGTCCATCGCCGTGGTGCTGTTCGGACGCCGCATACACACGCGCTTTGAACACATCCAGCGCATGTTCTCCGACATTTCCAGCCGGGTGCAGGAGAACCTGGCCGGCTTACGCGTGGTCCGCGCCTACGCGCAAGAGGACGCCGAGGTAGCGAAGTTCGAGACCCTCAACAAGGACTACATACGAGAAAATATCGGCCTGGCGCGCATTCAAGGCTTATTCAACCCGATGCTCCAGACCCTTATCGGCGTGACGTTCCTGCTGGTGCTGTGGGCGGGAGGCCGTCAGCTGTTGCAGCACAAGATCACGCTGGGCAGCTTTGTCATGTTCAACACGTTCATGGGCATCCTGATCTGGCCGATGATCGCGATGGGCTGGGTCGTCAATCTGATGCAGCGGGGCACGGCCTCGCTGAACCGGATCAATGAAATACTGGGGCAACGATCGAACATTACACCGCCCGCCACTGGCTTGGCTGATCCGGCTACCTATCCCGCCGGCATATCATTCCACGATGTCTCGGTGGAATTCGGCAGCCGCCGGATTCTGCAACACATCAACTTGCGAATTACAGAGGGCGAAACGCTGGCGATCGTCGGCCACACCGGCAGCGGCAAGACTACGCTCGTCAACCTGATTCCCCGCCTGTTTGACCCCAGCTCGGGAGTGGTTGAGTTTGGAGATACTCATGATTCCAACGAAAGGAGCGTTGATCTCCGCCAGTTCGATCCAGAAGCTCTACGACGGCAAATCGGCTTCGTGCCGCAGGAGACATTCCTATTCAGCGCAACACTATCCGAGAACATCGCTTGGGGTTGGCCCGAAGCCCCGCGGGAGCGAATCGAGTGGGCGGCCGAAATCGCCGGACTGGGACCTGATTTAGCCACGTTCCCCAAGGGCCTGGAAACCATGATCGGCGAACGCGGGCTGACTCTATCGGGCGGTCAGAAGCAGCGAACGGCAATCGCCCGGGCCATCCTGCGCAATCCGCGGATACTGGTTCTCGATGATGCCTTATCCAGCGTTGATACACTCACGGAAGAAATGATCCTGACCGGGCTGGCGGGAGTGATGCGCGACCGCACCACGATTCTGATTTCTCACCGTGTCTCGACCGTAAAGAACGCCGGACGGATCGTGGTCTTGAGTCATGGCCACATTGTCGAAGAGGGTAATCACGAAGAACTGCTCCGGCGCGGCGGCTATTATGCGGACCTGTACCAGAAGCAGTTGCTGGAAGAAGAACTGGAGATGATCTAAGGAGCGCGGAACATCATGTTGACACGACGAAACTGGATGGAACTGGCGGGCGCCGCCGGACTCGCTATTGCCGGAAAGAGACGTCTTGGCGCTCAAGCCATTGACATGGGTAACGGGGTCACGATCAGTTTGGGCATCGCCTCCTACTCGTTCCGCAAGTACACGCGCGAGCAGTCGATCGCGATGGCGAAGATCATTGGCACGCCGTTTATCAACATCAAAGACTTCCATCTGAAGTTGGATAGTACGCCGGAGCAGATCGATGCCGCGCGCAAGGAGTTTGCCGACGCGGGCCTGATCATCGTAGGCGGCGGTAACATCTCGTTCCCCGATTCGGAGGACGACGCCAAGCGGCGCGAGAAGTTTCAATATGCCAAACGGGCAGGAATGCCCCTGATTGTCTGTGCTC
The DNA here is from genome assembly GCA_963740005.1 of uncultured Acidobacteriaceae bacterium. Classification (GTDB taxonomy): domain Bacteria; phylum Acidobacteriota; class Terriglobia; order Bryobacterales; family Bryobacteraceae; genus CAJCIT01. The sequence continues at coordinate 8,704 of CAVUCO010000068.1, read as the reverse complement.
CGACCCACACCACATTGCCGAAGCTCGAAAACCTGGTGAAGGAATTCGACATTAAGATCGCCGTGCACAATCACGGTCCCGAGGACAAAAACTTCCCGACGCCGCAGAGCGTTCTCAAGGTGGTTAAGAATATGGACCCGCGCTGCGGCCTGTGCATTGACATCGGCCACACTGCCCGCACCGGGGTGGACGTCGTCGAGTCCATCGCCGAGGCCGGACCGCGCTTACTCGACATGCACGTGAAGGATTTGAAGGACTTCACTGCGAAGGAAAGCCAGTGCGATGTGGGTGAAGGGCGGATGCCGTTCCCGCAGATCTTCAAACAGCTGATCAAGATGCGATATCCCGGCTACGTGAACCTCGAGTACGAAATCAATGAGACGGACGTGCTACCGGGAATGCTGAAGAGCTTTTCCTATATGCGCGGCGTGCTGGCCGGTTTGAAAGCGGCCTGAGGCCGGCGGACGCGCCTAGGAAAATTCCAGTAACTGCGCGCGGCGCGGTCAGGGGTTGCTCACGCGGGCTCGGAAACCAGGTGAAATGATGGGCTTCGATCCCCCGGTTTCGTGCTTCCGGACCTTTGCGTTCGCTCCCTAACGGTCACGGCTCCGTTTTACACGCGCTCCGTCCAAATCACCTTCGATGGTGGGCTTGCTGACGCGCGGTCGAAAGCAGAACACCCGAATCCGCTTGCTAACGAGTCTGTGTGAAAACGCCGGCAATCGCGCTTCACGGTCAGGGCTTGCGGACGGGTCGGGTCAGAAAGCAGCTGAAAATGCCGGGAGTTTGATAAAAATATCGGCCTTTGAGTGCGCTTGCTGACGCGCGCGGCTCCGTGTTGAAGTTTTCACACAGTCTCTTACGCGCGCGGTTCTGTGCCGGGAGTTTTCACATAGTGGGGAGTGAATTGGGAGATGGCCTTTTCAGCAGCCTGCTAGGAGGCCTGCCAGGTCAGACCGGACGCTTCGAGGCGCACCTCGGGCAGCTCGATTGTCGTGCGGGTTCCCTTGCCCGGTTCGCTGTCTACGAGCATTCGATACGACGATCCGTAGAGGACCCGCAACCGCTCATTCACGTTACTGACGCCGATGCCGTGTTCGAATAGTCCGGCGAGCCTGGTTTCGGAGATGCCGATGCCGTCGTCCTCGATCAGAATCCGCAGGCGATCGCCATGCAGCGAAACCTTCAAGCCCACCATGCCGCCTTCGACCTTACTGGCGAGGCCGTGCTTAATGGAGTTCTCAACGATTGGCTGCAGGATCATACTGGGCACCAGCCGGTCGAGCGTCCGTTCGTCGATCTCCTTGTGGAATCTCAGCTTGTCGCCAAAACGGACCATCTCAATGGCAAGATAGTCGTCGATGAACGAGATCTCTTCACGCAGCGGCGAGAAGGCATCTGCTTTGCGAAGCAGGCGGCGCAGGATATTGGACAGCTTGTAAACCATGCTGCGGGCCTGATCGGGGTTCATGCGAATGAGCGTCGATACAGAGTTCAGTGTGTTGAACAGAAAATGAGGATTGATCTGGTTGGTGAGTGCAGCCAGGCGCGCTTCTGTCAGACTGGCCTGCTGTGCTTCCAGCTTTTTCTCGGTCCGGAAGCTGCTCCAGATGCGAATGGGCAGCGACACGGAGAACAGCGTTGTGACGGCCAGCGCTGCGAGCACGGTTGGGCTCTGCAGTTCCGAGTTACGCGCAATGGAGAAGGTGCCGTAGCGGTCTTTGAACAGCAATAGGACAGCCAGCCGGAGTAACTCAGCGAGCACGATGGTGGCATTGCAGACCAGGTTGAAGGCGGCGCGCTCGACGAGCTTGCGCTGGATAGCACGCCGCTTGCGGCGCAGCGCCTGCCGGATCAACTGGTACAAGTTGAGGTCGATGAATGCCGAGAAATGCCAGATGTCCTCTTTCTCCGGCGCCAGATCGCGCATCAACCCGCCCAGCACGCCGCAGGCGGCAAACAGCGGCATGGACATGAGCTGGCCGTCGAACATATCGGGCAACGAGACGCAAATGCCGGCCAAGAGACCAGTGGCGTAACCATCCAACATGCCGGCGATGATGGCGCTCTCGAGTGCCAGGTCGATGGCTTGATAGGCGTTGTGGCTCAGGATGCGGGCCTCCGAGCCAACCCCAAAGATGGCCGCAATCACCAATGCCAGCTGGATTCTCTGGCCGAGCGTCCGGTCATCGCTCAAGATCAAGCGCTGGATCCGGCCGAAGCGCATCAGTATGCTGGCTACCGAGGCCGCCACGGCGAGCTTCAGCAACAGCGTAACTAACTGTTGTTCTTCGAGCATGTCGCAGCCAGAGCCATGAGGTGAATCTCTATAATCTTAAGAGTACGCTGCCAGCGAGGCTATTGGTGCCGCTCGCGCATCCAAAGCGTAGAGGACAATTTGCGACAGTTCAAGCTCAACAAGGTGGCCGAGGCCGACTTTCCCAGCCGCTTCGGACACTTCCGTATATTCGGCTTTGAAGGCATAAAGCCTCACGAGACCGAAGAGGCCGTGGTACTGAAGCTAGGTGATCTATCGCCCGAACTGGGCGCGCCACTGGTCCGGATTCACTCGCAATGTCTCACTGGCGACGTGTTGCACAGCTTGCGCTGCGATTGCCGTTCGCAGCTTGAACTGGCGCTCGACCAGATCGTCGAGGGCGGTCGCGGCCTGTTGATTTACGAACACCAGGAAGGCCGCGGCATCGGCCTGATGAACAAGCTGCGCGCTTACGAATTACAGGACCATGGCCTGGACACGGTGGAGGCGAATGTGCAGCTTGGCTTTGCGGCCGATCTTCGGGACTATGCTCTGCCGGCCGCGATCATCCGCTTCTTTGGTATTCGCCAAGTCAGGCTCTTGTCGAACAACCCGGACAAGGTGGCAGCGCTCGAGAATGCCGGCATCGAAGTCGTGGAACGGGCGCCGATCATCGCGCCGCCGATTGACACCACAACCGAGTATCTGAAGACGAAACGCGACAAGATGGGGCACATTTTCTAGCGGGCTTGCGTCGCGGCGGCGGAGCTTTGGAGTGCGCTTATTTAGGGTTGCGGCTTTGTCAGGGTCCGGTTGCTCTCGCTCGATTGCTTTGACAATAACGGTTGGGAATTACGCGCGGCAATCCGTACTCGCGGAAGGCGGCGTCGAAGACCGCGGCCACATGCACGCCATCGGCCTTCGGCGTGATGTGGCAGCGCAGCAGAAAACGACTGTAGCCATCGCTGATGGTGAGCGGATCGCAGCGCTGGCCGTCGCCGGTGAGGAACCAGCCCTTGAAATCCGCGCACCAGGTTTGGTTGGCGGCATTCATCGCGGCAAAAGGCAAGGACGAGGGCGTGGCGCGGGAACGCCGGCGCCGTGGATGCGAGAGGCCGGCCCGTTTCAAAATGTCGCCGATGGTGCTCGCCGCCGGAATCGTGAGGGCCGGATGCGCGGCGATGAGTTTGACGCGCAGCTTGCGCGGGCCCCAGTGCCAGCGCTGGCGGGCGGCGATGATGTGGCTCACCATCTCCTGCTGACCTTGCCGGCCACTTGATGCGCGGCGTGACTGCGGTCGGCCAGGCCCGGGAAGCCTTCGCTTTGGTGGCGTTCAAGCCACTTGTAGATGGTCTTGCGGCTCACGCTGTACATGTCGGCCAAGGCGGTGACGCTTTCGCCGTCGCCGTGTTCGTGAATCAGTCGGACGCGGAGGTCCATGGTGTTGTTCTCTTTCCAGGGCACGCCTCAGCATGCTCCTCCTGGGACTCAACCACCAACTCCAATCAACTGTCACCCATCCGCTCGGTCCAAACTGTAACCCATCAGCCCGGTTTGGACCGCTTTGCGTCCGCTCCCTCACTGTCACGGCTCCGTTTGCGTTAGTGGCCCATTGAGAAGCCGCCGGCCTTGACCTTCTTCATCATGAAGACCAAGGGGATCATCGCTCCAAAGACGATCGCCAGTATGTAGAAGCAATCGATGTAGGCCAGTACGCTGGCCTGGCGCAGGATGGTATTCATGACTACGCCGTAGGCCTGATTCGCGGCATTCCCCGCTGAAGCGCCATGGCGCATCAATGAGTTTTGAGCCCCCTGGATGGCGTGGTTGAACGCCGGGTTCAAGGTGGACATACTTTCCGTCAGCCGCGCCTGGTGGTACTGAGTGCGTCGCGTGAGAATGGAGGTCACCATCGAGATGCCGACACTGCCGCCGACGTTCCGCATGAGGTTGATAAGTCCGGACGCTTGATTGTTCTTGTTGCGCGGCACGAAGGCATATGCGGCCGTGTTGATGGGGACGAACAGGAAGGCCAATCCGGCGGATTGGTAGCAGCGCGCAATGATGGCGGTGCGCTGACTCATGTCGGTATTGAAGATGGTCATGTGCCACAGGGCGAACGCGGTGATGATCAAGCCGACCATAATCAGCCAGCGCGCCTCCACTTTGGCTTTACCAAGCAGCAAGCCAACGAACGGAAGCATGAGCATGACCTGGAATCCGCCGGGCGATATAGCGAGGCCGGCCTCGGTCGCCGAGTAGCCCATCACCAGCTGAAGGTATTGCGGAATCAGCACGGTGCTCCCCAACAGAACCACGCCCACCATGAACATGAAGAAGGCGGAGATAGAGAAGTTCCGTTCCTTGAGCAGGTGCAGTTCGACCACCGGATCTTTCACCCGAAGTTCCCACCAGATCGCCAGCGCCAAGCCCACGGCGGCGATCATTGCGCTTATCTGGATGAGGTGCGACGCGAACCAGTCTTCGCGGTCGCCCTTGTCGAGCATGATCTGCAGGAAGCCGAGGCCGAGGGCTATGAAGATGATGCCCCAATAGTCCACCCGGAGGCCTGTCTTCAGTTTCTGTGCGCGCTCCTTACAGAAGTAGGGAGGATCCTGCACCATGAAGCTGGTTAGAAACAGGGACAGGATGCCGACGGGTATGTTGATGAAGAAGATCCAGCGCCAATCGAAGTTGTCGGTGATCCAGCCGCCGAGGGTCGGGCCGATGGCCGGCGCCGTCACCACGGCGATGCCGTAGATGGCGAAGGCCATGCCACGCTGTTGCGGTGGGAACGTGTCGGCGAGGATGGCCTGCTCGCTGGGCTGCAACCCGCCGCCGCCAATGCCTTGCAGGACCCGGAAGAGAACCAACATGCCCAGCGACGGCGCGATGCCGCACAGGAATGAACTGATGGTGAACACCAGCACGCAGGTCATATAGAAGTTCCTGCGGCCCATCAGCATCGAGAGCCAGCCGCTGAGCGGGAGGATGATGGCGTTTGAAACCAGATAGGACGTCAGAACCCAGGTGGCTTCGTCCTGGCTCGCGGAGAGGTTGCCGGCGATGTGCGGCAAGGCGACATTGGCGATGCTCGTATCGAGCACTTCCATGAAGCTGGCGAGGGTAACGGTGAGTGCGATCAGCCAAGGGTTATAGCGTGGCTTCCAGATGGCCTGCTCTTCCCGGGGGAGACGCACGGCGTCGAGCGTAGCCGTGTTAGTCGCCATGGAAGACACCCCTCCGATTGCTGATCATGAAGAGTCTCGCCAACTTGTCCGTTACTTTGAATCCGGCCCGGAGTTCAGTAGCACCGTTGGCACCACGGACATGCCGGGGCGGAGCAAGTGATCCTGATTCTGACCCTTATCGAGCACAATCTTCACCGGTAGACGCTGAACAACCTTGACATAGTTTCCGGTTGCGTTTTCGGGCGGGAGGAGGCTCGAGCGCGCTCCTGAGAGAGCCGCGATGCTATCCACATGACCCTGATACTTTCGGCTGCCGAAGGCATCCACTTCGATTTCTACCTTCTGGCCGACACGAATTCTCTTCAGCTGCGTTTCCTTGAAGTTGGCCGTGACCCACACATCGTCGAGCGGCACGAGGGTCATCAACTGTTCGCCAGGCTGAATGCGCTGGCCCACCTCAACCGATTTCTTAGTGACGAGACCGGCGACCGGGGCAGTGATGATGGTGTATTGGATGTTCAGTTTGGCTTGATCCAACGCAGCCTGCCGCTCCAGGACTTTGGCTTCATTCGATTTGTAGCGGGCTTCGATGGCGGCAACCTGTTTGGGAGCGCTCTGCTGGCTCTGCAGTTCCGTGACCAGGGCGGAGTTCAGGCGAGCTTTCGCCTGTTCAAGAGAAGCCAGGGCGACGTCGACATTGTGCTGAGCCTCGTTAATGTTGGATTTCTGCGTGTCCACATCGGCCTTGGCGGAGTCGGATGAGGCGACGGCGGCATCGTACTGCTGCTTAGAGATTTCATCTTTGTCCACCAATTCCTTGAACCGCTTCAGATCCTGCTGCGCCTTGGTGTAGTTGGCATCCGATTCTGCCAGCCGCGACTTTGCTGTCTCGAGTCTCGCTTTGGCGGCGTTCACCTGCTGCTCGGCGGAATGCACGGCGGCTTGACTTTCCGACACGGAGGCACCGCTGGTGCGAATCAGCGAACTGGTGTTGATGTTGGTGATGGGAACGTTGGTCTGGGCCTCATTGGTGGCTGCCCTGGCGTCCTGGAGGTCGGCCTCCGCTTGCTCTACCTGAACCTGGTAGTCAGCCGGGTCGAGCTTAACCAATTCCTTGCCGAGCGCAACTTCCTGATTGTCATCGACATTCACGGCGACAACCGTGCCACTGACGCGCGAGCTGATCGGGTGCAAGTGGCCATCCACCTGCGCGTCGTCGGTGGATTCACGGACGGAGTAATAGGAATAAATCGGGTAGGCGGCAACGGCCAGGGCAATGGCGACGATGAACAGAAAAATTCGGACGCGGTTGGTCTTGGGCTTCTTCTCCGGGAAAATCTCCTTGGTTGTTTCCTGGGGCCGGTCGGCGACCGCCGCTGAATTCTGTTGATCGGTATTTGCCATCGTTGTTTTTTTCCTGTTCCGATTACTCTGTCGTTTCCACAGCCGCCGAGAGGACGGCATATTGTTCCGGTGCCGCTTCGCCGGATCGCGCGTCGGCTTGGCGAACCGCTGCGCGCAACTTCTTCAAGAGCGCCACGAGGGTCTGCTTCTCGTCTTCAGAAAAGGCCTCAAGCCTCTGTTGGGTGCGCCCGAAGTGACGCGGGACCAACTCATCCATCAACGCTTCGCCCTTCTTGGTGATGCGGGCAAAGCGAGCCCGCCGGTCACTCGCATCGACGATGCGGCGCACCAGCCCCTTTTCTTCCAGATGGTCGATCAGGCCGGTGACGTTGGCGCGGGTCATCAACAGCAGTTCTCCGAGATCGTGCAACAGCATGCCCTCAGGCGGCCCGTGCCGGAGATTCATCAGAATGTTGAAGCTGGATTTCGCCAGCCCATACTTTGCGAGGAACTTGCCGGTGCTAGATGTCACCACGTCGCAGGTATAGAGGAGATTCAGCATCACCTCCGAGGACAACCGGTCGAAGTGCGGGTAGAGCTTTCCCAGTTCCTCGCACTTGTTTTGATAGAAGCTTTCGCGCGGATCTGCCAGCACACCCGTTTCGATTCAGACATAGATAGTAAAGTTCCTAATTATTTTAAACTGCGGGGGTGGGAGGGTAAGCCGGGACGCTACTGGCGCGGATGAAATGGGGTGCCGGGCGAGTGGCGGTTGAAGAGAGGCCAGCGTGACTTCGCTTCGCGAATTGTGAGAGGTTTCCGTCGATATTCGAGTGGTTGCGAACGGGCTGGCCGGGCTTATGCGGCGTTGAAGGCCTTCTCACTCTGCTGGATCAGCTTGGCGTAGCGATCGATCTGGTCCATTGAAAAATCGAACCCAAATTCTTTGTGGTTGAAGGGTTTGCTGGCCTTGTTGGCAGCGAGGTAGTGGCGGGCGGCTTCGGCGAGCTTGGCTTGTTGATGTTGCTGGCGCTGCTGTTGTAATTCACGCAATTCGGCGGCAATCTTGACGAACTGGCGGTTAAGGCGCGATTCCTGGATGCTCAGGTTGTTGAGCTGGCGGTGGTAGGCGAGGAAGGTGTAGGACTGGATGAGGCCGGGGCGGTGCTCGGCCGGTTGGTCGTTGAACTTATCGGCGAACTCGATGCGGGCGAGGGCGTAGATGCCGTATTCGAGACCGGGAATACGGGCCAGCCGCCACTCGGTATCGGAGAGGGCTTGGACGAGTGCGGTTTCCTTCTCACCCACGGGGTTGATGGCTTCGAGGTTGTGCAGCAGTTTGGCTTCGTAGCGTTCGGCGTCGTCGCCGGGAAGCAGGACAGTATGGCCGGTAAGACCGGTTTTCAAAGCGTTCATGGAGGATTTGGCCTTGCCTTCGGTGGTCTTGGCGCCGGTTGAGAGCTGGGCGTTGGCTTGGTTGGCGGTGATCTGGGAAGCAGAAGACATTTTGATTCGTAATCCTTTGATTTGCGGTGTCGGAAAGACGAACTGCTGCGCCGCTCACGCGACATGAGGCCATGAGGCATGAGCGGCGGTTGAGGGCGCAACGGCCCGGTTTCTGATCGATCGTGATCCGTGGGACAGGCTTGCCCTGCCCACCCGGCGACGTGGGCGAGTTGGCAAGAGCGACTGTTGAGGCCGCCTTGGGGCAGAGATGCCCGTCGCCGGCAGACCATCCCAGAAAATGGAAAAGGGCCGAACGCAGGGTTAGCCGCGACGGCCCTTTGGCACGAAATTCTTCTTACAAGACCATTATCTCAGGCGAGGGCACTGATTTCGGGTTGCCGAATTTGGAAGTGATTGAAAAGAAGGCGGAAATAAATTTGCGAGATGTGTGACCGCTGTTTGTTCG
>CAVUCO010000067.1:0-37899 GCA_963740005.1 uncultured Acidobacteriaceae bacterium | reverse complement strand
GCCAAACGCTCTATCCAGCTGAGCTACGGGCGCAACGCTTCACTAGTATACCAACGGCTCCAGCTATTGAGAACCTTGAGGCAGCGGCTCAAACTCGCTTCCTGCGTTGGGTTTCAATTGCCGGCTACTCGCGGGCCGAGTTACCGGGACTTACCGCGGCGGCGGTCGATTCAATGCGACCGTCCGCGCCGACACGCAAGGCGCGGTTTCGCCAGCGGACGTCGCTAGACCGGTAGCTGCCAACCCATACTGCAAACGCGTAGACGTCCCACAGCACGCTCAGTGGGAACAAGCCCAGCGCGATGGTACTGCGCAGGACAAACCAGCCGGTGAGCAGGGCCACCAGGCAGCGCAGCACGGCTAACGCGGCCGCGACCCACCACAACTGCAGCAGCACCGCGATCAACATCCAGAGGCCGGCATGGGTAATCGGAAGGCCTGCGTATCCGCCACCCTTGGACATGCGAATGGTTCGTCCCCAGCGCAACTGGTGATCCCAAACGCCGCCCCACGTGGTATCGCCCAACGAGGTCTCTACGACATAAGTCGAGAGCAGGGCGCGCTTGCCCAGCAGCGTGATTCGGCGCGCCAGTTGATAGTCGTCCGCCAGGTAGTCCTCAAGGGCGGAAAATCCGCCGGCCTGCTCCAGGTCTTGCGCACGAAACGCGAGGGTCGAGCCAAGACCGAATTCGCGCACTCCCACTAGCGGCGCCACCAGCGTGCTGGGCATGAAATCGGTAGCCACACCTAGCGCTTCCCACACAGCCGGCAAGGCATGCGGCCGCGGGCGGTAGAGACACGTGACCACGCCAATTTGTGGATCTTCCAGCGGCGCGACTACTTCGCTGAGGTATTCGGGCGTGACACGTATGTCGCTGTCGTTGACGACCCACACAGGATAGCGGGCGTGGCGAGCGAGGCCCTTCAAGATGCCGACCTTCTCATTCAGACCGGACTCATGTCCAACAATCACACGGATGACATTGCTGGGAAACTCGTCCTGCAGCTTGCGAATCTGGGGCAACGCGGCATCGTCTTCATCATGCACGCCGAAGAGAACCTCAAACGACGGATAGTCCTGCACGATTTGTGAGCGCAGCGCCGTGAGCATATCGGGGTCGACGCCACGAACGGGCTTCAACACGGAGACGCCCGGCTGAAACTGCCGCCTGGGCTTCCTGCGCAGGATTTGCTGCAGGCTCGCCGCGATGGCAAGACACTGATAGCCGAGGGCCGGCAGGAATACAAGCCATAGGGTATTCACTGGTCGGCCGGTGTGCGCTACTGCGCGAGCAGTATCACGCCTCCCAGAACTAATGCGGCGCCGGCTATGCGCCGAGCGCCGACGTACTCACGCAGCAGGAACTTCGCCAGTGCGACTTCCAGCACCACCTGGGCGGCTGAGGCAGGCACCGCGAAGCTCATCGGCTCACGCTGCACCAGCGCCATGAAGGCAAAGAAGGAAACCGCCATCAGGAAAATGGCGATGCCCAGATAAGTGCGGCTTCCGATCATTTTCAGAATGTGCAGGAGACCGCGGGCGCTGGCACACTGCTCTCCGGCCAGCTTCATCTCGCGGCTTTGCAGGAGATCGGCGAACACCGTGCAGCAGACTACGATGGAGACCAGGACCCACTTCATGATTCAAAGCCGCCTTTATCCGGCTCTGGCAGGGGTTTCGATTTGTGCGGTGTACTTCCGACCAAGCCGAGACCCACCACGATGAGCAAGGTCGCAAGCCAACGCGCTGGGGAGATGTGTTCACCCAGGAAGATGTGTCCGAAGAGGGCGGAGAGCAAATAACCAACGGCGGTCATGGGTATGACAAAGCTCAAGTCGGCCCAACTCATGAGCGCCATTCGCGTGAGCAGCCAGAGGATAAGCAAGCCAACGCCGAGTGCAACGATCGGATCGAACAAGGCTTGAACGTAGTCCAGCGGATTCGCCGAAACCGCATCCCGGTGTTTCATACCCCAAGCCAGGGCCAAGTTGCCAAACGCATTCAGCAGCACCACCGCCAGCGTCAGCACTAAGGCCTCTGATTGTGTCCGGGTCCTCGGCCGAAGCCGCCCCTGCTCCGCCGCTGTCTCAGTAGTTGCCAAGACGACCTTCCCTGCCTTGAGTTAATCGCCTGTACTGGGGAGAACCGACGGCTGCTGCTTCTGGTCTTTAATGAACTGTTTGCGCTTTGAACGCAGAGCCAGGTATTCGCGGGCTTCCTTGTAGAGGCGTTTTCGCTCACTGTTGTCGAAGATAGCCTTGCCGACCAGGCGCAAAGCGACCTTGGGACGGAAGTAGTATTCGCCGTAGAATCGCTCCACCCACTCCACCAGTTCGCCTCGGTCCAGACCCGGGTAAATGACGTTCGGCAGTTGATGGCCGGTTTCATCGGTCATGGAGTCGATGGTAATGAGGTTGTTTTTCTTGACGTAATCGTAGAATTCGGTGCCCGGATAGGGATGCGCAATGGATACCTGAATAGTTTCGACATCCAGTTCTTTGGCGAAGTCAATGGTCTTGCGAATCGACTCACGCGAATCGCCCGGCAGACCGACGATGAAGTCTCCGTGAATGATCAAACCGAGTTTCTTACAGTTCGCAGTGAACCGGCGCGCCATATCGATGGTGGCGCCTTTTTTTATGTTCTTCAGGATCTGCTGGTCGCCCGATTCGTAGCCCACGATGAGCAGGCGGCATCCCGCTTCTTTCATCGCCTTCAGGGTGTCGTAGTCCGTGGTAACGCGGGAGGTGCAACTCCAGGTGAACTTCAGCGGCTTCAGCTTGCTGCAGAGCTCAATGGTGCGCGCCTTTTGGTAATTGAATGTATCGTCGTCGAAAAAGATCTCTTTCAGGCCCGGGAAGTTTTCCAGCACCCAGCGGCATTCGTTGGCGATGTCGTCCGAGGAACGCAGGCGCCAGCGGTGGCCGGAATGGGTCTGCGGCCAGAGGCAGAAGGTACACATGGCCGGGCAGCCACGCGACGTATACAGCGAAATGAATGGGTTCAGCAGGAACGGAACGTTGTAATTGCGGAAATCGAGATCGCGTTTGTAGATCTTCGACGCCCAGGGTAGTTCGTCCAGGTTCTCAATGACGCCCGCCTCGGGAGTGTGAACGAAACCTCCGTCCTTTCGAAACACGACGCCGGGTATCTCTTCGAGCGGCTTGCCCAAGGCATAATCGCGGATCTGATAGTCGAACTCGCGTTTTACGACAAAGTCGATCGCCTTGGATGCGTTAAGACATTTTTCCGGCTCAACCGTGACCGGGGGACCGACGAACGCCACCTTCAGGTTGGGATTGTTGCCCTTCATCATTTCCGCGATCTTCGCGTCCACGTGGAAACCGGGCGTCGAGGTGAACAGAACCAGCAGTTCGTAATCCTTCGCCATTTCGACTGTTTGCTCGATCGAGATTTTGTGTGGCGGAGCGTCGAGCACCTTGCTGCCCGGAATCATTCCGGCCGGGTAGCAAAGCCACACCGGATACCAATACGACTCGATCTCCCGCGAGGCCGGCCAGCGGGAACTAGCCCCACCGTCAAAGCCTTCAAACGAAGGAGGATTCAGGAAAAGGGTTTTCATGGACTCCTTAAAAGGTTAACTTCCAGCGTAGCGGGTTTCATGCACGAATCTCAACCGCTTTGGCTCCGCTGGCGTTGATGCCCTAGTCACTGGCAAGAATTGAGGTTATGACGCGCCTGAAGGCAGATTTGATTCGTGGAATTCGCTACGCAATGGCATCATTGCGGCCATAACATGGTCGACAAGGATGAGCGGTCCGGGTCGGCGTCAGGCTCGAAGTTGCTGTAATCGATATTCAATTCGATCCGTCCCACCACGCGCGTGTCGATTACGCTACTCATATGTTGCGGAATAGCCACGCCGTTCTTGATTTCAAACGCGCGTTCGAAGTCCACCTGCTTGAAAAAGACGGTTGGATTCTTAACCAGGCGGCCTTTCTCGAAAATGAGCAGGCAGGTATCGGCGTCCAGCCAAATTTCACCTTTGAACAGCCCAACGGCCTTCTTACGCGGGGAAACCTGGAACGCATAGGCTGCCTTGCTGCCAGGCAGGTTCTGCCTGCCCTTGAATTTGAACTTGTAATTCGCCGGGGTCACGGCCATGCGATTGTCGCTTTGCGATTGTTGCTCAGCCGACAGATAACGAGCAATGACGTCCTTTTTCACCGTGTCATCACCCTGAAATCCCAATACTTTATAAGTGATCTGGCCCAGTTTTGAAATGTTCTGCAGCGCATGCAGCTTCCCGTGCTTTTGCAGCTCCGGGACTGACGCACTAATCTCGACCTCCATGGACACCCCCCGCAGGGTGTTCGATGGAGCTTGAGTAGCTGTCAGGTATTTGTTGATAATTTTGGTGGTTTCGGGGTCGTCTGCGCCTTCACCGGCATAGCCGGTGTAGGCCGGCGCAACCAGCGCCGCCGCGAAAAACCCTAAAACCAGCGCCCAAGCTGTTCTTTTCAAACATTAACTCCGTGCCATCCATCCGTTCGGACAGCGGCAAAACCGAGAAGCGAAACTGTTCTTGATGTTATCAGAACCGACACCTTGTACAACTGTCGCAGTTGACAGGCTTCTCCGTTCAGACCTTCAGAATCCCCACTCACGCTCCTTTGGATGTATTTGCCCGCCCAACGTATTCCAATATCGTAATTCTTAACAAACCGTAATATCCGACCTAGGGCAGCCACTCTCGCAGCAGGTCGGCAGGATCGGTATCCAGCCGCAGCGGCCGCTCCGTCTCGACGGCGGAGCCATTGCTGGCGTCCGGGATGAAAACGGCGACAATCCCCTTCGAGGTGGGCCTCAGTTCCAGCCGCCGCCCTCGCGCTTCCAGCCGAAGCGTTGTGTCGAGCCAGGCAACGTAGACCTTGGTGCGCAAACGATGGCCTGCGGCTGCCGCGTCGTCGAACAGCTTGTGGACAAACTCGCTTTGCCTCAACTGGTCGGCCCAAGGGGCTTCGGCGGACCTCCGATTGCGCTCCTCTTCCTGCCGGAGGCGCTCGCTGCCATCGCGCTCCCCTTCGGATTCGAGGCTCTTTAGACTGTTTTCCAGATTGTCTAAGAAACCCATATCTAGCTAGTGTGACGCATGGCTTTGGTCGGACCAGGCCTCGAGAGAGGCCTACTACCGTTGGTGGGGATTGTATACGGGGGCGTGGCGCGGCCCGACGATATAGTTTTGACCTGATTCTACCGATAAGCTTCACTAAGCATGCCTGTCAAATGGCGTGATTTCGGAAAAAACGAAGGAGACGCGAACCGCGCTCTAGCGCGCTGAAACTCCATGCCAATACCTGGACCCAACTCTGACTTCACCTCTCAGCCCCGAATCCTGGTGGTCGAGGACAACGCGACCAATCTGCTGCTGGCCCGCCGGATACTGGAAAAGGCCGGCTATTGCGTAGAGGTTGCCGTGAACGGCCTGGAAGGGGTTGAAGCGGCCAAGCATCAGCGATTCGATGTGATTCTCATGGATGTCCAGATGCCCGTTCTGGACGGCTGCTCGGCAACCAAACAGATCCGCCGCTTTCCGGGTTGGGCTGGCCGGGTTCCCATCATTGCATTGACAGCGAGCGTCTACAATGAGGACTCGAAGCGCTGCTTCGAAGCCGGTATGGACGATTTCGTGGGCAAGCCCTTCCGGCTAGGAGAATTGGCTAAGAAGTGCCAACAATGGATAAGCCGCCGGCCGGCGGAGCCGGGCACTCCGGCGAACGAGCCGACGCCTGTGGAGGAGTCTGTAGGTTGTGAGCAACTCGCCGAAGTGATGACCGGCGCCACCCCGGAAACCAGTACCCGCTAGACTGTCTTGATGAAGGAAGTCGTCCTGCTAGGCGACCGCAACCTCGATTTCATCACCCACCGCGAACTGGACGCTGCCCTGAACATGTTTCCTGCCCGAGTCCGGGCTCGCTGGATCCGAACTAGCAGTCCCGAAGTCGCACGCGTTGCCGACACCGATGCGATTTGGGTGGTACCCGGCAGTCCTTACGAAAACGATGCGGAGGTCTACACGGCTATCGAAGCGGCGAGAACATCCGGCCAGCCCTTTCTGGGGACCTGCGCCGGATTTCAGTATGCAGTTGTCGAGTTTGCCCGGAACGTCGCCGGCATGGCGAGCGCGGGCCATGCGGAAACTGCGACACCCGGGGACCTCCTGGTCGTCGATCGGCTGGCCTGCAGCCTTGTCGCCGAAGAGCGACTGGTCACCGCGGTATCTGGAACGCGCTTCGACAAACTCTGCGGATGTGACCCATTCATTGGCTTTCATTGGTGCAATTATGGGCTCGCCCCGGCCTATGTCGATTTGCTGACCAGGCACGGCTTGGTGATTTCCGCGCTCGCCCAGGATGCGGGCGCCGAAGCGATCGAGTTGCCCAACCATCCATTTTTCCTGGCCACATTGTTCCAGCCACAGATCGGTTCAATCGCGGGAAGGCCGCTCCATCCCATCGTCAGGGCCTTCCTAGCTGCCGCCTGATTTCAAGTCGTCGAAACTCGCCCAAAGGACCGGGCGCAGCGTCTGCTAAGATTCTCGGATTCCCAGCTTTCGAGGTGATCGAGTGAGTGTGCAAGCCCGCGCGTGTCTGGTTCTTCTTTCGGCATTAATGCTGGCTGTGGCGCCCGCGCAGGTCACGCCTCCCGTCAGCACCGACTTCACGTTCCAGGAAGTCATGATCCCGATGCGTGATGGCGTCCGCCTCCAAACCGTGATCGTGACGCCTCGGAATCATGCCGGTCCTCTGCCAATTCTCATGCAGCGGACACCGTACGGCGTCCCCACAGAGGTTCCGAAGACCTTATCCGATTCTTTCAAGCTGCTGGCCAAGGATGGCTATGTTTTTGTGTTCCAGAATCTCCGCGGCCGTTTTAAGTCCGAGGGTGTCTTCAAAATTTCTTCGCAAGTCAATCTGAACGACCCAAAGGACACCAATGAAACCACCGATGCCTACGACACCATCGATTGGCTGGTGAAAAATGTGCCGAACAACAATGGGCGCGTCGGCATCTATGGCGTTTCCTATAACGGGTTGACTGCCGCACTGACGCTGCTTCATCCCCATCCGGCTCTGAAGGTGGTTTCCGAGCAGGCGTCGCCGGCCGACCAATGGATGAACGACGACGACCATCGCTACGGCGCGCTCCGGTTGAGCTACTCATTCGAATACGCCGTGATGGAGCAAGCCGATAAGAACGAGAACACCCACTTCAAATTCGATATCTACGACACCTATCAGTGGTATCTCGATCTTGGTCCCATCTCGAACATCAACGCCAAGTTTATGCACAATTCCATCCCGTACTGGAACGAAACGGTGGAGCACCCGAACTACGACGAATTCTGGCGCAGAGAAGCGTGGGTAAACCAGCTGCACTCGAGTCCGGTGCCCAACCTCAACGTCGCCGGTTTCTGGGATCAGGAGGACCCTTGGGGTCCCTGGCGGATCTTCCGCAACTCGGAGGAAAGCGACCCACAGGGTAATAACTTTATGGTCGCCGGTCCCTGGTTCCACGGCCAATGGCAAGCCCCCGCGGCAGATCGAATTGGCGAAATACCCTTCGGGGGGCACGACACAGCGCGCGAGTTCCGTGAGAACATCCAAGCGCCGTTCTTCCGTTACTACTTGCATGGCACCGGCGAGAAGTTTCCCTGGAAGGCCAGCACCTTTCAATCCGGCTCAAACACCTGGCACACCTATAGCCAGTGGCCGCCCAAGGAAGCAAAGCCGACGAATCTATACCTGCATTCGGACGGGACTCTGTCCTTCGATGCTCCGGCCGCCGACGCAGCGAAAGACTTCGTTCAATATGTTTCCGACCCTGCTAACCCCGTTCCCTACCGGCAGCGCCCTATCTCCCCCACGTATCCCGGCGGGGACTGGCGCACCTGGGAAGCCGCCGACCAGCGCTTTGTCGACCACCGGCCCGATGTCATCAGCTACGTCAGCGCTCCCCTCGATCACGATCTCATCGTCACCGGACCGCTGGCTGCCGAGCTTTACGCGTCCACCTCTGGCACCGACAGCGACTTCGTGGTGAAACTGATCGACGTCTACCCGGAAGACGCGGTGAAAAACTCATGGAAGCCCGAGGAGGGACCAGCTCCGGGCGAGTACGCCAAGTCGCTCAACGGCTACCTGTTGCCAATCGCGATGGAAGTGCGGCGCGGCCGTTATAACAGGAGTTACGCGAATCCCGAACCCCTGGTAGCAAATCAACCCACCCAGTTTACGATCCCTCTGCGCGATCACGACCATGTCTTCCTGAAGGGCCACCGGCTGATGGTTCAAGTGCAGTCGACCTGGTTTCCGGTGATTGACCGCAACCCGCAAACTTACGTGAGCAGTATCTACGTTGCGAAGGCGAGCGACTTTGTTCCGGCGACACAGCGCGTGTACTCAACGCAGAAGATGCCGTCGCATATCGTGCTGCCGGTCATGCCATAGAACTCGATCAGGCGGAGATCTTTTCGAGCCAGATGCTGGCGCCCGGGGCCATCTGAGTCCGGAGTCGGAAATGATGGTAATTCCTGGCGGCCAAGCTGCGGGCTCCGTTATCCTGAGCATTAGGAGACCGTTTGGCCACGCAAACCAGATCGCTGCTTACCCTCAGCCGCCGGCTCTCGCCGCACACGCGGCGGGTGTCGCACCTGGCAGGGCAGCCGGGTCTGTTCGAAGCGCAGCGCTGGTTCTCGCGCGAGCGGTCCTGGATCAATGAACGGCACCTCCAGCTGTGCCGCATCGCCGCCCCCACATTTTTCGAACAAAAGCGCGCGGAATGGTTTTGCAATCAGTTGAAGGCGATCGGCTGGGATGCGCGGCTCGATCGAGCCGGTAACGCGCTGGCCACCTACGAAAATGATGGAGACGGCCCGGTTCTTGCCGTGACCGCTCATCTGGACACCGTGCTGGCGCCGGCGCGGCCGGAAGAGATTGTCCTGACACCCGATGGCCGCTTCACAGGCCCCGGCGTTTCCGATAACGGCTCGGGACTAGCTGCTCTACTCGCCTTGGCTCGCGTGCTTGTCGAAACACCCGATCTAGCTGACTTGGCTCGCTCAGTTCTGCTGATCGCCAATGTCGGCGAAGAGGGCGAAGGCAATCTCAGCGGCATGCGCTATATCTGCGGCCAGGCGCCGTTACTTTCGCGGATTGCAGCCTTTGTGGTGCTTGATGGACCGTCCGTTGAACACGTCACTGCTCAAGCGCTAGCCAGCAGGCGGTTTGAGATCGGCTTCAGCGGACCTGGCGGCCATAGTTGGAACGATCAGGGAAGCGGCAATCCGGTACATGCGTTGGCGATGGCCATCACGTCGTTCGGGCAGGCAGCGGACGCGCGCGTCGCGTCCGCGAATCCCATCCGCTGCTCGTACAACTTCGGCGTGATCGAAGGGGGCAGCAGCATCAACTCGATTGCGGCGAGCGCTCGTGCCAAGCTGGACCTGCGCAGCGAAGAGAACGCTCTGTTGGACGAACTCGCCGCTACGCTGACGCTAGCAGTGGAGCGAGCCCTGGAGCACCAGAACCGGATGGCCCGCACCGGGCGACTGGCAGCCAAGATCAAAGAACTCGGGTCGCGCCCTGGTGGCAAGCTCTCTGAATCGTCCGGAGTATTGCAGACCATTCAAGCGGTCGATTCCTATCTCAATATTCGCTCGCGAGTCGACTGCGCCTCCACCGACGCGAACATCCCTCTGTCGCTTGGCCTGCCCGCCATTTCTATCGGCACGGGGGGTCAGGGAGGCGGCGCCCATTCCTCTCAGGAGTGGTTCCTGCCGGACGGCCGCGAACTGGGTCTTCGGCGTATCCTCCTCTTACTGGCGTCTCTGCACACCCAATTGGAAAGCGGCGGCACAATAGGCGCTGCCCGCGAGTTTTAGACGCGGTCTTGACTGTCCTCTCCACAGAGTCCCGACCGGGAAAGGTCCCGGCCCGCTGGCGCGCCGATTCGGCGTTGGCCTTGGTCGCCCTGATCTGGGGCGCCACCTTCGTTGTGGTCAAGCAGGCCCTGCTTGGCATCTCCACGGTCTATTTCCTGTCACTCCGTTTTTGGCTGGCCAGCCTGTTCATGGCCTTGCTGTTTTTGCGGCCATTGCTACGGGCGGGATTCAAACAAGTCATGCACGGATTGCGGGGCGGTGCGTTCGCCGGAATTTTTCTATGGGCCGGATACATGTTGCAGACGTTCGGCCTGAAGTACACCACGGCGGGCAAGTCGGGCTTCCTGACTGGACTCTATATCGCGTTGGTCCCCATCATTGGCGCGGTCGTCTACCGCCGATTTCCCCATGCCTCCGAAGTCCTGGGCATCTTGTGCGCAGTGGTTGGGATGGCGGTCATGACACTGCCGTCCCTCGGCTCGCATAGCAGCCTGCTCGACATCAACAAGGGCGATCTGCTGACCATCGGCTGCGCGGTAGCGTTTTCCTTTCACCTGCTGATTCTCGGGTATTATTCGCAGCGAGCGCGGTACGAAGCTGTCGCGTTGGGACAAATCCTGTGCGCCGCGGTGCTCTCCACGATCTCGCTGCTGGCGGAACCACCCCAAGCATCCTGGAATGGCCAGATCGTTTTCGCGCTCGGACTAACCAGCCTGTTCGCCACCACGCTCGCTTTCGCCTTCCAAACCTGGGGTCAGCAATATACGACTGCGACGCGAACCGCCTTGATCTTTGCTCTCGAGCCGGTCTTTGCGCTGTTCACAGCAGTGGCCGTGGGTGGTGAAACTCTCACCTTCGCGGCAGTATTGGGGGGCACTTTCATCCTGGGCGGCATCCTACTGGTTGAATTGAAACCAATTCGTGAGCGGCGGCATCGGTCTTCTTGAGAGAGTCCTTCGTCACTGATGGCCGAGGTTGGTTGGTTTTCCTTATACTTAAAGTACGCCTCCAGCCTGAAAGGTTTTGCTAATGCCGTTCCTTGAGAAAATGAAGCAACAGAAAGTGCTCAGTGTCGGTCTGTTGCTGGTCACTCTGATCATCGGAATCATCCTCGGACAATTGCTCGATACGCGGGTGAAGGCCGCTCGTGACACAGGCCCCGTGGCTCAGGACGCGACTCCGCTGACAATTCCTCAAGCTGCGCCCGTCGGAAACGAGTTCACCAAGCTCGCCAAGCGACTGGAGCCGTCGGTGGTCTACATTCAGGCCGACTACATGCCGAAGGTCGCCGCAAAGAAGAGCCCGCGGCTGGAACAAGACGAGGGCGATGGCGATTCCGAGCAGAGCGACCCCTCGGACATGCTGAAGAAGTTTTTCGGCAACGGCCAGCCTCCCAAGCAGTTCCGCCAGCAGGGCTCCGGCACCGGCTTCATTGTTGACAGGAATGGATACATCCTCACTAACAATCACGTCGTGGAACACGCCGATCGCCTCAAGGTCCGTATCCACGGGGACGACAACGAGTACCGGGCGCACGTCATTGGGACCGACCTGGAAACGGACATCGCGGTGATCAAGATTGACGCGAAAAAGCCGCTGGTTCCTGTCCAGATCGGAAATTCCGACAGCTTGGAAGTGGGCGATTGGGCGGTGGCCATTGGTTCCCCCTTCGGCCTGGAGGCCACTGTCACGGCGGGCATCGTCAGCGCTACCGGCCGCGATCTGCCCGGAGCGCAAGCGTTTCAACACTTTATTCAGACTGATGCCGCCATCAACCCCGGCAACAGCGGCGGCCCGCTGCTGAACATCCGCGGCGAGGTGATTGGCGTGAACACGATGATCGCCACCCGCAGCGGATCCTACGAAGGCATCGGCTTCGCCCTGCCGTCCAACATGGCGGCCAAGGTCTACAACGACATTATTCGCTCCGGCCGCGTGGTTCGTGGGTCTATCGGCGTTCGCTGGAGAAACACCGAATCTCATGACACGCTGCAGGCGTTCGGGCTCGATCACGGCGTTGTTGTGGAAGAAGCACCCAAAGAAGGGCCTGCCGGCAAAGCGGGTGTGAAAGAGGGCGACGTCATTGTTTCTTTGAACGACCATCCGGTCCGCGACGGCAACGAATTGGTGGCGAAGGTGGCCGACATGCAGATCGGCGTGCTCGCCCTGCTGACGGTCGATCGCGATGGTAAGAAAATCGACTACAAAGTCCCCATAGAGGAGCGCACCGAGGTTTGGCGCGGGGAGTTCCAGTCGGATGAGAAGCAACCCGATGCACCTGGATCATTAAAGGAGCCTGCTACCACGCAGGTTAAGTTCGGGATCACGATTACGCGTCTGTTGGATAAGGAGCGCCAGGATCTGGGCATCGAAGACAAGTCGGGCGTTCGAGTGGTCAGCGTCGACCCCGGGTCCTTTGCTGAAGACATTGGGATGCAGAGCGGCGACGTCATTATTTCGATCAATCGCCAGGACGTCAGCTCGCCGGCGGACTTGATGCGGATTCAGTCTTCACTAAAGAGCGGTCAGGCCGTGGCCATTCGAGTGGTGCACTCATTTGGCGGACATAAGATTCCGCCGCAGCGGCAGTTCCTTTCCGGACGGTTGCCCGGCGAGTAATTGCACCCAGCCAGGCCCGGTGAGGTGAAAACGCAAGTTAAGATAGTTGGCAGGGCGTGGACCGATCGTGCCCTGCCGGCGCCCTTGGCCGATGCCTGCCGGTATAATCCCAAATTGAATCTTCAAATTGAATCGATGAAGCGAATCCTGATCGCATCGTTGCTAGGCGCTTGGTTCGGCGCTTGCGCCGTATTTGCCGTCGCGGCGACCTCCGATACGGCCAAGAAAGCAACGTCCACAAGCACCTCCCATCCAGCGGCAAAGACCTCCCCAAAGACATCTACCGGCGCGAAGTCTACAGCCGCCACGGCATCCTCGAACAAGAAGGCTGCTTCGTCGACCGCCAAGAAATCCACCACATCCGCAAAAGGGACGACGGCACCCGCAAGGACCGCCGCTACCTCCACCAAGACACTCCATACGACTAGCAAACACGGGTCGAAAGGGCAGGTGGCCAAGGTGCGCCGTCCCAGCTATCAAACTGCTCCCAGCCCGGAGCGATACCAGCAGATCCAGCAGTCCCTCGCCGACCGTGGTTTCTACAAGGGTGAGGTTAACGGCGTTTGGGGTGCCGAATCGCAGGATGCGATGAAGCGGTTTCAAGAATCGCAAAACCTGCCCGACGACGGCAAGATCACCTCCAAGGCTCTGATTGGCCTCGGACTCGGTCCTAACCATGGATCCGCACCCGCTGCCGCCCAGCCTGGTACGAGCCAGCCCAGTACAACCCAGCCCGGCGCCGCTGTCCCGCCAACCAGCGTGCCCGCAGCTGGCACTCCATCACCTTCTGCCTCACCGGCGCCCCCAACCCCCGACCCACCCCAACCGCCGTCGGCAACCAACCGGCGGTAGCATAGGACCCATTCATGATCATCGGAGTTCCGAAGGAAATCAAAGACCACGAGACACGCGTTGGCTGCGTGCCCAGCATGGTGACCACCCTGCGCGAGCACGGCCATGAAGTCCTGGTAGAGGCTGAGGCTGGTGCCGGCAGTTCCGTGACCGACCAGGAATATGCAGAAGCCGGGGCAGTCATTATCGACGCGGCGGCCGACGTCTGGAATCGTGCCGACCTGGTGGTGAAGGTGAAAGAGCCGCAACGATCTGAATATCCGTATTTCCGGCCGGGCCTGATTCTCTTCACGTACCTGCATCTGGCTCCGCTGCCCGAGCTGACTGATGCATTGCTGCAATCGCGCGTCAACGCCGTGGCCTATGAGACCATTCGCGAGAGAGATGGATCGCTGCCGCTGTTGACACCAATGAGCGAAGTGGCGGGCCGCATGGCCGTGCAAGTGGGCGCGCAGTATTTGGAACGTCCGAATGGCGGGCGAGGCATTCTGCTGGGCGGAATCCCCGGCGTCGCTCCGGCAAACGTGGTGGTGGTCGGAGGTGGCGTCGTGGGACATAACGCCGCTAAAATGGCTTGCGGCCTCGGCGCGCACGTCACCATCATCGATCGCAATCTGAACCGGCTTCGCGAATTGGAAGACATCTATGGCAACACGCTGTTGACGCTCGCATCCAACGCCTACACAATTCGTGAGTCCATCCGGACCGCCGACCTGGTGATTGGTGCGGTGCTGATCCCCGGTGCGTCGGCTCCCAAAGTGGTTCGCCGCGACATGATCTCGCAAATGAAAAAGGGTTCCGTGGTGGTGGACGTTGCCATCGATCAGGGCGGATGCCTCGAGACCGCGCATGCCACCACGCATACCGATCCGGTTTACTACGTGGATGGCGTTCTCCACTACTGCGTCTCGAACATGCCCGCCGCCGTGCCGCACACTTCAACCTTTGGTCTAACCAATGCTACGGCTCCCTACTTACTCGCGCTCGCAACCAAAGGCCTGGAACGCGCCTGCGAGGAAAGTGCTCCCATCTGCGAGGGCGTGAACACGTACCAGGGTGAGATCACGTATCAGGGCGTCGCCGAATCGCAAGGCAAGCATTGGCGGGAATTCGCAGCCGTCGTGTAACCACGGTCAGCCCACGATTCCCGGTGTGCTCCAATATTCTGCATGCATCTCCGACATCTTGCAGCATTCGTGCCCGTCGTCGCGCTTTTTCCGGCTGCCTGGTTGCAAGCCAATGAACCGATTGTCGCCACGGACCTCCTCCGTATTGAGCGCATCACGCAAGTGGAGGTAGCTCCCAGTGGGTCGTTTGCCATCTATGGTGTGCAGTCAATCCACACCGAGCCGCCTAAGCCCGATGCCGGCGGCGACCCGACCTACAGCTACCAGGTGCACCTTTGGATGTTGGACCTGAAGAGCCCGTCCGCTCAGCCTGTTCAGCTCACGTTCGGCGAGAGGAACGATAGTGAGTTCGAGATCAGCCCCGATGGAAGCCAGCTTGCCTTTGTGCGCGTCGATCGTTCGCAAAGCAAGCCCAAGCCGCAGGTTTGGATACTGCCGCTCGGCTCTCCCGGCGAAGCGCGCCAGCTGACCCACCTGGAGTTCGGCGCCAGGTCGCCCCGCTGGCGGCCGGATGGCAAAGCCCTTCTGATCACCAGCTCCCTGCCCTTTTCAAAGCTTCCCGGCAAGCCACCGTTCTCTCTGGAACGCCCGGAGCGGGATTGGCCCGAACGCGATCAGAAAGACACGGACCCTCAGAACGCCGGTAACACCGCCGCGAAGGCACCGCCGCTCAGTCCCGATACCGACCTGTTGGGTATTCGACGCTGGCTCGACCACAATGCCGAAAAGCAGAATCCATCGGACATCACGAGGCTCGCATTCCTGGACGAGCTTTCGCTTTCGGAAGAAATGGAGGTTTCAGAGCTCTTTCGCATCGATCTCCCCGCCACGAACGAGGCCGAACCCAAGTCGACACAGCTGACCAAGACCTACTATCCGCACTCCCAGGCGATCTACTCGCCGGATGCCTCACACATACTGTTTTCGTCTCGGCCTCCTTCGACAGTGCATCCGGATCGTGGGCGCCGCGCCTCGACGATATGGGCCATTGATGCCGACGGCAATAATGAGCATCCCCTGATCACTGACGCCAACTACAATTTCTTTGCGCCGCAGTTCGCACCTGACGGCAAGCACCTGGTTCTCCTCGGTGCGCAGAGTGACCAACCAACCTATCGCCAAACCATGCTTGCCCAGTGCGAGGCGGATGGAACCCACCTGACCTGGTTAACCAAGGATGGTGATCCCTCCGTTGAAGAGCCGCGCATCTCCAAGACCGGAGATATTTACTTTGCACGCCCATTCCAGGGTGGAGTTCGTCTTGAACAACTAAACCTCGCATCGCGCGAGGATCGGCCGCTGGTTGAAGGCCCAGTGGGCGTAAGCGCCCTTGCCGTAGGCGGCAAGCAAGTCGTTTACGGGTTGATTAGCGTCCTGGATCCCAACGAGCTATACGTGCTCGAGGGCAGTTCTTCACGGCAACTGACACACCTGAATACGGCATGGCTTGCGAACAAGGATCTCTCGCTTCCGGAAGAGCATTGGATTACCCGGCCCGATGGAACTCGCGTCGAGTATTGGGTAATGAAGCCGGCTCACGCCGAGCCAGGCAAGAAATACCCTTGGGTGCTCGATATGCACGGCGGGCCGTCCGCGATGTGGGGTCCCGGTGAGCTCAGCATGTGGCACGAGTTCCAGATCCTGTGTTCGTTCGGCTACGGCGTGGTCTACGCAAACCCGCGCGGTTCTTCCGGATACGGCTATGCGTTCCAACGTGCCAATTACAAGAACTGGGGCGAAGGCCCCATGGGCGATGTCCTGGGGGCGCTCGACGATGCAGCGGCGAACCAGCCACTCATCGACCGCGACCGGCTCTTTCTGACCGGGGGATCTTACGCCGGTTATCTCACAGCATGGATCATCGGCCACGACAACCGATTTCGGGCTGCAGCCGCGCAGCGTGGCGTCTATGATCTATCCACATTCTTCGGTGAAGCAAATGCCTACATCCTGGTGCCGGAAGAGTTCGGCGGCTATCCCTGGGAACCCGAAACGCGCCGGCTACTCGATGAGCAATCACCCATCACCTACGTCGCCAATATCCGGACGCCTTTCTTAATAATTCATGGCAGCCAGGATAACCGAACGGGCGTCGCACAGAGCGAGATGATGTTTCGCGCGTTGAAGCAGATGAATCGGCCCGTCGAGTACATCCGCTATCCCGGCGCCGGCCATGAGCTGACGCGCTCGGGTGAGCCGCGCCAACGTATGGATCATATGCTCCGGATCATCGAATTCTTCGAACGCTATTCGCAGAACAATCGGACAGCTCCGCAATCTACTTCTACCCAGTAGTGGCAGGGTTACTGCTGCTTTGGCCGCGAGATTGCGCCCATCGTCGCCTTGGTGCTTTTGATGTAGTCGTCCGGACTAAGCAAAATCTGCGTGCCGCGGACGCCCGCCGAAATGGAAATAACATCCCATAGATAGGCCGTCTCGTCCAGATAGACCTCGTACTCTTTCTTTGTTCCTAACGCGGTAACTCCTCCGCGAATGTAACCTGTCAATGGCTGCACTTCGCTCAGTGGCGCCATTTCTATTTTGCGGTTGCCGCTCAGCTTGGCAAGGGCCTTCAAATCCAGCTCCTGGTCGCCGGGGATAACGGCCAGGCAAACCCCCGATCGGTCGCCCTTTACGACCAGCGTCTTGAAAACCTGTTCCGCTGGGAGGGCGATTTTAGCAGCGACCGTTTCAGCCGAAAGATCGTCCGGGTCTACCGTGTATTCGCGAGTCGTATAGGGAATGCCGAGTGAGTCCAGCAGACGCATGGCATTGGTCTTCATAGGGCGGAGGGTCCCTGTCGAAAGCGCCACCTGCTCCCGACAGGTCATTCGTCAAGACATTTTACAGCGAGAACGTATACGTTCGTTGGGTAAACCGCAATGATGAAAACGCAGTTGCGAGCCGCGACCGTCAGGAAGCGCACTAAATAGCCCGCTTGGTAACGACAACTCCTAACTCTGCCGCCAAGCTTAGCGAGGCGCGGCGGTGACGGAGCGCTTGCTCCCCAACCCGACTTTCCGGGTATTTTCAGAGCAACCTCAACAACGTCTATCGGACTGCGGGCGTTGATTGAAAACGGGTCTTGAGCTTGAGGAACGGCCGCTCGATCAGAGCATAGGACCCTAGAGCCAAGGCCGTTGATCCCACCAATGCCGTCGCCAACCGCAGCAGACTCGGATACTGCCCCGTATGCCTCAGCACAAAAGCATCGACGAGCCAGTGCCACAGGTACATGGAATACGACAGCTTCCCTCCGATGAATCGGACTGGCGCCCAATTGAGCGCACGAAATATCCCATTGCTTTGCACGATCGCCTGGCCCAGTAGCAGGGCATAGAAAATCGGATCCAAAGTGTAACCCGCAAACTCCGCGTACGTACTGGGCCAGCGATAATCGGCGCGAATCGACGCGAGAAGCAGGAGAAGAATACACAAAGTGGCCCACCTGCTCCGGAGAATACGATCGAGCCAGCTTGGCGTCAAGCCGCGTTCGACAATCACCGCGAGCAAGCAGCCCGTCGCCAGTTGGCTTGCCCGGGCGTCGAAGGCATTGAAAATGTAGTTCGAAGAGACGTGACACAAGTGCAGGACCGGCCGGTAGACACATCCAAACAGAATGACTCCAACCAGCAGCCTCATCAGGAGTTTCGTGGAACCAACAGTTCTTTTGAAGACGCCGGGCCAGAGAAAATAGAACTGCTCCTCCGTCGCCAGCGACCAGGTGTGAGACATCGGCAAATGAGCAGGTGAGAAGATGGCCGAATAGTAATTCAAATAGTAGAAGAAGGCGCTGGCATACGCAGGCCAGGAGACGACACCACGGGTGTACCAGTCCAACAGCAGATAAATAAAGAAGAAGGCATAGAAGGCCGGCAGCAGGCGCAGCGCTCGCCGGGCATAAAACTTTTTAAGCGAGATTTTGCCGGACTGGCGCTGCTCCCGCAAAAGCAGCCAGGTGATCAGGAATCCACTGAGGACGAAAAAGCAGGTAACGCCTTGGGCCGGTGGTATCGGATTTTGATAGATGCCCGAGTGGCCGATAATGACAACCACGACAGCAACAAAACGAACACCGTCGAGCGACGGAAGTGGGAGTTCCTCAAAGTGCGGAGGCAGCGCGGAACGCTGAGCCGTCGCGCCGGCAAGGGCTTTATCCAAGCCTGCAAGCCCCTCGGCCGGCCTTCAATTCCATGGCGCTAGTGTAACAGCGTGGTCCAGTTCGGTCTTTAGGCCTCGTCGGCCAGGGCCGCCTGAGCTCGGCCCTGGCATGAGCAGCCAAGAGCGAGCCTCCCATCCTTCACCGGCCTCTTACTGTCATCACCCGGCCTTAGGCGGCCACACCAAACGTCGATATGATCGAAGGAGCCATGTCTACTCCTCCCGTCCTTTACACCCCAAGAAACGTGCTTGGAGGCCCGCTTGAAAGCTGCTGCGACGATCCTGTCACGGGTTTCTTTCGGAACGGCCGTTGCGACGTCGGCCCGGAAGATCGGGGCTTGCACGCAGTTTGCACTCTGGTGAGTGAGGAGTTCCTCGCCTTTTCAAAGGAAGCCGGCAACGATCTCAGCACACCTCATCCGGAATGGGGCTTCCCAGGGCTAGAACCGGGCGATCGGTGGTGCCTATGCGCCGCCCGCTGGCTGGAGGCCTATCAACACGGCATGGCGCCTCCAGTGCTCCTGGCGAGCACCCACGAACTGGCGCTGCAGGTAATTCCACTCGAGATTCTGATGCAGTTCGCACTTGACGCCAAGCCCGTCATGTAGCCGGCGTAGACAGCGGCGGCTCCGGCCAGGGTTGACTTTGGCGCTAATCGTTGCCTACTCTAATGCATGGATCGTCGCCGCTTCTTTAGCTACTCTGCCGGTCTCCTTGCCGCTTTCCAAACCGACTCACTAGCGCGCGCCCAAAGCGCGGTTGCGTCTGTCGGTAACCGCCCCGCCGATACCGTCGCGCGCGATGAAGACTTTTGGTTCAACATTCGCCACGCGTTCACGGTCGACCGCAACATGGTGAACCTCAACAACGGCGGCGTTTCCCCGGCGCCGAAAATCGTCATGGACACCGAAATCCGATATCTGGAAATCGAGAATCTCAGCCCGTCCTATTACATGTGGAGCGTGCTCGATCCGGGTGTCGAGACGGTGCGCCGCCGCCTGGCGAAGATGTTCGGCGTGGATACCGAAGAAATCGCCATCACCCGCAACGCCAGCGAGGCGAATGAGATTGTGCAGCTCGGACTCCAACTGAAGCCGGGCGACGAGGTGATTACCACCAACCAGGACTATCCGCGCATGATCACCACCTGGCAGCAGCGCGAACGCCGCGATGGCATCGTGCTGAAGCAACTAACCTTCCCCGTCCCGCCTCCCAGCATGGACTACCTGGTGGATATTTTCGAAAAGGCGATTACACCGAAGACCAAGCTCATCTCCGTCTGTCACATCACCAACCGCACCGGCCAAATTTTCCCCGTGAAGAAGATCAGCGACATGGCGCACAGCCATGGCATTGAGGTGATGGTGGACGGCGCTCACGCATTTGCCCAGTTCCCCTTCAAATATGCCGACCTCGGCTGTGATTATTACGGCACCTCGCTGCACAAATGGGTGCTGGCGCCCATCGGCACCGGCTTCCTGTATGTGCCGAAGACGAAGATCGCCAAGATCTGGCCGATGATGGCCGCCCCGGAATCCATGAACGACAACATCCGGAAGTTCGAAGAGATCGGCACACACCCGGCCTCGCAGCGCAACGCTATTACCGAGGCACTAAACTTCCACGACAGTATCGGCGGTGAGCGCAAGGCCGAGCGTTTCCGCTACCTGCGCAAGCGCTGGTCCGCTCAACTCCGACAGCTGCCCGGTGTGAAGATTCTCAACAGCGAAGATCCCGAGCAGTCCTGCGCCATCGGCTTCATCAGCGTGGATGGTTTCGACGCGCCGCAGCTTTCGAAGTACCTCTGGGACAAGTGGCGCATCTGGACAGTGGCCATCGTGACGCCCGGTGAGTATCAAGGTCTGCGTATTACGCCGAACGTATACACCACGCTTGAAGAAATCGACACATTCACCGATGTGATGACCACGGTGATCAAGCGCGGATCCATCCCGTCGTAGCCTGGCGCGGGGTCGTTCGCTAACCGGCGACTTCAAGCATTCCGGGCCATACTTTGAGCGGGTGATCGGCGGAGTAACCATTGCCCCCTGCGCCGTACTTCAACCGAAAACAACTCGACTGAACGAATTGCGCACTTCCGGTGACCCCCGGACGCTACAATATGTGAATCCATGAAGTCTTTGTTTTCTGCCTTTCTTTGCCTTGCCGTTTTTGCGTCCACGCTACCCGCGCAGGATTCGATCCGCGGCTTTCAGGCCAAGGATTTGGCCGCCCAACACCAGCTTGAAGAAAAAGCCCGCGCGGTTCCCGACCCGGCCCGCCTTCGCAAGTATATGGAATATATGGCGGCCCAGCCGCATCATGCCGGGTCGGCTCGCGACAAAATCGTCGCGGACTGGGCACTGGCTCAGTTGAAGGATTGGGGACTGGATGCGCACATCGAGGAGTTTGAAGCCTTACTGCCCTGGCCCACCGTTCGACAGGTTTCCATTGTTTCTCCGAAGCCGTTTACTTTAAAGCTGAAAGAGCCCGCCGTCTCCGAAGACCCAAATAGCGGTGATCCCAGCGGACTACCCACCTACAATGCCTACTCCGCATCCGGCGACGTGACCAGCGACGTGGTCTACGTCAACTACGGCGTGCCTGACGACTACGATTATTTGGCAAAACGCAACATCGATGTGAAGGGGAAAATCGTGCTGGCCCGCTACGGTAAGAGCTGGCGTGGCATCAAGCCCAAGGTCGCCGCCGAGCACGGCGCCGTCGCCTGCCTCATCTATTCCGATCCTCACGAAGACGGATACTATGATGGCGATGTCTATCCGAAGGGCCCCATGCGCCCCGAAGATGGCGTACAGCGCGGCAGCGTCCTTGATATGCCGCTCTATCCCGGCGACCCGCTGTCTCCCGGCTGGGCTTCTGAAAAAGGATCAAAGCGACTCACCCGCAGCGAAGCGAAGTCCCTGATGAAGATCCCTGTTCTTCCCATCTCCTATTCCGATGCGAAGCCGATTCTGGAGCAGCTAGCCGGGCCCATCGCTCCTGCCTCCTGGCGTGGATCGCTGGGCCTGACATATCACATTGGCCCTGGTCCCGCCAAGGTCCACATGAAAACCGATTTCGACTGGACCACGAAGCCTCTCTATGACATCATCGCGACCATCCCTGGCGATGTGTTCCCGGATGAGTGGGTAATCGCCGGCAATCACTACGACGCCTGGGTGAGTGGTGCGGACGATCCCATCAGCGGCGCGGCGGCGTTATTGGAAACGGCGCGCTCTTTGGCTTCGCTGCAAAAGCTGGGTTGGAAGCCCAAGCGCACCATCAAGCTCGCGCTGTGGGATGGCGAAGAATTCGGTTTGCTCGGTTCAACCGAATGGGCCGAAAAGCATCAGGACGAATTGAAGCAAAAGGCCGTCGCCTACTTGAACTCCGATTCGAATGGCGTTGGCTGGCTGGGTGTCGGCGGTTCTCACACGCTCGAACAGTTCGTCACGGAAGTGGCGCAATCGGTGGAGCAGCCCAACTCGAAACAGAGTCTGGCCGAAGCCTCGCTACACCACAAGCCTTTCGACGATGACCCCGCGGCTCCAGCCGCAGCGAAGAAAGATGCCTTCCGGATTGAAGCGCTCGGCGCCGGCTCCGACTATGTGGCGTTCATCGACTTCCTCGGCGTTGCCAGCATGAATGCCGGATTCGGAGGAGCCGGTAAAAGCGGCATCTATCATTCCGACTATGACTCCATCTATTGGTACACGCATTTCTCCGACACGACGTTCGTGCATGGACAGGCGCTTGCTCGCTTTACGACCACCGCGATATTGCGTCTCGCCGATGCGTCAGTTCTTCCGTTTGAGTTTGGTCATTTTGTAAAGACCGTCTCAGGCTACCTGGACGAGATCGAAAAAGAGGCACAGAAGAGCGGCCACAAAATCGATTTTGCCTCCGTTCGCAAACAGCTCGATGCCATCCAGGCCAGCGGCGCCGCCTACGAAGCATCCCTGAAGGCCGGCGTGGCCAAGGATTCTCTGGACACCGTCCGATTGGCTGCGTTGAATCGTGTCCTGATCCAGACGGAACGTGTGCTCACAAAGTCCGAAGGTCTGCCGAACCGAAATTGGTACAAGCACCAGATCTACGCACCCGGATTTTATACCGGCTACGGCGTGAAGACGTTGCCCGGCATTCGCGAAGCCGTGGATGCCAAAAACTGGGAGCTCGCCACACAGGAAACTGCGGTCGTTGCGTCGTGCCTGGAAGCCATGAATCAAGTCGTCAAAGAAGCGGCCACGCAGGCCGGCGGGCTGTAGCCCGCTATTCGTATCTCAACGCGGTCAGTGGGTCCACCTTCGTTGCGCGGCGCGCGGGCAAGTACCCGGCGATGATGCTGACCACCGCAATCACTAACGCGGCCATCGTGACCGTCGCCAAATCAAAAGGCGTCAGCCCAAACAGCAAGCTTGCCACCAGACGCGTCGCCAAGAGTGTCACGGGAATCCCAATAGCAATTCCAAGCGCCAGCAGCGTCACCGTTTCTCTCAGCACCATCCAGAGCACTTCGCCGCGCATCGCGCCCAATGCCATGCGTATGCCAATCTCGTTCGACCGGCGAACCACGTTGTAGCTCATCACGCCATACAAACCGATGCACGCCAACAGCAGCGCCAGCAGCGAGAAGAAACTCAACAGGCTCGAAACCATCCGCTCGCGCGCCATCGAACTATCGACCCGCTCGTTGAGGGTCGACACTCTCCTCATCGGAATGTTTCCGTCGACCTGCGCCAATGCCTGACGTAGTTCGCCCACGATCTGAGCGCGGTCGCGATTGGTCCGCACCATCAGGACATGAGCGTAGAGATCCTCCCCGGAAAGCTGTTGCAGCGACAGGAAGACCATGGATCGCGGCGCCTCTCGCGCATCTTTGTACTTTCCGTCTTTCACGATGCCCACGATTTGCCACTCACCCTTTATGTTTCCCACTGCGATGTACTTACCAAGCGCGTCGCCGTTCGGAAAAAAATGTCGCGCCATTTCCTGATTCACAATCGCAACTTGGCTGGCCCCTGCGTCGTCTTCCGGTCCAAAGAACCGGCCTGCAACCAAAGGGATCCCGGCTGTCTCGAAGTATCGCGGCGTGACACTGTTGATCGAGCTCGACAGATCTTCGTGCGGCTGATGTAAGTGACCGCGCACGAAAACTGTCAGATCCCAGCTGCCGTCACCCAATGGCGCCAGAGACGAGATTGAGACGGAACGCACCCCGGGGATCGTCTCCACTTTTCCAAGCAGCCTTCCGTACAGAGCAGCCAGAGACTCCGGCTTGTAGCCGGCCATCCTCATATCGAGCTCCACCGTCAACACATTGGAACGATCGAACCCGAACGCTTGTTTTCCCAGATTGCTGAGCGTCCTTGCAAACAGGCCGGCTCCCACCAGCAACACCAGCGAGAGCGCAACCTGAACAGTTACCAGGATCTTGGACAGCGGGAAGCGGCCCGACCGGACGCCTCCCACGACAGACCGGGATCCCACTTTCATGCCGGAAGCGACCGATACCCTTGACGCCTGCCATGCCGGAGCAAGGCCAAATAGCAGTCCGGTCAGTAAAGAGATGACGAATGTAAAGCACAGCACCCGCAGATCGGGGTTCGGATCGAACGGCGTGTGAATCTCTCCACCCACCACAAAACCGATTAGCGCACGTGTGACCCAGGCGGCCAGCGCTAGGCCCAGTGCCCCTCCAAGAAACGAAACCGTTAGTGTCTCAGTCAGCATCTGCCCCACGATCCTCGAGGAACTCGCGCCTAGGGCCAGCCGTGTGGTGATCTCATGCTGGCGCGTCGCAATCTTCGCCAAGAAAAAGTTCGCCAGGTTTGCGCAGGCAATCAGCAGCACCAGGGCCACCACGCCCATTAGAATGCGAAGCGCTTCCGCATATTCGCCGCGCAGGTAAGAAACACCCCTTCCGCCAGGTTTCAACTCCACCGAAACAGCCGCGATTTCAAGCTTACGGTCCGCCCTGATCCCCGTGCCTTCTTCGTCGGTCATGTATCGGCGAAGCTGGTTGCTGATCCACTCCCGCGCCTGCGCCAGGCTAACGCCAGGCTGCAAACGGCCGGCCATATGCAGCCAGTAGGGACCATTTCGATCCAGCAAACTCGGCCGAAGCATCGCCTGTTGTTGCATCGTTAACGGCAGCCACATGTCGGGCGGCCGTGGATCCAAAGCCATGCCATAAAACTTGGGAGGCATGACACCGACTATCGTGAATGGCATCCCATTCACAACAATTTCCTTCCCCACCGCTGCCGGATCGCCAAAAAACCTCCGCTGCCAAAAGTCGTAACTGAGGACAGCCACTGCCCGGCTCCCCGCCGTCTCCGCATCGACTGGCCCAATCTCTCGCCCGATGAAAGGCTGGACACCCAGCACATGAAAGTAATCTCCCGAGACCAGGCTGGTGTTGGCCTGCTCGGCGCCGCCCGATGACGGGCCGACTAGCCGCACGCTCACACGCACAGCGAAGCTTCCAAACGCTGCCACCTCCCGAAAAACATCCCGAGTGCTCGCCGTCTGCTTGTAAAAAGAGTATGGAAAGATGTCCACGTTCCCGGTAAGTCCTCCCATCACACCCGAGCTTTCCGCCGTTCCCATCGAGATTAGGTGATCCGGATCGTCTACTGGAATCGTCTTTAACAGTAGGTCGTTAACCAGCGTGAACACCGCTGTATTTGCGCCGATTCCCAGGCCGAGCGAAACAATCGCCATGGCCGTGAAGCCGGGCTCCTTGCTAAGCGTGCGTGTAGCAAAGCGCAGGTCTTGCCAAAGGTTTTCTACCCACATAAACGTCCACATGTCTCGACAAGCCTCCTTGAATCCCGCCACATTTCCAAACTCTCTTCGAGCCGCGCGATGTGCCTCGTCCGCCGCAGCGCCTGCCGCCTGATAACCTGCTTCGCGAAGCGCGAGGTGGAAACTCAGTTCCTCCTCCAGATCGCGCTCAAGCTCCCGGCGCCTGATAAAGGCCTTTACTCTCAGCCAAAGATTGGTAACGAACTCAGGCATCGCCGCCTTCTCCTTAAGCGGTCCGCATCACGCGCGCCACCGCCGCCGCCATACGGTCCCAATGCGCGCTCTCTGCGGCCAATTGTTTCCGCCCCGCCGCGGTCAGACGGTAATACTTTGCGCGCCGGTTGTTCTCCGACATGCCCCACTCCGCGGAAAGCCACCCGCGCAGTTCCAGTCGGTGTAAGGCTGGATAGAGAGCGCCTTCCTCAACCCGGAGCACGTCGTCGGAACGTTGATGAATGGACTCGGCAATCGCATAACCGTGCTTTGCCCCGCTCGTCAAAGTCTTTAAGACAAGCATGTCGAGCGTGCCTTGCAGCAGGTCGCCGGTCTTTTCGTTTCCCATAAGTCTTTTATGGGAAGATTGCCACAGACCGTGCTGGAAATGCAAGTGTCAATTAAACAGCCCCAAAAGGGTTGTAAAGTGTAGGTTCTCCCGATGAACCTACTCGCCCTAGCCGACGATGTCACCGGGGCGCTGGAAGTGGGCGCGCTCCTCGAGGCGCCGGTCTTTCTTGATGCTGAGGCCGGGTGTCCGGGCCGCTGCGTCATCGACACCGAAACGCGGCATCTGGAGGCTGCGGATTCCGCCGGCAAAATCCTGAAATGCGTCCGCCACCGGCAGCCGGACCTGATCTACAAGAAGACCGACTCAACCCTGCGCGGCAATATCGGGGCCGAATTGGCAGCTCTCGCTAACGCCTATCCGGAACGTGAACTCATCTTTCTCCCAGCCTATCCCGCCATGGGGCGCACCGTCGTCCAAGGAGAACTGTTGGTTCACGGGGTCCCGGTCCACCTCTCGGACTTCGCTGCCGATCCTCTAAACCCGGTTACCAGCAGTACCGTCTCCGCGCTCTTTCACTCGGATGTTCGGATTTCGATCATCGACGCCGCGACCGACGACGAAATGGCGCGCGCGGTTGACGCGGCACTTCAAATCCGTCCCTTCCCTGTCTTGGCTGGACCGGCCAGCGTCGCCCGCCGGATCGGCCATCACTTCGGCCTCAACTCGCCGCCTCGTGAACTTCGTTTATCTCCCCGATGCCTAATCGTCAATGGGAGCCTTCACCCCATGGCGAAAGAACAGGTTTGCCGGATTTTGCCAGGCGGCGGCTGGGTGGTGATGAACTTTGAAGGCAATGCCTCAACGGCAAAAGACTTCGCCCGGGAACTCGCGCAGGCTGCGCGTGAGAAACTCGAACAGAAGCACTACGAAACTTTGATTGTGTTGGGAGGCGATTCGGCCTTCGCACTGCTCACAGCCCTCAACGCCTGGGTGATCCATCCCATCGGCGAAGTGGCCGCCGGGGTTCCGGTTTCACGCGTGGGGCCATGGCAGTTGGTGACCAAGGCGGGTGGCTTCGGAGACGTTGATCTATTGGCGCGGCTCCAACGCGCCGCCGCATGAACCGACCTATGAATATTCGGCTGGGAATCACCATCGGCGACTCGAGCGGCATCGGCCCGGAGATTCTCCTAAAGTCGTTTGCCGAGGGCCTGATCAGCCAGCGCTTCGTCGTATTTGGCGACTCCGCGGTCCTGCGCTATTACAACGATTTGCTCGGCTACGGCGTAAAGGTGCGGGTCACATCGTCTTCGACCGATCTCGTGCGAGGCAGTCTAAATGTCATCGACGCCGGTTTGATGGCGGAAGGCGACATCACGCCGGGTAAGCTCAACCGGGAATCCGGCGCCGCGGCCCGTGAATACGTTGTCCGCGCAACCAAGGCTGCCATTGCCGGCGAAATCGGCGCCGTAGTCACCCTCCCGATGAACAAGGAAGCGACGCAGTTGTCCGACCCAGATTTCGTCGGCCACACGGAACTGATCGGCGCCATATGCGGATCAAGGGACGTCACCATCATGCTGGCTTCCGACGATCTCATCGTCACTCACGTCAGCACGCACGTCTCGCTTCTCCAAGCCATCGCGCTCGTGAAACGTGAGCGCATTCAGACCATCATCGGATTAACAGCAGGTGCGGTGGGCCGCCTCAAAGCCAATCCGCGTATCGCCGTGGCCGGCCTCAATCCTCACGCCGGCGAAAACGGTCTTTTCGGTGATGAGGAGATTCGCGAAATCCGTCCTGCCGTGGAATGGGCGAAAGCTCGCGGCATTCCGGTCAGCGGCCCGTTCCCGCCGGATAGCCTGTTCTACCTGGCGGCGCGCCGGAAACAATTCGATGCCATTGTCTGCATGTACCACGATCAGGGACATGTGCCGCTCAAGCTGCTTGACTTCGAAGGAGGCGTGAATATTTCGCTGGGTCTGCCCATCATTCGCACTTCAGTCGATCACGGCACCGCCTTCGATATCGCCGGCAGAGGCGTTGCCTCCACCACCAGCCTGTTGAAGGCCATCGAATACGCCGTTCGCCTCAGTAGCTGACGTCAGGCCGGGCCTCACTCCGCCCGTAGGGCCTCAACCGGATCCACAGACGAAACTCGGCGTGCCGGTACATAGCTCGCCACCGCTGCCGCCGCGGCCAGCACCACTGAAACAGCCGCATAGGTCAGCGGATCCGACGGACTCACTTCGAACAAGAGCGAAGTCATCAAACGCGTCAGGCCATAAGCCGCCGCCAAGCCGAACACGACGCCGATACCCGCCAGCACCAATCCGTGCCGAACAAACATCTGCGTCAATTCCTGCTGCCTCGCCCCGACCGCCATCCGAATGCCGATCTCCCGCGTCCGCTGCGACACAGAGTAGGAGATCACACCGTAGATGCCAATCACGCCTAACAGGAGCGCCATCGCGCCCGCTATGCCGAGCATCACCAGCGTCAACGAAGTCCGAGCCAGCGACTTTTGATAGATCTCGGCCAGCGTCCGCACGTCCGCCAACGGAACGTTCGGGTTGACCGCCCAGACCGCCTGCCGGACCTCCTTCAGGAAGCTCTCGGATCCGGTACGCTTGCTCCGAATCACGAAAGCCAAGGTACGCCGGATGAATGCCTTATCGTCTTCGAAGTCCTTCATGAAGGTGGGCCAGTAGGCGATTGTGGGCGCCTTCTTGTTCAGGCCGTCGGCGCGCACATCGCCGACCACGCCCACTACTTCGCGCCACGGTGCCTGCTTATTCTCACGGATTCGCTTGCCGAGCGCCGTGGCCGGATCGTGCCATAGTTCGCGGGCCATGTTCTCGGAAACCAGTGCCACCGGGACTTGGTTATAGGCCTCGCTCCATGTGAAATCCCGCCCGGCAACCAGCCGGGTGCCCATCGTCTTGAAGAAGCCGGGAGATACGCATTTGAATCGCCGGAGGGCCGGTAGCTGATTTTCGGCATAGGTGTGGTCTTCTGCGAAAATCGGGTCGGTCCAGCCACTGTTGTCCATTGGAATAGAGTCGGTCATCGCGACCGAGGTGACGCCGGGGATGGCCTCAATCTTCTCCAGCATGTCCTGTTGCATGCGCAACACACGCTCCGGTTCTTTCACCTGCCCCTCGGGTATCGACACCCTCAGCGTCTGGATTGTCTCTGGATTGGCGAACCCAGGCTGAACCTGTTTCAGTGCTTGAAAGGTGCGAATCATCAGGCCGGAGCTGATCAATAAAACCAACGCCAGCGCCACTTGCACTACCACCAGCGTGCTTCGCGCTCGGTGCCGTTCCCTGCTCTGGCTCAGCGTCCGCCCTCCGCCCCGCAGCGTTGTCGCCAATTGCGGCCCCGCATACTTGAACACTGGAATCAAACCAAACAGAACTCCGGCCACCAATGAGATCGCCAGCGTGAACAGCAGCACGTTCAGATCGATTCCGATATCATCCAGCCGCGGCAGGCTCTCGGGCCCCATCTTGACCAGTATCTTCAACGCTCCGAACGCCAAGCCCAGTCCCAACACTCCACCCATGAGGCCCAGCGTGACGCTCTCCAGAAGAAGTTCGCGCGCAATCTGGCCTGATCCGGCTCCCAAAGCGGCTCGAATGGCCAGTTCCTGTTGGCGTCCCTCAGCCCTTACCAGCAACAGATTCGCAACGTTCGCGCAGGCAATCAGCAGCACCATGCCGATGGTGCCCATCAATACCCACAGCACGTTCCCGACATCCCCCACCAGGTCCTTTTTGAAAGGCCGCACATTCGGACCGATGCGAGCATCCTCGAACATCTTCACACTGAATCCGGGCGGAGGTGGAAACCGGCGGTTGTCCATCGGCAGCATGCGCGCCACATCGGCGTTCGCCTGCGCCAGGGTTACTCCAGGCCTGAGTCTCGCCACGCCCTGATAGCTGAAATTCCCCAAGGTCACCTTCGGGCGATCGAACTGGAACGGCGTCAACAGGGAAGGCTTGCGGTCTAGGAACCGGAAGCTTTGTGGCAAAACGCCAATCACCTCTTTAGCCGCACCATCCACCATGATTCTGCGCCCGATAACCGAAGCATCGCCGCCGAACCGGGATTGCCAGTAACCGTAAGCAAGCATCACCGTCTGGGGGCTGCCGGCTGTATCGTCTTTGTGTGAAAACGTGCGGCCGAGTAAGGGCTTGACACCCAGCAGCGGTAGTACCGCCTCTGTGACGTTGAGCGCATCCACCTGTTCCGGTTCAGCCAGTCCGGTTACGCTCACCGAGTCGCCCTGCCAAAGGCCTACGTCCTGAAAGGTCCGGCCCTCTTCTTTGTAGGTAAAGTACAGCGATGGCGAGATGTTCAGTTCTGGAATGTTCAGCCCCAGAGCCGTGTGCCAAAGGCCAACCAGTTCTTCAGGGTTTGGGTACGGCAGAGGCTTCAGCAGAACGCCTTCAATGACGCTAAAGATCGCCGTGTTCGCGCCGATCCCAATCGCCAGCGTTAACAGTGTCATGCCCGTAAACAGAGGCGAACGCACTAGCCTGCGCAAAACGTGTCTGAACTGATTGCTCGACGAGCCCATTAGAACCTCGCTGCACGGTCGTTCTGAGCACAAATACGTGCCTAAAAGTGATTACGACGCAAAATGTGTGAGGTTCCCGGAAATCTCGGCAAAACCGATGGGCATGCCGGGTCCATCTCTTAGTCACTGCAGGATGGGAAACTGCTCTTCCCGGTGTGGGGCTGGCAACAAATCTTTCGATCGGCTCCGACGCCGGCCAATCCGAATCGAGGCCTCGAAGATCGTTCTGACGGGCAGCAAGCCGGCGATCTTATGATCGGCAATCGCCGCCAAACCCATCGAAGCAATGCAACCGCATGACTGGCAATCTGGTTTTCCGCCGAACTGGCACGGCGTGATGCTGGTTTGAAGGTCTGCGGAAACCGTCTTTGTGGTCTGCGCGAAGATGCAATCCCCTGGGTTGTCGGGCGGCTTCGCAAACTGCCGGATCAGTTCCTCCGGCATATCCAGCTTGGCGTAGCGCTTCCGCAGTTCCAACATTTCCGCAATCGCCCGTTTGCGTTCGCCCGGCGTGAGTATCTCCGGCATGTCGTCTCCGATTTGCGGAGTGAACAGGCTAAACCAGACCTTCTTGACGGCGGGCTTCGCCGTCCAGAACTGCAGGAACTCGTCCAGGTAACCGGGACGTTTCATCATCTGCCCGGTGACGGTGCAGTGAATCGTGATCTTCCGGCCCTCAGTCGTCTTCAGAATTCGCTCGTAGGTAGCCGGCGTGCGTCGAACGTCGTGTTCGGGCTGCAAACCGTCGATCGAGACCACTACGCTCAGACCCGCCTGTGCACTCCACTCCACCGGAAACGTTCGAAAGGCGCTGGTGACGATCTGTACATGGACTCCGCGCGCCAGAAGCAAGGGAACCATCTGCTCCAGTTCCCGGTATCGAACCAGCGGATCGCCGCCCACAATCGACAGATGCAGCGGCTTCAACCGGTCCACCACCTCCAGGACTCCATCAACGAGCGCTTGTCCTTTACGATCGTTCAGCTCCCTCAACGTCACGCCACCGCCGAGATGGCCGTCATCATAGGCATAGCAACCCGGACACCGCAGCGGGCACTCACGCGTGATCTCGATGGAAAGGGAAGGAGCTTCTCCGCGCAGGATTTTTCCCCACGCGCCTAACACCTCGGAAGTACGCATTCACTATCCTCTTCTGCACCCTAAGTGCATCACTTTGCTACTACTTCGCCGGATCGGCCGTGCGACATCCTGGCCTCGAACCGATTGAGTACTTCTAACCGGAAAAGGGCCAAACTGACCCAAAGCTCGCGGAAGAAATACGTCCTACAATTTTAGTAAATCTCGGACGGGGGCTTTCGGTGGGTTCGACCATTTCTCTGGTAGGAACCAGACGCGCCGCCGTTGCGAGCGGTTACCTGTGGAAAACCCGCAGACGTAAAATCAAACGCATCGGCGCACGGTTTCGAAGAAGCCGCGTCCTACCATGCCCGTCAGACGAGCGAATATGCGGGCGTGGCACGCTCTCCGCTTCAAGAGCACGCGTTACCCTGTCTAACTTTTCCGGACGAGATCTCTAACTCGTAATTGTGCGGGTGGCCGCATCCCAGTACACCGGCTTCTTCCGGAAGTACGATTCGTTGGCCATGTGGCAGGCGATCGCGGCATGGTTGCCGAACACCGCATCCTCGGTCACCGGCTTGCGCGACTTCACAGCCTGGAAGAAATTCCACAAGTGCGGCCTGACGTCGTCCCAGTCGTCGCCCTTGTAGACCGTCGCCTCCGACAATGGTTCGTGTCCGGGCACGATATAGTGTTCGGCATTCCACTGCTTCACGTATTCGTCGCGCATCTTCTGCGGAAAACTCGACGTGTAATAGCTGGGCGACGTATCCACACCTAATTGAGGCGAGTAGTGAATGTCAAACTCAGACGTATCGAGAATGCCCTTCGGGCCCATATAGCGAGCCAGCTCGGGAGTCTCCGTGCCCAAGCCAAGCCGGACGTACACGGGTACACCGTGATAGTCAAACAAGACCGCGTGAAGGTCGGGCATATTGCGGCCGTCCTTCCAGCGGAAGATGCCTCCCAAGGCTTGAGCCGACCGCGGCGGCTCATTCCAGCCCAGCGTCACCTGCATTCCGCTGATCAGGTGCACCATCAAATCGCCGCCGACTCCTGTGCCGTATTCTTTCCAGCAGCGCCAGCGTGCGAAGTGATACTTGTTGAACGGAATCTTCGGCGCGTCGTTGAGCCAGGTGTCCCAATCGAGGTTCTGCGGGGACAAATCGAACGGCGGAGGATATTCCCAGGCCCCGGTCGGATCGTTGCGCCCCAGGCTGAGTTCCACCATTTCCACATCGCCGATCGCTCCGCCCTTGTACAGCTCGGCGGCCTTGTGGCAAAGCACGGAACTCACCCGCTGCGAGCCAATCTGCACGATGCGCTTGTTCTTTTGGGCCGCCGCCACCATCGCGAAACCCTGCTCGGCGGTATGCGACATCGGCTTCTCACAGTAGATGTCTTTGCCCGCATTACAGGCGTCCACCACCACTCGCATGTGCCAGTGATCGGGCACCGCCGCGACAATGCAGTCGATATCCTTGCGATCCAGTAACTCCTGGTAATGGCGGGTCGTCGGCAGGTTGGGATTCCCGGTAATCTCTTTGGCGAGCGTGTGCCGTCCGTCGTATAAGTCCGCTGCGCCCACACACTCGACACCGGGTAGTGTAATAGCATTCGGCAACAGTCCCGAGCCCTGCATGCCAATGCCGATCTGGCCGAACCGGATGCGATCGCTCGGCGCCACCTGCTGCTGGCCGGCCTCAGGCGTCGCCGCATCCAGCCGGATCGTTCTGGCCGCTAGCAGAGTGCCCGCGGCGGCTGCGCCTTTCCGAAAGAGTTCGCGGCGCGAAGGGTCGTTTTTCACAAATTTCTCCTCTTACTTCTTCAGTGGCTTGATCGCCACTTCCTTGAAAAACACGATGTCGTTGTCGCTGTGATTCTGCAACCCGAACCAGCCGAGGTTCGGACGCAGGCCGCGCTGCGGCTCGAAGCTGAACTTCTTTTCCGGGACCGGATCGCCTTCCTTATAGTCCGTCACCTTCACGCCATTCAACATCACGATTGTGTGCGGCCCGTCGAGCGTAATCTCCATCGTGTTCAGCTGGGGACCGGGTTTCCCTTGGTTTTCAACCAGCGGCTTCGTGAGGGAGTACAACATACCGGTGGAATGCGTGTTGTCTTCCGGCTCCTTGCCGCGTTCCGGGTGATTGTCGATCTGCACCTCATAGCCGTAGTTCACTGGCATCCACTCTTCTCTTGGCTCAAGTGGGATGCGGACAAACACGCCGGAGTTGTCGTTCTCATCCCGCATTTTGAAGACCACGCGCACGACACAATTGGCAATCGGGCCGCCAGTCCAATACAGCAGCCCCATGCCGCCGTGGGTATGGATCCACCCGTCCTCAACAGTCATGTGACCGGGCCCAACGTGTTTCCAGTTGGTCAGGTCCTTACCATCGAAAACCTGCTGCCACTGATTCGGATCGCCTTTGCACGCGTTCTGTGCGTCCGCCGCAAACGTAACCGTGGCCAAACATGCCGTCAGACAAATGCCTATCGACAACTTCATCATCTCGATGTCCCTCCCTCAGGGCAGCCCACCACTTCCCCTGCAAGGCGCCATCGGATGGCCGTTCCGAAGCCGAAGCTCCAGAGCAGTTCGAAACTCAAAAACGACGTCCGTGGTCGCGCTTACGTTCGGGCTTTTTGAGCCCGCTTAGATAATATCGCTATCGCCTTTCGATTCGAATTCGCTCGTGGACTAAGCTTGCCTTCGCCGGGGTGCGCTAACCTGCAAATGGCCCTGCTGTCAAGGTCAAGGAAACCTATTGCCGTTTACGTTCGCTGACATTCTGCTGATGATCGGTCTGGCTCTGGCTGCCGGGTTCTTCATCTTTCTCTTTGTGAACCCACCCGAAGCGCTCATCAACTGGATCACGGGCAAGAATTCTGGCAAAGGCCCCGGCAACGTGAAGGGCCCGGTCAAAGGGCCGGACAAGAGCTAGCGCCGTGATACGCTCTTCGCTTGGCTGCGGTCTATCGGCGCTGCTACAGTTCTAAGCGCCTCGGCCCACCCTCTGGAGTACACGCATGAAAGTCAGTCTTAGGTTCTCGGGAATCGCCATCGCGAGCACTGCCGTCTGCGGCCTCATCTGCATCTCTCTACTTGTTGCTCAGCCGCAGAGCGCCGCGGAAATTCCCAAGCAGGATACGCACGGCATCGTCGTGGCCAATATGGACAAATCTGTCAAGCCAGGCGACGATTTCTACCAATACGCCAACGGCGCTTGGATAAAACGCACCGAGATTCCGGCCGATCGCAGGGGCGTTGGGGTCTTCTCCACCCTTGATGACTTGAGTAACCAGCGCACCCGGGAACTGATTGAGGAAGCGGCGAAGGCCAAGGCATCGGCCAGTTCCAACAACGGCAAAATCGCCGCACTCTACAACTCTTATATGGACGAAGCCGCGATAGAGGCGAAAGGCATCGCCCCGCTTCGCCCGCACCTGAAATCAATTGCCGACATCCACAGTCAGCGCGAACTGGCGCTAGCTTTGGGTGAGAGCCTCCGAGCCGACGTGGACGCG
This sequence comes from uncultured Acidobacteriaceae bacterium, assembly GCA_963740005.1. Classification (GTDB taxonomy): domain Bacteria; phylum Acidobacteriota; class Terriglobia; order Bryobacterales; family Bryobacteraceae; genus CAJCIT01. Next base: position 2,721 of record CAVUCO010000067.1, on the reverse strand, counting down.
CTCAACAATACAAACTTTCACACCCCCAATTTGTTCGGCCTATGGGTCGCACCGGGCTTTAACGACTCCGATCACTACACCCCTTACCTGCTGCAGGGCGGACTTCAACTGCCCGATCGCGAATACTACTTGGCCGACAACGACCGCATGCGCGACATCCGCACTCAATATAAGGCCCACATCTCAGCCATGCTCAAACTGGCTGGCTTCACGGACACAGACGCTCGCGCCGGCCGCATCTTGGATCTGGAGCATGCCATCGCAGAAAAACACCTGAGTTTGGCGGACAACGAAGATATCCACAAAGCCAACAACACCTGGAAGCAATCCGACTTCGCCGCGAAAGCCCCTGGCCTCGATTGGAACGAGTACTTCCGCGCGGCCGGCCTCGGCAAACAGGCCAGCTTCATCGTCTGGCAGCCGACCGCCTTCATTGGCGAGTCTGCCTTGGTCGCTTCCACCCCGGTCGAAACATGGAAGGACTGGCTGGCTTTTCACCTGATCGAGGCCTATGCCGGCGTGCTGCCGAAAACGATCAACGATGAGCGCTTCGCTTTTGCCGGCAAGGTACTCTCCGGCACTCCGGAGCAGCGCCCGCGCTGGCAGCGTGGTGTCGCACTGGTCGATGCCTTGCTAGGCGACGCGGTCGGCCAAATCTACGCACAGCACTATTTCCCGCCGGAAGCAAAAGCCGCGGCTCAAGCCATGGTTGCGAACATCGTCGCCGCTTTCCAGAGGCGCATTGACGCCCTCTCATGGATGGATCCCGCCACCAGGGCCGAAGCCAAAGCCAAACTCACCACCCTTTATGTGGGGATAGGCTATCCCGAAACCTGGCGCGACTACTCCGCCTATGAAGTCAAAGCGGACGATATCTTTGGCAACGTCTGGCGCGGTGGTCTGTTTGATTACCATCGCGCCGTCGCTCGTCTCGGCCGCCCCGTGGATCGCAAGGAATGGTCCATGACGCCGCAGACTGTGAATGCGGTGAACCTCCCGCTGCAGAATGCGCTGAATTTCCCGGCTGCCATCCTTCAGCCGCCCTTCTTTGATGCGCAAGCTCCCCCCGCCGCCAACTATGGCGCCATCGGCACCATCATCGGACACGAAATCAGCCACACCTTCGATACCGAAGGCAGTGCTTTCGACTCCAAAGGCAGCGTCCGTAACTGGTGGACCTCCGCGGACCTCGCGCACTTCGAGGCCGCGACGGCGAAACTCGCTGCGCAGTACGACGCCTATAAACCGTTTCCCGACCTCTCCGTGAACGGCAGGCAGACGCTTGCAGAAAACATCGCCGACGTCGCAGGCCTCTCTGCTGCACACGACGGTTATCGCGCTTCACTCGCCGGCAAGATCGCGCCCACTCAGGACGGGTTCTCCGGCGAGCAGCAGTTCTTCATCGCGTTCGGCCAAAACTGGGCATCCAAGACGCGGGAAGCCGCTCTCCGTCAGCAAGTGTTGACCAACGAACATGCTCCCGGACAGTTCCGCGCCGATACAGTACGGAACATCGATTCGTGGTACTCCGCGTTCGATCCTCGCCCGGGCGAAACGCTCTACCTCGCCCCGCCCGACCGCGTTCAGATCTGGTAAAGCTGAGCGGCGGCGTCTAGTTGTTCAACAGCGACTGCACTTGGTTGACCAGGTCCGCTCCGGCGTGGCCCGCGTCTGAGCTGGAGAAATCGGCGGGCAGATGCAGGACCTGGATATGGGTCCCGGCCCGCCGCAACTTGTCAACCGCCGCTTCATAACCCGGCAACGCTGGCATCCCTGGGCCCCAAATCACCACGCGCGGCTGCGTGGCAATCACCAGCGTCGTCACTTCCCTGAGGTACTGCGTCGTGGTGACTTCATAACCCGAGCGTTTCAACAAGGCGTTCACATAGGCCAACAGATCCTTGGACGTATCAATGCAGAGGATCCTGGCTCGGGACGTCGACGGTGCTTCGCGGGGAGATCGCTGCGCCTTGGAGAAAGCTTCGATCGCTTCGGTTTCCGATCCGTAAGTCAGAAACAGACTCTGCAGGCTTGTGGCTTGAAGAACCCGCAGGACAAAAGGCGACACCTCGCACAGTTTGACTTCACCACCGGCGGACCGCAGAGCGCCGTACAGCCGAACCAAAACTCCCATCCCGGAACTGTCCAGGTAGTCCGTCTCTGCCAACTGCAGAACGACCTTCTTCCGAAGCTTCGTCTGCTTATCCAACTCGGCCTGCAGCGCGTTAACGGAGTCGCCCAGGGAAATCGGCCCCCGGCAACGAATCACCGCCACGTCGCCCGTCAATTGGGTCTCTAGATTCAGTCCCACCCGACCTCCGTTACTGAAGCTCTGAACTAAGCATGAGCGCCCGAATGCCTACCCTGATGAAAAAGTGGTTGCGAGCCGTGACGGTACCTCTCCGTCGCGGAGCCTGGGAGCGCACTGAATAGTTCACTTCAAGCGACAGCCCCTTACTCTTCCGCTGAGCTTACCGAGGGAGCGCTTGCTCCCAAACGCGGCTTTCCCTGTATTTTCACAGCAAGCGCGCGCCTCAGCAAGCGGATTCGGGTGTGCTCCTTTCGACTGCGCGTCAGCAGGCACGTGTGTAAAAACGGAGCCGCGACCGTAGGCAAGCGGATTCGAGTGTTCTCCTTCAACCGCGCGCCAGCAAGCCCACCCGGGAAGGGTGATTTTCGACGGGGCGGTCTAAACGGAGCCGCGACGGTAACGGAGCGAAC
>CAVUCO010000066.1:0-22089 GCA_963740005.1 uncultured Acidobacteriaceae bacterium | reverse complement strand
TTGCCGCTCTCCACAAAGGGATCGCCATTGCCACGAGTGCCGCTGCCGCCAGCACCACCAGGCTGAGGAATAACGTGAGCGGGTCTGCGGCAGCAACGCCAAAAAGCAAGCTCTTTAGAGCATTCGCGGAGACCAATGCAAGAGGCACGCCCAATCCCAGGCCCGCCAGCATCAAGGCCACGCTCTCGCGGGCAAAAAGGCCCGCTACATCACGTCTCTGCGCGCCGATCGCTAACCGCACTCCGATCTCACGGGTGCGACGGACAACCGAATAGGCCAGCACGCCGTATAGCCCGATGCTCGCCAGCGAGATGGCAAGTATCGCAAACAGTGTGGATAGATAGCCGAGGATTCTCTCAGTCGATAAGCCTGCGTGCACGTCCGCATCCAATGTGTGTACCGAATAGACGGGCATGCGCGCATCGATGCTTCGAACGATGGCCAGCAGTGAGGGGATAAGCGCCGCTGGTTCATTCCGGCTGAGTACCAGAATTGTCAATCCTGATGTCTCGCCCTGTTTTTCGGGCAGGTAGACGGTCGGTTCCGGCCCATGTCTAACGCTTTGATCTCGCGCATCCTGCACAACGCCGACAATCTCGATGTCGCCGCCGCCCTGACGAAACTTCCTAGCCAGCGGATCGTGATTCCCAAAGAAGCGGCGCCCAAATTTTTCAGTCACAATCGCAACGCGCGGACTGTTCATGCTGTCCCGGTCGTTGAAATCTCTCCCCCGCAGCAGGCGCTGCCCAAGCGTGGCGAAGTAGTCCGGACTGATGAAGTTGAAGGTGACAATATCGTCCCCGGCTTGCTTTGGTATGTAGCCGGGTACGTTGACGCTCATCGAAATCCCCCATGAGCCATTTGGCGTGCTCGCCGCCAGGCTGGCTGACCGCACGTCGGGCAGACCTCGTGCCCGCCGCAGGATTTCATCCAGAATCATGGTGACCTCTCGACTGGAGTGCCCGTTGGCGGCAGGATCGACACTCAAAGCGATCACTTGATCGGGCCGAAACCCCAAATCGATGGTCATCAGAGTTCGCAAAGTCTGGGTCAGCAGACCTGCCGCAAAGACCACCACCAGCGACAAAGCGACCTGGACGATAACCAAAGCCCTGCGGAGCAACAACCGGCTTGCGCGCCCGGTGCTTGCGGAAACACCCGGCTTGGTCGTTTGCCAGGCAGGAAAGAGCCCGAAAAGAATGGCCGTGACAAAAACCAAAGCGATCGAAAACCCCAGCACGGTCAGGTCCGGCGCCACGTTCCACGACGTCCACGAGGATTTCCCGGCGTTGAGAAGAGCAAGCAAGCTTCGGCTGATCCAGAACGATAAGGCGATGCCGGCAGCGCCACCTAAAGCCGCCAGCAATAGACTTTCCATCAGGAGTTGCCGCACGAGTCTGGCGCGGGAGGCCCCAATCGAAGCGCGCACCTCGAATTCCTTGGCCCGCGCCTGGGCTCTGGCCAGCAGCAAATTCGCGAGATTGGCGCAAGCAATCAGGAGCACCATGGCCACTACGGCCATCAGAACCAGCGCCGGTCTTCCGAACGTCGCTCGCATGGTGCTGAGTCCCTGGCTGCCATCGTTCAGCCGCAGGACCTCCGGTCTATCGGGAGCGCGGCCCCCGGCGTTCTCGCGCTCAATCTGTTCGAATACCCGTTGTGCCCGATCCTCGGCCTCAATGCGGGTTAGGCCCGGCTTCAAGCGCGCCATCGGACTGAGCCACGACAGAGTCTTGACCCAATCCACGCCGGTCGATTCTCCGAACGCCGGCATGAAATCGCCGATTCGCGTAGCGGGGACCCACACGTCAAAGCGGTGTACCAGATCAGATCCCGAAAACCCACGCTCGGCTACTCCCAGAACGCGATAGGTGTGCCCGTTGAGAAGCACACTCCGTCCAGCCACGCTTGGATCGCCTGCGAATTCATGCTGCCAGAGCCCATAGCTGATCACACACACCGGATTGCCGCTTGCATTCCGAACGTCATCGTCAGTGAACAGTCTTCCAATCGCGGGCTTTGCCTCCAGTGTCTGGAAGTATTGTCCGGTGACCAGTTCAGCCATCAGCCATTGCGCCGTTTCTCCCCGCGAGAAATTGACGGCCTTCGGCATTCTCCCAAAGAGGCCGCTAAACGCAGAGGCTCGTCTCGCCATCTCGTCAACGGTTCTCATGCGCCACACCACGCCCGAGCTTTCACCGTGGGACATTCTGGTGAAGGTGACCAGCCGTTCCGGCTCAGGAACCGGCAGACGCTTCAGCAGAATAGCGTTTACGAAGGAAAAAATGGCGGTGTTGGCGCCAATTCCGAGTGCCAGTGAGGCAACGGCCGTGATGGTAAACGCCGGGCTGCGGAGGAAGCCTCGAAACGCGTAGCGCAGATCCTGCCACATCCAATCCAAAGGTTGAAGTATCCGCATTGTTCGGCTCTTCTCTCTTGTGACTCATTTGCGCGATGGCGTCAAGTGCTGGGAAGCAGGCCGGTCTTTCGAAGGGTGATTACGATTTGCCTGAGAGCGGCATTGGAGGGGCTTTATCGCGATGTCCCCAATTGAAGCGCCGCCCCAGGATCATCTTGGTTAGCAAATGGTCGGTACTGTGCGTCAACCCGATGCCGACGCCGAAGTTAAACTCCCACTCCGCGCCGAGGTTCAAATCAATGCATGGCACAATCTGTTGCTGTTGCTGACCGACTGGATCAAATCCCTGCAGCGGCCCGAGCGATCCGTAATACTCAAAACCGGCGTTAATCCTCTTAGTAAAGTCGTAACCCAGCTTGAAATTTGGCGAGAACACCACACCCTGCGAAACACTCGGCCCATGGAATGAGCGGTCCAGCGTCGGATTGAAGCACAGGTACCACCGGCCCAGCGTTTTATCGATAATCGGCCTGATCTCCATGGTCCAGGTGTCCGGCGAAAAGGGTTTCTGCTGGTATCCCACTTCGACTGAAAGACTCGCTCCGACGGGCCAGCCCCAGGACTCCGGCGCGGCAACTCGCGGCCGGATGTGATCACCAACCCAGTCCCATCCGTACAGGCTGCTCGCCGAGGAAAACACATAAAAGCCGGTTTCGAACCAGTCGGTAAATCCATGTGTGATTTCCAGCGTTTCGTGGAGCGCATGCTCGGTGGGTAGCATGCCTTGTGGTGAAGTGGTTTTGGACCCCTCCCATGTGAAATTGCTGTGCAGTTCCAACATGGTGTCGCCGGGTTTCACCAACTCCGACCCATAAACCTGGATTTCATAGTTGTCCTGTGCGCAAAGGACTCCGCACAGAAAAAAGAGAATGAGAAGCCAGCAGTGAGGGAGGATCCGCATGGCCATGCCCAAACGGAAGTCTATCAAGACGAATTTTGCGCCTAAGCCAAATGGTCCAAGGCCCCGGCCCGCATCAGCACGCGCCGCACCTTCTTCGGCGAGATCGACAGCTTCTTCGCCACCCGAGCAATCTTACGGTCTTCGCGCATCCAGATCTTTGGAATGATCAGTTCCGCGAACTCGTCGGTGATCTCGCGGAAAGTCTTGTCGCCGATCGCCCCTTGTGACCAGGCGCGCAGTGTTTCGTCGATGTCGCCGCCGCGCAGGACCCTGGTCTTCAACGTTTTTAGGTCATCCCAGTGGGGTTGAAATGGGTCGGCTTTCATGGTGGACATCGCCAGGTTCAGGGAATGCCGCGCCTCGTCGAGATTGTTGAAATACTCATTCGATTGGGTGAGCCCAAGCCAAATGTAGGCGCGCGCCAGCAGATAGTCGTTCTGGGTGTGCGTCGCGCACTCTACCGCCTCCCGTCCAAACCGTTCCGCCAGCACCGCATGCCGCGACGCGTCACCGTATTCCTCCGCATCTTCGAGCACGTCGTCCTCGAGCCTGGCGTTTTCCACCATGCAGCGCAGAAGCCGAGCCCGGGCCATCAGGATGAAGTCCTCCTTCTCAAGCCCGAGTGCGTATGCTCCCTCGGCCTCCTCGTCGGCCCGATCCAGATCGCCGTTGTCGAGAAAAATGTGGCCATACGTGATCTTCAGGTTGCCTTCGCCCCGGCGCTGGCGGTGTTTGCCGAAGATGGCATCTGCCTGGTCGAGATGTGACAACGCCTCCCGCTGCAGATGTTCAAACCGGGCACGGATTTCCGCGACGGGTATTCGCGCCGTTTCCCCGTCCGCAGCATTGGTTTGTCTCCTCAGCGCGGCGCTCGCATCAATCCTGCGTCGCAGCTGACGCGCCATAAGCCGCTTCACATAGGCCATGTTGCCCAACGTGCGGGCCACGTTGGGATGCTGGGGATCCACTTTGGCGTATTCGGAAATCGCTTCCGCGAAATGCTTGACCGACTCCTCGTACCGACCGTCAGCCTGGTCGATTCGTCCGTACGTCGAGAGGATGTTACCAACCGTGATGTGGTCGTCGGTTTGCCGCAGCACCGCTTCCGCCTCATGGAGTGAGGTCAATGCTTCGTTCGACCGGCCTTTCTGGAATAGCAGCCACCCCTCCAACGCCTGGATGACGGCGGCCATGGGTAGGTAGCCCAGGTCCAGCGCTACCTTGCGCCCCTTCACCGCGGAAGCCAGCGCCTCATCGTACTCGCCGCTCCTCCGGTGGCAGTTCGCTTTCCAGTAGTGCGCCACCGCTACCAGTTCGGTGCCCACCAGCCTGGTTCCGCTGAGAGCATTTCCGAGTTCCAATACAAACTCAAAGTGCCGGACCGCCGGACCCAACGCCTCATCCTTGCCTGCCACGAAGCCCTCCGCCAGTCGCAGGTGGGCATAGTCGACCAGAGGGAGTTCGGCCCGCGTCTCTTCGGGAAACCGCGCCAGCAGCTTCTTAGCAACCTCGGCATCTCGAAAACCAAGATCCACCCACTGTGCGCAGCAACCGACGAAGGCCGCTGCATGTTTCTGAACCGGTGACAGATCCTCTAGCAAACCCGCTTTATCCTCTAAGCGTTTGAGCCCGGCGCTTACCCGGCGCTGCGCCAGATCCTGCCGCATCTCATCCAGGAACTGTTGTGAAATCTCTGATCTGCCGATACTTATCTGTACTGTCGAAGGGCCGAGGGCCATATCTCAAGATTAGCCCCAAAGCCAAACTGGGTCAAAACGTCCTACTGGACCAAAACGGACTGGGTCAATTGAGCCCTTTCGCAATATGGTCTTAACTGGTGTCTGGGGCAGGCGGTTCGGGACAAGCGGGACGCCGACTGTCGAGAGCGAGGACTCGGAAAAATGGAAAATCGAAATGTGATTGTTTTGTTGGGGCCCCCCGGCTCCGGGAAGGGTACCCAAAGTACGGTGCTCCAGCGGGAACTTCACATTCCTGCCATTTCCACCGGAGACGTACTCCGGGCTGAGATCGCCGCCGATACCCCCCTCGGCCAGATCGTCAAGGAGACCATCGCCGCCGGCAATCTGGTTAGTGACGATTTGATCAACAAAGTGGCAGCGGCCCAACTCCGCCAGCCCCAATTCGCCAACGGCTTCGTTCTCGATGGCTACCCTCGCACGGTCAACCAAGCCCACTTTCTCGACGAGCTTTTGGCCGATATAGGCCTGCCGGAGCCCATCGCCTTGCACCTCGATGCGACCACCGAAACCATCCTCCAGCGCCTCACAGCTCGCCGCCAATGCCCTTGCTGCCATCGCGTTTACAACCTGGTCTTGCGGCCGTCCAAAGATGGCGTCACATGCGACTTCGACCATGTGACGCTGATCACCCGCGATGACGATCGCGAATCCGTGATCCTCGAACGCCTCAAGGCCTATCGGGAACAGTCGCAGCCGGTGATAGACGTCTACAGGAATCGTCGCTACATCAAAATTGACGGCAACCTCGATCCGGAAGTGGTGTTCGTGCTGCTCAAGCCGCTGCTCTCCGCCTCCACGCCCCAATTAGCTTAGCCAACCGAGGCTGCAGGGCAGGATGGCATCCTGCGGGCCGGTTGTTAACCGGCCTTTTTCGCTTCCCTCATCGCTGGCGGCGAAACATGTGCCTTCGCTCACTGCCAACACCATAGCCTGCCGGTGACTTCTGCCTTGCCAAAATGGCACCTACTCGTGTACTGTTCCAACTGACATGCCAGATATAAACCCACCGAAGTCACCCGAGGAAGTCACGCTGCTGCGTTTGCAGGACCAACTCGATTGGTACTCTGCCAAGAGCACTCAGAACAAAAACGCGTTCCAGAGGCTCAAAATGCTGACCATCACCTCGGCAGCCTTGATTCCCGTCCTTGTAACGAGCAAGCTCCCCTATACTTCCGAAGTCTCCGCCGCCCTGGGTGTCCTGATCGCCGTCATTGAGGGTCTTCAGCAACTGAAGCAGTTTCACGGAAACTGGATCTCTTACCGTGCCACCGCGGAGTCTTTGAAGCATGAGCAGTTCCTTTATCTGGCCAAGGCCGGTCCCTATATCTCAGCCGATCACCCGCAGTCCATGCTCGCCGAGCGGATCGAGTCTCTGATCACGCAGGAGGAAGGGAAGTGGGTGTCAACCCAGAACCTACCCAGTCAGCCAAAGACGACCTAGCGGGTTGCGGAGGACATCCCGCCGCTGAACCGCGCGCGTGAGCAAGCCGATTTTGGCCTACCACGTCGATACAATAAGCAGCAGGTGGAGTCACCCCGATGTCTCAAACCTCACGTCGTACCTTTCTCGCCTCATCGTTAGCAACCGCATTCGCACCCGCCCTCCGGCCCGCAGCGCCCTGGGTGAAAGACAAGATTCACTTCGGCGTCACCGATTGGAACCTCAAACTCGGCGCTAATCCGGAGGCTGTGCCGCTGGCCGCCAAAATCGGCTTTGACGGTGTCCAGGTTTCCTTTGGGCGCAAAATCGTCGGTGACAAAATGCCCGTCGACAACCCGGACATCATCGCCCGCTACCTGAGCCTCTCCAAGGAATACAAAATTCCCATCGATGGCACTTGTGTCGACCGCCTGCATGACAACGGCCTGAAGAGCGACAAGCTTGCTCCGAAGTGGGTCTCCGATTCTATTCGCCTCACCAAGTCTCTCGATTCCAAGGTCCTTCTGTTACCGTTCTTTGGAACTTGGGCGCTCACAACTAAGGACGAGATGGATTACGTTGGTGACGCGCTGAAAGAATTAGGGCCCGAGGCCGGTAAGGCCGGCGTCATCCTCGGCCTCGAAGACACCATTTCCGCCGAAGACAATGTCCGCATCATGGACCGTTCGCAATCAAAGTACGTCAAGGTCTACTACGATGTCGGCAATTCCACCAAAGCCGGCTTCGATCCCGTCACAGAGATTCGCTGGCTCGGCAAGGATCGCATCTGCCAGTTCCATCTCAAGGACAATCCCTATATGCTGGGCGACGGCGACATTAAGTTCGGCCCCATCCTTCACACCATTCGCGACGTCGGCTTTGCCGGCTACTGCAATCTGGAAACCGACTGCAAGGCCGACGAAGTGGAAGCCGACATGCGAAAGAATTTGATTTATATTCGGGACGTCTTTAAAACCGCCTGATGCTCCGACCATGGTGGGGCTGGGAACTCCTGCCCGCGCCGTGTGCCCACGACCGGCTCTCCCAACTTAACCAGAGGCTGCCCCGGGGCCACCTATTCTTTTGGCGCCAGCAGATACGAGTACAACAGCATCGCCATGCCTATCAAGAGGGGAACCAGTCCCATCGCCCAAACCGGTCGATCGTCGACCAGCAGCCGGAAGAAGGCCATAACCCCGAGACCCGTCGCAGTCGTGACCATGCCGCCCAACCGGATGCCCTCGCGGCGCCGCTTCTCCGCGATCCGTTCCTCTTCCCGAAGCACCGACAGTGCATCGGCCGATGGGCTCTCAGCGAGCTTCTTGAGTGCCTCGCTCTTGTAGAACGCTTCTCGCTCCCGGCGCCGGTTGTCCGACCAGGTTGCGATGGAGATGAATGAGAAGAGCGCAATCGCTCCGACGCTCAGGAAGAGGGCCATGGGTAGTGGAAACATTGGGTGCTCCTTTGTGCGGCTTTTCCGCTTTCGAAGAGTCAGACCGAATCGGATTCGGCTCGGTTGCCTTTTGTGGTAGCGCCGCGTCGAAAACAATCAGGAAACAAATGCAACCGCGCCGCTTCTCTCCCGGTCGTACCAGCGGAGAGACTATTTGAGCGCGAGCGACGATCAGGCCGCCGTCGAGAGGGTCTTGGCCGGCGACATCGATGCATTCGAGTTGATTGTTCAACGCTGGCAGGGTCCGCTCGTCAACCTCGCCTACCGGTTCTGCCGTGATCGTGGCCGCTCCGAGGATATGGCTCAAGAAGCCTTTCTGCGCGCCTACCGGGCACTCGGGCAATGGCGAAAAGACGCCGCGTTTTCGACTTGGCTGTTTGCTTTGGCGACGAATCTGTACCGTTCGGAGCTCAAACGGATCCCGGTCAGAAGCATTTCCCTCGATCACGTCGCGGCTCTCCGGGATTCGCGGCCGGTCGATGGAGGCTTGGAGCAAGAAGGCTGCGACCGTACGGTGCGAAACGCGGTGCTTGCGCTTCCGCCGAAGTATCGCGATCCTGTGACCCTGTTCTACTTTCACAGCCAGGACGTCGCCGCCTCGGCCCGCAGTCTCGGTCTTCCCGAAGGCACTGTCAAAGCGCGACTATCTCGCGCCCGGGATATCCTGCGCGCCAGACTACCGAACCTGCTTGGGAGACCATATAAGAAGGAGGCGCGATGACTGACGACGATCTCGACCAAGTGCTCGGGCGCGAGGACGAAATTATTCCCTCCTCCGGTTTCGCTGCCGGCGTCATGGAAGCCGTGCGCCGGGAAGCATCCGACCCGCCGCCGTTTCCGTTCCCGTGGAAGCGCGCTCTTCCCGGCTTGGTTGCCTCGGCCCTTGCATTGGTGGGCTTTCTGATCCTGGCCGTTCCTGAATTTCTTCGCGGTGCCTCCGCCTCAACTGACCAGTGGGCGCCTGTTCTGGTCACCTTGTTGAAGGGAGCAGACCATCTCGGCATGGGCTGGATCACTCTCGCGCTGCTGCTGTCGTTCGCCTCAGTCAGAATTTCGATGCGTCTCGCCGGAGGACGTACCTGACGTGTGTCGGTCGTTGAAGAGAACGTCCCTCACCTGCCGTCGGGCTCCGTTAATACTCCAGCACGGAACCGCGCGTAACGGCTAGGGAATCTCGGTCCTTTTGAGTGCCGCCTCCCGCCGGCCATGATAATCTGCTTGGGTCGCCGCAACACTAATAGTTGGCCTGCGGAAGATCCAAATTTGGTATGGAAGAGATTGCTATGTTACGCGCACACATACATCTGGTAATGGGCCTCTCGCTCGCGGCTTTCTTGCCTTCCACCGGTTCGGCCGCGTCCTCCGGGCTCCTGGTGGTTGCCAACAAGGCCGACCACACCCTGGGCATCGTCGACCCGGCCTCCGGTAAACAACTGGCCGCAGTCGCCGAAGGTGGCGTCACCGGCCACGAAGTGATTGTCTCGCCGGACGGAAAAACGGCTTATGTTCCCATCTATGGCGACTCGGGGGTCGGGAAACCCGGCACCAACGGGAGCAACATGGTTGCGATCGACATCCCGTCTCGCGTCGTGGTCGGCAACCTCAACTTCGCCCACGGTGTGCGCCCACACTGTCCGGTGTTTGGGCCCCGCAACGGATTGCTGTATGTCACCACCGAACTCGATAAAACAGTCAGCATCATTGATCCCACCACGCTGAAGATCGTTGGGACCGTCCCCACCGGCCAGGAAGAGTCGCACATGCTGGCGATCAGTCACGACGGCAAGCGCGGCTACACCGCCAACGTTGGCCCTGGCACTGTCTCTGTATTAGACCTGGACACGCGCAAAACACTCGCCATCATCCCGATCTCCAAGCAAACCCAACGCATTTCCATTTCGCCGGACGATTCCATGGTGTTCACGTCCGATCAAACCAAGCCGCAGCTTGCCGTTATCGACACCGCCACCAACAAGGTGAAGACCTGGGTGCCGCTGCCCGGACCTGGCTACGGCTCCTCGGTGGCGCGCAGCGGCGATTGGCTGGTGATTGCGATTCAAAAAACCAAACAGGTCGCTGTCGTGAACCTCCGCACCATGCAGGTCGATCACACCATCGACGTGCCGGCCGTCCCGCAGGAAACCCTGCTCGGACCGGGGGACAAGATCGCCTATGTCTCTTGCGATTCGAGCAGCCAGGTCGCCGCAATCGATACGTCCACCTGGAAAGTGATCAAGCTGATCGACGTCGGCAAGGGAGCCGATGGTCTAGCCTGGGCCGCCGCCCGCTAACCAGGGCAAACTCTCGGGCCCGGTTCTCAACCTGCGCAGCTCTACGCCTTACGGTCTCGCAACGCCGGCCTTCTTGGTCAGCTTCAACGGCAGATCGTATCCGTTTTGCGACCACCGGCCATCCATCCTGGACCCGTTCTTGTTGATTTCACCCTGATACTTGCCACCCACTCCCTCCGCCAGCACCGTTAGCTTTGCGTCTTTTTGCAACACGGTAGTGACCGGAATCTCAGCATCGCCATTGTCGGGACTCACCAGGACAGCGACCGCCCCGCCTTCATCGTTCGCCAACTTCAACACAAACCGCACCGGCCGGCCGGCGCCGACCAGCGTACCTTCCCACGTCCCCAAGAAATTGCCGGCCAGAGCCGGGCTTCTTTTGACGGCGGCATCGTAGGGCTCATACTGTGGCTCGGCGGGCAGCGTCCACTGCTTCAGGTAATCCCAAGCCAGATGATTGATCTTTGAGGAGACTCCATAATAGTCGTGGTCGTGTCCTGGAATCTCGAAGAGTGAGACCGGGATGCCGGCACTCCGCAACGCGTCGCGTGTCATGCGGACCGTTTCGATACGAATGATTGGATCGGAGTCTCCCGAGAAAATGGCGATGGGGATCCGACGCGTTTCGCCGACGTTCGCCGGGATCTCGGTCGCCCTCAATGCTCCCGCGTGGACCGCAGTCGCCGCAAAGTACTGCGGCTCCCGCACCGAAGTCAGCAAGGCAAAGCCGGCCCCTGCCGAATGCCCAAACAGATAAACGCGCCGGTCGTCGATGGGATAGGTCTTCTCCAAGCGTTCCACGATGTCGTGCAGAAAATCGGGGCCATCGAACGGGGCCACCCAGATGGCAGGACTCTTCGAATCCGGCCCTACCACAATGATCTGCTCCGAGGCTGCCAGGTCTTTCCACTTGTCGACCATGTCGCCTCCGTTGCCGCCGCTGCCGTGCAGAGTCAATAGCAAAGGCACCGCGCGGCCGGGCGGCAGCGTCTCGGGAACAAACACGTGGAAGCTGCGTGTCTGTCCCATGAACTGCAGCGTTTCCCTGGAGGTCTTTCCGGAAGCGCACCAAGCCGGAAGGGCCATGAGAAGCACGCTGCTAAGGAGCCGGTGAAAGCAGTTCAAGGAGATTCCAGACGCGGATCGCTTATCCTCGCGGGGCGCCGTCTTTACTCAATTCCAGCATCTACCCCCCGAAGTTAAACCGCAACCTCGCCGTTGTCACTCGCCGACGTTCGTTGGGGTGCTGTGGTGCCGCACAGGCTGATAGACTTACCGAAAGTCGAGCGATGTTCTTGGCTCTGCAGATCAAGTACATTCATTTGCCGTGCCGGAACGAGCGGAGGGAAAAATGGCCAGTGGTGCACAACCGAGGATAGAGCCTCGCGTTTTCAGGATTTTTATCAGCTATGCCTCGGAAGATCTCGCGATTGCCACGGCGATCGGCAGTTGCCTGAAGGTCGCACTGGGAGATTTTTTCGCGGAAGTGAATCTCGATAAGTGGTTTCTGCAGCCAGGCCTGGCGTTCAAAAAGCAGATTGAATCAAAGCTGCAAAAGACCGACGTCCTCATCATCGTTTATACGGGCGCCGAGAAGGAGAGCCATAGTTACACAGGATGGGAGGTCGGCTATTTCGATCACGTGATGGAAACGGCGCCGGACCGCCTTAAGATCGCTCTGTATTTAGACAACCCTCCGGCTGTATCGGCGGAGGAACAGGGAATCTCACTTAGCCTTGGCCGTGACAAGCTGGATCTGACCGGCGAACAGTTTGAGTCGGAACTTCAGGTACGATCGGACGACCCGATCTGTCTATTACTCGAGCAATGGCAAACAGAAGTAGACCGGATCATCGAGGACACCGGGTTTCCCAAGCCACAAAAGAAGCCGGAGCAGGCACCGGTCGCGTGCGTAAAAAGCTTGAAACTGGCGATCTTCCGTTACCTAAAAGGCACCGTCGAGACTGTCGTCAAACCTCAGAAGCAGATCACGATCCGAGTAAAAGGCGCCGCGCTCGTGGAGTCGACCGACAGCTTACCTCCAGACGCGGAACTCCGCCCCATGGGCGCAGGCACGTCGATGGAGATCTTCGGTCTTCAGGATAAGCCGATCACGTGGGATAAGTTCCTGGCGTCCACGGCGGAAAACCGATTAGCCAATTCCTGGAAGGAGGCTATCACCAGCGTGGTCATGTCATCGTTCCCGGATCGCGTGAATGTGGACAACAGCCAGATCATATTGTCTAGCGACGAATCAAAAGGGTATCGCGTCATATTGACAACCGCCACGAGGTACTACGATGACTACCGCGAGTTCAGCGTCTATTTTGTGGAAATGCTCGACCGGGCGGACTACGGCGATAAATCCACTTCCTACCTATTGAAAGGTCTGGGGATGGTCTGCCGTTTTCGTTTTCTGTTTCTGGAGACTGACAGCGAATTCTCCAGCCAAAATATCTTGACGATCAATCCCGAGCGGATGCCGGAGCTGGCTAACAAACTTCTGAAAGAGATGAATCTGTTGCAAAAAGACGCTCGTGACGCGGGGCTGGATCAGCCTAAGGTCTGGCGGAACTTTGTGACTTGGGAACACATTCAAAAAATGTCAGCCGCGTATAGGCCCAAAGAGATGAAGGCGCGCGAGGTTATTGCGAAGATCGCAGCCGCGAAGGGCCAGCCAACGGTGCTCACGCCGCTCTGTCAAGAGTTAGCCGGTGTGTTGGAAGAGATGGAGAATGCGATCCGACCCGAAAATACATTGTTGATCCGGGAGATGGCACGGAAGTTGGAAGCAATGGTGGAACACGACGAGGATGATGCCGGCGGTAAACCTTGATGTGGTCGACAACTAGTGCTGCTTGAAAAGCTTCTGGTGGATGTCGGGCCAGAATTCCTGAATGACGTTGCCCACGCCGTCGTTGATTAACTGGCTGGCCCATCTCTCGAAAGTCTGGCCGGAGCCGCGCGCTTCACGCGGGTAATAACGACTGGAGACCGCGACTGCCACGCCGCTGCCAACAATTTCCGAGAAATTGAAGGTCGAGGCTTTGGCGTCACTCCTGGTTATCCACAGACGGCTTATGGCGTAGCGCATGCGCTCCAGGACCGGACCTCGATCCAGCGTGTAGTAGCGAGGGTCCTCGTGCGTGATGGCCGGGAAGATGGCTTGGACGAGATAGTTTTCGACCCCCGAGTCGGCCAATGTGTGCCAGTAGTAACGGCCGTAGGCGGCTGCTCCTTCATGAAACTCCGGGTAGGTGTTCCGTGCCTGCTCGATGGCCGCCTGCATTCCGACGGAGATCAACGACGAATAATCGAAGGTGTTCTCGGTGGGCAGCCAGAACTTGTCCTTAAGGGATAGCGGAGGAAGATGAACGTTGGCACTGACCGCGTCGAAGTTGGGCATGATTCCCAGAATGCGCTTGGTTTGCCGGCCGGTGGGACTGGAGGGCGATGTCACGGGTCCGGGTGACGGCGTCTTCGGGATGCCGGGCCACAAGCTGATGCCGGTGCCCGCACCCAGGACGAAATCGGGCACGTTCTCGCCATTAGGATCGGCTAAGGCCAGGAGAATCGGCTGCGAATCGTCCGCAACCGGCGTTCCGCTAGGAGCCATTAGTTCGACGGAGCCAAGAAGCTTGTCCCCTTCCATGAAGTTGAGGGTTCCGGCGATAACCGGCTCACCATCTTCGGTGACGGCGCCGATCAGGGTGACGACGCCGGTCAGGTCTGAAGAAAGGGAGCTGAGCGGGAAACTCGCGACCGACGATGTCTCCTGGGAATAGAGAATCCCCGACAGCAACAGAAGACCTGCGAGTGCGCGCAGCCGTCCCGCCGGGTGGAATGGGTTTCTCCTCACGTATTGCTTCTCAGAGGCGCCAAGCACTTGTAGGCCTCAGGCAACGCGGCTAGTTGTAGTAGAGGTTTGCTGCATTCAGTACCTAGACGAGCAGAAGAAGGAAGCTTTGCAACATTTTATTCTTTCCCGAGGAGAAACATATTAGCCAATGATAGACCCACAAATGCTGTAGTAGTAACGCGGCAGAGCGAATACACGTTACAGATCATTCCGCAGGCTTCGCGGGCCAAACCGGTTGAGACTGCGGTTGACAATGGGAATCGGGCGAATTGGTTACCTTCGTTACGGACGTCTTTATCTGACTGAGGGCATGGCGGTCCCGCCCCATGAGACGGTTGTTCCGGCTCTTGAAGCTGACGCGTTTATTGAGCATTTCTCAAGCGACAGTTTGCCGGGCGGCGGGGGCTGAACTCAAACGTTAAGAACTGTTAGCGAGCCGCGAACGGCCTGTCCATCGATTGCCGGCCCATTGTTTAGATAACGCAAGGTAGGTTTAAACACGTTCATGCCTAGCGCATTCAGCCCACGTTCACTGATGAAGGGGGTGGGCGGTGAAACTGACGGACGAAGGATATGCAGCCCCGATCTTGAAATCCCCGGTCTGGCTGCGGACAGAATGGTCGGGTTGCAGAAATGCCACTAAGTTTCCGGTCTTCCTGCTACGAAGGACGAAGAACAGGCAGGCGTCCTTTCCAATGCCGAGGGAGATGGGGTCAGCGGCGAAGTCGGGTAGCGCGATTGTAAAGGAGCCGTCGGAGGCGACCGGCGCTTCGGCGACGGCGAGCGTCATCGTGATGCCGTCCAATATTTTGAAGAAGGAGTGAGCCCAACTGCCCAAGTAGGAAACCTCCACGTAGGCGTCTTCTTCAGGCGGGATAGGTAACGGGGCGATCGTGGCGTTGAGCGGGATGGTGGCTAACGGTTCGCAGCGGAATTCCGACTCCCGCGTAGACGTTTGCAGATGGTCATCACGAATTAGTTGCATCTCGCAGCCTGGCATATAGAGGACTGCCTTGAAAGTTTCAGCTGGCTTCCCCCCGTATCCGGTGTTGATGAGGACGCCGTCGTCGTCGATGGGCGTGGATTGAAATCCGCCGACCCCGCCGAAGGCTCCGGTGATGAAGGTGCGCACTTGCAGATCCGCTCTTCGCGCTGCGGGCTGGACCCGGATGACAAAGCTGTCGGGAGGCCGGGCACCCGCCAGTCCCGCGAGCAAAAGGACGAGTGATGCCGTGTGGAGAGTGTTCACCAGCGCCTCGCACACCAATTATAGGCTCAGTGAGCGAGACCAATCGCGACTGTGCGGTTCGCGGAGTGCGGTATCCATTCGTAGTCGATGCGGAATCCGCGCTTTGCCAGCTCTTGTTCAACAAAGCTGCGCTCAAGCTCGTTGACGCCAAACTGGCCGACTGGCAGCGCGGAGGGGGCCTGACTGTAGCCGCCCGGCCGAACCTCGCCGCAGCGGTAGGTAAACACATCGCCGTCCAACAGATTCCGCAAATTCATGTCGAAGGTCTCGCGCGTTTGCAGCCAGCGGCCCGCCGCGGGGACGGCAATCTTGTACACCATCAGCACGGTCTCGTAAGCGCGATCCGAAACGCGCGTTTGCACCCGAAGCTCGCGGCCAGCGATGGGCTGCAAGCGGGCGGTGCCGAGAACGAAGGGCATGCGACCATACTCGGCGGCAAAGTACCGCGCCTTGGCTACTTGCATTAGCGCATCGTAGCGGAAGCCGGCCAGACCTAGTAGCGCGCCGGTCGCGACTTCGAGGCCTGCCGCGAGGGCCCGGTCGTGGTTGTCCATGCGCGCAGCAAAGTTACGTTTCCGTGGGCTCACGGCGTGCCAACGGCGGTAGGCCGATTCGTCCAGCGTCTCATCCCATTGGACGACGCCGACCAGGCCCGCTTCACGCAGCGCATCGTAATCCCGGTCCGACAGGTATTCGGTGCATAGCAACACGCCGGCACCCTGGCGTCCTGCGAGCGCTGAGACGGCCCGGGCTACGTGGCGGACCAGTGTGGCCTGATCACATTCCGGGTCGGTCGCGTAGACGAGCTCAATGATCCGCGCGTCGCGCGCGATCACGGCGGCAATCTCGGCGTCGAGCTCGTCGAGAGTCAGGCGATGCCGCGCGGTCTCTTTTCGCGCGGCCGAGAAATTGCAGTAGGGGCAGGCATCGATGCAGAAGCTGGAGACGTAAATGGGCGCCACATAGCGGACCCGATTGCCTTCCGGGCTGGAGTATCGTTCGCGGACAAAGGCGCGGAGTAATTCGAACTGCTCGGCGGCGGTGGGGTCGGCGCCTATCTCGAGCAGCTCGGCGGCTTCGGCCAACCCGAGCGTTTCCGCGCGGCACTGGCTCAGGAGTTCTTGCAAACGGCGTGGCGAAGGACAGCGAACGCGGTCTAAGATGCGACGGACTTCGGAATCCTTTTCGCCGTACACGCTACTGAATGTGCGCATGCTCTCCAGAAGTGATGTGGGGCTACGCCCCTAGGATAGCTGGTGCGGAGGCGAGGAAAGCGCCTGAGGCGTTCTGAGCGAGCGCTCCCTCACGGTCGCGCCTCAGAAGGGTTTTACATGCTGGTTGACTTCGTATGTTTTCGGAGCAACGGTGGGTGTTGGCGTGCTCTTACGATAGAGTGGCGGTTACAAGAGGGGTACGGACTGATGGTGACGGAATTACGTGAGCGGCTGCGTAATGGGGCCGAGCGCTATCTGCAATCGATAGAAGTGCTGTTTTACGTTGTGCTCGGCGCACTGCTTGTTCTCACCGCTGCGACAACAATCTTCGGCGCCGCTTACCGCCTTTGGTCACAGGTCATCAACGGCGCGCTAGCGCAGGGCGTGCTGCAGGTACTGGATCAATTGCTGCTGGCCCTGATGCTGGTCGAGATTCTTCATACCGTGCGGATCTCCATCCGATCGCAGGTTCTTGAAACCGAACCCTTCCTGATTGTCGGCTTGATTGCCTCCATCCGGCGCCTGCTGGTGATCACCATGCAAGCGGCGAACTTTGGATCGCAAAATATTACGCCAGCGGAACATGACCGGATATTTCGCGAATCACTGCTCGAACTGGTAGTGCTCGGACCGCTGATCCTGATTTTGGTTTTTGCTATCTGGATGCTACGAAAGCGTCCCTATTCGAGCGAGGTGGAGTTAAAAGCATGAACACGACTCGACGTACTTTTCTGAAGGCGGCCGCGGTGCCGCTGATTCTTACTCCGGGCATTCGTGGCGCAAACGACCGCATCACGGTGGGAGTGATTGGCGTCGGTTTCCGCGCCAACCTGCTGATCGACCAGCTACCGAAGCCGGGGCAGATCGCCGCGCTGTCCGATTGCTATCTGACGCGCGCCGAAGAGGCGGTCGCCAAGCGTGGCGCGAAGTGGGACGTTTACCAGGATTACCGCCGGATACTGGATCGCAAGGACATCGACGCGGTCATCATTGCGACGCAGGACTTCGATCGAGTGATCCCGTGCATTTACGCTTGCCAGGCGGGCAAGGACGTGTATGCCGAGAAGCCGCTGACGCTCTATCCCGGCGAGGGGACGGCGCTGGTCAAGGCCGTACGGAAGTACAACACCGTTTTTCAGGTCGGAACGCAGCAGCGTTCCATGGAGATGGACCAGATGGCGTGCAAGTTGGTGCGCACGGGCGGTATGGGCAAGATCAAGCTGATACAGTGCCTGAATTATCCCGACGCCAAGCCGTTCGGCGAGGCTCTTCCGGCAGAAACGAGGCCAGAGAAACTGGATTGGGATACCTGGACCGGACAAGCGCCGATGCGCCCATACAATGACCAGTTGCACAAGCACTGGGGGAGCTACCAGGATTACGGAGGCGGCGAGACAACCAACTGGGGCGCACATGGTCTGGACATGGTTCAGATGGCGTTGGGGATGGACGATTCCGGCCCGGTGGAGTTTTGGCCATTGGCGGAGCCGGCAGGTGGGGTGGCGTTCCGCTACGCCAATGGAGTTGAGGTACGGCTTGAGTTGCCGTACAACGACCAGAACAAAGACCTGCAAGGCGGCGCGCGGTTCAAAGGTGAGAAGGGCACGATTGACATCTGGCGCAACAACTTCAAGATCGACGCGCCGGGCGTGACGCTGGATCTGCCGCCGCAAGAAGAGATCGACAAGTGGCACGATAAGCGCGCGCTTTGGCAGGCGCAGTACCACATGGGCTTCTGGCTGGATTGCATTCCGAGCCGCAAGCGGCCGAACGCGGACGTCGAGATTGCCCACCGGTCGGTGACCGTCTGCCACCTGGCGAACCTGGCGCGCCGAGTGAATCGAAAGCTGCGCTGGGATCCGGTGAACGAGCAGGTCGTCGGCGACGAAGAAGCTAACTTGCTGGCGACCAACCGGCCGCGCCGCAAAGGCTGGGAGCTTCCGAAGATCGAAGAGCCTACCTCTCCAAGAACTTGAAGTTCATTCCACGGTGACGACGATCAGTGACGCATCGTCGTGGAAGTTGCCCTTACAGAAGCGGGTAACGTCTTCCAGAATGCGGGTTCGGATGCCTTGCGCTCCCAGGTTCCGTGCGGCTCGCGCTGAGGCGATCACTTGGTCGTTGCCGAATTCTTCGTCGTCCTCATTGGCTGCCTCGGTGACGCCGTCGGTCGTCAGCAGCAGGCAATCCCCCGACTGCAGCGTGAACTGGCGCTCTTCATAGGTCGACTTTGGGAACAGGCCCAGAACCGTGCCGCCTTCGGAGAGGATGGTCGCGTTGTCTCCTCGCAACACGATGGGTGCTGAATGCCCGGCATTCTCAAAGTGGAGAGTCAAGTTCTCGGCGTCAATGACACCATAAAAGAAAGTTACGAACTTGCCTGGCGCAATGCTGCCACACAAGACCTCATTCAGCTTGCGACACAATGCGCCGGGACCAGTGATGCCCGGCGCGAATGCGCGCACCGCGGCCTGAAGGTTCGCCATCAGCAGCGCCGCCGTGATGCCTTTGCCGGAAACGTCGGCGATACAGATGCCCAGTTTGCCGGGCTCCAGCGTGAGCACGTCGAAATAGTCGCCGCCTACGGAGCGGGCAGGCTCCCAAGCGCAGGCAATCTGGAAGGGCTTAACTTGGGGAATTTCGCGCGGCAACAGGTGGGCCTGGATCTCGTGGGCGGTTTTCAGTTCGGCGTCGTGGGCTTGCAGCTTGATTTGGCCCAGCGTGACCTGCTGCTCCAACTGGCGGTTCCGCTCTTCGAGTCTGTTGCGTGCCTTGGCTGCGATGTAGATCGGGGCACCCGTGACCAGCGAGAGAAAGGTGCCGATCCGGATATCTGCCCAGTCTAGCTTGAGGAGCTGTTCCCTTTGGCCATAGGCGAGCCGCGATGCGACTGATGCGATGGAGCTGCCGAGTGCCGCGACGGGGAGCAAAATGCATAGGTAAATGAACCAGTCCCAGGGAAACTGGCGCTTTCCAAACAAAGGCGCGGTCAGGGTGAGCGCTAGTGTTGTGCAGTTCCCGATGATAAAAGTAAAGAGGAAATTCGCGAGCGGGTGAGCGGTGCCCACGGTCAACCAGAACAGGCCGGATACAGCCACGGCGATGGCCAGGAAGACCAGCTGCATCCGCCAAAAGCTGATGCCCAACGGCAGACGGAGTTTCGAGAATGGGTTGGGTGTGGTGGGCATGAGTCGAGGCACTCCCATTCTCTGCTATGGCGGACGCGGCGGCTGCACTGGTAGTTGCCGTGGCCGGCCCCGTGAGTCCGCTCGCTCCGGGGCAGAGAGGTACGTTCGCGGCTCCGAAAGAATCCGCTCCGTCGAAAGTCACCCTCCGATGGTGGGCTTGCCGACGCACGGTCGAAGCAGAACACCCGAATCCGCTCCGTCGAAAATCACCGGCCAATCCCGGATCCTAAGAGCTCGCGCTGAATTCGATCCGCCGGTTTCGTGCTTCCGAAGCTTTGCGTTCGCTCCCTGACGGTCGCGGCTCCGAAAGGAGAACACCCGAATCCGCTTGCTTACGCGCGCGGTTCTGTGCCTTGGGTTTTCACACAGACTCTGACTGTCACGGCTCCTTCTTTGCACTTCGAGTGCGCTTTCTGGGAGCTTAACGCATCCCGCTCGGTGACCGGCCTTCTCATCGCATCTCCGAAGTGCTCTGAAGATGCGCGTGGTTCTGGATTATCCGTTTAGGGTCCAGCCCTTGCGGTAGGTGCGCTTCAGCCAATCGTTGGCAACCGCATCGTTGGTGATGCGGCCGGTTGCCGGGTCGTATTCCAAGCGCTTGCCGGCCTGGTGTGCTACGAGGCCGAGCAACATCTGCTCCATCATGGAGCCGGAATAATCGAAGTCGCAGTGCGTCTTGCTACTGGTGCCGTGGGTTTCGGAGTTGTTCTTGCCTTTGCAGGCGTCGATCCAATCCAACTGGAAGAGGCTGTTGTTCAGGCTCGGGGTATGGCCTTCTTTTTCGGCAGCGAGGATCTGTTCGACGTCGGTGTTCGGCATGCCGAGAGCGGCAGGCAAGCCGTTTTGCATGAACTGGATGACCGGGAAACCCGTGGCCGTTGGCTCAGGGTTAGGCCAGGCCGTGAAGCCCGGCGGGAGCGGCGGTTGTGCATGAGCGGCCTGCTGGGTTTTGGGGCGAGGCGGCATTTGCGTGACCTGCCCGGTGCCCTGGACAAGCGGCAACACGTCACTCTTGGAGCGGTGCTTG
Organism: uncultured Acidobacteriaceae bacterium; assembly: GCA_963740005.1. Classification (GTDB taxonomy): domain Bacteria; phylum Acidobacteriota; class Terriglobia; order Bryobacterales; family Bryobacteraceae; genus CAJCIT01. The sequence continues at coordinate 1,308 of CAVUCO010000066.1, read as the reverse complement.
TAATAGGTGAGGTCGCCATCGTCGTTGTTGGGAATGATGGTGCGGGTGGTGAAGTCGGCCAGAATGCTGCCCTTGGTGCCTTCGAAGATCACGCCGTTGCCGATTTTCTGAATGTTGATGTAGTCCTTGGGCGGATTCGGCTTGAGCCCGCCTTGATACCACACCACCGTCACTGGCCCGCGCCACTGGTTGGCGGGGTGCTCGAAAGAAACCTTTAGTTTCACCGGCGTGATATTGGGATTGAACTTGTCGCTGACTTCCTGATCGACCTCAATGGAAGTTGGCGCACCGGCATCGATCGCGTTCCACAGCAAGTCCATCGTGTGTGCGCCCATGTCGCCCATTTGGCCCACGCCGAAGTCGCGATACATGTTCCAGAAGATGCAGTTCATTCCGCTTCCACCGCCGAAGTACTGCGGGCTGTAGGGATGGTAAGGCGAAGGGCCGATCCACTGTTCGTAGTGCAGCGAAGCGGGCACCATGCCTTCGCCTTGGGGGTAACCCGGACGCGGAAGCTGGCGGGAGTCCCAACCGTACACAGTCTTGAGGTCACCGACTGCGCCATCCAGAACGAGTTCGCGCAGACGTTCGAAATTCGGGTAGGCGTGACGCTGGGTGCCATGTTGCGTGGCGATCTTGCCGCGGTTCTTTAGGTAGGTGGCGCGCAGGGTGCGCACTTCATCCACGGTCATGCCCATGGGCTTTTCGCAGTAAACGTGCATGCCACGATTCATAGCCCAGTTGGCAATGAAGGCGTGGTGATGATCGGCCGAGCAGATGATCACGGCTTCGATATCCTTCTGATCGAGCATCCGGCGCCAGTCCGAATAGAGCTTGGCCTTAGGGAAGATCTCGAGCCCTTCTTTGGTGCGAAGATCGTTGACGTCGCACAGCGCAACGACGTTCTCCTTGAGCATTACGTTATAGTGTGCCGTTCCGCGGCCCCACACGCCGACCAAGGCGATATTGAGACGGTTGCTGGGCGCGGTGTCGCCGCGCAACAAACCGCTGCGCAGAATGGTCAATCCGCCGGTAGCGGCCGCCGTTTTAAGAAAATCGCGTCGTTGCATAGTTCACCCTTCGCTACATGGCATATCACTTCTGAAGGGAATGCGCAATAACTTGAACCGTTCAGCTTGCCTGGAGGCGACGCTTCGCCCTAATACTTGGCGGAGTTTGGAAGGTTGCTGAGATGGGGCGGATATCTGCTCCGTCGAGAATCGCCATCCAACGGCGGCTCCTCAGAGCTTGCGCTGAATTCGATCCCCCGGTTTCGTGCTTCCGAAGCTTTGCGTTCGCTCCCTGACG
>CAVUCO010000065.1:0-63508 GCA_963740005.1 uncultured Acidobacteriaceae bacterium | reverse complement strand
GCGCTGGCTTGGACATTATCGCCGGTTATCGAAACACCGCGGCGTTCAAAGATCAGGTGCGGCCGCCGAGCGAAAGTCGGCCGCCATAATCGGTTTGAGGGGAGCGATACACTGGGCAGTTCGGCAATTTCTGCGTACCCGACCCGAGAATCTGCAAGAAATGCGGCCAATGGTTCAGTATCGAGGGGGAGGCAAGCGCTGAAGCTGTAGAAAGGCCCGGCGGAGCATTACAAATGGGCGGATTTGAAACGTCGACGATGGTCGGCAAGGGGAGCGTATGAAAAAGGAAGCGATGAAAGCCAAGCAACCGAGACAATCCGAATCCGGTTCGAAGCCGAAGCTCAAGAACAAGGAATACGTCAAGGAACTGCGCAAACTTCAGACGGAATTGTGCAAGTTGCAGGCGTGGGTGAAGCTCAACGGCCTGCGTGCCATCGTCATTTTCGAAGGCAGGGACGGCGCCGGCAAGGGCGGCGTGATCAAAGCCATCATGGAGCGCGTCAGTCCTCGCGTGTTCCGCCTTCTGGCTCTTCCCGCTCCCTCCGATCGTGAAAAAACGCAGATCTTTCTTCAGCGCTATATTCAACATTTTCCCGCTGCCGGTGAAGTCGTGATCTTCGACCGCAGCTGGTACAACCGCGGGGGCGTGGAATACGTCATGGGCTTTTGTACACCGAAGCAGCGCGACGTCTTTCTGGAGAACTGCCCGATCGTGGAAAAGTTCATCGCCGACGCCGGCATCATTCTCATTAAGTACTGGCTGGAGGTCAGTAACGAAGAGCAGGAGCTCCGGTTCAAGGCACGGATCGAAGACCCGATGCGGCAGTGGAAGTTGAGCCCGGTGGACCTGCCCTCGCGATCCCGCTGGTACAGCTATTCACGCGCGCGCGACGAAATGCTCGACGCGACGGACCGCGACTTTGCGCCCTGGCATCTTGCGAACTCCGACGACAAGAAGCGGGCGCGCCTCAATATCATCTCTCACCTGCTGAGCCAGATTCCTTATCAAGAAATGAAACGCGAGAAGGTGAAGCTGCCCAAGCGATCATCCAAGGGCGCCTACGACGACAAAGCCGCGCTCAAGAACAGGCGATTCATACCGGAGAAGTACTGATGGCCAGGGCGCGCCATCGCTCATAGGCGAAGGTCGGCAACGGCTCGGCGGCTGCCATGCTGCCGTTTTTGGCGGTTCTCACATGAAACGCAGAATAGAGTTCCGTCACATTGTCTTCAGTGCCCTGACGCTAGCCCTAGTTGCGTCTGCTGCGTTTGGCCTATGGCACACCTATCAAACGGGAGAGATCTATTCGCTTTCCGGGCGCTTTCTGGAAGACATTCCAAAACGTCTGACTGGCCCCGGCCGATTCCGTTTTCTGCTTCAACCCGCGGCTGCCGTTTTACTTGGCATTCGAGCTGGTACCATCGACGCCCGGGCTGGCCATCCGCCTTTCATATTGGCGTTTCTATTCGATAGCCCGCACCGTTCCTCGTTATTCAAACACGCCTTTTCGCAGCTCTCGGTTCTGCTGGCGATGTCGATACTCCTCGATCTCATCGCTCAGTTCCTGATCCTCCGGGAAGTGTACCCTGTTCCCGCCCTCATGCTCGGTCCCGTCTTGATCGCGATCCCGTATGCAATTGCCCGTTCGCTTACTGGCCAACTTCGGCGGAGGCAATAAGCTCACGGGCATGGTAGACTGGCGTCTCTACTCCCATGGCTTTTGTGCCCAGTTGCCGCTTCGATCTATTTATCAGCTATGCGACCGAAAACAATAGCGATGGCTGGGTCGAGCAATTTCAAGCCGCACTAGGGAACGAGTTAAGCGCCTTAGTCGGGCGCAAATTCGCGCCAAAAGAGTCCATCTATTTCGATAAGCGAGAACTGGAGGTGGGCCAAAGCTTTCCGGCGGAGCTTGCCGCGGCCGCGCGCGATAGCGCAATATTGGTCCCCATTCTTTCCCCGAGCTACCTTACGTCGAGCTGGTGTTACCGGGAGAGGACCGATTTCTTTTCTCAGCGTCCGAATGGTGCAGCGCCCGAGAGTTGCCTGGCGCCGATTCTCGTCCGGCCCATCGACGAGCAGGGACTGGATGCGCTGTACCGCGATGCCCAGCGCTTCTCATTTCTGAGTGCCGATAGCCAAACACCGCTCGCACCGGGTTCGCCCGAGTGGAAGGCTCAGACTTACAAACTGGCGGGGCAGCTTAAGAGCGCCCTTGAGCGGCTTCGGCAAAGCTGCAAACCCATTTTTGTCGGCGAAGCGCCGAAGGGCGAACGCTCCCAGCACCTGCGCGACTGGTGCTGCAAGGAACTCGAACGGCGCCACTTTCGTGCAGTGCCCGAATCCTTGCTCGTCTTTCAAGACAAGGATGGACTGATCGCGAATCTGAAGGATGCCGGGTTGTCCGTCCACTTCGTAGGCGGAGCGGACGAGGCAGCCTTGAACGCCATCGAAACCTCGGCCGAAGTCTGCGCGGGACCGACCATCCTTTATCAGCCTTTCGGCGAGGATCTGACCAACGACGAACAGGTATGGCTTCCGGATTTCGAGCAGCAACTGCCGCAGGCTTCCGGACGATACCAAAGGCTGCAGGGGAAGAACGACCAGGAACTGCTCGCGCTTATTGACGAACAGATCACGTCGCATGCCCGGCCCGAAGCCGAACACGGGCATGTGCCGCTTGCACTGATTTGCGAAGAACCGGATCTCAACGGGGCACGGGAAATGAAAGAACAGATCCTGGCACGCTGCCAAATCGAGGTTGGTTTGCCAAATTTCCTCGCAAGCCGGATGAAGGCGATGGAACGCTTACGAAAATGGCGCGATTATCTGACCCACAGCCAAGTGCTTCTCTTCTACCAAGGGCTGGCGGAGAGGGCGCAGCTGGAACCGATCTGGCTGAAAGCGGAACACGACAACGGGAGCGCGGCGCGTAGCTGGTTTGTCGCGCCTCCGGACCTGGAAGCCAAACGGCACGAACATCCGGATGCACTTTGGAACATTGACCAGGTCATCAGCATGATCCAAGCCGCCCAGGGTGCTTGACGAATATGGCTTCTGACGTAGCCACCCGCACCAACCCCTTTCCTGGTCTCGCTCCTTTCGACGAGCCTGAAGCTGCGCTGTTCTTCGGCCGGGACAGAGAAATTGAGGAAATACTGGAACGTCTCGCGTCCCGGCGTCTGCTGGCTGTGATTGGCGTATCGGGTTGTGGGAAGAGCTCTTTGGTCAGGGCGGGCGTCAAGCCGGTGCTGCGCATCGGGGCTGCGAAAAGCTTGCCGGGCCGTTGGCGCATTCATACCATCACGCCAGGGAAAGCTCCGATTCAGGCGCTCCGAAAAGCGATCAACGCGAGCCCAGCTTGGCCCGCGACCTCGTTCGATCTAGTGGAGCATGCCCGGCAAAATCTGAGACCCGGTGAGAATCTTCTGCTGATTGTGGATCAGCTTGAAGAGCTATTCAGCTTTCGCGCCGAGACTCTCAGCAAGGACGCAGGCAACACAGCCGCGCTGTTTGTCAACCTGCTTTTGAACGCCGTGGATCAGCGCGAGGTCCCGATCTATCTTCTGCTGACGATGCGCACCGATTTTCTCGGCGAATGTGCCGAGTTCCGGGGCCTGCCCGAGGCGTTGAACGATTGCTACTACCTGGTCCCTCGGATGACGCGAATCCAGCAGCAGGAGGCGATTGAACGGCCGTTGGAAGAGGAGGACGTGACGATCACGCCTTCCCTTTTACAGCGGCTTCTCAATGAGTCCGCTGAAGATCCGGACGATTTGCCGGTCTTGCAGCACCTGCTGAGGCGACTCTTTGAGAACTGGAATGCGCGGGGCGCGGATGGCCCTATCAACGACGAAGACTACACCGCCGTGGGCGGCTGGAAGAACGCGATCAACCAGGAGGCGGATAACGTTCTGAATCGGTTCGCGGCCGAGGAGGAGAACGTCCGGCTCGTTTTTCAATGGATCACCGACCGGGGAACGGGCGAAAAGCCAGTTCGCCGCGCACGGCCACTCGGGGAGTGTGCTGCGGTTTCAGGTTTAGGGCAGAAGCGCCTGGGAGAGATCGTTCAGGCGTTTCAGGCGCGAGGGTTGCTGAAACCGTCGGACCTGACCTGCGAATCGCTCGTGGATTTGCCGCACGAGAGCGTGATGTGGCAATGGACACGGCTCAAAAGCTGGATTGTCCAGGAAACCGAGCGAGCGGCACAGCTGCGTTTCCTCTTGCAGTCGTCGCGGCAGCGCGTGCCGCTGGTTGGGTTGGCCCTCGATTCAGCGGTGAAACTGCGTGCCCAGTGGAAGAGCGAGCGGACACGAACCCTGCGCTACCTGCAGGAGACGGAGTTGGAGGCAGTTGATTCCTGGGTAGCTCACAGCGATCGCATCGCGAAGTTGAAACGCCGGCGCCGCATGTGGCTTCTGGCGGGGATCGGAACGCTGGTGGGAGTGTTGGCCATTCTGGCTATCTGGGTTTCCATCAGGGAACGAACACTGAGGAACGCGGCCGAAGCGCGGGAGTTAACGGCGTGGACAGCCGTCAGCTTAGATGATGACCCGCAGCGCAGCTTGATACTGGGTCTGTACGCATGGGGAAAGCAGCGTGCCATGGTCCCGGGTCTAGGCGACTTCCTGCACGAGGCGCTCTTACGCTCAGCGATCAGGCTCACACTGCGCGGCCATAAAGACGCAGTCTGGAGTGTGGCGTGGTCACCGGATGGCAGCAAGCTCGCTACCGCGAGTAAGGACGATACGGCGAAAGTATGGGAGGCGGCGACAGGGCGTGAGCTGCTTACCTTGCGCGGCGATCAAGGCCCGGTTGAGTGCGTGGCATGGTCGCCCGATGGCAGCAAACTGGCCACCGCCGGTGAGGACCAGACGGTGAAAATCTGGGAGGCTGCAACGGGACGCGAACTGCTGACCTTGCACGGCCACGAAGGGCATGTCATGAGCGTGGCGTGGTCACCGGATGGCGGCAAACTGGCCACGGCAAGCAGGGACAAAACAGCGAGAATCTGGGAGGCGGGAACGGGGCGCGAGTTGCTGGCGCTGCGCGGGCACCAAGACCAGGTTTTGAGCGTCGCATGGTCGCCGGATGGCGGCAAGCTGGCGACGGCGAGCGGGGACAGCACGGCGAAGGTCTGGCAGGCGGAAACCGGTCGCGAGTTACTTACCCTGCACGGCCATCGGGCTCGTGTTGAGAGGGTAGCGTGGTCGCCGGACGGCAGTAAGCTGGCCACGGCAAGTTGGGACCGCACGGCAAAAACATGGGATGCAATCACCGGGGCTGAGCTGCTGACACTACAGGGCAATCAAAGCTCCGTTTTGAGCGTGGCGTGGTCGCCCGATGGCAACTGGCTGGGCACAGCAGGCGGGGATAGAACAGCAAAGGTATGGGACGCGAAAACCGGCCGCGAGCTGCTGACGGTGCGCGGACATGAAGGCCCGGTGTGGAGCGTAGCATGGTCGCCGGATAGCGACAAACTGGCCACGGCGAGCGAGGATCGCACGGCGAAGATTTGGTATGTGGCTGGGGCGGGCCGCGAGTTGATCACTCTGCGGGGCCACCAGGATGGGATTCTGGCGGTGGCGTGGTCGCCAGACGCCAGCAAGCTGGTGACGGGGAGCGTCGACAAGACCGTTAAAATCTGGGAGGCGGTGACCGGGCGGGAGTTGCTGACGATGCGGGGACACGAAGGCTACGTCTGGAGTGCAGCCTGGTCTCCGGATGGCAGCAAGCTGGCCACCGCGAGTTGGGATAACACGGCCAAGTTGTGGGATGCAGCGACGGGCCGTGAACTCGAAACGCTACGCGGCCATCAGGGCTACGTTATGGGCATTGCGTGGTCACCGGATGGCAGCAAACTGGCCACGGCGAGTAGAGACGGTACAGCGAAAGTCTGGGAGGCGGCGACCGGGCGTGAGTTACAGAGCCTGCACGGGCATCCGGGGCACTTGATGAGCGTCGCCTGGTCGCCGGACGGCAGCAAACTCGCCACTGCGAGTGATGACGCCACCGCGACAGTGTGGGAGGCGGCGAGCGGCCGCGAACTGCTGAGCCTGCACGGCCACGAAGGCTCTGTTTTGAGTGTTGCGTGGTCGCCGGATGGCGGCAGGCTGGCCACGGCGAGTGGAGACAACACAGCGAAGGTGTGGGACGCGATTACGGGTCGTGAGTTAGTTACCCTGCGCGGCCATCAAGGCCAAGCGATGAGCGTTGTCTGGTCGCCCGACGGCAGCAAGCTGGCGACGGCGAGCTTGGATGGCACGGAAAAAGTGTGGGAGTCAAAAACAGGCCGTGAGTTACTAACCCTACGCGGCCATCAAGGCAACGTGATGAGCGTAGCCTGGTCGCCGGACGGCGGCAGACTCGCCTCAGCCGCCCAGGATCGCAGTGTTCAGGTCTACCTCATCGATCCAGTTCGGCTCATCAGCCTGGTGCGTTCCCGCATCGATCGCAATCTAACCCCTGAGGAATGCCGTCGGTATCTGGATACTGATCAGTGCCCAGCATTGCCGCAGGTCCCGTAGGCGGCTTCAAAGACGATTTAACGCACGGTGCCGTCAGTGCTTCACTTCTTCAGTTTGGGCAGCAACCCATCAATCTGTTCGATGTAATTCTTGGCGTAGCGTGATTCCTGGAGGTCGGCGTTGAGAGCCAGCATATGCGCGTAACTCTCCCTGGCTTTTAGCAGCGTTCCCCGGTCGGCTTTCGTATTGAAAAAATCGCGATACGCGTTTCCTAGCAGGAAGTAGCCAATTGGATCCTTGTCGTCATATCGAATCGCCTCCTGACAAAACTCAATGCCGCGCATCGGGTTTTTGAGATGGTTCTCGCAGTCGCAAAGGCCCATGTATGCGATAGACCGCTGCGCTTTATAGGACTGCTCCCGGTCGGCATGTGAACGTGAGCCCATTCCGAAGCCAATTCCATAGAAAGCAACCTGAGATAAGGCGGAGTTCGAGATCTTGGTAAGCGAGAGGAACTCCTGGAAGTCCTGCCGGGCCTGCAAATACTGCTTGGTTTTTGAGGCGGGGTTGGGATCGGCCGCGGCTAGCTGCCGAATCGCAGCACCTCTCCATAAATATGCCTGCTCGTTCTTTGGCGAGAGCGCGATCGAGTGATTGGCGGCCTCGACGGACTGGGCCCAAACTTCTTTGTCGTAGTATGCACGGGACAGCAGTGAGTAGGCTTGTGAGTTATCCGGTTCAAGTTGGGTCACTGTCGTCAACTGGCGGATGGCCTCATCCGGATCTCCGCTCTCAATCAGCTCGCCGGCGAGTTGCTGGCGCGCTTCCACATAAGCGGGATCGAGTTTCACCGCGGTTCGCAGATGCTTGAGACTGGCGTCTGAATCGGACAGATAGAGGTTGGTTAGCCCGAGATCATAGAAGGCCCGCGCATTGTTGCCGTCTTCGGTGGTGGCTTCTTCGAAAAGTGCGCGGGCATGCTCCAGGCTCGCGCTGCTCTGGGATTGAGTGCTGTAGATCTGCGTGAGATCGAGCGACGACTTCTTGCTATAGAGCAGTTTTTCGCCGTCCTCCATGAGCAGACGCGACTTCTTCTTGTATTCACGCGGATATTGAATCCGAAGCTTCACCGATTGGTCCTGTCCCGGCAGAATCGCGACCTGCTTTGAGTCGTTCTCATAGCCTTTGCGAACACCGGTTACCACGTGGAGCCCTGCCGCCAAACCGGGAACCTTCAGCGGCGTCCCGGGAGAGACCTTTCCCATCAGAGTGTCGTCCACGTAGACGTCGGTGTCGTCAAGATTGGCCTCCACCACCAGATTGCCGACTTTCAGCTCCGAGGCAATCGCTCCAGAACCACAGCGTTGGCTCAAAGCCAGAACTAAGCGCGGTTGGAAGTCACCATACTCCTGGGGGGTCTGCGACCGGCCGTGCTGCTGAGCGTACTGCCTTACGTTCTCGCGGACGTATTGAACCAGTTCATCGGCGGTCACATATCCATCACAGGGGTTCTGATCGGCCTCCCCTTTGAGCCCCCGGACCAGGAAATAGGTGAACAAGCCGGCACCGCCCGCCAGTGAACCGTCCTCGTAACTGCTTTCGTTTTCTCTAGCCGCCGTGAAGGTTAGAAACGAGCGGGAGATTTGGCCGATTTCTCCATTCACATCTTCGGCTTCGCCCCGCGTGATCTTCGAAGAATGGCAGGCGTCGACCATCAGGACCTTGTCGAGGGCCTTCACCGCTTGCAGTTTGGATCCCAAACGGGCCATGGAATAGCCCGTTTCTTCGAAGTTCTGCGGATCGATGTCCCACAGCGCGAGATAGCCCTTTCCGCGTCCCGGAGCGAATCCGTGGCCGGCAAAGTAGACGACTACGCGGTCATTGTCTGTCGCGACCGACGGCAGCCACTGCTCCAGTTCACGGGTGAAGTTGGCCTTAGTCGCATCGGGTCCAATCAGTTTGTGGACATTTTCCGGCGGGAAAGCCCCTCCCTCTTTGCTGATGAGCACACGGTAAACCGACTCGGCATCCGTTTCGGCGTAGAGCAGATAGTTCTTCGGATCGAGTTTTTCGTACTTACTAATTCCAACCACAAGGGCATAACCGCGCGGAACCGTCAGAGGCTTAGCCGCTTCGTTCGTGCGCAAGATCAGGTCTCTCGACTTTGGTTCTTGCGGCGGCGATGTGGACGGAGGTCCAGTGGCTTGCGCCAACAGAGCCGAAAGCATAATTGCTAAGAGAGTTGTGGTCATGCGGTCGTCGCTAGGGGATACGTCATTCTACAGTAATTGGCGCTCACCTGGTAAAGTCCAGCGGCGGAACCGGACGGTCTGGCAGAATCATGCAAAGTAGCAGGCGGGTCAGCACGCACCGCCAATTGGCAACCGGCCCTAACAACTCTAGGTCGAACTTACTGTGAGTTTATAACTGGGTTGGATGACCCCACTGAATTTACTAAAACTACCGAGACCGCGGTCGGGAATGCCGAAGCGCTTCCGGTGTAAGGGAAAGTCAACGTGAGCTCAAACGCGCCTCCATAGGTGCTGGTGGGAAACCATGACGACGAGACCGGCGCCAAGGAAACGGTCTGCACGGCTCCGTTCAGCTGATCTCCCGTCGGAGCCGTAAATGTGAATGATCCCGAAATGAGTTCCAGCGTGTTGGACGACCCGATAACCGTCACCGTGATGCCGCTTCCCGCTGAACCGCCGAGGGCTACCGAAGTAGTAACGGGGACGGATGGCTGCAAGGTCTGCGTGACCACGACAGGCTGCGGAAGAGCGAAGGCCACGTCGGTGCCGCCCTGGCTGGATTCCTGGTTCGAGGTACATGCACCGCCGAGGCTCAAGCCAGTCATATTGATGGTGAGGGTGCCCGCCACGGAACCTTCGCTAAACTGGCCGGCATCTGGAATCGTCACGGGGCCGGCGGAGTTTGCAGGGATCACAAAACAGAGCATCCTGGACGAGGATGCCGCAAAGGTGGGACCCGGGAATTCCGTGTCGCTGGGAGGAGTAATCGTGAGCACAGCGGAGTAACTGCTGTTCGAAGCATTTGTCGCCGTCACAGCGAGCGTCGGCTGCGCACTCCCAGTCTGGATAGTTAGTGTGATGTCAGACGGCACGTAGGGCAAACCGACAGTCACCGTAACTGCAGTGGAACCGGTCTGCGGACTCGGCGTACCGCTGTCGCTGACGTTCGCAATAAACCTGAACGTCCCGGCAGCTGTCGGCGTACCCGTTAGGCTTCCAGTCGCGCTGATGCTTAACCCGGGAGGCAGACCGCTGGCCTGCCAGATATACGGAGTGGTTCCCCCGGTTGCAGCCAGCGATTGGCTAAACGGCACGCCCACCGTCCCGGTAAAGGTCGCCGTCGCGGGAACAGTGAGCGCCGACGATGCAATCGTCACCATCACATTCGCTTGAGCGGTTTGAAACGGAGGGACCACACCCGCACCGGACAGAACTCTTCTGGAGGCGCTTGGCACTCCACCAGCAATAAATCCGCTATCACTGACTGTGGCGACGAAGGTGACGGGTCCGCCTGCCGTTGGTGTCCCCGACAAGACGCCGGTCGCCGGGTTGATACTCAGCCAGGACGGTTGACCGCTAATCTGCCAACTGTAAGGAGGGGTCCCTCCGGTCGCGGCCAAGCTGCCACTAAACGGAACTCCAATCACCCCGGAGAAAGCCGTCGGTGGAACGACCTGCAATGGCGACACAGCCGTTATCGTGACTTGGGCTTGCGCAATCTGTCCGCCGCTATCGGTAACCGTCGCGGCGAATGTGAAAGGGCCGCCTGCCGTCGGTGTTCCCGATAATACGCCCGTTGCCGGGTTGATACTCAGCCAGGTAGGTTGACCGCTAAGCTGCCAAGTGTATGGCGGAGTTCCGCCGGTCGCCGCTAAGCTGCCACTAAACGGAACGCCGATTACTCCTGCGAATGCGGTTGGCGAGACGACCTGTAATTGCGGCACAACCGTTATCGTGACCTGGGCTTGCGCCGACGATGCGGGTGCGGCGCTGTCGGTGACGGTAGCTGTGAATGTGAACGAGCCAGGCGCCGGCGGCGTTCCCGATAAGACGCCCGTCTGCGGGTTGATGGTCAGCCAGGAAGGTTGGCCGCTGATCTGCCAACTGTAGGGAGAAGTTCCGTTGGCCGCGCCCAAGGTTGCACTGAAGGGCGTTGCTGCTATTCCCGCGAAGGTCGTGGGCGGAATCACCTGTAAGTTCGCTGCGACGGTTATCGTGACCTGCGCTTGAGCCTTGGATAGCAGCTTACCGCTATCGGTAACTGCAGCTATGAATGTGTAAGATCCCGCTGTCGCCGGCGTTCCCGACAGTGCGCCCGTCGCCGGGTCGATGGTCAGCCAGGAGGGTTGACCGCTGATCTGCCAATGGTAGGGGGGCTCTCCGCTCACCGCAGCCAATGTGCCGCTGAATTGGACTGCCGTGCCTGCAGTAAACGAAGTGGGCGCCACCACCGTCAAGTGCAGTTGGGCGACCGTGAGCGGCTGATTAGTCACGGGATCGTAAGTGTAGTATGTATCCTGCCCACTGTAAGTCTCCAGCGCCTGCCAGCCGGCGGGAGAGATATCCAGGTCGAACAAATTGTGCCCGTTAACGATTGAGTTGGCGGGAATGCCGATTTGAAGACCTTCCGTCGTCGCTTGGTTCGCTCCATTAGGAAACTCGGGAGGGTACCCAGGTATGACAGGCTGTCCGGGGACTATCGTATACGTGGCTGGCGCATTTGCTAAGAAATTGTAATAAGTCAGGCTGCCCTTCGATGACAGGGCGAACACTCCACCGCCGGCATTGATAAAAGACTGAAAGTTTGCGCTCGCCATATTGATGGCAATGGAGGCCTGTGACGAGTTATCCCCATTAATGCTGCCACTGCTGGCCGAAGCCACACCGACAGCGCTATAAGCGCCTACTGTAAAGGCGGGTATCGGCTCGGACGTGGGATCAATTGCGGTGTAGCAATTCGAGGGCGGAATAGAAGGCTGCGACGGGCATGCTGGAATGCCAATGTTTTCAAGGGCCTGAGCAAGATAGGAGCGTGGCGGCGAAACCGAGGTATCGCCCGGTTGGGCCAGGATCAGGATCGGCAAGGATGGATTCGGCGATCCATTCCGAACCGTCGTCACGATGGCTGTGAGTTCTGCTATGGCGTTCGGGGAGGATGGATCGGTACCGGAAGGCTGCGCGGCGTGGAAGTCCGCATCCTCGCCGGTAAGAATGACGTTTCCCGTGGCCGCCAGGAGGTTGGCGGCAAGAAGAATGGAAGAGAGCGCGGAAACGCGAGAAAGACTCTTCATCACTGCGCTCTCGCCCCCTTGCTCTCAGCATCCGCGGATTCCGGTGAATGAACCGGGGGCGTTCGTGTGTTGGCGGTTATACCCGGGTGTCCGGGCAATTGTCGCCCAGCGGCAGGTGCCGATGACTCCGGTACGCGAATAACCAGCCGCCTCTGCGGAGTTACAAAATAACTGTGAGCTCCAGCCTGGTTTAATTCGAGAATCCAGGCCGAGCTGTTCGGATCAGCGGACAGCAGGAAGATATTCGCCACTCTTAATGACATGAGTACGTTTGGCGAATGAGCGGTGGCGATTTGCGTAACAGCATGGGTGTTCAAGTCGAACGCGACGACCGCGTGAGCGGAAGGGTCGGCGACGAGAACCGACTGAGAATCGCTCGAGACCTGAATACTCGAAGCAGCGCTGAAGTTGAGGCTTGAGGCAACAACTTCATCGGTTGCGGCACCCGAGAGGCCACTCAGCCGGATCAAGGACTCTTTGGCGAAGTCCCAAACAATCGCGTCGGAGGTCTGGGGAATGAGCGCTAGATTCCCGATGTTCGCTGATGCGTAGACCGATTGGGCTGAGCCGGAAGCCGACACGACAACCACCGACTCTGTCGTTGCACCGACCAAGAGAGACGCATCGTCGCTGACGGCGATGGTTCGGAACGGAGCGGCGGAACCCGAAACAACGACATCGCGGGCCAGAACCGGCTGGACAGGAAGGCCCGAAATGACCTGGATCCGCTGAGCTGCGCTGAAATAGAGCACGGCGACATTACCGGAAGGACTGAAAGAGACCAAGTCCGCTCCCGGCAATGCGCCGTTGACCACACCCGGGGCACCGGGACTGAGACCGCTAAACGCGACCACCGTGACCGCTTGCGGGGCTTCGGTTTCAGCGAGAACGTACTGCTGCCTGGGCGGAATGGAAACCCTGGTCACGGAACCTGCAAGCGATATGTCAGTAGTCAAGGATGCCGAAGCTGGGATTCCGACAATCGCGCGTACCTGGGTTGGAGCGTCACCCGCAATGAAGCCCAGGACAGGCGCCGTCAGGGGACCCGCGTTCACGGCGGTGGTAGCTGATGTATTTCCAGAAGTCGAGGATTGGCTGGGTGTCGCGCCGGGCGTAACCAGCCTCATCTCAGGATCGACCGACTGCGCAAAGCTGATGAAGGGGACAATCGCGAGTACTTGGGCAATTCGGCACAGTTTCTTCATAAACGATCAATCAGAGGTAAAGACTTCCCAGGACGCATGAGGTTCTAATGCGGAGGGCCAATCGTCGCGGTTCCGGCGCCGATTGTGCCAGTAGGTTTCCCGCCATTCTGGCTCAAGCCGACGCCGAGCCCAACGCCGACTGCCACAGCGACGCCGACAACGATGCCGACAATTAAGCCGGTGCTGGCTCCGGCAGCAACACCGGCCGCGGTCAAAGTGTTGGTCTGTGCGATTACCGCCGCCGCTCCAGCGACTCCGGTGCCCGCAACACTGACAGAGATTTTGAAAGACCCGGTCCCGACGGGCTTCATACCCGTCACGGTGGCGCGGCCGGCAGAGTTCGTCACAACAGTGAAGCTGTGGCCACCGTTCAAGAAAGTGGCGCTAGGACTATAGGACGGCGTGGAAAAGGTGACCGCGATACCGGCGATCGGTAAGTCATTCTTGTCCCGAACCTCCACAACCGGCTGAACGGCAGTTTTCTTTTTTACGATGTTTACCGCATCTTCGCCGGAGATTACGATGATCTTGAGATCAGAACGATCGGCCTGGGCAGCAGGGCTCGGCGCCTCCTGAGCATGGAGGGTGGACAGATCAAACCCAGTAACCGCCGCGAACACACTCAAAAACACTGCGAGTAAGGAGTGCTGCAGCCTCACGAGTACACCTCGGCGGAGAGTCAACGAAATAAAGCCTACCGCAGATCGAAGAGAGTGTAAACACCTAAATCCTTGTGTAGGCCAGAATACAATGAGCGCCACCTGTACTCGGCGCTAACCAGACCCGGGCCCCCTGCCGGGTGAACCGCAAGAAGGTCATGATTCACAGAGCGTTAAGGAAGTTCTAAAGTAAGAGAACGGCGAAACCCTGAGGGAAGCCAGATGTCGGTTAGAATCCAGGTTGGATGAGGAAGGTAAGAAAGGCCATGCGTACAGTCTGCCTTGTGCTAGTTTCGGTCGGCGTTTTGGCGATAGGTTGCGCAGCGCAGAGCGTCGAGCCCGCTGCACCGCCGCAGAGTGACACGCTGAATGCCCGAGACATGTTTTGGTCATCTGCGTCTGTAGCCGGACAGTCCAAGCCGGCGACGGCCAAGCCAACAGCGGCCACCCCGGTTGCTTCTGCCCCGGCGGGTGCAGGTCTGGCACCCCTCAAAGGACAACTCGGCTTGCGCTACACAATCTTGAAGGCGCTGCCAGGAGGTGGGCAGGTGGAAGTTCTTCCGGATACAGTCTTCAAGGCCCACGATGCGATCCGGTTGAGCATCGAAGCGAACAAACCTGGCTATCTTTATATAATCCTGCAAGGGTCGAGCGGGACCTGGACGCCCCTCTACCGCGAGGTTGGCCCGCAACACCAGATCCAGCCGGGGAAGGAGTACATCATTCCACCGCCCCCGGCCAGCTTTGAGTTCGATGAACATGCGGGGCAGGAACGGCTGTTTGTTCTACTCAGCGAGAAGCCGATGCAAGACTTGGAAAGCCTTATCGTTGAAGCTCAGAGCAACGGGAGCCAGAAAAGCCCATCAGCACCAGACAATTCGATAAATGACGTTATTAGTCAGATTAAACTGGTCGATCGCGATTTGGTATTTACGAAGGCCAGTAAGGACGCTCCGGCAGCCGGCGCCAAGAAACAGGACACAGCGATGTACGTGGTCAATAAGAGCGCAGACGGCTCGCGCGTGGTAGTCGACCTGGTTTTGAAACATCAATAGCCGGGGATTGGAACGGCTGGTGGACACATGGTGCTTTGGGCCCTCGCACTCATCCTGAGTTTCGCCGATGAACCCGCTAAGCCTGCGCCCCAGAGCCGTAGCGAAGTCGTCGTCGAAAAGCAAGACGGCGCTAAAGCAACTCCGATGAGCCCGCAGCACGTATTCACAAGCGGAGATCTGATCAGAATCCGCTTTCGGACCAATTCCGACGGCTTCCTTTACGTCGTTAATCGTGACACGAAAAACCGGCTTACGGTGCTCTTTCCGACGGACGACGCCGGTCGTGAAAACCAGGTTCGCGCCGGCGTCGATTACATAATCCCGTCCACCAGCGACGGTTGGTTTCGCGTCGAGGGCCTTCCCGGCTACGATACGACTTACTTTGTTGTTTCGCCGACCGACTTGAGAGCATCTGCCAAGCCAACGGAACCGGCACCTGCGGCGAAGACAGCCGAATCTGACCCAGTCGCGACCGCACCATCATCAGAGCCAGAGTCTACTCTCCGCCCTCGCTGCGACGACACCCTGTTCAAGGCGCGGGGCGAATGCATGGATTCGAACTCGGGTGTGCGCAATTTGTCTCCGGCGGAAAAACTTCCATCCGGCGTCAGTTCGCAGGGAAAGCCGATTGCCCGCGATTTGACCTTCATTCGCGAGTCGCAGTCTACGGTCATCCTTTCGAAACCCTCGACTGACAGGCTGGTCATTTACGAATTGCGGATCGCGCATCAGTAAGAAGGTTTTTGAACTCGCATCAATGGCTGCGAGAAGTACCCGGAGTGGCGGGTTGCGTTGACATGCGGCCTTGATAAGCCTCGTCGACCGATATATTGTTCGTGTCGAGCAATGTTCCTACCGAGCGGCCGAGACCCGCTACCGCCTTGAAGTAGTCCCCTTTTGCCACAACTTCGGTGGAGCGTGCTTGTGAGAGGTAGGACTGGTACTGGATGACGAAGAATATGGTGTCAACGCCGGCCTGGTATCTGGCCAGTTCCACATCCAGCGATTCCTGCTGGAGTTTGCGGGCCCGCACCGCCGCATCATAAGCGGCGCGGGATCGACGCAAGGCAATCGTCGCGGCATCGATTTCCAGGGCTACCTGATTTTGGAGCTGAATCAGTTGCGTCTGGTAAGTGCGCTTTGCTAGGAGATCGCGGGTCAAGTCGGCCTGCGCAACGCGATTCCGGATTGGCAAGCTCAGCTGAATGCCCGCCTCGTAAAGCGGATAGCGATGGGAGAAAATCTGATCGAGCAAAGTACCGTATCCGCCGGAGAACGCGGTATTGGGAGGCGCCGTGGACCCGGTTTGCATGACGGGCTGACCCGCCAAACCCTGTTCTTGAACGGTTCCCACCAGGTCCAATTGAGGGAGCAGTTCGTTTCTCGTTCCTTCGAGAGCGATATCCACATTTTTTAGTTCGAGGTTTGCCGCCGTCAGGTCCGGTCGCAGTTTTTGAGCCTGTTGTATCAACTGCGGGAGGCTGGGCGACTCTTCCTTCTCCGGCACCGTAAGCTGGTCCGTCACAATCAGCCGAGCCGTTTGCAATATGGGCTCCCGCGAGCCTTTCCGGGTCAATATGCTCTTGAAGAGGGCTTCCTCTTGCTCCAGCAGGCCTTCTGCATTAATCACATCCTGTTCGGCCCCGGCCACTTCGGCCTGAGCGCGAGTGAGTTCGACGGCGGCAAGAGTGCCTTCTTCGACGCCGGCTTGCGTATTCTTCAGCAGTTCCTGTGCGGAGGCCAGAGTATCGCGCTTCACCCGCAGGTTCTCATTAAGGCTTGCTAGATCGTAATAGAGCAGGCTGACTCCGTGAACGAGGTTCAGGAGATCCTGCCGGAAGACAGCGTCGGAGACTTTCTCGTCGTTCTTCGCAATCCGGATCCAGCGCCGGTTTACAGCGGGCCCGAACCCCCTGAGCAGAGGTTGGGTTACCGTAAGGCCGAAAGATCCACTCGTGGCTGGATTGTAATCGTTGTTGCGCGAGTTCGAGTTCTGGTTGGTGCTGGTGTATGTAAGTGCGTAGTTAGTACCTGGGCTGAACCCTTGCTGCAAGCCGAGGTTTGCTGCCAGGCTCGTATTCGTCAAAGCTTGGTTGCCGGTTGAGAACGTACTCGCTTGGGGTGTGGTTTGCTTGGTCCAAAGCAGGCTGCCGGTGAGAATTGGATCGTACTGAGGGATAGGCGGACCGGAGGCGCTCGGCAAAGGTGAACTCGTCAGGGCCGGATCGAAGGACAAATCGGTCGACGATCCCTGCAGGAATCCGAGATTGAAAATGTCGGTGGGTACGGTGGTCGCCAAGGGCGTCGTCGAAGCGCTGGCGGTGATCAACGGACTTGCCGGGCCTCCGACGCCAAGTGGCAGCACAAAGGCACCAAGCCCCACTCCGCGAAGAGTCCCCCCGCCCTCCGCTCGTAGCACATCCGTTTGCGCGATTTTAGATTGGTAGCGGGCGGACTGAATGTCCAAGTTATTCTCGATAGCCAGAGCAATCGCGTCGGACAAAGACAGATAGATGTTACCGGCACGTAAGAGGTCATAGACGCGGCTGGTGTTATTCGAGTCAACGGGACTTACACTTTTACTTTGATACGGTTCCCGCAGCCACTTTAGCCACTCCGGCTTTGGTCCGGTTACGACCGGGGGGCGATCCGTCTCCTGAGCCGCCATCGTAGCGGTAAACAGCAAGAGCATCGCCAAGACTACGCTAGCCCGGGCCACGGCTCGTCCTTTCCTTCGCCGGCTGTTTTGGATTCGGCTCGGCGTTCGGTTGGGGATTTAGTTTCTCGCTGTTGGCATTCTGTTTAGAAGGCGAACCACTCGAGGCCTCCACCGGATTCTGTTTCGAACGCTGCCCCTTCACTTTTGCTTTCTCCTGGACGTGATCGTTGGGGCTCTCAACCACCCGCTCACCGCCGTTGAGACCCGTCAGGATCTCGATGGCATTGCCGTAATCGCGGCCGACTGACACGCGTGACAGGTGGACCGTGAAAGTCGGCAATTCTTGTTGTTGCTTGAGGAGCTCGGCTTTCTCCTCTCGGTCGTTCTTCTCTTTCTTCTGGCTGTCGCCGGCCTGCTTTGTGTTCTTCTGATTCGGACCTTTTTGGGCTCCGTTGTCTTGGCCGTCTTGCTTCTTTCCGCCCTGGCTGTCGGCTCGTGAGTCTCGCGTTTGTTCCGCGGGCTGCCGCTCATTCGCGTCGTTGGCATCGCCTTGAAGAACGGCGGCAAACGTCCCATTGGCGAGAACAATCAGAGCGTCAGCCGGAATCATGACGGGCGGGTCCGGACGAGACTGATCCAGGCTCACTTCCGCGAACATCCCAGGCGAGAGAGTGTTTTGAGGATTCGGCACCTGTACCTCGGTCAAAAGCGTTCTGGTGGTGGGATCGAGGGCGTCGGAGGTGCGCGTGATTTCGCCCACAAACTGGCGGCCCGGGTATTCGGCCAGCGACAGGATGGCTTTCTGACGTAGTTGAACCAGGGGCGCCCCGGATTCCGGCACGTTGATGTACGTGCGCAAGCGGCCGGTTTGCGCGATCCGAAAGAGCAAAGTCTGACCGGTTGCGATAAGGGCGCCCTCATCGACGTTGCGCAGGGTAATCACGCCGGCGAAGGGGGCCCGCACTTGCTCGTAACCTTGCAACTCAAGCAGGCGATTCAAATTTGCTTCACTCGCGCTAACGTTCTGTTGGGCTGCCCCCACCGCTTCCTGAAGGGCCGCGACATTAGCAGTCTGCGCCTGGTAATCCGCCTGCCGGCTGTCGTTATCCTGCGGAGCAACTGCGCCACGCCTTAGAAGCGCCGCCCAACGATCGGCAGTCACCTTTGCAAGCGCCTGGTTGGCCTTAGCCTGCTCAAGCGACGAGGCGGCTTGTTTCAGCATGGCGCGGGTTTGCAGGAGCTGTGCGCGGGCCTGGCTCACCTGTTGATCGAGATCCGGCGCGGCGATTTCGGCCAGTAGTTGTCCGGCTTTAACGCGATCGCCGATATCGACATAACGCTTCTTCAAATAGCCGTTCGCCCTCGCCAGTAAGGGCGCCTCAGTTAGAGCGGCGATGTTACCGGGAAGCACCAGTTGGGTCTGCGCAGGCGATCGCTGAGCGTAAAAGTAAGTGACCACAGGAAGGGCTCTCGCCTCGGCTTCGGCATCCTGCTTGAGCTGTTTTTCCCGGCGGTAGTGCGGCAGAAATCCGACAAAGAAAGCGACAATCAGCAGGCCGACAATGCCGAGCGCGATCAGCCAGAGCGTCCGCTTACCGGGGCGGCCGGGCCTCTTGTTCTTATCGTGATCCTTCTCCGGAGCATTGCGGCGACGCGCTTCTTCCAGTTGCCGGCGCAGGGACTCGACTTCCTCGCGGAGCTTTTCTTCAGCGGGAACATCAAGAAGCGGGTGTTGGGCCGGCGGCAGAAGCTCTGGTTCTGGCATAGGTCAGGCCGGTTCTGGCGCCGGCTGCTGTCCGTTTGATCGATCCTTCTCGCCTTCGTGCTCCTCTTCTTCGATCTTCTTGTCCTGATCTACTGGAGCTTCCTTCCGTAGCAGCGTGTATGCGATTGGCACGATGAACAGTGTCGAAAACGTCGCCACAAGCAGTCCGCCAATAACCGCGCGGCCGAGCGGGGCGTTCTGATCGCCTCCTTCTCCCAGTGCTAACGACATCGGCAACATTCCCAACAACATCGCCAAGGCGGTCATGCAAACGGGCCGCAAGCGGGTGAAGCCGGCCGACAACGCAGCCTCGCGCTCGTTCTTCCCTGCCATCCGTTCATCATTGGCGAAAACCACCACCAGGATGCTGTTTGAGGTCGCAACGCCGATGCTCATCAGCGCCCCCATCAGGCTGGGCACGTTCAGAGTGGTTTGGGTAATGAAAAGCATCCAGAGAACCCCGGCGAGGGCACCCGGGAGCGACATCAGAATGATCAACGGGTCGATCCAGCTTTGAAAATTCACCACCATCAGCAGGTAAACCAAGACAATGGCGAAAATGATGCCGAGTCCCAGACGAACAAACGATTCCTGCATGGTTTCCGCTTGGCCGCGCAATTCGAGCTTTGCGCCCGCGGGAAGATGGTGACTCGAATCCTTGATGATCTTCTCAATGTCCTTGCGTAGGCCGCCCAAGTCGCGCCGGTCCACATTGGCGTACACATCGAAAACGGGCTGCACGTTGTAGTGGTTTACGATTTCCGTGGCGCTTCCGCGCTGGATAGTAGCCATGTTGTAAAGCAACTGGGTTGGTACCGGAGCAGCACCCGGATTTCCAAACCCGGGAGTAGAGGGGCTCGGCGCCGCGCCGATGCTGAAGTTGTTCTGCGCCGAGATACCAGCGACGGGCGACGTGTTGGTCGACGAGGATTGGGACGCGCCTGTGTTGGATGTCGTTCCCGACGCGGCGCCCCCTCCTGTTGAGACGGGTGTTTGCATAAGAGCGTCGAAGGAGTTGATGCGATATTGCGGCGTCTGCACCGCAACCTGGTAATTGACGCCGTTTACATAATTGAGCCACTGGTTGGGCGCAACCTGCCCGCTGGAACTCAGCGAAATCAGCAGGCTGTTACTCACGTTCTGTTCCGTTAACCCAAGTTGACTAGCTTTGGACCGGTCAACATTGACGCGGATTTCCGGATAGTCGACGACTTGGTGAATCTGGACATCCGCCGCGCCCGGTAGGGCCGCGACCTTCTTTTCAAGTTCCTGAGCCGTCATATAGCCCGCACTCGCGTCGCGGCTTTGCACTTGCAAGTCAATAGGAGCGGGCAGTCCGAAATTCAGAATCTGGTTAGTAATATTGGCGGCTTCAAAGAAGAACTTACAGTCAGGAAACTTTTCGTCAAGGCGCGACCTGAGCCGCTCCTCATAAAGCGCGGTCGGCCCATGCTTCGGCGTTAACGAAACGAGTATGTCTCCGTCGCCATTGCCCAGTACGGGATTATCGCCGAATGCCAGGTTGATCCCGCTATTTGGCATTCCGATATTGTCCAGAATCATGTCCAATTCCTCGGGTGGAATGACCTGGCGGATTTCGCTATCGATCTGCGCAAAATAACGCTCCGCCTGTTCGATGCGGGTGCCGGAGGGAGTTACGGCGTGAAGCCGGATTTGCCCGGCGTCCACGGTGGGAAAGAAGTCTTCTCCTACAAAGAGCACCAGGCAGAACGAGCCGGCAACGAAGAGGCCGAAGACAATCAGAAATGCAGGGCGATAATCGAGCGCCCAATCGAGCAAGCCGTGATAGTGGTCGCGGGCTTTGTCAAATTTTCGATTGAAGGCGTGATGAATTTTCCAGTTCCACCCGGGCGCCTCAGCAGGTTCGCCATTTTCACCCTCGCGGTAGAGATCCACCTCCTTCTTGAGAAGGTAGTGGACCATGTTGGGGATCAAAGTTCGCGAAAGGAGGTAGGATGCCAGCATCGCAAAAACCACCGCCATGGCGAGAGGGGTGAAGAGGTACCGTGCCGCGCCCTTCAGGAGAAGAACGGGCACAAATACAATGCAAATGGAAAGAGTGGCCACCAAAGCCGGCACCGCCACCTGTTGCGCCCCGTCGAGCACGGCTTTAACCAGCGGCTTTTTCATCCCCATGTTGCGGTGAGTGTTCTCAATTTCCACGGTGGCGTCATCGACTAGGATTCCCACGGCAAGCGCCAGACCGCCCAACGTCATGATGTTGATGGTCTGGCCCAGCGCACTGAGCACGATGAGCGAAACCAGGATCGACAGCGGGATAGAAATACAGACAATCAACGTACTGCGCCACGACCCCAGGAACAACAAAATCATCAGACCAGTCAATCCCGCCGCGATCAAAGCTTCGCGAAGCACGCCGTTGATGGATGCTCTGACAAATATCGATTGATCGAACAACTGCGTAATCTTCAGATCCGGCGGGAGACCCGCTTCGATAGTGGTTAGTTCCTGCTTCACCTTCTTGATGATGTCGAGCGTCGAAGCCCTGCCGTTCTTGAGGACTGTCAATAACGCGCCGCGCGATCCATTGGTTCTAACAATATTTGTTTGTACCGCCGAACCAGCCCGCACCTGGGCTACGTCATGTATGTAAACGGTGGCGCCGTTCACCGTCTTGATGGGCAGATCGTTCAGTGCGTCCACA
Organism: uncultured Acidobacteriaceae bacterium; assembly: GCA_963740005.1. Taxonomy (GTDB): domain Bacteria; phylum Acidobacteriota; class Terriglobia; order Bryobacterales; family Bryobacteraceae; genus CAJCIT01. The sequence continues at coordinate 41,688 of CAVUCO010000065.1, read as the reverse complement.
TATTCCGGACTGCCGTTCAGGCGAACCTGATATTCACGCTTGCCCACCTTCACTGTTCCTGCGGGCAGGATGAGGTTCTGATTGTTCAGCGCCTGAGATACATCCTGCGCGGAAAGCTGTTTTGCATAGAGCGCATCGGTATTCAGATCGACCATCACCTGCGGCGTTTTGCCGCCGTACGGCAGAGGTATTGCCGCTCCCTGGACAGTGGCTAGTTGCGTTCTGACGAAGTTTTGGCCTAAGTCGTAAAGATCTGTCTCGGTTAAGGTCGTACTGCTCAGACCTAGCTGAAGGATGGGGACGCTGGAAGCATCATACTTCAGAATGTTGGGCGGGTAGATGCCCGGTGGCAGGACCCGCAGGATAGTCTGAACAATGGCTGTCACCTGTGCGACCGCTAGCTCGACTTTCACGTTGGGCTGGAAGAAGACCTTGGTAACGGAAACTCCGGTATAGGCTTGCGATTCGATGTGCTCGATATCGTTGACGGTGGTGGTCATGGCGCGCTCCGAAACCGTCACGATGCGTTTCTCCATTTCGTCCGGAGAAATTCCTGTGAACGACCAGACGACGCTGACCACCGGTATGTCGATGTACGGAAAAATATCCGTCGTGGTTGTGAAGATGGCTACGCCGCCGAGAATCGCGATCAGGACGGCCATCACGACAAAGGTATATGGCCTCCTCAAAGCGAGGCGGACTATCCACACAGCGTCAGTGTAGCCCTCTTGTGCGAGTAGGAACAATACATAAAATTCCCTGTTTTGCGTGGGTGCTATGGTAACTTCGACAATCGCACCGGGCTCGAGTTATGAAAATCAAAGTTACTTTGTCAAATACGCACGAGTATTTGCTAGGTCACAGCTTTTGCACACGATAACCTTGGTAACGAAAGGTCTAACTGATCGCCTTGGCAAATGGCGTAACCTCCAGAAAGAGGTCCACGTCTCCCCCTTGAAGGGGCGGGCTCCATGATCAAGCGGTTTCCAGTGTTTGCTTTCGTTGCGCTAGTCGCTGCGGCCACGGTGTCCGTCCGAGCCCAGACTTCCAACGCTCAAAACAAAGCCCACTCATTCGGCGCCTTGGAGAATGGTGTCTATCACAACAATCTGACCGGTATCGATTTCACTGTGCCGTCGGATTGGGTCATTGTGAGCCAGTCTCGGTCATCCACGGAGGACGCCCAGGTGATCAAGCTGAAAAACTCCATTTCGAAACAAGTCGGTACGGTTTGGCTGAAGCAGCGGAATGCAGACCCCGCTGATCTCGAGGTCCTGATGAAGGGGCGCCTGGACGACAAGGCCTCGCAGCGTAATAACTTTCAGGACTATAGGTACATGCCTGAAAGCGTCCAGCACCTTACGATCGGCGGCCGGCCGGCTCTCAGTGCCGTTGCTGACTACGTGAGCGCCGGACAGAAAATGGTCGAGTACCTTACCTGGGTTGATGGTGAGAAGAGCCGCGTCGTATTCGTCGGGCGGATTCCCGCTTCCGAATTGGCAGACTTCCAAACGCGCTTCGATCCTCTAATCCAGTCAGCCGTTGTGCCTTAACGGCGCCAAATCTCATCATGGGGCGAGGCTCGCTACCGGAATTTCCGGGCGCTCTGCGTCAAAGCACCACCTTAAAGTGGGTCACAGTGCGCAGGCCCAATGGATACACCTCGTAAACTACTGTTTTAACTTGGCTTACACGGCTTCTTCAGTTGGAATTACACTTGCTATGGTGGTGAGCGGGAATCCCCGTTCGATTCCCAAGGAGCTTGTGCCATGACTTGGCAAGAGGAGTTTTTACCGAAACTCCGGGATGCCAGGCAAGCCCTGGAGTGCGTGCGATCCGGCTACCGCGTTTGGATCGAACCAGGGTGTGCCACGCCTGTTCCTCTGGTTGAGGCCTTGGTCGACAGAGGACCGGAGCTTCGCGACGTCGAAGTTGTCCACATGATGACGCTCGGCGAGGCGCGCTATACCCGGCCCGAATTCGAGGGGCATTTCCGCCACAACGGCCTGTTCATGGGTCCCAATGTGCGCGAGGCCGTCCAGCAGGGACGCGCCGATTACACCCCCATTTTCTTAAGCGAAATCGAGGAGCTTTTCACGAGCGGCGCCATGCCCCTGGACGTGGTGCTGATGCAAGTGACGCCTCCCGATCAACATGGTTTCGTGAGTCTCGGCACGTCGGTTGACTGTACCCTGACGGCAGCCCGATGTGCCCGCCACGTGATCGCCGAAGTCAACCCCCGGATGCCGCGGACGTTTGGGGATTCTTTCCTGCACGTCAGCAAGATTTCTGCCTTCGTCGAGACTTCGCGGCCGCTGGTCGAGTTACACCCCGAGCCATCCAGCGATCTGCAGAGGCGGATCGCGCGCAATGTGGCATCGTTGATTCCCGACGGTGCGACGCTGCAAGTGGGAATCGGCGGAATCCCGGAGGCGGTTCTTTCCTGCCTCGGGGACCGGCGCGATCTCGGTATTCATAGCGAGATGTGTTCGGATGGGGTGATCCCGTTGATCGAAGCCGGCGTCATGACGGGTGACCGGAAAACGCTGCATCGCGGGAAGCTCGTGGCGGGTTTCGTGCTCGGGACCGAGCGTCTGTTCAGCTTCGTGAACGAGAACCCGATCTTCGAGTTTCATCCCATTCGGCACACCAACGATCCGTTCGTCGTCGCTCAGCACGATCGGATGGTGGCCATTAATTCGGCGATGGAAGTGGATGTGACGGGGCAAGTTTGCTCCGATTCGCTGGGGACGAAGCCCTACAGCGGGTTCGGCGGGCAAACGGATTTCATTCGCGGAGCGGCGCGGTCCAAGGGTGGGATACCGATCATCGCGCTGCCATCGACCGCAAAGGATGGAGCGCTCTCGCGGATTGTGCCCACGCTGAGTCCGGGGGCGGGCGTGGTAACCAGCCGGGGGGATGTGCATTACGTGGTTACCGAGCACGGCATTGCGCACCTGCATGGGAAGACGCTGCGGCAACGAGCCGAAGCGTTAATCGCGATTGCCGATCCAAAGTTTCAGGATGAGCTGGAGAGAGCTGCGATACGGGCGCACCAATTGTCCCCGCGCGCGGCCGTGTTGGTCTGAGAGGAGAGAGCGATGAAAGACGAGCCGGCAAACACCAAAGCCGATCGCGGGCACCTCGAACTGAACTCGGACGAGTGCAAGGGCTGCTCGCTGTGCATCGGCGCATGCCCACCAAAAGCGTTGAAGTTGACGGACAAATTGAATCGTTATGGCTATCGGCCGGTGATGTACGAAGGGCACGGCTGCACCGGATGCGGGATCTGCTTCCTGGTGTGCCCGGAACCGGGAGCGATTACCGTCCTGGTTGCGGCGTGAAAGGAGCCTACCAATGCGCCAGCTCATGAAAGGGAATGAGGCCATTGTTCGCAGCGCGGTGCTAGCAGGATGCCGCGCATTCTACGGGTATCCGATCACACCGGCGAGCGAGATTACGGAATCGGCCGCGGTTTATCTGCCGCAGGTAGGGGGCGTGTTTCTCCAGGCGGAGAGCGAAGTGGCCGCGATCAACATGCTATACGGCGCGGCGGCGGCGGGCGTCCGATGCATGACGTCCTCGAGCGGCCCGGGAATCAGCCTCATGCAGGAAGGCATCAGCTACATTGCCGGCGCCGAGCTGCCATGCGTAATCGCCGATATCACTCGCGCGGGCCCGGGGCTGGGCAACATCGCACCGGATCAGAGCGATTATCACCAGGTGGTGAAGGGCGGCGGGCACGGCAACTATCGCACCATCGTACTGGCGCCGGATTCGGGCCAGGAGATGGCGGACCTCACTGCGCTGGCTTTCGAGCTGGCCGACCGGTACCGGAATCCTGTCGTATTGGTGGCCGACGGCTACATCGGTCAAATGATGGAGCCGGTGGAATTCCCTGCCGAAGCCAGTGAAGCGCCGCCGCCTTCGTGGGCAGTGACCGGCACCAGGGAAACGCGGTGCAATCTGGTCACTTCTATCCATCTGGAGCCGGATGAAATGGAAGCGCATGTCGAGGGGCTGGAGGCGAAATACCGCGAGGTGGAGCGTCTGGAGGTCCGCGCGGAGAACTATCGCACCGAGGACGCCGACATCGTGCTGGTTGGATACGGAATCATCGCGCGGATTCTGAAGTCGGTGGCGGAGCAGGCGCGGGCGGAGGGTTTGCGGGTCGGGGTGCTGCGGCCGATCACGCTGTATCCATTCCCGATAACCGCATTCCAGCGGGCCGCGCGGCAGGCGAGCCTCTTCCTGGTGGTCGAGCTGAGCAACGGGCAGATGGTGGAGGACGTTCGCCTGGCGTTGGAAGGCACGCGCCCGGTGGCGTTTTATGGCCGGATGGGAGGGAATGTGCCCTCCGCAGAGGAGTTGCTGGCAGTCCTCCGCGCAAAAGCAGCCGAGATGCGGGAGGTGATCCATGCCTAGCGTTATGGACGGCTTGGTTGTGAAACATGCCAAGGCGAAGGCGTTCTTTCCGTTGTACACGCGCAAGTCGGAGTTGCAACACCAGACCCATTACTGCCCGGGATGCGGCCATGGAATCGTACACAAGCTGGTTGCCAAGGCGATTGATAGCCTCGGCATACAGGACAGGACGATCCTGATCAGTCCGGTAGGCTGCTCCGTATTCGCCTACTACTACTTTGACGTCGGGAATGTGCAAGGGGCGCATGGACGCGCACCCGCCGTGGCGACGGCGGTAAAGCGAAGCCGCCCGGGGAGTATCGTGATCAGCTATCAGGGCGATGGCGATCTGTCGGCAATCGGGTCGGCGGAGATTTTGCATGCCGCGAACCGCGGCGAAAACATCACCGTGATCTTCGTGAACAACGCGATTTACGGGATGACGGGCGGGCAGATGGCTCCGACGACCCTGCTCGGGCAGAAGACCCTGACCAGTCCGCTGGGGCGCGATCCGCTGAATGAGGGATATCCGCTGCACATGAGCGAACTGCTGGCAACACTTCAGGCCCCGGTCTACATCGAGCGGGTCGCCCTGGGCGACAACAAGCTGATCGCTCGGGCCGACAAGGCGATTCATCGCGCGATTGAAAACCAAGTGAAGGGGCTGGGCTTTTCACTGGTGGAAGTGCTCTCGCCCTGCCCGACGATCTGGAAGAAGGAACCACTGGAAGCGCAGCGTTGGGTGCGCGAGGTGATGACGCAGACTTTCCCGCCCGGTGTGTATTGCGATCGGACCAAGGATGCCAGACCAAACGCATCGGCCGCTGTCGCGCCTCCTTTGGATCGCATTCCGGCGATTCTGGGGACTCGTGAACCGGAAAGCGCCGCCGGTTTGGCTGCTCCGGCGGAGCCGGCGCTTCAGAGCCGTGACCGTCAGACTCCGCCTGAGAACTTCGCACTGAACCGCCCGCGCGAGCAAGCGGACTCTCAGGAAGCCGAACCTTTTCAACAACACCTCAATATCGATCCAGCGCTCGATCTGCAGGCGAAGATCGCCGGATTCGGCGGCCAAGGCGTTCTTCTCTTAGGCGAGGTGCTGGCCGAAGCGGGACTCGAAGCGGGATTGGAAGTTTCCTGGTTGCCCTCCTACGGTCCGGAGATGCGGTCGGGAACCTCGAATTGCCAGGTGCGGCTGTCGCGCAAGGCGATTGATTCGCCGCTCGTGTCGAGGCCGAATATGCTGATCGCAATGAACGAGCCGTCGCTACGGAAGTTCTTGCCCGCGGTGAGGCCGGGCGGATGGGTGATCTTCAATGGCGAGGCGTTTCCCGCGGACTGCAGGCGCAACGATGTGCATGCCTTCGCGCGGAACTTCACCCAGGTAGCGGATGAATTGGGCGATCCGCGAGCCGCCAACATGGTGATGCTGGGAGCGATTCTCCGCGCAACGAACCTGATGCCGCTCTCGATCATCGCGGCAGCGCTAGGGCGGTTGGTGAAGAACCTGCGCATGGTGGAGCTTGATGGGCGGGCGCTGGTGCGCGGCGGCGAACTGATAGAACAGACCAAGCTCGAAACAGGAGTCGACTATGAAAGCGGATGCGAATCCAAATACGATTGTTTACTTCAATAACCAGTACGTTCCGCTGAAGGATGCACGAATCAGCATTCTGACGCATGCGCTGCATTACGGGGCGGGCGTGTTCGACGGGATTCGCGGGTACTGGGATGACGCGCAGCAGGAGCTGTTCGTCATGCGGCCGGTGGAGCACTACTCGCGTTGGAAGAAGAACTGCGGCATTCTGCGAATCGACGTCCCGCGCACGGAGCAGGCGCTTTCCGACATCACACTGGAACTGATCCGGCGAAACAGCTTCAGGCAAAACATCTACGTTCGGCCGATCGCATACAAGAGCGCGGAGCGAGTGGGCGTGTACCCGGACGATCAGGATGCGTTTTCGGTGATCGCCCTTCCGTTTGGCGATTACCTGCCGAGCGAGAAGGGACTGCACGCGTGTGTGACTTCGTGGCGCCGCGTGGAGGATAACGCAATTCCGGGACGCGCGAAGATTTGTGGAGCGTATGTAAACAGCGTGCTGGCGACCGACGAAGCGCGGCGCAACGGCTTCGACGAAGCCATTTTTCTGAGTGAAAGCGGTCACGTGGCAGAAGGCGCAACCTGCAACATCTTTATGATGCGCGGGGGAAAGCTGATTACACCATCTGCCTCCGAGAACATCCTGGAGGGCATCACGCGCGACACGATTCTGGAACTGGCTCAACGGGAAATGGGGCTCAAGGTGGTGGAGCGTCCCATCGACCGGACCGAGCTGTATGTCTGCGACGAGCTGTTCTTTACCGGAACGGCCGTGGAATTGGGGCCGATTGTGCGTGTCGACCATCGGACGGTCGGCGCGGGTGTAGTGGGAGAAGTGACGGGACGGCTGCGGGCGCTCTATCGGGATGCCACACGGGGACGCCTGCCGCAATACAAACGATGGCTGGTTCCGGCGTATCATCCGACGATCGCCGGGCGAGCCGCATGAGTGATGTTTTCGTTGGAAGCTGTAGCGAAAAAGGAGACATTCTATGTTGACGGCAGTTGTGGAGAGAAACGCATACGACGTCGCGATGGAAAATTTCGATCATGCCGCCGATGCGCTCGAACTCGAGAACGACGTTCGAGAGATGATCAAGTATCCGGAACGCATCTTGATGGTGAGCGTTCCCGTGCGCATGGAGAATGGCCGTATCCGGCGATTCGAAGCGTACCGGGTACAACACAGCACGGTCCGCGGACCGGGCAAGGGCGGTATCCGCTATCATCCCAATGTCACGCTGGACGAAGTGAAGGCGCTCGCCACGTGGATGACGTGGAAGTGCGCGGTCGTGAACATCCCGTTTGGCGGTGCCAAGGGCGGTGTGACGTGCGATCCGAAGAACATGTCGATGGGTGAATTGGAACGGCTGACGCGCCGGTATACCAGCGCGATCCTGCCGATCATCGGCCCGGACCAGGATATTCCCGCACCCGACGTGTACACGAATCCTCAGACCATGGCTTGGATCATGGACACCTACAGCGTGACCAAGGGATATCCAATCCCCGGCGTCGTGACGGGCAAGCCGATTAGCCTGGGTGGATCGCTGGGCAGGAATGAGGCGACCGGGCGTGGTGTGTTCTACACCGTGCTTTCGGCATGCACCCATTTGGGGATTCCTGTGAAGGATGCGCGAGTCGTGGTGCAGGGATTCGGAAACGCAGGCTCGATTGCCGCGCTGTTGCTGCATCTGGCTGGATGCCGTGTGATCGCAGTGAGCGATTCGACCGGCTGCATCCACAACCCGAAGGGGTTGAACATACCCGAACTCATACGCTACAAAGAAGCCTGCGGGCATGTTTCGGAGTTCCCGGCTTCGACGCCTGTATATCCGCAGGAACTGCTCGGATTGGAGTGCGAGATTCTGGTTCCGGCCGCGCTGGAGAATACGATTCACGAGGAGAACGCGCCGCGCGTGCGCGCCAACATCGTGGCCGAGGCGGCAAACGGACCGGTGACGCCGGAAGCGGACCGCATCCTCGAGAGCAAGGGTGTGTTCCTGATTCCGGATATCCTGTGCAATGCCGGCGGTGTGACGGTTTCGTACTTCGAGTGGGTGCAGGATGAACAGCACCTCTTCTGGTCGGCTCAGGACGTCTACACCCGTTTGGAACAGGTGATGAAGACGGCATTCCACGATGTGCTGACTATCCATGGACAGCGAAACGTGCCGATGCGTATTGCGGCGAACATGCTCGGAGTAGGCCGCGTTGCGGAAGCGGTGAAGATCCGCGGGCTTTATCCGTAAGCCGAAGTTTGGCTTGTTCGTGGGATACCGGCCGGCGACGCAACGCTCGCCGGCCCGGCTTTGATTACAGTCCAGCGAGCCGCGACTCTGCGTGAAAACTCCCGTACTGATCTCGGTCTGAGCGAGGGAGTGCAAACCCGCAGGAATGAAGAACCGTTTTGCGAGCCGCGACCGTTAGAGTCTGTGTGAAAACTCCCGGCACAGAACCGCGCGCGTGAGCAAGCGGACGCCTTTTCGTGAGGGAGCGCACCCAAAAGGCCGGTATTCCGCCAAAACGCCCGGCATTTCACCTGGTTTTCTAGCCTCCATCGCACTCGGCCCGCCACTGCCAACCCGTGGTACAGCCTTCACCCTGTGGTTTTCTAGTTGCCTCCGGGTTCGTTTCGCAATCCTCCCGTTCCTGCGTTGCACGTAACCATTCCCTCCACCCTAGACCTCGTGCTCGCGTTTTGGACGGAAATAATGACCCTGCTTGATAAAGTGGTACTTCGCAAGTTGCAAATGCGGATGCGCGCAGTTGATCTACGCGCACACAGATGAAACACATCGCGCTCGGCCTTGGCCCAGCGTGCTAACGAAGAGAAGGACAATAAATGGAAATCGTCAAGGTTGTGGGCAGAGAGATTCTCGATTCACGGGGCAATCCGACCGTCGAGGCTGACGTGCATTTGGCGGACGGCACGTTGGGCCGGGCCGCGGTGCCATCGGGCGCTTCCACCGGTGAGCATGAGGCAGTCGAACTGCGTGACGGCGACAAGTCGCGTTACCAGGGCAAGGGGACGAAGAAAGCCGTCACCAATATTAATGAGCACATTGCTCCGGCGCTGGTAAACCTGGATGCGGCTGAGCAGACGCTGGTGGACCACACCATGCTGAAGCTCGACGGCACGGCCAACAAGGGCAAGTTGGGGGCGAATGCCATCCTGGCCGTTTCCATGGCAACGGCTCGTGCCTCCGCCGCCTCCGAAATGACTCCGCTTTACCGCTATCTGGGCGGCATCGCGGCGCGGGTGTTGCCGGTTCCGATGATGAACGTTATAAACGGCGGCGCGCACGCCGACAGCTCTGTGGACATGCAGGAATTCATGCTGGCTCCGGTCGGCGCAGAGTCCTTCGCCGAAGCGTTGCGGATGGGCGTCGAGACGTTCCATACCCTGAAGACGGTGTTGAAGAAGCGCGGTTATTCGACTGCCGTCGGCGATGAAGGTGGCTTCGCACCCAGCTTAAAGTCGAACGAAGAGGCGCTGGAAGTATTGCTCGAAGCCATCACGCAGGCCGGCTACAAGCCGGGCGAACAGATTGCGATTTGTCTGGATCCGGCATCGAGCGAGTTTTACGACCAGGCTAAGAAGAAGTACGTTTTCAAGAAGTCCGACAAGAGCGAGAAGACGTCCGAGCAGTTGGTGGATTTCTATGCAGATTGGGTTCGGCAATACCCGGCGATCATCTCCATCGAGGATGGCCTCGCGGAAGATGACTGGGATGGTTGGAAAGTTCTCACCGACAAATTAGGCGGCAAGATTCAACTCGTCGGCGACGATATTTTCGTGACCAACTCCGAGCGTTTACAGCGCGGCATCGACGGCGGTATCGCGAACTCCATTCTGGTGAAGGTCAATCAGATTGGTAGTCTGACCGAGACTCTGGAAGCCATGCGTCTCGCCGCCGGCGCCAACTTCACGACGGTGATTTCGCATCGATCCGGTGAAACTGAGGATGCCTTCATCGCCGACCTGGCGGTAGCCACTAACGCCGGCCAGATCAAGACCGGATCGGCCAGCCGCACCGACCGCATTGCGAAATACAACCAATTGCTACGCATTGAAGAAGAACTCGGCTCGGCTGCTATCTACCTCGGCAAGAAGGCGTTTCACCAGTAAGTTAAGACCGATCGTGGAAATGTGTGCTGGGAGCGGTGGACCCATCGGTTCGCCGCAACTCCAGCACTGAACCGCGCGCGTGAGCAAGCGGATGCACCCGAAACACAACGAAGGAAGAGATCAATGAAACTGAAACCGCTCGTGTTGACGGTCCTCGATGGATGGGGATACTCGCCGGCTATTGAGGGGAATGCCATCGCGGCAGCTCGCAAGCCCACCTACGACCATCTGATGGCGACGTATCCGAACTCGCTCATCTACACCTCCGGTCCGGCAGTGGGTTTGCCCGAAGGGCAGATGGGTAATAGCGAAGTGGGCCACATGAACATGGGCGCAGGCCGCGTCGTGTACATGGACGTAACGCGTATTGACATGATGATCAGCACCGGCCAGTTTGAGAATAACCCCGCGTTGATTAACGCGATGCAGAGGGCCGAGGGACACCGGCTTCACCTCATCGGCTTGTGCAGCGATGGCGGCGTCCACTCGCAACTGACGCATCTGTACGCGCTGCTCGATATCGCCAAGCGCCGCGGCCTGCGTGATGTGTTCGTCCACTGCTTCATGGATGGGCGCGACACGCCGCCCGAGAGCGGCGCCGGCTTCATTGAGCAGGTCGAGAAGCGGCTGCGGGAACTGGGCATCGGCAAAATCGCGTCTGTTTCGGGCCGTTATTACGCGATGGATCGTGATAAACGATGGGACCGTATCGAGCGGGCTTACGGCGCTATGGTGCTCGGTAACGGGACCAAGTTCAAGAGCGCGGTGGAAGTCGCCAAAAAGTCGTACGAGCATGGCGTGACCGACGAATTTGTTGAGCCTGCGACCATTGTCGATGCGCGCAACGAACCAGTTGGCCTGATCCGCGATGACGATAGCGTGATGATGTTCAACTATCGAGCCGACCGGGCTCGCGAGATCACACATGCGCTGACTGACCCCACGCTCGAGAAGCCGTCGCGGGCTTCCCTTCCCGCCAACTTGACATATACGATGATGACGCAGTACGACAAGACTCTTCCGCTGCCGTATATCCTGCCGCCGGAGCATCCGGACAATATCCTGGCCGACGTGATGGCTCAGGCCAGCTGGAAAAACCTGCGCGTGGCCGAGACGGAAAAGTACGCCCACGTGACGTACTTCTTTAACGGCGGGAATGAAAAGCCCTATCCCGGCGAGGAGCGCGAGATGGTCGCTTCGCCGAAGGTTGCGACATACGACCTGAAGCCGGAGATGAGTGCGCAAGGAATTACCGATAAGGTAACGAAGGCGATTGAACAGGGCAGCTTCGATGTCATTGTGATGAACTACGCGAACGCCGACATGGTGGGGCACTCGGGCAAAATGGAGCCAACCGTGAGAGCCTGCGAAACGGTGGATGCGGGTCTGTCGCAGATTTACAGCACCTTGAAGCGCTGCGGCGGATCCTGGCTCATCACGGCGGACCACGGCAATGCCGAGATGATGATCGATCCCGTGACCAAGGGGCCGCACACGTACCACACCACCAACCCCGTGCCCCTCATTTACATGACAAACGACGAAGTGCAGCTGGCACCGGGTGGCGCGCTGAAGGACATCGCGCCCACCTTGCTCGGCATCTTGGGCCTGGGTAAGCCCCGCCAAATGCTGGGCAATGATTTGCGGATCAAGCCGTAGGCGTAGCGGGTCTGCACGTTGAGCACCGGCACTCTTTCCGGCTGGACGGCAATCCGCCCCTGAATCCGTCGATTCCATTGGCGATGGTCAATTGCCCTTAACTTTGCAGGTGAAGTTCGCAGCGTCGTTGGTACTTCCGCTCCCTCTATAGACAGCTCGTTGCGGGTAGGGGCAAAGGGGGCGGGTCATGTCGATGACGCCACTTTCGTTGACTCTGGCGGCGGTGATAGATTTCGGGGGATCGTTCTGTTCGCGCCAGCGCTCGAGCGCGGCGAGCTTATTGAACTGATTGGGGCCGGTGCCTCCCCCGCAATGGTCCATCCCGGGGACCATAAAAAGACGAAACCAGTCGTCCTGGCTCGGACCCATGTATTTCAGGACGGACTCGTAGTACGTGATGGTGTTCAAGGCGGAGATCGAGCCGCCGGAACCTCCGTCGCTCCAACCGTGATACATGAGAAGCTTGCCCCCGCGTGCTTTGAATTTCGCTAGGTCCGGGTTCACGGCGTGGATCTCTTTCCCGCGCAAAAGTGCTCGCTCGATGTCCTTTTCGAGGTCGAAGCTGCGCCAATCCCAGGCAGGATCTTGGTTGGCCATATAGCGGAAGATGTCGATATCCATGGCCCCCGGCGCGGTGGCATCGGCAGGAAGGCGCCAGCTAAGTTCACCGCCGAAGGGAAGGCGCGGGTAGAGGAGTTCGCCGGTGGATTTCCGTAGGTCGGTGTAGGCGATGGTTACAGTTTCCAGCTGCTGCGGCGTGAGGCAGCTTGCGGTGTCGCTACCGCTGCACTGGAGGGCGCTAGGGTCAAAGTTGCAGCTGCGCGGGTCTTCGATGAGGCGGTCTTTAACGCCGTCGTTGCTGTCGCATTTGTCAAGGACTGCGTCGTTGAGGAGCTTCAGTTTTTCGGGTGGCAGCGCGTGTTGCGGTGACCTGAGCGCGGTCATCAACAGACGCATACGCCAGGCGGAGATGTAGATCTGATTGTAAGCGGGCGCGCCGGCGATGATGCCGTCGAAGTCCTCCGGGTAACGCTGCGCGGACATCAGTCCCTGCCGTCCACCGGTTGAACAGCCTTCCCAGTACGACAGGCGCGGGCTACGTCCATAATAGGCCGCAATCAGTGCTTTAGCCTCGATGGCCGTTTCATGAACAGCGCGATAGGCGAAGTCGATGATCTTATCGGGATGGCCGAGTGTAAACCTGCCACTGCTGCCGGCGTGACCGGTGTCGGTGGACGCGCTGGCGTAACCCTCGCGAAGGGCGTTCGCCATTCCTGCGGTGTTGATACTGCCGGCCAAACCGCCTCCACCTTCCATGAGGAGTTTACCGTTCCAAACGGAGGCCGCCGGCAGCCAGACCTCGGACTTAATCTCAGAGTCGGCCGCCGGCCGGAGAGTGATGGAAACCCGACAGTAAGTTGCGGTTTGTGTTGCGGTGGTGACGTTACGCAGGTGCGCCATCTCGGCACAAGGTGTCTGGGCGAAGAGCGGGACGGCGAGAAAGAAAAGCAGGCGCATGCTCACCAACTAATACGTCCCGGCGCCCCCGCGGTTAGGGTCTAGCCTCACTTCCGATGTTCCGTTAGAAATTCGTCATAGATTCCCTGTATTAGAGGGCTGGAATACGCACTGCCCCGCGATGCCGAGTTTCTCACTGAGATCACGGAGGCCCGTTTCTTCGGGACCACTCCCGACGATCAAGAGCATGGGCCTTGGAGCAGGCCGCTTTCAAAGGGTGGTGCCCATACCACGGAGTGCCCGTGAGTTAATCTGAACGAAGGAGCAGCGGGCCAGCTACATTGACCGCAGCCGAGTCGTGCCGGGACGGAACGTATGGACAAGGCTATCCGTAAGTACACCAGCTTCGACGAAGTGAAAGCCGACGAATACCGCTACTGGCAAGGTCGGCCCGTGCATGAGCGCGTGGCCGCCGTCTCGGAACTGAACGAACAAGGCTACAGGATGAAGGGAATGCCACCGGATGCATTCAGACTTCAAAGAACTCTTGTCCACTTTGAACGCACACCGCGTTAAATACCTAGTGGTTGGAGCCTACGCGGTTTCCGTCTACGCGCAACCCCGCGCGACCAAAGACCTCGACATTCTCGTCAAAGCGGACGCCGATAACGCCAAAGCAGTCTTCGTGGCTCTGGCGCAATTCGGAGCGCAGCTTAAGGGTCTAACCGTCGCCGACTTTGCGGAACCAGGCCCGTTCTTTCGTATGGGGCGTGATCCGGTCGTCGTCGATGTCCTCACCGCAATTCCCGGTGTTGATTTTGATACGGCATGGCCACGGCGCCTTGAGGCCCTGATTGAGTCGGCGAGCAAGTTGAAAGCGAACTTTATTTCCCGCGACGACCTCGTGGCCGCAAAGCTCGCTTCGGGAAGGCCGCGTGACCTTGCTGACGTCGACGAGATGCGGAAGGCGGAAGAAGCCAACACAAGCAGCCCTCAGAAAAGCAACCCGGAGCGGGGCAGCGGCCCCTAACCAACAAAGCACGCTTCCCCGCCGACCGGGCCCCGATTCCGAGGTTTCTTAATTGGTCCTTTGCGGGACAGGCTACGTAAGCATGTAGTAGTCACCGAGGCGGGATATCTTGAGCCCTTCGCCGCCGCCCAAGTACGGTCTGCGGCAGCCATGGCTCTGCTTGGTTTGGTCAGTCGTTCGGCCAGCCCGGGAGCGGAATTCTCGCACCCACCGATCAGTGCGAAGGAGCCTTGACAGGTAAGGTATTGCCCTTGCGCACGCACAAATAGCTCAACGCCGTAGCATGCACCACCGTCTAGCATAAATAAGTATGCGGCGCCTCTTCGCGTTCCTTCTCATTTGTTCTCATCCGGTGTTTTGCCAAACGACTTTCGGTGAGGCGCAATCGGCCTGGCTGAAGGCACACCAACATCCAAAGGGCGATGTATCGCCCCAGGAACTGGAAGCGTACCTTCAGACCCGAGCAAATGCCGCAGCGCTGTGGAGCAATGATTGGCGAAATCTCTGGCGGCAACGGTTCAGTGGCGATCCCGCAATTCTCGGCAGCAATGGCCAGAAGATCCCTTACGCTTGGGTCTGGTTCCAGGTACTTCCAGGATGAATCTCAAGTCAACGCCGACCTCGGATTTTAGAGCCGCCAGTCGGCGAGATCGCGCTCCAGAAGCTTGCAGAGCATCCGATGACACACGGTTTTCTGACGCACTCAGATAAAACGATAGTCGCGAGGTATTTGGAACGAGCACAACATCCGTTTGGAGCAATGCATCACGCTGGCGCGTGAAGGCGCAGAAGAACTGCTACAAAATCTAGAGAGGCAAGTCCCTCCATGGCCAACATGAGGGCGCGCAGTGTGAGGTCGGGTCTATCCGAGAGCTATCAGGTTGAGGCGGTAGCTGCCTCCAAGTTGAAGAAATTTGATGTGGCAAATGTGGCCATAAGCGAGATGAAGAAGCAGCTGGACGAAGAACCACAAGACAAGCGACTTCGTTAGAGGTGCGCTATTGGCTAACAGCGGGAGAGGTCTGCGGAAGCCGAGGGTTGCATAAGGTGGACGCGATGACGTTTGTATTCGCTGTTCTGAGTCGCTATCCGTGACGATCATCGGACTTGTTCGGCCAGGCGCGGCTGATATCGCTCTGGAAGGAACTCGGGCGGCCCGACGGATGACGCGTTGACGGCTCTGGAGGTGCAGGTGTCCTTTTCGATGGTGTTGTTGCTGGGAGGCGGTCTGTTCGCCCGCAGTCTCTTGTATGCGTATGCCGTGGACCCTGGCTTCCAGGAGCAGAACCTGTCGATCGCGGAGTTTCAGTTTCCCTCATCTGCCTCGACGGAGCGTGTGCAGGCCTTCCGGCGCGACGTGGTGGACCGGATTTCGGCCCTGCCTGGAAACAAGCCACTCCGCTGCCATGCAACTGCTGAATCGGATCACGTAGACATAAGAAATTTTGACCGCACGGCGACGGCAAAGGCAACGGGATCTCGTGGGGCGGATTTCTGCGGACGTTGGAGATTCACCTCATTCGCGGCCGCGAATTCACCAGCCGCGACGATAGTCACTCGCCGAGGTTCGCCGTCGTGAATCAAATGTGGTGTGCACCGTGGCCGCGGCCAAGATGCGGTTGGTCAAAAGATCATTCTGCGGCAAGATTCGCTGAAGGAACGTCGGATCGTGGCATGCGCGTTACGCTCAAGTACCATTCCGTGTGGGAGGAGCGTGAGCCACACCTCTATCTGCCGAATCCAGCGGAAAGCGGTTGAGTATCTACAGTTCGCACCCGTGGCCAACCGGAGGAGTTGCTTGCCGGCATACGGCGGCAGTGGGACACCATAGCCCCGGGCGTGCCGCTGCTCCGTGTCATCACGGGTCGCGAGGTGTTGGACAGTTCGCTCGGCGCGCAACGCGCTGCGGCCGCGCTGCTGGCCGGATTTGCTTTGGTCGCGATTCTGCTGGCTTCAATCGGTCTGTACAGCGTAATGGCACATTCCGTCAGGAACCACGCGCGAGTCGGCATTGAAGTGGGATGGGTGCTATGCCAGAACGTGGCGCGGAAATTGTGGCAAGGGCGGTCATGTCGTGCTAACTGGGTTGATTCTCGGTACGGCCTGCAGCCTGGCCGTGGCGCGGCTTGTCGCCTCACAAGTGAAGGACATTTCGCCATATGATCCTGTGACTTTTTGTGTTGTGGCAGCCCTTCTTCAGAACGTTTCGCTCGCAGCCTGTATACCAGAGCGCCGCGCTGCGCACATCGACCCTGCGTGATCATTGCGCGACTGAAGAAGGCGGTTTCTGACTTCGGCTCATCAACGTGCCGTTTTGTTGAACCATGGCGAGCCTGGGCAGGCCCCTCGAACGCCACTATCCAGCATCGGCCTCACTACCGATGTTCGCTCAGAAACTCGTCGTAGATTTCCTGCATTCGATGGGCGGCTATCTGGATGGAAAACCTGGCCGAGATCTTTTCAGCGCCGGCCGCAGCTATCTCCTCGCGCATTTGCGGTTGCTGAACCAGCCGCCGCAGTTGCTCGGCGAGCGCGCCGGCATCCCCTGATTCAAACAGCAACCCGGTCTTGCCGTCTTCGATCAATTCCGGATTACCGCCCACTCGCGACGCCACCACACAACAGCCGCAGCCCATCGCTTCCATGACCGCGTTTGAAAGAGCCTCGGACCGGGATGGCAAAACGAAGATGTCGATGGCATGCAGCCAGCCAGCCACGTCGCTGGTGGAGGGCTGGAATACGCACTGCCCGGCGATGCCGAGTTTCTCACTGAGATCACGGAGGCCCGTCTCTTCGGGACCACTCCCGACGATCAAGAGCATCAGTCCCGGAGCCGTGTCGCGCACGGCATGAAAAGCTTTGAGCAGCAGTGGAAGAGTCTTCTCTTCCCTCAGCACGCTGACAACACCGATAACCAGGCTCGCCTGTTTCAGCTCCGCAGGCCGGCGTCGAGCGCCGGGTTGAAACACGGTTGTGTCCAGGCCGTTGTGACAGACGCGAATCTTGCTCTCCGGGGCGTGGTAGTGGTCGATTAGATGTTGACGCATCGCGTCACAGTTGGCGACAATACCGTGGGCGAACCGATGCGCCACGCGAACATATTTTCGATGCGGCGGAAAGATGGTGTCTTCGTAGCAGCGCTGGCTCGACAGGACCACCTTGGCCGCCGACAAACGGCCGGCCGGAACGCCGAAAACGATCATGGACGCATCGAACGCGTGCACAAGCTCGATGCCGTTGTTCCTAACGTATTGCCGGAACCGTCCGATCGCTTCCAGACCAGAACGGCTTGCCAGGGAGTTCATCGGCAGCTCCAGAATGGCGAGTCCCCGTCGGCGCAATTCGTCGGCTCGAAACCCTGTTCCGATTGTGCATCCGATGTGAGGAGTGAAGCGCTTCGGGTCGAAGGAACGCGCCAGTTCCGAAAGCTGCCGTTCGGTGCCGCCCTCACCGAGCGACCGGGTTAGCAGAAGGACGGGAGTGGGCATGTATTCGCTAAACCCCGGATGCGTGGACGTCATCGACGGGTGACGGGGCCGGCGAGGAGTTCTCCAGCAACCAGAGTTCGAGCACGATCAGCAGGTACAAGAAGAAGGAATTGTTGCGACGGCCTGACTCATGCTCCTGGATGATCTCCTCAACCTTATGGGGATTGGTGATACCGCGCTGCCGGGCTTTAGCCGAGAGCAGTGTGTCGCGTACCAACTCGCGCAAAGGACCACGCAACCAGACATCAAAGGGAATGCCGAATCCCCGCTTCGGAGCTGAGAGCAACTCAACCGGCAGACGGTCGCCAAGCGCTTTGAGAAGAATCTGTTTCCCTTTGCCATTGCGCATCTTCCAGCCGTTCGGGATCCGGTTGGCTACTTCGGCGAGGACGTG
Source organism: uncultured Acidobacteriaceae bacterium (assembly GCA_963740005.1). Classification (GTDB taxonomy): domain Bacteria; phylum Acidobacteriota; class Terriglobia; order Bryobacterales; family Bryobacteraceae; genus CAJCIT01. Next base: position 23,526 of record CAVUCO010000065.1, on the reverse strand, counting down.
ATCGAGCAGCGGACATCGGACCTCCAGCGAGGCCGCCATCGACATACGATCCACCTTCACCAACATGTCGCCGGTGAGTGTCGCGACAGCGCGAAAGTGCATGGCCTGTGAGACCGGGTCGTGCGTCTCACCCAGAATCGCTTCGCCGAAGAATTGCTTCAAAGAGGCCAGATCCTGGGGCAGTATCCATTCGGGATTAAGTGCCTGCGAACGAAGGAAATAGCTGCTATAGCTGGTGTCTTCGACGAACCGCTCTATCGCGGTGGGACGACTGATCATGCGCAAATAGTTTTTTCCGTACGCCGAATAAGGCAAGGCATCCGCGATCCGCGACAAGGCGGCGCGCATCGGCCTCGGGATTGCGTCGAAGCGGTGGCTCCGCTCGGCCTCGAAGAAATCCGGGTAACCGCCGAAAAACTCGTCTCCGCCATCGCCGCTCAGCGCAACTTTGACATGTTCGACGGCGAACTCCGAAACGAGAAAGGTAGGGATGGCCGAAGCGTCGGCAAAAGGCTCATCGAACTGGCGGATCAGCCGCGGCACCAACTCCAGGGCATTGGGTTCTACAACCAGTTCATGGTGCTCCGTTCGGTACTTGGCGGCTACCAAGCGAGCCAAAGGAAGCTCGTTATATTGCTGCTCTTTGAATCCGATGGAAAAGGTCTTCACCGGGCGCGAGGATTGCCGGGCCATGGACGCAACCACCAGGCTGGAATCGATGCCGCCACTGAGGAACGCACCTAGCGGCACATCGGCGATCATCCGCAGGCGTACCGATTCGTCGAAAACCTGGCGGATCTCTTCGCACACCGCGTCTTCGGAAAGGCCGGCCGCGCCCTCGCTACAGGGCTCCGGAACCGACCAATACTTCTCCATCTTCAGCCGCCCCGTACCGGCTTGGATCAGGAGCGTATGTCCGGCGGGCAGCTTCTTGACACCGCGAAATGCGGAATAGGGATCGGGGATATAACAGAACTGCAGGAACAACCGGATGGCTTCGTTGTCCTGCTCCAACGGCACGCCGGCGATGCGGAGACACTTCAACTCGCTCCCAAAAAAGACGCCTTGCGGGGTCTCCGCATAATAGAGCGGTTTCTTCCCGAAACGATCGCGAGCCAGCAACAAGCACCGTTGCCGGCCGTCCCAAATGGCAAAGGCGAACATGCCGCGCAAGCGGTTGACAAAACCCGCACCGAATTCCTCGTAAAGATGAACCAGTGTTTCCGTGTCGCTGTCGGTGCGGAAGCGATGCCCTCGCGACAGCAGATCCTGCCGAAGCGACTGGTAGTTGTAGATCTCGCCGTTGAAAACGACCCAGATGGTCCCATCTTCGTTCCAAATCGGTTGGTGCCCGCCCGAAAGGTCGATGATGCTGAGGCGCCGCATACCGAGTCCCACCGGGCCTTCGGTATAGAAGCCTTCATCGTCGGGACCGCGGTGCCGAATCTGGCCGCACATCGCCTGAACGACAGACTGCTGCGCTACGCCTCCAAACGAGAGATACCCCGCGATTCCGCACATGACGTCTCTTCATTATGACTGTCCAGGGGAAAACTCTCCGGCCAGTGTTTCATGGTGGCGCAGTTATTGAGGTGGTTTTTGCGGCACCGGGTCCGCGGGCCTGCCGACTAGCGGCGGAACGGGGCTGCCCCCTGGGGGTGGGGCGAATACACGCCGGGACGGGCTCGTCAAAATCGATGGCGGTAGGGGCGCTGGAGTGATCCGAAAAACACGAATCTGCCCAAACTGCTCCTGATACCAGTGCAGTGCATGAATTTGGATGGTCACATCCGGGCTATCGGTCTGGATGATCGCCTTGCCCTCACTTTGCTCATCCGCCGAAAGCGCCTGAGAACTGGGCTGGCCGTTTATCCAGGTCGTGATGGAACACCGGTCGGCATTCTTCGTCAGTTCCGGCGGCCAGGTAACCACCACCTGACTAGGCTGGACCTCGGCGTTTAGCGGAATGGGCGGAGGCGGGAGATGCAAATAGGTCCAGACGGCCCCCGCGGAGAGCACCGCCATGATGGCGACACCCAATCCGATATCGCGCCACGGCGCCCCGTTTCGGGGTTGTCGCCGCTCGCGCAGTCGCTCGATTGGCCCTTCTGGCAGGATCTGGTTCCGCGGCGGCTCCGGCTGAAGAAACAAAACACTTCCGCGCACAACGGGCAGGCTTTCGGGGCTTCGCTCTGGCGTACGCTCGCGAACAGGCTCGGTGACGTTCTCCGTCATTTCGGCCGGCACGGTCGCGGAGGGTACGGCAGCAATCATTGGCTGCGTAGGGCGTTCTTCTTGCGGAGCGCTCGCTGGCAAAGGATTCGGGGAATCATTCGCTTTGGTTGCGAGTGGCTCTACCGTAACCTCCGGCACCGGCGCCAATGGGACCACCGGCGGAACGCTCTCCGATGTCGAATCAAGCGGCTCCGTCGGCTCAGGCTCGACCGGCTCTGGCGGGGGTGTCGGCACAGGCGGGCTCGGGACGACCGCCGCGAAATCGGGATCTGGCAAGCGATGAGCCGGCTCAGACAGCAGGTCCTCTCGAAGCACGGAAACCGGCCCGGGCGTCGCAGAGGCGTCCGGCAGCGTCGGAGTCTGGGGCTCAGGCGCCACCGGCACAGGTGTCACGGCCGCCGCTGGCGGAGGAGCCGGGACAAGCGGCTGAACTTCGCGTACCGGGATCTCCGGGAGCCCGGCGGAAGCAGTATCTAAAGATGCCTGAGGCGCGGGCGTTGCCTCGGCTGTCTCACGTACCGCGGTCGCGTCTCCCTTCGTGGACAGGGGTAGGATGAATGAATCGCGGCACGCTTTTTCGACTAAACGACCCCTTGGTGGGTGGACCAGGAAGCCGTAGCGAGTCGGCTTGAGTTTTTCCGGCTTCGCCAGCAAGGTCACCTGGCGAGGGCCGGGGAAATACTCATCATAGATGCGGCTCTCCTGATCGGTTAGAACCAAGTCGCTGCGGCAGTTGGAGATCAACCAGCCCACCACCTCGAGTTCTTCGCCCGCTTCGGTGATGAGCGGCGTTGATACCTGCTTGCCCAACCGCTCCAAGTCGGACGGCGACAGTGTGAAGCTCGGCCCAAAACTGTGTTGCGACTCAATGGGCCGGAACGCCCGGATGGTGGTCCCGGAGGGCACACCGTGGCCATAGAGCACGGCGCCGACTTCCAGACCACCGTGCGGAATGCGCCGATAGCCTTCTCCAACAAAGAAGTCGATTTCACGAAATAGTGCTAACGGATAACGGATCGGGTACAGCGCGCCAGGCGGGCTCCAGGTGGTGTAGGAAACGGTCGTTGGCGTAGCGCTCATGAAGCTCGAGAAGCCTGTGGGATGGCAGTCAGACTGGTTTGAGTTCCGTCCGGCTCGTCGGTATCCCCGTTATCTTCCTGCGTGAAGTAATAGAACGTCACCAGGCCCATGGCCACCCCCGTCAACAGCAACAAAGTGAGGCGCCGCGAAGCCCTCGGGTTCCATAATGAGTCCTCCGTGACGATTGCTTCCGTGTAAGCGACAATCGAGCCGGCCATCACGACGCTGAGTCCCGTTTTCCACCCCCAGTGCATCAGATCGAGCGCCTGGCCGCCGATCTCTGACCACGCTGTAAAGATAGCGATGATGGCTACCAGAAACTCGAGCACGTAGGCGAGCCGGAGCAATTTGGAGGTCATCGCAAAAGTTATCTCATTCTACGATGGCGGTCTGGAAGGGGCTCCCACGGACGCTGCTGCCCGGCAAAGGAGCGTCGCTCCTTGGTATACCGGAGTGTGGAGTATAGGCAACGTACATGAAAGTCACCATCGAAGGAATTGAGCTCCATCTGGCCCACCCGGATGAGTTGGAGGTCCAGTGGGTTGGCCAGGAGGAGGCCATGCGCCAACTCATGGCGGCCTGGATGGTGTTGGACGACCGCGACGTTCCTATGAACCCGCGCCTGCTCGGTAAACCCGGCGTGGGAAAGACCACCATGGCGTACGCAGCCGGCCGCCGCTTGGGGCGCGATGTGTATATTCTGCAATCCACCGTCGACACAAGGCCCGAAGATCTGCTGATTACCCCGGTGATCGAAGGCGCGGCCCGGTTAAAGTATGTCGCGTCTCCGTTGGTCTCGGCCATGATCCGCGGCGGCGTCGCCATTCTGGACGAAGGCAATCGCATGAGCGAGAAGAGTTGGGCCAGTCTGGCGCCGCTGCTGGACGCGCGGCGCTACGTGGAGTCGATTGTCGCGGGCATCAAGATCAAGGCACACCCGAACTTTCGGATGGTCGCGACCATGAACGAAGACTCCTCCACCTTCGACCTCCCTGAATATATTCATTCGCGCCTGCAGCCTCAGATTCTGATTGATTTTCCCGAACGCGAGGAAGAATTGGCGATCTTGCGCGAGAACCTGCCCTTTTCGCATGATGAAATTCTGCAATACGTGACCGATTTTCTTCAGCAGGCTCATGCCGCCGACGAGAACTACACCGTCCGCGACGGGCTTAACGTGGCGCGGTTTGCGCTCAAACTGAAGCGCGAGTCCGGTGACCCCGATCGGGTGGCACTCGAAACCGCCGTGCTGGGCATACTCGGCGACGAAGCGCTGCGATACATGTTTTAGCGAGACGTATTGGATCTATGTTTTCTGAACCCAGCGATGCGGGCACACTGAAGCGCGGGCGCCTGACCTACTTCCCAGTGGTCCCCGGCCGATTGGAATTTGCCATCCGTATACGGCGGTACATTCTGGCGCATCGCCCGAATCTGGTGGCCGTCGAGCTTCCGGCTTCGCTCGAAGATCTGTATCGGAAAGCCCTCGACCGCTTGCCCCAGATGTCGGTGATCGTCATACCCGACGCGCTGACTGGCAGTAGTGCATACAACTCCGAAGAAGAGCAACAGGCATCCTACATTCCAGTGGAACCTTGCGACCCATTTGTGGAAGCACTGCGTACGGCCCGCGAATTGGGCATCCCCACCGCTCTGCTCGAACCGGCCACGCAGGAACGGCCGCATCTGTCCGACACGTATCCGGAGCCCTATTCGGTGGAGTTTATCGGCATGGAACGCTACGTGGAGGCATATCGCGTGCATCCCCAGCCGCGCACGCCCGAAAGCGAAGCGCACGCCGCGGCCATGGCCTGGAAGCTGCAAGGCGCAGATCCGTCTGCCGAGACCTTGGTGGTCGTTGGGATTAATCTGCTGGACCCGCTGCTGGACGCCATGGAGATCCCGCAGGATGAGCCTCCCAAAGGGCGCGCTCGCTTGTTCGATGAATCGGAACTGTTCAATCTGCATCCGGATTGTCTCGCCGAAGTCACTTCGGAGGCGCCGTACTTCCAACAGATCTACGAAGAACTACGCCAATCCAGCGCGACCCCGGCGGGCGTCGACCGGCCTCGCTGGCAGCTCGCGCTGTTGCGTGACGCAGAGAAGGAGTACAGCGTCAACACGGGCGATACGATGCAGACGTGGCAGCGCCGCAGCCTCGCGAAATTCACCCGAAACCTGGCCATGCTGGATGGACACCTGGTACCCGGTGTCTACGATCTGACACTGGGCGCACGATCCATTGTGGACGACAACTTCGCCTACGAGGTCTGGCAAATGGCGAACCGCTACAGCGTCCAGCAGACCGAAGATCCACCGCTTGAAACACTGAGCCTCTCCGGCGAGGAGGTGTGGCTGAGAACGCGCAAGCTGCGAATTCGGCGACGCCTGCCGCGGATGAAGCAGATGCTGAAGCCGGCCGGTTTGAAACGGCGAAAACGGGAGAGCCATCAGGGCGAGTGGGCCCAGCAGACCGACGGAGCATCCATCTGCTCCTACCCGCCGGAGGACCTTGTCATCGAGAACTACGGCCGCTTTATCAAACAGTATGCCAAGACCATGTTGTCGGAAGAACGTTCGCGCGTCGAAGTCTTCTCGACGTCAATGCGCGATGGCATCGACCTCCGCGAGACGATTCGCAACTGGCATGAGCAGAAGATCTATGTTCGGGAGCTGAGCAAGTTCTCCGGCGAGGTCGGCGCGCTGGTGGTTATCTTCGACGAGGATCGGGGCAACCGTTACCAGTACCTGACCACCTGGCTCGGCGAACACCAGAATGAGTCGGACATGTCGTTTTACTCGACGCACCCGTTCGACCACATTGTTGGCCCCGGCATCGGACGAGCCGAATATGGAGGGCTGCTGATGACGCTGCCGCCGCGGCGGCTCTACGACGTGTGGTCTGACACCGACTACGAAATGGCCGAAACCAAGGCCGAGCGCCTCCTCATGGCCGCTCTGGATTACTCGATGAATCGCTATGTGGTCTACGTGGCGGCTCGACCGCCCCGCAGCGTTTTCCGCACCATCGCGGCGCGCGTAAACCGCAAAATCGTCTATATTCCGTTGGGCCAGCTCTCGCCCGCCAAGCTCAAGAAGATTCGCGTCGTGCACGTGCTGGATAGCCACACCCGTCGCAAGGACGCGAAACAGTTCATCTGGTAGCCGCTATTCGGCGTTCAGTTCTTTCAAGAGCGGTTCCACCGGGTACAGCTTCTTGAGTACTTCCGTCATACCGGCCGTATGCACGGCGACTGCCCGGTTAACGGAGCCGTCGTAAATGTAGTCACCCGCCAGCGACTCGATGTTGCCGTCGAAGATCAGCCCCACAATCTCGCCATTCCGGTTGATCACGGGCGAGCCTGAGTTCCCGCCGATGATGTCGTTGTCGGTGACGAAGTTCAAAGGGGTCGACAGGGTTAGCTTCGATCGGCCTTCCTTGTAACGGGAGGGCAATTCGAACGGCCCTACGTTGTCAAAGCTCGCTGCCCGATCGTACATTCCGAACAAGGTTGTCTTATAGGGCGCTTTCGTCCCGTTCATCGGGTATCCTGCCATCTTGCCGTAGGATAACCGCAGCGTGAAGGTAGCATCCGGATAGCTCGATTTGCCGTAGACCAGAAAACGCGCCTTTCCCAGTTGTTCCCCGGCGCGTTCAACCACGCTGGTCACGTTGTCCTCGGTCCATTTGCGATGCTCGCGGACCAGCGGATCGAGTTGCCGGGCAAACACAATGAGCGGATCCGTGGATTGGGCGACCGCCGCTTCCCCGCCCTCGATAAGTTGCTTCCGGAGGGCCGGGTCAGCCAGTTTCGTCCCACTGATTAACTGCTTCGCTACTTCATCCGGGGTGCGTCCGTTCAGCGCCGCGGAGATAAAAGGATCGTTCTTACCTAGCTTCTCCAACCCGAGCGACAGACTGCCGGCCAAGGTTGCCTCTTCCATGCCGGGATAGACCGGCGCTCGCGAAAACAGGCGGATTTTTAGTGAGTCAAGCTGCGATTCGTGGAAGCCGGGCAGCCGCTTGCCGTCCTCTTTCTTGACTTCCGCAACATACTGCACAATATTCAACGCCAAATTGTATAGGCGCGAATCCATCTGCCGGAATATGAGGTCTTTGCGTGAGGCAGCCTTTTCCTCGGCCGACGCGATGGCCTCCCACGCACCGCCGTATTGCTTTTTCCACTCGGCGTTCGCAAGCACCTTGGTTTTGAAATCTTCCTCTTCCTGCTTCTTCTTTGCGATCAACGACGGCTTCTGCAACTGCTCATAACCCCCGCCCAGTGCCTTGATCGAGTTCTCCAAAAAGAAAATCGTCGACGCGGCCTGCCTTGCCTGCTCCGTCCCCTTTGCCGAGTACGCGAGCAGAACCTGGCGGCGATGTCCGAAAGAGATCAAGAGGTTTGGCAGCACGTCGTCCCGCCAGGCAATGAGTTCAGCCATGGTCTGCATACGCTGAGTCCGGCCGGGATGGCCCGATACGAAAACCAGATCCTGGTCGGCGGCGCCCTGCGCATTCCACTTCAGATAGTTGGTGCTGTTGATCGGCTTGCCATTTTCGTAGACGCGAAAGAACGCCATGTCGAGGTCGTAGCGTGGATACGTAAAATTGTCGGGATCGCCGCCGAAAAATGCGATTTGCTGTTCCGGCGCAAACACGATGCGAATGTCGGTGTATTTCTTATAGCGATACAGCCAGTACTCGCCACCGGCATATAGCGTGACAACATCGGATCGAAGACCGGTCTTTTCCGTGCTTTCCCGTTCAATATTGGCGATCAGGGCGCGCCGTGCGGCCAGTTCGTCCTGGGTATTGGAAACATTCTTGAGCGCCTCCTGCACTTGGGCGGTGACGTTCTCCATCGAGACCAGGACATTAACTTCCAGGTCGGGCGCCTTCATCTCACTCTCCAATGTCGGCGCGTAAAAACCGTCCTTGATGTAGTCGTGTTCCTGCGTAGAGCTCTTTTCCAGCTGGCTGCGCGCCACGTGATGATTAGTCAACAGCAGGCCGTTAGGGCTCACGAACGACCCCGAGCCACCGTCATTCAGGCGCACGCTCGAGAGCCGGATGTGGTCCAACCATTCCGCCGTAGGCGTGAACCCGTACCTCTCTTTGAGCTGCGCTAGCGGTGGATTGTCGAATGTCCACATGCCTTCGTCGGCAAGCAGGCCCGGGGCTTCCACGCAGGCGATCAGGCCGGCGAGAGTGAAACGGAGAACAGTGGATCGTGACAGGAACACGTTAGTAACCTTTCAGCAAACAGCGTAAACCATCGCACACAAGCACGTTTCAAATCCTAGACGTATCGGACCGGCAAATGTCAGGGTTTTGGATCACGCGGAGTCCGGTCCGGTACTCTCGTCCACTCGCCGGTCGGCGATTGTGCCCAGCGATTGCCGCGCATGTCGAGCCACTCGCCAACCGGCTGATCGCTCTTTGGCTCCGAGCCGAGGCGCAGTATGTTTCCGTCCGGGTCTTCCACCTGCATTTCACAGGCCCAGGAATAGTTTGTGGGCGGGTTCCGCACCAGCACGCCCACTTTCCGGTACTGCTCGTATAGAGCGTCTACGTCCTCAACCCCGACCCATAACCATGAACCGGGATGGCCCTGGTCGCCTTCACAGAGGAACAGACAGCATCGATCCCGGCTCACCGAAACGAAGCCCGGTGTTTGAAAATCGATTGTGAACCCCAGTTTCTGAACGTAGTAATCAACGCTTCGAGCTACGTCCTCCACTCGCAGAATCGGCGTCACTCCTTCGAAGCGGACCGGATCCGATGTTTCATTGCCGGGCATAACAAAAGTCCCTCAAAGCTCGATTAGCTGCCTTTCTCGGTAATCACAGAATCGACGATCGCAGCCACAAGCCCCGCAATCGTATGCTCCGGCGGTTCCACGGCCACATTGAGGCCGTGGGCACGAACCGCCGCGGATGTCGCAGGACCGATGGAGGCGATGTTAGACAGTTGCAACGCGCCGCTGCCGGCCACCGACACCAGGTTGTCTACGGCCGATGGGCTTGCAAAGGTTAGCCAGTGAGGCGGCTTCGGCTCCGCGAATAGCTGCCTGGCGCGGACCTCCGTATCGGGAGGCATTTGGTTCCTGTACGCTTCGACGACGTCCACCAACGCGCCGCGACTGCGGAGCGTGACGGGCAAGACGTCGCGAGCCAGGTCCCCGCTCGGAATCAAGACGCGCTGTCCCCTCAGGTCGAAACCCTCGAGCACCACGAGCAGGCCTTCTGCCGTAAAGTCTTTCGGCAGCACGTCCACCCGCCAGCCGAGGCTTTCTAGACAGGCCTGGGTCGCCGCCCCCACGACCCCAATTCGCGCCGTGGGCCGTGTTCCGACACGTGACGCGACCGCCCGGACAGCGTTGATGCTGGTGAAAAAAATCCAATCGTAGCCGGCAATCGATTCGATGGCCCGATTGAGCGGCTCCTTATCGGCAGGAGGGGCAATACCAATCATCGGAAGTAGGATGACGTCAGCGCCCAGCGTCCGTAACGGCTCGGCTAATTCCTGCGCTTGGTGGTCGGCCCGCGTCACAACGATCGAGAGGCCCGCCAGCGGGCGAGAGGAACTCGCGCGTGAAGCGTCATCAGCGGACATTAGGGCGCCGCCGCCAAGCTTTCCAGAATCTCAGATCCGCCGCGAGCCAGGAGATCGGCCGCCACGGCTTGGCCCAATGCCCTGGCCCGTGCCGCGGCGCCTGTGGCCTCCGCACGAACGACTTGGCCACCGCCGGGAGAAATAATGATGGCTAACACCCGCAAAGTGTCTCCCTGCGTCTCCGCCAGGGCTCCCACCGGCAACTGGCATCCGCCTCCCAACGCCGCCAACAGAGCCCGCTCACAGGTCACGGCCTGCCGGGTCGCAGCGTGGTCTAACCGTCCACAGATGTCTTTCGCTTCGCCTTCGATGCGCGTCTGAACTGCGAGCGCACCCTGCCCCGGCGCGGGGCACATTTCCTGGGTGCTAAAGACCTGTGCGATTTCTTGCTCGAGCCCAAGCCTGCGCAACCCGGCCACCGCCAACAGGCTGGCAGCGTACTGGCCCTCTTTAACTTTGCGCAGGCGAGTATCTACGTTGCCGCGGATTGGTTCTATCACCAAGTCCGGTCGAAGCAACAACAGCTGGGCCGACCGGCGCTGAGAACTGGTGCCCACCCGCGCCCCAACCGGCAAGTGGGGAAGAGTGCTGCCCACCACGGCATCGTGAGGGTCCTGGCGCGCCGGAATGGCCGCGATCTCCAGTCCTTCGGGCGAATCGGTTGGCAAGTCTTTCAGGCTATGCACGGCCAAGTCGATGTGTCCGGCCAGCAGCGCCTCTTCAATCTCTTTGGTAAACAAACCTTTGCCGCCCGCTTGTGCCAGCGACGCGGTTTGCAAATGGTCGCCCGTGGTTCGAATAATTTCGATTCGCGTTTCGACGCCCAGCGCCCGCAAGCAGTCCGCAATGTGATGGGCCTGCCACAACGCGAGCTGAGACCCGCGTGAGCCGATGGTCAACGTAGCGGCCATCTAGTTCTACCGTTCCCCCTCTTTCAAGCGGAATACACGTCGCACCACGTTCACAATCTCGTTATGAATCTCGGAAGCAGCGCCGTCGTGAATCGCCGCGTGCTCCGCCTGGCGGCGCAGCTCAGAAATCGGGCCGTGAGCAATTTTGTTGATAATGCCGCGCGTCAATCCCTCCAAGGCTTCTTCCTGTTCCGGTGTGAGCACACCCAGCTTGCTGCGAAAACGCATGAGTTCGTTGCGGCGCAGCGATTCCAACTGTTCCTGCAGACTGACAATGGTGGGAGCGACATCGCGCGCCCGCAGGCGGGCCAGCAGCCGGTCGACCTCTTCATTGACGATTCCTTCGGCCTGTTCAGCCACCTCGCGGCGGCCTTTCATGTTCTGGTCGGCGATGCGCTGCAGGTCGTCGATATCGTAAACGAAAGCGTGTTCCAGGCTGTGCGCCGCTGGGTCGATGTTCCGCGGCACCGCGATGTCAATCAGGAACATGGGCTGGTTGCGGCGCGTATCGAGCGCCCGCTTTACTTGTTCGCGATTCAGTATGTAGCCGGGCGCCGCCGAAGACGTAATAACAATGTCGGCTTCGTGAAGCCGGCCCGGAAACTCCTCGTACGGAACGTTGCGGCCATCAAACAGAACAGCCATGCGCGCCGCACGCTCCGGGGTCCGGTTCGTGATCAGAACATCGGTAACGCCGGCCCGCTGCAGATGCTTTGCGGCGGATTCCGACATTTTACCGGCCCCAATAATCATGACCGTCTTGCGCTGCAGCGATCCAAAAATCTCCCGCGCCAGTTCCACCGCCGCGTGGCTCACCGATACGGCGTTCTGGCCGATCTCGGTTTCGGTGCGAACGCGCTTGGCCACGCTAAACGCTCGGGTCAGCACGGCATCCAGATAGGTGCCTATGCAGCCCTGTTCACGCGCTTGCGCGAAGGCCGCTTTCAGCTGCCCAAGAATCTGGGGCTCACCGACAACCATGGAGTCAAGACTGGAAGCCACCCGAAACAAGTGCCGAATGGCGTGGTGCTCTTCAAACGTGTAGATGAACGAGCGAAGTCCTTCCGGGCTCATTCCGTGCGCCTCGGCCAGGAACTCGCACAGCAGGTTTTGCGCTGACACCTCATCATCGAGCGTCGCAGTGACTTCCACCCGATTGCAGGTGGAAAGAATCATGGCCTCGCGGGCGCCCTTGCTGTCTCGCAGCTTTTGCAGCGCACCGCCCAGATCTTCCGGCCGGAAAGCGAGCCCTTCGCGCACTTCGACAGGAGCCGTGCGGTGATTGAGCCCAGCCAGAACGAGCTTCATCGGATCAGCAAGCTCCGTAGGGTGACGTGCGTAGCCCAGGTGATCATCGAACAGCCCAGAACGCTAACCGCCATCCACGCCAGCCGCCGGCCCCGCCATCCGGCCGATACGCGCAGAAAAATCATCGCGAGATAGAACGCCCAGGTAAAAAGTGAAAAGGCGATCTCCGGCTCCAGAATCCACCGCGGGCCCTTCTCAATCGAAGCCCAAACGACGCCGCTGGCAGTCGCGATCGTAATAAAAACAAATCCGATGTTGATCGACTGGCTGATCAATCGGTCCAGCGTACCCAATGGCGGCAGGTGCAGCCACGATCGTTCGGCGTCCTTTCGTTTAAGTTGGCGCTCTTGCAGCAAATAAAAAACGGATGACAAGGCCCCTAGTATCAAAGCCGCATAGCCGATCAGCACGGCAACGATGTGGACGTGAAGGTACGCATTCCGGACTTCGGTGTCCCAACCCGGAAATGAGAACTCCGTGGCACCGATCAGCGTCATGAAGAAAACCAGCGGGAACAGGCAGATGCTGAAAATCTCAATACGGTAGTAGGCGTACGCCGCCAGAAAAAACACCGCGATGAGAAAGGCACAACACGAACTCGTCTCGTAGAAGTTATTCAACGGGAAGTGACCCGTCTCTGCCCGTAGTTCAACCAGTGAAACCAGATGTAGCACCGTTCCGGTCGCGAACGCGATCAGTGCCGGAATAAACAACTTCGTGCTTTTCCGGAACAGGAACATTAGGACATAGATCAACCCACACGAATAAAGGGCGGCTGCCGTTCGCAGCCAGAGGATACTCATCAATGCTGGATACTCTGCCTCCAGTATAGGGAGCTTTGCGATGGCATTCGAATGGCGACACTGTCAACCCCAGGTTTCAGATGGTTGCGCCGCCCGCGCCAAGAAATCGTCGCGCACCATCACGGCCGGATCTAGTTGAATGGAGATAGCCGGTTTAGCGCATGAAAAGCGGGGGCCGGTGGTGCAAAAGAACCAGTAATCTCAACATGAAAGGAACTTCATGCAGGAATTCCTAAGCGGACAAAAAGCGCTCGTAACCGGAGGCTCGAAAGGAATCGGGCTCGAGATTGCACGAGCCTTGGCACTTTCGGGCGCCGATGTGGTGATCTGCTCCCGATCGCAAAAGGGTTTGGAACAGGCTCTGGCTCAGCTGAAGATCAACCCAAAGGCGGGGCCGCCCGCCGGCAGAATCGTAACCCACGTCACCGATGTCAGTAGCAGTGTGGAAGTAAGCCGGCTTTTCGAATTCGTCGATGGCGAGTTCGGCACGCTGAACATCTTGATTAACAACGCCGGAAGCGGCGTCTTCCGGCCGGTCAGCGAGCTGACTGTAGAAGAGTGGGACAGTACCATCGGTACTAATCTCTCCGGAGCATTCTATTGCAGCCGCGAGGCCGTTCGCCGCTTCCAGCCCAATGGCGGCTGGATCATCAATATCAGCAGCCTGGCGGGCAAGAATCCGTTTGCAGGCGGCGCCGCGTACAACGCTTCGAAGTTCGGTTTGAATGGGTTCAGCGAAGCGCTCATGCTCGATCACCGTCAGGACAACGTGCGTGTCAGTTACATCATGCCGGGCAGTGTCGACACGGAATTCAACGGGCACGTCCAGGGTGACAAATCCGAGTGGAAAATCGCTCCTGAGGACGTGGCCGAGATTACGCTCGATATCCTTCGCAAGCCCGCCCGAACACTCGTGAGCCGGGTGGAAGTACGCCCGTCGCGACCGCCCAAGAAGTAGACGGTCATTCCACTTGGAGCATTTCGTTTCAAAGCGAAACAGAGCCGTGAAACGGCCCGAACGCCTCAGAACACCCTGAGCAACAAAACGCTCATGAAACCACCGGGCAAGACGATGAAAGGAAGCAGGAAGACACCCCAGTACCTTTGGCAACCTGCTTGCTCTTAAACGGCGTGACAGGTGGAAAGAAGAGGCGCCCGAAATGAACCGGCTGCATAAATCGCTTGATCCGACCCGAACCGGACGCGACGCCGAGTCGCTCGATCAATCTCTGCGGCATTTGATTGTTGGCCAGGACGAAGCGATCGACCAGATTGTCAGTATTTATCAGATGAACTTGACCGGACTCGCTGCTCCGGGACGCCCCATTGGAAACTTCTTGTTTCTCGGTCCCACCGGCTCGGGCAAGACCCGGACCGTGGAAGCGACGGCAGAAGTTCTTATTCAGAACCCTCGCGCGGTCGTGAAGATCGACTGCGCGGAATTTCAGCACAGCCACGAAATTGCCAAACTGATCGGTTCACCTCCGGGCTATCTGGGACATCGCGAAACCCATCCCCTGCTCAGCCAGGAAATGATCAACCAGCATCACACGGAAAGCCTCAAAATCAGCTTCGTCCTCTTTGATGAGATTGAGAAGGCAAGTGATGCTCTGTGGAACCTGCTGCTCGGCATCCTCGACAAAGCGACGCTGACGTTGGGAGACAACCGCAAGGTCGATTTTTCCAATGCCATGATCTTCATGACCAGCAATATCGGCGCAGGCGAGATGGCATCACTGATCGCCCCGAAACTGGGTTTCCAAGCGTCCTCCGTGGAGCTGGTCTCCGAATTTGACGACAAACTCAATGCCAAGCTGTCGAAGAGCGGAATTGAGGCCGCTCGCCGGAAGTTTACGCCGGAGTTCATGAACCGCATCGACAAGGTGGTGGTGTTCAAACCGCTGGGCCAGTCCGAATTGCAAAGGATCCTGAATCTCGAACTGGCCGAAGTCCAACGCCGTGTTTTCCAGTCGCAGATGGACAAGCCATTCATCTTCAAAACCACGGAAGAAGGACGGCAGTTTCTGCTCGCCGAAGGTACCGACCTGAAGTACGGGGCCCGCCATCTGAAACGCGCCATCGAGCGGCTGCTGGTGCAGCCGCTTTCAAATCTCCTCGCAACCGACCAGATCAATGCCGGCGACCTGATCCAAGTGGACTTCGATGCCGATAACACGAAATTGGTATTCCACAAGGAACAGGAAGGCTTGGCTCTTCAAGCCATGGCGAGCATGATCGAGTTCCCACCAGCCCGGCCTGCCCGGACTGCGGCGGCTGGAGCGATGTTCGAACCAACCAAAACCCAGAGCGCCAAATCTTCGAAGAAGTAACCCCCTCGACAGGCCCGATCAGGTGGTTCGGCGAACCGCTGCACCCTCGTCCACCGGTCCGCTTGCCGGGTTGAAGGCAACCCTCGGTCACCAAGGGGCATCCAACAGGCATGCCTAAGGTAGCTGCAACCTACAATAAAAGCTGCATGATACGTAGCCTGATTATGGCCGTGTGTGGCGCTCTTTTGCTCAGTGCCACGGTCACCAACAGCGACCTGGCGCGGGCGCGCGACGCGCAGGACAAGGAAGCCTTGGACCGTTATATCGCCGAACTTCAAAAATCGGCGCAATCCGCCAAAGCCGCCGCGCTCTATGAGCTCGCAACCGCTTACTCGTACGCGGCTGAAGTTTCAATTGAAGTGAAGGACAAAGCGAAAGCCCAAAGCTTCGCGGAATCCGGCATCGACGCCATGAAGAAGGCTGTCGAGGCCAGCCCCAATAATGCTGAGTATCATCGCTTGCTGGGTGAATTGTGCGGCCAGGTCATCCCAGCCAACGCACTGATGGGGGCCTTGAAGTTTGGCCAGTGCGCCCGGGACGAAATCAATAAGGCGATCGAACTCGATAGCAAGAATGCGCTGGCTTATGTCAGCCGCGGCGTCGGCAACTACTACCTTCCGCCCCAGTTCGGCGGCAGTATCGACGAGGCCATCAAAGACTTCGATAAAGCCATCTCGCTTGACCCGAAGTTGGCCCAGGCCTATCTTTGGAAGGGCATCGCATTGCGAAAAGCGAATCAGCGGGCAGCAGCGCGGCAATCCCTTGAGACCGCTTTGAAGTTGAATCCCAATAGCATCTGGACCAAGCAGCAACTGGAAAAGACACCGGCACAATAAATGCTACGGTCGGCTCTGCTGTGCCTCGGCATCCTCGTATTTACCTGGCTGGGCTTTCAAGTCTTCCCGGGCCATACGTATCTGCAGTCCGATACGCAAATCTACCTGCCGATCCTGGAACGGCTGGATGAGCCTGGCTACCTGTCGCGCGACCTGGTCGCGACCCGCCCCCACGTTGCCTACACCATCTACGACGAAGTAGCGCTGGTGCTTCGCCGCAACTTCGATCTGGATTTCGAGAAGGTTCTGACCGGCCAGCAGATCCTGTTTCGAATTCTCGGGTTTGTCGGCGTTTATTTTTTCGCCACGGCTGCGGGACTCTCTCAACTGGAGGCGTTTTTCGTCGCCGCCTTGCTGTATCTAGGTGGTGCATTGCTGGGCCCGGCGGTTTTGGTAGTTGAATACGAACCGGTGCCTCGCGCTTATGCGCTGAATCTCATCTTTCTTTCGCTCGGATTGTACGCGCACCGGCTGGCCCTGCCGGCCGGCTTGGCAGCTGCGCTGGCATTCCTCTATCACCCGCCCACGGCGGCGCCGTTCTGGGCCGTCATCGTGCTTAGCTATTTCTTCGACCGGCAAGTCCGACCACTGGCCCGGTCTACCTTCATCGCGCTCATCATTGCCGTTCTACTCCTGGCCAACCTGGCCCAACTGCAGCCGGGCGTCGTCGAGCCGCAGGCCATCATTGGGCACCTCTCGGCGTCCCTCGCGGCGGTCCAGCATTTCCGAACGAAATACGTCTGGGTGTCGCTCTGGGCAGGCCATGATATTTGGAGCTACCTGGCGCTTTACACGTGTTGCGCTTGGGCAACCACCCGTATTTGGGACTCTCTCAACCGCGTCTCGCGATGGTTCTTGATCCTGTTGCCGCTGATAGGGATTCTCAGCGTGCCCCTCTCATTCCTCCTGTTGGAGAAGCTGAGCTTGGCTATCGTTCCTGGACTGCAACCGGCGCGCCTGCTGGTGTTCACCGTTGTGGGTGCCTCTGTGGCGTGCGCGATCGCGGGAATCCAAGCTGCCCGTGACCATCGCCGCTGGCAGGCATTTCTTTGGTTTCTACCTGTGCTTGCGATCCCCATCAAGGCCTGTGTCCTCGACATGTTCGCCCTCACCACCCGGCCCGCCGTGCAGTTGTTCGTCCTGTGGCTGGCATTGGCAGCATTGCTGGCCGGACTGCTCAGCGCGAAGAGCCTGCGCTGGCGATCGCCCCTGCGCGGCGCGGCGCTCGCGGTCCCCGTACTC
Source organism: uncultured Acidobacteriaceae bacterium (assembly GCA_963740005.1). Classification (GTDB taxonomy): domain Bacteria; phylum Acidobacteriota; class Terriglobia; order Bryobacterales; family Bryobacteraceae; genus CAJCIT01. The sequence goes on along the minus strand of CAVUCO010000065.1, from coordinate 6,165 downwards.
GCCACGTTCTTGCTTCCGCTGGCCGGGGTGTCCAACTATCCGCACATCGACAAGCGGCCGGTGGCAGACGTTGCCCAATGGGCCGAAGCGAACACTTGGGGCAGTTCTGTGTTTCTCTTTCCCGACGCGGGTCACTCTCTGGTGCCGGGCATCTTCCGGGCCTTGAGCCGGCGGGCGCTGTGGGTGGATTGGAAGAGTGGCGGACAGGTGAACTACTTTGAATCGCTGGGCCAGGAATGGTGGTCGCGATGGCAACAGACCATGGAGGGAACCTTCACGGCAAAGCGGCTCGAAGGAATGCTCGACCTGCCGATCGATTACTACGTTCTGCTGCGGTCAAACCGGCTGGCGTCCCCGAAGCCGGTTTTTGAGAATCAGGTCTACGTCGTCTATGACGCGCGCGATCTCAAGAACTCTTCCACTTCGTTGCGCAAGGGAACTGACGACTGAGCGCCAACCCGCGTCACGGAGATGGCCGCAGCCGCAGCGGCGAACCGAAGCGCGACTTGCATCGGCTTCCCCTCTGCCAGCCCCACGGCTAGCGCTCCGTTGAATATGTCGCCGGCTGCCGTGGCATCGACCGCATCCACCGCAAAGGCGGGCTGGAAGATTTCAGCATCGCCGTCGAAATAGAGCGCGCCCCGGCTGCCCAGCTTGAGAATGACCGAGCGCACGCCCAATCCCCTTAAGGCGCCGGCTACCCGGCGATATTCGCTTTCTTCGATGCGCCCTGCCGGCCGGCCTAATAAGAAGTTGGCCTCTTGTTCGTTGGGCGTGAGGACATCAACGTTCGCCAGCAGATCGGAGGGAAGCGGCTGTGCGGGCGCCGGATCCAAAATCGTGCGCACCGCCATCTGCCGCGCCACAGAGAGCCCGGCCGCCACCACTGGCAACGGCAGTTCGAGTTGGAATAGGGCGTAGCGTGCACCCTGAAAAACCGCCCGGTGGCCGCTGACGTCTGCGGCTGTCATTACATGATTCGCGCCGGACGCAACCACAATCGAATTCTCGCCTCGCTGGTCGACCCAAATCAAAGCCACGCCGGTTGGCTGCGCCTTGGTTGCGTGAACGGCGCTGACATCGACGCCGGCCGCCGAGAGACTAGCTTTTAGCTGGTCGGCAAACAGGTCGTAGCCGACGCGCCCGATCAAGCAAACCTGTACGGTTCTCGCGCCAATTCGCCCCACCGCACAGGCTTGATTGGCTCCCTTGCCGCCGGGAATCATTTGGAAGTCTCTGCCGAGCGTCGTCTCACCGGGTGCCGGAAGTTCATCCACGCGCACCACAAAGTCCATGTTGAGACTGCCGAGAACAGTGATGATGGGCGGCATGAATTCGGAAGAAGCGATCTGGATGAACCGGCGCGCTAACCGTGCGCGAGGTCGATACCGAACTTCTTCAATTCCTCCGCGTAATAGCGTTTGTGGAGCAGATCGTATTCTTCGCCGCCTTCGGCGATCTCGCGCTTCTGCGAGCGGATTTTGGCTCGCGCTGCCTTGTCAATACGTTCTTCCATTTGCAACACATCGGTGATTTCTTTCACGATGGCAAGGCGGACTTCATTGGCATCCTTGCGGACACGAAAGTCGCGCGACTTCCGAATCGCATCCACAATCTTGTGCGAGAGGTCGTTCACTTTGTCGCGCGATAGTTTCATCGCGTCCCCGGTGTCTCGCCCCGCGGCACGAATCACCTTCTTCTGCGCCAGCATCTGGTTCTTTACCCGGCGAAACATCTCCTGGTATGAGACGCCTTCACGGCGCATGTAATCGCTATACTGCTCTAGCAGTTCACGGACTTCGTCATTGAGCTGATCTTCAATCGACAAATCGTCCTGGATCACCTGGGCGATTGCTTCGGCGGCAGAGGCGGGATTTGCCACCTCAAACGCTTGTGGTGTGAGGCGCTTGACCAACTGTCGAGATAAATAACCGATAAACTCGCGCGGAAGTAACATCCCTGCGGCTTAGTGTAACAACAGTGTGGTGCGTTTTTCTGTCACGTCCGTGAGAGGAAGACCGGAAAACCGCGAAAATCCAAGCCAACTTGGCTAATGTAGGAAGCCGAACTCGGCTTCAACAGCGCTCAGATTCCAGAAATCTGAACGGCAACCGACCGGTTGCGTGGGCCATCGAATTCCGCCAACATGATGCATTGCCACGTGCCTAGCAAAACGATGCTGACCGTGGACCGACGCCGACCGGGGACAGGCGCCTGCGTCCCAAGGCGACCACGGCACTTGCGATTATCAATGCGAGCCTAATCGCCGCGTGGACGCAGCGAGCCTGTCCCCAGATTCCCAACCGGTGTTTTCAGAGCGACCCCGCGAGCAAGAGTCTGTGCGAAAACTCCCTGCACAGATCTCAGGATGAGCGCCCGAGTACACACCCGCAATGATGAAAACCAATGCTGACAAACACACACTTTCCGTCGTGGCACAGGCCTTCAGCCTGTGGGCTTTCAGAGCAACCGCGCGGCCGGCGTGGCGCGGGCTTTAGCCTGCTGAGGCGAGACTCATCTCGGCTTTCTGCCCGATACCGGGCATTTTCAGAGCAACCTCGCGCGTGAGCAAGTGGATTCGGGTGTTCTCCTTTCGACCGCGCGTCAGCAAGCCACCATCGAAGGGTGATCTTCGACGGAGCCCCAACGGAGCCGTGACCGTCAGGGGGCGAACGCAACGCTCCGGAAGCACGAAACCGGGGGATCGAATTCAGCGCAAGCTCTTAGTGATTTTCGACGGAGCGGATTCGGGTATTCTCCTTTTGACCGGCGCCAGCAATCCCACCATCGGACAGTGACTTTCGACAGAGGACTTATCCTGGAATATTGAGAATCGGGATCCACTGCTCGACGGCGGGCTCCTTGGAGCGTGCCGCTAAAAAAGCGGCGGAACTGGGCGCGAACACGTTCCAGATCTTTTCCGCCAGCCCGCGCATGTGGCGTGCGAAACCGCCCGATGTCCAGCAGGTTCGGCTCCTAAAAGCAGAGCGCGACGCCCGCGACCTGACACCCCTCGTAATTCACGACAACTACCTCATCAATCTCGCCTCCGGCGACCCCGAGATCCGCACGCGGTCCATTGATGCGCTGTCGGGCGAAATGGAGCGCGCCATCGTCATTGGCGCGGAGTACCTGGTGGCCCATCCCGGCAACTACAAAGGCCTTTCTCCGGAACAGGGTTTGCTGAACGTGGCGGAAGCCCTTGCCCTGGCTTGGCGCCTCGTCCCTGCTGCCATCAAGACCGGCGCGAAATTAACCCTGCTGCTCGAGAACACCGCCGGCGCGGGCGCTCAGCTGGGCGGAGCGTTGTCGGAACTCCAGACAATCCGCCACCTGACAGGACCGTATATCGACATCCCGATCGGTTACTGCCTCGACACCTGCCACTGCTGGGTCGCCGGTTTCGACGTCGCGAGCGAGGCCGGCCTCGCCTCTTTTCTCAACCACGCCGAAGAGACACTGGGGCTCGGAAACGTCCCCGTCATTCATGCCAACGACGCCAAAGCGCAGCGTGGCTCCCATCTGGACCGGCATGAGAACATCGGCGCTGGTTATATTGGAAAGGAAGGTTTCCGCCGCATCCTGAACCATCCGAAGCTGCGCGAAAAAGCCTTCATCCTTGAAACCCCCGTGGACAACCCGGGCGACGATCTGCGTAACGTGACGGCATTGAAGGAGCTCGTATTCCAGAACAAGCGTTTAACCACCAGGAAATCGAAGGCAAGTGGCACGAGCGGTGGAAGAACTCGCCCCAGCTCTACGTAGCCGACGCTCCCCATCGCCCCAAGTACTACGTCCTCGAGATGTTGCCCTACCCGAGTGGCAAGCTCCACATGGGGCACGTTCGCAACTACTCCATCGGCGATTCGCTCGCCCGCTATATGTGGATGCGCGGCTACAACGTACTCCATCCGATGGGCTGGGACGCGTTCGGACTGCCGGCCGAGAACGCCGCCACCAAGAGCGGTACGCATCCGCGCGACTGGACCATCAGCAAGATCGCCCAGATGAAGGAGCAGATGCACCGCATGGGCTTCGGCTACGACTGGAGCCGCGAAATCTCCACCTGTGAGCCGGAATTCTACCGCTGGAACCAGTGGTTCTTCCTGAAGATGTTGGAGCGGGGACTCGCCTACCGCAAGCAGGCGCTCCTGAATTGGTGCCCGGAATGCGGAACCGTTCTCGCCAATGAGCAGGTCGTCAATGGCTGCTGCTGGCGGCACGAAACCACCCCCGTTGAACAGCGCGCTTTACAGCAATGGTTCCTGAAGATCACCTCCTATGCGGACGAACTGCTCGAAGATCTGAAGACGCTGGAAGGCGGATGGCCGGAACGGGTCATCACCATGCAGCGCAATTGGATCGGCCGCTCCGAAGGCGCGGAAGTCGATTTCCATCTCGATCCAACCGGCGAACCGATACGCGTCTTCACCACGCGCATCGACACCATCTACGGCGCAACCTGCCTGATTCTGGCACCGGCCCATCCCTTGGTCGACAAGCTGGTGGCCGGCGAGAAAGGCCGCGCGCACGTCAAGGCCATGCTCGATGCCGCGGCTCGTAAAGATCCGGGCGATCTGGAAAAAGAAGGACTGTTCACCGGCCACTACGCGACGCACCCGTTCTCGGGCGAAAAGGTTCCTATCTGGATCGGCAACTTCGTCCTCATGGGCTACGGTACCGGCGCAATCATGGCGGTGCCCGCTCACGATGAGCGCGACTTCGAATTCTGCCAGACCTATCACATCCCGATCGTTCCGGTCATTCGCCCGGATGACGGGCCTCTGTCCGGCGTGCCGGTCAAAGAGCCCTTCACCGAATACGGAATCGTGGAGAACTCGGGTCAATGGTCCGGGCTCACCAGTCGAGACGCTCGCAAGAAGATGGCCGCGCATGCCAAAGCGAACGGCTTCGGTGAAGAGGCCATCACGTTCCGCATCAAAGACTGGGGCATCTCGCGCCAGCGCTATTGGGGCACACCGATTCCGGTGATCCATTGTCCGAAGTGCGGAACCGTTCCCGTTCCTGAGCGCGATCTGCCGGTCGTGCTGCCGCTGGACGTCACGATTACCGGCAAAGGCGAATCGCCGCTGCGATCCGTCGAGTCGTTCATGAATGTGCCTTGCCCCAAGTGCGGCGCACCCGCGCAGCGCGAAAGCGACACCATGGACACGTTCGTCGATTCGTCCTGGTATTTTTATCGCTACTGCGATCCCGTCAACGATCGCGCCCCGTTCGATTCGGCCCTCATTCGCGAATGGTTTCCCATCGACCAGTACATCGGTGGCGTCACGCATGCGATTCTGCATCTCATCTATTCGCGCTTCTGGACCAAGGTCATGCGCGACATCGGCGTAATCGAAAATCGGGAGCCCGTCAAGAACCTGTTCACGCAGGGCATGGTCTTGAAAGACGGCTCTGCCATGTCGAAATCCAAGGGCAACGTGGTCGATCCTGACGAAATGATCGAGAAGTATGGCGCGGACACATGCCGGCTCTACACCCTGTTTGCCGCGCCGCCCGAGAAGGACATGGATTGGAACGAGTCCAGCGTGGAGGGCCAGTACCGATTCCTGGGCCGTGTCTTCCGCTTCGTCACGCGCAATGCCGATCGAGTCGCCGGTGCGGCCGGCAACAACTCCGAGGCCGACCGCCAAGCCCTGCGCAAGCTTCATCAGACCGTTCGCAAAATCACCAACGACTTTGATAGCCGCTGGCACTTCAACACCTCCATCGCATCCCTGATGGAGCTGCTCAACGAGTTGTACTCGCTCGAAGCCAAGCTCTCGGCCGCATCCATTCGTGAGATCTGCGAAAAGTTCACGCTGATGCTGGAGCCCTTCGCGCCCTACACGGCTCAGGATCTTTGGGCTGAGCTGGGTCACGACACTCCGGCCTTCCGCGAACCCTGGCCCCAGTTCGATCCGGAACTGGCCAAAGAAGACCTGGCCGACATCGTGGTTCAGGTGAATGGCAAACTGCGCGCGCACCTGTTGCTGCCCTTCGGAACGTCGGAAGGCCAGGTGCGGGAACTGGCGCTGGCCCACGAGAAAGTAAAACCGTTCGTCGACGGCAAGCAGATCGTGAAGGTAATCGTCCTGGCCGACAAACTGGTGAATATCGTTGTGAAGTAGAGGCCTCCCTCTGTCCCTCACGAAAAAACTC
>CAVUCO010000064.1:0-180921 GCA_963740005.1 uncultured Acidobacteriaceae bacterium | reverse complement strand
AAACCAACCAAGTTCAGCGTTACGCTGGGCAGCCGGCCCACGGAAGGTGGCGCGGTTAGCGATGGTTCCAATCCGTCCACCAAGGGCGAGAACGCCAGCGGCGCTCTGCAAGGTGTGCAGGTGGAAAACCTGACTCCGGATATCGCGCAGCAGCTCCAGCTGCCATCCTCGACCAAGGGTGTTGTGGTGTCGAGCGTTGACGACAGCAGCCCGGCCGCCGAGGCCGGCTTGCAGCAGGGCGACGTGATTCAGTCTGTCGACAAGCAACCGGTCAGCAACGAAGGCGACTTCAATCGCCTGATGGGCAAGGCCGGGAAGTCGGTTCTCTTACTCGTGAATCGCGGTGGCCGCACCGTTTTCATGGTTGTTGAATCTAAGTAACAGAAGCGAGCGGTTGGCCAAGTAAGAAACGGTTGGCCGCTCGGTAAGAGTGGGCCTGGAACAGGATGCACTCTGTTCCAGGCCCATTTTGCTTTTGCGTCGGTCGGGCGAACTGAAGTTGTTGGATCAGGTCCGGCCGATGTCGGTTTGTAGGAGGAGAGACAAATGCCAAATCAAGAAATTCCAATGCTGCCGGTCCTGCCGCTCAAGAATACGATCCTGTTCCCTGGGTTGCTCTTGCCGCTGTCGGTCGGTAGGAAGAGTTCCGTGGATGCGGTTGAAACAGCACTGAAGACGGAGGCGAAGGAGATCCTGTTGGTTGCCCAGCGCGATCCTGATCAGGACACTCCTCGTCAGGACGATCTCTATACGATCGGCACCAAGGCTGTGATTCGCAAGTCGTCCCGCCATGGCGACGAGAATATGGAAATCCTGGTTCTCGGGGTCGACCGGGTTGTTCTGGTAAAGATCGAGTCCGAAGAGCCGTTCATGCAAGCGAAGTACCGCGTGCTTCCGCTCCCCCAGGATCGCGGCTCCGAGGTCGAGGCATTGGAAGGGGCATTGCTCGAACAGGCAGCCAAGGCCATCAGTCTGGCACAGCCGCAATCGGCCGCCGAGCTGACGCGCATGCTGTCGGGAAATGACGATCCACTGCGTCTGGCATACCTGCTCGCGAGTATCTTCAGTCTCGACGTGGCCAAGGAGCAGACGCTGCTCGAAGCGGAAACGCGCGTCGACGCCTTGCGTTTGATGCACACCTATCTCACACACGAGCTGCAAGTGCTTGAACTGCGCCAGAAGATTTCTTCGACGGCTCGCGATGAGATGGGCAAAGAGCAGCGTGAGTATCTGCTGCGCCAACAACTAAGGGCGATTCAGCAGGAGCTGGGCGAGAAGGACGGCGAAAAGGCCGAAATCGACCTGCTGCGCGAGCGCTTTGAGAAGGCGAACCTGCCTGAAGAGGCCAAGAAAGAAGTTAAGCGCGAGCTGGGCAAGCTGGAGCGGTTGCCGTCGGCCGCCCCCGATTATCACGTGACCCGGACCTGGATCGAGTTCGTTCTCGATTTACCATGGACCAACGCAACCGAAGACGACCTGGACATTTCGCATGCGCGGGGCGTGCTGGACGACGACCACTTTGGACTACCGGAGGTGAAGGAGCGAATCCTGGAACACCTCAGTGTGCTGAAGCGAAACCCCAAGGCGAAGGCGCCGATCCTGTGCTTTGTCGGGCCTCCTGGCGTCGGCAAAACATCGCTCGGACAATCCATCGCGCGAGCGCTGGGGCGGAAGTTCGAACGCTTTAGCTTAGGTGGATTGCATGACGAAGCCGAGCTGCGCGGCCACCGGCGGACCTATATCGGCGCGATGGCTGGACGGATGCTTCAGGCCATGCGACGCGCCGGGGCAGAGAACCCGGTGCTCCTGCTCGACGAGGTCGACAAGCTAGGGCGGGATTTCCGCGGCGATCCATCCGCCGCCCTGCTTGAGATACTCGATCCCGAACAGAACAAAACATTTCGTGATAACTACCTCGACATGGCATTCGATCTGTCGAAGGTGTTGTTCATTACCACGGCAAATACACTGGACACCATTCCTCAGCCGCTGCTCGACCGCATGGAGATCTTGCGGCTCTCCGGCTACAGCGAGGAAGAAAAGCTGCAGATTGCGCGGCGGTATTTGATCCCGCGCCAATTGGAGCAAACGGGACTGACCTCGGCTCAGATCGAGTTTACTGACGAGGGCCTGAAAACCGTTATCAGTAGCTACACGCGAGAAGCCGGCCTGCGGCGTTTGGAACGCGCGTTAGGGCGGATTGCCCGCAAGATGACGCTTCGCTTTGCGGAAGGCCAGACCGAGAAGCTGATCATTAGGCCTGAAGAAGTGGCGGATCTCCTCGGACCGGAGATGTACACTCCCGAGATCATGCGCAAGAAGCTGCCGGCGGGTGTTGCAACCGGTCTGGCATGGACGGAAGCGGGTGGTGACGTTCTCTTCATTGAGAGCACCCTGCTGCCGGATAGCAAGGGTCTGACGATCACCGGTCAACTCGGTGAGGTCATGCAAGAGTCGGCCAAGATCGCTCAGAGCTTTATTTGGGCGCATGCGGCTGACCTCGGTGTCGATCCGAAAGTCTTCAAGGACAACGGCGTTCACGTCCACGTTCCCGCTGGCGCAATTCCGAAGGACGGTCCTTCGGCCGGCGTGACGATGACGACGGCTATGACCTCGGTCTATACGGGCTTGCCTGCCCGCAATGACGTTGCAATGACGGGTGAGGTGACTCTCACCGGCCTGGTTCTGCCCATCGGCGGCGTCAAGGAGAAGGTGCTGGCGGCACGACGAGCCGGCATCAATCGTGTGATCCTTCCGCAAGGAAACAAGAAGGACTTGCGCGACTTGCCCGACCACGTGCGCCGCGAGATGGAGTTCAAGTTCGTCGAGCGTGTGCAGGAAGTGCTCGAGTACATGATTCCAGGACTGAAGATGACACCGCTCGCCCTGGCGAGCTGACGCGGTCGCAGTTCGAACAAAAGGCTCTCTGCTCCGAAAGGGGCCGGGGGCCTTTTCTATTTGTAGAGGATCAGGCGACCTGCCAACTATACTTTTATGAAATGCCACGACGTCTGAATATCCTGCTGGGAGCCTTCCTTTCGGTGGTCGCCGCCGTTTGCCTCGGAGTCATCTCTGAACATCGCGGTGAGTCAGTAAACAGCATCTGGATTGTCCTCGCCGCGGCCAGTTTCTTCACGCTGGGCTACCGCTTCTATGCCAAGTTCATCGCTGCCAAGGTGATGGTGCTGGATGACCGGCGCGCCACGCCGGCCGAACGGCTCCATGATGGGCACGATTACGAACCGACGAACAAGTGGATTCTCTTTGGTCACCACTTTGCGGCGATCGCCGGACCGGGCCCGCTGGTGGGGCCGACGCTCGCCGCGCAGTTTGGCTACCTGCCGGGGCTGCTGTGGATCCTGATCGGGTGCGTGCTGGCCGGCGCGGTTCAGGACTTCATTATTCTGTTCTGCTCCATGCGGCGCAACGGGCGAACGCTGGGCCAGATGGCGCGGGAAGAGATCGGCAAAGTGGGTGGCTTTGTGGCGCTCGTCACCGTCCTGCTGATCATGGTGATTCTGCTGGCGGTAGTCGGATTGGTGGTGGTGAACGCGCTGAAGGGAAGTCCCTGGGGCACGTTCACGATTGCAGCGACCATGCCGGTGGCCATGTTTATGGGGCTTTACCTGCGCTTCTTGCGGCCGGGCAAAGTGCTGGAATGTTCGCTGATTGGGTTTGTGTTGGTGATGCTCAGCATATTCAGCGGGCAGTGGGTATCGCAGTCGCCGTCGTGGGCGGCGGCGTTCACGCTGAGTGGGGTAGCGATTGCGCTGATTATCGTCGTGTATGGGTTTCTGGCGAGCGTGCTGCCGGTGTGGCTGCTGCTGGCCCCGCGCGACTATCTGAGCACCTTTGTGAAGCTGGGCGTCGTGTTCCTGCTGGCCTTGGGGATATTGGCGGTCAGGCCGCAGCTGGCATTGCCGCCGTTCACCCAGTTTGTGGATGGTACGGGTCCCATTTTTGCCGGGAAGGTCTTTCCGTTTTGCTTTATCACCATTGCCTGCGGCGCCATCTCCGGCTTCCACGCGCTGATTTCTTCCGGGACAACGCCAAAGATGATTGCCAAGGAATGGCATGCGTGGCCGATTGGTTATGGGTCGATGCTGCTGGAGGGCTTCGTCGCGATTATGGCGCTGGTAGCCGCAGCATCGCTGGCACCCGGGGTTTACTTCGCGGTGAACTCGCCCGCCGGTGTTGTGGGGGCGACACCGGCCGCGGCGGCGGCGACGATTTCGGGATGGGGCTTCCCGGTGACGGCGGATGAGATGGCGCACCTCGCGCACCGCGTCGGCGAAGCGACCTTATTCGGTCGAGCCGGAGGCGCTCCTTCGCTGGCGTTGGGCATGGCTGCCATCTTTGCGAAGACCGGCGGTGGCGATGCCATTCTCGGTTTCTGGTATCACTTCGCGATTATGTTCGAAGCGCTGTTCATCCTCACGATCGTGGATGCGGGGACGCGCGTTGGACGATTCATGCTGCAGGACCTGCTGGGTCACGTCTATGCGCCGTTGGGGCGCATCGGTTGGAAGCCGGGTGTGTATCTGACGAGCGCCGCCGTGGTGGGAGGCTGGGGATACTTTCTTTATCACGGCGTGCTGGACCCGTTAGGCGGCATTAACTCGTTGTGGGCTCTATTCGGAATTGCGAATCAACTGCTGGCCGCGATTGCGCTGTGCGTAGCGACCACCATTCTCCTCAAGATGCATGGCTTGAAATATGTCTGGGTGACGGGCGTGCCGCTGGTTTGGCTGCTGATCGTGAACTACACGGCGGGGTATCAGAAGATCTTCTCGCCGATTCCGCGGCTCGGTTTCCTGGCCCAGGCGCAGGCGCTCGAGACGGCCATTGCGACGGGAGCGGTTTCAGCCGCGAAGCTGGCCGAAACGCAGACTCGCATTTTCAACGAACGGCTGGATGCGGCGGTGTGCGCCCTGTTCCTGCTGCTGGTGTCGCTCGTGGTGGCGGACTCTGCGCGGGTCTGGTATGGACTGGTGCGAGGGACGCGGACGGCGAAGTCGTCTGAAACGCCGTTCGTGGTGTCGCAGCTGGAGGCGAGCGGGGTATGAACGCGATAAAGAAGCTGCTCTGTTATTTGCGGGCCTTGGCGCGGGAGCTGTCTGACGAGAGTGCCTACGAGCGCCACTTGGCGTGGCATCAGCGTGTTCATTCGAGGGAAGAGTGGCAGGCGTTTTCCGATGCCCGGCTGGCCCGAAAATACCAGAACGGTAAATGCTGCTAACCCAAGGCGCCGGCTGGCTGAGCCAAACTTAGCCGAGCCAACATAGCGTGCGCCTCGCGGCAAGTTTCTCAGTCAGCGCGGAGCGCTTGCACCGTGTCGACTCGCGCGGCGCGTGCGGCCGGCATTAACGATGCCAGGATTGCAGCCGTAACTACCACCGCCGCCGCTCCTATCAGCGGAATCGGTCCAGGAAGCTGAAGCTCCGAAATATAGTTGCCGGCCAGGCGTGATAATCCCCAGGCCACCAGACCGCCAGCCGCAATGCCAATCGCCGCCGTTGTTGCGCCGTCGATCAGCACATTAGCGAGAATCCGAAGCGGCTGCGCGCCAACCGCGAGCCGGATGGCGAACTCGCGCGTGCGCCAGCTCACCGAAAACGCCAGCACGCCCGCAATGCCAACCGCCGAAATCGCTAGCGCCAAGCTGGCGAACCCGCCGAACACGATGGCGTTCACACGGTTGTTCGCCAGCACTTCGGTGCGGACGTCTTCGAGAGTGCTGGTATGCTCCACGGGCTGAGTCGGGGCCGCGGCGCGGATGGTTTTCGTGACGGCCGGGATGAGCGCAATGGGATCTTTACCCGAACGCACGAGGAGGCACGCTCCAAACAGCGGCCCCTGCGCGAACGGCTGATAAATCGTCAAATTGTGCTGAGGAAGGATGTTGGCGTCGTCCACGTCGGCCAGCACGCCGACGATCCGGCGGCCCTTCGGGCTGATGCCGGCGACTTTAATGAGAGGATCGGTCCACATGATCTGCCGGTTGATCGCGTCTTGTCCGGGGAACAACTGCTGCGCGACGCTTTTACTGACGACGGCAACCAATTCGGATTCCTTCTGATCGGCCGCTGTGAAGTCACGCCCCTCGAGAAGTGGAATCCCTAGAGTGGCGAAATAGCCCGGCGAAACAAAGCGGAACCGGGCACGCAGGTCGTCCGTGCCGCTTTCACCTTTCCGACCCTCAACTGCGAATTGAAGAGTGAAGCTTAGATAACGCCTGTCGAGCCACGGGGCCCACAAGGCGGTTGCGGCGCTATCCACTCCCGGCAGCGCGCTTACTTTACGCTGGGCTTCCTGGTAGAACTGCTCCACTTGTTGCGGCGTTCGGCCATCGGAAATCAAGGGCAGAGTGGCAATTAGAACGTGACCCGTTTCAAAGCCAGGCTGTGCGGTTTGCATGGAGCGCAACGTGGTCAGCAACACACCCGCACTCGCCAGCAACACGAATGAGGCGGCAATCTGGACAACCGTGAAAACGCGAATCCGGCGACGGCTGCTGCCGGACACTCGGCTGCTGCCGCTGGTGAGCGCCGGTCCGCGCGAACTATCTTCAGAGGGCAGGCGGGGAGCGAATGCGAGAAACACGGCCGCTGCCAGCGCCAAAGCCAAGCCCATCCAAAGCAAGCCGAAATCAACAGTCAGATCCGCTGCCCTCACTGAAAATCGCAACGCGTAACGCGCCAACACCGACACCATTGGAATGGCCACCAGCACACCAGCCAAGCCTCCGGTGCCACATAGAACCAGGCCCTCCGCCAATAGCGTCCTGCGAATGGCGGCGGCGCTGGCTCCCAACGCGGCACGAACCGCCAACTCCGATTCGCGACGGACAGTCCGGGCAAGGATCAGGTTTGCGACGTTCGAGCAAGCGATGACGAACAGCAGGCCCGAGGCCCCAAACAGCAGCCATAGGACGATGCTCGCGTCCGCGTTGATCTGGTCCCGCAACAGCCGTGCATCGATCTGAAAGTGATACTGAGGCTTGTACGTCCCAGGATGGGCCGCCGTCATTGTGGCGTATACACTGCGAAGCTCCGCGCGCGCGGACTTTAGGCTCGCCCCCGGCGCCAATCGGCCGAATACATCGGTCATGCGATGCTCGCGACCCTGCACCATGGTTGCTGAGAGATGGTGCGGGCTGGTGACTATGTTGGCGATGAGCTGCGTTTCCGCCGGATATGGCACCGACGGCTCCAAAACTCCGATTACGGTTGCCGAACGGACTTCCATCATGCTGCCCAGCCGTATGACTTTTCCAATCACTTTCGGATCGGAATGCAACACCGTGGCCCAGAACTTGTATGTCAACACCACTGCGCCTGGAGCGTTCTGCCCGTCGTCGCGCTCGTCGAGCAGGCGGCCCAACACGGGCTTCAGCCCCATGACTTCGAAATAGGCGCCGTCAACCACCCCGGCGTGGATGTCACGCCGCTCGCCGAATCCCTCCACAGAAAAGTCGACGGTCGAAAACGTGCCGAGCTTGTTGATGGTCTTTAAGTGCGCGCTTATATCACTGATCTCAGGAATTGAGAACGTGGCATCGCTCACTTGCAGTCCGGGCGCGCTCTGCTGAATGTAAATCAGTCGATCTTCATCGCGGTTCATCAGCGGACGCAACAGCACGCCTCGCACAATGCTGAAAATGGCGGTGTTCATTCCAATTCCCAGCGCCAGCGTCAGAGCAACGGTGGCCCACAAGGAAGGGATCCGCCTCAATGAGCGGAATGCGACCCTCAGGTCGCCCAACAACGCGCTTAGATAGTTGAGCGCTCCGGTGATGCTTGACGCTTTGTGTTCTGATGAGTCGATTGTGGAGGTTCCCACCTTGTCTCCTCTTGCCGGCTTGGCCACCCGTGCGGTTCACAGAAGCCAAATTTGCCCACTACCCAGCATCTCGCAAGCTGCTGGCCGTTGCTAGCGCGAACGCAAAACCGCTGGTAGCCGTAGAAGATGTCTCTTGCCAGCTCGGCTCTCGCGCCGTCGCTGTCCGTTTGCGGCATAACCGTTCCCGAAAGCGAACACCGAAACTGTCATAAAGCAAGGGTTCTAAAGCCTTGAAAGCCCTTCAATCGGAGGGTCGCTCATCTCCTTACTAGCTGGCCACCATCTTATGCGAGGCGATGTCGACGGTCACCACGTCGACGGGCGCCTTGGTCGCCGTACCCGAGGTCGTCTGGTGAAACTCGATGCGTAGCTGTTGAGGGTTGACCACTACGCGCAGGTATCCATAATCCTGGTCGTTGTAGTTTTCGAACGTGACTTGTTTCGAAACCTGGTACGGGACGCGGATAGATTTACCCTTGGCCTGAAGCAGGCTCAGGGCATGGCCGCCGTTGCCGCAAACCAAATAGGGGATCTCATAATTGTTGATGGTTCGAGTGAAGCGCTGGTAGTTATGGGCATGGCCGGAAAAATGGGCGTGGGGCCAGAGGCCCACCTTCTTGCAAACAGCGTCAATGTCAGCCAGCATTTGAGGGCTGCCGCCGTGGACAGAGCCCGCCGTGTAGGGCGGGTGGTGAGTAACAAGGATCACGGGCTTCTTGGCAGCCTTGGCCTGGGTCAAAGCGGCTTGCAGGAAGGGCAGCTGCTGGTCGTCGACCGGCGAGCTCTTGTTACCTTCGCTCGATATAACGCCCGGATCTTCAAGCACGTTGCTGTAGAGCGCAATGATGGTTACGAACGGCACATCAAACGTGAAGTACACGCCGGGCTGGGTCATGGCCGTGCGAACCAGGCCGCCCGACTCCGGGGTCTTTACCGGCTGCACGCTGACGAAATTGCGCAGAAAAGCGTCAAGCGAGCCGGCCGTGTCGGTGGAGTAGACTTGCCCATCGTGATTGCCCGCTGCCGCCAGAATGGGAGCTGGGTAGGAGCGATAGGGCTCATAAAACTGATCGTAGTAGTACTTTGCCTCGCCGAAGCTGTAGACCACGTCGCCCAGATGGAAAAGAAACGAGGGACGGTCGGAGGGCTGCTCGTCGGCGAAGTCGGCGACCATTTTGTCGGCGACCAGGGACTGAGTTGCAGGGCCGTTCACGGAGCCCGAGTCTCCCGCTGAATGGAAAACAATCTGGCCCGTTTTCTGAATGGCCTGAACTGTCGAACTGCCAAGAATGTCGGCGAGGGTTAGGGTTGGATTCGGCGTGCGGGGCGGGGGAACCGCCTGCAGAAGCGTGTTGTTCACCAGATTGTAAAGCGGATTGTCGTTGGGATGATCGACAGTGAATACGGTCGGATCAGGGGAAGGGTTCGGCTGGGCAAACTGGCGTCCTCCGGTGGCGGTTGTCCCGGTGGGTCCGCTGGCTGCGTGGGCTTTTCGTAATGGCGGTTGCTGCGCAGTTTTCTTCGTCGAGCGTGGCATAAAGGCACCTTTTCTGCCGGGACGCTTCGTCGAGAGTGGCGTTACGGAAGCCCGCGGCGGTAATCAGTTTAACCGGAAATTGGCTTATCGTATCCCCTTTTTGCGGCCGTGTTAGAACGTACTTCGACCGCATTTGACGTCGAGGTCGATATCTTATTCCGCTGGGATTCCGTAGCGTTAAGACATGAACGAGTGGACCCAGCCCGGTATTCGAGAACTTGTACTGGCTGCATGCATGGTGGTTCTCTATGCGTGGCTGCAAAGGCTGGTGCGCTACTTCGAGCTTCGAAGGCACACGGCCAAGCCGGGAACACGCTTGGGAGTGATTCGAGGCGGGAGACAGTTGCGGGCTGCTCGAGGGTCGCTTTTGAGGTCTCGCGCCGAGCTCACTGGGGAATGCTGAAGAACCCGGCTGACGTGGCACCTAACTCGTTTGCAGCAGGCCACGCCCGGCCGGCCCTCGGCCTCTTCGAAGCGCCTTCGCGCCTTAGTCAGCGCCAAACTAGCAACCCACGCGAAGATGCCCCCATCCCAACATTTCCCCGAATGCGAGACTAGAGTTAGATAACTCCCATGACAGGAAATGACATCCGGGCGA
The DNA here is from genome assembly GCA_963740005.1 of uncultured Acidobacteriaceae bacterium. Taxonomy (GTDB): domain Bacteria; phylum Acidobacteriota; class Terriglobia; order Bryobacterales; family Bryobacteraceae; genus CAJCIT01. Next base: position 170,944 of record CAVUCO010000064.1, on the reverse strand, counting down.
AGTTCCTGGAATACTTCGCGAGCCACGGCCACAGAATTGTTCGCAGCTCCTCGCTGGTTCCGGCGGATGACCCGACGCTGCTGTTTGCCAATGCCGGCATGAACCAGTTCAAAGACGTTTTTCTTGGGCTGGAGAAGCGGGATTACGCGCGGGCCACGACGTCGCAGAAGTGCGTGCGGGCCGGCGGCAAGCACAACGACCTGGAGAACGTCGGCTACACGCGCCGCCATCACACGTTCTTTGAGATGCTGGGCAATTTCTCATTCGGCGACTATTTCAAGAAGGAAGCAATCGCCTTCGCCTGGGAATTAGTGACCAGCCCGCAATGGTATGGACTGCCGAAAGACAAGCTGTACGTAACGGTCTTCCGGGAAGACGACGATGCCGAGGAACTCTGGCAGCACGTGGCGGGCGTGCCGAAGAGCCGCATCTTCCGGCTGGACGAGAAAGATAACTTCTGGCAGATGGGCGAGACGGGGCCGTGCGGACCGTGCTCGGAATTGCATTTTGATTTGGGGCCGGAGGCAGCCGAGCCGGGACGGGAACATGAGGAATTTCCGCTGGATGGCGGCGGCCGGTTCGTTGAGATCTGGAACCTGGTCTTCATGCAGTTCGATAAAGCGACCAACGGCACTATGACGCCATTGCCGCGGCCATCGATCGACACTGGGATGGGCCTGGAACGCGTGGCAGCGGTATTGCAGGGCCACATTTCAAACTATGAAACGGACCTGATCCGGCCGATTATCGATCGGGCCGGCGAGCTGATTCATGTTGCCTATGGCGTCGATGCCAGGACAGATACGGCGCTGCGTATCAACGCCGACCACGCCCGTGCCACGGCGTTCCTGATTCACGACGGCGTGCTGCCTTCCAACGAGGGCCGCGGCTACGTGCTGCGGAAAATTATGCGGCGCGCGATGCGGAATGCGCGGCTGGCGGGCATGAGCGAGCCCTATCTACACAAGCTGACCGGCTTCGTCGCTGAGCTCATGAAGCCTGGGTATCCGGAATTGCTGGAGAGCGTGGATCGGGTGGCGCGGGTCGTGAGAGACGAAGAGACACGATATGCCACTACGTTCCAGGTGGCGGAACGATTCTTTCACGACGAAGCCAAGTCGGCGGTGGGCGGGGTTCTGCCGGGTGCGGCGGCGTTTAAACTCTACGACACATTTGGGCTGGCTCTTGACGAGCAGGAAGAGATGGCGCGGGAATTCGGGCTCAGGATTGACCGCGATGCCTACGCCGCCGAGATGGAGAAGCAGCGCACCCGGGCCCGCGCAAGTTGGAGGGGCGCCGATAAGGGACAAATCGCCGATGTCTATCGGGATTTGCCGGCGGTCGAGTTCGTTGGGCGGGAGTCGCTCGAGGCTCCGGCGGAAGTGTCAGCTTTGATTGTGGACGGCAAGGCGAGCGTGCCGTTTGTCGAAGCGGGCGATGCCGAAGTTGTGTTCGTGAGGACGCCATTCTACGCAGAGGCAGGCGGCCAGGTCGGGGACACGGGCCTGCTGCTGGATGGGGAAACACGCGAAAAGGTGGCCGTGGTGGAGGGCTCGTGGAAACCGACACCGGGCGCGATGGTACAGAAGATCCATGTCCTGAAACGCATCCGTGTGGGCGATAAACTGATCGGGCAAGTGGATCGTGTGCTCCGCGGCTCGACCATGCGCAATCACACTGCAACGCATCTGCTGCATGCGGCGCTTCGGCAGGTGCTGGGCACGCACGTCAAACAAGCCGGCAGCGTGGTGGAACCGTCGCGCCTGCGCTTCGACTTCACGCACTACACAGCTGTTACCGAAGACGAGCTGCTGGAAGTGGAGCGGCTGGTGAACGAGCAGATTCTGGAAAACACGCTGGTGAATACCGATGTGATGGAACTGGATCAGGCGCTGACGACCGGCGCGATGGCTCTGTTTGGAGAGAAATACGGCGATAAGGTGAGGGTGGTCTCCATACCGGGATTCAGCAAGGAACTTTGCGGCGGCACGCACGTTTCGCAGACCGGAGACATTGGGCTGTTCAAGATCATCTACGAAGGCAGCATCGCGGCCGGCGTGCGGCGTATTGAGGCGACTACGGGCGTGGGAGCGCTCGAACGGTTTCAAACCACCAGCGCGGCCCTGGCGAAAGCCGGGCATTTGCTGCATACGACGGAGTCCGGGGTGCTGGAGCAACTGGACCGCGTGCTTGAACAACAACGGCTGCTCGAAAAGCAGGTGGACCACTTGAAGACCCAGATGGCGCATCAACAGATGGACCGCCTCGAGGGCCGGCGCGTGAATGGGACAACTATATTGGCCGAGAAAGTGGACGGAATGGACCGCACCCAGTTACGGACAGTGGCCGATGCGCTGCGGAACAAGTGGGGCAGCGCGGTCATCGTGATCGCCTCCGTGAACGATTCAGACATTTCCATTGTGTCGGCGGTGAGCAAGGATCTGACCTCGAAGGTGCAGGCGGGCAAGCTGGTGGGCGAAGTGGCGAAGGCGGTCGGGGGCAAAGGCGGCGGCCGGCCGGATATGGCCGAGGGGGCGGGCAAGAATCCCGGCCAACTGGCCCTGGCGCTGGAAAATGTCTATGAAAAAGTGGGCGCGCTACTGTAGCTGCACGATACACTGGCAGCACTTGCCATTCGTCTCGGAGGTGCGAGGATGAGTCAATTCGACGTCGCCATTGTGGGGGCTGGTCCGACGGGATTGGCGTGCGGGATCGAGCTTCAAAAGCGGGGCGTGTCGACAATTCTGTTCGACAAGGGGTGCGTGGTTAACTCGCTCTACAACTATCCGACAAACCTGGTCTTTTTCACCACGCCGGAGTTGCTGGAGATCGGCGATATTCCCATGACATCGCTGAACGAGAAGCCGGGCCGCACGGAGGCACTCAAATACTATCGCCGCGTCGCCGACCACTATCAGCTCGACGTTCACCAGTATGAGAAAGTGCTTGGCATTGACGGCAATGACGGGCGGTTCTCGGTGGAAACGGAGACGAGGGACTCCGAAATGCACTCGTACGAGGTCAAGAAGGTGGTTCTGGCCACCGGGTACTACGACATCCCGACCCGTATGAACGTTCCCGGCGAGCAACTCAGCAAGGTGCTCCACTACTATCGCGAAGCACATCCCTACTACAACCAGGACGTGCTGGTGGTGGGAGCCAAGAACTCAGCGGCGATCGCCGCGCTGGAATTGCACTGGACGGGCGCAAGAGTGACGATGGCGATCCGGCGCAGCTGCATATCGCCGAATGTGAAGTACTGGATTAAGCCGAACATTGAAAACCGAATCAAGAGCGGCGAGATCAAGGCGTACTTCAATAGCTCGGTGGAGGAGATTCGCCAACACGATGTGGTGCTGCGGACGCCCGACGGTGAGGTTACGCTCAAGAACGACTATGTGTTCGCGATGGTCGGATACCAGCCGGACTTTCAGTTCATGGCTCACCATGGGATTCTGCTGGATCCCGAAACGCAAAGACCCCGCACGAATCCGGAGACGCTAGAAAGCGACCGCGCCGGGATTTACCTGGCTGGGGTGATTGTGGCCGGCATGCACACCAATGAGATCTTTATTGAGAACGGGCGCTTTCATGGCAAGCTCATCGCGCGGGCGATTGAGAAAGCACTCACCGTGAAGGTGGCGCGGGCATGAGCGCCGAGCATCCCGAACGGCAGCTCTGGGACCAGCGTTATCAAGCCGGACTTCTATTTGGCTCGGAGCCGAATGAGTACCTGCGCTCCCAGGCGTATCGGCTAAAGCCTGGCATGAAGGCGATTTCGGTAGCCGAAGGGCAGGGCCGCAACAGCGTGTGGCTGGCGCAACTGGGACTCGACGTACTGGCGACCGATATCTCTCCCGTCGCACTGGCCCATGCCGATGGCTTGGCCGCCGAGCGAGGTGTCCGGATCGGTGCGGAGTGCGTTGACCTGACAACCTGGCGCTGGCCGGTGGCCGCGTTTGATGTAGCGGTGGAGATCTTCGCGCATTTTCCGGCTGTTGCCCGAACTGGGATTCACGCCGGTATTGTATTGGCATTGAAGCCCGGGGGCCTGTTGATCTTTGAGGGCTTTCACGTCCGCCAGGCGGGACGGCCCTCCGGCGGTCCAAAAGACGAGGACATGCTATACACACCCGAGAAGATGAAACAAGAGTTCCCAGGCCTGCAGATACTGGAACTGCTTGAAGGCACGACCATCCTGGATGAAGGGTTGAAGCATAAGGGCGAAGCGGTGGTGGTCCGAATGGTCGCCCGCAAACCCGCTTAGCGCCGTGGGAGGATCTGGACTGATAGAATCCACGGCATGGAAACACGCAGACACCTCTTAAAGACACTGGCAGCCGTTCCAGCCGTCTCCTTGCTCGCCAACCGGGCGCGAGGAGCCCAAATCGATTCCACGTTTAATGGCGTCATGATTGGCGCGCAAAGCTACAGCTTTCGCGACCGATCACTGGATGCGGCGATTCAAGGATACGTCGAAGTTGGGCTGGGGTACTGTGAACTCTGGCAAGGTCACCTGGAACCGAAGAACCCGGCTGAAGCGAAGGTGTGGAGGACGTCCGCTCCGGAGTCCTTCTTCAAAGACGTGCGTGCGAAGTTCGACAAAGCGGGCATTGTCCTGTACGCCTTTAACTACAGCTTTCGCGATAACTACACGGACGAAGAGATTGACCACGGATTCAAGATGGCGCAGTGGCTGGGAGTCGACAAGATTACGGCCTCTTCGAACGTCTCAACCGCAAAGCGGATCGGTCCCCTGGCCGACAAGTACAAAATCTATGTCGGCTTTCACAATCATGGCAACATTCGTCCGAACGAATTCGCCACGCCGGACGATTTTGAGAAGGCGCTGGCCGAGGGCGGTTCCAAGTACCTGGCGATCAACCTCGATATCGGTCACGCAACAGCGGCCGGATGGGACCCTCTAGCTTTTCTGGCGAAGAACCACGCGCGCATTTTGACACTGCATCTCAAGGATCGGGGACCAAACCAGGACGGGAAGGAAGGGGTCAACCTGCCTTTTGGCCAGGGCTCGACCAACATCACCGGAGTGCTCCAATTGCTCCAGAAGAACCACTACCCGATACCGGCGATGATCGAATACGAATACAAGGGCGCGGACACGATTGAAGAGATGAAGAAGTGTCTGGCGTATTGCAAGGCGGCGGTGGCCTGGCCCACAAAAGCGGTGCCGGGTTAAGGTGCCTTTGGGCTGCCGAAGTCTGCGATACCGACCCGGATGATGGTTCCTTCGCGCCAAGGCCGCGAGACTTTCTTAACTTCTTTGGTGGATTCGGTTTGCGCGGCGGGCGCCTTTTGCCCTGGAGGTTTTTCCGTCCATGCAGCATAGACGCGGCCGTTCAAAGCAGTGATGGCGGTGTAGTCGCCGAAGAAAACGCCGCCGGCCTCAAAAAGGTTGTCGGTGAGCGAGTAGTTCGCGAAGGTGCGACCGCCGTCGGTTGAGCGAGCCAGAACCACGATCTGCTGCTGGTTTTTCGGATCAAGCCGCCGGTCGTAGAACATCAGGTTGACCGAACCGTCGCGAGGATCTACCGCTATCCAGTGAAAGAACTGGTCGCTGCCATTGTGAACTGGATCGGAGTTTACGCGGACCGCCGGTCCCCAGGTCTGGCCGCGGTCCGTGGATGACGAGCAAAACACATCCAAGTCGCCGTTCCGATAGTCGCTCCAGGCGAGATAGAGCGCGCCCTGCGGGCGAGGATCCGCCGCAATTACCGGGAATCCATTGGCCCGGTCGAGACCTTGCAGCTGGAACATGGTCGGCGCGGTTTTGACGACGGGGCGAGCCGGTGAAAAGTGGACCCCGCCGTCCTTGGACGAGGTCAGAAGAATGTGAGAACCGTCACCCCAAACCGCAAAAAGCGTGCCGTCGGATGTGACGGTTCCTGAGAATCCTTCCACGGCGCCGTTGTCATCGCGCGGCAGGCCGCGATCGGCGTCGATCTCGACGGGGGCCGACCAGGTCTTGCCACCATCGGTTGAACGCGAGAACTGGATTTGCGAATCCTCAAGCGTCCACCGTGTCCAGCCAATATAGAGATTGCCGGCGTAGGGACTGTTTGTGTTGTCGGCGACAATATACGGCTTATCCTCCCAGGGGACGAATCTGTGATCGGGGGTCACATCCGGCTGTTCGGTGACCGCGAAGTGATTTGACTCCCAGGTTTTCCCACCGTTAAGGGATCGCCGAACGAAAATACCGTTGCGCGAGGAGTTGTGCCCCCAATAGCTAGAGGTTCCTAATTTGTCGAAGGCGATGTAGCAGAGAATGGCGTGGCCCTGCTTGTCGTAAGTAATTGAGACATCTCCCGAGACCTTGTAGTTGACGGCTTCGGTGCCGGCCGCAATGTGCCAGGTTTTGCCGCCGTCGCGCGAATAGGCAACGTGGGCATTGTCCTGGTACGCCGTGACTACTTGCTCGGGGTTGAGCGGGTTGACTGCGATCGACGGCTCCGTGAAATAGCCCGGCTGCGGAGTGATGATGTGGACTTCAGACGCCGGGGCGTTCGGCAACTCCTGGCCAAAGGCGGCGAAAGCAAGCAGCGCAAGCGCGAGGCGGGTAATCTGAACGATCATTTTTCCAAGTTACAAGCGCACAACGGACTCGCGGTCCGCGGCAGTGCGCTTCTTCCTCCACTTGAAGCAGAATAGCGGACCGGCTCGTCCGATCACTGGGAAACACACCCGCGGATGGTATCGTCAAACCGTAACGGCAGAAAACGCACGCTGAGTTTATTCAGGCCTCAACCAATCCCAGGACTCGCCTCGAAGGCAGAACCGCGGGCTCTCGCGTCCGCCTTTCATCGGCTTCTTTGCGGCTCTGGCCCCGATCTTCCGATCCTTCATCCCGCCGGCAGAGGCAAGTTGGCGGAACGCTGGCATCATGAACCTACAGCCATGCGCGCCACGAACTTCGAGTTCCAATACCGGTTTTACATCGTTTGTTTGATCTTTTGGTTTGGATTTGGGTGCTATCGGTTCGATCATCAGAACGCTGCCGAGAGCGTCGCGCTGTTACTGGGCCTTAAGAGCATGCTCGCGCTCAAGCTGATCCTTGGCTTCGGGGCGGTGACGGTCGCACTCGGCGCTACGATTCGGACCTGGGCGACGGCCTACATCCATAGCGATGTTGTGCACGATCCGGAACTTCATTCCGAGCGCCTGGTGGCGGACGGGCCATATCGTTACGTTCGGAATCCGCTTTACTTGGGTGTCCTCCTTCTCAGTGCAGGCATGGGGCTCATGGCCAGCCGCTTGGGTTGGCTCGTGCTTATCGCGGCGAACACAGTTTTCTACTTGCGGCTGGTGCTTCGCGAGGAAGCGGCCCTCGCGATAGCCCAAGGCGAACCGTACCTCGCCTACAAGCGGGCCGTACCTCGAATTCTTCCATCGCTCACGCCACGGCTGCCTTCGTCGGGCCGGACTCCGCAGTGGGGTCAAGCATTCCTAGGCGAAAGCTTTATGTGGGGTTTTGCTGTCTTAACTCTGTTGTTTGCTGTAACACTTTGGAGCCAGCGTTTGTGGGAGTTCGCTGGTGTCATTGTGCTCGGATACTTCGCCGGACAAATGTTGTTGCGGCGCAAGAGGAGATTGGGCGGCGACCGCGGCTGATAGCTCGCAAGGTTCGGCCCTGCGGATTTTCCCAGCGTATTTTTGACCGCCCCGCCACGCGAACTCTTCTGAGCCAGTCATTCTTGCAGGCCATGTTGTCACACCACGAATGGCATGTCCTTGATTCTTGAACGTATTGCCTTTTTGGACTGCCAGTTGCACCCAAATCAGCGGCGGACACGGACGAGCAAATGCACTGTTCGCCGTGGCCCAGCCATTTGACAGCATTAAAAAGAGGAGAAATATACATCAATGAATTCCGATCAGTTGGAAGGCAAATGGAAACAGTTAAAGGGCTCAGTTAAGCAGCAGTGGGGCAAACTCACTGACGACGATTTGACCTTCATCAACGGAAGGAGCGAAGAGTTGGTGGGTAAGGTACAAGAACGTTACGGGATCGCGCGAGACGAAGCCCAGAAGCGCGTAAACGAGTTTCTTGCCACGAACAACGTTTCGACAGGAACAACTGCTGGAGCGCCCACTCGAGAGTACGAGTCGCACACGCGACGCTAGTCCGAAGTAAACGTGCGACCGATGGGGGGCGGGGTTGATCCCGGCCCCCTCATTTTTTGGTGTGCTGATTTTTGACTAGCAGCGTGAAGCGTGCCACGTCGGACTTTACTGGCAGGGCTGCGGCTACCATGGAACATGCTTCGACGCTTCGCGACGCTGCTTCCATGTTTGTATCTGACTGTCGGCCTTATTCAAGCTGCCGATTTTACGCTCGCTGCTACTCCCGAGACGGTCTGTTGGGGGTACTACTGGGCCAAGGCAAAGCCCGCCCTTCGCCTTCACTCAGGCGATTCGGCGACGATCGGGACTCTCATAACCACCAGTCCTGAAGCGTTGTCCTCACATGGTCTTCCGGACCAGGCGATACAGCCCGCCTTAAAGGCGATCTACGAGAAGGTCACCGACAAAGGGCCTGGCGGCCATATCCTGACCGGACCGGTCTTCGTTGAAGAAGCGGAGCCCGGCGATACGCTTGAGGTTCGAATCCAAAAGATCACGCTAGACGTGCCATACGCCTACAATGCCTTCTCTCCCGGCCGGGGTTTCCTTCCGGACGAGTTTCCGTACGCGCGCTACAAGATCATTCCGCTGGATCGCGAAGCACTGACCGCCAACTTCGCTGCGGGAGTAGTGATTCCGCTGCACCCCTTCTTTGGCAGTATGGGCGTGGCGCCGCCTGCCGGCCGGATTGACAGCGCTCCTCCGTATGTACACGCCGGGAACATGGACAACAAAGAACTGGTCGAGGGCACTATTCTTTACCTGCCGGTACACGTGAAGGGCGCGCTCTTCGAAGTCGGCGACGGGCACGCGGGGCAGGGAAACGGCGAAGTGGACATCACCGCGATGGAAACCTCACTCACGGGTACATTTCAGTTCATCGTTCACAAAGGGAAGCAACTAAACTGGCCACGCGCTGAAACAGCGACTCACTACATCACGATGGGATTCAACCAGGACCTGACGAAGGCCACCGAGCTGGCGGTACGCGACATGATCGATTTTCTGGTAACCGAGAAGCATCTGAGCCGGGACGACGCGTACATGCTGACGAGCATCGCCGTGGATGTCGACATCACGCAATTGGTGGATGGGAACAAAGGAGCGCATGCCATGTGCCCCAAGGCGCTTTTCAAACATTAGGCTAGCCAGGGAATCGAAGCCAGCGGCCCGGCTCGTTCCTGGAGGGAAAGAGATCGGGGTGAAGAATCTCGGCCAGGATCTCGAACGACTCCACGATGCGAGGTCCCGGCCGATTGAAGAACTGGTTGCCGTCGCAGAGAAAGACCTGCCGGCTGCGAACGGCGCGCAGGCTTTGCCAGTCGGGGCGATCGGTGAGCCAATGCATCTCCTGCTCTGTTCGGGCGATGTCGAAGCCGCATGGAAGAATCACCAGGGTGTCCGGATCGGCTTCGGCCAGTTCGCCCCAAGTCATCCACGGAGAGTGCTTGCCGGCTTCCCCGAAGAGATTCTCTGCGTAAGCCAGTTCAATCAGCTCGGGCACCCAATTGCCGGCGGACATCAAGGGATCGAGCCATTCAATGGCAGCCACACGCGGGCGGTTGGCGGCCGTTGCGGCCCGGCTCGCGGTATGGCGAAGGCGCGTGCGAAGTGTGGCGATCAGGTCTACAGCGGCTTCAGGGACACCGCATCCGCTGGCAATGCGATGAATATCGGCGAAGATGTCTTCCAAGGAATATGGCTCGCATGAAATGATCCGGGCGTGCGTCCCGATCCGGGAGCGTAATGCGCGTTCGACATCGTCCAGACTGACAGCGCACACCTTACATTGCGTCTGCGTAATGATGTGGGTGGGCTGGAGCTGAGCGATGAGATCGGCATCGACATCGTAAATGCTCAATGCGGCCGCAAGCCGTTCCTTTACCAGCCGGTCGATCTCGGCGCTGGAGCCGTCCACCCGGAACGCTGGCCGGGTGCAGACAGGCAGATCCAGAACTTGCGGCGGGTAGTCGCACTCATGTGAGCGCCCCACCTGGAACAGTCCGAGGCCGAGGGCATGAACAATTTCGGTGGCGCTGGCAATCAGCGGAAGGATACGCAGCGTGGACACTGAAGGACCTGGAAGTTGGGGGCGGCGCTGCCGGCTAGCTCACCTGGAAGATCGCCTCGATCTCAACTGTGATGTCATTCGGCAGACTTCCCATGCCTACCGCCGACCGAGCGTGGCGGCCCAAGTCGCCGAAAACCTCGACGAACAGATCGGAACAGCCGTTGATGACCTGTGGATGCTGTTTGAAATCAGCGGCGGCGTTCACCATGCCCAGCAGTTTCACAACCCGTTTGACCCGGCTGAGATCGCCCAACGCATCCTTGGCGGCAGCCAATAGCTGGATCCCGACCAGGCGCGCATGTTGATAGGCCTCTTCGGTTGTCACGCCGGCACCAACTTTACCGTGTGCAAACTCGCGGGGGCCGATGCGCGGGCCTTGTCCCGAAAGATACAGCAGATCGTTCACTTGGACAGAAGGCACGTAGTTCGCCATGGGCGCCGGCACCGCCGGCAGCACAATGCCGAGCTGAGCGAGGCGCTCTTCGATCGCGTTTATTTCCGGCATCTAACCTGAAAGACATTATGGCAGGGCTAACGCCAACGCGCGGCTGAAAAAGAAAAGCCGGCTAGCTGCCGGCCGTTCTTTACGCTGATTTGGATCTGAAAACCCTGTTGGATGGGGTGGACTTCGGGGGTGTTCAGTAGATACGATTTTCGGGGTAACCCCGCAATCGCATGCGATTGCCTGGGCTTTTGCTGAAGATGGGTTGTATGGTGAGCAACCGGGTCCTCCAAATTCAAATCGTGCGGATGCCAACTTAAAGGCATTCGCGCTGCCAAAGAACGGAAACGAAGAATCAGCCACTTAGGAGCTACGGCGAGATGGTTGCCTAGAAAATATTACCGATTCGGCAACAATGCTTTGCAGCCCATGCGAAAGCGATTCCAGAATGAAACAACCTCACCGCAGCAACCTATTGGGGAGCTGACGAGGGCGAGTCGGCGGGCAACTTCTCAGGGAGGACCGAGGTGGAAGTGATGTGGCCAACAGTTGCCTCGGCGATGGAGATGTGATTGGTCTCGAGCGTTATCCCGAGAACCTGGTCAAGCATGATCTTGGCCTGTGCATAAGTTGCCTGAGCGGTGACCTCGGCCGACCGGGAGGTCGCCAGATCACGCTGTTGGGTGATCACGTTGTACGGGGTCGAGGTCCCGAGTTGGAACTTCTTTTGCTCAGCATCTAGTAACTGCTCCTCCAGAATCCGATTCTTCACTGCCGCGGCGTACTGTGTTCGAGCCTGCCTCACGCCGATGACGGCGTTCGAAACAAGCACCGCAACCTGATTCCTGTCACGGACGTTGTTTATCTCGGTTTGTCTGAGCTGAAGCTGATCAATGGCTGCGTCGGCTTGGGCAGTTCGGTTCCTGATGGCAGCCGTCAAAGCAAAACCGCCGCGCTCGGAGGGAAAGTTGTGACGGAAAATCTGGCCTAGCTGGGTCCCGTAGCCGCCCACGAAGTAGGGGTCAGGGGGCGGGTAGCCGGCCGGCTGGCTCTTTGGGTTCACCGCGCCATTCAGACCGTTGTTGGTGAACGTGCCGAATACCTGCAAGGAAGGAAGTACCCCGTTCTGTGTTCCTAGCGCGCTCACCACGGCATTGGCATAGTTCAGTGCGTCGGTTTGAATGTCGGTCCGGTTGGCAACAGCGCTCCCAATCATGGAATTCATGGTGTTGGGAAGGGGAGGGCCGATGGGGGAGGTTGGAGTGTTTGCCACGCTCCCCTGGATATTGGGGCGCGGAGTGGGCTGAGTTGTCTGGCCGGGCGCAGTCTGAGCGCCCGTTGCAGTCTGGCTAGCCGGCGGCTGCACGCCGGCAGCAGTCTGGCCGGAGGCCGGCTGAACACCCGTAACAGTTCCTGGCGCATTAGTTTGAGACGTGAGACTCGGGTTGCTGGCCGCGTTGGCCGGAATTCCTGCTCCCGTTCCTACTGCCTGCCCAACCAGGTTTTGCACCGATGGTAAATCATCGGTGTCGGGAACGTGAATCGTATCGAGCGGTATGACGCGGACGTTGACCAACAATGGATCAGCCAGGCCGTTGCGGCTGATGAGATTCTTAATCGTGACTTCTTCCTGTAGCAGCGTCGTCTCGGAAACGGTGAGGTCCTGCTCTGCGGTGGCAACCTGCGCTTCCGCGCGTGTTATTTCGATGGGAGCGAGCGTACCAATGTCAACCTGCCGTTTGTTGTCGCTCTCCAGCTGACGAGCCAGAATCAGGGCGCTTCGTTTGGCAGCAGTGTCTTCGCGGTCGCTGACCAACTGGTAGTACTGCGTCAGCACCGTAGCCACGACGCTAATCAGCGCCGCCTTAAATGCAATGTCCGATACTTGCAGATTTGATTTGGCGATGGTGATGAAACGAGCGTTGACGGCTTTGCCGAAATCCTGCAGGAGGTTCTGCTGGAAGGAAAGACTGAGGCTGCCTGCGTCGGTCGGGTTCAACGTGTCGCTCGGTGCATTCTCGTTCAAGTAGGAGGCGTTTCCGGTGAGGCTCACAGTTCCACCCGTCAATAAGCCCTGTGATATTGACGCGCTGTAGATGCCTTTCGCGTCGATCAGCGCAGTGGTACCGCTCTGCAGAGTATTGTTTTGCGGCGTCGTGAAGTGCCCCCAGTACGAGACATCCTGAATTACCGGGTCCAACACCTGGGTGATAGGCCCAATCTGGCTCACCGTCGCGTTTCCGCTGCTGATGCTGCTTTTACTGTTGCCCGATGTACTGACACCCGCGCTGGCTTGACTACCCGCAACGCCTTGCCCGCTGGTGATCGAGTTGCCCGACGTCAGCGATGCGCCTGTCACGCCGCGCGCCGCACCACCGGCTTGTGCGAGTTGCACCGCCCAAGCGGAAGAAATTGGGTTATAGCGGTCGACCTCCAGGTCGATGTTGTTTTCGATCGCCAGTGCTATGGCGTCCTGAGCCGTGAGGTATAGATTTCCGCCGCGAATCAACTCACGCATTCGGCCGGAATTGCTCAGCCGGACGCCCGGTGCAATGGCGGGAGCGTAGGGCCGAACCAGGACGTTCTCATGCGGCTTTTCAGGGCCGAGGTTGGCCGGATCCTTTCCTTGCGCGTAAGGGCTCGTTGAGGTCGCATACGGATTCACCGAGGTCTGTTCCGGAACGTTCGCGGGCGGCGCCTGGGCGGTTGCCGGCTGCTGGGCATTCGCCAGCGGAGCCAAGGTCAACAGCGCCGCAAGCATAACAGCCAGTGGCGGCCGGGTCGGTTTGATGAGTGAACGAAGCATCCGCAGCATCCTCTTCGGTTACTTCGTTATGTCCGGTGGAGGCGTCACGCTGACCGGTTGTGGAGGATTTGCCGGAATCGCAGATGGCTTTGCGACCAGTCCATTGGTTGCTTCGGCAATTGAAACGTGGTTGATTTGAAGCGTGGCGCCGAGAGCCTGATCGAGCGAAACACGGGCATGACTGTAGTTGGCTAAGGCCTGCACTTCCGTCCCTTGTGCCGTCGAAAGATCACGCTGCGCCTGGATCACCAGAAACACAGTCGATGCGCCGAGGGCGTATTTCTTCTGCTCCGCATCCAGCGTTTCCTGCTGCAGGATGCGCGCCTTCACCGCGGCGACATATCGCACCCGGGCCTGCTGCAGTCCAATGACTGCATTCTGGACGTCTACTCGCACCTGGTTGATGCTCTTTTGATACTGCAGCTCCGATTGGCGCAACGCCAACTGGTCGGTAACGTAGTCGGCCTGGGCAGCACGATTGCGGATGGGGATGGTCAGTGCGAAACCGGCGGAGTAGTTGGGATAGTTGCGCCGGAAAATCTGGGCGAGCGCATTTCCGTAACCGCCGATCACGAAAGGATCGGGAACGCCGAACTCGTTATTGACGTTGAGCGAGTTCGACGAGCCCGTAAGCGCGTTATTCGTGAACTCGGCGAACGCCGTCAAGCTGGGCTTCAATGAGTTCTTGTCGCCATTGAGGTTGATCTTGTTGCTGTCGATGTTGATTTGGTTCTGTGTGATCTCGGGGCGATTCTTCAGGGCTTGGTCCACCAGGTCATTGAACGCGGGAAGTAGATCCTTCTCGGGCACTTGAATCGAGTCCAGCGGCACAACCCGAACTTCCGCGAGAGACGGGCTGGCAACGCCGTTCTTGCTCAGCGCATTTTTCAGGATCGTCTCCTGCTGGAGCAGGTTGGTTTGAGAGATGACCAGATCCTGCTGGTTCGAGGCGACTTCCGCTTCGGCCCGGGTTACCTCAATCGGCGCCAGCGTTCCGATCTCCACCTGCTTCTTGTTGTCTTCATAGAGACGACGTGAGGTAACGAGCGCGCTTTCCTTGACCTTAATGTCCTCGTTGAAGCTGACCAGGTCCCAATAGAGATTGAGCACCGCGGAGATGGTGGTGATCAGCTGCTGCTGAAACTGAAGATCGTTCACCTTCAAATTGTTCTTCGCGACGCGGATATTGCGGTTGTTGACTGCGATGCCGAAGCCTTGCAGCAGGTTTTGCGTGATCGTGAGATCGGCTAGAGCAGTGGTGCTCGGATTCAACAGGTTGGAAGGAATGTTGAGGTTCGAGTTGGAATTATTGAACGAGGCAGTGAACGCTGTCCCGGTTAGGAATTGCTGCCCGTAGCTGAAGTTGTAGGTTTGGTTGTTCGTTAACACCGCGGTCGTGCGCGTCAAGTAGGTGTTGCTTTGCGGCGCCGTGAAGTGGCCCCAACTGAGGAATGCGTTGAGCTGAGGATCCAGTATCGGCACCGTTGGGCCCAACTGCGCAACGATACCGCCGCCCGAGCCGACCCCGTTTCCGGCGGCACTGTTACCGCCGTTCGAACTGGCCAGGTTGGAGGCGACACCGGTGGTGCTGACGCTGGTTGGTCCGGCAGCAACTGCCGTACCCACGCTGCGCAATGCAGCGCCGCCTTGGGCTCGCTTGATGTTTTCTTTCCCCAGAAACGAGCCGTAACGTTGAACCTCAATGTCGAGATTGTTCTCCAGCGCCAGCGCCACCACATCCTGCGCAGACAAATACAGCTTTCCTCCCTGAATCAGCATCTCGAGGCGGCCGGAGTTCGACAGGTTGATGGGTGAAACGGTTCTGGGGCGATACGGCCGAGTCAACCAGCCTAAACCGCCTTTAGGCGCCTCAATCGAGATGTTGGACTGGCCATAAACGCTCGATGACAGACATAGAAAGGCACAAAACAAAGAAAGGAATGGGTGAAATCGTCTCATCAAGTTCGCTTTACAGACCCGTACGCAGCCTGCGGGCCCCGATTAGTAGTAACGGAATTGGGAGGCACCCAGTTCCTTGATTTTTCATGGTATCGCAGCACTAAAACTTTTCTTCTGAAGGTGTTGGGATGCAGAGTACCCTACTGTGATTTATAAGGGCGAGGCGCGGATACCGCAAGGTAAGGCTGATAAACGGTTCATTCGGGGTGGTGTTTCCGGCGGAATCACCGATGAACGGCACCGGGAGCCGAGGGCGGCGTCAGGTGGAGATCAACTCTTCATCCATGAGTTGGAGGAGTCCTCTGCGGACATGCTCCAGCAAAGCCTCCGGACTGAGCCCGGCCGCGACCGGAAGCCGCAACACGCCGGCCGGGGTGAACTGAGCACCGGGCGCCGTGCGCACCAGGGTCATCAGTTTGAGCGGATCGACTTTGGACTGCGGATGAAACTTGATATTCAGATAGCCTTGACGCCGGTCGACGGATTCCACACCGATCCGCTCCGCCAGACTTTTCAACACCGAGAACTGAACCAGGTTCCGGACCTCATCGGGTACGGGTCCGTAACGGTCTGTCAGCTCATCAATCACCTTAGTAGCGCCGGCTTCATCCTTAATGTCGGCGATGCGCTTATAAGACCGCAGGCGCTGTGTCTCCTCGGCGATATAGGACGAAGGAATCCGGATCTCCAATCCAATATTGAGGGACGCATGAATCTCAAGCGAGACTTTTTCGCCTTTTAATTCGTGGACCGTTTCTTCCAGCAGCCGTATGTAGGTGTCGTAGCCGACTGCCTCGATGTGCCCGTGCTGCTGCCCGCCGAGGAGATTGCCCGCTCCGCGCAGCTCCAAATCCAAGGCGGCAATCTTGAAGCCCGCCCCGAGGTCGCTAAACTCCTTAAGCGCGGCCAGGCGTTTTCGAGCAATCTCGCTGAGTTCGGTATCGGCAGGTACCAGCAAATACGCGTAAGCGCGGCGGTTGGAACGGCCCACGCGGCCGCGCAACTGGTACAGCTCGCTGAGCCCATAGCGCTCCGCATTCTCAATAATGATGGTGTTGGCGAGGGGAATATCGATGCCGTTTTCGACGATGGTGGTCGACACGAAAACGTCATATTCGTGCCGCATAAAACCAAGCAGAACCCTTTCCAACTCGGCGTCGCCCATTTGGCCGTGCCCTACGCCTATTCTGACCCCAGGCGCTAGTTCCTGAATGGAAGCTGCCCGCTGAAAAATCGTATCGACACGGTTATGAACGAAATAGACTTGGCCTTGGCGGCCTACCTCCTGTTCAATCGCGTTCTTGATGAGGTCTTTGTTGAAGTGGGCGACGACGGTATTGATCGTGAGCCGGTCTTTCGGGGGCGTTTCAATCACCGACATGTCGCGGAGGCCCAGCAGCGACATGTGGAGCGTTCGGGGAATGGGCGTTGCCGACATGGTCAATACGTCAACGTTGTGCTTCATCTCCTTCAGCCGCTCCTTGTGCTTCACGCCGAAGCGCTGCTCTTCGTCGATGACCAACAGCCCGAGATCACGAAACTGAACGTCTTTTGAGAGCAGCCGGTGCGTGCCGATGAGGATATCCACCTTGCCGTCGGACAGGTCCTCCAGGGTCTGCTTGATCTCCTTGTTGCTGCGAAAGCGGCTAACCAGGTCGATTCGCACTGGGAAGGAAGCAAAGCGGCGGCGAAACGTCTCGTAGTGCTGGAATGAGAGCACTGTGGTGGGCGCCAGGACCGCGACTTGCTTCCCATCGCCCAGCGCTTTAAACGCCGCACGCATGGCTACTTCCGTCTTGCCGTAACCGACGTCGCCGCACAGCAGGCGGTCCATCGGTTGGTCGTTCTCCATATCGGACTTGATCTGGACCACCGCGCGCACCTGGTCCGGGGTGGGCGCATATTCAAAGGCGTCCTCGAACTCGCGCTGCCAGTTGCTGTCGGAGGAGAACGCGAATCCTTCCGCTAAGCGCCGTTGGGCGTAGAGCTTCAACAGCTCATCGGCCATGTCGCGCATCTTGGCTTTGACGCGAGACTTGGTTTTGGCCCAGGTAGCGCCGCCCAAGCGGTCCAAGGAAGGTTTGGCCTCGCCCGCTCCGCGATACTTCTGAACCAGATCGAGACGCGTCAGCGGAACATAGAGCTTCGCTTCCGCCGCGTACTCGATCACCATGAAGTCGGCCTTCTGATCGGCCTGCACGATTTCCCGGATGCCCAGGAACTGGCCGACGCCGTGGGTTGTGTGGACCACGAAGTCGCCCGGCTTGAGGTCGGCGATGTCAGCCGCGAAAGCGGCCAGGGCGCTCTTCGACGGTTGCCTGGCAATCAGCTCCGATGTCTCAAACAGATCCTCGCACCCTAAAATGGCAAGGGCTGATTCGGACAGCACGGCGCCGTGACGGACGTTTCCCTTGATGAGATAGGTGCTGGAGACTGCTCCGGCGTGGTAGGCGCGCTCCGAAAGCGATGAGCGGCCTTCCGCTGATTCAATTCCGAGTTGATACGGAACGGAATACTCCTCCAACACGTCGGCCAAGCGTTCCAGCTCACCTGTCGACGCGGCAAAGAATGCGACCCTCTTTCCTTCCTTGACCAGGTTTTGCGCCTCTCCCACGGCCACCTGCATATTGCCGTTGAAGGTGAGCGAAGGGCGTGTCGGTATATAGACCGTCGTGGACGCAACGGGGGCGACGCTCCCTTCTTCTGGGGTAACGCCGGCAGGAGAGGCGAGCAACAGGTCGAGTTCCTGAAAGGCAATCCTGGTGTGCGCTGACAGAGACGATTCGAGTTCCTCCCAACGGGCGAAGTTCTTCTCCGGTTGAAGGGGCGCGGGACGGTCGGGCGCATCCAAGCGCTTCCAGAGGCGATCGGCTGCTGAAACGATCGCTGCCGGTTCGTCCAGCACAATGAACGCATTGGACGCGAGCGTGAGAATGGTCTCGCTCCGGGGCCGGACCAGAGGAACCAGATACTCCCACCCGGGGAACACGTCGCCGGGCATAGCCAGCGCCATGTCCATCTGGTCTGAATTCTCAGCGGCCCCCGCCAGTTGGCGGAGCAGCTCCGGCGACTTGGGATACTCCACCAGAGGCAGGAGGTGCGCAGCGTTGACCTTCAGAATCGATCGCTGCGTTTCCACGTCAAAGCGGCGGATCGATTCCACTTCGTCGCCGTAGAATTCAACGCGCACCGGCTTTGAGGCTTCAGCGGGGAAAATGTCCAGGATCCCGCCGCGTAGCGAATACTCACCCACCATCTCCACTGGTTCGCGATTTTTGTAGCCAATGGTTTCCAGATGCTGGATCAGATCCTGCAATGGAATTTCTTCGCCAATCCGCACGTTCAACGCTAATTGGCGGTAGAACTCGGCGGTCTCGGTGCGCAGCAGCGCGGAGGCAATGGGTGTAATGGTGATGGGCACTCGCTGTGTCGCCATGCGCCAGAGGCCAATCGCGCGGCGCTCGGCAATCTCGCTGTGCGGCGAGAGACGCTGATGAGGAAGAACGTCCAGCGCGGGAATGAGCTGCGGCGAGGGGAGATCCCGGCTGTCGATCAGCAGATGAAAGAACGTCTCCACCGCTTCGATCAGAGACTCCGCCTGTTTGTTGCCATCCACTATCACCAGCAGCGGCTTTTCGGTAGCTTGGTAGAGGAGCGCCAGGTATAGCGCTTTCGCAGTCGGCACGAGTCCGGAAACAGAGAAGGGCCCCACTTCGCCGCGCGTGAGCCGGCGCAACAAATCCTGAAATGCGGGTTGCCGGCTCGCGGAGTGAAAAAGGTCGCGGATTGCTGGATGAGTCACTGGTTGGAAGTGTCTCTCGTCACTTCGCTCGGTCGAGAACCATCTGGGCGATATTTGACGTAGAGTGTCCCGGTTCAAGCGGCAAGGCGATGACCTCTCCGCCGGCCGCTTCCACTTCCTCACGCCCCGCGATGAAGTGCGACCAGTCCGCCCCCTTTACGAGCACGTCCGGAAGCACGGCGGCGATGAGTTCTCGTGGTGTGTCTTCATCGAACAGAGTAACGGCATCCACCGCCTCCAGTTGTACTGCGACCTCTACGCGATCCCGCTCACTGAAGAACGGCCGCGAGGGCCCCTTCATTCGTTGAACACTCGAGTCTGTATTCAGGGCGAGGATCAGCACATCGCCTAACGATCGGGCCTGTTCCAGCAGGTGTATGTGGCCGGGATGCAGAATGTCATAACAGCCGTTGGTGAAAACGACCTTCTTCCCCGCCTCCTTCCAGCGGCGGCGCTGCTCGATCAAAGCGGCAGGTGAATAAAAGCGATCCATTGCTTTTCATATTTTATGATTCGCCTCATCAGCGGCAAGCCGCGAACGCACAGAGACGATCGTAAACGTCTTAACTAATTGGGTCGCCACGATATCATTAGGCTTAAAGGTTCAGATTGAGTTTCACGAAGGTAAACAGTTTTCTGCGGGGGGTTTTTCCGGCAGTTGTGATCCTTTGGGCTTCATCTTGGAACGCTGCATCGGGTGCGGCGTCTCCCATGGGATGCCCTGCGGGTGCGCCTGTCGGCGATGTGGATTTGCGGGTGGAATCTTCGCGCGGGACCGGCGAGCCTCTGCCGCTGAGGATCATCAACCGGTTGGATGAGGGCGACATTGTTACCTACCGGCCCATTGTCACCAAATTCACTAAGGAACAAGGCAGTGTGGCGCTGGTGTTGGTGCCGGCGATTCGGCACGCTGGAGAAGACCCTCTGGTGGTGTTGGAGCCCAAACCAGCCGATAAACCGCAGCAATGGACCATTCCGTCGAAAACATCGATTGTCAGTTTTGTCTACGGCCCTGGCGGACTCAGCCGGTCCAAAGTGAAGCACTTCTTGCTGAAGGACGACGATCTGGTAGCGCAGATTGCCGATTACGCAGAGCAGACTTCCGAAACGGAAGCGCTGCTTAAGGCGTTGTCAAGCACCGAGACAACAAGCGCGAACGTCGATGCAGCGGTCCAGGGTTTTGCTTCGAAGTGGGGCAGCAGTGGCAGGCAGCTGGACCCTCACGCGGCGGCCGATCAGCAGGCTTCGGTGCTCTTCTCCAGCTTGAATCCCTCCATGGGTTCGCTGGATCCCGTAGCAAGCCAAACCAGCCAGCGGATTGCCGGCGCGGCCAGTTTGGCGACCTCAGTCGCTACGTTGTTCCTTGGAAGCCCGGTCGGTTTAATCGCCGGTGGCGCGGTCATGGCACTTCAGATGAAACAGATCGCTTTCCCGAAAGCAGAGTTTCGCTCCTCCTTTGTGCAATCGTTGCCGGGAGAAGGGATGGCGCTTTGCGGTAATCGCGGGCCTGCCCCGCCGCACACACAAGTTGCGTTCTTATGGGCGACCCGCATTTCAAATTCCCATGCCCCCGTGATACGGATTGGAGAGGCCAGTACTTTGGCGATGGGGCAAACGTCCCCAATCTCAGTAGACGCCAACGAGACCGATTGGAAACTCATCGACCGCGCTCGAAAATGGGCCTTAGTTCGTACCGATGGCAAGGCATCGGTGCCGGTGAGTGTCTCCAAAGCGCTTCTTGCAAAGGTCCTGGAAGTGGACCTCACGCGCACGGATGTACCGGAAGGCGAATACGACCTGACTGCGTATTGGGATTGGGATCAGTTCGCCTTGCACGGCGTAGTCGGCGTTAGGCCGCTTGGAGACTTCAAAACCGCGCGGCTCCGTCCCGAGTCGCAGGATCAGCTCATCGCGCGGGCGGGCAAGGTGCCCATAACCGTCGAGGGAAGCGACTTCGAGTTCGTAAACAAAGTGGAACTCGAAAGGATCGACGACCGTTTTAATGCCGCCGTCCCTGTTCCCTTTGTACTCCCGCGCGGCATTCGGCGAGGTTTGCAGCCGCGCATGGATGTTCAGGTGAACACGATCGATCTCGATCCCGGTGACTATCGTCTGCTTATCGCGCAGGTCGACGGCAAGGCGCAACCGGTGGACGTAAAAGTGCTGGCCTTGCCGCCGCGCATCGATGGACTTCCACTGCTCGTCAATGTGGGCGATACCAACAAGCCGCTGGCTTTGCGTGGCGATCATCTTGATTCGGTCACGAAGCTCGAAGCAACTAAGGGAAGCATTGAGTTGGGACCAGGCACCTCATCGGAACGAAAGATTACGCTTCGCATGCCGCCTGATCTGGAACCGGGCACGCGGGTCGGTCTGAAGGTCTACGTGAAGGATATGGCTCAACCACTGGAGTTCCGCGAGGGGATCAAAGTGGTGGGTCCGCGGCCGCGCATTCTGGAGTCCAAGGTCAGTACGCCGGAAGGCATGGAGGTTTCCTTGCATACCGGTGAATTGCCGTCGGGCTACTTTCTGAGCACGATGCTGCGCGTGAAGAATGTCGAGCCGGGCAGCTCGGTAAAACTGGGCTGCACGACTGGGACGTCGAACGAGGTGGCCGTGCGCATTGGTGAGCAATTGAGCGGAGCGAGCTTGCAGCAGTTAGCGCCGGACCAGCTTTTTCTGTCGTTCGATTCGAGCGCGTGGCCGAGCGGCTGCATCGTCACCGCCCGCGTCGATGGCGGCAGTGACGGCCAATCCGAGCCGTTCCAGCTGGGTCGAATTGTGCGGGTGCCGAAGATTGAAAACTTCCGCCTGACGTCGGAGGAGATTGCCCCCGGCCTTTATATAGGCGTTCTGACCGGACAAAACCTCGAGACCATTGAACGCACCGGATGGGAGGCTGCGCATAGCAATTTGGTTCTAGGCCTGCCCACGCCGCTGCCCGGCGAAGGCCAGAAGCAATCGTTGAAGATCAAGCTGCCTTGGCCCTCACCAGCGCCGCATGCGCCGCTGTTCATCTGGCTGCGTGGGACCAAGCAAGCCTTGGCCACGACGATCCACGACTGACGGTGGCCGCAGCTCTGCCCGAAATGACTATCCTGAAACTGCGGGTTCTTTCGAGTTGAAAGAGTTTCAAACGATCTTGGTCCGGGCCACGAATTGGGTGGGCGACGCCGTCATGTCGCTGCCCGCGCTTCAGGCTCTGCGCGATAGGTATCCCTCGGCGCGAATCTCGATATTAGCGCGGCCTTGGGTAGCGGATCTTTATGCCCGTGAGCCATTTTGCGACGAACTGATTGCGTATCAGGCGCCCTCCGGCTGGAAGGGATTGGTGGCGAAGTGGGCCGTGGGCGCTGAACTCCGCTCACGCCACTTTGATGCTGCCATCCTGCTACAGAACGCCTTTGAGGCCGCGGCGATAGCGTGGCTGGGCCGCATCCCGGTGCGCATCGGATACAACCGCGACGGTCGCGGCGCTTTGCTGACGGATGCAATCCCGGTGCCGGCCGCGGGAGAGATTGCAACACATCAACGCTTTTATTACCTGGAGCTGCTCAAGCGTGCCGGCGTGATCGCTAGTTATCCGCCAACCGCGGAATCGAAGCTATCGGGTTCGGCGCAGGCGGCAGCGGCAGGGCGAACGCATTTCGCGCGGCTGGGCCTCGGCGAACGAGTAGTAGGAATCAGCCCTGGCGCGGCCTTTGGCACGGCAAAACAGTGGTTGCCGGAGCGTTTCGCGGAGACGGGGATACGGCTCGCTCGAGAACTCAGAGCCGATGTCGCTGTCTTCGGCTCGATGGGCGAACAACAGCTTTGCGAGGCTGTTCGCACTGAAATCTCTGCCTCCGGCGTTTCTTGTTGGAACCTCGCCGGGAAAACGACCCTGGCCGAATTCATAGAAATGGCCGCCGCCTGTTCGCTCTACCTGACCAACGATTCCGGTGCGATGCACATTGCCTCCGCCCTGGGAGTGCCCACAGCGGTTGTCTTTGGTTCTACCGACCATATGGCCACCGGACCGGCTGGACACCGTTTCGCGATTATCCGGCAGCCAGTCGAATGCAGTCCTTGCCTGTTGCGCGAGTGTCCCATCGATCATCGGTGCATGACTAGGGTTACCGTGGAATCAGTGACGCAGGCGGCCCTGGAACTGGTGAAATAGAAGGCTGGCCGGCGGCAGTTCGAGCTTAGTAAGTGAATACGAGAGAAAAGATTCGCAGTTTGGATGAATTCGTCACTCGCGATGCGGGCCAGGCTTGGACCGCTGCTGTGGGCGTGTTCGATCCATTTACAGTCGAGGTCACTCGCTACATAATGAGCTTGGCCAGAGTGGGCCGCCAGATGCTTGTAGTTGTCAGCGATACCTTCGAGGGCGATGAAGGGCAGGGAAGCGCCACCCTTTTGAGCGCCGAAGCACGCGCCAGGATGCTCGCTTCACTTCGGGTGGTTGATGCTGTCGTCATCGCATCAGCGGCGGATGTGAGAGATGCTTTTCGAAGCGCAAACGTCGACGTTCACGTTGAAGAGGACCCTGCCGCTGACCGGAGTCGCTCCGACCAATTCCTCCAACATGTTTTGGGCCGCCAGGCAGCGTCTACAGTCGTCCGAGAAACTTGATGAGTGTGAGCACTTCTCTCCAACCGGCATCCATCGCTGCCATTCGATTAGGCGCCATGGGCGACATCTTGCACACGCTGCCAGCCGTGGCGAGCCTCAAGCGAAGCTTTCCCGAGAGCCGCCTGACGTGGGTGGTCGCGCCCAAGTGGGCGCCGCTGCTGGAAGGCAATCCCTATGTGAATGCTGTGCTCCCTTTCGATCGCCGGAATTGGAAGGAGCTGTTGACGGCCATCCGCAAGCTGAATCGCTTGAGACCTCCTTTGGCCGTGGATTTTCAGGGCCTGATCCAATCCGCCGTCACCGGACGCCTCGCCATGCCTGGCACTTTCGTCGGCTTCGCCCCGCAGTGCGCACGTGAGCCGCTTGCGGCCAAATTCTATTCGCGCACGGTGCAGCCGCTGGCGACGCACATCGTAGATCAGAATCTGGAGTTGGCGGTCGCGGCCGGAGCAACCGTCAAGACGATCGAGTTTCCTATTCCGGCCGGCAGGCCGGAAGGCGATCTCCCAGCCGGAGCCTTTGTGCTGACCAACCCGTTCGCAGGGTGGGCCAGTAAGCAATGGCCGTTTGAGAACTACGCCACCCTGGCGGCGGCGCTGCTACGCCAAGGTCTCACCCTGGTGGTCAACGTTTCGAGCGACCGCTCGGCGGAGTTTGCGTCGATTCCCAATATCATCGTGCATGTCTCTTCGCTGGCAGGACTGATCGATGCAACCCGGCGGGCCACTGCGGTGGTCGGTCTCGACAGCGGCCCGCTTCACTTGGCGGCGGCCCTGGGAAAGCCGGGAGTGGGTTTGTATGGTCCTACCGATCCCGCCCGCAATGGCCCTTACGGTAGGACCATTCGTGTGCTGCGCTCAGCAGATGCCGAAACCACCTACAAGCGCGGCGCCGAAATCCATCCCAGTATGCGCGCCATCCCCGTCGAAAGTGTGGTTGAAGCCTTGAAGCAGAGCATTGCCTCGGTAGCGCCGGTGTCCCACCAGTGAGTCGAATGGACGGCGATTACTGGTTTCCGAAGCCGTACGCGGATGCTGTGGCGCGACTCCGCGTGCCTTGCGGTTTTGTGCTGCTGGTCGCGTTCGCTCTGCTTTCGCAGCCTTCCATGGAATCGATCGAAATCGGGCTTCCCCTCGCGTTGTTAGGTTTGTTGCTTCGAGCCTGGGCCACCGGCCATCTGGCCAAGAACCAAAATCTCGCGACGAGCGGCCCCTACTCCTACATCCGCAATCCCCTGTATGTGGGCACTCTGATCGTGGCCGCGGGCATCGTCATCGCTTGCCGCAACTGGATCCTCGCGGCGATCTTCGCGCTGGTTTTCTTGCTGGTTTACCTGCCGGTTATCGAACTGGAAGAACAACACCTGCGAAAGATTCTCCCCGAGTACGCCGCATACGCTGCGCGGGTGCATCGGTTATTGCCGTTGAGTCGTTGGTCCGGGCTGGGCGCACGCTTCTCGTGGGCACTGTATTTCAAGAACGAAGAGTACCAGGCGCTGCTAGGCTTCCTGCTGGCCGCGGCATGGATCGTGGGAAAGCTTTGGTGGCGGCAGGGACACGGGTGAGGCGAGCCGCCAGGTGAGCTATGGCAGAGACCTATAGCGGCTCTCGGAAACGCCGGCTTTGGAAGACTGCTCCATCCGGCAGCCGCAGGGCGGTCAGCACGCCCTCCCCGATTGTGTCCAGGCCGTAGGTGCGCCCCACGATGCGGGGGTGAGGCCAACCATCGTGATCAATGGCGGGGTTGTTCGCATGGCCGTAGATGATCGGATCCCTGCCTTCATAACGGTCGGGAAATCCCTCGGCGCCCCAAATCAAGTTTTCAGAGGTCTGCTCTTCCGCCCTTCCAGCAGACGGGTCGAGTCCGCCGTGCACGCACACTGCGTCGGCAGTGCGGCAGAAGGTCTTCAGGGATGAAAAAAACGCCATGTGCTCAGCGGGAATCGTGTCGAAGAAAGCTTGATAGGGGAGCGATACGTGCTCACGTACAAGCCGCGGACCCAGTCTTTCAAGTTCCTGAGCAAGCGCCGCCGCCGCATCGCGTGAATAACTTTGAATTGTCGAGAGGCCTTCCATGCCCAAGATCCAGGAGTGGCGGGTGTGGCGGCGGCAAGTCTCAAGCATCCATTGCTCGTGATTCCCGAGCAGCGAGACCACCTCGGCCTTCCCCGTTCGCCGAAAGTCTATTATTCTCTCGATGCATGCCTTGCTGTACGGGCCGCGGTCGATGTAATCGCCTAGAAAGACGACCGTGTCTTGGGCGCCAATTTCCGGCATGACTCGGGCCAGGAGATCGTCGAGCGCCCGGATGTTGCCATGAATGTCGCCAATCGCAAAAGTCGCCATAGCCGCCCATCTGCGAGAAGGTAGCGCTCGGAACCGCGCCTAAGTTGTCTGCCCTTGATCTAATACCCCAGCCCATATCCGAACTTGTACAGCGTCTTGTACCCCGGATCGCCGATGTGGAAACTGGTCGAATCGCCGCTCGGCCAGGTGTACGAGAGTTTGCCGGTTGGCTTGCTATCGCCGAACAGAACGTCCGTGATGCCTTCGCCTTCCGAACCCGGGAGCCACGCTGCGACAATCGCGTCGGCTTTGCCAAGTATGGCGTCAATCACCATGGGCCGCCCTGAGAAGAGAACCACCACGACCGGAATGCCGGCTTTTTTCACTGCTTCCACCGCAGCCACATCTTCCGCCGCGATGCGAAGGTCTGTCCGATCGCCTTCCATTTCCGCATACGGCGTCTCGCCGATCGCCACAATCCCTACGTTCGCGCCGGCCGCGCCGCTGCCATCCACCGAAGTGGTCACCTTCGTTGCCGCCGAGACAGCCTTCTTCACCGCAGCCAACACCGTCGTACCGGGCACCTGGTTGCCGCTCTTGCCCTGCCATTGAACCGTCCAGCCGCCGCACTGATTGCCCAAGTCGTCCGCGCTCTTCCCGGCTACGTGGATGTGGCTAACACTCTTTTTCAACGGCAGAAGTTTGTTGTTGTTTTGCACCAGCACCAGCGACTTGCGAACCGCCTCGCGCGCAACGGCGCGATGTTCGGGCGAGCCAAAGCTCTTATGCAAGTTGGGGTCTGCCAATTGGGGCCGGCTCGGGTCCATCATGCCCATCGCAAACTTCACCCGAAGGATGCGCGTCACGGCGTCATCGATCCGCGATTGGGGAACGGTGCCCGCCTTCACGTTCGCCAGCAACAGCGAGATGAACTCCTGGTAGTGCTCAGGAATCATCACCATGTCCATACCGGCGTTAATGGACGTCGCAATCTGCTCTTTGTAGGAACCCGGCAATTCCTGGAGCGCCGCGTAGTCGGAGATCAGGAAGCCTTCAAAACCAAGTTCCGTCTTCAGCAGGTCCGTCAGCAGCTTCTTGCTGGCCGAGCATCTGACGCCGTTCCAACTGCTGTACGACGGCATGATGGAGGCCACGCCCGCGCGCAAACAGGTGATATAGCCAGGCAGGGCGATCTTGCGCAGCGTCGCCTCGTCGATCTTCGAGTTACCCTGATCCAGCGGAAAGTTCGACCCAGACCCGTTGGGCTTGCCAGTCCCAAAGCTCGTCGAGCCATCGCCCACGTAATGCTTTGCGCAAGCAAGTACAGCCAGCGGGTTGTTCAAGCCGCCGTTCTGAAGCCCGCGAACCGACGCCTCGCCCAACACCTTCACAACGTCCGGGTTCTCACTATAGCCTTCATAAGTGCGGCCCCAGCGAATATCTTGCGGAACCGTCACGCAGGGAGCGAACGCCCAGTTGGCGCCAATGGCACGGACTTCCTCAGCCGTAATCACCGACAGCTTTTCCACCAGCTTGGCGTCGCGTGTGCAGCCCAGGCCGATGTTTTGGGGTGGCAACGTCGCGCCGATGACGTTGTTATTCCCGTGTACCGCATCAATTCCGTAGAGCAGTGGAATTCGCGGCTTGGCCTTCAGCGCGCGGGCCTGGTAGCTGTCGCAGAGTTCGGTCCATGACTTCAGGTCGTTGCCCGATTTCGGGTCGGAATCACCGCCGCTCAGCAGCGAGCCGAAGTGATACTTCTCGATATCGTCGATGCTCTCGAGGAACATCTGATCGGGCTGCGACATCTGCCCGACCTTCTCCTCCAGCGACATCTGCGCCAGCAGCGGCTTTACCTGCTTGTCAAAGTCGGTGAGCTTTCGCTGGGCTTCCGGCGCAGCGGCCGCAGCCTCCTTCATGGAAGCGCCAGCCACGGTAACGGCGGCCAGCGACCGGGCTAGGAAATCTCGACGTGTTTGGGATGAGTCGGACATAGACATAGAAGCTACAGTGTATGACGGCGCACCCATTGATTGTTTAGAGCGATTCTGCCTCAGTTCGTGTGCGGTGTTCGCTTGCCGATGTTAGCCTGAAGGTTTCTCACGGAGTGGGCATGACACCAGCGCAGGATGCGGCAGTCAAATTCGGCACGTTGGTTGAGATTATGGCCCGTTTGCGAGCCCCAGACGGCTGCCCGTGGGATCAAAAGCAGACCTTCGACACCATCAAGCCGTATTTGCTGGAAGAGACCTATGAAGTCATGGACGCTATCGACCAGCGGAACTGGCCGGAATTAAGTGAAGAACTCGGCGACCTGCTGCTGCAGCCGGTGTTTTTTGCGCAAATGGCTGCCGAAGAGGGCAAGTTCACCATTGCCGACGCGCTGGCTGCCATCAACCGCAAGCTGATTCGCCGGCACCCGCACGTCTTCGCCGAGGGTGATGCCAAGACGGCTGACGATGTAAAGCGCCGTTGGGATGAAATCAAGATCGAAGAAAAGGCCGAAAAAGGTCAACATCCACAGGGAAAATCGATCCTGGATGGAGTCCCGCGCGCATTGCCGGCCTTGGTTGAAGCCGAGAAGATTTCTTCGAAGGTGGCTGCCGTTGGGTTTGATTGGCCCGATGTGTCGGGCGCCGTCGACAAGGTGCGCGAAGAGACGGCTGAACTCACGGCCGCACATACCGAGCGCGGGCAGGAAGAGACCGAACACGAGCTGGGCGATTTGCTCTTCTCGGTCGTCAACGTCGCCCGGTTGCTGCATGTCGATCCCGAGCAAGCTTTGCGAAAGACGAACGCCCGCTTTCGCCGTCGATTCTCCCACATCGAGCAGCAAGTGGCGGCCGGCGGCGGGGCTTTGGAACGGACACCGCTGGAGCGGCTTGAGGAGTTCTGGCAGGAAGCAAAGCGCTTGGAAGTGGAACAGGCAAACTAACGGCGATGGTGGAGATACGCAGACTGGCCAAGCATGAGGAACTCGCCGGGTGCGTGCGCCTCCAAAAGGAGATCTGGGGCTTTGCGGACATCGAGTTGCTTCCCCTTCGCCTGTTCGTGGTTGCCGAAAAGATTGGCGGCCAGGTGCTGGGTGCTTTCGATGGCGTCAAGATGGTCGCGTTCTGCCTGGCCATCCCCGGATTGAAGCCGGGTGGTCAATACTACCTGCACAGCCACATGCTGGGTGTGTTGCCCGAATACCGCAACACGGGCCTGGGGCGCCACCTGAAACTGCGCCAGCGCTCCGATGCCATGGAGCGGGGCATCTCCCTTATTGAGTGGACATTCGATCCACTCGAAGTCAAGAATGCCTACTTCAACATCGAACGGCTCGGGGCCATCGTTCGGCGCCTTGTTCATAACCAGTACGGAACTACGTCCAGCCATCTGCACGGCGGTCTACCCACCGATCGCCTCACCGCCGAGTGGTGGATTAGCACCCCGCGAGCCGAAGCCATTTCCGCCGGTCAGCCATTTCAACGCAATATCGTAGAGGCGCGGATCCCCGTGCCCGCTGACATTGGAGATATACGCCAACAGCAACCCGATCGCGCCAAGGAAATTCAAGCCAGTCTAGCGGACGAGTTCGACCGGCTCTTCCAGAGCGGCCTCGCCGTCATCGGATTTGAGAAGTCAGAAAAATTAGGAACATACTTACTCGGCCAATGGGAATCACAATAGAGCGCATCGTTTTGCGACACATCCGCATGCCCCTGGTCCACTTTTTCGAGACCAGTTTCGGACGCACGTATGAACGGGACATCGTCCTGGTGGAGGCCATCTCGGAAGGAGTTTCAGGTTGGGGCGAAGTAACGGCTGGGGAAAACCCCTTCTACAACGAGGAATGGACGGGCTCCATCTGGCCACTGTTGATCGACTTCGTTGTTCCGCGTGTCCTCAATGTCGAACTCGCCTCACCCCAGGATGTCTATCCCCGTACTGCTCACATCCGGGGACACAACATGACCCGCGCCGGGGTCGAAACGGCGATTTGGGATCTATGGGCCCGGCTTCACAATCAGCCTTTATGGAAAGCCATAGGAGGGGGCGCGCGGCGGGAGATTCCTTGTGGCGTCTCCATCGGCATTCAAGACAGTGTGCCGCAGCTGCTCGGGAAGATCGAAACCGAATTGAAGGCCGGCTACCAACGGATCAAGATGAAAATCAAGCCCGGCTGGGACGTAGACGTCATCCGCGAAGTGCGAAGCGCCTTTCCGTCCATCCGACTGATGGCCGACGCCAATTCCGCTTATACGTTGAAGGACATTGATCATCTAAAGAAGCTGGACGAATTTCATTTGATGATGATTGAACAGCCGCTCTCTCACGACGACATCATCGACCACGCCACGTTGCAGAAGGAGCTCGCCACGCCCATCTGCCTGGATGAATGTATTCGCACAGCGCATCACGCCGAGCAGGCCATTCAAATGGGCGCGTGCCGGATTATCAATATCAAGCTGGGCCGCATCGGTGGGTTCGCCGAGGCGAAGCGGTTGCACGATGTCTGCCAGAAGAACGGCATCCCGGTCTGGTGCGGCGGGATGCTGGAATCGGGAATTGGCCGTGCGCACAACATTGCGTTGTCGACGCTTCCGAACTTTGTCCTGCCCGGCGATGTTTCGGCGAGCCGCCGCTATTGGAAACAAGACGTCATTGTTCCGCCCGTGGAAGTGAGTCCGCAGGGGACCATTGCGCTCACCGACACGGCCGGTTTCGGCTACGACATTGACCAGGGCTTCTTGGACATGGTCACCGTGC
Source organism: uncultured Acidobacteriaceae bacterium (assembly GCA_963740005.1). Classification (GTDB taxonomy): domain Bacteria; phylum Acidobacteriota; class Terriglobia; order Bryobacterales; family Bryobacteraceae; genus CAJCIT01. Next base: position 140,062 of record CAVUCO010000064.1, on the reverse strand, counting down.
GTAGCGAAACGTTGCAGTAGGGTCGCCGCCATGCCTATCGTGGTCGGCAAGTGATGGCGATGGGAAGCCAGCAAGGCCAAGGCGAAGCTCCGAGTCTCCCTCGCCGTAGTGTCAAGCCGAGTCCCTGGGTCGCTCTTTGGCGGCTGGCGATCCGGTTCGACAAAGCGAAAGTGACGCCTTGGATTGGGGCTCGAAGCGCCATCGGCGTCGCACTGCCGCTCCTGGCGGGTATCCTTGCGGGCCACACCGGTGCTGGATTGATCATGGCTACCGGCGCGCTCAATGTCTCTTATTCCGACGGCAACGATGTTTATGATTTCCGAGCGCGCCGCATGCTCATCTCAAGTCTGCTGTGCGCCGTAGCTGTATTCACCGGTGCCTTGACGGCGGAAAATGGCGTACTCATCGTTTTGCTTGTCACGGCCTTCGCGTTTTTGGCCGGGCTCCTGGTGGCCCTCGGCAATACCGCGGGGGATTTAGGCGTCATCGCCTTAGTCACGCTGGTGATCTACGGCGCGCAGAGGATGTCTCCGCAGGACGCCGCTCTCTCGGGATTGCTCGCCTTGGCGGGCGGACTCTTGCAGACCGCCATCTCACTCTCGACCTGGCCCGTGCTCCGCTACGAGCCCCTGCGGCGCGCAATCGCCAACCTCTACATTCACCTTGGCAAGGCTGCAGCCAGTCCCGCCCAAGCCAGCCAGGCGCCGCCGGCCAGCGCGCAAAGTACCTTCGCGCAGGAGTCTGTGTCACACCTGGGCATCGATCACACGCCCTTCGCCGAGAGATATCGGTCGCTTCTGAATCAGGCCGAGCGAATTCGTATTTCGCTGCTCACGCTGGGCCGCCTGCGCCGACGGATCGAACGTGAGAATGCCGCACTTCCCGTGGCGTCTCGCATTCGATTGGAACTCATCGACAACTTCCTCGGCATCCTGGCCGGCATGCTGACCTCCATCGGCGAATCCATGCAGAACGACAAGCCTGTTCAGGTTGACAAAGCTGGTCTCGAGGGTCTGGGCCAAATTGCCGAACAGTGGCGGGAGTTGGAGACCCTCGGAAGATCGGCGTTCGTATCCGCCCTGGTCGAGGATACCCGTTATCAGATGGATGCACTCCTCGGGCAACTGCGGTCGGCTTCCGATCTGGCGACCATTACAACGCCTGCCGGCAGCGCGGAGTTGGCGAAGCGCGAATCCAGGCAACCCTGGCCGCTGCGTTTTCGCGGAAGACTCGCGACCCTGCGGGCCAATCTGAACCTGGATTCGGCGGCGTTCCGGCATGCCGTCCGACTGGCAGTCTGCGTCGGCCTTGGCGAAGCGATCGGGCGGTCCTTTGAGCTCCGCCGGTCTTACTGGCTGCCTATGACGATCGCCATCGTCCTGAAGCCCGATTTCAGTGCTACCTTCAGCCGCGGAGTGCTCCGGCTGGCCGGCACCTTTTTGGGCTTGGTTGTGGCAACCGGGCTGTACCACCTGCTGCCGCTCTCGCCGCTGAACGACGTCGTTCTGATCACCCTCCTGGTTCTTATTGCGCGCTCGATCGGCCCGGCGAACTACGGCGTCTTTGTGACCGCGATCAGTGCGCTGGTTGTGTACTTGTTCGCATTCCTGGGCGTGTCGCCTAAGGACGTGATTGATGCTCGCGCCGTCAACACAGTTGTCGGCGGTACTTTAGCGTTGTTGGCTTACGGACTTTGGCCCACCTGGGAGCGAACCCAGGTTGCCGAAACGATGGCCAGGATGTTGGAAAGCTACCGGGAATACTTCGAGGCCGTTGTCGCCTGGCTAGTCAATCCGGAAACGCCGCCCTCCGCGGATCTCGATCAGAAGCGTGTTGCGGGTCGTCTTGCCCGATCGAACATGGAGGCTTCGTTCGAGCGGCTCAGCGCTGAGCCTGGTGTCTCTCGCCAGCGGATCGATCTGATTGGAAACATGCTGGCAAGTTCGCATCGCTTGATCCACGCGATGATGGCGCTGGAAGCGGCTGCCGCAAAGACGACACCCGCTGCTGCCCGGCCACAGTTTCGGATCTATTCCGATGATGTGGAGAAGACGCTTTCCTTACTGGCAGCACGATTGCGTGGTGCCAAGGCTCCCTCTCGTAGCTTCCCCGACTTACGGCAGGCTTATCAGAATCTCGTCGCTGCCGGAGACGCCCACATCGACCGCTATGCCTTGGTCAACGTCGAAAGCGATCGGCTCACCAACAGCTTGAACACGTTGGCTGAACAGATTCGGAATTGGACCGCTATGCGGGGTGGAACCGCGGCCAACGGAGCGGAGGCCGCTGCCCAAGCGCCCGTGTGAACACTGCGGGCCCGCGGCAGGCTACTTGCTCTTACCGTCTGAGCGAAAGCTCGAAGTGGACGCCTTCAGTTTTTTGTAACGCAGCGAGGATTCTGGAGAGATTCGCAGCAGAGGGACTGCCCTTTGGGCCTAGCATGCGCATCAGGCTCTTTGCAGGAATGAGCGTGCGTTTCTCAAGGTGCTGGAATCCGACCGTCGCATTGACGTAATCGCGTAGCACAGCCTTGCCGGTCGCAAGGTCGCCGTTGATGACACACTCGACGGACTCGCGCAGAAGAGCTTGGCGGAAGGCCCGATCACGCTGCGCCCGCGCCCGAATGGTCTCCTTGAAATCGTGGGTTAGGGGCATTGTTATTGAATCTCCTGTTTTTTCCTTCGTTTATACGACGCCCAGCATTGTTGCGCCTCCGCAATGTCCTGCGGTTGCCGTTTCTTCGTACCGCCGCCAATTAGAATCACGCGCGACAGAGCGATCGTTACCTTAGCCGCGGCCGGAGCGTTCAGTCCATTAAGCCACTCGGCAAACCGTTTGTTTCCGCGTTCGTCAATGTAGCCGCGAAGCTCGATCATCTAGAAACGTATGGTAACTTATACGTTACCATGTCCCGCTTGTCTCTGCCTCAACAAAACGGGCCGCATCTGTAATTCAGATGCGGCCCAAACTGGAGCAGCAATGCCTTTAGCGGCGGTCCCAGTCACCTCGGTAGCGGCCGTAGCGAGCGTATTCGTGGCGTTCGCGTTCCAGCCGTTCCCGGCGCTCGTGTTCGCGCCAATCGCGTCCCCGGTAAACATACGCTGGTGCGTAGTAGCCCGGGCGATAACAACAATCTTGCGCTTGTGCAACGGCAGGTAGAACAACTGCTCCGGCCGTTAAAACCATAGCCAGTACACCGAGTCGTTTCAACATGGGAACCTCCTTTTGATTACCCATCCGGCAGCTCTGTTCGGCTGCCTTCACCACGTTGGATGGAGAGCTCCTGGGAGCCGTTCCTGCCGAAAGCAGTGAGGTTCCATTAATCCTGTTTCACCTGCCGTCTCGTTAGAGCAATTCTTCGCGCTTTTCCGCGTCGAGTGTCTTTACGAGCTTGCTGACATCCTGCGCCCGATCGCGGCTAGCGACCAGCAGGGCATCCGGCGTATCGACGACGATGAGGTTTTTCACGCCCACCAAGGCAACCGTCTTCTGCGCGTCTACATAGTTCCCGGTTGCGTCTTCCACAATGAGATCTGCCCGTGAAGCATTGCGGTTCGCATCCTTTTTTGCGATTCCATAGACAGCTTCCCAACTGCCTACGTCGTTCCATCCAATGTCGTCGAGCGCGATGCCCGAAACCGTTTCGGCTTTTTCGATAATGGCGTAATCGACCGAAATGTTCTCGCACAGCGGGTAGGCCGCCGCAAGCTTGGAGGCGAACTGTTTGCTGTCGAATTCGGGCAGCCCCGCTAGCAGGGTGGCTGTCTTCGGCTGATGGTGTCTCAGCAGTTCAAGTAGTGTTTCCGCCCGCCAGAAGAACATCCCGGCGTTCCAGAAGAAATTTCCCGAAGCGACGAACTTGCGGGCCGTCTTCTCGTCCGGTTTCTCGCGAAAGCTCTTCACTTTCTGCGGCAGCGCTCCGCCTATCTCCACTTTCTTGCCAAATTCGATATAACCGTAGCCCGTTTCCGCCCAACGCGGCTGAATACCCAGAACCACCACATCGCCTCGCTCCGCTCCCCGGTAAGCAGCTTTCACGAAAGTTCGAAAGTGTGTCTCTTTCAGAATCAGGTGATCCGCGGGAAACACACCCATTACCGCGTCCGGATCGAAACCAGCCAGTATCTGTGCCGCCAAGCCGATGCAAGGCGCTGTATTCCGCTGAGCCGGCTCGGCGATGATCTGTTGTTTCGGTACATCCGGCAATTGCTTTTGGATTTCACCTTGCAGGTAATCATTCGTGATAACCCAGATGTTTTCTGTCGGAATGACGCCTTCTAACCGATCCACGGTCTGTTGGATCAATGAACGCTCGCCGAAAAAACGAAGTACTTGCTTTGCGCTTCGCTTGCGACTGCGCGGCCAGAAACGTGTTCCCCGGCCGCCCGCCATAATGAGTGCATACCGATGCTGAGCCATGAATTACTTAGTGTAGGCGATTCGGTAATCTTCGCTCCGGCGGTGCCGGACATTTCCCTTGCTACCATGGCCTCGTGAGGGTTGGCGTCATTGGCCTGGGCTTCATGGGTGCAACTCACCTGAATGCTTTTCGGGCAATTGACGGCGTGGAAATAGCAGCCGTCTCATCCACCAGCCCCAAAGCGTTGGAAGGCGACCTGAGCGGCGCGGTTGGCAATCTGGGGCGCGAAGCCGGCGTATTCGATTTCTCGGCCGTCCACAAGTTCTCCAATTGGCATGACCTGGTCAAAGACCCTGGTGTTGATGCGGTCGACATTTGCCTTCCGACCTACCTGCACGTGGAAGCCGCCGTGCTTGCTCTCGAGGCCGGCAAGCATGTCCTGGTTGAGAAGCCCATGGCCCTCGACACAGTTCAATGCGATGCCATCCTCGATGCCGCGAGCCGCTCGAAACAAGTGCTGATGGTCGCGCAGGTGCTCCGCTTTTGGCCCGAGTACGTCGCACTCCGCAAGTTTCTTCAAGCTGGCTTTGACGATCCCGTTCGCGAGGCTGCATTTTTCCGCCGTTGTGGCTTGCCCGATTGGAGTGCGTGGTTATCGGATGAGTCCCGCAGCGGGGGCGCCATTCTCGACTTGTTGGTGCACGACATCGATCAGGCGCTGCACCTGTTTGGGCTGCCCGAGGCGGTTGCGGCCCGCAGCCTGGGCCCGGTTGACACGCTGGACGCATCGCTCCATTACCGTAACGGAACCACCGTTTCGATCCAGGGCGGCTGGTATCAGGCGGGGCAACCATTTGCCATGGGCTTTCGTATTTCGACGGACCACGGCGGCCTCGAACTGAGGGATGGTGTGTTGAGCGAGAAGATCAACAAAGAGTGGCGTAGCATCGCCGCGCCGCGCGGTGACGCCTATCAGGCGGAGCTTTCATATTTCATCGACTGCTGTCGTTCTGGCAGTCGCCCCTTGGAATGTTTACCTCTCGAATCGGCCCGAGCCGTGAAGCTGGCGCTGCTGCTAAAAGAATCTCGAAGACAAGGAGGAACAATGCTGCCATGCACCATTTAGGGGAACTCGAAATCGGTGTCATGTTCTGGGCGCACGGTGAACCGGCGGAGACTCTCCGCGAAGTGAAGGCATTCGGCGTCCGCTGCGGTCAATTGGGCATTCCCGGCGAGTATTCCATCGGTGGCAATACCGGCAAATGGCTGGAGGCTTTGCGCATGGAGCGCTTCGCGCTGGCGACCGTCGTCTGCAGTTATCTGAATGAAGCGTACACCGATATTCCAACTGTCTTTCGAACCGTGGGCTTTGTTCCGCCCTACACACGGGCGGAACGCGTGGCGCGTACGAAGTACATCTCCGACTTCGCCGCTCAGCTGACGGTGGAGAGCATCGCCTGCCACGTGGGCTTCGTGCCCGAAGATCCCAAAGATCCCGCCTACCCCGAGATCGTCGACGTCGTGCGCGATGTCTGCGACCACTGCGCCGGCAACAATCAGACGTTCGCCTTAGAAACGGGCCAGGAACCGCCGGCCGTGCTATTGCGTTTTCTATTCGACGTAAACCGCAAGAACCTGAAGATCAATTTCGATCCCGCAAACCTGATTCTCTACGGGACCGGCGACCCTTTGGAGGCGCTTGATGTTCTGGCGCCACACATCGTCTCCGTGCATTGCAAGGATGGTGATTGGCCGCCTGTCAATCAGCCCAACGCGCTTGGTTCCGAGCGTCCGCTTGGAGCCGGTAGCGTCGGGATACCTGCGTTCATTACCAGGCTAAAGGAACTCGGCTACCGGGGCATCTTGAGTATTGAACGCGAGGAACCTGATTCGGTGAAGCGTGCGTCCGACATCCGCTCGGCTGTTGCATTGTTGAAGAAGCTGACTACCTGAAGGCTACCCCTGAAAAGAGCAAGGCCGCTGTCCAATGCTTTGGAGTAGCGGCCTATTCTACGCTGGGTTCGGTTCCTACGGACGGCCCACGTTCTCGGCTTGCAGGCCTTTCGGACCCTTCTTCACCTCGAACTCAACCTCCGAGCCTTCCTCGAGCGTCCTGTATCCGGACATTTGGATCGCCGAGAAATGAACAAAGACATCATCGCCGTTCGAGCGCTGGATGAAGCCATAGCCCTTGGCGGCGTTAAACCATTTCACAACACCTTTTTCTCGCATTAACATCTCCTGATTTTTTGCACTGCTCTGATGCAAAAGACGCGTACCCGTTCGATGGAAGGACGGTACAGGAGGCAACGAGCCCTCCACATATCGCTTCAGGCTCTAAAGGAATACACCCAGCTGGCATCAGAAAATCTGCCCTGTACTTTAGCAGATCAACTTGTCTCCTACAAGCGAAACTATCGCGGATTGTTACACTACTCACGAAGCGAATGCCTTCCGGCTGCGGATGCTGATCCTGACCAATTTCGACCGCTTTCCGGAACAGTGGAAAACCACCTCTGGTGTGACGGGTCAAGCGAAAATCGTGAAGTCCGCTTGGGATTTTCTGAGACTCTCGCGAAAATGCGACTTTGTTTTGGTGAATTGCGATGTATCGCTCACCTATAAGCTCAGCCTTCTGTACTATCTGCTGCCGTTTTTTCGCCGTCCCCTGATCGTGAACGACGTTGTGCTTCGCCAACCCAAGTCCTGGCGGTCGCGATTGACGGCCGGCGTCAAACGGTTTCTGCTTTCGAGGGTTGATCACTACTCCGTTCACTTCAAGACCTTCGACGGCCTGGTGAAGTACTTCGGAATTCCCGAGGATCGAATCTCCTACCTTCCATTCAAGGCGAACATCCGCCATCGCTACCCCTACAAGGTTGACCCTGAGGGCGAGTATGTTCTCTGCTTCGGCAGGTCGGAGCGCGACTACGACACGTTCTTTGCGGCCATGAGCAAACTTCCCGACCTTCCTGCGGCGATTCCCCAGCCTGATTTCGCGGGATTTGCCACACATTCCAGCCGCTTCACTTGGCGCTTAGACGCATTACCGTCAAATGTCCAACTGCTCGAAGACGATGGAAGTCCGGAGGCACTCATTGGCATCACGGAAAAGGCTCGGCTGGTCGTGCTGCCGATTCTCAGTGCGCGGATTTGTCCCTCCGGCATCGGTACATATTTGAACTCGATGCTGATGGGGAAATGCGTCATTGTCAGCACGGGTCCGGGGTCAAGCGACGTCCTCACCGACGAGGCGTTAATGGTGCCGCCAGAAGACGCTGGGGCTCTTGCAGACATGATCCGGCGCGCATGGGACGACAATGCTCTAAGGCTGAAAATCGCGGAGGCAGGGCGCACATACGCCGAGGCCTGCGGCGGCGAACCTGAACTGTTTCAACGCGTCCTCGACCGGGCTGTAGAGGTTGTCAGCAGGAGTCGCGGAGCCGAAGCTTAACCAGCCTTGGCCGTGGCGCTTTGCATCTGGGCCGTTGCGGTGCGCAGCAGGCCGGGTGATGGGATCGTCAGCAGCCGGCGCGAGAGCTTCAACAGCCCGCGCTTCTCAAGTTGATTAAGCGTTGTGGACGTCGTCTCCCGCGTGGCCCCGATGAGGTCCGCCAGTTCCGATTGCGTGATGGGTACGTGATAGCCGGTTGAATCGGTGGCGGGTCGCACCAAATTGGAGAGTTCCGCCAAATAGAACAGGATTCGATACTCCACGTCATGAAGGCACAACAGTTCCACTTTTTCCGCCAGAGTCTGGCGCCGCTTCAAAAGAAAGTCGATCAGGAGATTCGCGAACTCCACGTCCTGATGAACCATCCGGCTCAGCGTTTCCCGGGGGATCCGATACAACGTGGCGGGTGTCAAAACCTCGGCGTCGGCGGCGTAGGTACTGGCCGCGCCGCCCAACGCCTCCTCCCCAACAATGTCGCCTGGCCCACACATGGCCAGGATAATGCGGTCTCCACCCTGGTTCGTCCTGGTTTGTTTGACGAGGCCCTCCTCAATGACGAACATGGCTTCGGCGTGCTGCCCTTGCGAAAAAAGGGAGTTAAACCGTCGAACGGACGTCATTCTGGTGACCTCCGGAGACACTAAAAGAGAAGAGCGGACCGCTTGCATCAGGGTACTCATCGAAACTTAACCTCTATTTCGGGTGATTTTCTACCTGATTATATGCAGTCCTAGTACTTTTTGATAGAGAAAAATGATAATTGTTAAAGGGCAATGAGTATTCTAGTAAAATCAATGAGATAGCGGCCTCAGTTCGAGGCTGAGTGTACGCGCCTCAACAAACGAGGTACTAATATCTCCTGCTAAAACCGCCTTTCGTACTACCTGAAGACGGTCAGAAAAGGCGTCTAAGGCACGCAAAATCTCACCCTGATTGGTCGAAATGATGCTTTTCCAGAGGTCGGGCGAACTCATTGCCAGCCGGGTCATATCCAGCAAGCCGGAGCCATGGACTTGAGCGATATAAGGATTTGGATGGGCCGCCAGGGTCAGCGCCAGTGAGGTGGAAACCAGTTGCGGTAGATGAGAAGTCAGCGCGACCACCGCATCGTGCTCCTCCGGCGTCATCTCGACCAGACGGGCGCCAGTACGGACGATCCACGACCGGAGCTCCTCTGCCAGCGGGTTATCGAAACCTGGCGAAGGAGTTAGCACGTAAGGCCGTCCTACGAACAGGTCCGCGTCCGACACCTCGACGCCGCTCTTCTCCTTGCCGGCCATCGGATGCCCACCGAGGAACAGATGCCGGGGAAGCAGGGCGTTGGCTCTGGCGACGATGGCCGCCTTCGTGCTACCCGCATCGGTTACCAGCATGCCGGATGAGCGTCCGTTCTCGGCCACCAGCGGACCTAGCTTCTCAATCGTGAGTAGAATGCGATCCACCGGCTGTGCCAGATAGAGTATGTCGGCGCGCGCCGCCGCTTCGGCCAAGCTGCCTGAGGACGAAATGGCCCCCGCATGCAGGCCTGCTGTGATGGCGCCTGGGGAACTGACCCCAAGAATCTCGCCGCTGAAGCCTGCTCTCCGCAGCGCGCGCCCGAAGGAGCCGCCGATCAGCCCCACGCCGACAATGGCAATCGTGTTGATCATGCCCGATTCCTTATTCCTGGTCCGACGGCGTCAGGCAGTACGTCCAATGGCATGCGCTATGGCCCGCACCTGCGCCATCATTTCCTGGAATTGTTCCGGCCGGAGGGTCTGCGCTCCATCGCTCATGGCATGCTCGGGGTCATGATGGACCTCTACCAGCAATCCATCGGCGCCCGCCGCTACCGCTGCACGTGCCATTGGGACCACGAAGTCCCGCTTGCCGGTGCCATGCGATGGGTCTGCCACAATCGGCAAATGCGTCAGCCGCTTCAGCACCGGGATGGCCGAGATATCCATGGTGTTGCGAGTGTAAGTTTCGAAAGTACGAATGCCACGTTCGCACAGGATCACTTGGTAGTTGCCGCCAGATAGCACGTATTCGGCGGAAAGCAGCAACTCCTCAATCGTCGCGGCAATGCCGCGCTTCACCAGCACCGGCTTGCGCAGCTTACCCAGTTCGCGCAGCAGATTGAAATTCTGCATGTTGCGCGCTCCCACCTGCAGGATGTCGGAGTATTCGACCAGCTGCGGGATCTGGGTCTGATCCATTACTTCGCTGATCACCTTCAGGCCGTGCCGGTCGGCCGCCCGCCGCATCAGCTTCAGTCCTTCCTCGCCCATGCCCTGAAAACTGTACGGCGAACTGCGCGGTTTGAACGCTCCGCCGCGAATCATTTGTGCGCCGCCCTTCTCAGCAATTTCGGCGGCAAGTTCAATCTGGTATTCGTTCTCGACGCTGCACGGCCCCGCCATTGTCACCACGTGCGATCCGCCGATCTCGACCGATCCCACGCGGATAATCGTGCCGCCAGGGTTGAAGTGTTTGCTCGCCAGTTTATAGGGAGAGACAATGCGATGGGCTTCCTTGACGCCCTCCATCACCTCGAAATCCGCGGGCTCAAACTGCTCAACCGGCCCCACGCCGCCCAGCACAGTGTGCAACACGCCCGTCGAGCGGTGCACGGTAAAGCCCATTTCCACCAGGCGGTCGATTACGCCCTGAATCTGCACCTCGGGCGCGCCTTCCTGCATTACGACCAACATTCTCTGAAATCCTCCCTAGCATCGTGGGACTGGTCCCCTGACCCGTGCCTGGACGCCTACGTCCGGCTCAGCCTACCGCCCCGTACCGTCGTCTTCTGCTTCCGGCACCATCTTCAGCTTCTGCACCGTGCGCATCTCGTCGATCACGCGCTCAAAGATGCGCTGCACCGCGGCCGGCGGCAGCGGGCCCCGATTGTGCGTCAAAACATTCTGAAAAACCTGGTCCTCGCGCTTAGGCTCGTAAATCGCCAAGTGCAACACCTGCTTGATCCGCCCGATCTCTTCCACCACCGCCGTGCGCTCGTTGAGCAAGTCGAGCAGTCGTCGATCCACTTCATCGATTAGCTCACGGCAGCGAGTCAGATCTTCCAGCGTGTACGCGCGCATTGCTTCTCAGGCCAGACCTTCCGCCGCGTCATCCCGCTGCAGCGGCGCCGAAAGGTCGCGAACGAAGCGCTCTACTTCGGCCGCCAGGGTCTGCGGCGTGATGCCCGGCAATCCGGCGTTCTTTTCTATGGTCTTTACGATAGCGCTCCCCACCACCACGGCATCTGCCAGTTTCGCCACATCGGCTACCTGCTGCGGCGTACTGATTCCAAACCCAACCGCCAGGGGGAGGCTCGTGTGCAGACTCGTTCGCGCAATCAGCGGCGCCACCGCTTCGGATACGGAGGCCTGCTCGCCGGTAACGCCGGTTCTCGAGACCAGGTAGACAAAGCCCGACGAATGCCGCGAAACCAGCCCCAGCCGGCGCTCGCTGCTGGTGGGCGCAACCAGAAACACCGTGTCCAAGCCTTGCTCGCGCAGCCGCCCCACCGGTTCGTCCGCTTCCTCAACGCTCAGATCGGTTAACAGTACGCCATCGATGCCCGCCTCCGACGCATCGCGTGCGAGCCTCTCAAAACCATAGCGCAGCAGCGGATTCATATAGCTGAATAACAGCAGCGGTATCTGCGACACGCGCCGGATCTCTCGCACACTTTCCAGCAGCTTGCTGAGATTCATGCCCGCCCGTAGCGCGCGATCCGACGCTCGCTGAATCACCGGGCCGTCGGCGATGGGATCGGAGAAGGGAACACCCAACTCAATCAGATCGGCGCCACCCCGCTCCAGCGCTAGCACCATTTCCTTGGTTTGATCGGGATGCGGATCGCCTGCTGTCACGTAGGCGATAAACGCCTTCTTTCCGCTCTGCCGGCTCCGTTCAAAAAGCTGTCCAATGCGAGTGAGTGTTGGGGCGGCCATCAACCTTCGAGCTCCGGCAGGTTCTCCCGGTAGATGTCGGTATCTTTGTCGCCGCGTCCGGAAAGATTCACCACGTAGGTCCGCCCAGGTTCGGATGGCGCGCGCCGGATGGCCTCCGCGACGGCATGCGCCGATTCCAGCGCCGGAATGATCCCCTCCGTTCGCGCCAGACGCTGCGCCGCCTGCAGTGCCTCGGCATCATCCACCGAAACGTACTCGGCGCGCTTCTGGTCATGAAGCCACGCATGCTCCGGACCAATCAGCGCGTAGTCGAGCCCCGCGGAGATCGAATGCGTCAGGCCGACCTGCCCCTCCTCGTCTTGCAGCAGATAACTGAAGGCGCCGTGCAGCACGCCCGGAACCCCGCCGCTGAAGCGTGCCGCGTGCTCACCCAGCGCTCCGCCGCGTCCCCCGGCCTCCACGCCAATCATCCGGACGTTGGATTCCTTGACGAACGGATAGAACAGTCCAATCGCGTTACTGCCGCCGCCCACGCATGCGATCAATGTGTCGGGAAAGCACCCAATCTGATCGATCGCCTGGCAGCGCACTTCCTCGCCGATCACCTTATGGAAATCGCGCACCATCATCGGGTAGGGGTGTGCGCCGAGAGCGGAACCCAGCAGGTAGTGCGTCGAATCCACGTTCGTAACCCAGTCGCGCATGGCCTCGCTGATAGCGTCCTTCAAGGTGGCGCTGCCATTAGCAACACCCACTACTTGTGCCCCCAGCAGCCGCATGCGAAATACGTTCAGCCGCTGGCGCCGCATGTCTTCGTCGCCCATGTAGACCACGCAGTCCATGCCGAACAGCGCACAGACCGTCGCAGTCGCCACGCCGTGTTGCCCCGCGCCGGTCTCCGCGACGATGCGCTTCTTCCCCATGCGCCGGGCCAGAAGCACCTGGCCCAGGCAGTTGTTGATCTTGTGCGCGCCGGTGTGCAGCAGGTCTTCGCGCTTCAACCAGATGCCGGCGCCGCCCAGCTGTTCTGTGAGGCGTTTCGCAAAATACAACGGCGTAGGCCGTCCCGCATAGTGGTGCAGCAGCCCAGAGAGTTCCTTCTCAAACGCCGGATCGCGCCGAGCCTCATAGTAAGCCTGCTCCAGTTCCTCCAGCGGCGACATTAGGACCTCAGGGACATAGCGTCCGCCGTACGGGCCGAAGTGACCGAGAGCATCAGGCAGGGTATGCGAGGTCATAGGTAAAAGGCCATTGGGTAAGTAGAATTCCTTCGTTTTTCCGAGTGGTCACCCGCGGCTGGGGCCTACGTGCCGGGGTCTAGGCTGCCAACAGAATTCTCATCGTAACACCGTGAGAATCAAGGGAATCGCACCGTACATGGATCGTCGGGCGCCAGACTTGCGCCGATCTCTGACTCACCGCACGACACCTTCGGCCGGAGTCGCGCCGCGCGCCGTGTATCGTTTACTGAAGGCCTCCGAATGCCCACTAAGAACACTCCGCAGCCTCAGCTTCGCCGCAATTCGCTCGGTCTTGCCGAACTGGTGTTCCAGGGTGTCACCCACATCGCGCCGGCCACCAACGTGGTGTTCACGTTTCCGATCATCGCCCTCAAGGCCGGACCGGGTATGCCGCTTTCGTTCCTGCTCTCCACCATGGTCTGTTTCTTAATCGGAAACACGGTGGCTCAGTTTTCCCGCTATCTACCGTCGAGCGGCGGCTATTATTCGTTCGCCACCTGCGGACTGGGTGCCCGGAGCGGCTTTCATGGCCACTTGGAGCTACCTGATTTATGAGATCCTCGGGACCGCCGGGTGCACGGGTTTTCTCGGTTATTTGCTTTCGGACATGCTACGAACGCAATTTAATGTGAACATTCCTTGGTGGGTTATCGTGTTGGCGACAGCTGCCCTGATTTGGGCGCTCACTCACCATGGCATCCAACTGTCGGCGCGGATTACCGCGCTTCTGGGCGGTCTGGAGTTGCTGATCATGTTAGCGCTGGCAATCGCGTTCTTAATCCACCCTGGATCAGGTTCCAGTTACCTTGCGCCGCTAAAGCCTTCTTCCTCGCCTCATCACTTTGGTGGCATCCTGGCGGGCATGGTTTTCTCGATGCTCGCGTTGAGCGGCTTCGAAGCTCCAGCGCCGTTGGCGCAAGAAGCCCGTCTGCCCAGCAAGTTCATCGGCCAGGCGATCATGCTCTCCCTGGGCAGCATCGGCCTCTTCTTTATCTTCACGTCCTACGCGAGTGCAATCGGATGGGGCACTGGCGACATGGCCGCCTTCGCTTCCGATTCCAACCCGTATTATGTTCTCGGGAAGCGGCTCTGGGGCGCGGGCTGGTGGTTCGTTGTGCTCGCGCTCATCAATAGCGCTGTAGGTGTCGGTCTCGCTTGCACCAATTCCGGATCACGCGTGATGTATACGATGGGCCGCGCGGGGACGCTGCCCGCTCCATTCGGACGTATCCATCCCAGCCACCTGACGCCCACGTTTGCGATCGCCTTTTTTCAGCTGTCTGGCATTGCGGCCATTCTGCTGGTGGGCTTCCTGCTGCAGCCCGATACCATTTTCGGTTTTCTAGAGACCATTACGACCCTGGCGGTGATTGTTCTCTACGCCATGGCGAACTTGGCTTTGACACGCTATATGCGCCGGGAACATCCTGACAAGTTCACCGTTTGGGAACACGTGGTGGCCCCGTGGATTGCGACCCTGGCTCTGGTGCCGGTGCTCTTTGTCACGATCTGGCCTGAACCCGGCTGGCCCTACAATCTCACGCCTTACCTGTTTCTCGCAGCACTCGCCGCCGGATTTGGCTATATGCAGTGGCGCGAATCTCGTAACCCAGGAGCGCTCAGCCGAGGCGCAAGGATGCTCATTCCCCCCAGCCCCCAGGCGCCGAAACGGAGCCGCGACGGTGAAGGAGCCGCCGGCTAGGGTTGGACTTCCGCCACGGTGGTTGCCAACACCGCATGTGTGGTCGGGTCCACCAACACAAACACCATGCCGTTGGTTACCCAGTCGCCCGTCTCTGAGGACCCCTTCGTCCCGCCGCTCGCAAACAGCGTCCCCGTGGCGCTACCGACGCGGACATCCACGTTGCTGTAGCCAGGCGCATTCCACCTGACTGTCACCTTACCGATTCCAACCCCCGCCGCTGTCGCGACCGCATTCGGGCTCGCCGCAATCGTCGGAGGGGTAGGTGGGGTCACCATGACAGTGGTGGCCGACAGGACCTTATGTGTCCGCTCGTCCACCAGCACGAAGACCATACCGTTGGTGACCCAGTCGCCCGTATGCGCGGTTCCCCTTGATCCACCGCTCGCAAAGAGCGTTCCCGTGGGACTATCCACACGGACCTCCACGCTTGGGGAGTCGGGCGCGTTCCAGCTGATCACGGTCTCCGCGGTTGCTTGGGAGGCCGGCGAGATCGGATTGGGACTAGCCGTGATCAACTGGGGCAGGGTCACTCCTCCACCGAGTCCGGATACAACCACAGCGTCTCCGGCCGCATCCGAAGCCAGGCAGTCCACAAGCTGAACCCCGGAGGAGTTAGCGAAGGAGGACGACGAAACAGTTAGAGTGACATTGGCAACAACTCCATTCGCGATCGGCGTCGCATCCATGCTCGACAGGATGCACACCGTGCTTCCGGAGCTTTCGTTGCAGCTGACGACCTTACCCGATTGCCTGGCCGCTGGGCCAGTTGTCACCGTCGTAGAGGAGAAATCAGCCGCGGCGTATTGAAGAGCCCACTGAATCGAAGCCGGGCTGGCTCCCCTCGCATCCAGAGTCAGTGCCAAAGTGACAGCAGTGCCTGGACTTGCCACACCCGACGAAAGCTCCAGCGTGACGCTCTGCGAGAGGCAGACCAAGGGCACCGCAATGGCCAGGACGAGTGCGCGCAGCGCCATGTAGCACGTCACAGCGTAAGAAAACTTGAATCGGCCGACGCCTCAGGAAGTTTCTTCAAGTTAAGCTGATATAACCCTATTGTGCCTAAAATCCCCGAAATTAGGTAGCGGTTATTCGAATGCCTTTAATCAGTACACAGCCACCGACACTCGCAGCACCAGTGGGTCCCCACCAAAGTTCAGCCCCCAGTCCGTTTCGTCGCCATTCCAGATCCGCAGGAACTTGAACACACCGTTCTCATAAGTTCCCTCTTCTACCCGCAGAAACTGCCTGTTCTTAGCAATATCCGCGGGACGGAAATCGACCCGGCAGAAGAATCCAGTTACTAAGAATTCATTTTTTTGTAACTGAGCTACCAGGACCCGGCCAGTCGGTCCGGCATTCCCCACTGGTTCGTTGTTGCGACGCGCACCATACGAAACCACTGCGTTCCACAATCCAAATGCCAGCGTCTGCTTAACCTTGCCTTTTTCCTCAGCGACCGCTTGCAGCTTGCCCTCGAAATTAAGGCGGGCGATTTCGCGCTGCATGGGGCCGATCAGGCGGTAATTCATCGCCCACGGGTTCAAGAATTCCTCTTGGGCTTTGGCATCTGCACCGGGGGCGTGGCCGCCGTTTGGATCCATACCGAAGGGCGAGAACCCAATCGCCTGCATACCAAGCGCGGTGAAAAAGAAGCGGGCGTTGAGCGGGCCGCCGGTCTCGGGTATGAATAGTGGATTGTCGTCCCGGTGGTAGAGTTCCATCACCTTCAAATAGGCGGCCGGGTCATTCTGGTAAATGTCGGGAGCCACCAGATCCAGTGCCGGTGCCGCGACCTTCCAGATTGGAATCACGTTGTCCGTCGGACCGCCGCTCTCGTAGGTGCCCGGAGCGCCCGGCTTGAGCGGATCGCGCAGAGCCGCGTTGGCATAGAGCGGAAGCGGATAGACCGACTTCCCCGCCGCCGCGACCTGCCCTACGTATTTGGCCACCGACCAGGCGTGGAAACACACGTCGGCTTCACCGCCGAATGCGTCCTGCCAGTTCGGCGCTGCCGCCGACGGCTTCACTTGCATAGCCTTTAGGACGTCAGGCGGCACGGGCGCCTCGAACAGCTTTTGCGCGGCCGGCGAGTAATCGCGCAGGCTTCCCCACGTCCCGGGTTCGTTCTCAACCTGAACCATAATGACGGTGCGCGGGGGATCGGCCGCCTTCAGATGTCCCATGAACGCGGCAAACGCCTTTTTGTCCAACTCGAGCGAGGCTGTCGCGTAGGGCGACGGCGAGTCCGCCGGGTGCCCGTCCTTATCGATCACGTGAGAATAGCGCTCCGGCGCGAGCTTCATCCACTCGGGCATGTAATGCTGGCTGCCGTTCTTCCATGTGCCGAACCAGAGCAGCACCAGCCGCACATGATGCTGGCGCGCTTCCGTAAGCAGCGTATCCACCAACGTGTAGTCGTATTGGCCCTGCTTTGGTTCGAACTGTTCCCAGTAGACCGGTATCTCCACCGTATTGACGTTCAGGTACTCCATCGCCTGCCACACCTTCGGCAGCATGCTCGGCCAGGCGCTCGAATTGTGAACCTGCGCGCCCAGCATCAGGTAGGGCGCATCATCGACGAACAGGGCATACCGCCCGTCCTTCTTCACCAGCCGCGGAATAGGGTGTTCCTTCACCTGTACCTGTGCATGTAGCGCAGGCGCCACACTCAGGCCCAGCGAAGCCACCAGCATGAATGATCTGAGTCTCACGATGTCCTTCCCCTTTCCGAGTGCGAGGATCGCCATCTCGATGTTATGCCAACGCCGGCTTTTCGACCATCTCCGAGCTGGGCACCCGATCGAGCGATGGAATATCATTCGTTCTGGCGACCATGACCAACAAACTCAAAAGCCTGATCGAGAGCGGACAACCAGCCATCGGGAGTTGGATCAGCTCCATAGATCCATATGCCGTGGAAATGACAGCGGACCTGGGATTCGATTGGCTCCTGATCGATATGGAGCACGCGCCTCTCTCACGGGAGAATCTGCGATCCATTCTCACCGCGTTGCGAGGGAGCGACAGTACACCCGTCGTTCGGCTATCCAGCAACACCCTCGATCATTTTCAGACCGCGCTCGATCTCGGTGCGCAAGGCGTGGTCGTGCCCATGATCAACTCGCTTTCGGATGCGCAGCAGGCCGTCCGATTCTGCCGCTATCCGCCGGTTGGCATTCGTGGATTCGCGCCCATTCGCGCCAGCCGCTACCTGGAAAACCTGAGCGAGTACATCAGCACCGCGAATTCCGTCATCAGCCTGATCGTGCAGATCGAGACCCCCGAAGCGGCTTCGAATATCGACCAGATTCTAACCACGGACGGCATCAATGGAATCTATATTGGGCCGTCGGACTTAGCTAGTTTCATGGGGCTGCCCGCCCAGACCAGCCATCCCAAAGTGATGGAGGTGATGGACGGGGTCATCGCGCGCGCTCGGGCTCATTCCATCCCCTTTGGCCTTCCGACCTGGAGCGAGGAAGAGTGCATGACGTTCGTCCGAAAGGGCGGCCAGTTGCTGACTGTGGGAAGCGACCTGCACTACCTTTCAACAGCGGCACGCAAGCGGCTTTCCGGTGTGCGTGAGTTGCTGAAGCAACAAAGCGGCAGCACTTAATCATCGCTTGATAAGCCCGGAGAGCTCTTCTGAGGCGCGACCGTGAGGAAGCGCTTGCCC
The DNA here is from genome assembly GCA_963740005.1 of uncultured Acidobacteriaceae bacterium. GTDB lineage: Bacteria > Acidobacteriota > Terriglobia > Bryobacterales > Bryobacteraceae > CAJCIT01. The sequence continues at coordinate 121,727 of CAVUCO010000064.1, read as the reverse complement.
TAAGTCCGCGTGATAACTCCAAACATCTCGGCATGAGCGCAAGAGTGCTCACCCGCAACGATGAAAGCGGGTGTCGAAGCCCTTCCAGAGTCACGACCGTTTCATCAAGGGGACGGACTTCTCTGTCCCAAGCCATGATGTGGTGGACGAACCAAGATACAGCTCTGTGGCGCGTGGACAGAGCTGTCCGTCCCCGCGTCCTCCAACCTGTGTTTTCAGAGCAACCACTCACGTCAGAGTCTCCCCGCACAGAACCGCGCGCGTGAGCAAGCGGATTCTTTCGGAGCCGCGACGGTTACGGAGCGCACTCAAAGGCCGATATTCCGCAAGAACGCCCACTATCTCACCTGGTTTCCGAATCGGTGTGAGCAGTCCCTGACCGCGCCGCGCGCGGTTGCCATTCATCCAAAGAACGAAATGGCAACCTTGCCGGTCGGCTCTCGCCTTGACTCCACCAACTCAAGCGCCCGCCCAAATTCGCTCAGTGGAACACGATGCGTGATCAAGTCACCCAGTCTCAAACGGCCTTCCGCAACCAAGTCTAATGTGCGAATCCACGATTGCGTTGTATAGCCGAGCAGCCCTTCGACGTGGAGATCGCGAGTGACGAACAGGTTGGCCGGAATTTCCAGCTGCTGCGCGTGCGGCGCTCCACCAATCACAACCACCGTGCCACCCGCCCGGACAATCTGGAACGCCAACCCGATCGGCTTGGCGCCTAATGCGCAGTTGACCACCAGGTCCCACCCATCCGCTCCACTGCGCTCTTTCAGTTCCTTTGCATCCTGGCTGGTTGTGAATTGAGTAAAGCCTGCGCGTGATGCCATCGGCTCCTGCGACGCGGACAGATCAACCCCGAGCAGCTCCTCGGGGCCGTAGGTCGTAATCACTCGTGCGGCAATCAACCCGATGGGCCCACAGCCAATCACGGCGGCCCGGCAGCCAGTTTGGGGATGAGCGCGCTCAATTCCCCGAACCACGGTTGACGCAGGCTCAACCATCAACGCCTCATCGAGCCCGACGTGTTCTGCCACCAGATGGCACGATCGCACCGGGGCTGCCACAAACTCGGCCAATCCACCGTTATGGGTCATGCCGATCTGCTCGTGCTTCACACACAGGTTGTTGCTTCCGGCACGGCAGCGTACGCACTTGCCGCACGGCAGATAGCCCTCCACCGAGACGCGATCGCCAACCTGCCGGTCCCGCACGTTTTTCCCGATCGCTTCAATCACACCCGTCCATTCGTGGCCTGGAACCACCGGATAGCGGGCGAAGCCCTCCGGCATGGAACCTCGCAGGATTTCGAGATCGGTGCCACACAGGCCGCAGTAGGCCGTGCGGACCACAACTTCATTCGGACCGCACTGCGGATCGTCCACCGTCGTGAACTCAAAATGCGGAGGGTGCGGAATCAGAATCGCTTTCACAATGCTCCCTAATCGTCAATGCGAGTGCCGAGGCACGACTTTGCGCAGGTCGTGATAATCCACCGCAAATTCCAGACAAGCTCCGGTGTCGAGCTGCCCCACATTCTCCCGGTACATCTGCTGCCAAGGCGAGTCGTCCCTCAGTTCGGTGGGTTTCAATGCGGCCCGCCGTTGGCTGATCTCTTTGTCGCTCGCCACTAGGTCCACGCGGCGATTCTTGAGGTCCACCTTCACCAAGTCGCCCGTCAGCAATATGGCCAGGTTGCCGCCGGCCGCGGATTCCGGTGACGCGTTCAGAATGGAGGGACTATCGGAGGTCCCGCTTTGTCTTCCATCGCCCAGACACGGAAGCTCCTTCACGCCGCGGCTCACCAGGCTGCCCGGTGGAGTCATGTTGACCACCTCGGCTGAGCCCGGATAACCCACAGGCCCGGCGCCCCGCACCACGAGCATGCAATTCTCATCAATGTGCAAGTCCGGATCGTCGATCCGGCGGCGGTAGTCTTCGGGCCCGTCGAAAACAATCGCCCTCGCCACGAAACACTCTTCCGAGCCTGGCGTCGACAGATACTGTCGTCGAAAATCCTCGCTGATGACGCAGGTCTTCATCAGCGCCGAATCGAAAAGATTGCCCGAGACCACCATGAAGCCTGCTTCTTTCATCAGCGGCTGGTCGTATGGTCGGATGACGTGCGGCTCGGGGCTTCGAGCTTCGCCACAGTTTTCCTGAATCGTTTTTCCGTTGACGGTTAGAGCACTGCCGTGGATTCTTCCTGCCCGGATCAATTCACCGAGAACGCATGGCACGCCGCCCGCGCGATGAAAGTCCTCCCCCAGAAACTCGCCCGCCGGTTGAATGTTGGCAAGTAGGGGAACATTGTGCCCGATGGTTTCCCAGTCTTTCACATCCAACGCGACCCCGGTGTGCCGCGCGATAGCCGTAATGTGAGGCGGACAGTTGGTGGAGGCGCCGATCGCGGACGCAACCACAATCGCGTTCTCAAATGCTTCACGGGTCAGAATACGGCTCGGCGTCAGGTCTTCGTTCACCATTTCAACAATCCGTTTCCCCGTCAGGTAGGCGACTTTTGCGCGTTCCGAATGCGGCGCCGGAATCGCAGCGCACCCGGGAAGGGACATCCCCAGTGCTTCTGCCAGCGAATTCATCGAAAGAGCCGTTCCCATACTGTTGCAGTGTCCGGCGCTCGGCACGGAGGCGGGCGAACATACGTTCCGCATCAGCTGCTCGCCGTCAATCTTCCCAGCCGCCAGCAGGCGCCGCGATTCCCACAACGCCACGCCCGAGCCGGCGAGCTTTCCGTTCACGTAGCTGTTGATCATGGGACCGCCCGAAAGCACGATCGCGGGAAGGTTCACCGTGGCCGCCGCCATTAAACAGGCGGGAGTGGTCTTGTCGCATCCCGTCATAAGCACGACGCCGTCGAAAGGATAACCGCACAGGATCTCGACCAGCCCAAGATAGGCAAGGTTGCGGTCTAAAGCTGCGGTGGGCCGGCGGCAGCTCTCCTGAATGGGGTGCAGCGGAAACTCAAACGCGATGCCCCCGGCGTCACGAATTCCATCTTTCACCCTGGCGACCAGGCTTTGATGGATCCGGTTGCACGGCGTCAGGTCGCTGCCCGATTGGGCGATCCCGATCACTGGGCGTCCGGCCTGCAGCTCCTCGGGCGTGATGCCGTAATTCGTGTAGCGTTCGTTATAGACCGCCGTCTCGCCCGGCTCCGACCGGTCGTTGAACCAGATCTCACTGCGGCGTGTTGTAGGCTTTCCGTTGTCCATTTCGGCTCCAGTCTATCCAAGCCGGCCCCGCATCGGCGATGTTTGGGTGATACGCTGTACGGGCTTGCCCACCCCTACGCCATCCCCGGCTCAGCGTGCGATTGAGAGCGAACGCCTGCGCCGCCTGGTCGCGCGCCGGATTCTTCCCTTCGTCTTCATCCTCTACGTCATTGCCTATCTCGACCGCACCAACATTTCGTTCGTCCGTTTTCCTATGTCGGAGGAACTCGGCTTTTCAGAAACTGTCTATGGGGTCGGCTCGGGAGTTTTCTTTCTGGGCTATTTTCTACTGCAAATTCCCGGGGCTTTGATTGTGGAACGTTGGGGCGCCCGCCGCTGGGTCGGCTCCATTCTCATCACCTGGGGCGCAGTCACGGCGCTGTTCGCTTTTGTCCGCACCCCCGAGCAGTTCTACGCGGGCCGGTTTCTGTTGGGAGTTGCGCAGGCCGGATTCTTTCCCGGCGTCGTCGTGTACCTGACGAAGTGGTTTCGCCAAAGCGACCGCTCGCGCGCCATGGCCGGTTTCATGGTCGCCGCCCCGGTCTCTCTCGGAATTGGCGGACCCCTCTCAGCGCTGATCCTCGAATTCCAGTGGCCGGAGTTGAGCAGCTGGCGCTGGGTTTTCATCCTGCAGGGTTTGCCCGCCGTTCTCCTGGGTGTGCTGAGCTTCTGGTATCTCACTGACTCGCCGCGGGCTGCGCACTGGCTGCAGGCCCCGGAACGCAGGACTGTCCAGGACGCTCTCGATCTGGAAACCCGCCATCACACATCTTCCGGCAAGACATGGTGGCGCGTTCTTCGCGATCCGAATGTGATCGTCTTGTGTCTTGCGTACGGTCTCATTAATATTGCCGGCTATGGCTATATCTTTTGGCTCCCGAGCAGCGTTCGGACGACTCTTCATCTCAATGCCGGCGCCGCGGATGCCGCGTCGTGTCTTCCCTGGGCATTGGCCGTCATCGTCATGTTGTATGCGGGCCGTTCCTCCGACCGCACCGGACGGCCGAAGCTTCACGCTTGTATCCCGCTGATCTGCGGAGGACTCTTCTTTGCGCTGAGCACGGTCCCCGGCCAATCGGCAGGTCTGGCCTTCGCGTGGCTTTGCCTCACAGGGGCCACAGGTAGCTTCGGCTGGATGCCCGGCTTTTGGACGCTGCCAACGTCCATCTCTGCCGGGCCCGCCCGAGCCGCTTCTGTGGGTCTCATCAACTCGGTAGGAAATCTCGGCGGCTTCGTCGGTCCAGCCGTGATTGGTTACCTGCGTACCCGTTTTGATCCCACCTACGCCTTGGTGCTCATCGTTTCAGTCTCCTGGCTCAGCGCCGCGCTACTAACCAGCTTGGTGAAGTCGCCACCGCAGCCAGCTTCAACTGGTGAGTGAAACGACCGTTTCATCAAGGGGACGGACTTCTCTGGCCCAAGCCACGACGTGGTGGACGAAGCGCGATACAGCTCTGTGGCGCGTGGACAGAGCTGTCCGTCCCCGCGTCCTCCAACCCGTATTCTCAGAGCAACCGCGCGCGTCAGAGTCCGTGTGAAAACTCCCGGCACAGAACCGCGCGCGTGAGCAAGGGGAGGCCCTTTTCGAGCCGCGACCGTGAGCGCACTCAAAGGCCGATATGCCTTAAAAAAGCTCAGCATTTCACCTGGTTTCCGAACCCACGTGAGCAGGTCCTGACCGTCGTGCGCGCGGCTCCTCGAGTTTTCACACAGAGTCGTCAGCAAGGCGCATGCTAACGGAGATGGAAGCGGTGACCCTCAGAATGTTTTTCGCAGCCTGCGCTCCACCCAAATCTCGCGAAGCAACGGAAGCCGCGACCGTGAAGGGAGCCCTCTCTACTCGTCCGAATAGCCTGCCAAAGGTGCACAGAGCCACGTGTTATCCGATCAGCAGCCGCGTCAATAAGAAGCCGCCGCCGACAAGGCCTGCAAACAGAACAGCCGCCAGGAGCAACGGACGAGTTCCGGCCCGTGACAGTTGATTCCATCGCGTGCCTACGCCCAGCGCGAACATGGCACTGCTGAGCAAAACCGTATCGAGTTCGATCAGACCGGACCTCACGCCTGCCGGAGGCGTGTACACCGATTGCAATGCAATGACTAAACCGAACCAGAGCACGAACCACGGAAACGAAGTAGGCCGTGTGCCCCCAGCCGTTCGTGTCCTGCGCACGCGCCCAACCAGCAGCAGGACCGGAGCCAGCAACAGCGCCCGCAGCATCTTGGTGACAACCGCCGTGTCGCTCGCCCCTTGGCTCACAGCGCGCCCCGCGGCCACGACCTGAGCGACTTCGTGGACCGTAGCGCCGGTATAAATGCCGAACTCGCGCTCTGAGAATCCAGTCAGCGGATACAACAGGGGATAGACAAACATGGCGATAGTGCCAAAAACAACCACGGTCGCCACGGCAATGCTGGCCTTGTGCGACTCGCTATCGATCACACGGTCGGTTGCCAAAACCGCCGCCGCACCGCAGATGCCACTGCCGGCGCTGACCAGCAAGGCCGTGTCCGGATCGAGTTTAAACACCCGCGTCCCTAGCCAGTAGCCGGCCAGCACGACACATCCAATCACAGCGACATCAAGCGCGAGAGCGCCTGGGCCGAGTCGGAACACATCGTGCAAAGTTAAGCGAAGACCGTACAGGATGATGCCGAAGCGCAAGATTTTTTGTTGGGCGAACCGCAGGCCGGGGTGCAGCCCATCCAGGAATCGGGCGGGGATTGCGTTTCCTAGAAGCATGCCCACCAGGATCGCCAAGGTCAACGGGCTGAGATGCAGGCTGCGATTCCAGGTAAGCGTTGCACCCCACCAGACCGCCAACGCCGCCAGGAGCGATAAGACAATCCCACCGCTTAGGTGCGTCGGCGTCTTAGAGATCGACATGCTTTGAGATTAGTGCCCGTACGCAGATAAGTAAAACGGATAACATCTATATACTTGTTCGATTAAACCAATATGCGCATAACACTACGACAGCTCGAGCTTTTCACCGCCATCTGCCAGGAGCAGACGGTTACCGCGGCAGCGGCCCGCGTGGGTCTATCCCAGGCCGCCACGAGCCAGGCGCTAGGCGAGCTCGAGAACCTGCTGGAGCGCAAGCTCTTTGACCGGCGCGGCCGCCGCCTCGTACTAAACGCCGCCGGACGGCGCCTGCTTCCGCCTGCGATTGAGGTGCTCGACCGTATTCGCGATATCGAATCCTCCGGCGCCCGTCACCCCGTCAGCCTGACTCTCTATGCCAGTCTCACGGCGGGCAACTACATGCTGCCCGCCATCGTCTCTCGATTTGCTCGCACTCACCCCGACTGCCGTTTCCACGTCTCGATCGGCAATACTGAGCAGGTTGCCGAATCGCTGCGGCGCTTTGAAAGCGACGCCGGATGGATCGAGGGGGTGGTGGAGGACGATGCTCTGCTCGCATTTCCGTGGCGGGAGGATCCACTTGTGATCGTGGCCGGACCTGACCATCCGCTGGCAGGTCGAAAGGCGACCATTGAAGACCTGTCGGGAGCCTCATGGGTGCTGCGAGAAAAGGGATCGGGCACCCGTGCCGTCTTTGAGCGTGCAATCGAGGGCAAGTTCCGCGTGGACCGCGTACCGGCCGAATTCTCAGGAATCGAAGCAGTCAAACGAGCAGTTATGGCGGGCGCCGGGCTGGGCTGCATGTCTGGTTCCGCAGTGGTGGCCGAGATCCGGGCCGGCCAGCTCCGGCGCGTGCATGTGCCGTGGCTCGATCTACGGCGGCAGATCACTGTGCTCCTGCACCGCGACAAATACCTGGATGCCGGCTTAAGCGATTTCCTCCGATATTCCGGCGTTCGAATACGGGCGCCACGGGCCTGAGGGACCGGAAGTCGGCCCGGGCACCAGATCATCTTCACTTCGCCGCGACGTCGTCACCACAGCAAGCCGAAGGCGATCAAACCGCTTGCCCAAAGCGCCAGTTTCAGGTAACGAGCAGTTCCGCCGCGGTCGTTGATATTGGCTGCGAGGTTTTCTTGCGGAAGGTCAGGAGACGCTGTCGGCAGAGTTGGTCAAAAATCATTGCTCCGACCTGCTGTTTTCCGGCACTCCTGAGGTCATCATCCAGTTTCAATTCCTCGGCGACCTGGTCTAGCGTGCGGCCATCGCATAGGCGGAGGAACGCGGCGGACAGAGGCGTCAGATTCATGATGTCGGTACCCCTTGTTTTCCCCGACCGTGTCGCCATGGCCGTGCGATGCATCGAAGGCGCGGGAAGTCCCTCACCGCGGCGCAGGTGTTCCAAGATCGCGTTTACATCCGCATCGAGATCCAGCAATCGAACCCCAACCTGCAGCATCGGAATGATCTCGTGGATAGACGCTTCCGACACCTGGCTCGGCTCTGGTGTCAGGGGTGGGTATTCATGTACGTCAGGCGAGCAGATACCCTCCGCCAGTTGCACGAGAGTCTCGAGTGACCCGTCGGACTCCAAGCCGGTTAAATACCTGGTTCGCACAAAGGACGCCAGATGCCGTCCGAAGTCGGCGGAGGCATAATAGCGGGTCCACTCCTGTGTGCTCTTGGACGGCCCCGGAAACTCCTTCTCCCATGCCTGGAAGAAGGCCCGGATCCCACCCCTCGATTGCTGCACTGCCGCCGCAACCCACCGGAATGGACCTAAGGCGTGAAGGACAAACCCGTGGAGGCGCTTCAATCGCGCGCGATTTAGGGCCGGCGCAGGTACTCCATAGAAGCTGGAGAAAATATCGGGGAATGACAAGACCAGGTCGCGGTCAGGATCTTCTTGTTTTAATCCCTGATACGACATGTCGGAATGCACGTCGTCAAATAGAAGCCTGCCCCGGAACTGGTTGTGCAACGGCGTTCCAGCCAGTGGCGCGACGATATGCAACTGCGGCTCAACCAATTCATGGCGCGTTGCGTCCATCAGAAAGGAGATGGTCTGCCAAAGATCCTCTTCGGTCTCTTCCGGGAAACCCGTGATGAGTGAAACCGTGGTGTTGATTCCCGCCGAAGTGCAGGTCCTTATCCGCGCCGCGGCTTCTGGCAGGTTGAGGTCTTTCTCGATCAGATGCTGAAGGCGTGGAGATCCGGTTTCGACACCGAAGAAGACGCTACGGCATCCGGCCCGATGCATCAGTTCGATGAGTTCGTCGTCGACGCAATCCGTTCGAGCGCTGCAGCCCCATTGAATCTGTTCTCCCGAATCGAGCAGGGCCTGGCAGAATCCAACCACGCGCTTCCTGTCCACCGTGAACATGTCGTGAACGAGGTCGAATCGATTGATGTTGTACTCGCTTCGCACTCTTCGCATCTGCGTCAGCACCGCTTGAGGCGATTTGAGCCGGAACCGTTTGCGGAAAAAGTCGTTGGTCGAGCAGAAAGTGCACGAAAACGGGCAACCGCGGCCTAACTCGATTGGGAAATAGAAAGGCGCCTCGCTCCAGGGAAGAAGGTCAAAGGCTGGGAACGGCAGCGCATCCAGGTCGGCTATCACCGGGCCCTCGGGATTCCGGACAACCGATCCGCCGCTACGGAACGTGATGCCCGGCACCAGCGCAAGAGCCGGGGACCTGAGACCCGTCCGCAACACCTGCAGAAGAGTTTCGTCTGCTTCACCTCGAACGATCAGATCAACAAACGGGAAGGCCCGGAGGGTTGCTACATCCACCACAGAGGCTTGAGGACCACCCAGGACGATCGCGGTTTCTGGATAGTTTCGCTTTAGCTGTTCGGCCATCCGGATCGTCAAGGGATATGAGCTGCAAATTGTGCTCAGGCCGATGACGTCGAAACCGGGAGGGACCCGAGAACATGCCCAAGTGCAAAAATCGGTTGCAGTATCTAGTGCGGCGTCCGCCAGGTATTCGTAGTAGAGCCGGTTCAGATCCAAGATAACCGGCGTTTCCAGCTGTTCGCGCAAAATGGCTGCGAGCGTCAGTATGCCGAGCGGCGGATGCTCCGCAATATCGCGGACAGCTCTATTGCTCGCGTATTCGCCGAACTCGGTAACAGTCGCAGCGCTGATGAGGCAGATACGCATCTTGCCTAACTCGGGCAGGCTTTGACTGATCAGGCGGCGCTATTCATTCCGAAACTCGCCATCTTCACTGCTCCAGCTCTGCGTGCCTTCGTGGGTGACAACCGGTATCGGGCGCCGATCCTTCACGTCATACCTCAACCAACTTGTCACCGTATTGCCGACACTGGCGAGTAGCCGCCGCACCTGCTCATCCGTCAGTTTAACGTCGGCGGTCTTCAGCGGCTCAAGCTCAATCTCGACCGTGATGGGCTTGCCGGTGTACTCCTTTGGCTGCTTCTTTTCAGGCACGAACGTCTCCAGTGCATCAAAGTATATCCGATTTCCGCGTTCAGTTAAATAGGAAACAGATGAAAAGAAAAAGGAACAGGGCCGAAATGCGCCTATTTGTCTTTGCCAGGGTGAGTGTTCTCAAAGATCCAAATGCTCCCGGTCGATTCGAGCGCGTTGAAAAAGAGCCGGTCGCCTGCCAGGGACAGCGACTGGGAGCTGGACAGCAATTCCTTGAGTGAAAGGCGGCCTCCGTGAAACCCCAGGACTTCCGACGGCTCGCCCTCTGGCTGCATGGTGATCGGATTGAGGGGCTGGCGCCAGATACAGCCGAAACCGTCGCGCCGGGAGTAGAACAGCACAGCGTCGCTGCGTTCCGACCACACCGGGCTACTGTCCCATGTGTCTCCCTTGGTAACGGCCACCCAGCTGGATTCGGGCGCCGGTTGGTTGTTCCTGACAGGAATGGCGAAGATTTGTGCGCGGTCGCCCGAGGTCTGCGCTGCAGTCACAGCGATCCAGGTTCCGTCGCGTGAAAACTTTCCGTTATCGAGGTTGCTGTGCGAGCTTGAAGTCATGTTGGTTGACTTCGTTGAGAGACCGAGAATACCAGCCCGCACGGGGCTAGAGTGATCCGCGAATAAGATCGAGTCGCCCGAACGAGACCAGTCTAAAACGCGGCCGCAGTTCTCACAGACCTTTTCCGGTACCCGCACGGAGAGGTCTGAGCTGACAGTAGCCACATATATAGCTTCCGGGCCCGGGCCGCAGACGGACCAGGCAACCCGTGAACCATCCGCTGAAATGATGGCGGAACATTTGTCCGCGGCGTCGATGTCGACGGAAGCTTCCCGTTCGGTTGCCAGATCGCGCATCCAGGCCTTCCTCGTCGGACTGCGCCCACGAAGAAAAACAAGGCGCATGCCATTCGAACTGGCCGAGATGCCGGTGTGAAAGGCGGCGCCGGATGTGATCCTCCGGTTTTCTTTGTCCCTTAAACGGCCACTTCCGTCCAAGTCGCGCGACCAGATATTTACTCCGTATTGATAGCTTGTGAAGGCGATTGCGCCGCCCGGCGCCGGATCGGGATCACCGTCAATGCCCGTCCCGAAGGTGAGTGAATCGGGTGGCGACTCTATATGCCAGGTGCGGGCGGAGATGGGCACCTCGAAGAGGGACCGCGCCGTGTCGTCCTGAGCGGAGAAAACGACCCGTTTGCCATGCCAGCCGCCGGGCGGGTAGATGTAAGTCATTCCAGCATGGGTGAGCGAATTCCATGCGCCGGTCTTTATGGCGCGCCCGGAATCGAGCGGCGTCACCCACCAGTCCGTGTCCGGGATAGTGTTCGACGCCCAAACATCCACGCCCTGAAACAGGATATGTAGGCTATCAGGCGTCCAGAGGGGATAGCGAGCGTCGGCGAACGAAGGCTGCAGTTGACGGGGCGTGCCCCCGGAAGCCGGAACCACATACAGGCGCCCCGAGGGCATTGGATTCGCACCTTCGCCGACCCAGTAAGCGATCCAGTTGCCATCCGGTGAGAAGCGGGGATTATTGCCGCCCTGAACGAGTAGGCGATCCTGTCCGCCCAGACTCGGCACTAGATAGATGCCGCCGCCATGGCGTTCGGAGCGGAAGACGATCATGCCTCCATCGGGTGAAAACGACGGATCGCTGTCGTCCGCAGGGTCGTTGGTCAGCCGGATGGGCTCGCCTCCGGAAGTGTGGCGGACAAAGATATCCAGGCTCTTGCCGTCGGCCCGATCAGAAGCGAACGCGATGAGGCTTCCGTCGTTGGATAGTGCCGGCGATTCAGCCAACCCTGCATCCCAAGTGATCCGGCGAAGGTACGGCCGCGTTCGGACCTGTTCGCCGCGATGGGTCACAAACGCCCCAATGGCCCAACCGGCAACAAGGGCCAGCGCCAGCGCTCCACCCGCGGCTAGCCAGCGCCCGCGTCGCACGCCCGGCGCGGTGGTGACGGCTTCGCCCGCTCCCTCAATCGCCCTTTGCGACACTTCCAGGATGTGCGCCACGTCGACCATGGACTGTGCACGCTCATCTACTTCCTTGCGCAAGCAGAAACCCACCACGTCATCGAGTTCCTCCGGTACGTCAGCGACGATCTCGTTGACATGCCGCGGATTCGTGTGCAAAATCTTGCTGGTTCTGTCAGCGTCCGTGCCGGCGGCGAAAGGATGTACTCGCGTCAGCATTTCATAGAGAACGATGCCGAACGAAAAGACGTCGGAACGGGAATCAACGCGCTGACCCCGAATCTGTTCCGGCGACATGTAGGCCGCCGTGCCGATTACAAATCCCGGCTTGGTCTGAAGCGGATCTTCAGCCATAGTCTCGGCTAATTCGCCCGGCTTGGCGTCCACTGGGTCGAAGCGCTTGGCAACGCCGAAATCAACCACTTTGACCACGTTTCTGCTCGTGATCATGATGTTGCTGGGCTTAACATCACGGTGCAACAGACCCGCTTTGTGGGCGGCGGCGAGGGCGTTGGCGATCTGGATCCCATAGCCGACCGCTTCCAAACGTCGCAGGGCGCGGGTAGCCAGGACTTGGCGCAGCGTCTCGCCTACGACATACTCCATGGCAATGTAGGGACTTCCATTCAGGTCGCCAACATCGTAGACCGTGACAATATTAGGATGCTGGAGGGCGGAGGTCGCACGAGCCTCACGGATCAACCGCAGAGTATGTGCTTCAGAACCCTCGCCAGGCCGAAGAGTTTTCAGCGCGACATCGCGGCCCAAGACCAGATGTGTCGCCTTGTAGACCTCGCCCATGCCTCCGGCGCCAACCAAGCGATCAATTCGATACTGTCCGATCACCGTGCCCGGGGCGAGCGCCATACATGGAAGTGTAGGTTAACACACTGCCCTCGCGTCTCGAGGGGATCCGCACGATCGAGCGTCCCCCTATTCGCGATCAGGCTAATCCAAAAACTTTCTCCGCGTAAAGGCGGCTGACGCGCAGATCTTCCCCGAGCGGGCGCGTGATGGTTGTCGCCGGACGGTATGCCAGTTCGACAACGATAAGCGGGTGGAGGCCGCGCTGTTTCAGGTAGTCCGCAATCTTGTAGTAATCGATGTCGCTATCTTCGAGGTCTTCGAGCCAGAGCTTGTTCTTCGCGCTGCGCAAGTGGAGTTCTTGCAAGCGGTCACCGACTTCTTCCAGGAAAGCCAGCGGCTCAAACCCGCCTTGATAGGCCCAATCTACGTCGACGCAGATATGCACGATTTGAGGATCGGTATTGTGCAGGATGTATCGCCACTCACGTGCGTTGTCTTCCAGTTGCGGCGTGTGGTGATGAACCCTGAGAGCGAAGCCGGCCTGCGACAAGGCGCGGCCCATGCGATTGAGCGAATCCGCTTCGACCGCCAGTTCGGCGTCTGTCTTCCGCTCGTCCTTCGGTTTGGGGTCGGGATTATTGACGATGCCTTTGCATCCGAAGGGCGCGCAGAGGCGGCCAATCTCAAGGGCCCGGGCGATGGTCTGGTCCGCGGCATCCTTCTCATGCAACAATCCGCCGACGTAAACCGACGGCATGTGCAGGCCTTGCGCTTTAATCAAGGCCAGGGTACGATCGCGCACGTCGTCCGGTTGGAAGAAAGCCTGATTGAGCTCTATATTGTTGAAGCCCGCCGCCCGCGCCATGGGTAAGACCTCCGGAATCACGTCCGCCAAGGACTTCTTCAGGGACTGAGCGTATTGCTGGAAGATGTAGCCTTCCACTGACAGCTCAGACGTCGGGACCGCAGCCCCCGAGGAGAGAAGCGGTGCGGCGGCGGCCATCAGAAATTCACGGCGTCTCATGGCCAGGATTGTCTCACCCGGCGGATGGGATGAGCAAGGCGCATCAATTCGTTCGTTTAGGTTAGAGTCGAATGACGGGACAACGATGAAACCTTTGCGACTCCTGCTCTTTCTTCTTGCATCGGTCCCTGGCTTGGCGCAAAGCGGTGGCACCTGTACTCCCAGCGTTGCCAGCTTGCCTGCCGGCATCCAGGAGATATTCCAGAAGCCCATCTACCACGGTGCCGTCTGGGGACTTCGCGTCGTCGACGCCGGCACGGGAAAAACCCTGATCGATCTGACGCCGCACTGTCAATTTTTCATCGGCTCGGTCCGCAAGGTCTTTTCGGTGGGAGCGCTGTTGAACGAAGTCGGGCCCACCCACCGTTACAACACACCGGTTTACCGCAACGGGGACGTCGATCGGGTGGGCGTGCTGCACGGCGATTTGATCCTGGTCGCGTCCGGCGACCTCACGATGGGCGGCAGGACCAACCCGGACGGAACTATCGCCGTCACCACCTTCGATCACAACGAGGCCGATGCTCTGGGTAACGCCATGCTCACTTCACCCAACCCACTCGCAGGGTACGCGGAACTGGCGCGGCAGGTGTTCGCGTCGGGTGTCAAGCGTATCACGGGCAACGTCATTATCGATGACCGGCTGTTTCAACCGTTCAATTTCAGGAGGCAATTCGACGTCCGCCCTATATTCGTCAACGACGACGTCGTGGATCTCACTATCTCTCCAGCAGCCGCCGGTAATCGCGCTCGCGTCAATTGGAGGCCGTTCTCGGCGGCTCTGGACATCAAGAGCACGCTGTTGATGGCTCCGGCGGGCACGCCAAACACTCTCGAGGTCGATCCACTCCTCCCGGCCTGCATCGGCCAAGCCGGGTGCTCGGCCGCCATCAAAGGAAATCTGCCCGCTGGCTTCGTTCCTCCTCTGACCAATGCGTTCCCCCTGGTGCAGACCGTTAGGATCACTCAGCCGTCGAACTATGCGCGCACGGTATTCATCGAGGCGCTTCGGGCCGCCGGGGTAGAAGTCAACGCGACGCCAACCGGCGCGAACCCCGTGCAGCTGCTTCCCTCCAAGGGTGCCTATCAGCCCGCTCAGAAAACTGCGGAACTGATCGGGATGCCCTATTCCGAGGATGCCAAGTTCGTTTTAAAGGTGAGCTACAACATAGGCGCCGACACCAGCTTGGTCTTACTCGGGTTGGTACGGGGCGTCGACAATATGCAGGACGCGCTCGCGCTGGAACAGAGGAGCCTGGCAGCGAACTACGGAATACCAAACAACGAGGTTCACTTTATCGACGGAAGCGGGGGCGGAGATACAACCGCAACCAACCAGGCCGTTACGCAAATGCTTCTCGATCTGAAGCAAACGCCCGCTTTTCCTGCCTTCTTCAACGCGCTGCCCATACTGGGTGTCGATGGTTCACTGGGCTTCGTCACCGATTTTCAGTCTGATCCCACGCTTGCCGGCGCGGCCGGACAGGTGCACGCGAAACCTGGAACGTTCGTGCAAGGTACCGAGACGAGGGTCCTGCTGAAGGGTCAGGCGCTGGCTGGTTATGTAACCACCAGGAGCGGCCGTCAACTCGTTTTCGAATTGGTCGTGAACAACGTCGACATTACCGCGAATCTCTTGGCTGGCGTGATCAACGTTTTTCAGGACCAAGGCCGAATTGCAGCGATCCTCTGGCGCGACAACTGAATCTCTTCCGGCGAGTCGCCGCAGAAGAGCACGCCTCACCGGCCAAACTGCACCGGCCAAATTGGCGCAGGTGATGGTCGGCGTGAAGGTAACCCCAGCGGAACCAATCGGCCGGTTTCATCGGACCGAAAATCGGGTGTTGTAAAGCCGGTTGAGGCAGCTGATCGCAAAACCGGCTTACCACCGCGGCCAGCGCCGCACGATCCTGACTGAACTCAACCGGGGCCGAACCGCCTTTGCCTTGCTCCATCTCGGGCCTGGTGGCAATTCCTTTGGGCCAGGGGAAGGGAACTCGGAGTGCGACCCACTTCATCAGTGTGCGCTGAAACAGACCCGTGTCCGAACTGGCGGCCTTCTCGCCCAGCGCACACAGATAGGAGTCAGTGAGATGACACATCATCTGATGGACGGACATCTTGCCCCACCTCGCCGTATCCGACGAAGATAGCGATTCGATTCGTGTCAAGACCTCTTGCCGATCGGAAACGCTGCGCAAGGTCTTCATAGTTAGTAAAACTAGCAACGTAACATGTGTTACTGCGATGGCACCGTCGAGTATGTGCATTGGGGACCCGGCGCCGCGGCGGGCATAAATTTTATCTGGCCGGCTTGAAAGTAAGGATCCTCCTTGGTAAAGAGCCCGGGAGCCGGCGCAGGCAGCGGCGTATTCGAAGCAACAAAGTTCGAGGGCATCACGAATGAGAAGGCGTAGCATCCATTGTCAGGGCAATCCGGATCTTTGGTTCCCCAACTGCAGACTTCCTCATCTTTGCAGTTGGTGCCGGCCTTGCACCCGCACGTCTGGGTTGCCCCGAGCACCTTCACTTCACAATAGGTCTTCGGCTGGCAAACCGATTTGAAGGCTTCGGCGCTGGTGAATTCTTCGCTGATTCGACTCTTGGTCAAATCGAGCGTCACCCGCACAAATCCCTGCGCAGCGAGGAACGAGGAGTCGACGGTAAGCCACGCGGGGTTATCGGCGACCGGACAGTCCGCGTCCTTGGACGTACAGAATTTGAAATTGTTGTCGTTCAAGGTCGCACGCTCCGCAGTAACCTTCCAGTCTGAGGTCGCGTTTTTGCCAAGGTACACGTCGTACACCTGCTTGGTGGTTGATCTGCCGTAAAGGAAAAAGACGTGATAGGTCTGGCTTGCCTGGAAGACGGAGACGCTGTGAGAGGGATTCGGATAGGCGCCCACGCAGCCGCCCTGAGCCGCGCAATTCGGGGTCGTGTCGAGATAGTAGCGGCCATGATTGACCGTGAGCGTGCTGCGCTGGCCTTGGCCTTGCCCCATCATGTGAATAAACGGATGCGGCTGCGGCACCATGACGTTCTCCGCCGCGGTGAGGTACTGCCGGTACAGCATCGGGCCAAAGCAGAACGGGCCGCCGCAGTCCTGGCTCCAATACGCCAGGCCATTGGTCACGCATTCGTTGAGAATCGGGCGATTGGGTGGGTCCGGCGTTAAGCCGATGGCGCAGTTCGCGATCATGGCGGTGGTCAGATACTCATACGGGCTGGTCCTCGCTGTGCCGGGAGCGCCCGTCCCGGAACCTGGATCGGCATCACCCGGGTGCTTGTCCGACGCGCATTCCGCTGTTTCCAGCGGTGCGTTGAAGAAGTCGTCTTCGTTCACCGAAATGGTCTCCCGCTGCGGCATATTGTCCGGCGTGTCTTTAGCGGTCAAGCCCGTGAGCGCGCCGTCTCCTCCGGTAGAAGTAGGAAGACCGTCGTTCAATACTGTCTGACGGTCGATGTCGGTGAAACTGTCGAACTGCGAGGTTTGGAAGTTGCAGTATCGCATCTGCGTACCCGTCGGATCGGTCTTGAAGGTACCCGGAACGAAGATGGGCTCGATCAGAAAATGACGGATGTTCACGTTCTCGAAGAACAGGTTTTGCGAGTGAAACGCCGGCGGGTAATAGAACCCGTTGGGCTGCTTCCAGGCAATAGCGGCGTTCGGCAGATAGCAAGCGTTCGCGGCGTCCTTGGGAATGCCGGCTACCCGTCCGTACATCCAGTTGGTTCCATTACATTGCCCGCCGCCCGCTCCGGAAGGCGTGCAGCCGGTAAGGATGGTCGGCTGAATATCGAGGAATGCATTGTCCTGCTGAAACGACGGACCATCATACAGGCTGAACATCCGCTGTCCGCCAAACGGATCCAGTTGGATGCTGATCGCATTGTCTTTGGACAGGCAGTAGTTGAACGTGTTGTTTTCGCATTTTGCCGGATCAATGCCCATTCCCGCAGCCGTAGGATTGAAGGGCCCGGCGTTGGACGCATAAGGATTGGCCGGCGTGCCGTTGCCGTCCACAACCTTCTGCGAATTGCCGATCAAAACGCTCTTGTAGGCCAGCGACCAGAAACCCGCCGGCGCGTCGGAGTGCGTGTATCCACCGCCAGTGACGAAATTCAGGCCTCCATATTGCGAATCGGTAATCGCGCTGTCGGTTACCAGGAACCACCACGGCCGCAGCCAGATGGCAGCAAAATTGAACTGCGCAAAGTTGAACGAAGTCGTGTAGTGGTCCAGAACCGTTGTCATGCAGTTGTTTTTGTTCTCTCCCACCGAGGCACACGGAGGGGCAATACTGCAATCGGGATTTGGGTTTTCTGCGGTGGCGGCCGGGCACTGCGTCGGATTGCGAAAGCCGCTCAGCTTGGGGTAGTAAATATTGGATGCAGGCCCGTTGCTTGCCGGGGGAGCATTTGCGTTGTAGACGGCTTGCAGCAGATTCGGATTTGGGGCTGGGTTCTGGCCATCGTCTTCCACGCCGAGACAAGCATTGGTGGCGCCGACCGTTTGAAACGAGTTCATGGCGGCCACGCACGAGTTTCCGGTAAAGTTTTGCAGCGGCGACAGCCCGTAGCGGTTGAATCCCTGCGCGGCATAGCCGTCCCACACCTCAAACGTGGAGGGACCGCTGTTGGCAGCCGGTAGCAGCCAGTAACAGGCGCCGCAGGTAGTGACGCCGACCGCCATGTTGTATTCAAAATCGTTCCAGCCATTCATAATCCAGAAGGCGGTAGGGTGATTCCAGTCGGACCGGAAGGGCATCAGGTCGGCGATGGGGCCATCCCCTGGCCGCGCCAGGATTCCGGGAACTCCGCGCGGATTCAGCTTGGTTGGCGTCACGGCTGCCGCAACGGTGACCCCCAAGTTGCCGTACAGCTTGTTGTTGATCTCCGTCGCGTCTTCCAGATAAAAGCCGTGGCCGATGGACATGAAGCCCACATTCCGCTGCAGGGTTATACCCTGAGTGGCGTGAACGGTGACCCATCGCGTCATGGATTCGTACAGGGAAGAGTCCTTTAAGAAGGTCAGCGCCGGGGCGCCGGGGGTCGGTTGCTGGGTCTTGCGAGCCATGTGGAAGTGCACCGGGTAGTGGCCAATGAGTCCACCTTGACCTAAGCGCCAGAACTCGACGCCCTGAACCTGGTAGCTGGCGAAGCCCTGACGGATGATCGTGTGTCCACCAAAGTAATTACCGGGCGTGGCAGGAAAGTGGTCGGGAGCTGGCTTGCCCACATCCGGAACCGTGGTATCGGGTTGGTTACCCTCCGACGTGATCACAATGCTGCGGGTCAACAGGCCCACCGCGGCACGCGTGTCCACTGTCCTTGGTGCGCCCTCGACGGGGTTTAGGTTTAGATCCTGCCGGGGGCCGACGCTGCCCGGCAAATCGGAGGGAAGCGTATAGGCGGTCGCGTTGTGCGGATAGGTGAGCGCCGCCATCAGGGTCACCGTATTGCCCGAGACGTTTTGGATCGTCGCCTTCTCAGAATGCCCAGGCATGTAGTCCGTCGCCGTGACGACGATCTCGTCACCCGGCTGCCAGTTTAAGGTCTGGCCTTTCCGCAAATCCAAAGTCAGTTCGTTGCCGGCGATTCCGGCAAGGCGTGCCCAACTGATTCCAGTATTTGCCGGATTGGCATCCGTGGCTTCGTCGTAGAGCGCGCCCTTGCGGCCGAATAGATTCAGTGTTCCGCCGTAAGAAACCGCCAGCACTTTGTGGCCGAAATACGCCTTGGCTTGAGCCGCTTTGTCCTGGGCGTCCAGAGCTTCGTACTGGTAGAAACAGTCGTCGCCCGGTAGTTGATAGCTCGGGTCGATGGCGCTCGCTTTAACGCAGGTTCCGTTAGCCGGCATGGGCATTTGCATGGACATGCTCGTGTTTGAGTCCCAGAGGTCCTTGGCCGTGGTATGCGGGATACCGCAGAACGGGTCGGTCTGGCATAGGATTCCGGGATCGGCCGGGGCTCCGTACAGGTAAATGATCAACCGGCTGCCAGGATTCGATCCGATTGGAGCACCCGGACTTCCAGCGATCAAGCTGGCGTTGTTTTCGACCAGAATCGATTCGGCATGAAAGTCGATCGGCGCATCGAGGAACGTCAACGACCCGCCGCTGATCACGTTCACGTTGTGAAACGCATACAGAGCCGCAGCCTTCCCCGGGGCGATTCCTTTGCCGTCCGCCGTACAGGCACCGTTGACAATCATGTCGGCATCATGGTTGTCCCCC
Organism: uncultured Acidobacteriaceae bacterium; assembly: GCA_963740005.1. Classification (GTDB taxonomy): domain Bacteria; phylum Acidobacteriota; class Terriglobia; order Bryobacterales; family Bryobacteraceae; genus CAJCIT01. The sequence goes on along the minus strand of CAVUCO010000064.1, from coordinate 102,134 downwards.
GTCGGGAGAATGGCCGATTTTGTGTTGGGATCGGGGCAGTATAAGGTCCGACTTGCTTGCGCGGAGCAAGTGTTCGGAAACACAAAGAGCAGACCGAGCAAAGAGACGGCAAACAGGGCCTGCCAAGCCGTTTTCGGGGTCAGGTTGTTCATGTTAACTCCTAGGAGGGAGATTTTGTGGGAACTAGTAAATTTTAGACGATTTCAGCAAAGATCGCGATCTGAGTGGGCTGTTTCGGAAGTTCGCTCCCTCACAGTTCCTTTGCGAGCCGCGCGCACAAGCAAGCGCGTAAAAGGAGCCGTGACCGTCAGGGAGCGAACGCAAAGCTTCGGAAGCACGACACCGCGGGGTCGAATTCAGCGCAAGCTCTTAGGATCCGCCGTTGGATGGTGATTTTCGACGGAGCGGATTCGGGTGTTCTTCTTTCGACCGAACGCCAGCAAGCGCGTGTGTAAAACGGAGCCGCGACCGTCAGGGAGCGAACTCAAAATCTTCGGAAGCACGAAACCGGGGGATCGAATTCGGCGAAAGCTCTGAAGAGCTGCCGTTGGATGGTGATTTTCGACGGAGCGGTCTGACGACATGTGATCGATCTTCCGAACTTGAGGCGCCCCGCCCAACGTCACTTCGTTTTTGTGATGTCGCGTAAAGCCCCGAGTCCATCGTGGCGCGCGCACTCGTGCGTGCCGCGTCGGCACTCCTGCCGACGCCTGGTTTGCCCGTTTGCAAGGTCTTGGCCGCTCTCGCCCTTTTTCAATACCCGGTTGTCCCCGCAGCAGCTATGAGAACTCACACCCCAACGTCATGCAGAGTTGTGAACGCCTTAAACAGAATGCGCGGATCGTGCTGTCCTTTGTACACCGGCGGCGGCTCGCGCTTCAGCCTGAGCAGTCTATAAACGGCAGTCTGCGCGGAGCGTATCGAATACTCAACCGTGAACACGACATCATCCGGAATCTCGCAGAACTGGCCGTTGAAAGCCAGGTTCGTCCAACCTTCGGGTACAATCTGCGGACGGTCTCCTTTGGCGCGCCGCAGAAACTGGCTGGTGATGAACGGCATCATGCACGGAATCGCGACACAGCTCTCAATGATCCGCGATGCTTCTACCTTTAACTGGAGATGGCCCAGAACTTCCGTCATGATTTCGCGCCCGGTACAGGCCGACATCGGCTTCTTAATGAAGTCGCCCGGCTTGTCCACGAACAAGCCATAGCCCCAAAAGACGTTCACGTCCTCGGGCTGTCCCGCGAAATGTGGCTGATGGGGCAGCACAATCGACATCATCCAACTCGATTGCGCGAAGGTGACCAGGCCTCCCTCGCCTTCCACATTGCCCGTGAAGTCGCGCACCAGTCGGAAAAAGTTCGAGTTGCGCAGGGTGGTTGTGAATGACACCCACTTCGATTCATCAATGTGTTCGGTAAAAATGGAGGGGCGTCCGAACTCCGGCCGGCCGGCGGCGATCTTCTCCCATAAGGTCCAGGCGCCGCCCTCAGCCTTCCCCTTAAGCACTGGGGCCGAGTCCATGGACCCCAGGTTGGAGCCTTCCGTCATCGATCCCAGCGTGACTATGACGCGGTCGTGCGGACCCACCGCAAATTCATGGCGACTTCCGTCGCGCTCACAAATGATTCGATCGACGCGCTTCCCGGCGGCGTCCTCACTGAAGCCAAGGTCGGTGACGCGGGTCTCGACATCGAATCGCACGCCGTGGTGCTCAAGCCACTTAAATAGCGGACGAATCATGGAGTCGTATTGGTTATAGACCGTGCGCATGATCCCCTGCAGCCGGTTGAACCCGGCGACCATGTGGGTGAAGCGAAGCAGATAACGCTTGAACTCGACGGCACTGTGCCAAGGCTGGAAAGCGAAGGTCGTCGACCACATGATCCAGAAATTAGTCTGAAAGAACGAAGGGTCAAACTGGCCGGCGATGCTGCCGGATCCCAGCAAGGCCTCGGGCTCCAGCATCAAACGTTCCAATGTGAGGATGTGTGTTTCACTGAGCCCGAACTCGGGCGCGTCTTCGCGATGGCCGCTCCGAAAAAGCCGGGATTTGGAGGATGTCTTCAGGGTGTCGTTAAAGTCGAAGATCTCCCGGGTCACGGTCTTGCTTTCGTCCAGGGTGGGTATCGACGAGAACAGATTCCACGTGCACACATACTTGCTTTCGAGCATTCGCCCGCCCCGGATGACGTAGCCTTCCTGTGGCGACCCGGCGCCATCCAGACTGCCGCCGAGATGTTCAAGCTGCTCGAAGATCGTGATTTTGTGACCCGGGATATCGCCGTCCCGAATCAGGAAGACGGCCGCCGCCAGCGAGGCGATCCCGCCCCCGATGAGGTATACGTTGGTTTCGGCCCCGCCCTCGCCCTTAATTCCGTTTGCACCGGTCAGCTGTTCCATTGTGAGAGCCTTTCTGTTTACAACACACCCCGTAAACGTTATTCAGTCGAACTGTATGCATCCGGCGGTCCGTTCGTAACCCGTTGGAAACGTGGACTTCGAGTTCTTATACTAGGCCACTTCGCTCACCTGGTATGCCTCACTGCGAGGTAACACTCAACGAACAGCCCGCTGAGAAGCTAGGTTCGAGCTGGAGCCGGACGAATCGCGCTGGGAGGTTTTGTGGCTGAATGCGACGTGCTTGAATCGCGGAATCTGGGCGCGATTCCCAAAAGCGAACAGTGAGGGTTCTGGACGGGTGCCATTCGAGTCAAGCGATTCAGTTACTTGGGCGATGGTTGGAACGGACCTCCTCTTGCGAAGACGACAAGCAGATGCTCAATTTCTTGAAGGATTTGCGCTACTCGCTGCGAACGCTGCGTAAGGCCCCCGGTTTCAGCATCGTGGCTGTGATGGTGCTGGCCCTTGGCATTGGTGCCAACACGGCGATCTTCAGCGTGGTCAACTCAGTGGTGCTGCGGCCGCTCACGTTTCCAGGCGCCGACCGGCTGGTACTGATTTTCGAGACCGATCTAAAGGACGGCATCAAGCGCGAAGGTGCGAGCGCGCCGAATTTCCTGGATTGGAAGGAGCAGAGCCAGTCCTTCGAGGAAATGACCCTGCTCGAAGTGGGCACGGGCACCCTGACCGGTGAGGGCGAGCCCGAGCAGGTGGTGGGGTTGCGCGTGACCACGAATTTCTTGTCGATGCTAGGGGCGCGCACCGTGTTAGGGCGCGGATTTACAGCAGCAGAAGGCGAAGGCAAAACACGCTATCCGGTAGCAGTCCTGACGAATGGTTTCTGGAAGCGCCGCTTCGGAGCGGACCCCGGCGTTATCGGAAAGACCTTCATTCTGAATAGCGAGCCGTACACCGTGATTGGCGTGCTAGGATCCGGTTTCTGGTCGCCTCTGCAGAGCGACCTGTATGTGCCCTGGCCGGTGGCGGAGTTGCGAGCCAAGGGCCGGCAGGATCACAGCTTTGGGGTGATCGCCCGCTTGAAGCCAGGCGTCACCGTGGCGCAAGCACAGGCCGAGCTGAGTACTATCGCCCGGCGCATTGATGCGCAGACACCGAGGCTCGCGGGGTGGGACGTGAGCGTGCTGGAGATGAAAACAGCGCTGTTTGAGAACATCCGGCCGGCCTTGCTGTTACTACTGGGCGCGGTGGGACTGTTGCTCCTGCTGGCGTGCGCGAACGTGGCAAGTCTATTGCTCGCGCGCGTGACGGGACGATCCAAGGAGATGGGCATCCGGGCCGCATTGGGAGCCGCGCGCGGGCGGCTGGTGGCACAGATCTTGAGCGAGAGTCTGTTGCTGAGTCTTGTCGGCGGCGCGCTGGGAGTCTTAATAGCGGTGTGGGGAGTCGATCTGCTGAGCGCCGTGCTACCCACTACGCTGCCGCTGGCGGAGGCGGGCGTCGAGATCGTGCGTCCCCCGATCAGCGTGGATGCGCGGGCGCTGGGGTTTGCGCTGTTGGTCTCGACGGGAGCGGCGCTTCTGTTCGGATTCGTTCCCGCGTTGTACGCGGCGGGCGGCGATATGAGTGAAGCGTTGAAGGCGGGCGGCCGAACGTCTTCGTCCGCGGTTGACCGAACCGCTGTGTGGGGATGGCTGGTGGCCGGAGAAGTGGCGCTGGCGACTATGTTGCTGGTTGGCGCCGGACTCGCTATGAAGAGCTTCGTGAATTTGCAACACGTCAACCCAGGCATCCAACCTGCACATGTGCTGACCTTTCGCATGCGGCTGCCCACCGACAACCTCTATAAGAACGACCGCGAACAAGCCGCGTTTTACCGGCGTGTGATCGACCAGGCCCAACAGATACCGGGCATCCAGTCGGCGGGCCTTACGGACGTGCTGCCGCTGGGGCAGCAGAACGACCGGGAGTACTTCACCATTGAGAATCGTCTGCAGCCGCCGGGGCAGGAGATGGTAGCGGATTTCCGCCGCATCAGCCCGCACTATCTCAACACGATGGGCATTCCCCTGCTTGCGGGCCGGCCGCTGTCCGATAGCGATGTGCAAGATGCGCCACCCGTGATCCTGATCGACGAAACGCTGGCGCACCAGTATTGGCCGCATGAGAATCCGATCGGGCGGCGCATGCGGTTGTGGGGCCAATACCGGAAGGTAGTCGGCATTGTGGGACAGGTGCATCATTACGGCCTCGAGAAACAGCCGGAGCCGACCATCTACGCGCCATTTGAGCAAATGCCTAACAAGGCAATGGCGCTGGCGGTTCGTACAACCATGGACACGCCATCGCTGGTGAAGGCGGTGAAGCAGGCGGTATGGTCGGTGGACCGAGGCCAGCCTGTGTTTCAGATCCGCAGCATGGACGACTATCTATGGCTGGCCGATACCGCGCCTCGGATCTCGACCCTTCTGCTGGCGGTTTTTGCGGGCGTCTCAATGTTACTGGCGGCGCTGGGAATTCACGGAGTCGTTTCCTACGGCGTGGCGCAACGCACGCGCGAGTTCGGTTTGCGCATGGCGTTGGGCTCGACACCAGCGCAATTGAAAGCCATGGTGATCCGCAACGGACTGAAGAGTGCGTTGATCGGGTTGGTAGTTGGGATGGCCGGCGCGGCCGCGCTGGCGTCAACGTTGCGTGCAGTCCTGTATGGGGTCGCGCCGCTGGATCCTGTAGTTCTAGCGTCTGTTGCCGTGTTGCTGCTGGCGGTGGCGTTGCTGGCCAACTATCTTCCAGCGCGCCGTGCGACCAGGATCGACCCGATGGAAGCGCTGCACCAGGAATAGAGGGGCCGTTCGTTCGAAAAAATTCGCCCTAGCCACGACCCGTAATTGCCCATCCTCGGCAATCATCCGCTGTAGGGTGGGCCCCCGGCCCGCAATCGACGCCTCGCGTCGATTCGCCCCGGTGTTGATAACCGCCCCGGCCTCTCCACGCACTTGTTCATACCCCGTTGTGGCGCAGCCGTTCTGAGCCATTCACTTCAATCGGCGGCCTGCGGATTGCACGATTACCATCGCTGCCGCGGCAATCAGCAAGCCAATAAATACGATCGACACCCAAAATAGCCAGGGAGCCGGGACCAGGGCAACCGTCGAGAGCGCCAGAAACGGATTCCCGTCGAGCCACCAGCCGAGAGTCCGCGCGGCACCGCCGCCGCGGAAGCCTCCGTACCAAGGAAACAAAACACCCAGATAAGAGAAGGCGCTAATCCCGGCAGCGGTTATGGCCAGAAGCATCGCCAGGACACGGCCTGTCAGCGTGCCACGCTGCAGGCCAAGTGCCACCAGGGACAGGAAGCCGGGAGCGATGCATTGCAGATACCAGGGCTCGGCTTCCCCGCTCGATCCGCCCGTGAACGCCCACATCGCTGCTAGCTGATAAGCCATCGCCAGTAGAAAAACCGTGCAGGTGGCGAGGACCCAATGTTCCGCCAAGGCAAGCTTGCGCCGGCCGGCAAACAGGATGGCCAGCGCAACGGTGGCCATGATGAGTTCGGCATTGAGAGGCGCTCGCGGAAATGAGATATAGGACCAGTTACCCGTCCAGATACTCGATCGCGCCAGCCGGACAAAGCTAGTTATCCAGTTGATATGCGGGAAGGCCGACAGCGTCCGCATTGTCGTTATTCCGGAAACGCTTTCCTGCGTGCCGCTGGCGCTCCCATAGAGTATGAGGTTTCGCAAATACCAAGGACCGGCGACGAACAAGGGCATCGCGGCGACCCGTAGGGCCGAAGCCAACGCCAGCTTCTTGTGAAGGACCTCTGCGAACAAGGCCGCCAGGAATATTGGGATGAACGCCAGAAAGTACGCTTTGGTGAGCAGGCCCGCCGTCAAGAAAACGGCCAACCACAGCGCAGGCCGTGGGCCGCTCTCTTTAACTAGGATCACTAACGCTGCCAGAAATGCTGACGCCGTTGGTATCGCGAGCCAGTCATTTCCGACATGAGCAATGGCCGCCCAAGTCATCGGTGTTGCCAGGAGACAAAAGAGCGCAACGTTTTGAAACAGGCGTTCAAGTTCCAGGGCTCGAAATAGCGTGAGGCTTGCCCAAGCCAGCAGCAACGTCGAGACAACCGAGATCGTCAAGCGGATAATCAGGACCCGCGCCGGCAGCGGTGCTCGCGATAGGATCGCATCCAACGGAGCCAGCAGAAAGTAGGCGAGAGGAGCCTGCTGCGCTTCGTAGTTGGGCCGCCCGGACAACTCACGCCGCAAGCCGCGAGGCAGAACCGCCAGGGCGTTCCGCCTCCCAAACCGCTCCGTTTCGGGTAATGCCATCCACTCGTCAAAGGATCTGCTTCCTGCAACGGCGCGGTGCAAAACATACGGGAGCGGAGTCAGGGTAAATGATTGCTCGACCTCTTGCGAGATCCCGGTTTGGCCCAACGCGGGAAGCTCGTGGTCCGCCGAGAGGGAGGTTAGGTACGCGTAGTGAAACGGCTCATCAAATCCGTCCCAGAGAGGCAAGAGGCAGGCATACAAGAGTCCATTGGCTACGCCGAACGAGAGGATCAGAATCAGCCGTCGATCGACCAGCGCTACGGCAGAGTGAACGGCCGCATTGAGTTTCAGCTTAAGATCGGCCAACGATTCTCCGGCGCAGGGCGACCACGATTTTAGCGCAGGCCTGGCGCGGGCATTGGCATTTCACGATCACCAGTCGCTACACTAAGCCACAAGTGAAACTCTCCATCTCGATTCCCATCCGGCTCTCTCTCTGCGCTGCGACATGCCTCACCGGAGCACTGTTTTCGGGGCAGGCACTCGGCCAGCCGTCCGCGGCGCACCAACAGATTGACCACTTCGTGGACCAGCAGGCTGCTGAATACATTAAGACCTCAAAGGCCATCTGGGACTACGCCGAGATGGGCTACCACGAGGAGAAAAGCTCGGCGCTGCTGCAGAGTGATTTGAAGCAGGCTGGCTTTCAAATACAAGCCGGTGCGGGGGGCGAGCCAACGGCCTTCATTGCCAGTTATGGTTCGGGGCAGCCTATCATCGGCATCCTCGGGGAGTTCGATGCATTGCCTGGGCTTTCGCAGGCCGCCGTCCCAGATCGCAATCCAGTCACAGCCGGAGCGCCCGGCCACGGATGCGGCCACAATCTCCTGGGAGCCGGCGCGGCTCTTGCGGCCGTCGCGCTCAAAGAGTATATGGCGGCCAATCACGTCTCCGGGACCCTGCGATATTACGGCACGCCCGCCGAGGAGGGTGGCTCCGGCAAAGTCTATCTGGTACGGGCCGGCGTGTTTAAAGACGTCGATGTGATTCTGCACTGGCACCCGGACGACCATAACGAGGTCAACAATGGAGGAGCGCTGGCCATTACGTCGGCCCGTTTTCTGTTCCATGGCGTGGCAGCCCACGCGGCGATGGCTCCGGACCGCGGACGCTCTGCTCTGGACGCGGTGATGCTGATGGGCAATGGAATCGAGTTCCTCCGTGAACATGTGCCGAGCAACACCCGCATTCATTACGTGATCACGAAGGGTGGCGTAGCGCCGAACGTGGTACCGGATACGGCCGAGCTTTATCTCATGGCACGCAGCCCGTCGGCCACCACGCTGGACGGCATCTGGACGCGCATTGGGAAGATCGCGCAGGGAGCGGCGCTCATGACCGAGACGACAGTTGATATGCGAATCGTCAGCGGCGAGGTGAATATTCTGTCGAATGACGCGCTGGCGAAGGTGGCACAAAAAAATCTGGAGGAAGTGGGCGGTTTCCAATACACGCCTGAAGAGAAGCACTTCGCAGAGAACTTGCAGAAGAGCCTGCCGGCGGACGGAGCGCGTGACTTGGCATCGACCAGCGTCGTGCTCCCGCTCCGTGCGTTTGATCCGAATGAGCCGGCAGCCTCGACCGACGTCGGCGATGTCAGCTGGAATGTGCCCACCATTGGTTTCGGTGCGGCCACATTTGTGCCGGGCGTCGCTCCGCACACTTGGCAGGCCACGGCATGCGCCGGGATGAGCATCGGGCAGCGGGGCATGCTGGTGGCGGCAAAGGCGATCGCGATCACCGGAGCGGATCTGTTTTCTGAACCCCGCGCTGGTAGAGCAGGCTAAGGCCGATTTTCAGCGGCAACTGAAGGGCAGGAGTTACCAATCGCACATTCCCGCCGATGCGAAGCCGCCGCTGGATTACCGGAAGGACTAGCGGCCGTTCCGTCGTGGGGTAGTCCCCCCGGACTGCACGTTTTCATATCCTATATGGCGCAGCCGCTACGAGCCATCACCAAGTCCGCTCAATAATTTTCCCAACAGAATCAATAGCTTCGCGAGTACCTGAACCCGGCGCCGCTCTGGGACGCCTCATGCTAGGAGCCAGGAATCTTCCCGAGTCGCGGCATCCCGCACTTCGTTTGGGTTCGAATTTTTACGATCCATCCATTCGCGTCACTTGAATGCTGTCACTTCGTTTCGTAAAACAGTCGGCTTGGCTGCCGCTTGAAAACTGGCTTCGTATTTTCGAGTCATTCGAGCGCTTGCTCATGATCGACCGCCGCTTCATCCGAAGAGTGGCGCAGGCTGTCAGCCTGCTGAGCCGAGACGCGTCTCGGCTTTTGGAGGGATCTGCGCGAAGCCGTGAGTCGAGCGAGCACATCATCAATTGGCGGGGGTGAATAGGTGAAGGATGCCGCTAATCTAGGTTCGTTTCGCAAAACGGGCATCCTCGCTGGCGATTGAACCTTGGCTTCGTATTTTCGAGTCCGTCGAGCGCTTGCTCATGCTCATGCTCGGCCGGTCTCGTTGGGGTTGACTTCGTTTCGCAAAAATCCGCTGCGGTTTGGAGGGCCGCTGTTGGGAGCCTGGCCCGTCCGTGTCAAGTCGTTTGTATTCAGTGTTTTGAGTTCGAATGCACAGATCGAACGAGCGGTCTGACCCCGGATCGGCTCTGGACCGGGTTATGGATCGGCCGAGTTTCATACACTAGTGTCCATGCGATCGACCTGCCTGGGATCAATTTTGTTGCTGTACGTTGGCGCGTGCGGGATTCTGGCGGCGGACCTACGGTTGGGGATTATCGGGACGGATACCGGACATGCGACGGCCTTCACCGAACTTCTGAACGACCCGACGGCCGCCGATCATGTGCCGGGCGCCAAGGTCGTCGCGGCGTATAAGGGCGGAAGCCCGGATCTGGATGAGAGCCGCGACCGGGTGGACAAATATGCCGCGGAGATGAAAGAGAAGTGGCAGGTAAAGTTCGTGGACAAAATCACCGACCTATGCCCGCTGGTGGACGGCATTCTGCTCGAAAGCGTGGACGGGCGGCCGCACCTGGCGCAGTTTCAAGAAGCCGTGAAGTGCGGAAAGCCGGTGTTTATCGACAAGCCGCTCTCGTCGAACATCGAAGATGCGCGCGAGATTGTGCGAGTGGCGGAAGCGAACCATATCCCTTGGTTTTCGGCGTCGTCGCTGCGATTCAGCGATATTGCCACGCTGAAGACGGCCGACTTGACCGGAGCGATCGTATGGGCGCCGGGGCCGCTCGAAGATCATCACAAGCTGGATTTGAGCTGGTACGGCGTGCACGGCGTGGAGATGTTGTACACGGTGATGGGTACGGGTTGCGTGGAGGTGACACGAACCCATGCAGGTGGTGCTGACGTGGTAACGGGGCGATGGAAAGACGGCCGCCTGGGCACGGTCCGGCTGGAGCGCCCGTATGGCAAGTACGGCGGCATCGCGTTTCGGGAAAAAACACAAATCACCGCCTTGCCGGACTTGAAATTCAGCTACGCGAAACTGGTTGAACAGATCGTAAAGTTCATGAATACCAGGACGCCGCCGTTTCCAACAGCCGAAACGATCGAGATGTTCGAGTTCATGGACGCCGCGCAACGGAGCAGGGAAGCAGGCGGTGTGCCTGTTCCCTTGAAGTAGCGGGGGGCGATGGCAGAGTATAGGAGGCTATGGGAATGTCCGAAAGTTCCGATCCGCGATTCGACGAAGCGCTGCCGGGCATCGAGCGCGAAATAGCTGCGCTCAGGAACGCCTTGGGACTGCTTGGGCTCAAGCAGTGCTCCTGGTGCAAGAAATACCTACGCTTCGCAGAGCCGGGGGCGCTCTTCGACGCCGGTGAACTTGTTTGTTATAACTGTGCGCTCGACTGGTGGCAGAAGAAGTGCCCGCAAATGCCGGTGGAAGGGCGCTCGGCAATCGAGAAAAAGCTAGTGCATTGGCTGATCTATCAGCATCATGCGAAAGTGATTAAACCGGCTGGGAAAGGCGTTGACACCTTGCCGGAAGGGCCCCGCTTGGTAGCCGGCTGCATTGAGTGCAATGGAACCGGTAAGGATACCGGCGGGGGGCATTGCGCCCATTGCAATGGCCTTGGGATCATTTCGGTAATCCTGACGGAGAAGCCGCAACGGTAAGGGCAATCAAGCGGCCGGCAAGCCGTCGATGAAGAAGGAAGGGTCCATGAAACTGGCTATTCTCGGTCTTTTCTTCGGGGTGACTTTTGCGCAGGAAGCTCCGCATCAGCATGTAGCGCCTCCGCCGCCGATTCCAATACAGCCACTCGCGCAGCAGGTCCGCCAACTGGAAGAAGCGCTGAACTACCTGGGCCAGCCGCTCGCAGCGCGCGACCATCAACGGATCAACCAGGCCATCGCCAATACCGATCAGGCCGCGGCGGTAACGGAAATCGAGGCCGCTCTGGAACCGTACGTCCTGGTGAAAGTGGATATCAATCCAGAGAGCAGGGTGAAGGTAGAGCAGGGCGGCGCGAAGCCCATGCTGGCGGAGGGCGGGACGCGCCTATTCCTGGTGAAAGTGGCGAACAACGGAAATGTGACCGCACCGTTGAGCGTTGAGAGCCCGAATAGTGGAAAGGTCTACATTCAATCGAACGGCAGCCCGCAGCCGCCTCTGAAACTGACGCCGCAAGAAGCTACGGAGCGTTGGGCCGATATCTCGTTATTTCAGCAGCCTCCCATGCGGAAGCGGCTTTCGGGATTGGCTCTCGAGTATTTGATCCTCGAGGTTTATAGCCGGGATGCTGGGCAGCGCTCGGCGAAGATCAGTTTCAATGCCGGGCAGGGAAGCCAGGATATTGGGTTTCGAAACGATGTTGTGATCCTTTTCGATGCGCAGCCTGCACATCCGGTGACGCTGCGGGTCAAGGACGAAGACGGGCACCCGACCATGGCGGCTTTCACGATTAAAGACCGTTTGAACCGGCTGTACCCGAGCCCGGCCAAGCGACTGGCGCCCGACTTCTTCTTTCAGCCGCAGGTTTATCGGGCCGATGGCGAGACTGTTCAACTCCCGGATGGCTATTACACCATGGAGTACAACGGAGGGCCTGAATATCTGTCGCGCACGCGCGAGTTCGCCGTGGATGCGAATGGACCGGGCGAGGTGTCGTGCGACCTGAAGCGCTGGATTGATCCTTCGAAGAGCGGATGGTATTCGGGCGACCACCACATCCACGCCGCGGGATGCTCGCACTACATGAATCCGGCGGAGGGCGTATTGCCGAAGGACATGATGCGGCAGATCCTGGGAGAACACTTGAATCTGGCTGCCGTGCTCACGTGGGGACCCGACTACTACTACCAGAAGCAGTTCTTCACCGGCAAGGACGACACGTTGTCGCAGCCGGACAAGCTGATGCACTACGACCTGGAGGTTTCCGGGTTTCCTTCCAGCCATGCCGGGCACATTGTGCTGCTCGATCTGAGGGATCAGGACTACCCCGGCACGAAACGTATCGAAGACTGGCCGACGTGGGACTTGCCCATCTTCCGTTGGGCGAAAGCGCAAGGGGCGACGGTCGGCTTCGCCCATTCGGGATGGGGCCTGCAGATTACCGGCAAGGATCTGCCGTCGCTCGAGATGCCGGGGTTCGATGGCATCGGGGCGAACGAATACATCGTGGATGTAACCTATCCCAATACGGTGGATTTCATTTCGTCCGTGGACACGCCCTATCCGTGGGAATTGAACATCTGGTATCACACGTTGAATGCAGGATTTCGAACCCGGATCGCCGGCGAGACAGACTTTCCCTGCATTTACGACGGGAAGGTCGGGCTGGGACGGACCTATGCCAAGGTTGACGGCGCGATGACGTACGCGGCGTGGCTTGAGGCGCTGAAGGAGGGCCGAAGTTACGTGTCGGACGGCAAGACACACTTGATGGATTTTCGCGTGAACGGTCTGGAGGTGGGGACCAAGGGCAGCGAAGTGCAGCTGCCGGCCGGATCGACGGTGACTGTGACTTTACGCGCTGCGGCCTACCTGCCTGAGCGGCCCAACGATGCGATTCGAAACCTGCCGCTGGATGAGAAGCCGTACTGGGACATCGAACGTGCCCGGATCGGAGACAGCCGCGAAGTGCCTGTGGAGATTGTGGTGAACGGGAAGGCCGTCCAGCGCAAGACGATTGTGGCCGACGGCAACGTGCGCGAACTGAGGTTTGATGTACCCGTGGAGCAGAGCAGTTGGATAGCAGCGCGGACGCTTCCCTCGGCGCACACGAATCCTATCTTCGTTCTAGTGGCGGGTAGGCCGATCCGCGCCTCGCGGCAAAGCGCCGAATGGTGTCTCAATGCAGTGAACCAATGCTGGACTCAGAAGTCGGCACGGATCGCGCCGGGGGACATGGAAGACGCCCGGAAGGCCTATGAGCATGCGAGAGAGGTGTATCGCAAGCTCATCAGCGAAAGCGAACGGGAATAGAAAAAAGTCGCTTGACCCCGCTCGCAAACTATCCTACAATCCGTAACTAAATGGTTACGCAATTCGCGGAACGCCAGGACACCGTGTTCCGGGCTCTGGCCGACCCGACGCGCCGCGACATTCTCTCGTTGCTGCGTGCGGGCGAGCAACCCGTGAACACCATCGCGCGAGGCTTTCCAGTTAGCCGGCCCGCGATCTCAAAGCACCTGCGGCTACTGCTGGATGCCGAGCTGGTTTATGAGCGGCGCGAAGGCAGAAACCGGATGTACCAGCTCAACGCGAAGCCGTTAAAGAGCGTCGACGACTGGCTGGAAGAATACCGGACGTTGTGGCAAGGGAAACTCAAAGACTTAAAGCGTTACTTGGAATCACCCAAGAAGGAAGAGGCAAAGCATGGACCGCACAATCGTTGAATCAATCGAAATCGAAGCGTCCCCGGAACGCGTTTTCTCCGCTTGGACGGACCCGGAACAGCTCGTGGCGTGGTGGGGAGACGACCAGACGTATCGCACCACGGGCTGGGAGAGCGACCTCCGCGTAGGGGGAAAGTGGATTGCACGCGGGAAGGGAGTGGACGGCCGCACGTTCTCTGTCGAAGGCGAATATCTGCAGGTCGACCGGCCGAAACAGTTGACCTTCACCTGGAAACCAAGCTGGTCGGAAGAAGCCGGAACGGTGGTTGAGCTGGAGTTCAAACCGACCGCCGCGGGGACTCGGCTCACGGTCAGGCACAGCGGCTTTACCAGCGATCAAACATTTGAAAGCCACAGGAATGGTTGGCCGCGCGTGATGGGCTGGATGAGGACGTACGTCGAGTCCAAGCGGGTTGTAGCGCAATGAAGCCGACTATCCTGTTGCGGGTGGCTTCGATTCTCACACTGATTCACGCTGTCTTGCACACCATCGGCGGTGTTTTCGGCGAGCCGAAACACGGTTCTGAAGAAGTCGCCGTGGTGGAAACAATGAAGGCCCACCAGTTTATGGTGATGGGTTCACCGCGGACATACTGGGACTTCTTTTTCGGCTATGGGCTCATCCTGAGTGTTTACCTGCTGGTCCAGGGAGTGTTGTTTTGGCAGTTGGGAGAGATTGCGAAGACTCAACCAAAACTGATTCGGCCGATTCTGGTTCTCTTCATTCTGTCCTTCTGCGCGAGTACGATCATCGCGGGGCGTTACTTCTTTATGGCGCCTGTGGTTACGGAAGGGATTATCGCGCTGTGCCTGGTCGGAGCGTATGTGACAGCGGGAGCAAGAACGGCCGCACTGACTCCCGCTCCGCCCCAGGCGTAGCGCCGGCCGCCGAGTTAGCGGCTGCGGTAACCACCATCGATGGCATCGAACGCGGCGCGGGCGGCTTCAACAAACGCTTGAACTTTGAGTGGATCTTTGCGCCCGGGCAGTGACTCGAGACGGGAGCAGGCGTCGACGCCCCAAGGACGCAGAGCAGCGATGGCTGCGGCTACATTCGAGGCATCTAAACCGCCTGCAACGATCAGACGCGCAGAGGGCTTCGAGGCGGCCACGAGCGACCAATCGAAGGCCTTCCCAGAGCCCCCGAAAACTCGGCTTGGAGCGTCAAGCAAATAGCTTTCAAAAGTGTCATTTAAACCAGCTAAGTTAAAGTTTTTGTCGACGGCCATCGCGCGCCAGACTCGAAGGTCTGGAAGCTGCGCCGGCAACTCCCCATGTAGTTGCACGACGTCTAGCGGCACGGTCGCGCTCACGGACGATAATTCTTCCATTGAGGCGTTCACAAAGACACCGACTTTGAGGACGGTGGCAGGCAGCAACTTGGCTATCGCCGAGGCTCCTGCGGGGCTGATATAGCGCGAGCTTTGGGGGTAGAAGTTGAAGCCTAAGGCTGTTGCTCCGGCGGCAACCGCATCCGAGGCATCCTGAGGCGTAGTGATGCCGCAGACCTTAATTATAGACCCTTGCATATCAATATGATGCGATGGATTCACTGCAGTAATACTTTTAATGCCATTTCCGGATCATTGGAACGCAGGAGCGACTCGCCGACCAGGAATGCCGAGTAGCCGGCGGCACGCAGCAGATCGAGATCCGCGCTGGTATGGATTCCGCTTTCGGAAACAGACAGCGTACCGCGCGGAAGTTGCGGGGCGAGGGCGAGAGAAGTCTCAAGTGTTACTTCAAAAGTCTCCAGGTTGCGATTGTTGACGCCAATCAGGGTCGCGCCCGAGTCGACTGCCTTGGCGAGATCAGCCGCATCGTGAACCTCCACCAGTGCAGCCAGGCCAAGCGATGCGGCGAGTTTCTGAAAATCGCGCAACTCCTCGAAGGACAGAATCGCGGCGATGAGCAGAATGGCGTCGGCCTGGTGCGCGGCGGCTTCAAAGATCTGGACCGGGTGAATCGTGAAGTCCTTTCGTAAGACGGGAAGTTCAACGGCCGCGCGGGCTGCTTTGAGATCGGTGAGACTGCCTTGAAAATACTGGCGGTCGGTTAGTACCGAGAGGCAGGCAGCGCCCCCCGCCTCGTAGGCAGCGGCAATAGCCTGCGGGTAGAAATTCGCCTGGAGAAGGCCCTTACTCGGCGATGCCTTTTTGATCTCAGCGATGATGGCGGGCGTGTGAGTACGAAGTGCGCCGGTGAACGAGCGGCGGGTTGGAACGGATTCGCGAGCGGCGCGTTCGAATTCGGCGGACAAGGGTAGAAGCGTCTCAACTTCCTGGCGCTTCCAGGCGACGATTTCCGTGAGGATACCTGTGGGTATGCGGAGCATGGCAGGAGGCAGGGAAGCCGTCGAACCCTCATCGTAGCATCGGGCCAAAGCAAGCCGATGCGCGTCTGGAGTTGATTGGCTCTCAAAAGGCCCAGCCGCCGGCCAACCAATGGAACGCCCTGAGCCGCCCTCCGAGTTGCGGCCCAGGGTTCTGGTTTGAGTTGGCGCGGCGCAAACGGGTGGTTTCGATGGACCGTCGCCTCTTTTGACTTACTTATCGTTCAGTAGATGTCCGGGAACGTCTGCTTTGTTACAGTTCATCCGTCTCGGATTTATACGTAGGAGGTCCTATGAGAATGTTGTTCGGCAAGAATTGACAAGTACTCTATAATGTAAAGCGCATCCGGGGCGGCCCGCGGTTTATGGAACGACCCTCTGAAGTGCGGTACTTTACGTGAGTCCCTCCAGTGGAGTTGCAAGATAGAATCAGAAGAAGCTGTGGCGCGAATCCCTTGCCCGTTTGCTATAGCTTCGTCGCGTGGTTCAGATTAGGCGCTTTCGACGAAATGGATGATTGAGCAGTGATGTCTCGCGGGCAGCGCCCGACCATGCGGGGCGAACTGAACCGTACGGCATTCAATGACCAGCGACTACGCGATTGAGACAAACGGCCTCCAGAAAGTCTTCCGCAATCGATGGAAGGGCCGCGAATTCACGGCCGTGGAAGGCTTGAGCCTGCGGGTACCGGCCGGCACGAAGTATGGCTTGTTGGGGGCGAACGGAGCAGGGAAGACGACATTTGTGAAAATGCTGCTCTCCGGCGTGCGTCCGACAGCCGGGCGATCCAGCCTGTTTGGACGGGATTCACGGGACCCCGAATCTCGCCGCCCGGTCGGGTACCTGCCGGAGAACCACCGCTTTCCGACCTATTTCACCGGCTCGGGCATGCTCGAATTCTACGGCGCGTTATCGGGGATGAGCCGAGCCGATCGAAAACGGCGCTCGGCCGAGCTACTGGAACTGGTTGGCCTGGAAGCCTGGGGCGATGTCCGCATCAAGAAATACTCAAAGGGTATGCTGCAGCGTCTGGGCTTGGCGCAAGCACTGATGCACCGGCCGCGGTTGCTGGTTTTGGATGAACCGACCGACGGCGTCGACCCAGTCGGCAGGCGCCACATCCGGGAGATTCTGAATGGGCTGACAGGCACGGGTGTGACAATCTTCCTGAACTCGCACTTGTTGAGCGAGGTGGAGACGTTCTGCGACTACGTGGCGATCCTAAACCGGGGGCGCCTGGCACTCGACGGGAAGATGAGCGATTTGTTGCAGGGCCGCGGCTACCGGATCACGGCGCTGCATGTGACCGATACCTTGCGTGATGAGCTGTTGGCGGTGACAGGCAGCATACAGCCAACGCAGGACGGGCTGGAAGTCACAGTCGCGACGGCGGAACAGGTTAACCAGGCCATTGACCGGCTGCGCGCTGCTGGAGCGATGATCCACAGCGTTATTCCTACCAGCAGTTCACTCGAAGACCTGTTTATTACAACCACCAATGCCGCATCGACGGCGGCCGGCACCGCGAACGGGCGAGCCGGAGCAGGGAAGCCATGAGCACCGTCAATGCGCCCACCCCAGTGACGGCAGCATCGGCCGCTGCGGGAACATCGCCGTTGAACGGCTCGTCATGGCAGGTGCTGCTGGCGCTGATCCTTGACACTATCGAGGAAGCGAGGGCGCGCTGGCTGTTCTGGGGCTTGTTTGGGTTGTCGACGTTCTTGATTCTGTTCTTCCTTTTTGCCTTGAAGATCGATTTGGTTCAGGGTGCAGTTTCGCTGATGGATCTGGGCCCATTGCGGCGGACCATGAACATCGAGAAGTTCGTGCGCATGGCGTATATGTTTGTTGCCGTCTTTCTGTATATCTGGGGCACGTTCCTGGCCGTATTTGCTTCCTCAGGCTTGATTCCGAGCGTGCTGGAACCGGGCCGCATCGGGCTGCTCCTGTCGAAGCCCGTGTCACGGCCCATGTTGCTGATCGGCCGTTATATCGGAAACCTGCTGGTGGTGAGCGTGAACAACACGTACCTGATTGGCGCGATCTGGATCATCATCGGCATAAAGACCGACATCTGGTACACCACTTTTCTGTATGCAATTCCGCTTACGATTCTGATTTTTGCGGTGTTGTTGTCCGTCGTCGTATTCATTGGAGTTATCTCGGAAAGCGCCGCCTTGTCGGTAATGGTCGCGGCGGCTTTAATGTTGATCAGCGCGGTGCTGGCACAGCGGAAGATCGTGGTCCAATTGCTGAGCTCAGAGTGGTCGCGCAACCTGTGGCAGGGACTTTATTGGGTTCTCCCGAAAGTCTATGACCTGGCGAGGGCGCTGCATGACCTGATCCTGAAAGAGACCGCGCCGAGCTGGGCTGCACCGTTGTGGACATCCGCGCTGTTCGGAATCGTCATCCTTTCGGCTGCGATTCTCATCTTCCAGAGGAAGGACTATTAGTGAGGCTGCTGGCTTATTGTTTTTTTGCAATTGCCCTGATGAGCGTCGGGTTACTTCAGAGCTGTCACAGGGCATCCACCGGAGGCGTCTTTATCGATCCCGCATTTGGTCCGCTGATCCCGCCCGACACGCAGATGCTGGCCGGGCTGCGGCTGGAGAAACTGCGGGCCACACCGCTGTATCAGAAGTACGCATCGCGGCTGAATTTAAAGGCGCTGGCTGATTTCAAAGCCCGGACCGGGCTCGATCCGCAGAAAGACGTTTGGGAGATGCTAGTGGCCACCACGCCGGACGAGGTCCTGGTGATGGTGCGGGGACACTTCACGGTCGGAGAGTTGGAGCCAAAGCTCGATCCGCTGGGCAACCATCGCACGTCTTACAAAGGGTACACGCTGATCGGCGACGACCGTTATGCTGTGGTTTTCATGAACCCAGGCGTGGCGGTCGCTGGACCTGCTGGGAGTTTACGCGCTTTGCTTGACCGGCGCGACCACCCCTCAACCAAGCTTCCGCCAGCTCTCGCTGCACGCATCGCCAACCTGCCCAGCGACGACCAATTGTGGCTGGTCGATGACGGGGGTTTGCCGCCGATGGCGCTATTGACCCAGCGGGACGACGTGCAATCGCTAGCATCGAACCTGGTGAGCCATATCAGCGGAGCGACGATGGGTGTCCATGTGGATGACGGCATCCGGTACAGCGGGACTTTGAACTGCGCGTCCGCGGACGGCGTGAAGCGGGTCCGGGATGCGCTGAGAGGAATGATCGGTTTGGCGCGGCTGACAACCAAATCCGATCAAACCGATATGCTGCGGCTTTACGACGCGATCGAAGTGACGCAGGCCGACCAGGCTGTGAAGATCGAGATGCGGGTAGCGCCGGAGTTGGTAGATGGGGCGATTTCCGCTTTTTCCACTATTCGTCCGCAGATGGTTCGGCCGGGAAACGGTCACTAGACGGACCAGCAGACGCGGAGCCGTCGAAAGGTGCGGTCGCTAGCGGTTTTCGGAACTGCGAACCGAGAGCAGCCACTCACGTCGTCGCGTCGCTTCTTCTTCCAGCCGGCTCGGAATATAGAATCTCGACTTGCAATCGCGACAGCGATAGGCGACTTGGCCGAATGGGCGGAACAACAAGTCACGGAGCCTGTGGGTCTTGGAGGGAGTGATGTTGGCGGAATCGCAATTAGGGCACATGGTTTCGAGAGAGCCCTTCCTACCGAGCTGCTGATCCTATTATCAAGCAGTATCAACCAGCGCAACAATAGGGGGCTTCATTTGATTCGCGAACCGGCGTAGTGACGGCTGATAACAAGTATTATGTAAACTTCACCAGATACCGCGACCGTAGCTTTCACTTTACTCCGGCATCTTTATCATTTCATTCCTACGAATCAGAAGCCATTTCCCTGCCGCCAAACTCTGTGCGTCTCGCTTGGCGCCAGCGTTATGCTGTCAGTAAAGGATTCTGCGTTGGGAAACCCCAAGCTCTCTACGCCGATTAGAAAAAGATGACGGTTCTGGAAGACAATGTGCCGGTAGAGACGGTTGCCGCTTTGCGCCAGCGACTGGATCTGGTCACGGCGGAGTTGGAGTATTGCCAGGAGGATGCGCACCGATTCGCTCGTTCCCTGTCCCATGACTTGGCATCGCCGCTTACGAGCACGCGCTGGATTTTGGAGACTTTGCGTGACCAGCCGGCTTTGCCGGCCGAATCAAGGCTCCTCGTGGAAGGTGCAATCAAGAATCTGGAACAGATGGTGGCGCAGATTGCGGCCATCGCCGCCGATGCCGCAGCCGGACGCAAGTCGCTCCACGCGGTCAACGGTGCCAGCACGGTACGCGCTGTCGAACGGGCCATTGCGAATCTCTCCAAAGCAATCGAGGAGTCCGGTGCAATCATCCAATGGAGCAACTTGCCGCCCGCCCCGGTGGAACCGGAGGCCCTGGTCTCCTTATTTGAGAATCTTCTGAGTAACGCGATCAAGTTTCGCCAGCGTGACCAGACTCCCCAGATCGACATCACAGCCACCCTACAGGATGGCCGCTCAGTCTTTCGTGTTCGTGACAACGGGCACGGTATTGACGAGCGGCAGTATCCGCGTCTCTTCCAGCCGTTGCAGCGCCTGAACCCCGCCATCCCAGGCCGCGGAATCGGGCTGGCAACTTGCCGCAAGATCGTGGAGCGTACCGGAGGCAAGATCTGGGTCGAATCCATACTGGGCCAAGGTTCCACCTTTGTTTTCACATTGCCCAGTGCCGCGACATCTCAGGGTGTGGCATGAGCGACATGCCCGCCGAACTCGCCTCCGAGGTCCATGTCGTCGTCATTGAGAACAGCCCGCAAGACGCTCTCCTTATCAGGGAGGGCTTTGACCTTTGGACGCGCCCCCGCCGGCTGACTTTCTATCAGAACGGGAAGGAAGCGCTAGTCGGCTTGAGGCGGCTGGCCGAAGGGCCGGTCGGCCCAACCTTGGTCCTTCTTGATTGGAATCTGCTTGGAATCCACGGGAGCACCATCCTGCGGGAGATCCGCCAGGAGCCTGGTCTTGAGAAATGCTTCCTGGTGGTCCTGACTTCTTCGTCTTCCGAATCAGACCGGCAATTGGCGCATAAACTGGGCGCGAACAGGTTCGTCACCAAAGCCATCGCTTTGGACGATTTTTTCTTTTCCCTGCTGGAACTGCAGTCACTGGTATAACGGGCAAACGCCGGTTCCCTGCCTCGGTGAGCCCCGCTTACGAGACGATACCGTGCTCGATGGCGTAGCGCGTGAGCTGCGCAGTTGTGCGGAGTTTGAGCTTCTCCATGATGGAGTTTTTGTGGAACTCGGCCGTGCGCGACGAGATGTTGAGGTGGAAGGCGATCTGCTTGGCGCTGCATCCTTGTGCAATCAGTCGCAGGACTGTGATCTGGCGCTCGGATAACTCCTCGGAAGGCTCCTGGGCCGATTCTTCCTGGACCTCGGGCGAGACATACGTGCCGCCGCTCAGAACCGTTCTGACCGCCAGCACTAAATCGTTTGCGGCGCAGTTCTTCACCACAAAGGCAGAGGCGCCGGCTCGGAATGCTTCCTTTACGATCACGCGGTTCGCGTGCATGGTCAAAAAGACAATTTTAGTATTCGGAGCCTGTTCGAGTATCATGCGGGCCGCGTCCAAGCCGTTGAGCCCCGGCATCGTCACATCGAGCAGCACGATTTGGGGTTTCACGCGCGCCACTTCGTCGACGACGAGTTTGCCGTCGTTGATTACGCCGACTACATCAAAATGTGGCGCAAGCAAGATGGACAAAGTCTCGGCGATTAGAAAGTGATCATCGGCCAGAAGGATCCGCGCCTTCACCGGCCGCTCTGGCAAGCGCGAGTCACCGTTCAACTGTACGGCCTCATCTGACGTTAGAGTGCCAACTTCCATCGGATTGTTCAACATGAAAGCTCCTGTATCTATTGCCCAGTAATACCAGTAGTACTGTACCCCGAAAAACAACCTGCCAAGTATATTGTACTTAAACTAGTATGTTTCCGGGTCTTATCGAAATCCCTAAATCCAATAGAGCACTTCAATAGACGTACTCATTGAATAAATTCTGGAGTTTACAGTGGCAAGACTGCTCGAATGACGCTTGAAATGTGTGGCTGACCACGGACTTATCCCAGTTGGCTCTAGTGTATTGACGCATACCCTGCCAGAATTGATCGTCTCCAACCTGCTGCCGGAGAAGGTGCAGGAACCAAGCGCCCTTATGGTAGGGCAATGGTCCGCCCGCTTGCTGTGGGCGCGTCCAATCGTGATAGCTCAGAGGACGATCCTGACCATTGATGAGAGATTCCCGGTAGACCTGATGGGAATGCTCTATCTCTTTGTCGTAACGCGCTTTCCCGTATTGCTTCTCAAGAAATGCGTCAGCCATGTAGGTGGCGATTCCCTCGTTCAGCCAAAAGTCCGACCAGTCCGCGCACGTTACGGAGATCCCCCACCATTGATGCGCGAGCTCGTGTGCCAGAAGCCAGGAATCATCCGGATGGTCTGTCAGATCAGTGAAGTAACCCTGTGACAAGAGCGTGAATTGGTCGGCCTCCTGGGCAACTTCCGTACTAGTAAAAACCTCAGTGTAGACTTTGCCGGGATAGGACTCGCCTGCCTTATCGGCAAAGAATGCAGCCGCAGCGCGGGTTGTCGAGAAAATGCGCTCACCTTCCGCAGAGCGGGGTGCAGATGGAATCCTCGGCGCATCCGCTTTTGTGCCAGAATCCTTGAGATCTTGCGGGGCGGCGGTCGGCTTCCGGAAATCGGGGGACAGCAGGTAGGTAACACTGCGCAGACCGCCCGACGGCTGCTGCTTATTGGTTCCCTGTCCGGTGCCCGCTACTCCCCGATCTGAGTAAGCGCTGAACCGGCCTACCGCGAACCCTGCAACATAGGTCGAGATGGGATGCTGGACACGCCACGTGGAGATCGTTTCGCCCTTGCTGGTGCGCGCGGAAACCAACTCGCCTGAGGCAACAACCATGAGGCCCGTGGGGGCGATCACGTGCATCGTAAAAATGGCGCGATCGGATGGCCGATCGTTACAGGGGAGCCAATGGCTGGTGGAAAAAAAGGTATACATCTGATCGGTCGAGAAACGAACTCCGGTCAGCGGCTTAGCTTCATAGCGAATGGTGAGCAGGGTTTTCTCGTTCGCCTTGAGGGGATGGGGAAGATCCACGTGAAGGATGTCGTTGGTGCGAACGTAAGGGAAGCGTCGCTTTCCCTGCCCGCAAGCAATCACCATCATGTCGGAAGCGTCCAAATCAATTGCAGCCAGGTCGTTCTTGAGCGCCACGATCTCGAGCGTGACCAAGCCACGGATGAGGCGATCCGCGAAGTTGGGCTGTAGAGTCGCGTCATAGCGGCTGACGTGGTAGGGGCGCGGTTCCGGAGGCGCAGCCAGCGCAATGGTCGCGACCGTCAGCAGGGCAGGACAAGCCCCGACGATGAAGCGGATCCGGTTCACTTCGCATTCACCGGCGCGGTCAGCGGAGCCAGCGAGGCTTCCGCGGGACTTACCGTCAGGCGTAACGCCTGGCGGCCCGGGTACTCGGCCAGTAGGGTTTGATCGCGTTCGGTGGAGAGATCGTGCGCGAAGATCACTTTGGCCTCTTGCAAATCGGCTGGGTTGTACACCCATTCGTCGTGGATGGAGTAGTCGGGCGAGTAGTCAACAAAAACAAGCTGACGGCCTGGGAGCCTCTCCAGTTGCTGCGCGATCGACCTGCGCTGGCGCTGGGCGTATGTTTCCTGGGAGAGTTTATGTAGCACGGTCTGCTTCCAATAGACGAAGTAACCAAACGCAAACACAACACAGACCGCGACAAGCGCATTTCGGCCGCGGCCGAGCCAGTCAGACCGCCTGAACAACGACGAGAAAGATTGAAACAGCAGCAGCAGGAGGCAGGCCAGAAACGGCGCGAGATAATGCGGCGTGGCGAATGTCTCGAAATAGAGGGGCAACGCGGGCAATGCGAGCAAAGCCAGCAGCACCCTGCTTTCCGGGTCGCGGAAAGAGGCCAGGACGGCAACGAACAAAGTCAAAAAGACCAGCCCAGGGCTCGTACTTTCGAGAATTGCCCACGTGTCGTCTAAAATGCTGCGCTGCAATGCCGCGTTGTGAGCGTTCACTTCAAAGCTGTTGTGAAGATCGGAAACGCGCTGGTTCGCGGAGGGCTTTGGAGAGTTCAGCGGCACGTATCGAAGCTGGGAGATTACGTCGTACTGGCGGCCGTACTCGAGGTAGGGCAAGCGTAGGGCGTGCCCCGTTACCCGGTAGTTGAAGTAAAGTTGGAATCCCACGTACAGGGCCAGGACGGGTGCGGCACAGGAAACCAGGGTGAACAGTGCGCTACGCCGCGATGCCGATGGTGTCAGGCCCGACCCGGCTTGATTCAGATGGACCGAAGCGAAAGCCGAAAGGAATAGCGCCACGAGCAGCAGGCTGCTCTCGAAGGGACGAGTCAACAATAGCAACGTGCTGCCGGCGGCCAGAAGTGCGCCGAAGCGATATTGGCGGCGCAGACGAATTCGCCCCCAAGCGCCGAGGGCGAGCACGGTTCCAAGAAACGCCACGCCTCCACCCCAGTAACTGTCCACCCAATAGCTGACGACGCCGAATATTCCGATTGCCGAGAGACCACCTGCGAGGGCCCAAGCGGGTGGAACCCAAGCCAGCAGAGCCCAGTACAGGGTCGCGCAGCCCAGTGCGACGCTCAACAAAACGCCGAAGAAGGGGCGCCCAAAGACGCGCTGCCCAATCGCGAGGAAGAATCCCTGTCCCGGCTGATACTTGGAGGCGTAGGTGGGGTTCAACAAGACGTGTTCGGTTTCAAAGAATTCAGGGTGAGGCAATGGCGGGTTTGCCAAGCGGCCGGCCGCATAGGTATCGCTTGCCAGCAGATAGCTAAACTCGTCGTGAAAAGTCGGACGCGGCAGACCTGTTCCGGCCAGCAAGGCACATCGCAAAATTATTTCGATACTCAGGATGCCCAGAAAACCGGCTCCTGGATGGGCGCTAAGCCAGTCGCCCCATCGAGTGAGCCGAACGCCGGCACGACGAATGAAGTGTTGACGAGCAGGCGCGCGGTGAGTAAAGAGAGGTCGCGACTCATCGGTATAGGCCAAATACCGAGTGTAAACGGGAGGACAACTGCCGGCGCGGAGCGCCCTACACGCCGGAGGTGTGGTCGCTTATGTTACTTGACTTGGATCGTTTCGATGTAGCGCACAAGATTCCCAATCCGCAAGTGAACCACAGCGTCGCTGTGCTGGTTCATGGAGCTGAATACCGTTCCCCACACCGGCATGTTGGTCGAGCCATGCGCGGGCGTTGGCATATTGGGATCGCCCTTGATCGCGTTATATACCCCGGCACTGGGGAACTTATCCTTGTTTTGAGCGGTTAACCGGGTCAGGTCGGAGGGTGCGGTCTTCAATGACAACGCCACCGGGCCGTCTCCCTTTCCGTCAACGCCATGACACGCAGCGCAGTACGCGATATACATCTCCCGGCCGCTATTCGGTGAGGTGGCAGGGGGCGGCCCCTGCTTAATAACGCTCTGGGCGCACATGGCGACACTGACGGCGCCAAGAAGAAACGCGCATCGAACCAGCCCCAGTAAATCTACGGACATAAGGTCTCTCCTGGCAAGCTGCGCTCAACCTAGGTCGCTACCAGCTTTTCCAACTTACATTCCAATCACAAGCGTAAGGCACCTTGGCCCTTGCCACGGCACCCGCAAATAGATCGGAGCTAATGTGAAAGCACTACAGCTGCGACGTACTACTTCACCTGAATCGATTCAACGTAACGAACGAGATTTGCGATCCGCAGGTGAACTTCGCCGGGATCGCTGTGGCTCATCGAGTTGAACACGGTACCCCAGACTGGCATGTCAGCCGTGCCGTGAGCTGCTACCATCGCGCCCGTGTCCCCTTTGATAGAGGTGTAGACCTCCGCCGTCGGGAACCTCCCGTTATTCTTGGCGGTGAGCAAGGTCAGGTTGGTCGGTGGCGCCTTCATGGCTGAAGCCGCCGGACCATCACCTTTGCCGGTTACACCATGGCACGCGGCACAGTACGCGGTATACATCTCAGCTCCACTGGAGGGCGACGTCACCGGCGGCGGACCTTTCTTAACAACAGTCTGCGCGCTGACGGTGACGGCCATGGTCCCGAAAAGCAGCGCGAAAAATGGAACAAGACTTCGTGGGCTTGTGAACATAAATGTCTCCTAACCAGTTGATATAACACTGGTAGAAATACTGATCTTCCTCAACTTACGGCTCCATTATAGGCCGGTTAATTCGCCTTATGCTGTAGTGTTTACAGATCAGAGAGGGCGGAACCTGACGGCGGTGAGATAAGCGTTATGTGATGGCTCGACGCTCATCACTCAGGTGTTGCCCGAACCCTGAAGACCTGCGGGGCGATCTAAGGGGGATTTATTTCAGCTCGAAATGGCGAGCGCACAGACGGCAGAGCACGTAGTCAATATGTACCGGCGGATTCTCGACGAAATCCGGAACCCAATCCCAACGATCACTGCCGTCTTGCCGTTCGGTAAATCGACAGTGGGCGCACATGGCAACGTGTCCTCTCACGTCATAGTAGTGATGACTCGGTGGCAGAGCCGGAAACGGATGAGGCTTCTCGGCAATTAGCGTATGGCGAATCACGACCCCGTCATCCGAGACAGGTTCGACGACCATCTTAAACTCGCGAAGTAGATTGGCCGAGGAGCAAAGATAGAACAAGTGCCACGGGCGATTGTAATCGATTACATCGCGGAGGTGGAGGTAATAGAAATCGCGCAGGCAAGGTGAGATTGCATCAAGCAACGAACTACCAATCGCACGATGCCGTAAGAGTTTTTCACTATTGCTCTGGAGAGCGGCAGTGTCCCAGGCGTGGTTACAGTACGAGATTCGAAAATCCCGATCTAGTGCGCAGACGACGTCGTAATCATCGTCGAACTGTGTATGTAGGGTTTCGGTGCTGAAATCAACTACCATGTCGCTGGCCCTGTAGAAACAGCTTAGCGCCTAAATGCAAGTTCGCTGCAAGAAAAATCGCATTAGACATGATTTTTTCCACAGAGTCGGGTTATTTTCCCACAGAGTTGGGTTAATAAGACAAAGTTATGAGTTTCATCAATCCGCGGAGCTGCGTGTAAGCGGTTACCAAACCGCCTGGCTTTCTGGTAAGAGGCTCCTGGCAATTTACCGAGGCGACGGCAACGAGAATAAACCGTTGCGATTCGACCCACGAACTTTCGGTCTGATTCTTCCGAAAACCCGGCCGCTACTGTTGCTGTTGCATATGCTGTGCGGGCGGCGGAGCCGGTGGCTCCTGTGCCTTCTCAACCAGGATGGACCAGTCTTCGGGAATGGGCAGTTCCTGGTCGAGCGGAGGAGGCGCTTCGGAAGGCGCCACGCGCACCGCGACGCTCAATTCGCTCTCGGTTTTGCCGCGAAAAATGCCCTTGGTGGGCGGAACATCGGCGTAGTCACGGCCAATCGCAGTCCGAATGTGCCGGTCGCCTGCGAACAGGAAGTTGGTCGGATCGAACCCCACCCAGCCGAGTTGTGGCAACAGGGCTTCGACCCAGGCATGGGTAGCGCCCTCGGAAGAACGGTCGTGATCCTGACTGCGGTGATGCAGATAGCCGCTGACATAACGGCACGGCACCTGAAGAACCCTGACCAGGGCAATCATGATATGCGCGAAGTCTTGGCAGACACCCTTCCCGCTGCGGAGCGCATCGTCGATCGGAGAATCGACCCGCGTGGTTTCCTTAACGTAATCAAAGTGCCGGTAGAGACCCTCGTTGATGTCGTGCAGAACGATAAGCGGATCGTCGCGCCGGCGAACATCGAGTTTTCGCGCGAGTTCCATCAGCAGGGGCGTAGGCGTGGCGAATTCGCTCGGCAAGAGCATTTCCCAGTAGTCGCCATTGTTAACCATGGAGTCCAATTCCTGCCAGGAATCGGGACCCAGCGACAGCGGAGGCATCGACGAAGGCTGTAAGTCAACCAGCGATTCGGCGACAATGACGAGTTGCTCGTGAACGCCGGGAATATCGAAGTGATGGAGGTTGTTACCGAGGTGGTCGCGATACGAGAAAACCCGGCAACGCGGACTTACCGAGAGATGGAAAGTGAGGCACCGCTGGTTACCGTCGCTACGCGGATGCATTCGCGTTTCCATAACGCTTTCGCTAACTGGCACCGAATACCGAAACTTGGTGAGATGGCGGATGGTGTAGAACATGCTGTAGCTTACCCGGCGAGCGCCGCCTCAATGGAGTAGTGCACATAGAGGGCGTAAATAGTCTGATGAATCTCCTGGCACTGGCGGACAATGTGCTTCAGGTAGTTCGATACGCCCTGGTCGACGATCTCGGGAACCTGGCCGAAATGAAGTGAAGATTGCAGGCGCCCGGCCAAGCGGGTCAAAGGAGCCGCCCGCCGCTTCCCTCCCTCGCCATGAATGGCTTCCAGCGAGCTTTGCAGACAATCAATGGCAAAACGAACCGAGTGGGGAAACTCTTCGTTGAGCAGCAGAAACTCTATGATGCGCTCCGGGCTGACATCAGCCGTGTAGACCTTGCAGTAGGCTTCGAAGGCCGTACAAGAGCGCAGCAAGCCAATCCACTCCAGGTACTCGTTGCCTTCGACGACACCGTGCGGCTGGTTCCAGAACTCATGCGTGTAAACATCCAGCAGAGTGACGGTGGCCGAGGCGCGCTCGAGGTAGCGCCCCAGTTGGATGAAGTGCCAGCCCTCCCCATGGCTCATGGTTGAATCTGTGACGCCCTGAAATAGCTGGGCGCCGGCCATCACCGCCTGTAGAAAATCCGAAGGCTGGGCCTCGTTCAGTTCGTTTGAATCGGAGCGCGTCACGTCGTGATAAAGCCGGTTGAGTTGCTGCCATTGTTCAGTGCTGATTTGCTCGCGCACCTGCCGCGCATTTTCGCGCGCCGACATAATGCAGGAAATGATGGACGAGTCGTTGTCTCCATCGAACGTCATCAGGTGTGCCAGGACGTAGGCGTCCCCGCCCCACTCGAACCCGGGCGGCTCACCGAGTGCTGTCAGCACTCGTTTCCAGCGGCGGTCAGCGCTGGAAGACGATTCATCGAGCATGAGATTTAGGTTCACGTCGATGAGCCGGGCGGAGTGTTCTGCCCGCTCCAGGTAACGGCTCATCCAGTAGAGGCTGTCGGCGACTCGGGAAAGCATGGCGATTTCAGTTTACGTTGACTAGTGAGTGAGTACCCATGTGTCCTTACTTCCACCACCCTGGGATGAATTGACCACCAGAGAACCCTTTCGCAACGCGACGCGCGTCAGGCCGCCCGGCACGATGGTCACCTTATCCCCAAAGAGGATATAGGGACGAAGATCCACGTGACGGGGCTCCAGGCCCTCGTCGATCAAACAAGGGGCGCGGGAGAAGTTCAAGGTCGGTTGAGCGATATAGTTGCGCGGATCCGCTTCAATGCACCGCCGAAACTCTTCCCGCTGCGCGGCGGTGCTGTGCGGTCCGATCAACATCCCGTAGCCTCCGGATTCACCCACCGCTTTCACCACCAGTTTGTCCAGGTTAGCGAGCACATGCTGGCGCTGAACCGGGTCTGTCAGCAGGTAGGTTTCGACGTTATTCAGAACGGGATCTTCACCCAGGTAGTACTTGATGATCTGCGGGACGTAGGCATAGAGCGCCTTGTCGTCCGCGACACCATTGCCCAGGGCGTTTGCCAGCGTCACGTTGCCGGCTCGGTAGGCGTTGAACAGGCCCGCCACACCCAGCGTTGAGTCGCTGCGAAATGCCAGCGGATCCACGAAGTCATCGTCAATGCGGCGATAGATCACATCCACGCGCCGCAGACCCGCGGTGGTTCGCATGTAGACCACGTTGTCGTGGGTGCAGAGATCGCGGCCTTCGACCAACTCGATACCCATCTGCCGGGCCAGATAGGCATGCTCAAAGTAAGCCGAGTTGAAAACGCCGGGAGTGAGCAGAACGATGGCTGGCTCAGGGCGCCCTTCGGGAGCAAGCGAGCGTAACGTGCCTAGCAGTGACTGGCTGTATTGTTCAATCGGCCGCACACCGCACCGCAGAAACAACTGCGGAAAGATGCGCTTCATCACCATGCGGCTGGTCAGCATGTAGGAAACGCCGCTGGGCACGCGCAGATTGTCCTCGAGCACCACGAACTCACCATTCTGGAGGCGAATCAGGTCCGTCCCGACCACCGCGATGTAGATATTACGGGGCACCTGCAGGCCGCGCATCTGGCGGCGGAAGTGCTTACAACTGAACACGACTTCGCGGGGCACAATCCCGTCGGCAAGGATGCGGCCCTCGTGATAGATGTCGCGTAGGAACAGGTTCAGCGCGGTAATGCGTTGGGTCAGCCCCAGTTCAATGCGAGTCCACTCGGCATTGGTGACGATGCGCGGTAGCAGGTCGTGAGGAAAAATCCGCTCGGTGCCTTCTTGGCGGCCGTAGACGGTGAAGGTGATGCCCTGGTTGAGAAAGGACAGATCCGCCGAATGCTTCCGGCGCCGCAACTCGTCCGGCGGGAGCGAGGCCAGGCTTTCAAGCAAAGCCGCGTAGTGGGGCCGTACCGCTCCGTCACCGTCGAACATTTCGTCGAAGGCGCTGTCAAGAAAATAGTTTTGAAAGGCCGGCGAATCCGGGGGATTCGAAGGACTTACGGAAGTCATAGGAGTTTAACGAGTTAAAACGAACTTCAGGTTTAACTTCGGACGGGGAAGGAATTCTCGAAGGTATCACAGGAGCGCACGCCGCTTCAATATGAATGCTCCGTTGAGTCATTTCACAGGGTGCCCCTGAGGATCAAACCGCTTAATCTCGGTGACACGCATGGTGCCATCGATCCGGTCCGAAACCGTCACCGTGCATACCCCGTTTGCTGCACTCTGGATCGCCTCCTTGTGAATTACGATCAGTCGATTGTCCTTGACCGTGTAACGATCCCCCTCTGCTGTGTCTCCTGGGCAGCCGTGCAAGTAGCCCGTACTGAGTTCGTGCTTGGTGGGATCCACCCGGATGCCTGTAGACTTCCAACACCCGCCCCGCCCCGCGGCGCCCAAACAGTTCTCGCTCAACTCTTTTGCCAACTCGTTCTGGACGAAAAGGCCTGACGCCGGATCATAGACCCAGTACGACCTGCTCTTAAAAGTGCCCGCAAATTCCGAAAGGACGGAAAAATCGAGATATCCGTCGAAATTGATATCTTCCGCATGGAAACTGGCTCCAAAATCGATTGGCTGCCACACCATGATCGGTAGCGACTGTAGCTGCTTTCCGTCCTGGCACCGCGCCACCTCAATATCGCCTGCGTGAATGAGTTTTGTAGTACTCTGCTGCCAGCCCGCGAAGATTTCGTGGGAGAAGGGCCGAACCGTAATGCGGAAGGCGGGCCCACCTTGTTTGACGGATAGGCGGAAGGAGAGAGGATGCGGGTCATCCTTCGAGTCCGGCCAGTACTCGGACCATTTTGGAGGACCAGTTGGAAGGCTGTCACACACGTCGGCCCACAGGGCAGGGAGCCCGCAGAGGGCGAACACAGCCAATCGTAGCCACATAGAACACGACCTCACCGGCCACGTCGCAGAATAGAGCGTTCTGCTGAAGTATATAGCCGATTTCGTTCCTTGGAGCGAAGTCGATGCAAATAGAAACCAGACCCATCAGCGGCCCATATCCCGGGTGCGTTAAGCCCGGCCGGAAAGCCAGGCGCCAATAGGCAGCATCCAGGTTACTTGCCCCCCGATGGCGTGAGTGGCCCGCATCGCGCCGGCGCTTTGGTAGCTGATGAAAGACAGGGCGCCTAAAGCAATCATCAGCGCAATGTAGTAGTAGGCCGTGGAGTGGCTGGACTGCGCCGGGAAGTCTCGCTTATAGAGCCGGTAGCCGGTTGCGAGGGCGATGAAGAGAAACAGATTCTCACCCAGCAGGCCCCACATCGCGAGCGACACCACCAGTACCGCGACGCGCTCCTGTTTGCCGAGCGCGTTCATGGCAGACGAGCCGTCGAAGATCATGACGGGAATGAGATTCAGCAAGTTGACCCATGCGCCGGTGTGGGCCACGGCCAGCCATACGCCGTGGCCAGTCGACTGGTAGACGCTGTAGGAGATGAGCGCCGCGAACAGACCGAACAGCGGTCCGGCCAGGGAAATGCGAGCTCGGACCACGGGGTCGACGCCCGCTCCTTGCCAGCGCACATAGGCCGCGATACCAGGGATGAAGACCGGCAGCTCAGCGGAAAAGCCATAGCGCCGCACTGTAATGTAGTGCCCCATCTCATGCGCGGCGATGGAAAGTACAAAGCCAAGCGCAAACCACCACCCGAACAGAGCCCAATAGATTCCCAGGAATGCAGCAACGCTCAGGAGCGCCTTGAAGTTAGTCAGGCCTAGGAGTAGCAGCTTGCCCTTGGTGATAAGAAGCAGCGCGGCCCATTTGAATTTGAGCAGCAGCACGCCGATCGCGCCAAACGGCCCCAATCGCTTCACCCAGGCAGGCTTGTCGTCCGAAGGAGGCGGTCCGGATTGATCTGGGACTCCCGCGATCTGCCGGCTCAGTGCTCTCACAGAATTGAGCACGGTCTGGTATTGAGGCGCGGTTTCCGGTATCAGGGGCAACGCGCTTTGCCAGATATCGCGCGCGCCGATCCGGTCGCCCTTAGTCATGGCGTCGTTCGCTTTGGCTGCCAGTTCCCTCAGCTGTTGCGCATGAATTAATTGCTGGCAATACGGGCAGACCAGCGCATCTGACGGCACGGATCGCCCGCAGGAAGAGCACAAAACTTGATGATCGATGGACGATGCCGCCACGACTCCAGTGTATCGACCCGGTGGCAGGCATCGGCTTGCCGGAAACGCAGCGAGGCAAAGTAATAGACTTCAGTCATGACTAGAAGAACACTTGTCAGCTCCCTGGTAGCAACGGCAGCTGCTTTCAGCGCCAAGAGCGCGACGCAAAAAGAATGGAAGCCGAGGCTAGGCATCCTGGGTTCGTTCACGCCCGCCAATGTTCAGTTCGCCCATGCTCTGGGCTACAACAACATGATCCTCGGCTCGTCGCCACGCTCCACCTTGGATGCGGCAAATATCACCGATGCCCAGATTGATACCGTTAGAAAAACGCTGGACGACGCCCAGATGCATGTCTCGGCGCTGCAGGTGACACAAAACCACATTTCGCCGGACCCCGCGAAACGAAGCCAGGAAAACGCATACTTCATTA
Organism: uncultured Acidobacteriaceae bacterium; assembly: GCA_963740005.1. Classification (GTDB taxonomy): domain Bacteria; phylum Acidobacteriota; class Terriglobia; order Bryobacterales; family Bryobacteraceae; genus CAJCIT01. Next base: position 68,995 of record CAVUCO010000064.1, on the reverse strand, counting down.
AGGCCATTGAACTGGCCGGCAAACTGAGCATCCCCTATATGGGCGCGATGTCGGGGAAGAATGCCGCGCTTCCCTTCCCCAAGCAAGTTGACGAAATCGTTCGCGTCTACACCGAGAAGTACTTTCCGGTTTGTGAGAAGTATAAGGTTCGCATATGCTGGGAGCCCTGGCCGGAGGGTCCGAACCTGGCGACCTGCGCGGTCGGTTACGAAGCGCTCTTCAAAGCCTTCAATAACTCGCCCTACGTGGGATTGCAGTTCGACCCATCTCACTTCGTTCGCCAATTCATGAATCCGATCCAGACGGCCCGGGACTTCTCGAGTTACATCTACGACGTCCACTTAAAGGACACGGAGATCCTACCGGCAGCGCTTCAATCGGGCGGCATCAATCCGCCGAACGGCCAGCAGTGGTGGCGTTATCGCATTCCGGGTTTGGGTTCCATTCGCTGGAACGAGTTCTTCAGCGTGCTGCAGGCTATGGGCTACACCGGTGCCATGAGCGTGGAGCACGAAGACGATCTCTACGGCGCAGATCAGAATCCCGGGCCGGACTTCAGCGCGCCATACAAAGTTGGCTTCGTCATGGCGAAGCGGTATCTATCGACGTACGTTCCGGAATAGCGGCAAGGCTTGGGCCGCGGTTCGGTCAGGGCCTCAAACAGTAACGGCGGGTTCTTCGCTGAGGTCGGGCATGTTGTCGGTGGGCAGCATCGACAAGAGAATGGCTGCAATGACCTCGAGCCCCTCCGCATCATCGTCATCGAAGCGATTGGCTATCGGACTATCGACGTCTAACACCCCCACCAGCTTTCCCCAGTTGATGAGCGGGACCACGATCTCGGAAAGCGACGCGTCGTCGCAAGCAATATGTCCGTCGAAGCGGGTGACGTCCGGTACGACAACGGTCTGCTGCTTGGCGGCCGCTGTTCCGCACACACCTTTTCCTATGTCGATGCGTGAGCAGGCCGGCTTGCCCTGGAACGGACCCAGCACCAGCTCATCGCCTTTTGAGAAGTAGAAGCCAACCCAATTGATATCGGGTAGTAATTGGTGAAGGAGCGCTGCTGCGTTGGCTGTGTTGGCGATTAGGTCAGTTTCGCCCCGCAGTAATGCAGCGAGCTGTTGATTGATTTGGGCGTAAAGCTCCGGCTTTTCTGAGGCCGGAGCAACGGACGTCGGCAACGGATGCATTTAAACTACGGATTCTAACGCACAATGGAACTGATTCCTAGTTCACTTTGGGCGATTACCGGTGCGCGTGTCGACACGCTCGCGGGAAACCGGGCATCGTGAAACTCCGGATGTGAGCTCGCCGGCATTTGCTCGTTGCGCCGATCGGCCGGTGGGCCTTAGCCCTTGTTTTCAAGCATATTGTGCGTCAGCTTTCGGTGATAAGGAGAGGAGATGTAGCCTTTCGCCTCCGCTCCGATGTCGGATTGGACCGCGACCTTGGCTGCCTCCTGGTAGGCGGGAATGGCGTTCTTATGTTCACCCTTTAGATCGAAGGTCTGGCCGAGGCGAAACCAAGCCAGTTGAGCCGTACCAAGGTCGAGCTGTTCGGTGTTGGCCGTCGCGCGCTGCAGATTGGTGAGGGCGCCATCCAGATCGTCGTACCAAAACAGGAGATTCCCGCGAAGGTAGTCGATTTTCTGCATGGGCAGGTTCGCATAGCCTGGAAGACCTTGCTGCTTCATAGCTTCGACGTCAGCCAGGACTCGAAGTGCGTCTTGCTTGTCGCCCAAATCGCTGTACATTTGGACCTGCTCCAGGCGAAAGAGATAATTGCGCGGAAATTTCTGCGACAGCTCCTTTAACAGTGGGATGGCCTCCTGCGACCGGCGCTCACGACGATAAATCGCAGCCAGCAGAATGCGTGCATCGTACTTATCGAGGACGCCCTTCTGGGCTACCAGCTGTAATGCCTTGATGCCACCCTCCCGGTCGCCATGAAATCCGGCGAGAAAGCCAAACATTCGCATGTAAAACGGCAGGCTGCCGACAATATAGTCGTGCAGGCCCTGCACAGTGTGGGCGTCAACGAGGTTGGGGTCCACCTCTAGCAACTGATTGCTGTACTTGCGGGAAGCAGTTGCGTCTTTGAGTGCGTCTGTCCAAGCCTTCTCGACTAGAAACAAATAATTGGCGCGCAGGCCGTGGGCCACACTCAGCGCATACAGCGCTCGAATGTCTTTGGGATTCTTCGCCAGATCTTGCTGTCCCAGCGACATCGCTTTGTTGATCGCTGTGGTGAACCGATCTCGAACCGCGGGCGGAACTTCCATTTTGGCTCGCCGGACGAAGGGGTTTGTTCCCGAAACCAGCTGGCTTTCCAACGCGCCGTTCCGAAACATCTCTCGATAGAGGATTCCCTGCGCCAGGTGGTTCCATGCTTCCGGATCGTCCGGGTGAGCATCGACTTCTTTTTGGAAGTCGACGATGGCCTCGTCGTACTCGTTGTTATAGAAGTGTTGCCAAGCCGGCTGCGTGAGTGGGTCAACGAAATGATAAACGCTGTCGCCGAAAAGGAGTAATGCTGAAAAACACACCAGGAGTGCGGATAAAAGAAAACGCATGCAATCCTTTTATTCTCGAATACTCCATGGTCGTCCGCATCGGCAAAGTAGTGGACTTGCATGATTGGCATGCCTTTTCGCCAGGAATATCGTGAATGGCAGGAGGGAACCGGTATGACAAAGCTCGATCTCTACCGGGAGCACAAGCATGAGTACGTGACGCCGGAACAGGCGGAGGTCATCTCCGTTGGACCGGCGCAATACCTGGCAATCGAAGGCAAGGGCGCTCCAGGCTCCGAGGCCTTTCAGAACGCCATCGGCGCCATGTACAGCGTTGCCTACACGCTGAAAATGAAGTTGAAAGCGAAACGGGACTACACGGTCTGCAAACTGGAGGGGCAATGGTGGGCGGACCGAGAGAATTTCGCGGAAACACCTCAAGCATCGTGGCAATGGAGGTTACTCATCCGCACTCCCGACTTCGTCACCAGGAAGGACGTTGTCAAGGTAATCGAAACATTGATCGCGAAGGGCAAGCCGGCCGAAGTGGCGAACGTGAACCTCATGCAGCTCAACGAGGGCAGCTGTTTGCAGGCGCTTCACACCGGCCCTTATTCAAGCGAACCCATCACGATCGAGGCCATGCGGAAGCGTGCCGCGGAGGCTGGTTACTCGCTCGCCGGCCTGCACCATGAAATCTATTTGTCGGACCCGCGCCGCGTGTCACCTGAGAAGCTGCGCACAATCCTTCGGTTGCCGGTGACCAAGAACTGATTCGCCGAATCTCTTCAGCTGTTTTGCTCACGCAGTCTAGTCAGCGCCTGCCGGGCGGTAGCGGACACCACCGGATCGGCATTCAGGGCTAACTCCCCCAGTATGGATTCGAATCTGGGGTTGCCGCTGTTCCCCATGGCAATGGCGGCGTTCCGCAGGAAGCCGGAATATTTCGTCCGCCACAACGGTGTGTGACGAAACCGCGCGCGAAATTCAGCTTCCGTCAATGCGGCCAGTTCCGCGAGCGGCGGTGCAAAGGTCTGCGGCTGAAACGCCTCATCCTGTGTCTCAGGTGCGTCGCGGTTCCATGGGCAGACGTCCTGGCAGATGTCGCAGCCGAACAGGTGGTTGCCAAGGCCCGTTTGTTGATCCGCCCCGATCATGCCTCGCTTTTCGATCGTGAAGTACGAGATGCAGAGCCGCGCATCGAGCCGGAATGCGCCCACGTCGTTGGGAACGATGGCCTGCGTCGGGCAGGCATCGATACAGCGTGTGCAGGTGCCGCACCGGTCTGGCGGAGGCGCGTCCGGTGCCAGATCACAAGACAGAAGCACTTCGCCCAACAGAAACCAGGAACCTTGCTGCTCATTGATGAGGCAGGCATTCTTGCCGATCCAGCCCAGCCCCGCCAGACGGGCATACGATCGCTCCAGTAGCGGGGCCGTATCCACGCAGATACGGGACTCGAAGGGCTCGGGCGATTCACTCCGGAGTTTCTCCACCAAAAGGTCCAGCATGCCGCGCAGCACGTCGTGGTAATCGTCGCCCCAGGCGTAACGCGAAATCCAGCCGCGGCCGCTAAAGTCCGCGGCATTCGAGTATGGTGGCGACGTGTTATACAGCTTTCCGACACACAGGACGCTGCGCGCCGTAGCGAGCAGGCTGCGGGGATCCGCGCGGAGCGCCGCGCGATGATCGGTCAGATACGCCATTTCGCCCGCAAAGCCCGCCGCCAGCCAAGCTTCATAGCGAGCGAAATCGGCCGCCGGAATTGCCGGTGCGATGCCCGCCAATTCAAATCCGCACTCTTGCGCAAGCTGTTTGACGCGGGATGCCGTGAGCGCAGCCATAGATGCCGGGATGGTACCTTCGAAACTTCATTGTGCGTTACTTATGCTCACGCAACCACCACTGCTAGAACTCAGCAACGTATCCGTAAAGCGCGGCGAGCGATTGGTGCTGAACCGCCTCAGTCTCTCGATCGATGCCGGTGAACACGTCGCAATACTGGGCCCGAACGGTTGCGGCAAATCCACCCTGATCAAAACCATCACGCGCGAGTGTTATCCGCAGCTCGATCCCGCCGCATCCTTTCGCATTCTCGGCCAGGATAGCTGGAACATCTTCGACCTGCGTACCCACATTGGGGTTGTCAGCAATGACTTGATGACTTCCTGCACCCGTGACATCACCGGGCGCGAGTTGGTGCTTTCCGGGTTTTTCGGCAGCATCGGCATCTGGCCGAATCATCGCGTTACGCCGGAAATGGAACGGGTCGCGGCCGCTGTCATGGCACAGCTGGATACGACGCACCTGGCAGGCCGCTGGCTGGATGAACTTTCCTCCGGCGAGGCCCGGCGCCTCTTGATTGCCCGGGCTTTGATCCACAAACCACAAACCTTGCTGCTCGACGAGCCAACCACCAGCCTGGATCTGGCCGGACTGCACGAGTTGCGGGGTCACCTAAGGGCGCTCGCCCAGCAGGGCGTCGGGATCGTCCTGGTGACCCATCATCTGGACGACATTGTGCCCGAGATCGACCGGGTGATTCTCCTCCGCGACGGGCAGGTCTACCGCGATGGTCCGAAGCGGCAGATCCTCGGTCCCGAGGTGCTGTCGGACACGTTCCGGGTGCAAGTGGAAGTGGTGGTTCGCGACGGCTTCTATCACGCCTGGTAGCCTGACTGGACACCCCCTCCTGGTCGAGACGCTTAACGAGCGTAAACCGCTGAATCAAAAGGCGTCTCTTGCGATTTCCAGGCCCGCCGGAAGGCCCCCTTCGCCGCCTAATTTCGCCAGTCAACCTGCCTAGGATGCTGTTTAATTTCTTTTGCTCAAACTGGGCCGGGGCCGAAACTATACTGAATTAGTCAGGTTGTAAACCTTAGTCCACCGGGAGATGAGTTCGGAAGAAACCGAGCAGTAGCAACGGGTTAACGCATGCATAAACCAATCAAATATGTCGAGAAAGCTGTAGCGGTCACCGCCGGCGCCGCCTGGAATGTTTTCGATCTGTTCAATCGAATCGGCCAGAACCCATCGTTCACGCCGAAGTGGTCCGACAAGCCGCTCCTGAAGAGCTATCAGAAATCGAAGCCGCCGCTCGGCTGGCCGCGCGAAACCGACTCACTCTGCCCGAGATGTATCCCGGAGATCCGGCAGAAAATCGTCGACGGCGAAATCGACTACAAGATCCTTCTCAATGAACCGGTCGGCGAGATCAAGGCCAAGATCATCGAGCGCGATGGCAAAATCCTGATGGTCAAGGAATGCCCAAAGCACGGCTACTTCGAAGACCTGATGTCCATCGATCCGGCGTTTTCCAAGCACCTCGAAGATGTGTTCCCGGGCCGCGACATCCGCGCGCACAATGACGAAAAATTGCACAATCACGGATCAAGCACCATCACCCATGGCCGCGGCTCCGTACTGACTGTCGACCTCACCAACCGTTGCAACATGATGTGCGATCCGTGCTTCATGGATGCCAACCAGGTCGGATTTGTACACGAGCTGAGCTGGGAAGACATTCAACGCCTGCTCGACAACGCCATATCCATTAAGCCTCGCCGCCAGATGTCGGTGCAGTTCTCCGGCGGCGAGCCAACCTTGTCGCCGTACTTCCTGGATGCCGTTCGCTATGCCCGCAAGGTGGGTTACAACAGCGTCCAGGCCGCAACCAACGGTATCGAATTCGCCAAGAGTCCGGAGTTTTGCAAGAAGGCTGCTGAAGCGGGTCTGCGCTACGCTTACCTGCAGTTTGATGGCGTTGGCAACCTCGCGAACTCGCACCGCGCCGTCGGCAACCTGTTCGACGTTAAAATCCGCGCGATTGAAAACCTGTGGAGCAATGGCGTCGACATCGTTCCGGTCATCACCATCATCAACGGCATCAACAACGAACAGGTCGGCGCTGTGGTTCGCTTCGCACTCGACAATCCGAAGAAGATTCCGTTCTTATCCTTCCAGCCCGTGTCATTCACCGGTCGCGACGAAGCCGTCACCGACGAGCGCCGCACAGCGCAGCGCTACACTCTTTCTCATCTCGCTCACGATGTGAAGAACCAGACCGGGATCGGCGAGCCGGTTCGCGACTGGTTCCCCATTTCGTTCATGAGCACCTTCAGCGACTTCGCTGATCTCATCCACGGACCGAATGCGGATTGGGGCCAGCTGAGCTGTGGCTGCCACCCGAACTGCGGTATCGGCATGGCAATCATGTGCGACAAGGAGACTAAGGAATACGTTCCGGTCACCGCATTCTTGAACGCCGACCGCCTGGCCAAGGACATCGCCCGTATCAACGACGCGGCGCGCGGCCGGTTCCTCTCAGTCGCTGCCATCTCGCTGGCGCTGCTCCGCAACTACAATCCGTTCAAAGCTCCTACCCACTTCAAGCTGACCGACTTGATGGCGAAGTTCGACAAGTGCTTCGGCATGACCAAGCGGGCACAGACCGGCGGCTACGGCAAAGTGACCGGTGACCGCACCATGGAAGACATCACCAAACGCCGCAATGACCGTTGGAACTTCCTCTTCGTCGCCGGCATGTGGTTCCAGGATCTGTTCAACTACGATTTCCGCCGCACCGAGCAGTGCATCATTCCGTATGCCACGCAGGAAGGTGAGATCTCCTTCTGCGCCTACAACACGGGCGTGGGCTGGCGCAACATCATCGAGAAGATGCACACCACAGCAACGCTCACCAAGTGGTACGAAGAGCACGGCCGTCATGAGATCTTCGCCGGCAACAAGCCTGTGCCGCTGGTCAGCACTGAACATCACCTGGTGCTTCGTGAAGACGACGTAAACCACGGCCTGCAGCACGACCTGGACAAGATCGGCGTGGCCAAGACGGCGCGTGAAGAGAAGCTCCGTGCGCGCGACGAGGCCCTGAAACAAAAGCTCGAGAACGAGCGCATGATGAAGATGTACCGCGAGCATGTACTGGGTGAGAAGATGCCGGAAGGCTTCGTTCCGCTTGGCAACCTGCTGACGGGGAAACCGGCCGCTGCAAAGAAAGTGGCTACCGAAGCCGCCGAAGAAGTCGGCGCCATGGGCGACTAATCCCGCCCAATTACAAGGGAAAACCGCCGGACTGCGAACAACGTAGTCCGGCGGTTTTGTTTTTGGCGTTAGTACCGGATCTGCTCGAGAACTCGCAGACAAAATGCGCTGATGAACCCATTTCCCGTGCGGAGAGCACTGAGGATGAATCACCTAACCAAACGGGGATGCTTGGCCGCATGGCTGCTGCTCGCTCTTGCCAGCCAGGGTCATGCACAGGCCGCGGGAGTACTTAGTGTTTGTGAAGTCCTGGGACCACCTCTCGGAGCTCAGCGGGAAGGAAGTCTATGTCCGCGGCTTCTGGATATCAACTGACGTCGGCGAGATGATCGTACCGTTAAACCCTTGTCCCCGTCCCGTGATCAGGGACGGCGGGAGCTGGCGTCACTTGGTGGCGATCCCTCCCTCAAAGAATCTGCCGGCAGATCCACACCGACTCGCCCTCGTCAGCATGCAGAGAGCACTCGCCGAGCGTCACGAATCGGAGGCAATGGTGGTAGCCACTTTCGTAGGTCGGATAGAGACGAGCAGCCACTTCAAAATCCGCACGTCAGCGAGTCCCAAAAAACAATCGGCTACAACGGAGGAGACTGCGTTGCCGAGATGGATTCCCCCGAAGTTCTGGACATCAGTAGCGAGAGGCCATCGCCAGAATTCGGTCAATGGTGGCGACAAGTCGCGATCCATCCCGAAGCGGTGCGTTCCAAACCGTGACGAAAGGGCAACGGAGGCCGATAGGGGCCGTGGGTTGGCCTGAGGTGGAGGGAGTGCTTGCCGGGATCCCACAACCTGTTTGGTTCCCGCTACGCCGGTTAGGTGTTCAGTTCGTCCCACAGCTTCCGGTAAAGCTCTCGTACTTTCGGATCCACATCGTAATCTCTTGGCAGATCGTTCGCTCGTATAAGTTTGACGACGTCGGCATAATCCTGCGCTCGTTGAATGCCCCGGCCGATGTACGTGGAAAGCTTGGATGAGATGAGCCGTTCCAGAGGGAGGATTTGCGGTTGATCGGACACCTGCGTTGGCATGGGCAAAGTGAGCGGGCCTGAGTCAACCTTGTGTCCGCCCGGCAAAAGGTCGACCTCAACCTTCGTTTCCCTGTCTGTCACAGTCATTCTTGAGCCAGGATTTGCCTTAAAGCCGTTCATAGTCAGCTTTTCTTTGGCAAACTCGACGTCCGGCACGATGATATCCACGTCAACTGTGAATCGCGGGTATCCATGTTCTTGAACCGCAAAGCCGCCGCAGACGTAATGAGGGATATTGAAGAGTTTGAAAACCTTCAAGGCTTTCAGAAGGGTCTTCTCAATGTTGGTGGAGCCGCTGGACTCTCTCAGGAATTCCGCCTGTTCTCGAAACTGGGTGGAGGCTTTCATCGTACTTCGCCCTGCCCACATTGGCCGGATGCTGAAGATTTTATCAGCAACCGTAACACAGCGATAATCCATGGCGTATCTTATGCAAGAGTCTGTATGCAAACTCCAGCCCCGTAGCGTGGCCTTGACGTATCACGAGCGAACTTCAGCACAGAACCGCGCGCGTAAGCGAACGGACCTTTCGAAGTCACGATCTTACGCAGATCCCCTCCCTTCCCTGCTACCCTGAAAGGACTCCGCCGGTTGCTGTCCCGCTATGGACTTCAAGGACACGCTAAAAAGTCAACTCAATATTGTCGACGTAGTGGGTCAATACGTTCGTCTGAAAAAGTCGGGCGCGGGCGCCCGCTACATCGGCCTCTGTCCCTTTCATAGCGAGAAGACACCCTCCTTCGGAGTGAATGCCGACCATCAATACTTCAAATGTTTCGGCTGCAATGAGGGTGGCGACGTCTTCGCGTTCGTACAGAAAATCGAAGGCGCAACTTTTCCCGAAGCCGTGAAACTGCTTGCCGAACGGAACGGCATCCCCATGCCGGCCCGATCTCGAAGCGACGATCCAGCCGAGCAGCAGCGCGAAGCGTTATTTGAAATGCAGGACAAGGCCGCCGCCATCTTCGAAGCCAACCTGCACGCTCCACAAGGTGCCGAGGCGCGCCAGTACTTGGCGAGCCGTGGCGTCTCCCCCGACATCGCCCGAACATTCCGGTTGGGGTTAGCGGACGGCTCGGGTCAACAGATTTTGCAACGCCTCAAGAACTATGGACCGGCCTTACTGGAAGAGTCCGGCCTGACCAGCAAGCGGGAAGACGGGAGTCAGTACGATCGCTTTCGCTCTCGCCTCATCTTTCCCATTCACGATGAAGCCGGACGAGTGATTGCGTTCGGCGGCCGAGCGCTTCGACCGGATGACAAACCGAAGTATCTGAACTCTCCGGCTACCCGGCTCTACGACAAATCATCGGTGTTATACAACCTTCACCGCGCCAAGGGCGTCGCCCGCAAGCAGGACCGGATGATCGTGGTGGAAGGTTACATGGACGTGATCGGGGTCTACGCAGCGGGTATTCAAGAAGTGGTAGCCATTTGCGGCACGGCTTTCAGCTCCGCACAAGTTCGGCTGATGAAGCGTCAAATCGCGCAGGGCAGCGCGAATTTGGGTCAGGTGATCATGAACCTCGACCCTGACCGCGCCGGCGCTACCGCCATGGAGAAATCGATTGCAATCTTACTTACAGAAGGACTGCGGGTCAAGGTGCTTTCGCTTCCCGGCGGTCTCGACCCCGATGAGTTCATCGCCGAACACGGAGTCGAACAATACCGGGCGCTGTGCGCGTCGGCTCCGGGCTACTTCCACTGGCTCGCTGATCGTGCCAAAGAGCGATTCGATATGCATACGGCTGAGGGCCGCGTGGACGCTTTCCAATACCTGTGGCCTTCTATCCAGCAAGTACATGACCGGCTTGAACGTGCCGCGATTGCCAATGAAGTGGCTGAAAGCCTGGGCATCGATCGCGAGCTGGTTCGAGAACGTTTCGGCCGCCGCGCGCCGCGGGTGGAAGCGAACACGAACCGGATGGATCTCGCATTATCTATTCCGCCCAACGAACGATTGCTGCTCAGCTGCCTGCTGAATAGTGAGCAGGCTCGCACCGCGGTGCTGCCCTATCTGGCGCAATCGCCCGCAATTTCTTTATTTGCAGTACGGCAAGTATTTGACGAGCTGCTCTTGATGGCTCAAACACAAACTCCGTACAGCTTTGATAGCTTGGTTGCCCGTGTGGAACCACGCGTGCAGAATATTTTGGAACAGCTCGCGTTCTCTGAAATGAATGCCACAACCGAAGAGTCTACCGTGCAAGCGATGGAGTGCCTGCGGGCCCTCGAGACCAAGCACCTGGAGACCCTGCGGACTGACATGAAACGACGAATCCGGGCACTTGAAAAAGAAGGCAATGTGGCGGAAGCGATTCAGCTTGCGAATGAGCTCGATCGGCAAACCAGAACGTCCTCTTAGGTCAGCTTGCGTGGTGTACTATGAGGAATCAAGGACGTACTGAGGGGCACGTCTTGAGGGTTCTCGCGGAGAGGCAACCGTTCGCTGGTTGCCGTTCGCCAATTGCTAGAACAATGAAGTGACAAAGGCGGTTCATGCAAGACGGCAACGACAAAGCTTTCGCGCTGTACGACCCGGTCAACGGAATCGTTAGAGACGATTTGGCCGTCGTCGACGACGTTGATCTCTTCCCGGACATCGAGACCGTAACGGTCGATCTGCTGGGCGAACCAAAAGAGTTCGACAAGAAGAGCGATGAACCCGAAGAGTTAAGTGAGATTGACCTTACATCCGCGGGGATCGATAAGAGCAATGATTCGGTCCGGGTCTATTTGCGCGAGATGGGCATGGTGCCGCTGCTCACTCGCGAGGGCGAAATTGAACTCGCCAAGCGCATCGAACGCGGCCAGACCGCCGTCCGCAAAGCGCTGACTCGTTCGCGCCTGATCATCAGCAGATTAATTGAATTACGGCACGAGATGGAGAAGGGCGACGCCTCCATCCTGGACGTGCTGCAGATGCCCGAGCTGCCGAACCCGCCTGAAGAGGAGGGCTTCATTGAGCCCTTGCGCGAGCAGTTCGTCACGGCCCTGATTGAAGTCGAAAAGCACTATCGCAAAGCGCAGCAGGTCCAGCAAAAACTGTCGAGCATTTCTCGGGGCATGAAACCGAAACAGCATCGAAAGCTGCGCTTCGAGTATGCCCGTTTGATGATCTGCATCTCTTGTATTCTGCGTGAGCTTCCCTTCACCAGTCAGTTTCAACGATCTCTGAGTGGCACGCTTAGGAAAACCAACGAAAGTCTGCGCCCGCTTGAGCGTGAAATTGCCAAGTTGCAGCGCAAGCTCGAACACCAGGCCGTGGCCGAATCCAACGCGGCCACCGGCATTAAGCGGGAACTCAAATCGCTGAGTGCCCAGATTCAGGCGCTCGAGAACGAATGCGGAGCGAGCGCTACCGAACTGCGCCGCACCCTCCAGATTGTCGAGCGCGGCGAGTATGAAACAGAAACCGCAAAGAAACGCTTGATTGAAGCCAACTTGCGTCTCGTAGTTTCAGTCGCCAAGCGCTACACCAATCGCGGTATGCAGTTCCTCGATCTGATTCAGGAAGGCAACATCGGGTTGATGCGCGCTGTCGATAAGTTCGATTACAAGCGCGGCTACAAGTTCTCCACCTACGCGACATGGTGGGTTCGGCAGGCCGTGACCCGCGCCATTGCCGACCAGGCACGCACCATCCGCATCCCGGTGCACATGATCGAAACCATCAACAAGCTGGTCCGATTGCAGCGCGTGATGCAGCAGGAGCTAGGGCGCGAGCCAACCACCGAAGAACTGGCTCTGCGCATGGATCTGAGCCCGAACAAAGTTCGCAAAGTAATGCGGATCGCGCAAGAGCCCATCTCGCTGCAAACGCCGGTTGGTGAGGAAGAAGAATCGAACCTCGGCGACTTCCTGGTGGATAGCCGAATGGTCTCTCCATCCGATGCCGTCATCAATCTCAACTTGCGCGAGCAGACCGCCGAGGTTCTAAAAACGCTCAGCCCGCGCGAAGAAAAGATCGTGAAGATGCGATTCGGCTTGCAGGATGGCAGCGAACACACCCTGGAAGAAGTGGGCCAACACTTTGCGGTCACGCGCGAACGCATTCGCCAGATTGAGGCCAAAGCGCTGCGTAAACTGAGGCACCCGAGCCGTAGCCACCGTTTGCGCAACTTCCTCGAGAACGGCCGCCCCACATAAGGCGTGGCGCAGGCTATCAAGCCTGCTGAGCCGAGATTCGTCTCGGCTTTTTCGTTTCGTTTAACCCGAATACCCTAGCGTTGGCTCCATGCTTCGAACCGTCCCTCCGCCCAACAGTTTTGCAAGCTGATCCTGCCGGTAGACGAATATCTTCTTAAGTTGCTCTCCAACAATCAATCCGTGCGCCAAACGCCCGATCGGCCCGAACGGCAGAGCATATTCCACATGATCGGCGACCTTCGTTCCCTGATCGGTGTCCACGAAAGTATGCCGGTGACGCCATAGCGCGTAGGGCCCCTCTGCCTGCTCATCCTCGAACATGAATGGCGGGTCGTATTCTGTAATAAGGGTCTTCCAATGCATCGGCAGCCCAAGCCATTTGATTCGATATTCGATCTCGGCAAAACGCCGCATTTCAACTCTCTCCTTTGACGTCACTTGAAATCCCAGCTCGGGCGGTGTAATCTTCGCCAGATTGTATGGATTCTCGAACACAGCAAACGCGTATTCGATGGACTTCGGAGTGATCATTTCGCAGTCGAGCGTGTAAACGTGCATCAGATGATTGTCCCGGCTCACCGGCTAATTAAAGAGATGCCGCTGTTCTCGATTGTGGTTGAAAACATTGACAAGCCCTCGCGAAGGCCACAAGAGTCCCGTGACCCGCCCAACCCTGCGCTATGTTGGTCCTGTCCATATGCCCCCTAGTGAAGCAACAGCCGTGACGCCGCCCAAGAAAGTACCCAAACCGAAGAACGCCGCGGAGCGGAAGGGCCGTTTGGCTCGCATCCTGGCTGAACTCGATAAGCTGTATCCCGACGTCAAGTGCGCCCTGCATCACAAAGACGCCTGGCAGTTGCTCGTGGCGACAATTCTCTCCGCCCAATGCACTGACGAACGAGTGAATAAGGTAACCCCGGGCCTCTTCAAGAAATACCCCACGATTAAGGACTTCGCCAACGTTTCGCAGGACGAACTGGCCCAGGATATTCGCTCAACCGGATTCTTCAACAACAAGGCCAAATCCGTGATCGGCGCAGCCAGGAAAATACAGGCTGAATTTGGTGGCAAAGTCCCGAAAACGATGGAAGAGCTGTTGACCGTTCCAGGCGCTGCCCGCAAGACCGCGAACGTCGTCTTGGGCAGCTTCTACGGCATCCCCGCCGGCGTGGTGGTCGACACCCACGTCCAGCGCATTTGCCAGCGGCTCGATCTCACAAAGAATACCGACCCCGGCAAGATTGAGCAGGACCTCATGAATAGCCTGCCAGTCGACCGGTGGATTCATTTCGCGCACCAGATCATCCACTTCGGCCGCCAGATCTGTATTGCTCGCAAACCCAAGTGCTCTTCGTGCCCGCTCGACCCGCTGTGCTACGCCAAGGACAAGACGATCGAATGACAGATTCGGCCCCGGTGCCCTCGGCGCCTCGTTACTACCTTGGCATTGACGGCGGGCAATCCGGCACAACCGGCCTGCTGTCCGATCAGAACGGGCGCGTCCTCGGCGCGGGCCAAGGTGGCCCTTGCAATCACGTGGCGACCCACGAGGGGCGCGCGAAGTTCTTCGCCGCGGTGGGTTCCGTCCTCGGTCAGGCTTGCCAAGCGGCCGGCCTCGATTCAGGCTCTCTCGAGTTTGCTTCCGTCTGCCTCGGCTTCAGCGGCGGTGCCGAGGACAAAGAGCTCTACGCACGCGAGCTGATTCGCTCCCGAAAATACAGAATCACGCATGATGCCGAAATCGCTTTAAGCGGCGCCACGGAGGGCCGCCCGGGCATCGTCATCATCGCCGGTACGGGTTCCATAGCCTTTGGCCGCGATGCGAACGGCTGCACCGCTCGCGCCGGCGGATGGGGCTATCTCTTCGGTGACGAAGGTGGCGGTTTCGACCTCACGCGGCAAGCCCTGCGCTCCGCCTTGCGGCACGAGGAAGGTTGGGGAACTCCTTCCACGTTGCGAGACAGGCTGCTGGCTGCCACGGGCGCAGTCTCCGTCAACCAGCTGATGCACCGCTTCTACACACCGGAATTCTCACGCCCCGCAGTCGCGGCGCTATCTAGTCTGGTCTCCGATGCCGCAGAAGAAGGCGACGCAGAAGCGCAACGCATCCTGTTCGATGCCGCCGGCCAGCTGGTTACCTACGTGGAAGGCGTCCACCGAGTGATCTTCCACCCAATGCAGGCCGTGCCGATTGCCTATATCGGTGGCGTGTTTAAGAGCCGCCTGCTACTGGAGGAGTTCGTGAAAACCGTCCGCTATCGCCTCGCCTGCCGCGTGCTTCCGCCCAAAATGGGTCCGGCTGCCGGCGCCTTGCTCGATGCGCTGCGGGCGGATGGCAATCTAAGCGCAGTTTCGAATTTGCCGGAACTTGAAAAGTGAAGCGAGAAGGGGGAGCCTTACCGCGCCGTCGTAACCTAGTGTCATTGTGCTCGCGATAAATCGCCTTTCGCTTCTTCCCGTCACTGTTTTCCTTGCGTTTGCTCCGTGCTCTCCCCTGCTTGCATCCCCCGCCGAACCCGACTGGCCCGCGGTAGAAGACCACGCCATCCAATTGCTGCAGAAATACATTCAGATTCGCAGTATCAATCCGCCCGCTACGACCCGTGAGGCAGCCGAACTCTTGCGCGCCGAATTCGCCCACGCCGGCCTCGAAGCAAAGCTATATGAAAGTGACCCGAGTGGCAAAGTAAACCCACTCGTGCGCTTGCCCGGCCGCGACCCTTCGAAGAAGCCGCTGCTATTGCTGAATCACATGGACGTGGTGCCCGTGGATCCCAAGCAGTGGAAAGAAGATCCATTCGGCGCAGAGATCAAGAACGGTATCCTCTGGGGTCGCGGTTCGGTCGACATGAAGAGCACCGCCATCTTGCAGCTGACCGCCCTGATTCTCCTCAAGCAACAAGGGATTGTGCCGGCTCGAGACATCCTGTTTCTTGCCGATTGCGATGAAGAGTCGGATGGCCGCTGGGGCGCCGCGTGGATGATTAAACATCATTGGAGCGAATTGGATCCGGAGTATGTCCTGGACGAAGGCGGCATCGGGTCCACGGATCTGTACGCACCGGGCAAGACCGTCTTCGGCATTTCCGTCGGCGATAAGCAGGTGCTGTGGTTGAAGCTTCGTGCAAGCGGCGTGTCCGGCCATGGTTCGCAGCCAATCGCCGACAACGCTAACGATACTCTGCTGGCCGCCATCGCCAAGGCCAGGCAGTTCCCTGCCTCGTCCAAGCCGGATGCGGTCGTAGAGGAAATGCGCAGCGCCGTGGGCGCTTTCGCAACCAACAAATACATGAACGCAATCCAGCAGAATACGATTTCATTGACGACGCTTCGCAGCGGCGTCGGCGATCCGCCAAAGGCAAATGTAATTCCCTCCCTAGCCGAAGCGACCCTCGATTGCCGTCTGCTGCCAGGCCAGAATGCCGAAGAGTTCGTCTCCGACATCAAGGCGCGCATCAACGATCCCCGTGTCAGCGTCGAGCAACTGTCTGAGCCGGCCGACCCCGGCCCGAGCCGCATCGACACTCCCCTTTACGCTGCGATTAAGAAAGCGATTTTGACCTATCATCCAAATGCCATTGTGATGCCCGTGCTGGTGCCTTACGGAACCGACAATCAAAAGTTCCGGCTCAAAGGCGCCATCGGCTACGGTGTGATGCCGATGGTGGTGGATGCGGCAACCATGGCCACTATGCATAGTGATAGCGAACATTTGCCGGTGGACCAGTTTCGCATGGGCCTCCACATCTATTACGACATCCTGCGCTCTGATTTCTGAATAGAACACACCTACTATCGATTTCGCTTTGCCTGCCACATACACTGGTTACATATGGCAAAGCTGTCGATCAAAGACCTCGACCTGAAGGGGAAAGTCGTCTTCATTCGCGTGGATTTCAATGTTCCCCTGGCTCCCGGCGGCAAAGAGATTACAAGCGATAAACGTATTCGCGCTTCCCTGCCCACTATTCAGTACGCACTCGAACAGGGTGCGGGACTGATTCTCGCCAGCCACCTGGGGCGACCGAAAGGAAAGCCAAACGCGGAGATGAGCCTGGCGCCGGTGGCCGCTCGCTTGAGCGAGCTCCTCGGCCGGCCCGTGAAAATGGCGCCCGATTGCATTGGGCCCGAGGTTTCCGCCTTGAAGCCGAAGCCCGGCGAAGTGGTGTTACTCGAGAATTTGCGCTTCCACAAAGAAGAAGAGGCCAATGACCCGCAGTTCTCCAAACAACTGGCCTCGCTCGCTGATATTTATGTGAACGATGCCTTCGGTTCGGCGCACCGCGCACACGCCTCGACCGTCGGCATGATCGCCTACATGCCGCAAGCCGCGGCTGGCTTGTTGATGGACAAGGAACTCGAATGGCTCGGCAAGGCAACTCGCAATCCGGATCGCCCCTGTGTCGCGTTGCTCGGTGGCGCGAAGGTGTCCGACAAGATCGAAGTCATCCAGAACCTAATGAAGGTCGTGGACCGCTTATTGATAGGCGGCGCGATGGCTTATACCTTCCTACGCGCGAAGAATGAACCAACCGGCAAGTCACTGGTCGAGTCCGACAAGGTCGATCTCGCCAAGAGCCTGCTCGCTGAAGCGGGCGACAAACTGGTGCTGCCGGTCGACCATATTGTCGTTCGCGAAATCAAAGCCGGAGCCGAGAACGAAGCCGTCACCACCATCGGCGATGACCAGATTGCCGTAGACATTGGGCCGAAGACAGTGGAGTTATTTGAGAAGATCATCGCGGGCGCAAAAACCGTTATCTGGAACGGCCCCATGGGGATTTTTGAGATGCCTCCGTTTGACAAGGGAACCGTGGCTTTGGCCAAGGCGGTAGCCAATTCCGGAGCCGTCAGCGTAGTCGGCGGCGGCGATTCCGAAAAAGCGATCAAGTCCGCCGGCGTCACCAGCAAGATCACGCATGTCTCCACCGGCGGCGGCGCATCCCTCGAGTTTCTGGCCGGTATCGAATTGCCGGGCGTCGAGGCCTTGACGGAAAAAGCCGTAGCCGTGAAGTAGGATCGCTCCCAAAACCACGAGCCGGCTCATTGGGCCGTTTGGGCTTACGCCGCGGGACCGTGAATTATGGTAGCGTATTCGAACGACCTAGCTAGGAGAAAACCCAAGTGGAAGATCAACAAAAACCGACGCCGGAGAATGCGAAGGCTGAAGACCCCGAGTTGAACAAAGAGTTAAGTAGAGAAGAACTCGACGAGGTTGCCGGCGGCAATAATGGCGGATCGTCGGCCGGGCCCGCTGGACCGCATCATTGAGCTGGATCCTTCTCCCTCCGATTCCGAGAAGGCGATCAAGTCGGCTAGCGTCACCAGCAAGATCACGCACGTCGCCACTGGTGGCGCATCCCTCGAGTTTCTGGCCGGTATCGAATTGCCAGGCGTCGAGGCATTGACCAAAAAAGCCGTAGCCGCGAAATAGGATCTAGGTACTAGACGTCTTTATACGATCTTCATGCTTCCCCTATGACTTCTTGAGCCTTGCCGTCCGAAAGTGGAAGCTGGGCTGGAGTTTCAGAGTTGGAGGATTCCGAACCATCAGGCGCAAAACGATCCCGGGACTGGCGCGCTGAAGTCCGTGAGCAAGTTGGTCCAGTTGTCCGGGGCGCAATCGTGCTGACCCTGCTGACTGGCTGCATCTTTCCGCTAGGGCTGTTCGCTATTGGGCGCCTGCTGTTTCCCAACCGGGCGGATGGAAGTCTGCTGACCCGTGGAGGAGTCGTCATAGGTTCCGCGCTCATCGGCCAGAGTTTTACCCGGCCTGAGTACTTTCACTCTCGGCCTTCGGCCGCCGGCGCCGGTTATGACGGAACCTCATCCGGTGGCACAAATCTCGGCCCCTCGAATCGCAAGCTCATCGACGACGTAAATCACTTGGCCGAGGACTATCGCCTGCGCAACGGGCTACCACTGAATGCCGCAGTTCCGATGGACGCCGCCACACGTTCCGGCAGCGGACTCGACCCGCACATCAGTCCCGCTAACGCGGAGTTGCAAATTGCCCGTGTCGCGCGAACCCGCGGCCTTACCGAACAAGCGGTCCGCCGCCTGGTAGAGGATTACACACAAGGTCCGCAGCTGGGATTCATGGGCAGCCCTCGTGTCTCTGTTCTCGAACTGAATCTCGCTCTTGACCGGGCCGTCCCGCTCACTCGTCGGTGACAATCCTATGAGCTGGACGGAAGACACGGTTTTTCTCCTCCTCGTCGTCGGCTTGGCTTGGCCTGTGGGCCTGTATCTGGCCCGCGTCTTCGGGGGAAAGTCCACGCCGTTGGACCCTGTGCTCCAGCCCCTTGAATCACTTCTTTATCGGCTGATGGGAGTAGAGCCGGGCCGGGAGATGTCCGCTCGGGTATATACGCTGTGTTTCCTGCTGTTCAGCGCCGCCGGCACGCTCGGCTTGTTCCTGCTGCTATTAGCCCAACGCTGGCTCCCGGGCGGCCCGGCCGATCAGTACCTGACTACACAGATGACTGCCGGCTTGGCGGCTAACACCGCGATCAGTTTTTCCACCACGACAACCTGGCAGGCGTATAGCGGCGAAACGACTCTTCGCTATCTGACCCAACTGATCGGCCTGGTCTCGCAAAACTTCCTGGCGGGTGCGGCCGGCTTGGCCGTCGGAGTCGCCTTCATCCGCGGCTTCGCCCGGCAACGCTCCGCGACTCTGGGCAATTTCTGGGTGGATCTTGTCCGAGCCCTGCTTTGGATTCTGCTGCCGCTAGCTCTGGTGGGCAGTCTCGCCCTGATCTGGCAGGGTGTTCCGCTCAACTTCGCTTCTTACACCGAAGCTCACACGTTGGAAGGCGGAGTCCAGAACATAGCTCAGGGGCCGGTGGCCGCGCTCGAGTTCATCAAGAACCTTGGAACCAACGGTGGCGGCTTCTTCAATGCGAACGGCGCCCACCCCTATGAGAACCCGACACCCCTGACGAATTTCCTCGGCTTGCTGGCCATCGTCGTGCTTCCCGCATCACTACCTATCACGTTCGGCAAGATGACCCGACGGCCTCGCGCCGGCTGGATGTTGCTCGCGGTGATGGTCGTCTTGTTCGCCGCCGGTTTGGCGATGTGTGAGTTTGCCGAGGCGGATGTCCCGCCGCAGCTTGCGCACCTCCATGTCTCTGGCGGAAACATGGAGGGGAAAGAAGTGCGGTTCGGCATCGGAAGCTCCGTCCTGGCAGCCGTGGTCACCTCGAACGGAGCAACCGGCGCGTACAACTCGATGCACGATTCCTACCAACCCGTCGGCGTGCTGGTTCCTCTTGTGAACATGCTGCTCGGCGAGGTCATCTTCGGAGGTCTCGGAACCGGTCTGTACGGTATGGTCATGATCGCGCTGATTGCCGTGTTCCTCGGCGGACTTATGATCGGCCGCACGCCGGAGTACCTTGGCAAAAAAATCACCGCCGCCGAGACACGCCTCACTATCTTGTACGCCCTTCTGACGCCGGCTGTTGTGTTGGTCTTGACCGGCGTGGCGATCGTCACCAAAGCGGGACAAGCCGGACTGACTACCAACAGTGGGACGCGAGCCTTCACGGAAGTGCTCTTCGCCTACGCTTCATCCATGGCCAACAATGGCCAGATCATGGCCGGCTTAAACGCCAACAGCCTGTTTTACAATGCGACCACGGCCATCGCGATGCTGGTTGGACGATTCGGGTTAGCTGCGCTGGCGTTGGCCCTGGCAGGACGGTTTGCCGCCCAGCGCCGATGGCCAACCACCGCCGGTACGCTGCCCTGCGACTCGCCTACCTTCGGAGCCTTGCTTCTCGGGACGATCGTGTTCGTGGGCGCCCTCTGTTTCCTACCCGCCTTGGCGCTTGGTCCCATCGCGGAGGCGCTGATGCACTGAGCGACAGCACAGGTCGCGCTCGGTTTGTTGCCCTCCTCTTCCTTCCCTACGAAAAGCTGATAGACTGGAACTCCCTCCCCCGAAGTTTATTCCTGGAACGCACCTCCCCGACTTTGAACGTGGCACGGTAGACGCTGGTTCTGCTGGCGAACGGTACTGGTACCTGAAAAAACACCTGGGGCAGACTTGTAATGCCTGTCCTGTTTTGGATGTCAAACTAATGGCTTTCTGTCTCATTCCAAACAGGATGCCGACGCGGATGGCCATCGACACTTTTAACCGGTTTGTAGCATCTCTCTAAAGTGGTGCACTGTATGTAGATATTTTCCTTGACGGGATACTAGATATAGCGGAGTATTGGCACTAGCGCAGATTTTCTTGATTCCGGGGGCCGCTTCCCGGAAGAAGGCTTTGGCGCTTACCCCACTCCCAAAACGATCCCGAAATACGGGAATTTGGGCTGGTGGGGACGGTTCGGCTTGGGACGGGTTTGGCTGGCGAGAAAGGCAATTCGGAAGGCAAAGCAAATGGGTCAATTAAGCGTAGACTTAAGCGTAAAGGTGAAGGAACTTCACCGATCACTGCGACGCGCGGAGCGAAAAGGCGTCGACTTTTCCCGGTATTTCACCAGCAAGCTGGAGACCGGGAAGACTCCCTACGATGAAATCGTCTGGGAGCTACGGACGGCCACCATCGGCAACGACCGGGGATCGGTCATCTTTGAGCAACGCGACATCGAGGTGCCGGCCGATTGGTCCCAGACTGCTACCAATATTGTTGCCAGCAAGTATTTCCACGGCCGGCTGGGATCGCCCGAGCGTGAGCGCAGTGTGGCCCAACTGGTGCACCGCGTGGTGGACACGATTGCCGACTGGGGACTGGCGGGCAATTACTTCAAGACTCCGGACGACGGCGAGAACTTCCGGCAGGAGTTGGCGCACTTGATGCTCCATCAGAAGGCCTGCTTCAACTCGCCGGTTTGGTTCAACGTCGGCGTGAAGGAAGCGCGCGGCTACGGCTTTTATCACGACGAAGAAGAGCAGCGCATTAAGAAGCTGAAGCCAGGTGAGAATCATCCCCAGTGTTCCGCCTGCTTCATCAATTCGGTTAGCGACTCGCTCGAATCGATCCTCGACTTGGCGAAGACCGAAGGCATGCTGTTCAAGTGGGGATCGGGCACCGGAACCAACCTCTCGAGCATTCGCGAAGAGAACGCCGGCTTGTGGGGCGGCGGCCGGGCTTCGGGTCCCTTGAGCTTCATGAAGGGCTTCGATGCGTTTGCGGGCGTGATCAAATCGGGCGGCAAGACGCGTCGCGCGGCAAAGATGGTGATCCTGAATACCGAGCACCCGGACATTGAGCAGTTTGTGTGGTGCAAGGCCAAGGAAGAAAAGAAGGCGCACACCCTGATTGATGCCGGCTACGACTCATCGCTCGATGGCGAAGCGTACAGCTCCGTGTTCTTTCAGAATGCGAACAATTCGGTCCGCGCAAGCGATGAGTTCATGCGTGCTGCCGTCACGGAAGACGGCGACTGGTGGACGCGCAGCGTAGTGGGCGGGCAGCCGGTCAACCGCTTCAAGGCGAAAGACCTGATGCGTCAGATTGCCGACGCCACGCACCAATGCGGCGACCCCGGCATGCAATTCGACACCACCATTAATAAGTGGCACACCTCGAAGAACACCGCGCGCATCAATGCGTCGAACCCGTGCTCGGAATACATGTTCCTGGACGATTCGGCATGCAACCTGGCTTCGCTGAACCTCATGAAGTTCGTTGGGCCCGACGGCCAATTCGATGCGGAGGCGTTCCGGCAGGCGGTGGACACGGTGACTCTGGCACAGGAAATCATCGTCGACAACGCCAGCTATCCTACCGAGAGAATTGCCAAGAACTCACATGAATTCCGGCCGCTCGGGCTGGGCTTCGCGAATCTGGGTTCGCTGCTGATGTCGATGGGTATTCCCTACGACAGTGATCAGGGACGCGACTTGGCGGGAGCCATCTCTGCCATCATGTGCGGGCAAGCATACCTGACGAGCGCGCGAATCGCTGAGGCTGTCGGGCCTTGCGCTGGCTACGCCGTCAACGAAGAACCGTTCATTGACGTGATCCGGATGCACTGGAATGCGGTGAATGGCATCGATAGCAAGCGCGTTCCTCCAGCCCTGTTCGCGGCAGCGGAAGAATGCTGGCACATGGCTTACGAACTCGGCGCAAAGGTCGGATTCCGCAACGCCCAGACCACCGTAATTGCTCCCACCGGCACCATCGGCTTCATGATGGACTGCGACACCACCGGCATTGAGCCTGACCTGGCACTGGTGAAGTACAAGAAACTGGTGGGCGGCGGCGTAATCAAGATCGTCAACCAAACGGTTCCTCAGGCGTTGATCAAGCTCGGATACAGCCCGGCGCAAGTGGAACAGATCGTAACGCACATCGATTCCACCGGCACCATCGAAGCAGCTCCGGCTCTGAAAACGGAGCATCTGGCGGTGTTCGATTGCAGCTTCCGCCCACAGAACGGCGTGCGCTTCATTCATCACATGGGCCATATCAGGATGATGGCCGCGGTGCAGCCCTTTATCTCCGGTGCCATCTCGAAGACCATCAACATGCCGGAAGAATCAACCGTAGAAGACATCATGAACGCCTACACCGAATCGTGGAGGCTCGGGCTGAAGGCGGTCGCGATCTATCGCGACAACTCCAAGCGCGTGCAACCGCTGAGTTCGGGAACCGGCAAGGGCGAGAAGAAACAAGCGGGAGCCGTGACAGCAGCCGCGGTGCCCACCAACGAGAAGATTGTGTACCGCCCGGTGCGGCGCAAGCTGGCTGATGAGCGCCAATCCGTAACCCACAAGTTCTCGATCGGCGGCCACGAAGGCTACATCACCGTCGGGCTATACGAAGACGGCACACCGGGTGAAGTCTTCATCTCCATGGCCAAGGAAGGCTCAACCATATCGGGCCTCATGGACACGCTGGCGACCTCCATCAGCTACGGTCTGCAGTATGGAGTACCGCTGAAGTTCTTCGTCGACAAGTTCAGCCATGTTCGGTTCGAGCCGAGCGGCTGGACGGGCAACCAGCAGGTGCCCTATGCGAAGTCGATTATCGACTACATTTTCCGCTGGCTGGGAGCGCGGTTCCTGGGAATTGTGGATCCGGCCGAGGCGGGCAGCACTCTGAAGTTGCGCCCCACCGAACCGGAGCCGCAACAAGCCTTGCCGTTCGAGGCGAATGTGGTGTCGGATGCTCCGCTGTGCGCTGAGTGCGGCAGCATGATGACCAGAAACGGCTCCTGTTACAAGTGCGAAAACTGCGGAGGCACTTCGGGCTGCAGTTAGTTTTTGCTGTCTCCTTTGGGTTGTGAGTCTCAGGCGGTGCTGCTTTCCGGTGGCACCGCTTTTTTTGTTTCATATCATGCAACGGTGGGGTCTATCTGGTGCCGCCCGCCGATAACCGGCCCGCGCTTCGGTAGGATTATAGAGCGCAACGTGGGGGAGACGGGCGCACAAGCCATTACTTTCTTTCAATGAACGCGGAACTTATCGTAGTGAATGGTCCGGCGGCGGGCACCCGCTTCGCCTTGGAGCCAAGTGAAACGCTGATCGGAAGGGCGACCAACGCGAACATCGTATTGCCGGAACCGGAAGTGGGCTGGCGTCACTGCCAGATCCGCCGGCAAGGCAATCGGTTTACGATCGTGGATTTGCGTTCGTCCCTCGGTACCTATGTAAACGGCATGAGGTCTGCCGAGCGCTGGCTGGAAGACCGTGACCAAATTGGCGTGGGCAAGACCATTCTCATGTTCCGCAACGGCGAAGGAGCGGCTGCGGACACCGCGACCGGCGCTCCGGCGGACACGGCCGCAGGCGGATTTGATACGAAGCCCGTTCTGCTGTCGGCTTGTTCGCTGGTGTTCCTGTTTCGAGCGCTCGCGGCCAGCATCGGCGAAGAACAGAACGAGCTTCTGCAAGGTCAAATCCTCCGGCTGCTGGGAGACTTAATTCCTGTCACCGAGGGTGTGCTTTTGTTAGGCACCAGTTCAGTTGACCTGCAGACGCGATATCGCGAAATGCATCCTGGCGATGCGCTGGGATTGCACGACGTGATTGAGCGCGTGTGCGAGGAAGGGGCAATCGAGGATAGCGACCGCCCCGCGATCGGAGTGCCGCTGTATTTATCGGGAGACCTCGGCGGCGTGATGATCCTCGCGATGCCGCCTGCAGAGCGACCCCGCATGGGCGCTCACCTGGAAACGCTGACGGCCGTAGCGTCGCTGGCATCCATCGGATTTGAAGCCAACCGCGAAGTCGAAACACTGCGTGTCGAGAAGGCCATGCTCGAGGAGCAGATTGGCAGCACTGGCATCGTCGGAAAGAGCGCGCCAATCAAGCGGCTGCTCGATCTCATCGACCGTGTTGCCCCGCGCGACACGACCGTGCTGATAACCGGTGAGAGCGGCACCGGCAAGGAACTTGTGGCGCGCGCCCTGCACGAGAAGAGCCCGCGGCGCGATCGGCCCTTCATTGCCGTAAACTGCGCGGCACTTTCAGACAGCCTGTTCGAGAGCGAGCTCTTCGGGCACGAGAAGGGCGCGTTCACGGGAGCCATCTCGCTGAAGCGGGGACGCTTTGAGCTGGCGCAAGGTGGCACCATTTTCCTGGACGAGGTGGGCGAACTGGCTCACGGGCTGCAAGCCAAGCTGTTGCGCGTACTGCAGCAGCGTGAGTTTGAACGCGTCGGCGGCTCACAGCCGCATCCGCTCGACATCCGGGTGATCGCCGCGACCAACCGCGAACTGGCGGAAGATGTGCGCGAAGGCCGATTCCGCGAGGATCTCTATCACCGCCTGAACGTGGTGACGCTGCACTCCGCCCCGCTCCGCGAACGACACGAAGATATTCCGGTGCTGGCCCAGTACTTTCTAAGGCGCTCGGCCGAGCGTTGCAAGCGGCAGGTCGAAGGCTTAACCAAAGAAGCCGAGCAGATGTTGACGCAGTACAGCTGGCCCGGAAACGTGCGCGAGTTGGAAAACGCGATGGAGCGGGCCGTGGTCCTGGGGGTCTCCGATTGGGTGCTGCCGGAGGACCTGCCGGAGACGCTATTGGAATCGGCGCCTCGTGACGCCAGCGCCAAGTATCACTTGTCAGTGGGACAAGCCAAGCGCGAATCGATTCTCGAAGCCTACGCGCAGGGCGGCGGCGACTACAAGGCCGCCGCAAAGATACTAGGTCTGCATCCAAACTACCTGCTGCGGCTGGTCCGGAACATGGGACTACGAGACGACATTAACCGGCAGGGCGGAACGCCCGGCCGCTAGGGCTTTCCCGAAGCGGAGCCAGGATCGCCCAAGGTCACTTAGTTTTTGTGGCTTCCGGCAAAGTACTGAGCCCATTGTGGCGCGCGCACTCTTGCGTGCCGCGTCGGCACTCCTGCCGACGCCTGGTTTGCCCGTTTGCGAGGTCCCGGCGGCTTACGGTCAAGCCCGTGCCGGCAATTCTGGGACGTCCTCCACGGATCTCGGCGCCACGGTCAATTACCATCCCGATTTAGATGACTGACTCGATTACCGCCGAATATGGGCCCTACAGCGGCAGTATCTCTTCCCGCGTTGGGTCAAAGTCGATGCGGCGCTTCTGGACGTAGGAGATATTGCCCAAATGCGAAGCCTGCGCGGAGCGGTGCCCAATCAACACGTCGCCGTTGGGACGCGCACGAGTCTTCACGCATTCCAGGAAGTTGTTCACGTGATCCTGGGTCAGCAGATCGGCGCGATCGGGGGCAGCGTAACCTTCCACCGTGATGGGTTCCTTGACGCTCTTCGGATAAAAGTTGAAGCGGTTTCGATCGATGTAAAGCCGGCCTTCTGTGCCGGCGATCTCCAGTGCCGCGCCAGTGATCCCGGGAACCAGCGTGGCTTCGAACGTGGCAGTAAACTGCTGCGGGCCTGGATATTCAAGGAGAACGTTGATGGTGTCCGGGGCAGTCCGGCCATCCGGATAGGCATATACGCCGCCGATGCCGACCGCGGCGGTAGGGATATCCTTGCCCATGAACATGTGCACGACATCAATCCAATGGGTGAACAAGTCCGTAACCTGGCCGCCACCGAAATCGAGGTATGCGCGCCAGTTGTAATACTGCTGGGGATCGTAGTCGCGCCACTTCACCGGCCCCAGGAACTGCGCCCAATCCAGGTTGCTGGGCTTCGTCTGCAATGACTCGGGAGCTTTGCGCAAGTGATAGCCGTTGCCGTACCACCAGGTGCGCGCCAGCGTGATCTGGCCCAGCTTTCCCTTATCGAAGTACTCCTTCTTCGCCTCCAGGTAGTGCTTCCCGGACCGCTGCTGCATGCCGACCTGGCACACGCGATTGTTGATCCGGGCGGCTTTGACGATGGGCGGCCCTTCCTCAATCGTGCGGGTAAGCGGTTTCTCGACGTATACGTCCTTGCCCGCATTCAGAGCCGCAATAGCACAAGCGGCGTGCCAGTGATCCGGCGTAGCAATCAGGACAACGTCAAGCTCCTTCATTTCGAGCAACTTGCGGTAGTCTGCGAAGGACGCCGCTGCGGTGGCTTTCTGCTTCGCCAAGTCGATCTGCTGGGCGTACACGTCGCACACGGCCGAAACCTGGATGTCTGAGTTGTTCATGAACAGGCTCATGACATGGCGCCCGCGGTCGCCCACGCCAATGACACCCATCTGGACTTTGTCGTTCGCACCCAGAACCCGCGAATAGGATGCGGCCGTCATGGCCACGGCGCTGGTCGATGCCACCCGGGTGGCGTTTCGGATAAATTCTCTTCGGTTATTCGTCGGCACGTGCGAATTATATCCCGTTGCGGCCACTCTATCTGTGAATTGGGAGGTTGAACCATGCATCGAGTGCGACGAACCGGGGAAGCCTTGCTTCGCTACGCAGCCCTGTCCTGCTTGATCCTGATGGGAACGAGCCTGCGAGCGGTACCGGGATCACCCGGTGGGGCGCCCTCCACGACGACCACCGCAAAACCTGCCGCCGGCAGTGTCAACGACACCCAGTTGGAGGCAACCATCCGCGCGAAGCTGGCGAAATCGAAGGTCGGCAAGGATGGGTTCAAGTTTCACGTCCAGCACGGCGTGGTGACGTGGGAGGGACAAACCAGCATCCCGCAGCACAAGGGAGCCGCTACGCGTATGGCTCGGACGGCGGGAGCTTCACAGGTAGTCAACAACATCCAGGTCAGCGACGAGGCAAAGGCTAAGTCCTTGAGCCAGTTACACCACGCCACCGTGAAGCCGCAGTAGCCACGGCCTGCGATCGCCTGACGCATGCTACATTGAGGGTTCTGGAAAGCAAACGAACTCTCACCATGAACTGTCGTCATTTCTTCTGCGGACACCGCAGACATTCCATTCCCGTTTGGGCCGCTTCGGCCGCATTACTCACGCTTACAGCAACCTTGGGCTGGTCACAAACCACACCTCCAGCACCCGGAACCACAACGCCCCCAACTCCACAGGCTCAGCCACAGAACGGTATGGCCGGGCTGAAGGTCCGCGGCCCGCAAGCCGTCGAACAGGTCGATCCGAACCGCGTGGTCGCGGTGATCAACGACCAGAAGATCACGGCTAAACAAGCAATGGCCGTACTGAAGACGCTTAGTCCTGATGAGCGGAAGCGTTTCCCCGAGACAGATGTCGGTATCCAGCAGGCTCTTCAGAACGCATACATTCGCATGCAATTCGCTGAGGAAGCGGAAAAGCTGAAAATGGCGGACGCGTCCCCTTGGAAGGAAGATCTGGACTCCGCGCGGCGCAGCATCCTGTTTCAAGCCTACCTGCAGCACTTAACCACGGGCGACTTCGAGGTGAAAGACGCCGACGTTACGAAGTATTACGCCGACCACCCTGCGGAATTCGAGCAGATGAAACTGGCCGTCATTCAGGTTTCCTTCCTCCCCCCGACCGCCAAGCCGCCCGCCGATGGCAAGCCGACACGGACTCAGGCCGAAGCCAAGGCTAAGGCGGACGAGATTGTGAAGAAGCTGCGAGCTGGCGCGAAATTCGCCGAGGTGGCGAAGACGGATTCGGATGATGCCGCGTCCGCCGGAAAAGGCGGTGAGATCGGGAGTTTCCCAACCGGCAAAAACAACCTCCCGGCGAACATCAACGATGCCGTCTCGAAGCTCAAGACGGGCGAGGTCACGGATCCCTTGGAGGCCCGCACCGGTTACTACATTATTCTGATGAGCGACCGCCCCAAGATCTCGTTTGAAGAAGCCAAGCCCAAAATCATAGAGGAGCTTCGATCGGCCCATGCCAACGAGGTGATGAAGGCCACTATGGCCAAGTACAAGATCCAGGTGGAAGATAATGACTTCTTCGACGCCGGTGGCAAGCCCGCTCAACCTGGCCAGAAGGCCCCCTCACCGCCGCCTCCAAGTCAGACTCAAAGCCACTAGGCGCGCCCAAGACCAGCGCGTGGCCGGACGCCCCCTCGGCGAGTGGCTGCGCGGCGTCGAACAGGCGCTCCCGCTCGTGGGCCGTCCTGTCCTGATCGATGTCCAACCCGAATTGACAGCCTGTCGGGGAGAGCTGCTTTCTGGCCAGATCGAGCGAGGATATGCGGTTCATGCCGCGAGCTTCATTAGGAAACGCGCCATCGTCCTCGAGCGGGAACTGCTGGCACGAAAGCAGCTTCTGCGGGCGATTCTCGTGCATGAGCTGTTCCATTTCGTCTGGGCGCGATGCGGAAATGAGCGTCGCCGTAACTATGGCGCCCTATTGCGCGAAGAGATCCTTAGAAACGCGCGGGGCGAACTCGGCGAATCGGCCGAGACTTGGAAAAACACCTGGCGGCAAGCCGGCAGGGGCCATCTCCCTGCTGATGAGCAACGCTGGCGGGAGTACGTCTGCGAGAGCTTCTGCGATACCGCAGCTTGGTATTTAAGTTCTGATAAGCAGTGGCTACCCGTGAGCTTGGCGCAACGTTGGCAAACAAAGCGGGCCAAGTGGTTCGGAGAATGGCTGAAACTCGAGGCACACGGACTGAGAGCCTAAGAAATGCAATCTCCAGCGCAGATCTCAGCACAACCGCGCGCGAGCGACCGGTTGCAAACGGAGCCGCGACGGTGACGGAGCGAACGCAAAGCTCCGGAAGCGCGATACCGTCGGATCGAATTCAGCATAAGCTCTCTCCGCATCGAAACAGCACTCGGATTCGCCCCCCGCGGCCACCCAGTAAGACGGTATCCTAGTAGAAGGAACTAAATCGATAGTGAACAACGTCAAGTCAACAGTTTTACTGACAGTCGCCGCGCTGGGGATCTTATTCTCCTGCTCAACCATGCCGCCGGTGGAGGCCCAGGTGCGAGCCACCAAGGACCGAAAGGCCGCGCCCGATTTTTCGCTCAAGGATGAAAACGGCAAAACGGTCAAGTTGTCCGATTACCGCGGCAAAGTCGTTTTGCTGAATTTCTGGGCAACCTGGTGCGGGCCGTGCAAAGTCGAAATCCCCTGGTTCATGGAATTTGAGCAGCAGTATAAGGACAAGGGTTTCGCAGTGCTTGGCGTGGCGATGGATGACGAAGGCTGGCAGGCCGTCAAGCCGTATCTCTCCGAGCGCAAGGTGAACTATCGGATACTCCTTGGCAACGACTCCGTCACACAGCTCTACGGTGGCGTGGACTCCTTGCCCACAACGTTTGTGATCGATAAAGATGGCCGCATTGCTTCGGCTCACGTGGGACTGGTGGGAAAGAATGAATATGCTGGTGAAATCCAAGCCCTGCTTAAGGGCGGCCAAGAGACGGCTGCCAACAGCCTCGCTACTATTTCTGGCGCTGGCTCTCTGCTTGCAAGCGCAGCAAAGTAAAGTTGTCACCGTAACGCCAACCGAGGCGCTCACGGCACACCGTGGCGCCACCGTGGCACAAACTTTGACAGTTACCGTAAAACCCGGCTATCACGTCAACAGCGACCGGCCGAAGGATGAATACATCATTCCTCTCAGGCTGACCTGGACCGGCGGCCCGCTGGATGCCAAGACCACCGTCTATCCAAAAGCGGAAGAGATCCAGGTGAACGGTCAGGCGCTCACGGTGTTCACTGGCACATTCCCGATCCAGACGGAGTTCCGGGTGGAACCGAACGCCGCGCCGGGTACGGTCACCGTGAATGGCAAGCTGAGGTACCAGGCCTGCAACAACGAAATGTGTTTGCGCCCGGTGACTCTCGATATTCCGCTCCAAGTCACAATCCAGTAAGCTCTTCTGTGGCGCGGGCTCTTAGCCTGCAGAGCCGAAACTCGTCTCGGCTTTTCATGGCCGGGAATGAACGAATCCCGCTCATCCAGTCTCGTTTCGCTAGAATCGGAGCGATGCGTAGGGATTTCCTTCCTGCACGATACGGCATAGCCGTTGTTCTGGCTCTGATTCTCTGCTCATGCTCGAACATCAACACGCCCGGTGGCCTGGGGCTCGAAGACAAGGTCAATTCCAGGATTGCGGCCGAGATTAAACACACCCGTGTGATCGACAACCACGCGCATCCCGCACGAAATGTCGGCCCAGGTGAAGCGCGCGACCGCGATTTCGACGCCCTGCCCGCCGATGCGATCGAGGACCCTGCCCTGCCCGCGCCGGCGCGCCCGGATAATCCCGCCTTCATCATCGCGTGGCGCGAGTTATATGATTACGGCTACAAGGACGCCACGGAAGCGCATTTGAAGTCTCTCCGTGAAGCCAAGCAGCGCATCGCCTCGGCACAGGGCGACCGCTATCCTACTTGGGTGTTGAACAAGACGGGAACCGAAATCATGCTCGCGAACCGGGTCGCGATGGGCAAAAGCCTGCCCAACGATCGATTCAAATGGGTGCCCTTCGCCGACATGTTCCTGTTCCCGCTGAATAACGAGAGCTTCTACCGCCTCGATCCAGACCATCGGGCCTTTGTCGGAAGCGAGGAGCGCCTGCTCAAGAAGCAATTTGCTGAAGCCGGCATGGCAGCCACCGTGCCGGCAAGCTTCGACGAGTACCTCACCTTCATCAGCCATTCACTCTCTCAATGGAAGAGCAATGGGGCAGTGGCCCTGAAGTTCGAGTTTGCCTACCTGCGGGATCTTCAGATCGACAACCCCAGCCGGGAGGCAGCCGAACGCGTGTACGCGATTTACGCACGGTCGTCCGAGCCAACCACCGGAGAATACAAAACGGTTCAAGACTTCTTGTTCCGTTACATCTCGCTCGAGGCAGGGCGATTGGAGCTGCCCGTTCACATACATTGCGCCTCGGGGATTGGCTCGTATTTTCGGACGCCGAATGGAGACCCGCTCGCGCTGGAAAGCTTGTTCGACGACCCAACTTTACGGAAGACAAAGTTTGTCCTGCTGCACGGTGGATGGCCGTTCACCAAGCAGGCGGCCAGCATGACACTGAAACCGAATGTGTATGTAGACACGTCGGGCCTGCTGTACTTTGCCTACCCGACCGAGGTCGCGCGCGAAATGCGCAATTACCTGGAAACCGCGCCTGAGAAAGTGCTGTTCGGAACCGACGCGAGTCCCTTGGGCGGAGATGTCGGCTGGGAAGAAACCGCCTGGACCGGAACCCGGTTCGGGCGCTTGGCTTTGGGAATGGCGCTGACCGGGATGGTCGAAGACGGCGAGATCACGGAACTGCGCGCCAAGGAGCTCGCAAAGATGGTCCTGCGGGAGAATGCGCGAGGCCTGTATCGCTTCTAATAAATCAGCCCGGGTCTCAGCGTCAGCTATGGCACAGCGAGCATTGATGAAAACGGGCGAGGCGTTTCCAGCGCGGCCGCGCGCTCCCAAGCTGATCGGGGACACCCCGGCCTGATGTTATGTTCATTTCCAGCGCCTGAAAGCGTCGGCGGAGCGCTAGCCCGCCGTGCGCGTTGCAGGCGTGTCCCAACGCGACAATGTCCATCAACCAGTGTCTTACTACGGCCTCCCCAAGCCGACCGGGGACAGGCGCCTGTGTCCCAAGGCGGGCACCGGTTTCCGCGACTCCTAACCGAAGCCCGTCGCCGCGTGGACACAGCGAGCCTGTCCCCAGACCCCCAGAAGCCGACCATCGGAGGGCGATTTTCGACCGAGCGGACTTCGGCATCTTTCATCAAATGCCTGAACGCCTCTACCAACCGCGCCAAATCGAGTTTTCAGAAGATCTGAACCCTTGCGACGCTTATTAATCCGGCCCGGCGCGATTGGGGATTGCATCCTCGCCTTCCCCTCCATGGAATTCCTCCTCGCCGAATATACCGAGGTCTGGGTTCCTACCGCCGTTGCGCCTTTGGTCCGGTTTGCCCACCGTGTGCGCGCCATCGTCGCCACCGGCCTTGATCTGTTGGCTATCGGTGACCACCGTCCGCCCGAACCGATGCTCGCTGCGCTGCGGAGCTTTGATTCGATTGTGAGTTGGTACGGCGCGAACCGTCCGGAATTTCGCGAAGTGGCGCTAGCAGTGAATCCAAACTGGACCTTTCTCAACGCGCTACCGCCGGACGGGTGCAGTCTGCATGCGGCGGACTTCTTCGCCCAGCAGGTCGGTGCGCCCGCCGGTCTCTCGCCGAGGATTCAGGTACCACAATCTTCGTGGCACGGCACCGCCGTGATCCATCCGTTCTCCGGCAGCCGGAAGAAGAACTGGCCGTTGGAGCGCTTTCGAGAACTGGCGGCCCGGCTCGACGAACCCCTGCGCTGGCTCGCCGGCCCGGAAGATGTGTTCCCAGGCGCTGATCGCTTCGACGACCTCGGCGAACTCGCCAACTGGCTGGCCGGAGCACGCGTCTTCATCGGCAACGATTCAGGCATTACCCACCTCGCAGCGGCGGTGGGAACGCCCACTGTGGCGTTGTTCGGGCCAACCGACCCCGAGCTCTGGGGACCGCGCGGTGAGCGAGTCCGCTGCCTCCGAAATGAACCGATCGCGGAACTGAACGTGGAACGAGTCATTGAGGCAATTCGCGAATTCGCTGGGACGTAAGCGGACCGGGACAGGCGCGCTGTGTCCCAAGGCGATTGCCACGCTCACTCTAATCAACCTAGCCCCGTCGCCGCGTGGACACAGCGAGCCTGTCCCAAGATGCACCACAGCCCACCGGCTCGATTTCCCCACAGCCGACCGGCACTCGGCCCGCGTCGCGGATCGACGAAGCTCAACGACGCCTATTGACTTCTTCCCTGTTCCGGGCTATACATAGTCTCGACAGGGATAGTGATGCCCGAAGAATCGCCTCAACTTCTGCCTGGAACACTCTACATGCTTGTGCTCCGCACCTTGGCCCCCGGGCCGTTGCACGGCTACGCCATCGCCCGCCGCATTAAGCAATGTTCGGCCGACGTCTTGGAAGTGGAGGAGGGTTCCTTGTATCCCGCACTGAACCGCATGCTTCTCAAGGGTTGGCTGCGCGCCGAGTGGGGGACCTCCGAAACCAACCGGAAGGCTCGCTTCTACCGGCTGACTAGAGAGGGCCAGAAACAACTTGCCTCGGAAGCCACCGAATTCGACAAGCTCATTACGGCAATTCAGCTGGTGATGAAGACTGCGTAGGAGCGCCCGCCATGCAGTTTCTGAAAGAGTTGTGGCGAAAGCTATCCTGGCTGGCCGGCCGATCCCGTTTTCATACGGAGCTCTCCTACGAGATGCAGTTCCACATCGAGAGCCGCGCTGATGAACTGGAACAGAGTGGCCTCCCACGCCGGGAAGCGTTGGCCATCGCACGCCGTGAATTCGGTTCGCGACTAAGAGTAGCCGAAGACACTTCCGGCGCATGGCAGCTCCAATGGTTCGAGGACCTCCTATCCGATCTGCGCTACGCTGCACGTGCCCTCTTTCGCAATCCGGGCTTCGCCCTGACAGCCATCTTTTGCCTCGCGCTCGGCATCGGCGCGAACACGACGGTTTTCAACATCACAACGAGCTTTCTTTTTAGCGAACCCTCCTGTCGCGATAGCAGATCCTTAGTCGCCGTCTGGGAGGGCGGCAACAGCGCGGCCTCGGTTGCCGACTACAAGTTCTTGCGAGATGCCCATGTCTTCGACGGCATGGCAGGCGTTAACATCGAGCGCGAAGTGAACTTTCGCGAAGGCGACCGGACCCGGCGCTTCTACGCAGGCCTGGTCACAGACGACTTCTTCAGCACCTTGGACGTTCCACTTCTTCTCGGCCGAGGCATCGCCCCCGGCGAGACGGACACCGCCGTACTCTCGTATCGCATTTGGCGACGCGTATTCGCAGCGGACCCAGCCATTCTCGGCCGAAAACTGACCCTGGAGGGACGAGTCTATACCGTTACCGGCGTGTTGCCCGCCGACCACCGTTCGGTCGCCGGTTTTGGCCTCTCACCCGAGATCTACATCCCCCTTCTACATGACGACGAGCACGTCCAGTTCTACGGCCGCCTGCCGCAAGGCATGAACATCGCCATCGCGCGGCAGCGCTTGCGGAGCGTCTTTGAGCAGCTTGACCGCATTCATCCCAAGGAGGGCTGGAAACGCACCAATCAGGTTCGAGTCACGGGCGTAACCGGCTTCGACCTGCTGAACCAGGAGATTCCCGGCGCCGTTTCAGCCTTCTTTGCGATGCTGCTGGTGGTCGTCGGCATGGTGCTGCTGATCGCATGTACCAACGTGGCCAGCCTCTTGTTAGCCCGCGCCTCCAGCCGTTCTCAGGAATTGGCTATTCGCTTGGCCCTGGGCGCCAGTCGGCGGCGAGTGGTGCGCCACCTGTTGGCCGAAAGCCTGTTACTGTCTGCGCTGGGAGCAATCGTCGGGCTGACTATCAACCTTGCCTGCGCGAAACTGATCCAGAACCTCACGCTACCGGTGCCCGTCCCTATTCAGATTGTTGTTTTGCCTGACTGGCGCTTGCTGTGGTATTCCCTCGGCACCGTGCTGCTGAGCGCCCTGCTCTGCGGCTTGCTGCCGGCTCTCAAAGCCGTCAAGCGCGATCTGAATCCGACATTGAAACAGGACGAGCATCAGATCGGCCGCACCTGGAATCTCCGCAGCGTGCTGGTCGCCGGGCAGCTGGCGGTTTCGATTGTCCTGCTGGCCACCGGGTTCCTGTTCGTCCACAACTTGCTTCGAGCCACTTCCATGAACCCGGGCTTCGATGCCCGGCACACCGTTTGGGCTTACATGCGGCTGGTGCCCGACCAATATAGCGATCCCGATCAAACCAAGCAGACCGCCCTTGTCCGCTCCGCACTCGATCAATTGCGAGCACTCCCCGGAGTCGAGTCCGCAGCCATAACCCGGCGCGTTCCGCTGAATGATAACTGCGTGATCGGAGCCTCACTTCGAACCGACCGCGCCGCCGCCGCGCTTCATGTGGAATACGAATGCAACAATGTCGGCCCCGATTACTTTCGCACCACTGGAATTCCTTTACTGCGCGGACGCGAGTTCTCCGCCGCCGATCAGCGAGGCTCTCAGCCCGTCGCCATCGTGAATGAGTCTTTCGCTCACGCCGTGTTCGGTGATGCGACGAATCCCGTCGGCCGCACTATTTCAACGGACTTCACCAACGACAAACCAAAACGGATCATCGGGGTCGTCAAAGACAGCAAGTACTTCACGCTGAGCGAAAAACAGCGCCTCGCTGTGTATGAGCCGTACTTCGCCTACGATGAGCCAATAAATCTCCACTTCCTCGTCCGCACAACCGGAGCGCCCGCCGGATACGTGAAGCCCATCACGGATTTGCTGGGCCGGCTCGATCCAACCGCCGTGGTGGAAACGAAACCCATGAACCAGGCCATGGGTTTGGCTCTCCTGCCAAGCCAGGCCGCGGCAGCGATGCTCGGAACTATGGGGATCCTCGGACTTCTATTAGCGGCAATTGGGCTATACGGCGTTCTGTTGTATTCCGTTTCCTCCCGCACCCGCGAGATCGGTCTGCGCATGGCACTCGGTGCGACGCCGGCTGACGTGCTCCGAATCATCCTTCGACACAGCCTGTCGCTGGTGGCGAGCGGTGTCGTTGCCGGCCTGGCGCTCTCGTTCTTAGCGATGCAGCCACTGGCGCTATTCCTCGTGCCGGGCCTCAGCACCTTCGATTCAATCGCTTTTCTTGCCGTGATCGGCGTCCTGGCCGCGGTCGCGTTGCTGGCAACGTTGGCCCCAGCCATTCCGGCGCTCCGCGTCGATCCGATGATCGCATTGCGCTTTGAATAAGTACGCCGTCCGACCAGCAGACCGGGACAGGCGCGTCAGCCATCCCCCCTTCGCCGCGTGGACAGAGCGAGAGCCTGTCCCAAGATGCACGACATCCGACTGCCGCTCATGCCGCAAGCGCCGTTGCTACACTTCAGGTTTGTTTTTAGATTTGAACAAATCATGAAACCTCTCCCCTATCTCCTCGTCTTGGCCCTAACGTCGAGCTACGCCATCTCGGCCGAAGGCCCTCCTGACTGGGCGTATGGCGTCCAGACCCCTGCGGTCCAGCCGCCCTCCGAACCGAAGCCGAACCCGGACACGGCGCAGCATGTGCCTGGCAGCACGTTGACCTTCACCCTGGCGCAGATCAGCGCACGCTTCGGCCCGGCGGATTGGTTTCCGGGCGATCATCCGCAGATGCCCGAAATTGTGGCGAACGGACGCAAGCCCGATATCTGGGCCTGCTCCCTCTGCCATTATCCGAACGGCAAAGGCCGGCCGGAGAACGCCAGTGTGGCGGGTTATAACCGCGAGTACTTCATTCAGCAAATGCGGGATTTCAAGAACGGCAATCGCAGCAGCGCCGACCCTCGCAAAGGCAATACCAAGCTCATGATCGCTTACGCCAAAGCCATGACCGATGCGGAGGTCGAAGCGTCGGCCGGCTACTTCTCCAGCATGCGTTGGACTCCCTGGATCAAAGTGGTGGAAACCAAAACGGTGCCGAAGATGTACACCTCCGTCGGAATGTTTCTTCCGCTCCCGGGTAATGAAAAGGAACCCATCGGAAACCGCATCATCGAAACGCCCGTGGACGCCGAGGCCTCCGAAGTGCTCCGTGATCCGCGTTTGGGCTTCATCGCCTACGCACCCATGGGCAGCATCAAGAAGGGCGAAGCGCTGGTCACCAAAGAAAGCGGTAAAACTATTGCGTGCGGCGTGTGCCATGGCGCGGATTTGAAAGGTCTGGGACCGGTGCCGGGAATTGCGGGGCGGTCGCCCAGCTACCTCGTGCGCCAGTTGTACGACCTCCAACAGGGCACCCGCAAAGGTTTATGGAGCGACTTGATGAAGCCCGTCGTAAGCAAGCTGACCCAAGAGGACATGCTCAACATTGCCGCCTACACGGCATCGCGCGAACCATAACGTCGTCGGCTTGCGTGGCACCGGCCTTCAGCCTGTGGTCAGCCTCCGCAATTCTCCCGAAAATTCGACCTACGTTTTGGGGCTCTGTTAACACCAAAAAAAAGCCCAGGCAGGTTGGGCGCCCGCCTGGGACTCACTTGGCCTTCTGAGGAAACAAGACCGTTCGCTACATTCAAAATCGAGTCACGAATTAACGGTGTCCGTAACCGCCGCCGTGACCACCCGAATATCCGCCGTGGTATCCGTAGCCGCCGTGGTATCCACCCGCATAAGGCACGGGTCGGCCGTAGTAACGCCCACCCCCGTAATAGCCACCGCGATAGTAGGGGTAGCCACCATAGTAGCCGCCATAATAACCACCGTAAATGCCAACGTAGGGGGCATAATACGGGTAAGCGGGTGCCACATAAGGATAGGCATAAGGCGCAGGGTAGCCGTACGCGGCCACCGGCGGCGCAACATATCCACCTACTCCGACTCCGAAACCGCCAACTCCCACGCCGACAACCACGCGTTGCGCGAACAGGCAGCCACCGGCCAGTAGGAAGAGTGCGAGCAATTTTAATTTCATTTGATTTCTCCTTTTCAAGGCCGCCGTGGCGGCTGACACCCCTGATAATGCACGGCAGGTTCCACTGGTAAGTTATTGATAATACGCCGCAAAACTCGGCCTCCCATGGTGGATCAGAACCGCTGGTGGCCGAAAGCGGCCATCACTTCGGCCGAGCACACCAGACCCGTCTCCCGGCGGTGCGATCATGAGGAACAAACGCTTGAAAATAACCTGCAAAGCCATACTGTTCGACATGGACGGCACGTTGGTCGACTCAACCGCGATCGTGGAGCGCGCTTGGGCCTGGTGGGCCAAGCGGCACCAACTTCCGCGAGAAACCATATTGCGGTTCTCGCACGGACGGCCAACCGTAAACACCTTTGAACACTTCTTACCCGGGGTCGACCACACGTCCGAACTGGCCGAGATGCTGGCTTTCGAAGAGACAGAACTCGACGGGATCTGCGCCGTGCCGGGGGCACAGTTGGTTGTCCAAGCCGCGCAGTTGGGCACGTGGGCCGTCGTAACCTCGGCTCCCGAAACCCTCGCTGTCACACGAATCATCGCCGCAGGCTTGCCGGTTCCGAAAGTGCTGATCTCGATCGACCAGATCCACCATGGCAAGCCGGACCCCGAAGGATTCCTGCTGGCAGCAGAGAAACTCGGCGTCCACCCGAAAGACTGTCTTGTGTTTGAAGATACAAGGCCCGGCATTGAAGCCGGTCTGAACGCGGGCATGCAAGTCGTCGGCTTGCTGACCACCATGGCGGCGGACGCCTTGGCGCATCACTCTCTCACCAAGGACTTTCGCGACGTTCGCGTCACGGCTCTAACGGACGGCTTCGAAGTCTTGTTCCGCGAAGCGCGATAGCCCTTGCAGAATCTCAGCCGCGGTCGGCGTGGCGCGGGCCAGCCTGCTGAGCCGAGACCCATCTCGGCTTTGTGCCGATACCGGGTATTTTCGGAGAACTCCCAGCCGTACTTGCAGTTTTGCTGGTCTACAAGCCGGTCGTATCCGTGTATACTTTCGGCACCGGCAAGCGCACCGGTCAAGCCATTGCGCATCGGCGCCCGAAACGTGTCTCGATCCTGTCCTCATCTCGATAAGCTCCTCGGCATGCGTGAGGACGTATCCCGCCGCGACTTTTTGGACGGTGCGCTGCTTGCTTCCGGTGCCGCTCTGTTGGCCGCGGCCGCTCCGGGCCAGATGCTCGCTCAGGCCGAAGGCTGGACCGGTTACACCGGCGAAGGTGACTATCGAAATTCGGCCGGTAACACGGAGGGTGTCGTTCACGACGCACACTCCGTACGCGATGGCGCTTGGGATAAAGCGCCAACCCAAGTCACCGACACCGGCGAATTGCACGATTGCGTGGTAGTGGGCGGAGGCTTTGCCGGTCTATCCGCGGGCTTGTTTTTCAAGCAGCGTGCCAGCCCGTCCCGCACCTGCCTGATCCTCGACAACGCGCGCGTATTCGGCGGCGTCGCCAAACGAAACGAGTTCGTCGTGAATGGCCATCGCCTGTATGCGCCGCAGGCATCGGTGCACTTTCAACCACCGTACCCGAACAGCTTTTTGAAGAGCGTTTATGATGCGATGGACCTGGATTGGAGCGCCTTCCAGTCCTACCAGACGTGGCAGGGCTCAACCCCTGATCTCTCCTTACCCAGGAGCCCCTATCGTGTCTGCGGTTATGAAGACCGCAGCACCTACGCTTGGTTCTTCGGCGCCAAGTTCGGGCACAAGCCCGGCATCTGGGTGAAGGACCCGTGGAGCAATAACCTCGCAAGCACGCCGTTTTCCGAGCAGACGCGGCGCGAGATGCTGGCCTGGAGACACGGCCAACTCGCCGCGCCTCGATTGGTTTACGACTACCCCGGCGACGCCATTTCTCGCCAGTTGGATGCCATGACCCTCGAGGACCTGATGATGCGAACCTACGGCATGAGCCGCGAGACCGTCCGCACATTCTTCGTCGCCGACACGGCGGGAGGCTTCGGAGTCGGGCCCGACGCGTTGTCCGGCTATCTGGAGTACATGTGGTCGCGCGAGATTCCCACCGTCGACGACTCCATGGCGACCGGCCTGCAAATGTTCCCCGGCGGAAACTCCGGCATGACGCGGCTGATAGTGAAGACCCTCATCCCGGAATCGATCGAGGGTCCGCGCACCATGGAGGCGGTTTGGAAAAATCCGATCCGCTTCACTGCCCTTGATCAGTCTGGGCAGCAAACTCGCATACGCCTGAATTCCACCGTGGTTCGCGTGGAGCACGACGCTGCGCCCGACAAATCAAACTTCGTTTGGGTCACCTACCTATCGGATGGCAAGCTCTATCGTCTAAAGGCGAAGACCGTGGTCATGGCGGGAGGCGGCTGGATGACCAAGCATGTTGTTCGCGATTTGGATTCCGATCGACAGCACGCGTACTCGCAGTTTCATTACTCGCCCTACATGACCGCCAACGTGGCCGTGACCAACTGGAGATTCCTCTCCAGCATGGGGATTTCCGGCGGCAACTGGTTCGATGGATTCGGACGCTGGGTCGAGGTCCGCAAGATGGCAACCTTCGGCGTGGATACTCCCGTTGTGGGTCCTGATCTACCCACCGTGCTGACGTTTTTCGTTGACTTCGCTAAGCCCGGCCTTCCGGCCTCCGAACAAGGCAGCCAAGGCCGCGCCGATATCCTTTCCACAACCTACGCCGAATACGAACGGAAAATCCGCGAGCAGATGACCGACATGTTCGCAGCATCCGGCTTCGATGCCAAGCGCGATATAGCAGGCATCGTGCTGAATCGCTTCGGGCATGCCTTCATCAACCCGCAGCCAGGGTTCTTCTTCGGATTGAATGGCACGCCTGCGCCGCGGGATGCACTACGCGCCGCCCCATTCGGGCGAATCGCCTTTTCGCACTCCGATCTCGCGGGCGCCATGGACCATCGAAACGCGTTTCTTGAATCCAACCGCGCCGTTGGACAGTTACTGGATCAAGTGCTGGTTTAAACAATGCTAGAGTATTCGGCTAGCATCGAAACTTTGAGTGGGAGGCCGTACGTGACATCTCGAATTCAAACGCGAAAGCTAAGTAAGATTGCAGTGTCATTCCTGGCTCTGCTGTGTGGGGCAGTCAACCTGATCGCCCAGGTCGATGCCGGCGCCATTCTCGGCGCCGTCAAGGACACCAGCGGCGCCATCATCCCCGGCGTGAAAGTGACGCTCACCAACGATGCCACGGGCGCCACGGAAACCGCGACAACCGGCTCAAACGGAGAATATATTTTCGCTCCCGTTAAGATCGGCACGTATTCGCTGACAGCTGAATTCAAGGGCTTCAAACGCGTTGCGCAGCCTCACGTCACCGTGGATGTGCAGCAGCGCGTCGCCGTGAACTTCGTGCTCCCTACCGGCGAGATGACCCAAACGGTGACCGTCAACACCGAGGTGCCGTTGCTCCAGACCGAAGATGCGTCAGTCGGCCAGGTGATCGGAGCGCAGACCATCAACGACCTGCCGTTGAATGGACGCAACTTCACATTTCTGGCCCAGCTTTCGGTCGGAGTGACGCAAGGTCAGCAGGATAGTCGCGGCCTCGGCGCCAGTGGCAGCTTTTCCGCGAACGGATTGCGGCCGGCCCAAAACAACTACCTGCTGGACGGAATCGACAACAACGTGAACCTGGTGGATTTCTTGAATGGAACGGCGTACGTGGTTCGCCCACCCGTCGACGCCATCCAGGAATTCAAGGTCCAGACCAATAACTACAGTGCGGAAGCGGGCCGCTCCGCCGGCGCCATTCTAAACGCAACCATCAAGTCCGGAAGCAACCAGTTTCATGGCGCGGCTTGGGAGTTCCTCCGCAACGACGCATTGGATGCGGCTAATTTCTTTGAGAACTCGGGCGGCATTCCGAAAGGCGAGTATCGCCAGAATCAGTTCGGCGCCATGCTAGGTGGCCCCGTCATCAAGGACAAGACGTTTTTCTTCATAGATTACGAAGGCTTGCAGGTCCGGCAAGCGATCCCGTCAGTGAACACGGTTCCAACCGCACTTGAGCGCAACAGCGGCTACACGAACCTCTCGGAGTTGCTCTCCCAGGGCGGAAGCCGCACCGATATACTCGGTCAAACTTGGGCTCTGGGCCAGGTCTTCGATCCCTCCACGACGCGAGTCGTTTCCTGCGGCGTAGCGGACACGGTCACCGGAATTAACGTTCCCTGCACTGTGGGCGTTTCTACGGGCACGCCCATAGGCTACGCGCGTTCGCCGTTTCCGGGCAATATCATCCCCGCCAGCCGCCTCGATCCCAACGCGATCAACCTGTTGAACCTCTATCCAGCCCCAAACAGTCCAGGCCTTTTCAACAACTACGCAGCGAATCCGGTCCTTAGAAACCAGTCCAACCAGTTCGATGCACGCGGAGATCAGATGTTCGGCGCGTCGGACAGCTTGTTCGGAAGGCTCAGCTACGTCAGTAACCCTCAGTTCATTCCCGGTCCGTTTCCCGGAATCGCCGATGGCGGATCGTTCGCTCAGGGTTATCAGACCGCGGAATCGTGGAACGCGGTTCTCAGCGAAACCCACACCTTTACGCCGAGCCTGGTGAACGAGGCCCGCTTGGGCTTTAATCGCATTTCAACGACACGAGTTCAGCCGAATGACAGCACGCTCGGTATTCCGGCAGAATTCGGCATTCAGGGCATTCCCCAAGTGCCCTATAACGGTGGTCTCGGCTCGCTCTTTATCGCTGGCCTGACCACCTTGGGAAGTAACCAGTATCTACCTTCAGTCGAGTACAGCAACACCTATCAGTTCACTGATAACCTCACAAAAAATTTAGGCCGCCATTCCATCAAGGTTGGCTTCCAGTTTCAGTATCTACACTTCTCCATCCTTCAACCGCCCTCGAGCCGCGGCACATGGAGCTTCAGTGGCGTTTACACGGAAGTCCCCACCACAACCGGCGGCAACACCGGCTTGGCCCAGATGTTGCTGACCCCCATCCCAGGGACGGTACCGGGCGCGGCCGATTACGTGGGCGGGGCCGACTCCATTAACGCCTCTAACATTGCCAATACCGATATGAACCGGAGTTACTACGGCACATACTTCCAGGACGACTTCAAGGTCACCCCCAAGCTGACCGTGAATCTGGGCCTGCGCTGGGAGTATTTCGGACAGCTCATTGAGAAGTTCGGCGCGCAGTCCAACTTCCTTCCCTCGGGAAATAGCAGTCCCTCTGAGTTCCTGCTGACCAAGCAGCGATGCAGTACCCCGCTCTCACCCGACTTCTACGCCGCGGCAGCTGCTGACAACATCTCCGTGGTGTGCTCGGGACAGTCCGGGCTAGGAAAGTCCCAACTCGGCAACTTCTCGCCCCGCGTCGGGTTCGCCTATCAAATTAACCCGAGATTAGTGGTTCGCGGTGGATATGGCATTTTCTACGGCGGCTTTGAGAATTCGGCCCTCCTGACCTACAACGACTTCCCGTTCCAGTTCAATCTGAACTATCCGAACCTGGTCCCAAATGCACCCATCACCTTCCCCAATGGCTCGATCGGAACCCTAGAGACAGGATTTACGGGAATCCCACTAACGTCAGCCGCAGCTGAGCCGGCGGGAATATCGCTGCTGGGCGAAGACTATCACGTCAAGACACCTTATACCCAGGGCTATAACTTGACGTTCCAGTATCAAGTCACTCCCAACAATACGGTCTCGGCC
Source organism: uncultured Acidobacteriaceae bacterium (assembly GCA_963740005.1). Lineage (GTDB taxonomy): Bacteria > Acidobacteriota > Terriglobia > Bryobacterales > Bryobacteraceae > CAJCIT01. The sequence continues at coordinate 24,769 of CAVUCO010000064.1, read as the reverse complement.
GCCTTTGTCGGCAATACAGTTCGCCATCTTGCTGTTTACATGAACCCGAATACTCCCCAGCAAATACTCCCACCCGGGTTGAACTCTTTTAACTACGCTGCTTTCCCTGATTTTCCGACAGGTTTCACCTACACCAGCTTCGCCGGTGACAGTTACTATAACGGACTTCAATTAAACTATGAACGCAGATTTAGTTACGGCTTAAGTCTATTGGCGAACTTCACCTGGTCGAAGTGCCGCACCGATGCCGTCGATGTACTAAACGCCACTGCGATTAACGGTTACCGGGCGCCCTTGCTCCCCGGCTGGGGTTTGCAGAAAGATTACGGGCTGTGTGATTTTGATATCCCCAAGGCCTTCCACTTCAGCGGAGATTATCAGCTGCCCTTTGGCCATGGCCAAAAGTACATGAGTAACAGCAACAAAGTGGTCGAGGCGTTCTTGGGTGGCTGGAGCACCAATTGGATCCTGACCCTCCAGGACGGCCAGCCCGGCACGATTCCTTGCGCCATCACGACCACCTCAGGACTTGGGTGCATCGCCCTTCTGGTGCCCGGGCAGAGCGTCACGGCCGGTCCTCACAACGTGAACAACTGGCTGAACCCGGCGGCTTTTGCCAGTCCGCCTGTGGCGACAGCTATCGGCCAGTCCAGCTATGCCCCCTTGGGCGGTGCCCCTTCACAGTATTACGGACCGGGTTATCACCGCCTGGACTTTTCGCTGTTCAAGAACTTCAACTTCACCGAAAGGATTTACCTCCAATTCCGGGCGGAGTTCTTCAATCTGACCAACACGCCGAACTTCTCGCTTCCCGGCTTTAGCGGCAACGGAGTCGTCGCCGCTCCCGGTGCTCTGGATTACACCTCGCCCATTAATTTCGGCAAGATCACCTCAACCCGCGATGGCCAGAACGACCAGCGCGAAATTCAGTTCGCCTTGAAGCTCTATTTCTAACGGCACACGGTAGTATGGGCGGAGAGTTCGGGGATGATATCCACAAACAATCCGCCCGGTAGCTTGACTTGGAGCGAGATCCATCAGCAGCCGGAAACCTGGCTCACTACGCTCCAGCGAGTCCGGGACGAGCCTCTTAGCAGCGAGATCAGCCGGCAGAGCACTCAGGCCATTATCAGCGGCGCGGGAACGTCGGCCTATGCGGCTGGCGCCATTGAATCGGCCTGGCCCGGTTCGCGAGCCATTCCGACCACTGACATTCTTACCCAGCCGGCACTGCACCTCCAGCCTGTAAGTATGGTGCTGTCGCTCGCTCGCTCCGGTAACAGCCCGGAGAGCGTGGCTGCTGTAGACCGCCTCCAGCGGTTGTTTCCGCAGGTTCCTCAATACGCAATCACGTGCAATGCCGAAGGAGCACTGGCAAGGCATCCGCACGTGAAGACCATTCTACTTGACCCTCGTACCAACGATCGCAGTTTGGCCATGACCAGTTCCTTCAGCAATCTGGTGCTGGCCGGCCTCTGCATGAGCGATGGACCTCAGTTCGCAGAGCAGCTGCCCGGTTTGTGCGATTCCATTGCTGAACGAATGACCTCGCTGGCGTCGCACGCGCGGTCCATGGCCGAAACTCTGCCAAGCCGCGCAGTGGTTCTTGCTTCCCGAGCGCTACTCCCTTGTGCCCTGGAGATTGGACTGAAGTTCCTGGAACTGACCGCGGGCAAAGTGGCCGTGCTCGTCGAAACCTTTCTTGGCTTGCGCCATGGGCCGTTGAGCTTTCTGGATCGGGACACGCTAGTGCTTGCCCTCCTATCGACAGATGCCCGGATTCGTGCCTACGAAGAGGACCTGCTGGCTGAGCTGCGGGCGAAGCGGCTCGGCCGATTAATCGGCCTTGTTCCATCGGGCTTTAAGCCGGCACTCCTCGATGAGTGCGTGCCCGCACTCGCTCCCGCCCTCCCCGATTCGCTCCGAACTCCGTTTGAGGTCGTCTATGGGCAGTTACTGGCCTACCAGTTGAGTCTTCGCGCTGGCTTGAATCCCGACAATCCCAGCCCCGCCGGCATTATCACTCGCGTAGTTCAGGGCGTGACTATCCATGAGTAACCGACCTGTGAAGACGGATCGTGATCTCGACGTCATTGTTGCGGGTGAGGCGAATGTCGATCTGATGGTGCTCGGCGTCCCGCGCGTTGAATTCGACAAAGAGCTTCCAGCCCGGGACATGAGCCTTGTGCTCGGCGGGTCAAGTTCTATCGCCGCCTTCAATCTGGCTCGGCTCGGCGCTCGGGTCGGCTTCGTCGGCTTCCTGGGACGCGATACGTTTGGCGACTTTGTGGAAGAGCGGCTCCGTTGGGCCGGCATCGATGTCAGCCAGGTGCGCCGCGTACGGGAGCCCAAGACCGGTATCACCATTTGGCACGAATACAAAGGCCGCCGGGCGGGAGTCACCTATCCCGGCTGCATTGCGCGCTTGCGTGGTTCCGATATTCCCTCCGCCTATCTTCGACGGGCGAAACACCTGCACGCCGGCGCTTTCTTCTACCAGGAAGGACTCCAGCCCGGGGCAGCCGCTGCATTCCGGCGGGCACGCCGGCTTGGCTTGACCACGTCGCTTGATTGCAACTACGACCCCAAGGAAACCTGGGATTCCCACATTTTCGAGGTGCTCCGCGAAACCGACATATTCCTGCCAAACGATACCGAGGCGCTGAAGCTTACGGGCTGCCGCACGGTGGAGCAGGCTGCGGACGCGCTCTCCAAGTTGGCCCGTATTGTCGCCATCAAACGCGGACCCCGCGGGGCGCTGGTAAAGAGTCCGGCTGGTACCTTCACCGTGAACGCTCTCCCCTGCAAGGTCGTGGACACGACGGGAGCAGGCGATAGCTTCAACGCCGGGTTCCTCTGCCAGTTTGTGAAAGGGAAATCACTCGAAGAATGTGCCCGTGCGGGCATCCGGGCCGGTACGCGAGCAGTCAGCGCCGTGGGTGGCACGGCCGCCTTCGAATGATCAACGCGGTACGGGAATCCGAGCCAGCTTCCCGAGCTTCTGAATGGGCCCTACCAATGGCCGCAGCCATGCTTCGAACTCCGGCGAATCCCCGCCGGCATCCTGCGGCATCCACTCTTCCGGGAACAGCCGTTCACGCCCAGCTACCTCTTCGATACGAACCAGACCGGCGGTCGTTCTGTACTCAGCTCCCGCGAGCCGTTCGAGAGTAACCATTTTTCCTGTTTCGCCGCGCACCGCAAACTGCACCGCGGCAGCGCCGCAGCGGCGCGCTTCATCAAGATCAACCGGCGATGCCAGCGCCGCGAAGGAACGGCCTAGCAATCCCGGCTTCTCGCTTCGGGCGTTCACGCCCAGGCTCCGGCTGAGCTTCATCGACAACACATGCGCCAGATTCAAAGCCAGCGGTACCTTGCTGGTCGTTCGAGTATCCGCGCCAAACGGCTCTCCTTTCTCGTCGAGCTGACCTTCGCAGACGGCCACCACCACCCGCCCCACCTTTCCATAGACCCGCTCCACGTCTGCCGCGAGGTGCGCAAACGGCAACCGCCGCTCCGGCAGGTAGACCAGGTGCGGTGCGTCATCGGGATCCTGCCTGGCTAACAACGTCGAAGCCGCCAGCCAACCCGCATTGCGGCCCAAAACCTCGACCACCGTCACGCCAGGAAGCGCGCGGTTGTCCGCCCCGATGTAGCGCAGCCCGTGTATAAAGAACCGCGCCGCGGAGGCGAATCCCGGCGTGTGATCGGTCCCGTACAGATCGTTGTCGATGGTCTTCGGAACACCGATCACGGAAGCCTCATAGCCAGCGTCGCGGCAAATATGCGAGAGCCTGAGCGCCATCTCCATGGTTCCGTTGCCGCCGGTCAGAAGTACGTACCGGATCTCATGCCGGCGCAAAGTCTCGAGCATTCGCCCGAAGTCGTCATCGCTGAGTTTCTTCCGCGATGTGCCAAGCGCCGACCCGGGCGACCGGGCGATGGCGTCCCACGTCTCTTGCGACTCGGCAAGCAAATCGACCAAGTGTTCGTCCAGTAAACCCCCTGCGCCATTCAAGGCGCCGTAGAGTGAATCGATCTCTGCGTGGCGGCGGCTTTCCTCCACGATCCCGGCTAGGCTCGCATTCAGGACCGCCGTCGGGCCTCCTCCATGGGCGACCAGCGCCTTCCCTTTACGCAGGGCCACTCAAACTCCGCGAAGCCATCCAATTGCGGATCAGACGGTAAGAAATGCCTACGATCAGCCACGAGACACCTAACAACTGGGCCTGCCAGCGCAAGCTCTTCCAGATGTAGAGGCAAACCAGACAGCCGGCTAACGGAATGACCAGGTTGCTCCAGGTGCGTTCCCGATTCTTCACGTAGTAACGCCAGAAGGCCGCGGCATTGACGCCGGTGAACGCCAGGAATGCGCCAAAATTCAGCAGCTCCGCACCCAGTTGATAACTGATCGACAAGGCGCCCCCCAACGCTACGGCGCCGCTGATCAACACGTTGTAGTTTGGAACGCCGGAACGCAAATCAACATGGCCGAATGGCTTCCGCGGGAGCGCATTATCCCGGCCCATACCATACAGCAGCCGCGCGCACCCCAATTGCGATCCAATGCCTGAACCAACGGTTGCCAGCAGCAAAGTCGAATTGATGAGGTGGAATAGCACCTTGCCGCCAGCGCGTCCGGCGATGAAGCTATAGGCGGTGTCGACGTCGGGGTAGTTCTTAAAGTCAGGCCAGACGAGTTGTCCCGCGTAAACCTCAATGGCTGCGATGATGCCGGTGAAAAGGCACGTCAACACGGTCGCCCGCAAGATGTTTCGCTTTGGATTAATGGCCTCTTCCGACAAGGTGGAGATGCTATCGAAGCCGATGTAGGTCAGGGCGGCGATGGACGTGCCGGTTGAGACGGCAGCTAGGGAAAACGTCTGCGGATCATAGAACGGCCGGGTGAGCGCGATCGCAGACAGTGAGGTGAAATGAAGGATGTAGTTCGCCATCACCACCAACATGTAAGCCACCACGGCACCCATAAAGATGGCCATCCACTTGTTCGTGCGCGCCGATGCTTCGACTCCGCGCAGGTTCAAAAGAGTGAACAGCGTGGCGAAAAAGGTAGCCCAAAGGAAATAGGGTAACGGAAGCAGGTTGGCAGCCGCTTTACTGCACCAGATTGTGCAGATCAGCGGGTTCAGCAGATAGTCCATCACGATGGCCCAGCCGGTGAGATAGCCGGTCAGATTGCCGAATTCTCCCGTGACGTAAGCGTAGGCTGAACCGGCGCTGGGGTAGACCCGCGCCATGCGCCCGTAGCTGACAGCGGTGAGCAGCATCGCCACCATAGCCAGTAGGACGGTGGTTACAACGTGGCCCCGCGCCTCCTGCGACACTACCCCGTATATCGGCATCGGGGCCGTCGGCTGAATAACGATGATGCCGTAGAAAACCAGATCCCATAGCGAGAGACTTCGGCGAAGCCCGGTCTTCGCCTGGAACGGCGCTTCGCTCGATGTGCTCATCTCTGGCCTTGATAGGAGACGGCGTTTGGGCGTCTCATATCTTCAGGAACAACTTGCGTCGATACATCCAGAACAGAATAAGCCAGTATGTTAGCAGCATGGCTGCTCCGGTCAGCAATGGCTGTAGGCCGGGGCCCAGAAACGCGAAGAAGTTCGCGCCCAGATTAATTCGAAGCGAGTCGGCAATGAACTCTTCGAACAAATGGGCAATCAGATACGCGGCAATAGAATTCATGCCGATCACGACTAAAGGGAAAGCCCATTTCTTGTAGCCCTTCACTTCGATGACCCAGCTGAAGGCCGCCAGGAAGAAGAAGCACACGCCGCCGCTGTACAGTGTCCAGGCCGGAGTCCAAATCCGTTTCACCACTGGGCAGATGCCGGTGAAGTGCAGCAGCAGTCCAGCGAGTACGCCAATGCAGCCCGCTAAGAGCAGCTTCTTAAATGGGATCTTCGGAGCCACCTCGCGCAGCCAGCCGCCCGCCACCAATCCAAGGATCATGGTTCCCAGGGTCGGTATGAAACTCAGCGTTAAATAGCCGCCGCTGTTGTATACGAATGGCTTTTGACGGGGAAACAGGTTCAGGAACCATTGGTCAAAAGCATTCCCGAAGTTGGCGTTCTTGTTCCAATGCGCCGCAAATCCGGTGTAGTCGAAAGTAGTGTGCCAATCCGGCGGCACACCCAATGCGGCCGGATCGAAGTTGGCCGGTGGCAAAGGATAAAGAGCCCATGCCAGCCAGTAGGCGAACAGAATCAGCCCGAATGCCGTCCATTGCCATTTGCGCGCGCGCTGGCCGAGCAGAAACAGGAAGGGATAGCCCAGACCAATTTGAGTCAGCGTGTCCTCAAAGGTGAAGTTCGTTTGCGCCGAGTGTGTGGACCGCAGGAAGACGCCGAGCGCGATCAAGAGGAACGATCGCCACAGAGCGTGCAGGAAGAGCCGGCCTTCGGTCTGCCCCTTCGCCATCCGGCTGGCGAGCGAATAAGGAAGCGCCACGCCGACCAGAAACGAAAAGGAAGGCTGAATCATGTCGTGCAGCGAACATCCCGCCCACTCCACGTGGGTCTGGTTATAGGCCAGAATCGACCAGAATGTGCTGTCCGGGAAGGCATGATATACCCGCTCGAACTGCAAGACTTCGCCCATCATGAGTAGCATCACGAAGCCGCGGTACGCGTCGATTGCGACGTTTCTCGCTGGTGCTTTGACGATTGGAACCGGTGTTTGAAGTGTTATCGACTGTGCGTCTGCGATTGTTGCCACTGTGCACCTCGTCTTTTAGCGCCCTGGGACGGGCATTGGTCCGTGAAATTCACGTTACGTATGAGTATAGATCGACTCTGGCGGCGCTGGCTCCAGGCGCTGAAGATCACCCCTATTACGGACTACATTCGAGAACGGAAGAGGGGCAAACCCCTCGTGACCGAAGTATGTCCGGGCATGCGGCCCCACGAAGCGCGGGTGACAGACGCGTTTTTGCGGAGCCTCAGGTTCTATGAAGTAACGTGGGACAGACAGTCATTCCCCATTCCCCTCGGAATCAGTTGTTCCCCGAAAAACGCCTGAGCTTGTCCGCTTCGCCTTGTAGGGTGACCGCCCTTGCGGACGGAAACGGGGTTCAAGGGAGAATTAGGTCAACTCGACAGTGAATCCGCTGCTGGTAAGCCGCTGCTCACGATACGATGGTGCAGCGAACCGGATTGTGCCGGATTCGGCCAAGCAAAAATCCTCATGTTCTCTCGTCTATTTACTGGCTTAACTCTTTGTATAATAACGGGTTCCCCCGCCTTTTCCTGGTGGGAAACAGGTCACCAGACGGTCGCTCGAGTGGCTGCGGCCCATTTGTCGCTTAAGGCGCGCGCGAGGGTCGCGGCGATCCTGGGCGTGCCGGACTCTACGCCGTCCGTTGCGGACGCCATGGCAAAAGCCTCCACCTGGGCTGACGAAGTCAAAGCGGCCACCCAAACCGGCGAATGGCATTACATCGACCTCACTTTGCAGGACAAGAAAACCGACATCGATAACCGCTGCCTCAAGCAGGATTGCGTGACGGCTCGCATCCGATTGTTTTCTCAACAACTTGCAAAAAAGGGGACGGACCCTAAATGGACCGACCTGGATGTCCTGCGTTTCCTAATCCACTTTGTGGGCGATGTTCACCAGCCGCTGCACGCGATCTCGGATGCCGATCTCGGCGGAAACTGCGAACGGCTCGATCCGCCGATTGACACGGCCCGCAATCTCCATGCGCTTTGGGATGGCGGCATGCTGACGGAGATCGAGAAGGACGACAAGGTGCTGGCAGCCAACCTGCAGAGCTACCTGGATCGACTCGGTCCCCGAATCCAAAGCAAGTGGGCTAAGGGTGACGAGCGCGATTGGGCGTGGGAATCCCACGAGCTCGCTCAGCGGGTCATTTATCAGCGGCTCCACATTCCCCTGGAACCAGAAGTGTTCCCGGCGGGCTGCCAAGCCGCGCCCGCCGAGATCATGAATTTCAAGCCAGTGATCGACAGCCTGTATATAAATGACATGAAGCCGGTGCTGCGGGACCAGTTATCCAAGGGCGGGCTCCGCTTGGCGGCGGTTTTGAACCGCACCCTGCGTTAAGTGCTGATGACCGAAATAACTGCCGACACGATCGCGAACGCTAACCCCAAATATCGCCGACAGTGAAGCCGTCCGGGAACGGATCCTCAGGGTCGACCACATATTGAGCGAAGCCGGTGATCCAGGCCTGCCCCGAAATCGTTGGCAACACCGCGGCATAAGGGCCGACCCGCGTCTCTTCCACCAGGCGTCCCGTGAAGGTGGTGCCGAGAATGCCTTCGTGCACAAAATCCCGATGAAGCGGCAGCTTGCCTTTCGCGTGCAGCGTGGCCATCTTGGCGCAGGTGCCGGTGCCGCAGGGCGAGCGGTCGAGTGCGCCCGTCCAGGACGATGGGCGCGACCAATCCAACGCGCCGGTCGACACGACGACGGTGTTCTTGCGATCAACTCCCGGGCGCGACGCCTCGCCGGAAAGTTGTCCGATGCTGACGCCCGCAATGCCAGGGTTCTCAGGATGCGCCACAGGCAGCTGTTGGCGTGTGGCTGCTTTGATCATCTCCGTCACGCGCACGATGTCGCGCGCTTCGTCCGGTGTCAGTCGGAAGCCCAACGCGGCTGCGTCCGCAATCACGTAGAACATACCGCCGTATGCCACGTCGACGGTGACAGTACCCAGACCGCGAACTTCGACAGGTGTATCGAGATGTGTCGCAAAGGAGGGCACGTTGTGGAAGGTGACTTTGCGGACCTTGCCGTTGACCACCTCGGCTTCGACAGCAACCAGGCCGGCCGGCGTATCCAGCTTTAGGCTCGTGATGGGTTCGGTGGCAGGCACCATGCCCGTCTCGATCAACACCGTCACGACGCAGATGGTATTGGTGCCCGACATCGGCGGGTATTCAACCTGCTCCATAATGACGAAGCCTGCGTCGGCGTCGGGATGTGTAGGAGGTAGAATCAGATTGCAGTTCGCAGCCGGATAGCCGCGAGGTTCACGCAACATGCGCAAGCGGATATGGTCGGCGTGCGTCTCCAGGTAAGTTTTCTTCTCGAACATGGTGCGCCCGGGCACGTCCAGCACGCCACCGGTGATGACACGGCCCGGTTCGCCGCACGCATGAGCATCGACTGCCGTAATCAGAGATGAGAATCGCAAGCTGTCTCCAGTGAGTTTCGGCCAGGATTCCTGTTGAGAATCCCGGTCCCTGCGAGTCTATCAACGATCGGCCCCTATTCCTGCCGCAATGCCTGCGTCGGATCGATCCGAATGGCCCGCCGCGCCGGTAGAAACGTAGCGGCAGCCCCGATGCCAAGCATGATGGCTAAGACAATCGCGAAACTTGCTGGATCATTGGGCTGCACGCCGTAGAGGATTCGCTCCAACAGTCGTCCGGCAACCAAAGCCATACCCAGGCCGAGAACGAGACCGGTACCGACCAAGGTGACGGCGCTCCGGACCACCGACGCCAACACCTGCCCTTGGCTCGCTCCGATCGCCATGCGGATGCCGATTTCGTGAGTCCGGCGCGAGACAGCGTACGCCATCACGCCGTAAATTCCCGTCGCGGCGAGCACCAACGCCAGCATCCCAAAAACACTCAAGGTGAAGGCGGCGGTGCGAGGCGCGAAGAAGGTCCAGGCGAGTTGATCCTGCATGCTGCCAGTGGCGAACAGGGCGATGGAAGGATCGATGTCGCGCACGGCCCGGCGTATAGACGGCAGGACCGACTCAGGCGGGGTCATCGGTGTGCGGACCACGAGGGAAACATTAGGGGTATACGAGATATCGAGCGGAGTCCAAAAGGCCTCTGCTTGGTGCTCATTCAGAAAGTAGTATTTGCCGTCTTCCACCACGCCGACAATCTCGATGGGCTCCTTGGTTGCCGAAGTTGTGAAGCGGCGTCCCAGCGGGTTGCCGTCCAGCAATTTGGCCGCAAATGAGCTATTGACAATCGCTACCCGCCGGCTGCCCTGCTTGTCACTGGTATCGAAATCACGGCCGGAAATCAAATGCGTTTGCATGGTCCGGAAATAATCGGTGCTTACCGTAAAGAAGTAGGAGTTGGGAACGTCGGAGGCTTTCTTGGGAACAGGCTTGCCTTCCACATAGATTGGATTCCAGCCAACGCCCATGGTCAAAGGGATCTCATTCGTAAGCGCCGCCGATTCAACTCCCGGAAGCTGCCGCACCTTCTCCAGGACGCGCTTCTGGAACTCGCGCCCGTGCGGCTCGTCGTAGCCTTGCGTGTTCAGATCGAAGGATGCCGCGGCCAAACCGTGGGGTTGAAAGCCGACCGGCGCGTCCAGCGACCGTTGCAAACCCCTCACCACCAGCACCGAACAAAACAGCAACAGCACCGACAAGCAGACCTGCGCTGCCACCATGTAATCTCGCAAATGCCAATGACGGAATCGCGCTGCGGAGGCTTCGTTCTTCAATGCCGGGACCAGGTCCGTCTTCGTTGCCTGCAAAGCCGGGAGCAGTCCGAATAAGAGGGCCGCAACGGTAGAAACACCCAGGGCGAACAGGAACACGCGGAAATCGACTAGAACACTCACAACCAGGGGGATATCGACCGGGGGATGCCAGGCAGACAGGGCATTTGTGACCCATACCGCCAACAACGCGCCGCCTGCGCCTCCCATCAGGGCGACCATCAAATTCTCGGTCAGCATTTGCCGGATCAGCACACCTCGTCCCGCGCCGAGAGCAAGCCGTATCGCGGTTTCCCTGCGTTTGTCACCGGCTCGCGCCAGCAACATACTGGCCAAGTTCGTGCAGGCTACCAACAGCACGAGACAGGACACGCCGAACAGAGCTGCGACGAATCCGATGATGGGATTCCGCATGAACGCTCCCGCCAGCCCGGGAGGAGTGAGTTTCACCTCCATGCCGCCGTCGTCCTGCGGATACTCCTGAGCCAATTGCCGTGCGATGGCGTTGAGCGCGACTTCAGCCTGCGCCATCGTGACGCCTGGCTTCAGACGGCCCACGGCGAAGTTGTTGCGGACAGAGCGGCGGTCCAGATTGTCGGTGCCGCCGTCCAAGTCGTTCTGCATGGCCATGGGAAAGAAAAGCTCGGGCGCAATGATCAGCTCCGTGCCGAAAAATCCCCTGGGCGCAATTCCTACCACTGTGAACTCGCGTCCATTGACCAGGACCTTTGACCCAATGATGTTGGGATCTCCGCCAAACCGTGCCTGCCAACCGGCGTAACTCAGAACTACGACCGGATGGCCTCCGCGAACCTTGTCATCGTCAGCCTGGAGCAGACGGCCGGCGTATGGCTGCTTGACTCCCAATAACTCGAAGTAATTGCCGGTCACCGTATAGCCCCACAGCCGCTGGGTGTTCCCCTTTTGGCCGACACTGGCCGCAACAAAGCCCATGCCGGCCATTCCTGTCATCACGGTATTGCGATCGCGAAAGTCGCGATAGTCCGGGTAAGAGACTAAGGGCAGCGCGTTGCCGCCCACCTTCTCGTTCAGAGAGATCAGTTCGGAGGGCCGCTCCAGCGGCAAAGGCCGGAAGAGAATCGCGTTGATCGCGCTAAAGATTGACGCGTTCGCGCCGATACCCAGCGACAGCGACAGCACGGCCATGATGGCAAACAGTGGGCTCTTGCGCAGGCTGCGCCATCCATAACGAAGGTCCCGATTAAGCCGGTCGAGCGATGTCCAGCCCCACATTTCGCGAATGCCTTCCTTCAGTAGCGACGGATTGCCGAAATCGCGGCGGCTGGCCCAGGCAGATTCCTGAGGCGAAGCACCGGAGCGGATTCGCTCCTCGGCATCCAGCGCCAGGTCATGGGCAATCTCATCCTCGAGATCGGTATCGTGTCGCTCTCGCCGCCAAAAGTCCCACCGCATCATGGCTCCTCTCTCACGCCGGCTTCATCACGCGCGTGATCGCCTTGACCAGCAATTTCCACTTCGACTGCTCCGCCACCAGGTGCTCTCTGCCGGCTGCGGTCAGTTTGTAGTATTTCGCTCGACGGTTCAGTTCCGAGGCCTTCCATTCCGACGCGATGAGGCCTTTGGCTTCCAAACGATGCAGAGCCGGATATAACGACCCGCGCTCAATGAGCAGCAGCTCCGCCGAGCTCTGCCGAATGGCCTGGCCGACACCGTGCCCGTGCTGCGGTCCCCACTGGAGGGTTCGCAGAATTAGCATGTCCAGTGTGCCCTGGAGCAGTTCGATACCTTTGTCGCCAGCCGTATTGTTAGCCATCTTCTCTAGAAGACACTCTAGTACAAGATTCGCCTCTTGTCTACTAGAATGTCTGCTAGTACGAGGCGGCGAAGGCGGGACCACAAGCGTCACCGTGGGCAGTGATCTGGCTTTTGCGAACCGAACCTAAATTCTTGAAGGCCGTTTTCCGCTGTTAGCGATTCTTCGCCATCAATTCGGCCAACAACTTCTTTGAGCTCTCATCGCCACGCGTCAGTTCCACCAGCTGCTGCGCGTAGGAAATGGCTTCCTTCAGGTGACCCTTATCGCGCTCAAACGTGACCAAACCGTACAACACTTCCCGGTCCGCCGGACGTTGCTCGTGCGCTTTCTGCAACACCGTAATGGCTTGGTCGGACTGTCCGGTAGAGTTGAGCGCCACCGCGTAGACATAGCTGAAGCGAACGTTGGTAGGCGCCATCTCCGAAGCTTTGGCAAACAATTGCAAGGCCTCCTGGTTCTGACCCTCCCTGGCCTTCAGCAGACCGAGTGCGTGAATCGGTTCACTCGCATCCGGGGCAGCGGCCATAGCCTGTCGCAGCCATTTCTCACCTTCGGCATCACGCTGCTGCATCCGGTCGAGATCGGCGAGATTCACCATGGCCGGGACGAAGTTCGGATCCAGCCGCAGCGCCGTCCGCAACTCCGCCTCCGCTTCGGCCGGCTTGTTCAGCTTCATGTCGAGCAGGGCCAGATTCACATGGTTCTCGGGCCGCTCGGCCGACACCATCTCGGAAGCAATCACCTCCGCAATGCCCCGCTCCAGGGCCGCTTTCTGGTCCTCTTGCAGCAGCTCGGGCGGCGTGCCGGCCAGCATGCGGGCGGCCTCGATGCGAACCGCGCGCACCGGATCGTTGAGTAATGGCCCAGCCAGTTTCACACGCGCCTTTGGCGATAGCGGTTCCATTGCCGCGATCGACTGGCTGCGCACCAACGGGTCGGCGTCTTCCGTCGCCGCCTGCACAGCCGGTATCGATGACTCAGTCAGGTATTGCGGAAGCAGGGTCAGAGCCGTCGCGCGCGCAATCCCCGGCTTCTTGGTGTCGCGTATCAAGCCGGCCAGCGCGCCTTCCCCATCCGCCAAACCGCGCCGCCCCGCTTCGATCGCTTCCACGAAGTGCTGCTCATGCCGGCGATTCGGGCCGTACCATTTGACCACCGCCTCCACCGACCAGGCGTTGGATTTGTCTTTGTGGCATTGGTTGCAGGCATTCGGCGTTCCGTAGGCCACCGAGTAATCCGGCCGCGGAACGCGGAAACTGTGATCGCGCCGCGCATCCACTCCCATGTACGTGCGCGTCGTCATGTGGCAATTCACGCAAACGCCGCCTGTGCCGGTCACTTTGTGATGGGTATGCTCTTCGGCGGCGAACTTCGCCAGCGAATGGCATTTGCCGCAAACCGCATTTAAATTGGTCTGCGCCAGCCGGGCGCTATGAGAATCGTGACAATCGCCGCAGCTCACGCCCTGCTCATACATCTTGCTCTGCAGGAACGAGCCGTACTCATAATCCTCTTCCTGGATCTGCCCGTCGGCGTAATACACTCCCTCTTCGAGCAGGCTGGGCACGTACGCATCGGAATAAGGCTGCCCCGGCTGGATGTCCTGCGTAATCGGATGCCGCCGCGAATGACACGGCGCGCATGTGTTCACTTCATCGCGCGTGCGCGGCTGTCCTTTCCAATGCATGGTCCCTTTGAAAGGTTCGATCGCCGCCCACATCCCCACCGGCCGTTTCAAAACAACGGTGAGCCCGGTGGCCCCTTCGCCCGGTTGATAGGACATCTTGTTCTTGTGTTCCTGCCCCCAGGCCACGTGCTTCGACCCCGGGCCATGACACGTCTCGCACGAGACATTGATCTCGGACCATGTCGTGTGATAGCTGTCCTTCGCCAGATCATAGTTCTTGCGCAGGTTAGTGGAGTGGCAATCGGCGCACATGTAGTTCCAGGTCTGATTGCGCCCGGTCCAGTGCAGCGGATCGGTGTAAGGCATCTTCTGATCCGCATACAAGTGGTACCAGCGCTGTCCCCCTTGCGCTGCCGCGTGCGAATCCCAGGCCAGCACAAAACTCTGGTAGCGGCCGCGGGGGAAAGGCGCGAGATACTGCTGCAGCGGGTACACCCCGAATGTATACGGCAGTTCGTAGTCATGCAGCTTGCCGTCGGGACCATCGGAACGGACGTAGTACTTCCCTTCCTTGGTCGAAAACGTGGAGGTTACGCCGTCCTTGGTGAAGGTCGCGTTCTTAAAGTCGCCTAGCACGGTGGTCGCATTGGTTACCTGCATGGCCTGCGCGTGATGGGAATTGAGCCAGCTCTGCACTTCGGCGGCATGGCATTCCGCGCACTTTTCTTTGCCCACGTAAGTCGCCGTCGACGCGGTCTGCAACGTTTTCTGATGCACGAAATAGATGCGCCAAAGCACAAACGCGACAACTCCGGCACCCAGCAAGCCGAGCACAGGGACGACAACCTTTAGCCATGGGATCCGTTTCGCTGGCGGTGGAGGCGGAGGTGGGGAAGGCTGCGCGGGCTTATTGGACGATGCTTGCGCGCGCTTCTTGTTGGGCTTCTTCGGTGGCAACGTACCAATTTAACAGCCGGAGAGTCGGAGCTAGGCCGCCGCGTCTTCCTTCTTCGCGATCCGTTGTAGGGCAGTCCCCCGGACGGCAAAAGGCGCGCCTGCCGATTTGCCGGACGTTAACCGGCCCTCGATCCGTTCTGAGCCGGTCACAATTCTTCGAAATAAATGATCCCCATTGCATGCAGCACGTTACGGCTGCCGCTTGGTGGAAGGGATACCGGCGACGGTTATTACTGTCTCAAGCAAGCGGATTTCTTATCCGCGGCTCTTAAAGAGGTTTTATGAAAATACTGGTCGCTTTTGCCGCTGCACTTTTGTGCGCAATGTTGGCAACAGCGCAAGATACGTTTACGGCCACGGGTTCGGCGATTCCGGCCTCCTTACTGGCTCAGAACTACGGCTCCATGCCGAAGGGCATCGTTGGCTACGACCTGACAATCTGCAATGCAACGGATCAGAAACAGTCCGTGACCAGCAGCCAGGTCTATCAAGCTTTGGCTGCATCAAACGTTCCAATCATGCCGGTCGGCAGCCAGATGATTCTGGCTTCCATTCTCGGTTCGGAGCGCAATAACATTCTGACGCTCGTCACGGCCGGGCTCAACACAGCAGTTGGGGCTTTCTCTTTAATGGGCACATCCAAACGGCTGAACCCTCCCGCGGGCGTCAAGACCGGGGTGGGTCTCGCATCGCTGTCGCTGCAGCTCACCAGTAATCTCCGCTCGGTTCGACCGGCTGAGAAGCTTCAAAAACTCGAGACGGATGCGCTTCCGCAGGCATTGATACTCGATTCCAATTCGTGTGTCGAGAAGACCCTGTTTGCTGTGGCGACCACACCCAACGTAAAGCCAGCGACGATCGCCTTCCACATCAATTAGCCGGGGCATCCACGGCTCTGCCGGCCGGACGTGGACTTGCAGACAGCGGTCAGGCGTGACAAAGTAGCAAGCAGGTTGTACAGTCTTTCTCAGCGCCTCCGTTGGAACACACCGCCCACTCCCTTCAGTGAAGCTATACTCCTCAAGCGGCGAGAAGCTGGTGAGCTTCTTGACCTGACCTCGTCGAATCCAACCGCAGTCGGCCTGGCTTACCCCGATCGCGAGATTGCCTCCGCGCTATCCAGGATTTCTTCCCTTTCCTACGACCCGCAGCCACTGGGTCAATGGGAGGCACGCCAGGCGATTTCTGCCTATTACCGGGAACGAGGCTTTGACGTCGATCCCGGCCGCATTGTGGTGACCGCCAGTTCGAGCGAGGCCTACTCCTATCTCTTCAAGCTGCTGTGCGATCCGGGAGATGAGATGCTGGCGCCCCGGCCCTCCTATCCACTATTCGAATACCTGGCGGCGTTGGATAGCATTCGCATGCAGCCCTATTGGTTGACCTACGACGGCGCTTGGTACACAGACCTGGACGACCTGGACGCCAGGATTACCGAGCGCACCCGAGGCATCATTCTTGTCAATCCCAATAATCCGACGGGCAGTTTCCTGAAGCACGGGGAAGCAGACCGGCTCTGCGCTCTGGCGCGTGATCGGTCACTGCCGCTCATCTCGGACGAAGTCTTCATGGATTATGGGCTCGGCGAAGGTCCGCAACGCACGCTCTCTCTGGTGAGCCGGGCGGACACGCTGAGTTTTTCGTTGAACGGATTATCCAAGTCGGCGGGCATGCCTCAGATGAAAGTTGGTTGGATCGTCATCAATGGCACACCCGACCAAATTGAGGCGGCTCGGCACGGGCTCGAACTGATTGCCGACACCTACCTTTCGGTTAGTTCGCCTTGTCAACTGGTGCTTCCTCAGCTGATCAGGCTTGGCGCTGGAGTCAGAAGCCTCATTCGCGAACGAATCCTCGGCAACGCGCAAGCGCTACAGGACCTGCTGGCAGGGTCGCCCGCTCATCCGCTGTACACCGAGGGCGGGTGGTCGTGCATAATTCAACTGCCTCAAACACGGTCTGAAGAGGATTGGGTCATGCGGCTGCTCACGCGTTATGGCGTCATCGTTCAGCCCGGGTATCTCTTCGACATGCCCAGCGAACCCTTTGCCGTGGTGAGCCTTCTCACGCCGATCGGGAAGTTCGTCGAAGGCATAACCGCCCTCCGTGCTGCGGCCGAAGAAGAGGATTAATTGAACAAGCTTCGGCAAGACCATGCAGGAATTATCCGCGTTTATCGGCTGCCATTCAGTTTAAGCACGTTATCCTGAACGCAACGTCTGTAAGTTGCGAGGCGACGCGATGCGATTTCAAGAGTTTGCTTATACGGCCCGGACGCTGTGGAAGAGTCCCGTCTTTTCCGCGACGGTGGTGGTGACGATCGCGCTGGCTATCGGGGCCAACACCGCCATCTTCAGCGTCATGCACGCGGTGATCGCCCAGCCGCTTCCTTATAAGGATCCCGAGCGGCTGGTGCTGGGCTACGGCGACATGCGGCGGCGGAATGTGGCGGACTTGCCCCTGTCGAACGCGGACTATTTTGACTTACGCAACGGGTCGAAGGATTCGTTTGAGGATTTTGCGGCCGTACTGACCGGCAAACAGCTCCTCCCGCAAGAAGACGGCTCACCGGAGCAGGTTCGCTGGGCATCGGTGACGCCGAACTTTTTCCGGATGATGGGCGGGAAAGTCATCGCAGGGCGAGATTTCTCAGACTCCGATGGCCTGCCGCAACCACCCGCCTCGAAGGGCGACGCCGCGAACGCCCCGGTTCCCAAAGTGCCGACCTTCGCCATCCTGAGTTACGAATACTGGCAGCGCCGCTATGGCGGGAATACAGCGGTACTGGGCCAAAGCCTGGGACGAGGCGGCGCGGGCGAAGCGCAGATTGTCGGGGTGCTGGCGCCGCGATTCGAATTGCTGTTCCCACCCAGCCAGGGCGTCGAACGCCTGCCGGACGTGTGGTACGCAGCCCGATTGGCTTACGATACCGAGCAGCGTAAGACATTCGCTTACCGCCCGATTGGCCGGTTGAAGGAGGGCGCCAGCCTGCCGACCGCGCAGCGCGAAGCGGAAAGGGTATCAACCGAAATCCGCAAGAACTTTGCGATTGAGAATACGGCGGACTTCCATATCCGCCTGGAACCCATGCAGCAGAACCTGGTAGCCCAAGTGCAACCGGCGATTCTGGCGATGATGGGCGCGGTGATTTTTCTGCTGCTCATCGCATGCGCCAACGTCGCGAATTTGTTGCTGGTGAGAGTCTCGTTGCGCGAGCGGGAATTGGCCGTTCGTACTGCGCTAGGTGGAAGCCGGTGGCGGCTGGTGCGGCAGATGCTTACCGAAGCTCTTATGCTCGCGGCAACCGGTTCGGTGCTGGGCCTGGGCTTGGCGTGGCTGGGAATTCATGAGCTGCGGTTGATGGCGCCCGCGAACATACCGCGGCTGGACTCGATCGGATTCAACGGCCAGGTGCTGGCGTACACGGCCCTCGCTGGGCTGGCCACGGCGATCGTGTTCGGAATGGCTCCGGCCTGGCGCGCCTCGCGGCCGGACGTGATGCATGTGCTGCGCGCGAGCGGACGTGTCAGCGGATTAGGGGGCGGACGAGTTTTGCGCAACGGCATCGTCGTGGCCGAAGTGGCCCTCTCATTCGTGCTGCTGATTGGATCGGGTCTCATGCTGCGCAGCTTCCTGGCTCTGCAGCGCATCGACCCCGGATACGAAGCGCACGGATTGCTGACCTTCAACCTCTTCGGCCTGCCCGACGCAACGCCCGACAAGAACGCGGCGGCGATGCGCCAAGTGAAAGACGCATTGGCGTCAGTGCCAGGCGTCGAGAGCGTCACGGCAGCGAGCCCCTTCCCTCTCGCAGACACTTTCTATCCCATCCGCTGGGGCACCGCCGACGCGCTCACTGACGCCAGTAAGTTCAAAGCGGTCGACAACCAGTTCGTGCTGCCGGGTTACTTCGAGACCATGCACACGCCGTTGTTGGCGGGTCGCACGTTCACCGAGGCCGACAACGCGCCGGACCGAAATCGGGTGCTCGTGGATCAGTTTCTGGCCGCCAAGGCATTTCCGCACGAGTCTCCAATCGGGAAGCGCATTCTGATCCGAGTCCGCACTCCGGAACCGGAATGGGTCGAGATCATCGGCGTGGTCGCTCACCAGCGCGACAGTTCACTGGCCGAAGCGGGCCGCGAGCAAATCTACTTCACGGATGGCTTTGTAGGACACGCCGCGGCGACCCGATGGGCCGTGCGTACCAGCGGCGACCCGGCCAAGCTCGCCGGCGCCGTGCGGGCAGCCATCGCCAAGCTGGGCGGACAAATGTTGATTATCGAGCTGCAGCCCATGGACCTGTGGGTGGAACGCGCGCAGGCGGCAACGCGATTCTCATTCCTGCTGATCGGCATCTTTGCCGTGATCGCCGCGCTACTGGCAGGCGTTGGACTGTATGGCGTGTTGTCGACCGCAGTCCGTCAGCGTACCGCGGAGATCGGCGTTCGCATGGCCTTAGGCGCGGTGCCTCGTAGCATCTTCAACCTGGTGGTGGGCCAAGGGCTGACGCTGAGCGCCGTAGGGATTGCCATTGGGCTCGCCGTAGCGCTCGGCCTGACACGCCTCATCACGAGCATGCTGGTGGGAGTAGAGGCGACCGATCCCATGACATTTCTGGCCGTAGCCGTGTTGTTCTTCCTGGTGGCATCCGCGGCCTCCTGGATTCCGGCCCGCCGCGCAGCCGCACTCGATCCGACCGAGGCGCTCCGCGACGAGTGACGATCGCCGCACACCCGCTGAGAAACGCCCATGAAAGCCGTTGTCTATACCGTCTACGGCGCGCCGGACGTTGTCCAGATCGCCGACGTCGAGAAGCCCGTCCCCAAGGACGATGAAGTGTTGATAGAAGTCCGCGCGGCTTCCGTCAATCCATTGGACTGGCACTTCATGCGAGGCGAGCCGTACCTGATTCGCCTCGTGGCCGGACTGCGCAAACCAAAGATCAAGCGCCTCGGTGTCGATGTGGCCGGCCAGGTCGAAGCCGTCGGCAAGAACGTAACTCGGTTCAAACCACGCGACGAGGTCTTCGGTTCGTGCCGTGGAGCTTTTGCTGAGTATGCGTGTACTGCCGATTCGGCACTGGTCATGAAGCCGGATAACGTTGCGTTTGAACAAGCGGCCTCCGTCCCAGTGGTAGCGTTCACCGCACTGCAAAGCTTTCGCGACAAGGGAACATTCAGGCGGGGCAGAAGGTCTTGATTAATGGTGCGGCGGGTGGCGTGGGCACGTTCGCCGTGCAGATCGCCAAGTGGTTTGGCGCGGATGTCACCGGCGTATGCAGTACCCGGAATGTGGAAATGGTCCTATCCATCGGCGCGGATCACGTCATCGATTACACCCAGGAGGATTTCACGAAGAGCGGTCGCCGCTACGACCTGATTCTCGACTGCATTGCGAACCATCCGCTGACGGCGTACGGGCGCATCTTGAATCCCAAGGGGACATACGTTGCGGCCGGCGGATCGGCCGGCCGGTGGATGATCGGTCCATTGACCCGTTCAATTACGGCACCCTTACTCTCACTCGTCGTGGACAAGAACTTCGTCTCGATTCTCGCGAAAAACAGTCAACAAGACCTGACGCTTATGCACGATCTCCTGAAGGCCGGAAAGGTGACACCGGTTATCGACCGGCGTTATCAACTGAGCGAAGTCCCCGAGGCAATCCGCTATCTGGAAGAAGGGCACGCTCGAGGAAAGGTTGTAATCACAATGGACTCCAGCAGCAAACCTTGACAAGGGTTACCGGCTGATCAGCAAGCATCACGAATCTTTCGCAGCCAGTGCCACGGCCGGCTTCTTCGCCCCGTCGTCGTGATCACCACCACGCTGATCAGCACACACAGGGTCCCAAGAATCGTTCGCAGACCGAGCGCCTCGCCTCCCAGAAAATAGCCGACGAGCACGGCTACAACCGGGTTCACGTACGCGTAGGTCCCGACCTTTGTCGGCGATTCATGATGAATGAGCCACACGTAGGCGGTAAAGCCGATAATGGAGCCCGCGACAATCAGGTAGAGCAACGCGAGCCAAGCTCCAGGTGAAACGCTTCCAGGATGAAAATTACGAAATTCTCCCAGCGCGGCCGCGGTGAGAGCGAGCAACACTCCCCCGGCGAGCATCTGCGCGCCCGAGCTCATCACCTTGGAAGCCGGGAGCGGCAGCTTGCGCGTAAGCGCGGAGGATACCGACCAGCTCATGGATGCAATGATAAGGGCCGCGGCGCCGACACGGTCGATCGGCGCTCCGCCGAGGTTCAACGAACGGCTCATCAGCACTGCCACTCCGCCGATCCCGATCAAGAGTGCCAGTGCCAGGCGAACGGTGAGCCTCTGCGTTCGCAGGAAAACGATTTCCGACAGCGCCATGAACGCCGGGATGGTGGCCATCATGACGGCGGCAATCCCGGAAGGCACACGCTGCTCGGCCCAGAACAACAGTCCGTAGTCGAGGACAAATATCAACACAGCGATCAGGAACGCCGACCTCCATTGGCGCCCGCTCGGTGGACGCGTGCCCTTCGCGATCATCCAGCCAAAAAGAGCGAGTCCCGCAGCCAGGAACCGCAGCGCCGCGAGCAGGAACGGCGGAACTTCGCGGACGCCAACGCGAATTGCGAGGAATGTGGATCCCCAAACGAAATAGATAATCCCGAAAGCCAGTAGAGTCAGCCAGGCCGGGCGATGTGCTTTCGCTTCCATAGCGTCTTTCCATTTTCCTCCGTTGCGCTATAGTCCTTTTTCTCCAACGCCCACTTGTCGGCGTCGCAAACGAGGAGGAAACGTAGTGAACGAACAGCCAACACCGGAATCGATTCTTCAGGTGGGCCTCGGTTTTTGGCCGGCCAAGGTCCTGTTAAGTGCAGTGGAAATGGAATTGTTTACCGACTTGGCAAAAGGACCGCAATCGCTCGAGAGCATACAAGGACGGCTCGGCCTGCACCCGCGCGCCGCACGCGATTTTCTGGACGCCTTGGTCGCGCTGGGATTTCTGCTACGCACAAACGGAACGTATTCGAACACCCGTGCCACCGATCGGTTTCTCGATAAACACAAGCGGTCCTACATCGGGGGCATGCTTGAGATGGCGAACAGCCGTCTCTATGGCCACTGGAGTCATCTCACGGAAGCTCTTCGCACAGGCCTGCCGCAAAACGAAATTCGCGGCGGCGGCGCACCTCTGTTTGAAGCCCTCTATGCCGATCCCAGGCGTCTGAAGTCGTTTCTACAGGCGATGACGGGCGGCAGCCACGGCGCGAGCCTTGCGATCGCTGCGAAGTTCCCTTGGACAGGCTATCGCACCTTCGCCGATGTCGGCACGGCGCAGGGCGATCTGGCCGTGCAGATCGCGTTGGCTAATCCACATTTGTCGGGCATCGGTTTCGACTTGGCCGAGGTCGGACCTATCTTTGAAGAGTACGTTCAGGAGAACGGCGTGGCGAGCCGCTTACGTTTCGTCGAGGGGAGCTTTTTCAATCAGCCGCTACCGCAGGCCGACGTGATTCTGATGGGCCATATCCTGCACGATTGGGGAATCGACGATAAACGCATGTTGATTCGGAAGGCCTACGACGCCCTTCCCAACGGCGGGGCGCTGATCGTCTATGAAAGCCTCATCGACGACGACCGCTCAAAGAACGCGTTCGGCCTGATGATGAGCCTCAACATGCTGATTGAATCGCCTGCGGGATTCGACTACACCGGCGCCGATTGTCAGGGTTGGATGAAGGACGCTGGTTTCCGGGAGACGCGCGTCGAGCACCTGGTGGGCCCGGACTCGATGGCGATCGGTATCCGCTAGAAGAGCGGCTCCCCGATAGCTCGGCTCCAAGCGGGAGCGCATTCGACCGATTCAAAACAAGACCGACGGCGACCATGCACCAGCCGGCTCATTGTAAAGTCCGATGCTCATCAATGTCATCGGCTGCACCACGCGTAGACCATTCCCGAGGCACCAGCGCAGGAGGGCGCTGTTGCGCGACGGCACCAGAATCCCGGGTCCATCAAATGCTTCCGCAGACGCAATGAGAGCTTGCAGGTCCGGGTTGGTTTCCGTCGTTGCATGGCCATAGAAAGCCGGCGCAGTAGCGTACCCGGTAATGCGTCCCGCGTGCTCTACCACCTTGGCAGTGTTCTGCTCGATGGCTTGGGCCAGGTCGGTGCCTCGATCAAAACCGTGCACCCGTTGCGATAGCGCGTTGCAAGCTTCCAGGTCGGTCAACTGCGCCGCGCGAACCTCACGTCCCGGAACATTTCGTTCGAGGGACTGTCCCTGGACGCAGGACAGCGGCTCTCGCACATCGAAGCCAAGACTCGTGTAGAGCGAGAGGGAGCGATTGTGAAACGCTGCCTGCACCAGGCGTATTCCAACGGCGCGGTGTTCGTTCGCCCGGTCAATGACCGCCTGCATGAGCTTCCGCCCAACTCCGAGGTTTTGTGAGCCGGCGTCCACGGTAATCGGCCCAACCCCGGCGATCACGGCCCGCTCGTCGAGGCAGTTGCTTCCCACGATGCGGCCTTCGATTTCCGCCACCACGCCGTAAAAGCCCTTGGTCGAGAACATCATCGAAAGCACCCCGGTGGCAGCCTCCGGCCCCGGAAAATCGCAGGGAAAACCGTGCGCTGCATTGATCTTCGAGAAGGAGTCGTAGCAAATCTGACCGCACACGGAAGCGTCCTCGGGCGTGGCGGCACGCACCACGACCTCCGGCTCTGAATTCGGCAACATGTTTGCGAAAAAGTATATCAGCCGACTAGAGCTTTCCGGCGCCGCCTCTGGTGAATCCACAACAACCCCGCGGCGCCCATCGCGAGCAGCATCACGCTCGACGGTTCCGGCACCGCGCTGGCAGGCGTGTAGTCGTAAGTTAATGTCACGGTTGCGGTGGCATTGGCCGTTTCCATCACGGATTCGGTTTCCATCCCCTGCACCAGCGGAAAAGTCTTGGCAACAAGCGTAAGAAAGATCTCGTTGGTTCCACTGAAGTCCCCGAGGACAGTCGCCGGCGGCGGCGCCGTCACGGTGGTGTTTACCGTCGGTCCCGTAACAGAGTCGGTGGCTCCCGAGGTGCCTGCGTAATCGAGCGTGCCGTCGAAGGCGGTCAGGTTGTGAATCGGTTGCATCGCGGAGGGGAAAACCTCGGCGAACAAGGGACCATTGTTGTTTGAGATAGTGACCCAACCGGCGATGATTCCACCTGCCTTGTCGGGCACGCTGCTCAGGTTCTCAACGCCGATCGTGCCGGCGAAGTTCGCCGCCAGGTTGACGGTGACGCCAGTCAGGGTGCCAAGGGAGGTATTGAACGGATCGACCTCAACGGGAACACCGAAATCTTGTCCGACATTGATCAGGGTGTCGCTTCTGGTCTGCACGATCGTGCTTGCCAACGCGCTACCACCGATCAGAAGGAACATCGCAGGAACTGAGAAGCCGATGATTTTCATCGCCCGCCCTTTCTTTGAGCCGATGTGAGGTCGGTTCTACTCCTTAGGGCGACATCTTCCCTCAAGTTCCCTCATTAGGAAACAAAAAACTTTGCTTGCCCGGGCTGATTCAGAAGACCTGGGAAAGCCTGGGACGAAAACCGGGCGACAGATCGTGTCGCGCGAGCTAACAATATAAATGAGCAAGGATAGCTCCGGGAACCTGCGCCGCCATGAAGAAATTTATTAATCGCCGCGAAGATGTTGTTGAAGAGATGTTGGAGGGCTGGTTACACTTCACCCCGGCTCGGGCCGCCTCGCAGGGCACAGTGTCATCCTCCGAACGGATGCGGCGCAAAACCGCGATAAAGACGTCGCGGTCATCTCTGGCGGAGGCAGCGGTCACGAGCCTGCGCATGCGGGTTACATTGGCGCGGGAATGCTGTGCGCTGCCGTGGCGGGCGAAGTTTTCACTTCCCCTAGCAGCGATTCCGTATTT
>CAVUCO010000063.1:0-39762 GCA_963740005.1 uncultured Acidobacteriaceae bacterium | reverse complement strand
TGCGCAGCGCTAACGTCGCGGTCGCGGATGCCGCCAGGGCGCAGTCGCAAGCTGCGGTGAAACGAACTCAATACGAGGTCGCGGTGGCCACGGTCGATGCTTATCTGACGGTTGTAGCAGCCCTGCAAACGGTGCGCGCGGCGCAAGCTGGCGTCGAACGCGCGGAAGTCATCCTCAAAACGATCACCGCTGAAGTCAATGCCGAATTGCGGCCGGGGGCGGACCGCTCAAGGGCTGAAGCGGAACTCGCCGCGGCACGCACGCAGTTGATCCAGGGGCAACAAGCGGTTGATGTATCGAGCGCCACACTCGCCCAATTCGTCGGGGGAGATCCCTCGCAGACCACTGTGATCGCGGGAAATCTGGATCAATTGCCCTCTGAACAAGCCCCGGCAGCGCTCAACGTTGGCGCGAACCCGTCCGTGGTCGAGCAGGAAGCCGTGGTCGAACAGGCCCGGGCGCAACTCCGCGCCTTGGAGCGAACGTACTTCCCGAGATTCTATCTACAGGGCGCCGCCTACGCCCGCGGCACGGGCGCCGAAACGGATGGAGACCGCCTGGGCGGACTGAACGGATTAGCACCAAATTATCAGAACTATGCGCTTGGGTTCAGCGTCACATTTCCGATTCTTGACCTGCCCGCGTTGCATGCGCGGGAGGCCGCACAAAGCGCGACCATACGATCCCAAACTGCTCGCTCCGAGCAAATCGCTATCGACCTCAAGGCGCAATGGAATCGGGCCGTCGCGACGCTGAACGCTGCACGCCGCATCGCTGCCAACACGCCGGTGCAGGTTTCGGCGGCACGAATCGCCACGCAACAAGCGACTGCCCGCTATCAGGCTGGTCTCGGGAACATCGATGAAGTCGCCGAAGCGCAGCGGCTTCTCACGCAGGCCGAAATTGACGATGTACTGGCTCGCCTTACCGTATGGAGAGGGCTTTTGGGCATCGCAACGGCGGCGGGAGACATTGAACCATTTGTGGCAGAGGTGATGCGGTGACTTCCTACGAAAGCAGCGTAAAATGCGCTTCGTACTAGCGGCCCTCTCCCGGCCATTTACGGTGGTGGTGGCTCTGGTAGCCGTTGCGCTGTGCGCTGTTCTCGCGCTGAAGCGGATGCCGGTCGACATCTTTCCGCAGGTTGGCGACCCCGCGATCTATGTCGCCCAACCTTACGGCGGAATGGACCCCGCTCAAATGGAGGGCTACCTGACTTACTACTACGAGTATCACTTCCTTTACATCACCGGAATCGATCACGTAGAGAGCAAGAGCATTCAGGGCGCCTCGTTGATGAAGCTGGTGTTTCACGAAGGGACCAACATGGCGCAAGCCATGGCCGAGACCGTCGGCTACGTAAACCGTGCGCGTGCCTTCATGCCTCCGGGCACCGTCCCGCCGTTCATCACTCGATTCGATGCGGGCAGCGTCGCCGTCGGTCAATTGGTCTTCAGCAGCGAAACCCATACCCAGGGCGAATTGCAGGATTTCGCCATCAACCGGGTGCGACCGCTCTTTGCGACGCTACCAGGCGTTTCGGCGCCACCGCCGTTCGGGGGCAACCAGCGAACCATCGTCATTACACTGAATCCGGACAAACTCCGCCAGTACCAGATCTCGCCGGATGAAGCGATTTCAGCGGTCAGCAAAGCGACCCTGGTGATGCCCTCCGGCAACATGTGGACCGGTAAACTGGAGCGCATTGCGCGGACCAATGCTGCGCTGGGCGGCAATCTCTCGGAACTCTTGAGCATGCCCATTCGGCTTGGCTCCGGCACCAGCGTCTATCTTCGGGACCTCGGCACTATCGAGAACGGGACGGACATCGTCACGGCTTATGCCCATGTCAACGGAAAGCGAACGGTCTACATTCCGGTTACTAAACGCGCCGATGCTTCCACCCTGGACGTAATCAACGCGGTGAAAGCGGCCATCCCCAAGTTCAAGAATGCTGTGCCGGACGGTGTCGATGTACGGCTTGAATTTGATCAATCGCCGTTCGTCACCAATTCAATTCGCGGTCTTATTACTGAAGGACTTTTGGGCGCGGTCCTCACCGGCCTCATGGTTCTCATTTTTCTGCGCGATTGGAGGAGTGCTCTCATCGTCGTGCTGAACATCCCATTCGCGCTGCTGGCTGCGGTGGTTCTGCTGTGGGCCATCGGCCAGACCGTCAACATCATGACGCTGGGAGGCTTGGCGCTGGCGGTGGGCGTTCTCGTGGACGAGGCGACCGTCGAGATCGAGAACATCCACACGCAAATGCTTCCGGGCGTGTCGAGAGCTCGCGCTGTTGTGGAAGCATGCAGCCGCACGGCGATAGCTCGGCTGCTTTCGATGTTTTGCATCCTGGCCGTATTCGTTCCTTCGTTTTTTATGGTTGGCGTTGCGCGACAGCTGTTCGTCCCGCTTTCGCTGGCAGTCGGGTTCTCGATGGTCGCGTCGTACCTACTGTCCAGCAGCCTGGTTCCGGTATTCTCCGCCTGGCTGATGAAGGAAGGCCATCGCGGCGAAGAGCACGAAGGGCTTTTTGGGAAGCTACGTTCGAGCTACGAGCGCTATCTGAGAGCCATCTTGCGCTTCAGCTGGCCTCTCGTGATCGTCTACCTGGCTATCGCGTTTGGCCTAGTTTGGGTGCTTCTGCCCCGCATGGGAACTGAGATTTTTCCGGATCCGAATGCCCCACTCATGCGTATCCGTCTGCGTGCGCCGACGGGCACTCGGATTGAGGAAACAGAACGGCTGGTGCTGCGGGCGCTGGATGTTATTAACCGCGAGATTGGCCCGAACCAGGTTGAGATCACCAGCGACTTTGTGGGCGTCGTGCCGTCCAGCTATCCCGTGGATCTGATTCATTTGTTCACCAGCGGCCCGCAAGAAGCCATCATCCAAGTAGCTGTCAAGCCGGACACGCCGCGAGGGGAAGCGCTTCGCGAAAAACTTCGCAGGAGTATCAAAGAACAACTGCCCGAGTGTCAAATCTCCTTCGAGGCAGGCGATATCGTGACGCAGGTGATGAGTTTAGGCTCGCCGACACCGATTGAAGTCGCCGTGCAAGGCATCAGCCTCCAAGAGGATTACAAATTCGCGCAGAAGGTGCGGGCAGAAATGGCGAAGCTGCCGTTTCTGCGCGACCTTCAATTCGCACAGGCGGCGGATTTCCCGACATTGGATATAAACATCGACCGCGAGCGCGCCGGACAGTTCGGCCTTACCATGGCTGATGTTGTCCGCTCCGTCGTGCCGGCGACTTCCTCCTCGCGCTTCACGCAACCCAATTACTGGCGTGACCCTAATTCCGGAAACGCCTTCCAGATACAGGTACAGCTGCCCCAGAATCGTATGCAGAGTGTCGAGAGCGTCGGCGACGTACCCGTCATGTTAGATGGCCGAGCCGAGCCCAGGCTGATTGACATCGCCGGTCTCAAACTGGGCACCATGCCCGGGTTGATCGAGCGTTATAACGGCCAGCACGTGGTGAGCCTCACCGCAAATATCCACGAGGTGACGCTCGGCGCAGCGGCGCAGCAGCTGAATCAGGCTATCTCAGCGGCGGGAGCACCACCGAAGGGAGTCAGCGTGGTGCTACGTGGCGAGTTCCCCGCCCTGCAGCAGACCCTGTCGGGATTGCGCACGGGCCTACTTCTGGCGGTTTTGGTGATCTTTCTTTTGTTGGCAGCGAATTTCCAATCCCTGCGCCTCGCGCTGGCCGTCGTATTGACCGTCCCCGGCGTGCTTTGTGGCGTGTTGCTGATGCTGCTCGCCACGGGAACCACGCTGAACCTGCAATCATTCATGGGCGCCATCATGGCCATTGGCATCGCCGTGGCGAACTCGATTCTGCTCGTCACCTTCGCCGAGCGCGCCAGGCATTCGGGCCGGACGAGCCTGGAGGCCGCTCAGGAAGGTGCTGCCGGCCGGATTCGCGCGGTCCTGATGACTGCGGCCGCGATGATCTTCGGCATGCTGCCCATGGCGATCGGATTCGGTGAGGGCGGCTCCCAATCAGCGCCCCTGGGCCGGGCGGTGATCGGCGGTCTGATCGTGTCCACCTTCACCACGCTGACGGTCCTGCCGTCCATTTACGCCATTCTTCAGCAAAGGGCATCGATCACCTCCCCATCTCTCAATCCAATGGACCCCGAAAGCCGACACTATGAAGCGCATTAAGCACCTCCTTCCGGCATTTCTCATCGCCGGTCTAGCCACTGGCTGGACACAAGCCCCGGAACTCGTTTCGGTTGTTTCGAAGCCTATCTCGCGCAGCATCGATCTGCCCGGCGAATTCCAGCCGTTTCAAATCGTATCGATCCATGCCAAGGTGCGTAGCTACGTAGATCGCGTCCTGGTCGATCGCGGCAGTGTGGTGAAGCAAGGACAACTCCTCGCGGAACTCACTGCCCCGGAAATTAAGGCCCAGATCGCCGAGGCAGAATCGAAAGTTCAATCTGCCGAGTCCGAGCGGCTTCAGGCGGAAGCGCAACTGGCTGCCGCACAAGCGACTGACGACCGCCTCAAGAAGGCCGCCGAGACGGCCGGAGCGGTGGCAGGCAACGAACTGGTTCAGGCGCAGAAGCAGGTTGAGGCGCTCCAGGCACTGGTCCAATCCAAGCGCCAGTCGGCCGATGCGGTGAAGGAAACCGTTCAGGCCCAGCGCGATCTCGAGGCCTATCTTCGCATCACAGCGCCCTTCGATGGCGTCGTCACGGATCGCCTCGTCCATCCCGGTGCGCTGGTTGGTCCCGGCGAAGATCCCGTGTTGCTGGTGCTTCAGGAGGTCTCGCACTTACGGCTGGTGGTCGCGGTCCCCGAAGAGAACGTCGGTGGGATTGTCAAAGGCGCGCGAGTCGAATTTCACGTTCCCGCCTACCCTGGCCGCACGTATTCGGGAACGCTGGGGCGAATCTCGCACGCACTGGATCCGAAAACCCGCACGATGGCAGTCGAACTCGACGTGTTCAACCCGGACGGTTCGCTCTCACCGGGCATGTATCCCTCGGTCAAGTGGCCGGTCCGCCAGGCGGGGCTGTCGCTGTTGGTGCCGACGACGAGCGTCGTAACCACCAGCGAGCGGACATTTGTCGTGCGCGATCACAGCGGACGCGCAGAATGGGTCAACGTCGTCAAAGGTGTGCCGGATGGAGATCTGATCGAGGTATCCGGTAATTTGGAGCCCGGTGACTTGGTGGTTCGCCGAGCGACAGACGAGATCCGGGATGGCGCGCCGATTCCTCTGTCGCCGAAACAAAAGCATTGAATGCGCCTACTCCGTGTGGTGAAGGAGTAGGCGCAGCAGGTTGTACCGCATTCTAGAAGACAGAGCAGCGCTGCGCTGCATCCGCCTCGATCGCCAGGGCCCGCAACAAGTTGATGAACCGTTGCGACTGGCCAATGAAAAGTCCGTCGGCGATAAAGGCCTTGATGGCTCCCATTGCATCGATCTGACCTGAAGAAGTCGGGCGAATCACCGCGCACTTAGGCAAGTTAGGGCTGATGAATTCGCACGGCACA
Source organism: uncultured Acidobacteriaceae bacterium (assembly GCA_963740005.1). Lineage (GTDB taxonomy): Bacteria > Acidobacteriota > Terriglobia > Bryobacterales > Bryobacteraceae > CAJCIT01. Next base: position 34,248 of record CAVUCO010000063.1, on the reverse strand, counting down.
GGGAAAATCAGATTGGTTTGGATCAGGGGGTTTACCGTCACATCGAAATTCGGGAAAGCCGGCAGCCCGTTTGCGGCTGGCAACGGCGCGAGTGGCGGCTGCACCGAGTTCCCCGAAAAGTCGACCCACTCCAAGAAGTGGGCTATCTCGTCGCCGCCGATGCTCAGCGTGATCTTCAGGACCTCGGGGCTGGAGACCTTTTGGCTTAGAGTGGCATATAGGCTCGAACCGCCCTGCTCGATAAACCCGAAGTGAAACGCCGCAATATTGGCGATGGCCTGGATATTGGACAATCCGAAGTCAGCGTTGGTTCTGGGAATCGCCGGAACGTTAGACAACGTGATCGCCTGCGGGAAGGTGGCACCGAAGTCAGGGTTCGTGGTGCTGTGGTACCTGACGTACCAGCTTGTATCCACCGTGAGGTTCATGAGGTTGGTGAGGCGGCCGATATTCTGGGCGCCCTGAGCTTGGCTGCTTGGCAACGTGCGGAATTCATCGAGATCGACGGGCGGCGCGCCTATGGACTCAAGATACGCATTCAGGAACGCCGCGTGGCTCTGCTCATCGAGGGTGTTGCTGGAGATGTATTGCGGGCCATCGGAATCGAGGTTCATGAAAGCCGCCTGATAGCTGTTCATCGGGGTGAATGGGGCTGTTTCCACAGGGAGTTGGCCAGGAGTGAGACCACCAAGCTCCGCATACTGCTGCCACAGGTCGGCTTCAATCAACTCAGCCGCCGCGAGAAACCTGAGAATGGCTATGTCTCCCGGTGTGGCGGGTGTCAAGTCACGGGTGAACGCGGCCTTGTTCGCGAGCACCGTACCTCCCATAACAGCGGCTCCGGTTGCCAGGGTGCCACGCAAGAAAGACCTGCGATTCTTCAACTGAACTGCGCTTTTGTTTCGGTTCATATATCTCCTCAGAAAGACTGTTCAAGCGCGTCATTTGCGCTCCGTTCAAGCTTGAGACATGTGGCGAAGTAAGTTGTGCACGCGGCGTAAAGAATCTGTAGATTCTCGGAAGTGACGTCGAAGAGCGGCCCGTCGAAGGCTTGGCGAGTGCCATTCACACAGGAGAAACTTCCTGCCTCTTGCTAGACTCCCGTCATGCCCCTCGTTGACAAATCCGCAGGGCGTTTTCGCCGCGGCCTCCGGTATGCCTTTTACGACTGGACCCGCGAGATGCCGCCATCCAAACGTTGGGTGGCATGGGCTGGGATTCTGATCCAGGGCTACGCTGTGTATGCCCTTTGGGCGCGGTCCCTGGTGTGGCCACTTATTTGGCCAAAGGGAATCGCTCTCTATCCGATTGTGTTCCTGCTCTGGTTTCTTGGCGACAAGCTAAGGGACGGGGTGCTGACTTCGGAATTCCTCCGCAAGACTCAACTGGAAGCCGACCAGATTGCCGCGCGACAAATCCAGCAGACCCTCATCCCCGGCACGCTCGACAAGTTGCCAGGCTACGAGGTGGAGACGTTCTATCAGCCCTTTCGCGACGTGGGCGGCGACTACTTCGACGTGATCGAACTTTCGGGTAACCGAACGCTCTTGGCGATGGCGGACGTGTCTGGTAAAGGGATGCCGGCGGCACTACTAGCCGCGAACCTGCAGGCCCTCGTCAGGACCATCGCAAATACGGAGGCGATTCCGCTTGCGTTGGCCCGGCAGATTAACGCACACCTAAGCCGTTATACCCCGGGCGATCGCTACGCCACAGCGGTATTTATCGTGCTGAGCCGGGACTCCGGGGAGTTGACCTATGTGAATGCCGGCCACAATGCGCCGATCGTGTTCGGCTCCGGATCATTCACTTCACTGGAAGCGACTGGCATGCCGCTTGGATTATTTGCAAAGGCCCAATATGAAGCTCGCACGGCTCATTTTGCTCCCGACGGCGCACTGCTCCTCTTCACAGACGGATTGACCGACTCGATTCCTGGGGAAAATCCGGAAAACCGGCTGCGTAACGCCTTAGCGGACCGTTCGGGGAAAACAATGTCTCGCCTCAAGTCGTTGGTGGACCCGAAATTCAATGAGGATGACGTCACAATACTGCTAGTGGAACGTGATGCGGCTTCCAGCGGAGAGCTTCCCTAGGAGCGTGTGCGCCGCCCGTGCGGGCATGCGCGGCGTTATTCGTATCGAAGCGCCACCATGGGATCGACACGCAGGGCTCGTCTTGACGGAGGGTAAGCGGCCAGCAGCGCGACCGTCAAAAACAAAAACGAGACGCCGGCGTAGGAGACACCATCGACGCTGTTGAGTCCATACAGCACACCGCGCAGCGCGTAAGAGGCTCCGGCCGCGAGAAACATCCCGATAAACAATCCGGCAAGCACCGGCCGAATGCTTTCGCGCAGGATGAGACCGAGGATGTCCCCCTTTTGAGCACCGACGGCTAATCGGATGCCAACTTCGCGCGTGCGGAGGACGACGATATAGCTGACCGTGCCGTAGATACCCATCGAGGCCAGCAGAAGCCCAAGTAACCCAATGGCGGAAGCAACAGCGGCCGCAAGGCTGGACGCAATGAAGGGTGCTGTCCGCCGAAGCATCTCCTCGAGAGTAGAATAGGTTGCCGCCAGGTCGGGATCGATAGATGAGACTACAAGGTCGATCGCTCGTATGACCTGTGCCGGGTCGGACTTGGTCCGGATGAGTATGGGGTGGTTTTGGATTCGATCTTCGGACAACGGCAGGTAGACCTTCCTGGAGTCGCTGCCGTCGAATTCGACGCCACGTGTGTCGCGAGCGACGCCAATCACCTGGTAGGCCGGCCCTTCGGCAACGAGTTCGCCGGCACTGTGTATTCGTTCGTCGACGGCACCCAACCGGAGGCTGTCGCCGACAGGATTCCGGCCGGGCCAGAGCTGCTTGGCGGCTGATTCGCTGAGAATCACGGAGCGCTCCGGTTGGCTGGCCTGCGGTTGAAAGCCGCGGCCCAGGAACAAAGGAACGCCGAGAGTCTGGAAGTAGTTTGGCTCAATGTGTGTGTAAGAAAGTACCGATTGCACATGGGAGCCTCCGTGGGTTTCTCTACTGAGTGAGACGGCCACGGTTTGAAAGGCAAAATCATCCGGGGGCCGGGCGCTTGTAACTGCCGCTACACTCGGAAGGGCAGCCAGCCGTGAACGAAGTTCGTGGACAAGAGCGAGCTTGCGTGCGGCCGTGTAATTGGATTGTTCGGGAAATTGAAAATCGAGATCGACAACGTGTTTGCCATCGTAGCCGGTCTCCATCTTGAGGGAGTTGATGGAACTGCGAATGAACAGGCAGCCCGCGATCATGAGCACCAGGGAAAGGGCGACCTGGGCAGCGATCAAAAAGTCCTGGAGCCGGCGGCTGCGAAACGACGAAGTACCGCCTCTGGCGGCCGAGGAGAGCGCGGAGCGGGAGCTTTCAATCGCTGAGGCGAGCCCGAACAGAATCCCGGCAGCCAGAGAAACGGCAAGCACGTAGACAAAGATTTCGAGATCGGGGGTCACATTGAAAATCAGCGTGCCCGCGTCGGCGGGAAAGGCTTCGGCTGCCAGGGTCACACCGACTCTCAGCATCGTCCAGGTGAACGCGAGCGCGAGAGCGCCCGCTAGCAGACCCAGCAGAGTGCTTTCCGTCAGCAATTGCCTGATGATCCGTAACCGGCCCGCTCCCAGGGAGAGGCGCGTGTGCAGTTCATTCTCGCGGGCTCTGGCACGAGCCAGCTGCAGACTGCCGACATTGGCGCAGGCTACGGCCAGCACCATCCCCGCTGCGGCCATAATGAGCAGAATGGTCAATTGCAATCCGGGGTACAACCTCAACGGGAGGGGGAACGGAGAACCGGGCCAGACCAGTATCGTAGCTGGTTTGGCCCACTCAGAGCGCGGATCATGCAGACTGCGGAGGCGATCGGCCGCCGACGTCATCGCCGCCTGCACCTGAGCGATGCCGGCGCCAGGAGCGAGGCGGCCAAACAGACGGCAGCATTGGTGTTCACGATCGCGCAGCCAACTGGCATCCGGGTGAACCAGCGGCTCGAGGCTGAGCGGAAGCCAGAAGTCGGGCACAGCCACGCTGGTACCGACGAAGTCGCGGGGCGTGACTCCGGTCACGCTGAGGGCAACGCCATTGAGATGAATGGTTCGCCACAGGATCGCCGGGTCGCCGGCGAATCGCTTTTGCCAGTAGTTTTCGCTGATAAGAACCGAGGGCGAAACCATTAGTCCTGGAAGACCGATGGAGTCGAAGGTTCTCCCGCGTACCGCTGGGACGCCGAGAACCTTGAAGTAGTTTTCAGACACAACGAAGACAAGGGCGTACTCCGCGTTGCTTGCTCCGGAAGACAGCAGCCCCAACCGCCCTGCCGCCGATTCAGCCGCAGAAGTGCGCTGACTGACGGTGCTGCCGACGTTCGAGAGCCTCATGTGCTGAGGGCTAAAGGCGACCAGGCCACTAACGGAATGGACGGAATCCCGATACGCTTCAAAGTCGGGATAGCTGAAGTTGAATTCGGTCGCGCCCGAGTGGCCCCCCGGCGAAAACGGGTCTTCCGTACCCGCTCGGCGGATCAGCGCGAGGTTGACCAGCGTGCCGGGATCGCGAGCATCGAGAGGCCGGGCAACCATTGCTTTGTAGGCGGTGAAGACGGCGGTGTTAGCACCAATACCAAGCGCCAGGGCAAGGACCGCGACGGCAGTGAACCCGCGATTGCGTAACAGTATCCGGACGCCATAACGCAAGTCCTGGAGCACCGTTTCGGGCAGGATCAGCAGGCCGACCTCACTTGTGCGCTCCCGCTGCGGGCATTAACATCGCGACTCACACATACAAGACGTGGAGGGCCGGTGATTATTACGTGGAACCGCGCTTTTGAGAACCGATTTTCGAACTGTATATACCCGCAAGCTAAACCGGCGCGTCGTCCCGCAGCACCGCCATCGCCGCATTCCGTCCGTTGATCGCGATGACGCTGCCGCCGGGGTGAGTACACGCGCCGCAAAGATAGACGCCGGGCATGGGCGTTTTTGCACGCAGCCGGTTGCTCCACATATAGGGTGGCAGACACTCCCCCTGGAAGATGTGTCCTCCGGTCAGTCCCACTTTTTGCTCGATGTCGGGCGGACCTAGCACCTGAGCGTCTTCCACAGCATCGGGGATGTTGCTGCAAAAACGCGCCAGTGAGCCCAGCACCAGTTCCAGCACTTCGTTCCTGCGGGAGTCCCACGTGCCCTCCGCAAACTGATAAGGGACGTATTGCGAGAACACACTCATGGTATGCAAGCCGTCCGGGACCACGCTACGGTCATGGACGCTCTGGAAATACAATTCGGTCCACATGCGGCGCGGCAGCTGGCCTGCGCGTGCAGCGCCGTACCCGTCTTTCCATTCCGCCTTCGTCAGCGGCGTATTGATTTGGCCGTGATGGTGCGTTTCAAATGTCCCGGGCCGGGCTTTGAAGTTTGGCAGCTCTCGCAGCACCACGTTGAGCTTGACCGTGCAGCCCTCTATCGGAACGGATTCTACCTGCGCCTTCCAAGCAGCCTCCGCCGCATCGCCCAGCAGACGCAGCGTCACGCGCGGGTCGGCGTTTGAGATGACCACCGGGGCGCGGACGGTTTCTCCGCTCTCCAGAACCACACCCTCCCCGGGCAGGATTTGCACTACGGGCGTGTCGATGGCGATGGTCGCTCCGGCCTCCAGGGCGGCGCTGGCAATCACGAAAGAGACCGTGCCCATGCCACCGGTCACATAACCCCAAGCGCCCGGCTGACCCCCCAGCCGTCCCGAGGAGTGATGGAACCGCACCGAAGCCGTGCCTGGATCGAACGGGCTAGCGTTGGTGCCAATGACGCCTTGGCCCAAATAAGCAATCTGCAGGCGCTCGTCTCTGAGATATCGTTCGACAAACTCGGCCATTGACCAGTCAAACAGAAGCTTGCGCGCTTCGTCATCGTTGCCAAGCCGTTCCTCGAGCTGATCGCGGGTAGGCGGCTCGCCGATCCACATATCGCGCTGATCCGGCGGCCGTATTGCATCGCGTGTTCGACGGATCACATCGGACATGGCTTTCCAACCCGCAACGTCACCCGGTGCGAAGCGCCGCAACTCGGCCTCGCACGCCTGGTCGTCGTCGTAAAGCTGCACGCTCGATCCGTCCTCGAATGGGACGAACAACCCAGCGCTCGCCGGTGTCCAGGCATAGCCGCGGGCCGGAAAGTTTAGTTCCTCAATCACCAGCGGATGCAAAAGGCCCGCCAGGTATGCACATGGCGAGGATCGTACACCCATGGCTGTCTCCTCGATGGTGCAGGCCCCACCGATGCGGGACCGCCCCTCGAGTACCAGCACTGTCTTGCCCGCCTTTGCCAGATAAGTGGCACAGGTGAGCCCATTGTGCCCCGCACCAATCACGATGGCATCCCAGCGCTGCCGCGCCAGGTCGCTGAGCGCCACCTCCAGGTCGCGCATCCCAAACGAGGTAATCACCGACATGCTGCGAGTATATCCGGCGATGGAAAGGGCCTGATAGCGCTTTGGGGGAAATCCCTCAGAGGCATTCGATGCCTAGAGCGTTCGCTGCCGCCTTCTGAGCTTGATCCTGCGTGGCGAGAGGACACTTCGCCCGCATAGCTAATTCGACATAAAGCGCATCATAAGGGGTCAAGCCAAGATCGCGGCAAAGCTGTTGAACCGGCCCGTACACGTGTTCTGCAGAAATATAGTCGAAGCCGGGGCTCAACGCTTCAAGATCGGAAAGAAATGCCTGCGACTGTTCACGGGAAATTCGCCCCCTCTTTTCTCCGACCAGCAATGAATTCAGGACTTCGATAGACCAGAAAGACGGAACCAGAGCCTGCTCACCTGCCTTCAATCGTTCAAGCACAGTAAGAGCCAACGGGGTTTGTTCGTCGACGAAGCACCACGCTAAGGTAACGGACGCGTCGACAACAATGGAACTCAAGGACGCGCCTCATCGCGCAATTCTCGGATCGTTATCCCGCCAAGCGAGAGCCCATGCTTTCTGCCGAAGGCCAGGAGGCGGTTAATCGCTTCCGTACGTTTTTCGTCGCTGCCTTGCGTTTCAGTTTCGAACGATTTGAGGGCCTGAAGGATAACGTCCTCGGCGTCCCTGAAGGACCCGGTTTGGAGGCGCTGGTTGATAAGCCTTTCGACCTCGGGTCTGGTGATTTGTATAGTCAAGGAGCAGCCTCAGCCTCCATTATCTCAGGCCTATCGATCTGCCGTTACCGGCTTCGCTTGCCGAAATCGTACCGGGGCTTCCCGAATGTTGACAATGACGACAACGCATTGGGACTGCGTCGCCGGGCGCTTGAATCGGAAGGGTAGGAAGACTGTAGCCACGACGGGTTGTAGGGTTCCGTCGCAGCCGATTTGGCCCATCCGCCCGCAAGCCGGCCATTGGTGTGCCACGACATTTTCATAGAGGGCATTTCAGTTCCTCCCTCGCGGATTTAGGTTGAAGGCTCCTCAATCCACTTTCAGTCTACGCCGGAAATCCGGCTCCGGCGGCGATTCGCAACAGCCCGCAGCATATACTCATGGATTGCGCTAGAACTTCGTTTCTTGAGGAGTCCGAATCGAATGAACATCAACCGCCGCCAGTTCTTGCAAGCCAGCGCCGCCGCTGTCGCTCTATCGGGCAAGAGCGCCGCGGCACAGTCTACTTATGGCCAGGAGAAATACGATCGGTCGAAGGTTCGCCGCGTCGGCCTGATCGGCACGGGCTGGTACGGCAAGTCGGATCTTTTCCGGCTAATCCAGGTGTCGCCGGTGGAGGTGGTTTCGCTGTGTGATGTCGACAGCATCATGCTGTCTAAATGCGCCGCCGATGTGGCCGCCAAGCAGGCCTCCAAGAAGACCCCGCGCACTTATTCCGACTACCGCAAGATGCTCGCGGAGAAGGACCTCGACATCGTACTCATCGCGACGCCCGACCACTGGCACGCGCTTCCCATGATCGAGGCCGCCAAGTCGGGTGCCGATATTTACTGCCAGAAGCCGATCAGCGTCGACGTGGTCGAAGGACAGGCCATGCTGGCCGCCGCGCGGAAATACAACCGCGTCGTTCAGATCGGAACCCAGCGGCGCAGTACGCCGCATCTGGTCGAGGCACGCGAGCTCTTTATCAAAACAGGCAAGCTGGGAAAAATCGGCTCGGTTGATATCTGCTGCTACTACCACATGCGCGCCCCGGGCATTCATCCGTCGATCGCGCCGCCGGCCAACCTGGATTGGGAGATGTGGACCGGACCCGCGCCCATGCGTCCTTATAACGACATCGTTCATCCGCGCGGCTGGCGGGCATTCATGGAATATTGCAACGGAATCGTCGGCGACATGTGCGTTCACATGCTGGACATGACCCGCTGGATGCTCGACCTCGGCTGGCCCACGCTCATCTCATCGGCCGGCGGCATCTTTGTCGATAAGGAAGCTACGGCGGACATCACAGATACGCAGACCTGCACGTTTGAATACCCTAACCTGGTCGTCAACTGGCAACATCGCTCGTGGGGCGATGCTCCCGACCCCGATCCGAAGTACGCCTGGTCGGCCATTTTCTATGGCGACAAAGGAACTCTGAAGGCCAGCGTCTATGCGTACGACTTCATCGGCGCCGACGGCGAGAAGGCGCACAAGGATGTTACGTATGAATTCGACCTGTTTCCGGAAGACAAGGACGAAGCCGAACTCGAGAAGCACGTCGCCCCGGCGATTCGCCATCACATGATGGACTTCCTCAGCGCCGTCGACACCCGCAGCAAACCGGTTGCGGATATTGAGCAAGGCTATATTTCCACCGCCAGTTGCATCCTGGCCAACGACTCGCTGAAGGCGGGCCGGAAGTTCAATTGGGATCCGGTCGCTCAACAGGTGATTAACGACAGACAAGTCAATGAGCTGTTGCAGCGCCCCTACCGGGATCCGTGGGTTCATCCCAACCCACAGAGCGTCTAAGCAGACGAGCGCAGAGCTAGCTCTGGCCCATGTACTTCGCCATGTACGTGACAAAGGCGATCATTACCAAGGACAACACCCCGTACAGGATAACGAGAAAGACAAGCTTTCTGTTCTTCTTAGGCTCGCTGGTTTGCATGGTCGGCGGAGCTAGTGGTGATGCGGATGGTCATGGGAATGCTCATGCGAGTGCTCGTGCGCATGAGCCTGCTCGGCCATCGGGCAACCCTGGTCCGACAAATCGCAGGGGAGATGCTCAAACTGGATGGTGCTGTGGAAGATGCCGAAATCGCACAGCACTTTGTTGATCTGCTGCAAGATCACGGTACTCTCCGAATGCGGCATGTCTTCAATCAGCACGTGCGAACTGAGTGCGTGGGTGTTTGATCCGAGGCTCCAGATGTGTAGGTCATGAACATCCAGAACGCCTTCGACATGACTCATGGCGGTGGTGACATCCGGCAGTTTCAGGCCGCGCGGCAGACCCTCCAGCAGAATATTGAGCGACTCCCGGATAATGTCCCATGCTGTATAAACGATGAGGATCGCCAGCCCGATTGACAGAATTGGGTCGACATACAGCCAGCCCGTCGAGCGAATGATGAGCGCACCAGCGAGAATGGCAACCGCGCCCAGCGCGTCTCCCAGCATGTGAATGAAGGCCGCACGAATATTCAGATCACCCTTCTGGCTCTGGCGCAACGCCAGCATGATGCTGCCGTTTAGTACCAGCGCCGCCAACGAAACCCAAATCATGACGTTTTCGTCCACTGGCTGTGGCAGGATGATGCGCTGCGCGGCTTCCCAGAGGATGATGCAGGAAATGACGACCAGGGTCAGCGCATTGACAAAGGCAGCTAGAACACCGGCGCGCTGGTAGCCATACGTTTTGGACTGGTCAGCTGGCCGGCCCTGAAAGTACAGGCCGATTGCGGCGAGCAAAAGCGCCAAGGCGTCGGTGAAGTTGTGCCCGGCATCCGACAGCAGTGCGAGACTATGGGCGCGAAATCCGGCAAATACTTCAATCGCGGTGAAAGCGAGGGTCGCAACCAGCGAAAAACGGAGCACCCAGCCTGTACCGTGGGAATGGTGATGATGAGCCATGTTTAGAAGCGCCTACAGTCTTATGATTCGCGTCGTGAGCGCTTCGATCCTCTATTACCTACTCTACGATAGGAAAGGATATCTCAATGCTGTCATGGTTTTTCTCCGACCCGCTACCGCCTGGAACGCCGGCGCCCGACTTTGACCTGCCTGATCAACAGGGCCAGCATGTCAGTCTCGCCGCGCTGCGGGGAAAGAACGTGATCCTGGTGTTCTATCCCGGCGACGACACCTCGCTTTGCACCAGGCAGCTGTGCAGTTTTCGGGATCGGTGGACAGACGTCTCGGCCAAGAATGCGGTGATATTCGGAATCAATCCGCAAAGCGCGGCGAAGCATGCCAAGTTCCGCGACCATCACAAGTTTCCGTTTCCTCTCCTGGTAGACGAGAAACAGCGGGTGGCCGAGCTTTACAAATGTTCGGGCTTGATTGTGAAGCGGACCGTCTATCTGATCGGACCGGATGGCACGATTCGCTTTGCGCGGCGCGGCAACCCAGTGCCGGTTGAGGTGCTGCAGTCGGCGGCCTGACGGCGAGATCCAAAAAGGGAAGGCCCGGATCGTGTGACCCGGGCCTTGTCTATACTCCAGCTTAGTTCTGTCTACTTCAACTTGGGCGGAGCGCCTGGAAGGACGTAGCGAAGATCCAGGAATATCATGTTGGTGTCAGCCTGCCGCGGAGCGGTGATGCTCGAGAACCACCACGGATCACGCCACAAATAGGAGTACTGTGCGTAGAACTGCAGCGCGCCCCACTTCGGGTCCCGCCAGAAGGTCTGTTGCACGCCGAAGGTGGCTTCTTCGATCGTGCGATTGTTGCCAGTGGAGGAGCCGGCGCCGCCATAACCAACGACCTTGTGCGTCAGCGGATCGACGGTCGTTGTTCTGCCGGCATACATGCCGCCATAGTAGGCATACAGTGCGGTCTTCTTTCCTAACTGGTATTCGATGCCGTCCACCGTGCCGCCCGACCTGATGTTGGCTGCTGCACCGGTATTGTAGAGGATGACGTCTGGAGACTGACCGAAGAAATAGCGCCCGACGCCATCGCCATACGTGAAGTTCTCGATGAGCCGGAGACCCTTGAGGACTTGGAAATTCGAATTAAAGGAGACGCCGCCGCCGGGCGTGGTGTATCCCTGGAACGTCGACGGATTGTAGGTCTTGGTCGTGCTCAGGATTCCCGCGATTTCCACGTGTGCGGAGGTATTGGGATCGAAGGCCACCTTGCTGATGAAGTCAGGAGTCAGAGCCGGCGTCCCATAGCTCGACGCGCCGGTGTTGAGCTGCGATTGCATCGCGGTCGGCAAGTTACTCGGGAAAGTAATTGTGCCGCCTCCGGACGAACCACCGCCGTACTGTTGTGGGTTCTCCGCCGCAAAGGCCCACGCGACCTTATCGCTCGGATGCCATGTCAAGCGAATGCCGGCTTGACGGGCCCAAACCAGGCCGATCTGGTAATTCGTGTCTACGTTGTTGGTGAAGAAAATGCTGCTTGGGAGCGGCGAGATGCCGGAACGGTCTGGAGTCATTAAGCTCCACGTCTGGCCGCCCGTCACTTCCCACTGGCCCTTCTGCACATCGACAAAGAACAGACGCAGACGGAACGTCGCGGCATTGCTGGAGACCTCAATGTTGGTCGGCTGGTTGCCGAGGAAGTCAGACTCCCAATAGCCGAGTATTTTGGTGTCATGCATCATGGCGTCAAATCGCGCGCCGATGCGAGAGTTCTGAACACTGATGTAGTTATCGGCAAGATTGCCGGGCGCTGTCGCCTGATTGTTAAACGGAATGCTCCCGAAGTTCGTTCCGATGCCGCTGCCTACGTTGGTGGTTCGGGTCACCGACGTCAAATCCATAAAGCCAACGGGCGTGATGTAGGTGTCTCCGATCTTCAGCGAAAGCGGTGCCGGGTTATCCCCGGACGCTGCGTCCTGCGTGACACGCGTCGCAGGCGCTACCGGTTGCAAAACGCCGCTGCCGGAAGCGTTCACCAGCATCGGCGCAGCCGTGGTGCTGGAAACAGTTCCAGTCGAAACCGCTCGCATCGTGGTTTCAAGCAACTCACGTTGCGCCGAGACGGCCTTTTGCAGCTTCTCAATCTCTTTTTCCTGCTCGGCAATCTGTTTGCGTAGCGAGTCAATATCTTTGCCCGAAATCGCCGGCGCATTCGTATTGTTCGTGCCGCTGGAAGCACTGCTTCCCGATGCTTCAGGGCTTGCTGGCACTCCGTCGGCAGCAAATAATTGCACTGCCACAACGGAGAAACAGAGCAGGCCCAATATAGCTTTTCTGTTCATAGTCTCCTCATTGAAAAGTCGATCGAAACTCCCCTATAGCTGCACATGAAATTGGTCAAGGCAGCAGAACGACCAACACTTAGTTTGTTGCTCGTCCTATAGGTTATACGAGGACCATTACATATCCATGAATATTGGGTAACAGAACGTGACATCAGTACTCAGGCCCGGACCTGCGGCAAAGAGCCAGAGCAGAGATCTTCGCTGTGGCCTTTCTCCGGCTATAACTTGGCACTAACCAAGCTATGCGTTCCCGCTCTTAGTAACCAAATTGACATGAAGACATCGTTTTGTAACATAGCCGGACGGCTATGCTCGGAGGCCCATCGTTTGTGTTCCCGTTTCCCGTCGCGACAGCGATTTAGCGGCCGACAAAGTAGCCGGCCCGCGTCTGCACCGGGAAGTTTTGCCTGGTCTTCAAACTGATCTTTCGAAAACCTGGTGTCGCATCCTGTGGGTCGGGCGAGTAACTCATGCTGTATTGGTTTCGCAGTTCGTCCTGGATTCCGCCGAAGATCTCTTTCAACCGCTGCCCTTTGGCGGATTCGTAACTCGCTGCGCCGGTTTCGCGTGAAATCCGCTCCAGCACTTGTTTGCCTTGAGCCAGTGACTCAGCCATCTTGGCTCGAGTCTTGGGAGGCAGCAGGGCGACATCGGGCGGCTCGGCGTACATGTGGATCGTGTAGACCAGCGTGTCAGCTCGCTGGGCGGAGTCGATCGCTTCCGCTAATGACGTCTTACTCCCCGCATCCATGCCATCGGAAAGCAGGATGATCGCCTTCCGGCCCTCGAGCGGCGCCATGGTTCGCCCGGTCGCCAAGCGAAGGCCATCGTAAAGCACGGTCGAGGCTCCAGTGTGCGGCGCGGTGCGCCTTCGCGAGGAAACCGCTTCTGCAGAGACCGTACTCAAGCCCTGATCCAGCTTCCGTCGCGATGACGTCAGGGCGGTGATCTCGTTCACACCCGAATCAAATTGCACCAGAAACGCCCGGTCCTGTTCCGGCCGCAGGACTTCCTTCAGAAACCCATGGGCCGCTTCCCGTTCGTCGTCCAATACGCGGGTCATGCTGGCACTGGTATCGAGGAGTAGCCCGAGCGTCAGAGGCAGATTCGATTCTTGCCGGAAATTACGGATTTTTTGCGGCCGCCCGTCCTCTTCAAGCAGGAAGTCGCTTTCCGGCAAATCCTTTACGAAACGCCCGCGCTCGTCCCGAACCACTGCCAACAGGTTCACCAGGTTCACATCGGCGGTAAACGTCGGCCCTTGTTGTCTGCCGGGGACACGGACTGCAAAGACCAGCGAACCCGCGGACAGAAAGAAAGACCGCCGTGAACAAAGCGATAACATCTGGTCTTTACGGGACCACGGCAAACGAAGCATGTAGTTGGGCGTTTGAATCGTCACCGGCCCACAGGTCGAACTGCGACGCATCTTCGACGGGCTTTCGGGCCGCCGGGTTCCAGTAGGTCAACTCTTCCTTACCAAGCGTGAAACGAATGGTCTGTTTTGCGTGCGGCGCCAGGGATATCCGCTGGAAGCCCTTCAGCTCTCGCACGGGCCGCGATGCACTGCCGGATTGCTGATGGATGTAAAGCTGAGCCACCTCGACACCTGGCTTTGCGCCGGTGTTCTCGACGTCCACGGTCACGTCCAGGCTCTGGCCGACCTGCACTTCGCTCGCGCTGACGTGCAAATTGGAGAATGAGAACGTGGTGTAGCTGAGACCGAAGCCAAACGGAAAGAGCGGAGTGCTCTCTGCATCCCAGAAGCGCCGCGACTGATTTTTCGAGTCGTGCGAGAGAGTGTGCGCGTAGTATTCGGGAACTTGTCCCACGCTGCGCGGCCAGGTTATGGGCAGTTTGCCGCCTGGTGTGGCGTCGCCAAATAGAAGATCGGCGATCGCGTTGCCGGCCTCGGTTCCCGGATGCCAAGCCTCAAGGATGGCCGGCAGGTGAGCGGTCGCCCACGAAATGTTCAGCGGCCGGCCATTGATAAGAACCAGAACTACCGGTTTCCCCGTGCCGGCGATGGCTTCCAAAAGCCGCTGTTGATTCCCGGGCAGTTCCAGTGAGGACTGCGAGGCCATTTCACCGCTCATTCCTGCCAACTCGCCGAGCGTCAGAATCACGAGGTCCGACTGCTTCGCAATCTTCACCGCCTTCTCGAACTCAACTTTCACTCGCTCTGCCGGCCAGGGCGGCGTCGGCTTCGGACCCATGAGATCGTCAAACATGGACAGATACAATTTGCGGATCTCAACGCCCGGCGCATACTCGATCTTGCTGCCGGGAAGCTTGTTGCGAAGCCCCTCGACCAGCGTGACTGCTTCCGGCGCCATACCGAAGGTGGTCCATGAGCCCAACAGGTCGGCGGGCGATTCGGCCAAGGGGCCGATGACCGCTATGGTTTTGGTTTTGTACCGGGTTTTGGACAGCGGAAGCAATTGGCCTTCGTTCCGCAGCAGCACGGCGGATTCTTCGGCGGCGGTGCGGGCCACCGCGCGATTCTCCTGGGTGTAAAGCACTTTTGCCAGCCGCGATTCGTCTACGTAGGGGTGCTCAAATAGCCCGAGACGGAACTTAGCCGCCACAATGGGGCGCACCATATCGTCCAGGGCCGAACTCGTAATCCGCCCGTCCTTCACCAGGCTGCCCAGCTGGTCGAGATAGGTGCGGCTCGCCATATCAATGTTCACGCCGGCGGTAAAGGCGCTGAAGGCGGCGTCCTTTGGATCGCGAGCAAATCCATGCGTCACCAGGTCCTTTACAGCGAACGCATCGCTGACCACAAAGCCGTCGAAGCCCCAGTCCTCGCGCAGAACGTCCCGCAACAGATAACGATTGGCTGTGGCGGGGATATCGTTCAGATCCATGTACGCGCTCATGAAGGTAGCGACTCCCGCTTTGAGTGCCGCGTGAAAGGGTGGAAAGTAAACGTTCCAGAGTAGGTCGTCGGGAATGTAGGCAGCCTCGTAATCGCGGCCGCCATCCGCTGCGCCGTAACCGGCGAAGTGCTTGGCACAGGCCAGCACGCGGTCGGGACTGCCCACGTCCGTTCCCTGGAAACCCCTCACTTGCGCTGCTGCGATGGCGGAGCCAAGGTACGGGTCCTCGCCCGCGCCTTCAATCATGCGGCCCCAACGCGCGTCGCGCGCGATATCGACCATCGGCGCAAACGTCCATTGAATCCCCGCAGCTCGCGCCTCGCGGGCGGCCACTGTCTGCGCCTGTTCCACTATCGCCGGATCCCACGAAGCGGCCATCGCCAGCGGAATGGGGAACGTGGTCTTGAAACCGTGGATCACGTCGAGACCGAACAACAGTGGGATATGCAGGCGGGTTTGTTCAACCGCAATCCTCTGTAGCCGATTGATGGACACGGGATCGGCTATCCACAAAATGGAGCCTCCCTGCCCTTTCTGCACCCGTTCCTCTGGCTTAAACTCATCCGGCGCTAAATTGATGCCGCCAATCTGGGTGAGCTGGCCGACTTTCTCATCGACCGTCATCTTGGCCAGTAGTTCGTCAACCTGCGCTTGTATGCGTGAATCGGCTGCGGTTGCCAGACTCGGCGTACTGGCCGCTCCGCCCGGCATCGTGGTGAGCGCGCTCACGACGAAGACCACACTCAGCAGCTTGCTAGCGATGGTTGACATGTTTTGCTTTTGGCTGTCGTTCGCGCGGCCATGCGACTGGCGCCCGCGGCCATACCCCCTGGCGTTTACGTTATAACAATTTCACTGACAGTCACTGCCACTCAATGTCAGCAACCGTCTGCGTGACGGCCAGCCTACGGCAGCATGCCGCTGGCGCCCAGCACGTGGCGAACGTACGCTTCCGCCTGCGCATGACCGCTCTCCACTCCCCGGAAGGTGGTGACGCGTTGCTGCACCTCGTAGTAGCGATCGGGCGATTGGGAAGCGTGCGCGAAACACGCCGCGCGCTTCCGCTCCGCGGTCCCCGAAATATCTACGTAGTCGGTTGGCCGGAACATCTGGGTGTCTTCACCATCCGAAACCTCGTAGTAGTAGAAGGCGGCTTTTTTGCCCAGGCGGAGCCAGGCATCGAAGGTGAGCATCGAGATGGCACGGTGATCGCGATGCGCGTCAATCGGCCAGTGAGTAAACAGGACATCGGCCTTCTCCGCCGCAACCAAGTCGCGAAACTCGTCGTAACGCGCCGCCGAAAGTGTCGCTTCGCCATCAATCTGCGGCGCGAACACAGCGTGCGCCTTGAGGATTCCACAAGCTTGGTTTGCTTCCGCCGCGCGAATGGCGCTGCACTGCTCCGCGCTCTTACCGGCACAACCCTTCTCGCCGCGATTCAGATACAGCAGCGTGACATCGTGACCCAGGTCCGTGTAGCGCGCGATGGTCCCACCGCAGCCGTACTCCGGGTCACCCGGATGGCCGCCCGTCACAACCACTTTCAACTTGCGCTGGATCTCGCCTTCAGCTGCTGAATAGGCCTTGTCCAGCAGTCCGACGATCGGCAATGCCAGGCTTGCACGCAGGAAACGGCGGCGCTTCATCAGCATGGCGGGAACCGGACAATCAAGCTGCTGTCCAGGCGTTTGGTGAGGTCAATGGGGTCGCCAAGATGAACCTGTGCCGGGTCGATTTGATAGGCCCAAACGTAGAAGGTTTTGAGATCGGCCGGCCCGTAGATGGTGGCAAACGCCCCATCCACCGCGTCGATTCCCGCCGCGATTTTGATTCTCCCGATTCGAGGAGTGTTGAACCGTGCATCCACTGCATGCCAACCGTTCGCCAGGTAGACCTCGGCGTAGGCATGGAAATCCATGGCTCCGCCGGCATCCAACACACCAATGTCGGGCAAATGACCCGTCACGTAACGAGTAGGAATGTTGAACGTGCGGCATAAGACGGCCAGGGCGTGAGCAAAGTCACGGCAGACTCCGTATCGCCGCTCAATGGTCTGTGCGGCGGTGACCCCGGGCAACCCGGAACCAAACCGGTATTCAATATTCTGGTGCAGCCAATCGGCTATGGCTTTAACGGTCGGGCCTCCTGGCGAGTTGTAGGAGAAGGCCTGTTTCGCGAAGTCCGACAAGATGTCCGATTCGCAGTACCGGCTGGGCTGCGTGTACCGCAATAGCGCCAGCGACAACTGCTCGACCGGGATGGCCCCTTCCCAGAGCGGCACCATTTCCGGAAGCGAACTCACGGAGACGAATGCATCGTGCCGAATGGTGTTGAGGCCTGGCTTCAGCATCACGCGATCCACGATGTTGCCATGCGAATCGGTTTCTTCCGTGCTGATCAGATCCGGCTCCATGGAAAGGGATTCCTGCACGATCCGTTGCGTCGCCGACCGGCGCGGCCGAAGTATGAAAAGAGCGGGTGTAGGAACAACGACGGAGTAGACGAGTTCGCAGCCGATGCGGATGGTCAGACTACTTGGGTATGGGGCACCGGAAGGTGTCATGACCCAGGATACCGGGGAGCCTCCGCTTCGACCTGGGCCACTTTACCGAGACGGCGCAAGTGCCTGGGTTCCTGGCTGTACTCGGAGGCCAGGAAGGTTTGAACCAAGTCCCAGGCCACCGACGGTCCCACAGTGCGGCCACCCATGCAGATGATGTTCATGTGATCGTCCTCGACTCCCTGCTTGGCCGAGAAATGATCATGAATGAGTGCCGCGCGTATCCCGGGCACTTTGTTCGCACAGACCGAAGCGCCCACACCGCTGCCGCAGATGGCGATGCCCCGTTCCACCTCTCGGGCCGCAACCGCGCGGGCCAGTGGCACGACGTAGTCGGGGTAGTCATCCGCGGGATCGGAACTATGCGCTCCGAAATCGACCACCTGATGCCCTGCCCCTCGCAGTTGGGCAATCAGTTCCTCTTTCAACCCAAACCCACCGTGATCGGTGGCAATGCCGAGCCGCATGATGTCCCCCTGTTTTTCGCGTGGGCCGTGCCGGTTATCCTGCAGCCGCCTTATCGGCTAGCAGCAGCGCGACGTCCTGGCGCACGCGGCCTGCCGGAATAGACGGGTCAGCATCGCGCAAGCGTAGGAACATAGGCACCTTCTCGCCACCGGTTACGAGCCAAAGCACGCGCCGCGCACGATTGATGGTCGGGTATGTCAGCGTCATACGCCGCCTGCCCATGTAGACGCCGGTCAGCGCGACGTCTTTGTCCGTCACGCCGAGCACAGCGTCTCCCGGAACGAGAGAAGCGGTGTGTCCGTCCGGCCCCAGGCCAAGGTGAACCAGGTCGAGCACCGGGGGAGAACCGGCAATGGTCTCGAGGGTTTTCGCATACTGCGCCGCGGCCGACTCAAGATCGGCCGATTCCACCGGCATGGCATAGATCTGCTCAGCCGGAAGCGGCACATGCTCCAGCAGGCTCTCGCGCAGATGGGTAAGATTTCGGTCCGGATCTCCGGGCGGCGCCACCCGCTCGTCCACCTGCAGCACATGCACGTTCTTCCACGGGACATCCTCGGTGGCGAGGTCACGCAGCATGAGCCAGGGAGTGTGGCCGCCGCTCACAGCCATCACGAATCGACCCCTGGCAGCGATCGCCTCACGTGCTTCTGCGGCCATAACTCCCGCAGCCCTCTTGGCGACCGCGTCGGCGTCAGCGAGTACTTCGATCTTCATGCAAGCATCTCCTGAAAGGCGAATGAAAAAAAGCGGCACAGCGCGGTGCCCGTGCCGCGACTTCTCTAGACCTACGTTTCTTTAACATCCGGATCGTCCCACCCCCCCGGCGGCGTTAAACACGCGGCTTCGGCCGGACCCCAGGTCTCCTGTGCGTACTGGTAGACCGGTGTTTCCGACTTCAGGTACGGGTCGACAATGCGCCACGCCTCCTCCACGTAATCCTCGCGGGCAAATGGCGTGGCATCACCCTCCATCGCATCCCCAAGCACACGTTCATAGGCTTCCACCTCGGCGCCGCCGGGGTGACTGACGACCTTCAGTTCCACTTGTTCGCCAGTCATCTCCTCTCCTGGCGCCATGACGGTGGTGCCAATGCCAATCGCCATGTCAGGACTAATGCGAAACCGCACGTAGTTGGCGGTCAGCCTGCTGTCCTTGATCGCCGAAGGCGGCAGGTGCAAGCGAGCCAACACCTCGGCGACCGTCTCCGGTAGGCACTTGCCGGCGCGAATGTAGAACGGCACGCCTTTCCAGCGCCAGGAGTTCACTTCAAGCCGCAGAGCGGCGAAAGTTTCCGTCTTTGAATCCGGCTTCACGCCGGGTTCCTGCTGGTAGCCGATAAACTGGCCGCGGACTACGTCCTTCGGCTCGAGCGGCGCTATGGCTCGAAGAATTTTCACCTTCTCATCGCGGACGGCTTCGCTGTCGGTCTTGACAGGAGGCTCCATCGCCAGATGGCAGAGCACCTGAAAGAGGTGATTCTGAATTACGTCACGAATCGTGCCGGTCTGGTCATAAAAAGCACCCCGGCCTTGCACGCCGAAGTCTTCCGCCATGGTGATCTGCACGCTTTCGACGTAATTGCGATTCCAGAAAGGCTCCATGAAGGCATTGGCGAAGCGGAAGATCATGATGTTGTTGACCGGCCGCTTACCCAGGTAGTGGTCGATGCGAAAGATCGACTTTTCCGGGAAAACCGTGTGTAGGATTTTGTTGAGGTTCTGGGCGGAGGCGAGGTCGGTTCCGAAGGGTTTCTCCACGATCACTCGCGCATTTTTGGCCGAGCCCGACTTCTCGAGCTGTTCCACCACCGCGCCAAACAACACCGGAGGGATCGCCAGGTAGTGAGCCGGGAATTTGCTGCCATCGAGTTGCTTCCGCAGTTCCTGGAATGTTGCCAAGTCCGCGTAGTCGCCATCGACATAGCGCAACAGGCTGCTCAGCTTGGCAAAGGCGGCAGGATCCACGCCGCCGCCATGCTTCTCCAGGCTGTCCTTTGCCCGCGCTTTCAGCTGGTCGAGATTCCAGCCGGCTTTGGCCACGCCAATCACAGGAGTGTCGAGGTGGCCACGTTTGATCATCGATTGCAACGCGGGGAAGATTTTCTTATAAGCCAGATCCCCGGTCGCGCCAAAGAAAACCAATGCGTCTGAGTGGATTGCGCTCATAATGTCCTCGCTACTTCGACTTCTCGATGTGGCCGCCGAACTGGAAGCGCATCGCGGAGAGAAGCTTGTTCTGGAACTCCGCTTCGCCGCGTGATGAGAATCGCTCATACAGCGCGCTGGTGAGCACCGGTGCGGGAACGGCCTCGTCGATGGCAGCCTTGATGGTCCACCGGCCTTCGCCGGAATCGGAAACCCGGCCGGCGAATTCCTTCAGCGTAGGATCTTTAATCAGCGATGCCGCCGTCAGGTCTAACAGCCACGAGGCGATGACGCTGCCGCGCCGCCAGACTTCCGCCACTTCGCCCAGATTGAAATCGTATTGGTAGTGCTCGGGATCGCGCAGCGGAGTCGTCTCGGCGTCAATCTCATGACTCTTCTTGCCAACATTGGCCGCGGCGATGATTCCTAGTCCTTCGGCATAGGCCGCCATCAAACCGTATTCGATGCCGTTGTGCACCATTTTGACGAAGTGCCCGCCGCCATTGGGTCCGCAGTGCAGATAGCCCTGTTCGGCCGTGCCCTGTTTCGCGGGACGCCCCGGCGTGCGGTCGATGCTGCCAATGCCGGGCGCCAGGCAAGCGAAGATCGGGTCGAGGTGTTTCACGACATCGTTTTCACCGCCGATCATCATGCAGTAACCACGCTCCAGGCCCCAGACGCCGCCGCTGGTACCCACATCCACATAGTGAATGTTCTTCGGAGCGAGTTCCTTGGCGCGCCGGATGTCGTCGATGTAGTAAGAATTGCCGCCGTCAATTAAAATGTCGCCGGCCTCCAGATGCGGCAGGATGTTCGCGATGGTCTGGTCGACCACAGCCGCCGGAACCATGAGCCATATGGCGCGCGGCTTGGCGAGCTTGCTCACCATGTCCGCAAGTGAAGATGCGCCGGTTGCTCTTTCGGCGGCCAACTCCTCCACGGACTTCGGAGACATGTCGAAGACCACGCAATCATGGCCTCCTCGTATCAAACGGCGAACCATGTTCGCGCCCATTCTTCCCAGACCAACCATTCCGAGTTGCATTAGATGATTTCCTTTCCAGATCTCGATCGTTTACTTTGTTGTTACTGCACCAGAGTAGCGTCAGCGGAGCCGAAGCGTGCACCGGCGCCGGTCGATACTCGCGGTGATTAGTTCTGCTTGAGTTTCCGGTACTGCCGGATGACGTTGTTGGTTGAACTGTCGTGGGCCAGTTTTGGTTCAGCCGCGCTCTCCAATTCAGGGATAATACGTTGCGCCAGGACCTTGCCGAGTTCCACGCCCCACTGGTCGAACGAGTCAATGCTCCAGATGGCGCCCTGTGTAAACACCGAATGCTCGTAGAGAGCAACCAACGTGCCGAGCGCTGCCGGCGTGAGCTTCTCGGCCAGAATCGTGTTCGATGGGCGATTGCCTTCAAAGACCCGATGAGGCACCAGCCAGTCAGGCGTACCTTCCGCTTTTACTTGTTCCGGCGTTTTTCCGAACGCGAGTGCCTCGGTCTGTGCACAGACGTTTGCCAGCAGCATGTCGTGGTGTCGGCCCAGCGGGTTGAGCGACTTGCCAAAAGCAATGAAGTCGCAGGGGATTAGCCGAGTGCCTTGATGGATCAACTGGTAGAAGGAATGCTGGCCGTTGGTGCCCGGTTCGCCCCAGTAGATGGGGCCGGTCGCGTACGTAACGTGCGTTCCATCCAGCGTAACGTGCTTGCCGTTGCTCTCCATGGTCAACTGCTGGAGGTAGGCCGGGAATCGCTTCAAGTACTGTTCATAGGGTAGAACGGCAACGGTTTGGGCGCCGAAGAAATCGTTGTACCAGACAGCGAGCAGTCCCATCAGTACGGGCAGATTGCGCTCGAACGGCGCAGTGCGGAAGTGTTCGTCCATCTGGTGGAAGCCGCTCAGCATGGCTCGGAAGTTGTCCGGACCGACTGCCAGCATGGTGGAAAGGCCAATTGCCGAATCCATGGAGTAGCGGCCGCCGACCCAATCCCAGAAGCCGAACATGTTGGCGGTATCGATGCCGAACTTGGTCACTTCCTTGGCGTTGGTTGACACCGCAACGAAGTGTTTGGCGACGGCCTTTTCATCGCCGCCCAGTTTCCCGAGCGACCAGTCACGCGCCGAGTGAGCGTTGGTCATGGTTTCGAGCGTCGTGAAGGTTTTCGAGGAAACGATGAAAAGCGTCTCCGACGCGTCGAGATCTTGAACCGCTTCCGCAAAATCGGTGCCATCCACGTTGGAAACGAAACGGAATGTCATGCTGCGGTCGCTGTAATGCCGGAGAGCTTCGTATGCCATCACCGGGCCAAGGTCGGAGCCGCCGATTCCGATGTTGATCACATTACGAATCCGTTTGCCGGTGTGACCCTTCCATTCACCGGCGCGAACGCGATTGGAAAAATCGGACATCTTGTCGAGCACGGCATGTACGTTCGGAACCACATCCTCGCCGTCGACGACGATGGATTCATCTTTTGGCGCCCGCAAAGCGACATGCAGGACCGCGCGGTTTTCCGAGACATTGATTTTTTCGCCACGGAACATGGCATCGATGCGCTCTCGCAAACCGGACTCCTCCGCCAATTGAAGCAGGAGTTTCAGGGTTTCGTCGGTGATTCGGTTCTTGGAGTAATCGAGAAACAGGCCTGCGGCTTCAGCCGTGAGCCTCTCCCCCCTCTTCGGATCCTCCGAGAACAGGCTCCGTAGCTGCAAGCTCTGCAACTTCTGGTAATGGGCTTCCAGGCTCTTCCACGCTGGGCGTTGCGGGAGTGGGGCTATCTTCTGTAACGTTGGGCTGGTCGACATGGGTTGTGCTCCTTTGCTGCTTGGACTCTTCGGACAATGCTGAGGCGTCAGCCTTCTTGCTGGTGTCTTTTCTAGTTTTCTTCGAAACTTTCGGTGACTTCTTCTTAGATGCTTTCTTCACGACCTGCGCCGGGGCCGGTTTGCCGGATGGCACAGCATCGGCGGCCACGGCACGATCAGCTTTCTCCCACAATCGGAAGCCGCCCAGAAACGCGTTTGCGTTGTTCCCCGCACGGCAACCGGGAGGCAAATCGACCAGGTTCGCCACATTTCCGCCACCCAAAACCACGTCGTCGGGTTCTAAGGCTGCCGTCAACAGGGCAACGATGTCGAAGACGTGCTTTCGCCACTTCTTCTTGCCGAGCCGTTTTAGTCCCCGAAGGCCAATGTAATCCTCGTAGGTGCGCTTCTTATACGGAAGATGTCCCAATTCCATGGGTTCGACGATGCCCTCTACGATCAATGTGGTGCCCAGGCCCGTGCCCAAGCCGAGGAAAAGCATCTTGCCGCCCTTATAGCTGCCAAGCGCCTGCATCGCCGCATCGTTGACCACTTTCACGGGATGCCCGAAGGCCTTTTCGAAATCAAAGCCTGTCCAGCCCGGCCCCAGATTGTGTGGTTCCGCGATCGGACGATTCGACAGAACCGGGCCGGGATAACCGATCGACGCTACGTCATAATCCCAATCCTTGGCGAGTTCTTTGACACCGGCCACCATTTTGTCCGGTGTCAGCGAAGGTCCCGAAACGAACTCCCTGGCTTCGGTTTGCGTGTTTACCCGGATCTTGACATGCGTTCCGCCGACATCAATTGCCAGTACCTTCATGGGAGACCCCTCCTTGGGCTGCGAACTGTTGGCCGAACTCGGCCCAGATAACCATATTAGGCCCAGGTAACCATATTAAAAGAGGCGCTCTGAGAAGCAAGTATCGACGTGGGGAGGACCCGGAGATTCACGCCAGCGTCGGCGCAGCACACCGCTGCCTTAAGCTGGGTTTCTCGAACGAACGGGCGCCGGACCCGGGTGCAGCCCATCGATAGTAAGAAGGTCCGACGCGCAGTCCGTGGTGAGCTTCGTGGGGCACCAGCCACAACAGCATGGAAGAAAACATGACCTGCAATAGCGCCAGACCCAATACGCTACGACAGCTCTCGAATAGTAAGCACGAGACAACGCCC
Organism: uncultured Acidobacteriaceae bacterium; assembly: GCA_963740005.1. GTDB lineage: Bacteria > Acidobacteriota > Terriglobia > Bryobacterales > Bryobacteraceae > CAJCIT01. The sequence continues at coordinate 9,841 of CAVUCO010000063.1, read as the reverse complement.
CAGACCAAGGTTCCGGCCATTAACACCGGGTTCGGAGCGTGTAACAACGCAAACACCAGGCCCGCAACCAGTGCGGCCGCCACGCGCGACTGCAGATGTTTCCGCAAAACGGAGTACACCACTGACTGAAAAGCGAGTTGCTGAAGGATGCACCACGCAAAGTAGACACATCCTCGCAGAAGAACGCTAAACCTGAACAAGGTGTGCCAACCGAGGAACAGGAACAATACTAAGGTCACGATCCAAAGCGCTCGCCATCGGCGCAAAGACAGGACAAGCGCCGACCAGCGCAAGCCCAGTGAGCCGAGGTTTTGCGACTGCCGGCACCAGAGCAATACGATGAGCGCAATGGGAAAGACTACGCTCCAGGCCGCCTTGCTCGCGAGCAGCCATATATAAGCTTCCGTGGCGATAACGACCGCCGTGGCCAGGACCAGCTCACTTCGATCCTTACCGCGCTCGACCAGTTGCGCTGGCACAGTCGAAGCGTATCGCAACCTCGCGAGGGCATGGGGGCCGCCCGGATTATGTAGGTGGCCGGAGCGCCCGCTACGGAAAGCTCCATCAATCTTCTACACTGTAGTTTCTATGGACAGGTCCTTGCTCTCCGACGTTCGCGCCTGGTTGATCTTCGCGCTCGCGGTGCTTTTGACGGGCGTGTTTGTGCTTCCTCTGTGGTTGCCGGAGATTCTTCAACTCATGGCAACGACGCGAACTTCGTTCCCGATCATGCTGAATTGGATAAAAGCGACTCCGCACGCAGCCCCGCTCGGTTACTTTACGCAGTTTCCATTCGTGTGGATCCTGGGGCATTCGGCTTGGGCTGCTCGACTGCCCTCGGTCGCTTTCGCGCTGGGTAGTTGCTACTTCCTTTGGCGGTTGGCGACGCGAATCGGAATCCAGCAACCGATCCTGGCGCTAGTGCTCTTCCTGCTCTTACCCATCCAATACCGCTTCGCCGTCGAGGCAACGGTTTTTGAGGAGGCTTTGTTTTTCTCGATCCTCACCGCGCTCTGTTTTCTGACCCTCGTCAAGACCCCGACCGTTTTGAATGCCGGCCGCTACGCGCTCGCGCTGACGCTATGCCTATATACCGAACCCCTCTCCTTCCTGCCGGCAGCCGGATACATGCTGTTTGTCCTGGCCTTCATCGCGCGAAAGGAGATGCGGCTTGCACTGTGGCACATCCTGCCGGCAACCGTCCTGCCGGTCCTTCTCTACGCTCCTTATTTTGCCTGGACTCGAAAATTCCAGTTTTCCAGTTGGCTCTTAGCTACCGATACGTATTCCTTTCTTCCGTCCACCTGGCCCATGATCTTTCGGGACGTGACCGGCGGCGGCGATGTCGGATACGCTTTAACAGCCATCCTCTTGGCGGGCTCGGCAGTAGCCGCCTGGCGTGCCTTTCAGCTTCCTCCCGCGGCGGATGCCAAGCGCGTGGCCCTCTTCTGCCTGCTCGGCGGGGTGGTTTCCACAGTCGTCATTGTTCTGATTCTCGACAACGCGTCTGAACTCCCCTTCACCCCATCCCAGTTTCTCTGGACAGCGCCCGGACTCATCATCCTTCTAACGGCGGCGCTGGATTGGGTTGCCTCCAAGAGTAAATACCTGGCGTACGCTTTGGCTGCCGTATTCATCGTCCTCAGCGTCGCCGGCGACTATACCTTGCTCGCGACGCGGACCGAGGATGTCCCAAAGTTGACTGCCCAGGTGGTTCCTGAGCTACAGGGCGATACTTGCGTGGTTTTCCTATCGGAGGGCTTATTGACTCACGAGATGTTTTTTGTGATAAATCCAAGCCTTCGATCGCACGAGTGCACGGACTTCTTTCACCACCGGATCCTGCTCTTGAGTCACCCCTACATCCGGCCAGATCAGCAGCGGGACGGCGAAACCTACTTCCGCGGGTTGGACTTCATTGAGACCAAGAGAATCGGCACCGGAAAGGGGCTGCTAGTGGTCCTGGAGCAAAAGCCAAAATAGCTGCCTGTTTTTTGTTGGGCGCTTACTTTCACTCGACGTGCCTCCTTATATTACTCATTTCGGCGGCCGAGTTTCTGATGCATTGCCCTTTCTGCGGTTCCGACAGCTTGCGCCGAACCAGCCCGCGCTGGGTTGATATCTTCTTCTACGTCTTTGGGCTCCGACCGCGCCGATGTCGAAGTTGCGGGCGCCGGTTCCACCGTTGGCCTGGTGAAAACTAACCACTGTGCGATGAACTGGCTCCGATGCGTTTCCTGCACGACTTCGCCTGTTTTTTGGAGGAGTGCCTCGTTCTGGGCTCGCCATACTGGCAGCACAGTACTGAGGCCCAGACGGTCTTCCCAACTCAAACTTCCAGTACTTTTGCAGCCGCGGAATTGATCATTCGCTAATCCCGCGTTCCTTCATGGACCCGTGACGAGAGCACCCAGCGACCTCGTCTTTCGCTGGTAACGCTAAGGAAGTCATCCACTTGCAGGCCTGCGAACACTCTCATGAGCGCTCTACGGCCGGCGCGCTCCGGCAGGCTCTCGGGAAAGACGCCGCCAAAGCCACGACGAGAGTGGCATTTGGTTCTAGAACGACCTGACCCCTAAGGCGAGCCACCGCAACAGCCCCCGTGACAGGCAGCTACTAAGTCCCGCGTGTACCCTTACGGGCCGGTATTGTTGCAGGCGACAGGCGATGCTAACTTTCTCTTGGAGGTTATTCCGATTGAAGCTTTCGACAGTGCTCTACTTACTCTCGTTCCTCCTCATCGTCGCCTCCTTGGCGTCGACGACTGGAATCACCACCGAGCCCATGTCACTGGCTCTCACTGGCGCCGGCTTACTGGCCTTCTCCATCGGAATTCGCCGTTCCAAGACATCGCTTTTGACCAAGCAGGCTGAGACGCGATGAAACCGCTAAACAGTAATTCCTTCTTTCTTAGATTCGTTTGCCAGGGAGGCAAAATGAAAACTCTTCTTTGCGTGTTCGGCCTTGCCGGTTTAATGGCCGGTGCCGCATCAGCCGCCACGATCAGCTACAACACCACCGGTTCTACGCTCAGTTGCAACGGCATTTCCGGTTGTACGCAAGACACTTCAACTTCTATTACGGACGGCGGCCTGACTCTGACCTACAACTCGGGATCCGGCAGCGGCGTTGTCACACCGAGCATCATCAATCTCGGAAACATAGTTTCAACCGGCACTGGCACCAACGTTAGCCTGACTGGTTTGCGGCTTACGATTAACATAAACTCCACACCCGGCGGGTCCGGTACGCTGCCGAGCGGAGCAATTAGCGGGCAGCTTTCGACCAGCAACTCCAGTTCGACCATCAGTTTCAGCCCGAGTAATACAACCACTACGTTCGGAACGCTTCCCGGCGTGGTGCTAACGGCCAGCGACGTAGTGTATACCTATCAGGTTCTCAACACGAACCTGGGTCTCCAAGCGCCGACAGTCGGTAACCCGATCGGTCAGACGTCTATTCAGGGTGATGTGACCAGCGCCGCCATTCCGGAGCCGTCGGCCTTACTGCCGATCATGGGCCTGGGTCTGATTGGCCTCTGGCGCCGCCGCGCGGCTCGTTAGTTATTTGAAACTCTCCCTGGCTTTGCCCGATGAGGCAGAGTCTTTCGCGGCCAAACGGACCCTGCGAGAGTCTCTGCCTCAAATTGCATTTGTGCCCTGCGCAGTGTCGGGGTCGAAATGATCGAGGGATGAATGGTACGTCCGTTACAAAGTGTTCGCTTCAAGAAAGTAGGCTTGATGTATGATGAAGCCGCTGGGCAATTGCCTGCGTTTCGCAGGTCTAATTGCCAGGGAGTTAATTTGAAATCTCTCATTTGCTTTTTCGGGCTTTTCGCTCTGACGGCCGCTGTGGCATCCGCCGACATCGTCAGCTACGATACAACCGGTTCCACGCTCAGTTGCAACGGCATTGCTGGCTGCGTGCAGGACACTAGCACCTCCATTACCGACGGTGGCCTGACTCTGACATACAGCCCGGGCTCCGGCAGCGACGTTGTCACGCCGAGCATCATCAATCTTGGAAACATCACTTCAGGCGGCACTGGCTCAGAGGTTGCGATGACTGGCTTGCGGCTCACGATTAATGTGAACTCCACGCCGCCCGGCAAGTCCGGTTCGCTGCCGGACGGAGCGGTTCTCGGGTCGCTTTCGACCGACAATTCCGGCGCAATCATCGAATTCAGCCCGAACAACACAACCACAACGTTTGGAACGCTTCCCGGCGTGGTGATCGCGGGGTATACCTACCAGGTGCTGAACACGACTCTGGGACTCCAGGCCCCGACGATCGGTAACCCGATCGGTCAGACGTCCATTCAGGGCGCTGTCACCGGCGCCGATTTTCCGGAGCCTGTAACCGCATTGCCAATGCTGGGTCTGAGTCTGATTTTCGTGTGGCGCCTTCGCGCAACTCGTTAGTTTGTTTGAAATTCTCCCTGGCGCTGCAAAGTGAGGCAGAGTCTTTCGCGGGCTAGCCGGCCTGCGAGGGGCTCTGCCTCAACTGCATTTGTGGCATAGGCTTCCACCGTAATAATCCCGCCCTAGCTCTTCGGGTGATAGTTCGGATAGGGCGGCCGTTCGTATTCCTTCGGTGGATTCTTTTGCAACAAGTCGAGAATCACCTGGATCGCCTTATCCAACTGTGAATCGTGACCCAGGCGCCATTGCGCGGGATCGAGTTCAACATCGAAATCCGGAGTGATGCCGTGGTTCTCCACTTCCCATTCTTTCGTGAGCCCGTAGATCGCCCACCGCGGGGCCATCACCCTACCGCCGTCGATTAACTCTGGGTATCCGCCGATACCGACCAATCCGCCCCAGGTGCGTTTACCAACCAGCGGTCCGATCCCGAGCTTCCGGAAATACCACGGCAGCGCGTCTCCGCCTGAACCGGCGAATTGATTAGTGATCATGACTTTGGGGCCGTAGATGGTGGCGGCCGGCATGATGCTGTCCAGCCCTTCGCGAGACGCGGCCTTACTCAGCATTTTGCGATTCATGTTTTCGACGATATAGTCCGCCAGCTGGCCACCATGGTTGAACCGCTCGTCAATAATCGCGCCCTGCCTGTCGGATTGGGCGAAATAGTATCGGTTGAAACTGTCGTAGCCGCCTAGGGCCGTATCGGGGACGTGCAGATAGGCCACGCGTCCGCCGGTCGCTGCGTACACCTTACGCCGGTTGTCTTCAATCCAGGCCAGGTGGCGCAGATTCTTCTCATTGTCCACGGGAACAACCGTGACCTCGCGCGACCCGCTGCCGTCGGGATTCGGGCCAACCTTCAGCACCACCTGCCTTCCGGCCGTTTCTCCAAAGAGTGAGTAGAGGTTTTCAGAAGAGCGGAGATCGCGTCCGTCGACAGCCAGCAGATACTCTCCTGTCTTCGCGTTCACTCCCGGCTGCGTCAGCGGGGCACGCAGTTCCGGATTCCAGTTCTCGCCGTCATAGATCCGCGCAAAACGATAACGGCCATTCTCAATGCTGTAGTCGGCCCCCAACAAGCCGGTCTTGGTTTTCTTGACCTCAGGAAAGTCGCCGCCGCCCACAAACATGTGCCCGATGGTCAGTTCACCCAGCATCTCCTCAAACAGGTAGTTGAGGTCCTCGCGCGAGTCGAGCTTGTCCACGAAGGGCGCGTACTTCTTCTCAGCAGCGGCGAGGTCGAGGCCGTGGTAATTGGGGTCGTACATGAATTCGCGCTCAATCCGCCAAGCCTCCCGATACATTTGCTGCCACTCCAGGCGCGGTTCCACCCAGACCTCCACCGGATCGAGCTTCAGCTGCCCTTCTCCCGGCTTGGGCGGAGCGGCAGTTGCGGTGATGAACCAATTCTCTTGCTGCTGGAAGAGGATCTTTTCGCCGGACGCCGAGATATCAAACCCGAGAACACCATCGCTGAACTTGTCCACCTTTCGCTTGGTCAGGTCGAATTGATAGAGCGTTCCGGGAGGAGGTTCGTTTTTTGTCCACACGTCCGGGAATGCCAGCAGGAAGAGGAACCCTTCCTTGGCCGCCGCCAGGCCGGCGTAGTTGCGGGCCGGTATCGGCAGCGCCAGGATGCGCTGGCTTATGCCGTCGAAATCGATCGTGACTTTGGGTGGTTCCTTATCCTTGTCTTTATCTTTGTCGCCCGCCTTTTCGTCTTTCTTCGTGGCATCCGGCTTCTGGTCTTTTTGATCGTCCTTCTTGTTGGCGTCGGGCTTGTTCTCGTCGTCGCTTTCCGGTGCCAGAGGTGATGGCAGGTCCTTGCGGAGGACCATCACGTAGGCGCTGCTGGTCACCGGTCTGCCGATAGCGCTCATGTTGCCGCCTCCGCCGCCCGCTGCCATGCCGAGATCCGTGCTCGCCAGGAAGTAGAGGTACTTTCCGTTTTTGTCGAATGCGGGCGATTGTGCGTCGCTCATGCCGTCAGTAAGCTGGGTGGGCTTTCCGGATTCGAGCGAGTAAGCCAGAATCACGTGATAGTAAGTCGGTAGAATCTTCGTGTAAGCGATCCAGCGGCTGTCCGGCGACCACACCGGGTTCATGTCGGTTTGTGAGCCGTCCCAATTGTTGGTATCCACCTTCGTCTTGGCGCCGCTGGCGACGTCGATATACCAGAGGTTCAGCCACTTATCCGTGAACGCGATTTTCTTACTGTCGGGAGACCACTTGGGCGAGTAGTAAAAAGTATGCGGATCGCCAAGCGGAAACTTCTTTACCTCGCCAATGCCGTTCTGTTCACGCAGATGCAGGGCGTATTCACCAGACTCATCGGAGAACCAGGAGATCCATTTGCCGTCCGGCGACCAGGCGGGGGTGCGATCAGCCACGCCCGGAGAGCGAGTGAGATTCCGGAAGTCACCCTTCTCCGCCGGAACACTGAGAATCTCGCCATGTGCCTCAAACACCGCCCTTACGCCGGTAGGCGACAAGCTGGGATTGGAAAGATCTTTGGCAGCGATTTTTCTGAAGTGCGGGCGGACCTCCGCGAAGTCTCCGGTGATATTCACTTTCACCGGGCTTGCTTTGCGAGACGCGAAGTCGTAAATATGGAGGCCGCCGAACTGCTCGTACACGATTCCTCCGGGGCCGGCGGAGGCGGACTTCATATCAAGCCCCGCGTTCTGTACTAACTGTTCAACCTTGCGGCTCTTCGTGTTATACGCATAAAGCGAGACAAACCCCTTGTTGCGGTCGGAGAGAAAGTAGATGGAGTCGCCCACCCACATCGGATTAAAGTCGTTTGAGTTATCGCGCGGAATTGCTTCTACACTCGAATCGGAAAGATTGGCCAGCCAGATTGGCTTGGTCTGTCCACCGCGATAGCGTTTCCAGGCCGCCTGCCAGTGAAACACGGGGACGTACGCCAGCTTCGACCCGTCGGGGGAATAGGAACCCTCCTCCGCCATGGGCAGCGGGACTGCGGTTGGGAACCCTCCTTCCACGGGCACGGTGTAGAACCGGTCGCCGTCATTCGCCGACTCACGGGGCGAACTAAACAGGATATTCTTTCCGTCCGGCGTCCAGGCGACGGCCACATCCGGGGCCGGATGGTAGGTCAACCTTTTCGGCACGCCGCCATTTGCCGGCATCACGTACACGTCGACATTTCCGTCGTATTCGCCGGTGAAAGCGATCATGCTTCCATCCGGCGAGAAGATAGGGCCGATTTCCCTTCCCGGCGCGGAGGTGAGCCGGCGGGCATCCCCACCCTCGCGAGACACGCTCCAGAGATCTCCTGCGTACGAAAACACGACTTGGGTGCGGTTCATGGTCGGCGTGCGAAGCAGCAAGCCTGACTCGGCGAATGCCGCCGGTAGCATAGCGATCGCAAGTGCCGTGGCGGCGCAGATAGTTTTTGTCATCGGAAATAGACCTTCGAATAGGCTACCGTAAGAGATCTTGGGCAGGCCGCGTAAGCTCCCGAGACTGCTACATACGGCTCAACAGCAATACCGCTGCGGCGAATTCGGCACAGCACCACGAGAGCGGCGAAGCGGGGCTGCAATCCTTGCCGTCGAGGTAGATCCGTTCCGGCATCAAGCCGTAGCTGTTGGCATTGCGCAGCATCCAATCGACGAAGCCCTTCGCCGCCGGCCGCGTTCCGTACAACGATTGGTACTGCGCGGCGGCCGCTGTGGTAAAGAAGAACACATCATGGCCGTACCCCGCTAAACCTGGGTCGGGCGTGTCGAAGTACTGCATTCCGCCGTCGAGTTTCACGGTGTTCTTTTCATAGAAAGCATTCGACAACTCAACGGCACGGTGGTTCGGATAGCCCCACAGTAAGCCGACATTGGCAGTCGTGTCCCAGAGATACGTCTTTTCTTCCGGCTGGCCCGCGATGCTTTCGCCATGCTCTCCCTTCTTCGAGGCAGAGCGCAAATCCGCGTAGGTCTGGCGAGTTGCATCAAACATCTCCGGCAGGGCTGCGGCGATCTTTTGCGCAGCGGCACTGTAGGCGGCGGCCCTCGCTCCGTTCCCGAGGTCATGCGCTATCTTGGCGGCATTCTGTAAGGCAGCGGAGCAAATCATGTTCGTCGCGGGTAAATATCCGGTCCACTCCACGATGCCGCCTTCCTGCAGCAAACCATTGGGACTAATATGCGAGACCAGAAAATCGGCCAATTCGTAAATGAATTTAGGGCTGGCGATCCAGACACCTTTGAGGCGATGATACTCAGCCAATAGATAGATGTAATATCCGTTCGCGTCCCACTCGGGTTCGTCGAAGCGAGCCCCGCTGCCGCCGTCGACCGGCTTTGCATTGGCATCATAACGGGCGTACCACTCACCCACGGTCTTCATAGGAATCTTCGGATTGGCCCAGAACTCGATCACTTGACGTGCTTCCTCCAGATGCCCCGTCATCAGAAAAACACGCGCGCACATCATGGCATCGCGCGGATAAAGTTGCGGCATGTTGTTTGTGACGAATTGCCCGGTGATGTCGGCTGGAATCTGCCCGTTCAGATTTGCCGCTTTCACGCAATAAATGTTGCGTCGGTAGGCTTCCAGATACTCATCTGCCAGCGGATCGTGCTGTTTGAAGACGGGCAGCACGCCCGCGTTCAGCCAGGCATTCCAATGCGCCGCGGCCTCGGCTTCGATGTCTGCCTTCTTCTGGAACGAACGGGCTTTGCCGCTAACGTCCGCTGCCGAAATCGCCGGAATCAGCAACACCTCCGCGCGAGGCTGGTTTCCCAGTCCGCCCATCACAACCACGGACGACGCCGTAACGCTGACCCGGTCCTGTGGCGATTTCGGAGCAATGGCGAGCGCTGTGCCATTGGACCAAACCGCGACGGCGATATTGTCTTTCACCTCAAGCGAAGTCAGAGTGATGCGCTGGTCCGTCTGGATCTCTTTCCTCAGGACAGCCTCGAACTTGTATCGGCTTCTGGCGGCTGTGCCGGTGGCAGCCAGCGACAGCACCGCCGCATCATCCGGATGCACAAAACAGAGCACGGTTTTCGAGGAGCCAATGGCCGAAGAGCTCCGCGTTTGCGTGGTGAAAAAGTTCTTCATCCCGACAGTTTCGTCTCCAGCCGGAGCCAGCGGCTGCCCGTCTCGATTTAGCAAGTCGAAGGATGTCGAAGTAACGTAATCCGCCGTGTAGTCGCCGAAATAGAAATGCTGAATCCCCTTTTGGTGGGTGAGCGCGACAATGCGAGCATCGTCCGAATAGACAGCGGTGAGATGGCCGCTGCCCAGGATGGCGTAACCCTTCCATCGGTGGTTCTCGGCGGCCGGCTGCGCCTGGGCAAGGGAGAGAGTGCCGGCAAGACAACTCAGCAAAAGAACCAAGCCGCCGCGTCGGAGTCCAATCAGCATGGCCCGATTCTATACCCCGTCCG
>CAVUCO010000062.1:0-36743 GCA_963740005.1 uncultured Acidobacteriaceae bacterium | reverse complement strand
GGACGAACCTTTCAGGTTAGACCAAGCGAAGGAAGGTGATGCAAGGGTTGCCATCCAGTCGGTATCCAGTGCTAGCTCTTTGCGCCCCGGAGGCGATGAGGGCAGCCTTTGCTTTCCCCAGGAACTAAGCGGGAAGCGCGCCGCCTCACCCAAGTCGAGTTCGCCAATCGCTGGGTTCCACGGGTCGTCCGATGTCTTGATTCTTGGCAACAAGAAAAAATCTTGCCGTTCCGGAATTCCGTGGCCGCAAATTACCGCTGAGCCCGGGCTGCTTCGGAGTACACTAAGAAAAGTGTCTTTGGGTGATAGCTCGGTCGCGGCCCGACTGATTTTCCTTGATCGACAACTCAACATAATGATGCAACGATGGTTCTGCCGCGGCCGGTCCCTGAAGCTCGTTCCCAATCAGGATGGAAATGGTAAACGAAACGATTTCGGGTGAGATCGCCGCCGAAGCAAGTGCTCTGACATCCGCGGCAGCGGTCCCGTCACACAAAACGTCCATTCAGGACTACGTTGACCTCACCAAGCCACGCATCACATGGCTCATTCTGATGAGCACGGCGATCGGCTACTACTTCGGCCACCAGGGTCCGTTCTTTTATTGGGCTTCCATCATTGCTTTCTTGCACACGATCATTGGAACAGGTTTCGTCGCATCGGGCACAGCCGCGTTGAATCAGTGGTACGAGCGCGACGCCGACCTGAAGATGCGCCGCACTCAAATGCGTCCCATTCCCTCCGGCCGCATAGACCGTTCCCAGCCCTGTGTTTCGGAATCGGGCTGGCGATTGTGGGCGCTCTCGAATTGGGCTTCGGCGTCAATTGGCTAACGTCTGGCTTGTGCGTGCTAACGCTGCTGCTGTATCTGTTCGCCTATACGCCGCTCAAGCAGAAAACTTGGTGGTCGACCACCGTGGGCGCTGTGCCGGGCGCGATGCCGCCGCTCATTGGATACGCCGCGTCCAGCGGTCATCTGAACTCCGAAGCATGGGCGCTTTACGCGATCCTGTTCCTGTGGCAGTTCCCTCATTTCTACGCCATCGCTTGGATGTACCGCGAAGATTATTCGCGCGCCGGTATACAGATGTTGCCGGTGGTTGAGCCGGATGGGGAATCGACCGCCCGCCAGATGCTATGGTTCTGCCTGGCGCTGATTCCCATCAGCCTGCTTCCAAACCTGCTCGGCATGACCGGCACACTTTACACCATCGGCGCACTGGTGCTCGGCGCGGTCTTCTTGTACGCAACAGTTCGCGTCCAAGGCAATCGGACCGTACTACAAGCACGGCGTGTTCTGCTCGCTTCGGTCATTTATCTGCCCGTGCTCTACGGCTTGATGCTGCTACCCAGCCGGCTCTAGAGATGCCGAGGGTTGTATCGTCACTTCTGCTGCTGGCCGTCGCCGGGCTGACATTCTCCTGTTCAAAACCGCCGTTGCCTGACTACGGCCTGATTCCACAATTCACTCTGGTTGACTCGAACGGAAAACCTTTCGACAGCCAGTCGCTGCACGGCAAAGTCTGGGTGGCCGATTTCATCTACACCAATTGCCCCGGCCCCTGCCCGCGCATGACGTCTCAAATGCATCAGGTTGAGCAGCAGGTTAATGGATTCGAGGACGTTCGACTGGTCTCGTTCTCAGTCGATCCCGATCGCGACACCCCGGCCGCCCTGACCACCTTCGCTCATCGCTTCGGTGGCCCAACCGCGCAATGGTATTTCCTCACCGGCTCGCCGGCGACACTGCATCTGCTGGCCAGGGACGTGTTCAAGATCGGCGACCTCATTTCGGTGATGGATCACAGCACGAAGTTCATGTTGGTCGATAAATCCGGCCATCTGCGTGGCTACTACTCGAGCTTCGATCAGGAAGGCATTCCAACGCTCCTGAACGACATGAAGCGACTCAGAAAAGAAACTGCCTGATGCTTGCCTTACTTGGTGTACACGACTTACCTATCGTCAACGCGACGCTCAACGCCACAGCAACCGTGCTGTTGCTGATCGCCTACTCATTCATCCGCCAGCGGAAGATTGAAGCCCACAAGCGCACCATGTTAACGGCTTTCGCGGTGTCGTGCGTGTTCCTGGTTTGCTATCTGGTCTATCACTATAACGTCGGTTCGGTGAAGTTCGATAAGCCGGGCTGGGTGCGGACCGTCTACCTCGTGATCCTCTTCACGCACACAGTTCTGGCCGCGACGGTTCCGTTCCTAGCGATCATCACGCTGCGCCGCGGACTGAAGCGAGAGGATGCACGTCACCGCAAGATCGCAAGATGGACCTTTCCGATCTGGCTCTACGTCAGTGTAACCGGCGTCGTGGTGTATGTCCTGCTGTACCAGGTGCGGCCGCTGCTATGAGTCGCTCGTGCGTTGTGTTTAATGCAAGTGGCTATTGAAACACAGCCGTTCTACAATGGCTCTGGTTTTACGCCGGGGGTGCAGGGTGGCATTCAGTGTTTCGCGAGGCCTGATTGTTCTTTCTGTTTTAGCGAGTATTAGCACAGCAGCAAATGCGCAAACACTAGCAAGCGCTTCTCGATCAGTCGAAGCTCGTGTGACGCAAGCTATCGACGAGCTTCATCTGGTTCGTTTGAAGGGCAACACCCATCGGCTGGCGCGAACACAATTCGACCAGGGAGTGGCGCCACAGTCTCTTCCCATGGATCGATTGCAGTTAGTGCTCATGCGCAGCCCCCAGCAGGACACCGAACTGAAGGCGCTGCTGGAAGCGCAGCAAGACAAAGCCTCAACGCAATTCCACCAATGGCTGACGCCGGAACAGTTCGGAAATCGATTTGGGCCTGCCGATTCGGACATTCAGATGGTGACCGGCTGGCTGCAGTCGCACGGGTTTCAAGTCAATCTTGTCGCCAAGGGCAAGACAGCGATTGAATTTTCAGGCACCGCCGGCCAGGTATTGAATGCTTTCCATACCGAGATTCATAAGTACGTGGTGAATGGCGAGGAACATTGGGCCAATGCCACCGATCCTCAGATACCCGCCGCTTTGGCGCCGGTGGTAGCAGGTGCGAGTACCTTGCATAATTTTCGGGCTAAGTCGATGACTAGAATTTCGAGCAAGTGGCCTGTGGTCGAGACCAGCCGTGGATCCCGCCCCGAATACATCTTGAGTGCCGGTAGTTATGCGTTAGCGCCAGCCGACTACGCCACCATCTACAACATCAACCCGCTATACAAGGCAGGCATCAACGGCACAGGCGTGACCATCGGCGTGATCGGCGTCGACTTGATCTCGCTCGGGGATATTGAAGACTTCCGGAAGACGTTCAAGCTTCCGGAGAATCCGCCGCAAATCATCACGAACGGAACCGTTCCCGACGTAGCTGCCGATGATGAAGACCTGGAAGGAACGTTGGATGTCACGTGGTCGGGAGCCGTGGCGCCCAATGCCTCTATCAAGTTCATTGTGTCCTACTCGACCGATGGGGCAGATGGGCTCGATTTGTCTGAACAATACGCGGTCGACAACAATGTCGCGGACATCCTGACGGAAAGCTTTGGATTTTGCGAGCCGGACATTACGGCCACAGAGGCACGGCAATTGAATGCGCTGCGTGAACAGGCGGCGGCCCAAGGCATCACCTGGGTCGTGGCCTCTGGCGACCATGGGCCATATTGCGATGACTCCGGAGACACGGCCGCCGATCTTGGGCCACTGTCGGTTAGCGGCCAGGCCTCGTCGCCGTTCGTTATTGCAGTAGGTGGCACGGAGTTCGGCAGTTCCACCGAGACCAGCGTCTTTTGGGCTCCGGACGGCTCGACGTCGACGGTCGAAGGTTCTGCACTTTCCTACATCCCCGAGACGGTATGGAATGACAGCTGCTCAGATGCCCAGTGCGGGCCGTTCAACTCGGGTCCCTCCGCCTCCGGCGGGGGAGTCAGCACTCTTTACGGAAAGCCTTCGTGGCAGTCGGGTGTCACGGGGATCCCTGCCGGCAGCTTTCGTGCCACGCCTGACATATCCCTCAGCGCATCGCCAAGTACAGCCCCTTACCTGGTTTGCTACATGGGCGGTTGTCACGACGCTCCCGTCACACCGTCCAGCTTCACGCCCGTCGGCGGCACTTCCGCATCGGCGCCATCTTTTGCAGGAATCATGGCGCTGGTGGTTCAGAAGACCGGATCGCGGCAGGGGCAGGCCAACTACGTTCTGTATCCTCTCGCGGCTGCCGAACAGTATTCGCAGTGCGTCGCGTTAAACGCGACAAAGATTACGAGCTTGCCGGCCAGTACTTGCGTTTTTAACGACATTACGACGTCAAATAATGCCGTACCGGGCGAGCCTGGCTACGCTGATTTCGGGATCAAGGGTACGACATCGACGACTGCGCTATTCCAGGCCGGACCAGGATATGACCTCGCGACCGGGCTTGGCTCGGTCAACGCAACCAACCTTGTTAACGGGTGGAGTTCGGTTGCGTTTCATGCCACGAACACCAGTGTCACCGTCAGTCCTACAAGCCTCGTGCATGGATCCACGGCAACTGTCGCGGTGACGGTGACTCCCCAATCGGGCACGGGCGTGCCAACCGGCGACGTGGGCCTGATCACGCCAGGCGGTCCCAATGGCGACATGCTGACCTTGTCCTCGGGAGCGGCTTTCACGCCGATCTCCGACCTGCCGGGCGGCACGTACAACCTGACCGCTCATTACGGCGGGGATGCCACTTACGGCGCCAGCACCTCGGGCGCGGTTGCTCTTACCGTGACTCCCGAGCCAAGCATCAGCCGGGTCGGCGCACTCACGACGAACACAGTCGGGGTATCTCCTCTTATTCCGAATGCGTTTTATTCCAGTGGGAACTACGGGAGCCAATACCTGATTTTGAGCGCCCAAGTTACCGGAACGTCCGGGCAAGGCACTCCAACCGGCACGATTGCATTCACCGATAACGGGCAACCCGTGGGCCAGAACGGAACACTCAATTCTCAGGGGCAGGGATTAAACGTTGACACCTCGTTCCTGTTCCCGCCGGGGCGACACTTCGTCGTAGCGAGCTATCCAGGCGACGCCAGTTTTGGGCCGAGCATCTCGGCGCCTGCGATTATCAACATCACTCCGGCACCGACTGTCACATCCGTAACGTCGAACGTCACCACGGCCGCGTTTAGCCAGGAACTCACCCTCACAGCAAATATCGATACTCGATCTGCGCCATATGGTATTCCCGCAAGTGGGACTGTGATCTTCTACTCCAACGGACAGTTAATCGGTGAACGAAACGTTATTGCGGCCTTCGATAACATCACGTTTACTACCGTCAACCAAGGGTTTATGCAGACGGGGTCGCTGCCGGGAGGTGCCAACTCTATTGCGGCGGTCTACAGCGGCGACGCCAACTATTCTGCTTCAACTTCATTACCGGTTGTCATCACAGTTGGAAGCCCGAACCCCGGCTGTGGAGTAAGTACTTTCTCCGCGGACCCCAATCCTATTTCGCTGTATGATCTCGCCGGCTATTCCACAATCACGGTCCAGGCCAGTTGCGAGTTTGATATCCGGGTGAATAGCCCCAGTGGTCCGTTGTTAACAACGGCCACCGATAGTTATTCAAATTTGGTGGGACCGTGGATCACAAACGGCATGGTGTTCTATCTGCAGATTCATGGCAACACCACCTCCAGTGGCACGCTGGGGACACTCGCGATGACTGCGCAAACCGGATCCCTGCCCTGCCTGGTGGAGGGCTTTGCGGCCGCTCCGAATCCGGTGATCGCGCCAAGTGGCCTGGGAGTCACAACCATATCCGGAGTTTCATCCTGTGATTTCGAGGTGCGCGTCGATAGCCCTGATGGCCCGGCGTTCACGTCCTCTGCGATGTCCGCGGAAACAGGTCAGTACAACGTCACTGCCTCGACCGGGGCCTGGGTCGCTAACGGAACGAAATTCTTCATGCAACCGCGCGGCGACATCATGAGCCAGGACACGCTGGCTACTGTCACGGTGCCGGTCCTGGCAACGCAGCCCGCTTGTGAAGTGACCGAATTCTCCGCGAATCCGGGCCTGATTATCACGCCATCTGCATATGGCCAAACCACCATCACCGCCGGCGCCGGTTGCGCATTCGACGTGCGCGTGGGCGCCCCCAACGGCCCGCTTTTCGCCTCGGCTACGGGATATCTGTCGACTCAAACCGGGGTTTGGGTCACCAACGGGATGACGTTCTTTCTTCAATTAAGCGGCAACACGACATCGCAGGGAACGCTCCAAACCATCCGGGTCGCCGTTCTCCCCAACGCGCCGCTCTGTGACGTCACGCAGTTTTCGGCTAACCCGAACCCGATCACGACGAGCGGTGGACTCGGCCAGACCACACTCACCGTGGCCGCCGCCTGCAGTTTCGACGTGCGCATTGGCTCGCCCAGCGGGCCGCTGTTTGCTTCCGGCACCGGCTCACTTTCGCAGCAAACCGGCGATTGGGTTACGGATGGAATGAACTTCTATCTGCAACTGGGCGGGAACATGACGCCGCAGGGAACCCTCGGCACGTTAACGGTATCCGCCGTATCCGGACCGCCCTCACCCTTGGCCTGTACGGTTAACCAATTCTCAGCGAGTCCGAATCCGATCGTGACGTCGTCCAGTCTCGGCACGACGACAATTACAGTCGACGCCCAGTGTGCGTACGATTTGCGGGTAGGAGCGCCCAACGGTACCCTGTTTGTGTCGGGCTCGGGCCTGACGTCAGGGCAAACGGGCGATTGGGTCAACGAAGGGCTCACGTTCTACCTTCAATCGTCGGGCAATACGTCCTCGCAGGGGACACTGAGCACCGTCACGGTCACACTGCAACCCTAAGCTCTATCCGCGAAGAGCGAGCGCTGCCGCCATACCATAGAGTTGTGCCTCCTCAAAACACATGGAACACGGAGCTCTACGAAGCCAAGCACGATTTTGTCTGGAAGCTGGGACAGGGCGCACTCGATCTTTTAAATCCGCAAGCGGGCGAACGGATTCTGGACCTGGGCTGCGGCACAGGCCATCTCACCAACCGGATCGCTGAATCCGGCGCGCAGGTGGTGGGGGTAGATGCCTCGCCCGACATGATCGGGCAAGCCCGGCAGAACTTTCCGAAGCTCGCGTTCTCGCTGCAGGATGCCACGGCGCTCACATATCAGGACGAATTCGACGCCATCTTCTCCAACGCCGCTCTGCACTGGATGCTGGAACCCGAGCGCGTTGTCGCGCCAGTATCGCGGGCCTTGCGGGTTGGCGGGCGGTTCGTGGCCGAAATGGGCGGTAAAGGTAATATAAAGCGCATCGTCGATACCATCGAAGCGGTGGTGCGGCGGTATAGCGGCGGCCGCGTGCCACCAAGCCGCAACTACTTCCCGTCTATTCCGGAGTACACGTCGATCCTGGAAGCCCATGGCTTCGAGGCGCTCTACGCCCGTCTCTTCGACCGCCCGACACCGCTCGAAGGCGAGGCGGGCATGGAGAACTGGATCCACCAATTCAAGTGGTATTACTTCGAAGCGCTGCCGCCGGCCGACCGCCAGAGCGCGCTGGCTGAGGTGATTGAACAGCTTCGCCCGCATCTATATAGCGACGCGGGCTGGTTCGCAGACTACAGGCGGCTGCAGTTCGTGGCAGTAAGACAGTAAGAACTCCGATTGGGCGGATATCGCATACCCTGCCCGCCTTACCGCTAAAGCTTCCGCCGGCTCCGCCGATGTATTTGTCAGGACCAGCGCGCGGCGCAACAACCAAACCGTCTTGCGTCAAGAGGAATCCGCCCGCTGCGATGGCTGATCCGGGGCAAGGTTGATCTCAAAATAAGGAAGCGAAACGATGTCTCTTTCGGCCTACACCAACACTCTCGAAGCCAGCGTGCTGAGCAGTGATCCCGTCCAACTCATCGACATACTCTACCGGCTGGCCATTGATGCCGTGGAGGCCGCTCGCGACGCACACGCTGGGGGAGACGTGCTCAGCCGCGGGCGCTATGTCCTGAAAGCCTTCGATGTGCTGGTGGAACTTCAGAATTCACTCGACTTTGAGAAGGGCGGCGAAATCGCCCGCAATTACGCTCGCATTTACGACTACTGCCAGCGTCGGATTCTCGCCGGACACACCACGGCATCGGATAGCTGTTTTGTCGAGGTCATTTCATTACTCGGGGACATGAAGGACGCCTGGCAGGCTGTTCTCAAACAGTGTTCACCCTCACACCAGGGAGAGGAGGTTTCGTCTATTCTTCCAGAAATGCCGGAGGGATCGCAGGTGCTGGCAGGCGACTGCTTCGCCTGAGGAGTGGTAGGGCCCCGAAACGATCCCGATGTTATGGGGCTAACAGGCGCCACAGTTATAGCAGAGTAGTTACACCAGGCGTGAAGACAGGATAGATCCCATCCAGGCCCGGCCTGACGGGCGGTTCCATGTCCATACTCATGTTTTCCGGCAGCGGCGGATAGAAGAAGCTCGATTTGTCGAACTGCTCCCACGTCACTTCCTTTCCGGTGTACGACGAGAACTGGCCAATGAGGCCGATCTGCGTGCTGCGCGCCATATACTCGCCGTTGTTCACAGGCTTGCCGCTACGGATGCCATTAAACAGCGCCACATGCTCCAGATCGTAAGCGTTGCGCTTGGATGCGGCCTCCTTGGATTCCCAGTTGGTCTCACCCGTGATGCGCAGCTTCAGCAGGTCACAGCGGCCTTTGGTCCCGAGAATCAGGCTCGAGTTCTCTTCATAGCAATTGTCGATCGTGCGGCAGAAGGCATAGGCGCGCACACCCTTCGGAAAATCGTAAACCACGGCGTTATGGTCGAAGACGTCGCCATAGACCTCGCCATGCAAAGTTGAGCGTCCACCCATGGCGTAACAGCGGATTGGAGCGGCATTCAATTGCGCCCAGCTGGCCCGGTCGAGATTGTGAATCAAGGTCTGCGGTACGTCGTCGCCCGAAAGCCAATGGAAGTGATACTGGTTGCTGGCCTGGAATTCGATCTCCTTCATGCCCGGCCGACGCGGATAAAGCACGTAGGGCGGACGCAGCCAGGTTTCCTGAATGGCGACAATGTCGCCAATGGCGCCGTCGTGAACTCGCTGCATGGTCTCGCGATAACCCAAGTGATAGCGGCTCTGCAGGCCGGAAACGATTGACAAGCCCTTACTCTGAGCAAGATCGCAAGCCTTCTTCAGCCGCTGAATGCCGACCGGATCGATGGCATGGGGTTTTTCCACAAAAACGTGCTTGCCGGCCTCGATGGCCGTGAGGGCGTGGAAGGAATGGAACTTTGCCGCGTTCGCAATGATGACGACGTCGGAGACTGCGATGACATGCTTGTAAGCGTCAAAACCGGTGAAGCAGTGGTCGTCGGGAACGTCGACCTGGTCGGGATATTTCAATTTGAGCGAGGTGCGCTTTTCCTGAATGCGGTCCAACAGGATATCTCCCATGGCGACGATATGCACGTCCTTACCGGCGTTCATGGCATTCATGGCGGCGGCTTCGCCGCGTCCGCCGCATCCGATCACACCCACCTTAAAGATGGCGCTTCCCTCGCTATGCGCGGCCGGAATTGCCAGTCCGGCCAGAGTCGCCGCCGGGACCAGGGCAGCAGAGGTCTTCAGAAAGCTGCGCCGCGAGGTTCCTTCGGTCGCATTGCTTGTGGTGTTCATTCGTTTTTTCTCCATTCCAAACCTGCATGCCACTTCCGTTCGTCGTGGCTTCGTGTTTATGGCAGCCTGCCCGCACTCCACAGGATTGCGTTGTGAACGAGCTTTCGATAGCCCGGGTAGCGCATGGTCGAATCGCTATGGCCGAGCTGGATGTAGATCACCCGCGCTTTCGGGTTCGGACCGATATAGACAACCGCGCGGTCGTTCAGCGGGAACGCCGTTTCCATCAGCACTTGGTCATTAGGGGAATGCCACATACCCCGGTAGGCTTCATCGACGACCACCAACGGTCCTACATCGCGAGTTACCGGATGCGCAGCACCGAGTTGAGTAGGAGTGACAACCATCTCGACTCCTTCCTTATAAGCGGACGCCGGGTGACCCGGCCGCTCCTTGATGAAAAACACGCCGCCTGTTACCTCCTGCCACCACCAGGGCCAGTCGGTGTAGTCGACGATGGCGTGGTGTAAGGAGACAACGCCTTTGCCGGCTTCGGTGAAGGCACGCAGATGGTCGCGCAAGGCCGGATCGAGATCTTCATGCATATCGTGCAGGACAATCACATCGAAACGCGCCGCCAGATCCGCGGGAAATGCCTCCTGGGGCGACGTTGCGTGAGACCAAACCACGTCCTCATAGCCTTCAAACAGGGTGTATAACGACGTCGGATACGGATGACCCCCGGTGACGACCAGTACGCGCATCGCGTCGCTCCGCCGGGCAATGGGAGGAATCACGGCCGGGAGAGTGACAGTGCCGGTCGCGGCCCACTCGGCGCCGCGCGCGAACGTCGCGAGAAATCCGGGTTGGGACATCGCCGAGAGATCGTGGCCCAAGGTGGTGTGCACAATTCGGCCTTTGCCGAGAGCGGCTACCCAGACGATAGGCTCATCACGGCCCGTGCCACCCGTAGCCGGATCGCTGAAAGCAGTCGTAAGCACATGAGTTCCGGGCAGAAGTTCGAGACGATGGTACAGCTCGTCATTCGCCATGAAGGTCGAGTCCAGGCCGCTGCTGATGGGGTGCGCGCGATCGACCCACGTCACGGTGAAGACGTGGCGCTTGCCGTGCCCGACCTTTGGAGGATCCCAACGCGCGCCAGTCAGCGAGGGATAGACCGGCCAGCCCGTATCCGCACCCGCCTTCCAGTGGCCGTCGAACACCATGCCATACATCGGCCCATACGTCACTCCGTGGAACGAGATGAGGCCCTTGCCCTGGCGGACGAAGTCCTCGACGGCGTGCTCGGTCACGGCGCTCCATCGCGGCCCCATGTAGTTCAGGACCAGAAGATCGAATGGGCGCAGCGATTCCGCGTCAAGACCGCTCACCTGCTCGGCGACCTTCACGTCGAAACGGCCGGTCCGTTCCAGCAGACTCCGCAGAAAGGGAGTCGAGACGCGCCAGTCGTGGTACTGCGTATCGCTCTCGCCGGTCAAAATCAAAACCTTCAACCGTTCCGGCTGCGTCTGCGCGCCGACAAGCAGCTGCGCCGCCGCCAGCGCGATCAGAATCTTATTCACATTTCCCTCGATCCGCTTACAGGCGAACAGGCTCGGCATTGGAAGAAACCCACTTTGATGTGGCCTGCTCCACCACGCCGCGCAGCCAGTCGAGACTCTTCTCGATCATTGGCCCGCCCTGGCCTTCACATTCGATACTGAGAACGCCGGAATAGCCGGCCGCCACTAGCATCTCGACACACCGGATGATGTTCGCGGCATTGACGCCATCGCCAAGAGCGCAATGGCTGACCGCGATACCCGTCAACCCTCCGCGCGATGCGGCCGCCAGGCTCTCGCTGACGTCTTTGATATGAACGTGGCTTACCTTGGCGATCAGTGGTTCCAGAAAGGCCACCGGATCCTGACCGGCGATGAAGGTATTGCCGGTGTCCATATTCATGCGCAGGAATGGCGAATCGACATAAGCCAGCATCTCGGCCATGAATTCGGGCTTCGTGGTGAAGTAGCCGTGGGGTTCGATGTTGATGGTGATCTCGTAGTCTTCCGCGACGGCGACGATCTGCCGATAGATTGCGCGCATCCGGTCCAAGGTATCGCGCTCGCTGGCGCCCTCGGGCGCAAAACGGTCGTCGGTCGTGTCCACGCGCGGGCAACCGGCGAGACTGGCCCAACGAATGGTGTGCAGGATGTACTCCACACCCAGAGTCAGTCCCTCGGGGATGGATAGTGGGAACGCGGCATCGATCTGTGAGAATTCGACGCCGAGTTTTTGCATCTTGCGGCGCATCTGCCGCGGGTCCTGCCACAGCGCGACGTGCGGCTGATAGCCGAGACCGTGAATCCAGCTCACGCCGTCGATGGCTCCGCACTCGATGTAATGGAGTCCCTGCCGATGGCCCCACTCAAGACATCGGTCGAAGCTCCAAGAGCTGGAGTTGAAAGCGTCCGTATGAAAACCGATTTCGAGCATGGTGGCAAGACTCCCCGCAGGAACCCGAACCACTACGCCTCAGATGCTTGAGACCTTGCAGAGAACAATGACCGTCAACGTGCCATTTGCAGATGTGGTCCTGCTCATATCTATCGCCCCGGGGCCATAATGTCAAGCCGCGCAGTGTGGAGCGCAGCGGCTTGTGACGCATCGTCGGTAAGGTTTGACTACTCCTCGCGCAGCATTGCGGCGGGATCGATTCGCACGGCTCGGATGACCGCCGGCAAGGCGGCGAGGAGCGCGGCCCCTAGAATTGTCGCCGTAGGTAACGCAAGTAAGACCACATCAGTCCGCTTCACCTGATAGAGCAGTGCTTCAACGTATCGCGCCGATACCAAACCCAGTCCCACTCCGGCAAGCGCTCCCGCTAGAACCATCAGGAAGGCGTCTGCCGTCACGCCGCGTACGATGCTGCCGGCCGGCGCGCCGACGGCCATGCGAATCCCAATTTCACGTCGCCTCTGGAGAACGGAGTAATCGAGGACACCATACAATCCAACCCCGGCGAGCAACAGGGCAACCACCGCAAAGAACAAGCCGAGCATGGCAAGCAAACGTTCGCGGATGGTTTTCGATTCGATGATCTCATTCTGTGTCCGGATGTTGCTGACGCGAAATTCGGGCCGGGCACGCGGCACTTCCTGTCGCAGAATGGACGCTAGAGCCAGCGGATTTGCGCTCGATGTTCGCACCACGAAGTTTCCGCGACTGAGTGGCTGCAGATCACCCATTGCCCCGGTAACGTGCATCGGCGTATAGAACGTGGGACGAATCGGCCACCGCATGTTGTCCCGATAGCGCGCGTCGCGGACGTAGCCGATAACCTCCACTCGTGCGCGGGTGCCAATTCCGTTCACGCTCTCGATCCTCTCGAAGAACTTTCCTACCGGGTTGGCGCCATCAAAATACTGTTTTGCAAATGCCTGATTCACGATGGCCACTGCCGGCGCGTTGTCGCTCAAACGAAAGTCACGGCCCTCGAGGAGCGGAATCTTCAAAGTGTCCAGCCAGCCCGGCGACACACCCAGGTAGTCGGCCACGACGTCTGTCGGAGGCGCTCCGTTGATCGAAATGGAATTGATGGAGGATTCTCCGCTCATCAACGGCCAACCCGACATCGCCACTATCTCGACACCAGGTACGCTTCTTAAATGAGCAGCCACTTGATCCCAATAGACCGGCGGCTGTGGGCCGTGTGAAACCGTTTCGAGATTGAGGATGCGGTCTGACGAGAAGCCAGTGGGCTGGCTCGATAAGCGCTGGATGGTGGTGACAAACAGGCCGGCGACGAAGAGTACCATGCAACAGAAAGCGACCTGCACGGCAATCAGCACGCGCATCAACCGCCCGCGCGAGTGCGGATCGTCGCCGCCCTTCAGAGCGCCGGCCGGCTGGATGGCCGACGCGCGCAGCGCGGACGGCAGGCCGAACAACAACGTCACACCCACGGTCATGGCCACTGCGAATGCGAGCACGCGCCAATCCGCGGGGAGGGCCAGCCTGAAATTAACCATGCCAACTACGAAGGGCGCCGACCACCAGGCGAACAGCACGCCGGCGACAGTTCCAAGGAACGCAATCAAGGCACTCTCCATAAGAACCAGCTGCGCCAGCCGGCTTCGCCCTGCGCCGATCGAAACGCGCAAGGCCATTTCACGCGCCCTTGCCGCCGAACGGGCTGTCATCAGATTGGCCACGTTGGCGCAGGCGATAAGCAATACCAACGTCACCAAGATGCCCAGAGCGGTGAGCGATTGGCGATAGTCCCGTTGCAGGTTCGAGCGGCCGGCGGGGGCGGGTTGCAGCAGCAGCTTCTCCCGAAAAAATCGATCCCGTTGCTGCTTCGTCATTCCCTTAAAGCCCTTCGCCCGCTCCAGCTGGATGGCGTGGAACGTCGCGGCCAGTTCCTGGTGGACCAGGTCGGCTTCAACGCCGGGCTTCAACTGAACCAGTGTCCGAAGCCAGAAGTTGTTCCAGCTCTCGAGCGTGTGAGGATTCTTCATCATCATCGGGATGAAGATGTCAGTCATGATTCCGGTTTCGGTTCCGGTAAAACCTTCGGGGGCCACGCCAATGATTTCGTAAAGATTGTCACCCATCCGGAAGGTACGGCCCACCACATGAGGGTCCTTTCCGAAGCGGCGGTCCCAATAGTCGTATGACAGGACGGCGATGGAATGCGCTCCCGGGGTGCGATCGTCGTCCTCCGTCAAAAGGCGCCCTGAGGCGGGGCGGAGTCCAAATGTTGTGAACATCCAGCCGGAGACCTCTTGCAGGTAGGCCTTCTCCATCTCCTGGTCCGACGCATAGGTCAGATCGGCGCGATCCGCATAGGATACGGCGATGAGCTCGGCCTTATCTTTCACATCGGCGCGCATTTGGCGAAACATGGGATAGGAGCAACTGTCATAGAGGGCATCTTTGGCGTCGATTGCTCCAATGTTTTGGAAGGCAACGACGTGCAGGCGGTCCGCGTTGGCAACAGGCAGCGGGCGGAGGAATAGCGCATCGATCAGGCGGAAGGTTGCTGTACACGCCCCAATCGTCAGGGCCAGCGACACAATCGCCGCGGCCGAGGTGACCTTGGCCTGATTGAGCCTGCGCCACGCGAAGACCGCGTCAGCCCGCAGCGAATCGAGCCAGGGAATCAGGTGCATATCGCGGGTATCTTCCCGGTATCTCAGCCCGGAGCCGAACGCCCTTTGAGCCTCGGCTGGTTCGCGGCCCTGCGCGATCGCTTCCTGAATGTGCGACTGTAACTCTTCGTCGATCTCACGGCTGAGTCGATCGCCGCGAATCACATTTGCGATGCGTGACCATAAAGACATATTCAGACCGTCCTGAGAACCCGATTCACCGCGGAAGTCACGGCCTGCCAGCGCGATTCTTCCGCATCCAGTTGTTTCCTGCCCGCCGCGGTCAGCTCATAGATTCGCGCTCGCCGCCCGTTGTCGTTCGTCTTCCACTGTGCACGAATCCACCCCGCTTCCTCCATGCGATGTAGGGCCGGATAGAGCGAGCCTTCTTCAGCGCGAAGCACATCCCCGGACCAGTCTTTAATTGCTGTCATGATGGCGTAGCCATGCAGGCTCGACCGCCTGGAGAGTATCTTCAAGACGAGCAGATCCAGCGAGCCTTGGAGGGAGTCGGTTTTCTTCATACTAAGACTTCTTATTATACAGACGTCTGACTATGTAAACGGTTAGTGGGAAATTTCACGAGCCGGCATTTATGAAAGCCCGCAAAGGCCACCAGCTATCGCCGCACACCTTGCCCGGGAAACACGGCTTGCACCGCATTCTCTTTCACCACCAAAACACCGTTCACCAGAACATAAGGAATGCCGGTGGAGTACTGCGCCGGTTTTTCGAACGTCGCATGGTCGATTACCCGTGCCGGATCGAAGACCGTCACGTCGGCATCGGCGCCGATTGCCAGTCGCCCCTTTTGTGTCAATCCGGCGCGCTCCGCGGGCAGAATCGTCATCTTGCGCAACGCTTCCATCAGAGTCAGGACTTGCTGGTCGCGAACGTAGCGGCCAAGGACGCGAGCGTAGGTGCCGGCGCCTCGTGGATGGCCTTTTCCGTTCTCCAGCACGCCATCGCTGGCGATCATCACCTGCGGGTCTGCCAAGGCGGCGCGTACCACCTCTTCCGGAATGCTGTGGATGACCACCATGCCGCCCTGTTTTCGATACATCGCGAAGGTCTCGGCGGTGAGGCGCTCACCCGTGGCGACCCACTGCAAATCCTGGTAAGTAATACCGCCTTGATGGGCCTGCCATCCTTCTGCGAAGACCGCGGAGCCCAGATCCGTCATACCCGCCGTGTAAGGATAGGCCTCCGTAGTGACGTCCAGGCCGTGCTTCTTGACGTCGCGAATCATGCTGAGTAAAAGCGGCGTTTGGCGCAGACCCATGCTGGTGATATGGACGATGTGAAGCGAGGCGCCCGAGATAGCGGCGTCGGCGATGACCTCCTGAACGGCATCGACGATGCCTGGCTCTACCGGGCCGCCATTGCGGACATGGACATAGCAGACCGCCTTAGCCGCGGCCGCCAGTTGAAACAGATCGAGAATTTCCTCACGCGTTGCGAGCGGCGTGTAGGCAAGACCGAAACCCAAGCCAAGAGCGCCTTGGTTCAAACCGTCCTGGAGATGCTGGCGAATAGAGGCAGCTTCGGCGGCGGTCGCCTTGCGGTTTACGGCGGCATCATGGGGGAGCAGCAGAGTGCTCGAATCATGCATCACGGCCATGCGCGCGGGAATGTGCCCAACCGTTGCGCCGTAGTTGACCAGCGATTTTCCCTCGCGTGCCTCGTACCAGGGCAGGACGGGCCACACGCCGACCTCCATTTCCAGGGCGGTGGTAACGCCGTCACGGGCTTTAAAAGCGTAGTTTTCCGGCGTTTGGCCGTGTGAGTGGAGATCGATGAAGCCAGGCGCGACAACCAGGCCCCCGGCGTTGATGGTCTGCCTTCCGGAAATGCGTTCGGTGGCGAGTATCGCGATTTTGCCGTCGCGGATTCCAATGTTGCGAACCGCGTCAAAATTCGATGCGGGATCCATCACGCGACCGTCGAGGATGACGACATCGTATGGTTCGGCCACGGGCGGCTTGGGCTGGGCAGTCGGCGGTTGGTTCTCGAGGAGGGCGAACGCGATCAGGGCGAGCAAGACGCGCATGTCCGGGTATTGTAGCCAATCGCCATTTTCACGACCCGTACGGCAAGGCTCTAGGCCAGAGAGTCAGGGTGACCGCTGTGGCCCAGGGAGCATCAAGGATGGACTTGGCTTTTTCGGCGCTAGCGTGCAAACGCCATCCCGATCCGCGGGCGCAAGTCATTTCGCTAAGCTCGGACCATGGCCTTTGCGATGAAACATGTGAGCGACACCGCATTGATTGTGGCTGCAGCACGTGCTTCGGAGACAGATCGCGCGGATGGATTGGTTCGGGACCCCTTCGCGGCGACGCTGGCGGGAGAGCGCGGAATGGGCATGGCAAATCACGCGAAGCAGTCGCGGTGGACGTCGTTTGGAATCGGGTTGCGCTCGCACTTCATCGATAACTTTCTCGCCGCGGAATTGAGTGATGGTTCTATCGACTGCGTTCTCTCGTTGGGCGCAGGTCTGGATGCGCGGCCCTGGCGGTTCGGCGTTCCCGGCAGCTTACGCTGGATCGAAGTGGACTTCGGGCCGATCCTGGATTACAAACATGAGGCTCTCAAAGATGTTCCCCCCGCTGCCGCTTGGAGCGCCTGACCGCGGACTTGAATGAAGAGAACGAACGGAGGTGGGTACTCGATCAGGCCACGGCAAACGGCAGGCGGGTGCTATTGCTGACCGAAGGGCTTTTGTATTATCTGCCCGGTTCGACGGTGCATGGCCTCGCGATGGAAGCAGCCTCCCAGTCGGGGATTGCCGGTTGGATTCTAGACGTGAGTTCTCAGGCCATGATGCGGCTTCAGGCGACCGGCGCGCGAAGTATTGAAAGGTTTGGGCACGAAACGCGGCTGGATGGCGAGCAAATCTTACAGACGATCGCGGAGACTGGCTGGAGAGAATCCGGCCGAAAGACTTTTATGAAAGACGGGGCCGTATTCGCGATTGCCCGAGCCAAGGAAAACGGCTGGACATCCGATCCTGATACGCCCCGGCCTTCACCCGACGATCCAGCCGGCGTCTGGTTATTTCGCCGGCAGGCTTGATGGCCCTGGATGCAGGCGATAGATCGCTTGGTCACCCGCCTGGGCCACCAGTTCGATCGAGAATTCAGGGTCCAGGGAGAACGGAGTCTTGCTGGACGGTTCGCCTTGGAGCAACACGCATCGACCCTCCGCCAGCATCTGTCGAACCTGAGCGATTCTTGGCTCGAAAGCGAAGCCACGAAACTCCCCGGCGAACTTGTCGTAGAAGATGAGATTGGGGTACAAGTCCTCCAGAATTTTTCCCTGCACGCCGCGGGCAGAGTCATCTCCATAAGCGAGCGCATATCCCGGACTGGATGACTTGTAGTAGCCGATGGTTACGCAACCTTTCGCATCGCGCCGCACTTCGGCAAGTGTTTGTACACTAACCTGATTTTCTCTGGCCTCTGTGATCCAACTCGTTACTTCGGATTGAGAGCTCCAAAAGCCATATGCCATCAGGATCATGCCTAAAACAGCGAGGGATCGTTTCAGCACGATTGTCAGTGCGGAGGATGATAACCACAGCACAATGAAGGCATTCGGCAAGGCGCAGATCACAATCGCGGGGAGCATGTAGCGCACTTGAGGG
Organism: uncultured Acidobacteriaceae bacterium; assembly: GCA_963740005.1. GTDB lineage: Bacteria > Acidobacteriota > Terriglobia > Bryobacterales > Bryobacteraceae > CAJCIT01. The sequence continues at coordinate 18,352 of CAVUCO010000062.1, read as the reverse complement.
TGCGGTAGCGTCATCGCGAGTTGGAGAGCGATCGTTCCACATACGACCCACGCCAAGCGCTTCACTGATCGAGTTAACGGATCACGCTTGGCGAACATCACGGCCAGCAGGACCAGTGCATAGTACAGAAGCGAGCAGAAAATGAAGGGCTCGTCGTGGATCAGAATCTTCAGATGATCCAACCAAGCAAGGGGGGCTGGCAATCCGACTGGCCCCCTCCCATACTCGCCGGTGTGAATCAAATTGAGCGTGAGCCAGCGCAGGAGTGCCGGTATTCTCGGAAGAATCGGCACAGCAACCAGTAAGCCGCTCACCAGGGCTCCCAGCGCAAAGAGCTTGCGCTCTTTGCGGCCTCCCGCCAGAACGGCGACCGCAGCCAAGGGCAGGAATGTCACCTTGGTGATCACGCCGAATCCGAAGACCGCGCCGGCCGAGGTGGCCGCACGGGATGGGTCGCGCTCCTGCTCGAGGAGAACCGGGATGAGCGGGATTATCAGCACGAAACCGATCGCGATGAGAAAGGGCTCGGGGGAGATACGGGGCGTCGCGAGGAGCGTCTGACGAAACAGGAACAGGGTGAACTGCAGCACAAGTGCGGCCGGCAGCGAGCTTGAAGCAGCGTACAGGCGCAAGCCGGCGAGGAACACGGCGGCGGCGACGATGATATTGATTCCTAGATTGATCGCGCGCAAGTAGTCGTCGGGCTGGGAAAGCACCGCTCGTTGAATGGATATCCATCCGCCGGTCAGGGAAGCAGCGATCCACCTGCAGAATACGACCACTGCCCCGAACTCTTGAAGGGTGGTGCCAGGGTGGTCGATGTGGCCGGGAATGTGAAGTGTCACAAGGCTGAGTGAGTTTAGTAAGTAGTCATATTCGGGGTCGGAACGGTTATTAGCGCCCCACGGCCCCTGTGCCTTCACCATGACGATGCTCAGAATAAACAGCGCCACGGGAACGGCGAGCAGTGCGGCAATGCTCCCCGGCCGATGCCGCATCGGAGAAGCCGAAGGCCAGGTGATCGGAACCGCTATGGGCTTCGCATGTTTCTCAGGCACGAAGGTCTGGACTATTCTCGCAGACTGAGCGATAGGCCCCTTCCGCTGAGCCGAAAATACGGAAAGCATTTCGCCGGATCGGGCATTGGGATGTATACTCGACGAAACCCCCGGAATCAAAGTTCGAGGTTCAATTCCCGATTTCGTTAGCGTTAATCCACTAAAGGACACTTCATGAAGCGTTTGCTGGCACTCTTCATCTTGCTTGTGCCGTGTTTCGCGGAGAATGCACCTCCGCTCTTGTTCAGTTCTCCGGCTCTGGGCAAGGCCCGAATCGTTTTCTCCTACGCCGGCGACCTCTGGTCCGTGCCGCGTGAGGGCGGTGACGCGGTGCGTCTGACGGCCGGGCCCGGAATCGAAGCGAACCCGGTTTTTTCTCCCGATGGAGCGGACATTGCTTTTAGTGGCGAGTACGAGGGAAACGTGGATGTTTACGTCGTAAGCGCCGACGGCGGCGTGCCGCGACGTCTGACCTACCATCCGAGCCCGGACGTCCCTGTCGCCTGGACACCAGACGGCAAGAGCATCCTGTTCCGCTCGGATCGCGAGAGTTATTCACGCTTCAGCAAGCTGTTCTCTGTGCCCGCTCAGGGCGGGTTCCCGGAATCTCTCCCATTGCCATCCGGCTTTAGCGGCGTGTTCTCGCCCGATCAGGCCCGCCTCGCTTACATGCCAATTACCCCCGCGAATACTATCTGGAAGCACTATCGCGGCGGCAGGACGACGCCTATCTGGATCGCCAAACTCGCTGACTCCTCAGTGACTAAAATCCCAAACAGCAACTGCAATGACTCGAATCCCATGTGGGCGGCAGGCAAAGTTATTTTTCTATCCGACCGCGACGGTCCCATCTCGCTCTTCTCCTACGATCCCAGCAGCGGAAAAGTACAGCAGATCCTGCCTAACAACGGCCTCGACCTCAAATCGGCCAGCTCTTTCGGCGACACCATCGCTTATGAACAGTTTGGCGCTATCTATCTCTTCGATTTGAAATCCGGCAAATCGAAAAGAGTGGATATTCGTCTCGCCGGCGATATCACCGATGTCCGGCCGTCCATGCAGAAAGTGGGTTCGAAGATCGTCAATGCGCGCATCTCACCCACCGGGGCCCGCGCGGTCTTTGAAGCGCGCGGCGAAGTCTTCACGGTCCCCGCCGAGAAGGGTACCGTGCGCGATTTGACGAACACATCCGGCGTGGCCGAGCGGGATCCTTCCTGGTCGCCCGACGGCAAACAGATCGCGTACTTCTCCGACGAATCCGGCGAATACCAGTTGCACTTGCGTCCACAGAACGGCCTGGGGACCGTCACAAAGATTCCCCTTGGCAGCCCGCCCGGCTTCTTCTACGAACCGGCGTGGTCACCGGACAGCAAGAAAATCGCGTATACGGACAACCGCCTCAACGTTTGGTATATCGATCTCGACAAGAAGCAGCCTGTCCGAATCGACACCGATACTTTCCAGACGCCCTTCCTGGACTTGAGCCCGCAGTGGTCGCCGGATGGCAAATGGATCGCCTATAACAAGATTCTGAAGAATCACTTGCGTGCGGTGTTCGTCTATTCGCTCGACAGCGGGAAGGCCACCCAGATTACTGATGGATTGAGCGACGCAGACTACGCCCGGTGGGACAAGAACGGCAAATACCTCTACTTCACGGCCAGCACCAATCGTGGGCTCTCCACATCGTGGCTGGACATGTCAAGCATCGACCGCAAGGTCACGCGCGCCGTGTATGTGGTCGTCTTGCGGAAGGAAGACCCGTCGCCCATCGCGCCCGAAAGCGATGATGAAAAGCCGGTTGATGCCGCGAAGAAGGACGAAAAAGACAAGGACAAGGAAAAAGACAAAGGGCCAGCTGCCGTCCAAATTGACTTCGACAACATCGATCAGCGTATCCTGGCACTCCCGATTGCCGAACGCGACTATCTCGGCATGTTCGCCGGCAAGACGGGTATTCTCTATCTCGTCGAAGCGAACAATGTGTCCGATTTCCGGGATCGGCCCGTCTACACCGTGCAGAAGTTCGATCTCAAGTCCCGCAAGACCGAGAAAGTCCTGGAAGGAGCGCAATCCTTCGACCTATCTCACGATGGCGAGAAGATGCTTTTCCAGCAGGGCGAAAAATGGTTTATTGCTTCATCGGGCGCCCCGCCCAAACCGAACGAAGGTCTGCTCAAGACGGATGCCATGGAAATGCGCGTCGATCCGAGAGAGGAATGGCGCCAGATTTATCACGAGATATGGCGCATCGAACGTGATTTTTTTTACGATCCGAACACCCATGGCCTAAATCTCAAGGCTGCCGAAGAGAAGTACCGGCCTTATGCCGAGAACGTCGCCAGCCGCGAAGATCTCAACTATTTGTTCGCAGAGATGCTGGGCGAGCTTTCAGTCGGCCACCTTTTTGTGGGAGGCGGCGCCTATCCCGAAGTGAAGAGGGTACCCGGAGGATTGCTCGGCGCCGATTACACGATTGAGAACGGACGCTACCGGTTCGCCCGCGTCTACAGAGGCGAGAACTGGAACCCGAATCTTAAGGCCCCGCTCACCCAGCCCGGTGTGAATGTCGTCGCGGGCGAGTATCTGCTGGCCGTGAATGGACGTGATCTCCTGCCACCGGAGAGCGTCTATGCTTTGTTTGAAGGGACTGCTGACAAAGCGGTTGTTATCCGGGTTGGTCCCGACCCCTCCGGCGCCAACTCCCGCGAAGTCACAGTTGTCCCCATAGCCAGCGAGTTCAACCTCCGCAACCGCGCCTGGATGGACGACAACCGGAGGAAAGTCGATCAGATGAGCGGCGGGCGGCTCGCCTATGTCTACCTGCCCAATACCGCCGGACAAGGCTACACGAATTTCAATCGCTACTACTTCGCGCAAATCGGCAAGGAAGGTGCGGTGATTGATGAGCGCTTCAATGGCGGCGGAGATATCGCTGACTACATCATCGACTACCTCAAGCGGCCACAAACCAACTTCTTCATGACGCGCTACGGGCTGGAGTTCACTACGCCCCAGAATCAGATCTTCGGGCCAAAGGTGATGATCATCAATGAATACGCCGGATCGGGCGGCGATGCGTTGCCGTGGTTGTTCCGCCAGGAGAAGGTCGGCAAACTGGTCGGTAAGCGCACCTGGGGTGGTTTGGTTGGTATTTTTGGATTCCCCGAATTGATCGACGGCGGGTTCGTCACCGCGCCGAATCTCGCGTTCTATAACCTGGCGAAGGAGTGGGATGTCGAGAATCACGGTGTGCCACCGGACATTGAAGTCGATTATGACCCGGCTTTAGTCCGCCAAGGCCACGACCCACAACTCGAAAGAGCCGTGGAAGTGGCGCTTCAAGAATTGAAAGAACACCCGCTTCCGAAATACGAGAGGCCGCCGTTCCCCAATTACCACAAGGAGAAGCAGTAACCGAGCCCTGGCGAACGGCCGTGGGGACGGGCTAACTGCAAAACGGCCGTCGACAACTGTGTGGGAGGCGGCGCCCAAACACGGCTTCAACCATTGATTCGGCGCTGCTTCACCGCGCGGCTGTCGTCGCGCCCCATTCTTCCGGCCTTACGTTCCGGGCGTGCCGCGAAAAAAGCCAGTGATGTCCTTCCAGGTCTTCGACTCCGTACTGCCGTTCGCCGTATTCAGTCTCGTGTAGATGCTCAACAATCCTGGCGCCGGCCGACTTCGCTCTTTCGTAGTGCGCATCTACATCCTCGACGAATATGGTGAGGCTCTGCGTCCGGCACCCGGCTTGCGCTGGACTGGCAGACCCGGGTCGCGCCGAATTGATCATGATCCAGGCGTCGCCGAGATGCATTTGCGCGCCTTGGACCGCCCCGTTCGATTCGCCATACCGGTAGTGCTCGACAAAGCCGAATGTTTTCGTCAGCCAGACCAACGCGTCGGCAACACTCCGGTACGTGAGGTGGGGCAGTACAATGTCTGCCGGCACAGACTGGTTTTTCAACATATACAAGCTATACATCACAAAAACTCTGCCGCTCGGACTGATGTTTGCGTCCCAAGCGTGAGTTAGCCAGGGCCTTACTTGAAGTGAGGTAGCGGGGATCTTTTCTCTGTGTAAGGAAATGCTCTGGGCAGAGACTACCTCATTAGAAACGTAAACTGATGGTCAGCGAAGCCACAGCGGAATCGATCGACGTCATGCAGTCTGAAAGCCAGCGTGAAACGTTCTTGCGGCTAATGGAGCAATACGAGCCGCCCTTACGGCGGCTGGCGGGCGCTTACTTACAAAAACCGGCTGACCGGGAAGACCTTGTGCAGGAAATCGCGCTGGCTCTCTGGCAGGCGATACCAAACTTCCGCGGTGACGCGAGCGATCGAACCTGGCTGTACCGCATCGCCCATAACGTGGCGATTTCTTCGTCAGCCAAGCTTCGACGAACGGAGAGTTGGGAGGGCCAGGTGCCTGAGTTGTTCGACCCGCCGTCGTCAAGATCCGACGCGGAGGCGGAAACACTGGCCGATGAAAGGCATCGATTGCTGGTCGAAGGCATCCGAGGCCTTCCGGAGGTTGACCGCCAGATCATCCTGCTCCATCTGGAGAACTTGAGTTACTCGGAAATCAAAGAGGTCACGGGGCTGTCCGAAACTGCCGTCGCAGCACGTTTGACACGTATACGAGCAAAGTTGAAGGAAAAGATAAGGGACAAGGAGGTCGGCAGCATATGAACGGCGAAGACGAATTGCAGAAGCTCTGGAAAAGCCAGCCTCCGTACGGCAGTGTGAAAGGAGATGAAATGCTTGAGATTCTTGAGAAGAAAATGCAGAAGTTCGATCGCATGATCGCCATACGAAATCGAGTGGAGTGCATCGCCGCAGCGGCGGTCGTGATCTTCTTCACTTGGACGGCGCTCCGCGCAGCGAACGTTGTGATGAAAGCGGGCAGCCTGGTGGTCGCAGCAAGCGCGGCGTGGATCATTTTTTACATGCTTCGGTACGGGAAGTCTGACGTGACTATCGACCCAAGTGAAAGCCTGGCCGACTACACGCAGGCCCTGATCGGACGCTACGATCACCAGATCCGCTTGCTCAAATCAGTTAAGTATTGGTATCTGCTGCCGATGTATATTGGACTGCTGATTTTGGGTGTAGGGATCTCTATGCAAACGGCGCAGGCCGGGGTACCGGTTTGGGTGGATCTGATCGCGCCTGCGCTCTGTACCGTAGTCTTTGGCGTCATCTGGTGGCTCAACGAAGTGCCCGCCGTAAGACGCCTGCGGACCGAGCGCGCCCACTTGCTAGCGATCACGAATCAATATGAAATGGGTACGGAGGGGAAATGAAACGGAGCATAAGAGACAAGATTTTGAAGGGAGCGCGGATCTCGATGATTGTAACCCTGGCCGCCGTGGCTTGCGAGCCGCGCGCGTCGGCAAGCGGTTCCTTCGGCCGCGTCCCTGATCAGACCTCAACCAAGGGAATCGCAGGCGACTGGCAGGGCACCCTGAAGGTGGGAGGAGCGGAACTGCGCCTGGTGCTGCACGTCAGCGAAGTTGAGGGAGGCCAGTTGAAGGCGACGCTCGACAGCATCGATCAACCGGGGTCTAATGGGATGCCGGTGACCTCGATATCGCTGAAAGACTCGAAGCTGAACTTCGCTGTGGATTCCGTCCACGGTACATACGAGGGCAAGGTGAACGCTGACGCAACGATGATCGAGGGCACTTGGAGCCAGGGCCAACCGCTCCAACTCGACTTCAAGCGCGGTGCGTTTGGTGCAACCGCCGAACGCAAAAAAGCAAAGCCCTCCGACATCGACGGGGTCTGGCAGGGAACGCTGGATACGGGCGCGGCTAAGCTCCGGATCGTCTTCGATATCACGAATATGGAAGACGGGCTGATGGCGACCATGGATAGTCCCGACCAAGGCGTGAACGGCATCCCGGTGACCACAGTGACTCGGACTGGCTCGACGCTGGTTATGGAGCTGAAGCAGGCCGGTGCGAAGTTCGAGGGGAAAATCAGCGCTGACCTTGCCGGCATCGACGGCACCTGGAGTCAGGGCGGCGCCAGTTTGCCCCTGGTGCTCAAGCACACAACATCTGTTTCTGTCATTGAGCGAAAGCACCCGCAGAACCCCGTTAAGCCGTACCCCTATAAAGAGGAAGAAGTGACGTACACGAACAAGGCCGCCGGCGTCACGCTGGCCGCGACCCTAACGATTCCGCAGGGTAAAGGGCCGTTCCCCGCAGTGGTATTGATTACGGGTTCCGGCCCGCAGGACCGTGACGAGAGCTTGCTGGGGCATAAGCCGTTTCTGGTCCTCGCCGATTACCTGACCCGCCACGGCATTGCGGTGCTGCGGGCGGACGACCGCGGGTTCGCGAAGTCAACCGGCACTTTCGCGACGGCCACTACGGCCGACTTCGCCACAGACACCGAGGCAGGTGTCGCGTACTTAAAAAGCCGCCCTGACGTTGCCGGCCGGATTGGATTGATCGGCCACAGCGAAGGTGGCATCATTGCCCCCATGGTTGCGGCCCGCAATCCGGATGTCGCGTTCATTGTGATGATGGCGGGTTCGGGTGTTCCAGGGGATGAGCTGCTGGTTAGCCAGGGGGAGCTGATTTCGGAGGCCAGTGGCGTTTCTCACGACGCCGCAGAGAAAAGTGCCGCCACGGAGCGCAAAGCCCTGAAGATTGTCGAACAGGAGACGGATATCGCCGTGATGGATAAGAAACTCCGAGAGGTTTTGGGCCCGACAATACCGGAAGCCCAGATAGGCGCTCAGATCAAGCAGATCACTTCTCCTTGGTTTCGTTACTTCCTGGTGTATGATCCCGCACCGGCGCTGATGAAAGTGAAGTGTCCCGTGCTGGCGCTCAATGGCGAGAAGGATCTGCAAGTCCCGCCCAAACAGAACCTGCCCGCGATTCGAAAAGCGCTCGAAGCCGGCGGCAATCCGAATTTCGAAGTCGACGAGTTACCAGGCCTGAATCATTTATTCCAAACGGCCAAAACCGGCTCGCCCGCGGAATATGTCGAGATCGAAGAAACCATGTCTCCCGTGGCGCTCGAGAAGATCGCCGGCTGGATTGCGAAGGAAGACTTGGCCGCTGCCTCTTACCGCACCAAGTGAAACTCGGTCTGGCGCGAGAGAATCCACGAGGCATGCCCGGCCGCATCTACCCCTGCGTCTTCTTCCAGCGCCATTTGCACTTCCTGGTTATTCCATTCAGGAACCAGGGTCCAGGCAGAGAGTTCTATCGAAAACCAGCTCATCGGCAGCACCTTCACATCGCCGCGACCTGGAACGCCTTCCTGTCGGTCCCACAGGCCGATCAGCGGACCGGCCGCATGACCGTGGTCACCGATGGGATGGCTGTAAATCGACGCTTTGATACCGGCCGCCTTCGCCGCAGCCAGAGAGTCCTTTAGGATCTCGTTCCCCGTTTGGCCGGGCTTCAGCCGTTCCAGCACGATGTCCTGCAGGCGGTTCCCGTTGACGAGGGCTCGCTTCAAACCCGCCGGAACGTCGGTTTCGCCGGGCCGAAGGACATATCCCATGTGCTGTGTATCGGTGTTCAGGCGCATAACGGTGATACCGAAGTCGGTGTGCAGAACGTCTCCGCGCTGGATCACGATGCCGTTCTCCTTATGCAGGAAGTCGAGGCCTTCCTTAGTGCCGGCCCTCTGCACCATCACCGAGCACTGAAACCAGGTGCCGTAGCCGGCATCGTTTACGGCCTGTCGTAGCCACCAGACAACATCCTGGTCGGTGGTTTTCCCGGGCGTGATCACTTCATTTGAGAAGGCGCGCGAAATGAACGAATGCGCCGCCCGCATCATTTCCTGATAGCTTGGCAGCATTTCCGGAACGCGCAATTCCTGGTACTCCAGCGCCAGGTTGTCAGCGTGGACGATCCGTTTGGCGTTGTCCGTGCCAAGCGCCTCAACCAGTTTTTCGTGCATGCCGACCGTCAGTCCGTCTGAGAAGGCATGCGTCTCGGAGATGTCGATGGCGATGTTCTTCGGCTTGCGAAGATCCACCAGCTTGCGAAGCGTGAGCCATTGGCTGTCGCCATAGATCTCGTGGTTCGGTGCATCCGGATCGCGGTAGACAGTGTAGAGACCGCCATTGGAATCGCCGCCCAGCGCCAGCCGCTCCACGCCCTCCGACCCGCCTTTGTCATTGAAGACGTAAATGGTGGTGCGGCGTGCCGCGAATACGGTTGGTGAAACCAGTGAGAAGAAGGCCGGGTCTTCCGCATACTCCCGGCAGGCCACAATCCACATGGCCACGCCGTGCTTGCGCATGAGTGCCGGAAGATTGTTGTCCAGCCGGCTCTTGAGCCAAGCCTGTTGCAATTCGGCTTGTTGCTGAAGCGAGGAGGGCAGCAGCTTGGCGTCAGGACTAAATGCGGTTGAAGCGCAGAACAGAGCTGTGGAACAGGCCAAGGCAAGACAGAGTTGACGGCGTCGCATAGAACAAACAGGATACCTGAGATCGATCCTATCTGTGAGCAGTGCCGGATGCGGGCTAATGTGCAGCGGCCTGTTGCGTCGTTTGTACGCGGCTGGTGTCGAATCCGAGCGACTTCGCGCGAGCCAGCAATCGGGCGTACACAGCGGAAGTCAGTCCCGGCGTACGGCTCAGGATCCAGAGGTACCTGCGGTCGGGCGTGCCGACCAGCGCCCATTGGTAATCATGATCCAGGTCGAGGATCCAGTAGTCGCCGGAAAACGGCCAAAAGAAAGTGACTTTGAGCTTCGAGTTCGGTCCGTTCTTATCGCGAAGACGAGCCGTGCCGGTAGATTCCGTCATCTTGCCATTGGCTTGGCGGCAGGCGTTGCGAACTTCGATCGCGCCCTCGGGTTTTAACGTGTAAGTCGCTGTTACGTCGCCCGCACATTTACGTTCGAAGCTGGCGGGCAACCGCGCAACCTCAAACCACTTCCCGCTGTAGCGGGCGAGATCGACGTTGTCGACAACCGGCAGTTCACGTTTATTCGCCAGCAAGAGCGCCGTTCCGGAGGCAAGGCAAACTGAGCTGAAGGCTGCTAAGGATGAGAGACGCATATCTAACCGTTAGATGCTCTCTGCGCGGACCTGTTGCAAAAGTTCGGCGAAGTCGGCCTCATCGCAGCCCCGCTAAAATGGGTCTGCTCGTGGCGAGTAGCGACGCTCATCGAGTCAACATGCCCAGAATTCTGGAAGCCATCTGGCAGGACACCCTCTACGCGGCGCGTGGGATGCGGAGGAACCCGTTGTTTGCGACGACCGCGATATTCGTACTCGCGCTGGGCATCGGCGGCACGACGGCCATGTTCACGATCATCCGTGCCGTGCTGCTGAAACCGCTCGCTTACCGCAATCCCAACCAGCTGGTCCGGATCACCGGCGGCGCAACGCCCACCCGGTTCGCAGAAATGAAGGCTGGCGTGCGCTCCTTCAGCGCAATCGCCGCCTTTGCGGGCAATGAGAGTCTGACGCTGGCCGGGGGAAGTGATCCGGAAGTGGTGAGTGGCGTTCTCGTTTCGGGTGATTTTCTTGACATTCTCGGAGTGAGCCCCATCTTGGGACGCCGCTTTCTTCCGGCGGAGGATTCCCCCAGCGGCACGCCTGTGGTGATGATCAGCTCGGAGCTATGGCAGCGACGGTTCCATGGAGATCCGCAGATCGGAGGGAAGGCGATGACGCTGTCGGCGGTTTCCTACACCATCGTTGGCGTCCTTCCGCCTCGCTTCCAATTCCCATCTCCAGGCATAGACGTGTGGATGACAAGGCCGTCGGAATGGGCGACGATGCCAGCCAAGTCGCGGGTGCTGAGCCCGTTCCTCACACTGTTCGGCCGATTGAAGCCGGGAGTGAGTATGCAGCAAGCGAATGCGGAGATGGCGGTGATCCATCGACAATATGCGATGGCTCATCCGGCCATGCTCGACGCCAAGCCGAAGTCACCGGTGGAAGTGACACCGATGAAGGAACAGTTGGTGGCCGGTGTTCGCACCATGCTCTGGATGCTGTTCGGCGCGGTGAGCTTTGTGCTGCTGATTGCCTGCGCGAATGTGGCGAGCCTGCTGCTGGCGCGAGCCACCGCCCGTTCGCGGGAATTCGCCGTGCGAGGCGCATTGGGAGCCGCTCGCGGACGCCTGGTCGGACAGCTTCTTGCCGAGAGCATTCTGTTGTCGTCAATAGGCGGTGTCATTGGCGTGCTAATCGCCGCATGGTGCCTCCGCGCCATCCCGACGATGACTGCTTTCGATCTGCCGCGCGCCGGAGAGATTCATTTGGATTGGATGGTGATGGGCTTCGCGGCGGTAGTCTCCACCGGGACGGGAGTGTTGTTTGGATTGGCACCATCGCTGAGCGCGTCCCAGCCCGATCTTATCGGCGTGCTTCGGGGGAGCGGCGAAGCTGCAAGCCAGGGCGCTCCGCGGCGAATTCTCGTCAGGATCAATGGACGCGGACTGCTGGTGGTGGGGCAGATCGCGCTGTCAATGGTTTTGCTGATCGGAGCGGCTTTGCTGATCGAGAGCGTGATGCGTCTCCGTACGGTCGATTTGGGATTCAACCCGGCGAACCTGTTGACGATCCGCATATCCTTGCCGATCTCCCGCTATGACACCGACGAAAAGAAGGCCCGTTTCTTTCAAGAATTAATCCATCAGGTTGGAGCGACGCCGGGAGTCCGCAGCGCCACGGCGGCAATGTTTCTTCCGATGACAGGCTATATCGGAAGCCCGGTCCAGGATGCCGGGAAACCGCCGTTGCGGCTAAACGAACGACCCATTGCCACGTTGCTGGTCGTGATGCCGGATTACTTCAGGACGCTCAATATACCGTTGCGGCGCGGAAGGGAGTTCACCGACCAGGACGCCGCCGGCTCGCAAGGCGTAGCTATTATCGATGAAACAACGGCTCGCCGCTTTTGGTCCGCTTATCCCGCTGGTTTGGATCCGGTAGGACAGAGCTTGTTGATTGGAGGCGTGAATGCACAGCCGGTGCAGATTATCGGCATCGCAGCCAGCGTGCATCAGAATCTCGAAAACAGCGCGTGGCCGGAGACTGTTTATGTGCCGTTCGCGCCGAGCCCTCCGCCTTTCGCCATGCTGGCGATTCGAACCGAAGGCGATCCACTCCACTTCGTGAAAGGAGTTCGCGAGCAAGTACGCGGGCTCGATCGCGACCAGCCTATTTCTGCCATTCGGACCATGGATGATCTGCTGGACGAAGAGGTAGGACAGCGGCGCTTGATCGTCATGTTGCTGGGGTCGTTCGCCGGAGTGGCGCTGCTGCTGGCGGTAATCGGAATTTACGGCGTCATTTCATACTCGGTGTCGCAACGATTCCAGGAGCTGGGAATACGGAGGGCGTTGGGTGCGGGGCAGGGCGATATTCTGCGGCTGGTGATGGGCCAGGGTCTCGGACTGACGCTGGCGGGAATCACGATCGGAATCGCCGGCGGGCTCGCCTTGACACGGGTGATCACGAAGCTTCTTTTTCACGTCAGCGCCACCGATCCGGCGACGTTTTTCGGAATCGGCGTGCTGTTTGTTATCGTGGCCGCAGCCGCTACGTATCCTCCGGCACGGCGCGCGACAAAGGTCGATCCGATGGCGGCACTGCGAGTCTGATGGATGCCTGGCGCTGAGCCAGCCTGCCTCCGAGCGCTGTTTCGGGGAGTCTAACGTTACCGCGCTCATTCGATATCGAGCGCGAACGTCAGTGCGGCCTTTAGCCTGGACATCACTTCGTTTGATAGTCTGCCGAGTTTACGTTCCAGTCGGACAGTCGGTAAAGAGGCGAGACCCTGTACATTGGCCACCGAATCCCGGTCTAGAAATGGAAGCCGCGGCAGCGGTACTTCATACCGGCTAAGCCTGTTTTGCGTTGTCAGCGGTACGTACAAGACAAGCGCGCGAGGCGGGTCAGGATCTTGTCGCGATACGATCACAACCGGCCGGGTCTTCGCGGCAAGTCCCAGGTCAGCCAACCAAACCTCACCGGGCTGTGGGTTCATCGAGCAGGTCGAGGACCTCCTGTTCGATGCCGCGGGGCCGCATCAGGTTGAGAACATCCTGGTCAGCGAGTTCGATAATCTCGGTCACACGCGCCCGCACCTCGGCCGCGGTTTCTGCCTTCCACGCGCGCAACTTGGAATCCAACTGTTCAACCAGCGCATCCACGGCGATGTCCTCCCTCTTTCAGCTTAGCGTCCCAGACCCGAGAAGCGCATGGTTGCATGAGCCTCGCATCCGCGATTTACGGGTGACGCACCGTAGCAAAAAAATAGATCGCGACGATGATAAAGGCTGCAGCCAAGGCGACTAAGAACAGTTTCTTAAAGTCACTGCGAGGCCGAACCGCCTCGCAGGCACCAGCCACGAGCACAAGCAGGTAATGGTCCTCTTTTCCAAGCATCCGTATCGCCTCCGACCAGCCGTCAGAGTCGTTTCGATCTTCGTCAGAATCCCTTGCGCGGGCGCTATCGACGAGCTTGGCTATTTTCCGTTCATATTTCGCTTGGCCGTAGTCACGCTCGAAGGCTTCGTTGACGTCTTTGATGTCAGGAACCGTAGAGGCAGTCTCGGAGTAATACAACATCTTCCTTTCCACTTCGGACAAGGAAACACCTTCGAGTTCAGCTTCAGCGACAATCCTGTTTATCAGGAATTCCTTGGCGTCCCGGGCTGTGAGGAACGTTTGCACGCTCCAATACTAGCGAGGCCAAGTCTTACGTCCGGCTAATATGCACGCCGCCGTTGGTCGTCCGCGCCTGAATGGTTGCGCCGCCCGAGCCCAGCTGGAACGACAGATTCTTGCCTACGTCGCCGCTCACCTTCACGGGAAAGTCGACATGCACCCGGCCGTTCACCGTTGAGGTTTCCACCTTGGCCGAATAGTTTGCCGGAACATTCAGTTGAATGCTGCCATTGGTAGTTGTGGCGTTGAGCCCGCGCCCAGCCCACGAACTGCCCGCCAGGTCAACATGCAGCGACCCGTTGGTCGTGGTGCCGTCGACATCGCCGCCGACCTGTGCCAGATGTACCGAGCCGTTGAGCGTTCTGAATTGAATCTTCCCTTCGACGGTCTCGATCGAGATGCTTCCGTTATTGGTATTGATTTCGAGGTTGGAACGGTTCGGTACCCATACTTCATAGGACAGGCCCCAGTAATGGCTGTCATTACTCGATGGACCGTCGGGCTTGATCTGCCCGGGTCCACGCGTGATGGCAACTTTCGTGGCCAGCGCGCGGGCTTCCGAATCCGTTCCGGCGGCGGTTTGGATGCAGGCCTTCACCAGAATGTCGTTATTGCTCCAACCATGCACGACAACAGAGCCATTCGCGCCGGGATCAATCATGTTATTCGATTGCGGCGCCACATGCTGCTCGCGGCTTTCCGCATAGCTCACCAGATCGTTGACGTGAAAGTTATTCGCAGAGCAGTCGTGTTGTGCCGCCCAGACCGCTTGTGCCGGGACCATCAGCAGAGCGCCTGCCGTCAATATCAGAGAAAGGTTTCTCATCATGCCTCCTTGAAATCTCGAACTAATCAGGAGTGCACGCGGCGGTCCGCTGAAGGCGTGTTGCAAACATTCAGGTTAGGTCACATGACGAAGCGCCGCACCTGTCCGAAGCTGGGACGAACTTGACCAGAACAGGGCACAACACCTTCCGAGTCGCGCCCGTCAGGAAGGCTTCCAGCGTTTATTCCGCCGCCTTTACTTCTTGTACAGCTCGGGGTATTCCTTCTTGAGCGCCGCAAGTTTCGGCAGGTCGTTGTACACGATGTACGGATAGGTCGGATTGTTTTGCAGGAAGTGCTGGTGATATCCTTCGGCGGCATAAAAGCCCTTGAGCGGAGACACCTCGGTCACGATCTGATGCTTATACACGTGGGCGGCTTCCAATTGCGCGATGTAGGCCTCGGCAACCCGTTTCTGATCTTCCGTTGTATAGAAAATGGCTGAACGATATTGAGTGCCTTCATCGGGGCCCTGGCGATTGAGTTCAGTCGGATCGTGCACCACCGAAAAGAAAATCTTCAAAAGCTGGCCGTAGGTGATTTGAGACGGATCGAACACTACCTTCACCGACTCGGCGTGGCCCGTTTTTCCGGTGCTCACGACCTCATAGTGCGCCGTTTCCTTGGCGCCTCCCGCGAACCCGGAGACGGCGTCCTTCACGCCTTTGACTCGCTCGTAAACGCCCTCGACACCCCAAAAGCATCCGCCGGCAAAGACGGCGACTTGGGTGCCATTGGCCGATTCGGCGGGAACATCGATGGCCGGGTTCGGAAACGGGTTCGGTGACACGGCGAAGACGGGAAGAGCAAAGGAGGCGGCCGCGAGCACGACCGGCGCTATAGCAAGAATGCGTTTCATAAAGTACCCCTCAGCCGGATTCACTTCCCGGCTTCGATTGTTTATTCGCGGAGACTCTCGATTTGGTTAGATGCAAATTGCCGACTTTTCGATTAAAACAGATTGCGAGCCAGCGCGGGCGGCTGCGACAGACGTAACTCTCTGAAAATGCAAAGTTATCCGTTGCCAGCGGGAATAGGCATGTAAGCGCCGTCTAGAATAAGGTTAGATGCAAGTGCTCGAGGCTGGCCCGCACAAGTTCCTGTTCTTAGAACTCGATCCCGATTTCGTTGGGAACATTGCGCGACAGGCAGGCTTCGAGTACAAGCTGGACGATCAGCAGCGAGTGCTTGCCATCGACCTGCTGGCGGGCGATCGCAAAGCGCCGTTGTTGCTTTTTGACGCCGCCGATCCCGGAAATCTAGGCTGGTTTTCGCGCTGCCAGTTTTATGTGGACGGCCGCACTGGCTCGATTCTACAGACGCCTATCTCCTTGGCGAATCAGCGCGACCGCGGCGGCCGTGTGCTTCCTCAAGCAGTACGCTTACAGATTGCCAAGGAATTGCCCGGAAACTTCCGCATGCCGGGCCGGCAGCCGGTCACCGAACAAGTGGTCTACGCGATCCTGTTCAACCTGCTGAACGCGTTGTTAAACACGGGCGTAGGCGTGTGCGGCGGAGCTGCCGTGAAACCCTTGGCAGGCCGCACCGAGCACACCGGACAAAGAAACTAACACATTTCTGCGGGCAGAACTCGTGGCAGAGCCTTTAGGTTGTGATCCTGCGATTTGGAGCGCGTCACTGTTCGACAACCCCGCGCTTTCGGCCTCACCGCCGGCTCACAAACGGGCTACCCTTCCAGACAAACCGAAGCGGCCAATCGGCGCATTCCGAAATCCCGATGCGCGGCGTGACCTCGATTTCGAACTCGGGCATGGTCTTCCAGCGGCGGATGGTCAGTGCATCGCGGTCGAGGCGATGACCGTATTGGTCGCGGGTAATCGCGAGCGCCTGCGTTAGCTTTCCGGGGCCGTTCGTCAACCCGCGCAAAGGACCAGCCCACCGGCGGCGATCCGCCATGAGCCCCAGGCCTGTGACTGGCTCGACCGCGCGGATCAGCACGCAGCCCGGGCGGCCAGCCGGCTCGGCCACAACGTTGAGGCACTCGTGCATGCCATAGATGAAATAAACATAGGCTCGGCCGGGCGGCCCGAAGATGACCCTCGTTCGTTCGGTGAGCCCGCGAGCGGAGTGCGCCGCAAGATCGTCGCCTCCCAGATAGGCCTCCGTCTCAACAATCGTTCCCGCCGTTGGGCCGTGCACCAGCACGCAGCCGAGCAAACCACGTGCCACCTGGATGGCGGGCGCCTCGTAGAAACGAATCGGCATCAACGAGGTCGCCGCGCGCAACTGCGCCAGAGGCCAGGGATCCGCCAAGGCGGCTGGCAGATCCTGCATCGGCAGCATAGCTTTTCGCGTGCTTCTCAAATTACGATAGAACTTAACACGAAGCCAGGCCGGCGACCCATGCGACTGTTCACAGCAATTGATTTTCCGAACGAGATTATGCTTCGGCTGGATCGTCTGCTGGCAGTCCTCCGGCCGGAGGCGCTGGTCAAGTGGTCTCCCCTCGACAATCTTCACATCACGACCAAGTTCATCGGCGAGTGGCCGGAAGCAAAGCTGAGCGAGTTGGTGGCGGCGCTGAAAGACCTGGATCGACGCCCCGCGTTTCCGGCCGAACTGAAGCATCTCAGCTGGCTGCCAAACGAGAAGTGGCCTCGCGCTTTGACCCTCGGCGTCGAAAGCGGCGAGGGACTGCCTCGGCTGGCCCGCGAAACGGAGGAGAGGCTCAATAAGCTCGGCGTTCGGAAGGAGGACCGAGCCTATCACCCCCATCTGACGCTGGCCCGCATCAAGAACCCGGTTCCTCTGAGGGGTCTGCACGAGAAGATCGACGAGCTGGAACCCACCAGCCTTGGGTCGTTTACGGTCGATGGGTTTTCTCTTTATCGGAGCGACCCCGGCACACAGGCCTCCCTCTATCGCAAGCTGCATTCATACCGTTTCGAATCGGTGGCAGCGGCAATCTAGGATGATGCCGACTCGGGCGATCCGGTACCCTGGCAGTTTGACTCATTCATCATGAATTGGAATCTGATACTCGCAGTCGCCGAAGCTTATCTCTTGGGCGCCATCCCGTTCGGTTATCTGTTCGTGCGCTACACCATGGGCCAGGACGTCCGCAAGCTGGGCAGCGGCAACATTGGCGCGACGAACGTGCACCGCACCGCTGGCCGCAAGGCCGGCATCGTCGTTCTCCTGCTGGACATCGCCAAAGGGTTTCTCGCGGTATGGATCGCCGCGCAGCTGACCGGCGGTTCTGCCATGGGCCTGGCACTCGCGGCTCTCGCTGTCATGGCGGGCCATGCGTTCCCGGTTTTCCTCGGGTTCAAAGGCGGCAAGGCAGTAGCGAGTTTTATCGGTGCATTTCTATACATCGCGCCGCTCGCGCTGGCCGCCGTGCTCGCCATCTTCGTCCTCGTCGTAGCTCTGACTAAGTACATCTCGCTCGCTTCGATCGTGTCAGCGCTGCTGTTTCCTCTCGCGGTGTGGCTGATTCTTCACCCAGCCCCCCCGATTCTTGCGGCGGCGATAATCGCCGGTCTCTTCATCGTCTACCGGCACAAAGCCAACGTCGTGCGGCTGAGGCAGGGCAAGGAGAACGTATTCTCCTTCAAGGGCGGAGGGCGTTGAGTGAGCGCCATTGGTGGAGTGCGTTTCATCCAAATGCTTTCGGGTCTCACTGGGGAAGTGTGTCTGGAAACTCCAGCACAGAACCGCGCGGGTAAGCAAGCGGATGCTCCGAAGGGGCACCAAGCGATGGGAATCTCCCCAACGCTGATTAGGAGCCGACGTTGGTCGGTGACCTTCGACGAAGCGGATGCTAGAGACGGAGCCG
>CAVUCO010000061.1:0-86225 GCA_963740005.1 uncultured Acidobacteriaceae bacterium | reverse complement strand
ACCTCCTGCTTGTAAGGCAGGCGCTCTAACCGGCTGAGCTAACCGCCCCCTTTGGCCGACACCAAAATGATAACAACAGCGGCGGCTGCAGGCTCACCACGTGATTCGGATAAGTGAAACGGCTTGGCCCGGAAGCGAGAAAGATAGTTCTGTCTTGCCGGTGTCGCTATTCTGAAACCGCGGCGATTCCAGTAGCTGCAGTTGGCCGGCAGACTCCAGTTCTTCATATTGCTCGGGCGAGGGCGACTGGGGTGAACCGAGACGCTTCCAAACGGCGAATGCATTACTGTGGTCGCGATCGATGCGGTAGTGGTGAAGCAGAACGCGCTGTGCGTCAGGAGGTAGGCCGGCGATCGAAAGCGCGACGTCGGCGTCCGGGCGGTCGATGTCAAGGTCGTGGTAATTCCAAACCAGAATCGAGAGCGCGTGCGAAGATCGAACCGCGAGAGCGTCGATGTCAGGCTTATTGCGGACGCCACTCTTGAGGATGTCGTCCAATGCGACTGCGCCGTCGGACTTTACTTGAACCTGCTCGATCGACGAACCGCTACCCGTCAACAAACCATCCATGCGGAACAAGTTGAGGATGGCCTTGTCGACACCGTTGGTCGCAAGGGTGCGGAAGCCGTCGAAGAAGGGCTGGCCTTCAAATTCGAAAGCCCAAGTCAGCATGCCTTCGACATTGGCATGATTCGCTTCGGCAAGCGTCAGGATGCCGTTTAGTGCGACCGCGGTGTATGCGGCGTAGAGCGGGCCGTTGCGATAGGCATTTTCCGGATGGTCGCGCGCCGAACAAGCGGCACAACCTTCGGGGTCGGACTCGCTCAGAATAATAGGCAGCTGACGGAACTGCGGAAACTGACGGACAATGTCGAATCCACTCGCGACATCCCGCAGATTCGTGGAAATACCCATGCGCACGTTGCCCTCAATGACCTCCGGCCGTCCTTTGGCGTGAAAGCTGATGAAGTTGAGCGGGGCGCCCGTCTTGCCCGTAGCTTGGTTGGCTCCATTCGTGCAATGCGCGAGAAACTGGCGGAGGAACTCAGCCGCCCTGGGGTTCAGCGGCCCGGTAGTGGCGGGGCCACCTACGCGCGCAGCGGGCAGCGCTTTCTTGACCCCGTCCGCCGCATAGTCATAAAGCTTGTCGAACTCCTCTGGCGTGCCGTGCCAGTACGAGATGTTGGGCTCGTTCCAAACCTCCCAATACCAAGACTCGACTTCCTGCCGGCCATAGCGTTCAACGCTATGTTTGACCCACTGGAAGACCAGCTCGCGCCATTTGTCGTAATCCTTCGGAGGATAGGCCCAGCCGGTATCGATGCCTCCCTTAGGCCAAGTGTGGCGATAGGGGTCCGGGTGCACAGAGAGCGCTTGCGGCATGAAGCCGATTTCCATGAACGGCTTCGCCCGATTGTGGACGTACGTATCGATGATACGGTCGACAATCGTCCAGTCGTAAACAGGCCGGCCGGCGTCGTCCTCCGTGTAGGCATTGGTTGAGCCCCATTTAAGCGCCGGCGTTCCGTCGCCGGTCGTGAGCAGATTGTGCGTACGAATGAAGATCGGGACCGGGCTCAGCGCGGACAACTCGGATATCAGCTTCTGACCATGTGGCGAATAAGTATAGTTCGGCTCATCGTAGCCGAAGTAACGCCAGATGGGCTTGAACGGCGCGACGGTCGTTGCAGCATCCACGTTGATGGTAACCGCTTGACGGGCTGGCTGCGCAGACGCAAAACGGAATGCGGAAATCAGTATGAGCAGGCACAGAGCTGCGTGACGAGAAGACGGCATGCTGGACCCCTATTGTACGGCGGTCAGCTTACCGCTGTTGCGCTAGGAAAGGTCGGTTAAATGTTCCAGTTTGCCGGTGCTGTCGCCAATTGCTTCCGGCTTAACTCCCACGCGATCGAGCAGCGTGAGGTAAAGATTAGCCATCGGCGTTTCGGGCTTGTACATGACATGGCGGCCAGGCTTTAGGCAGCCGTTGCCTCCGCCCGCCAGCAAGACAGGCAGATTGTTGTGGGTGTGCTGATTGCCGTCGCTGATGGCACTGCCGTACACAATCATCGAGTGATCCAGCAAGGTCCCATCTCCATCCTGAATCGAATTCATTTTCTGAAGAAAGTAACCGAACAACTCGACGTGATAGCGGTTGATTTTGGCGAGCTTCTCAATCCACTCCGCATTGCCCCGATGGTGCGAGAGCGGGTGGTGCGGATCGGGAATGCCAATCTCGCCGTAGGTTCTGACGCTGCCTTCGCGCGCGACCACCATGGTGGAGACGCGCGTCATATCGGTTTGGAACGCCAGCACCTGCAGGTCGTACATCAGCTTCACGTACTCGGTGAAGGTGACCGGAATGCCGCCGGGCTCTTCCATGTTGGGCTTGATCTGTTGAGGATCGTTCTCGGCCATCTGTATCCGCTTCTCGATCTCACGAACGGCATACAGGTACTCGTCGAGCTTGCGCCGGTCGGAGGCACCCAGGCTTCCGGATAGCGACTGGGTGCGATCACTGACCAAATCGAGAATGCTCATGCGTGCGCGAAGGCGGCGGGCACGCGTCTCCGGATCGAGGTTGGCATCGGCGCCAAACAGCCTCTCAAACACTGCGCGAGGGTTGGTTTCAGGTGGCATTGGCGAAGTGGGCGTGCGCCAGGAGATGCTGTTGGTGTAAGCGCAACTATAGCCCGAGTCGCAGTCGCCGACGGTGCGTGAATCCTCACAGCCAAATTCGAGGGAACGGAAGCGTGTAGCGTCACCAAGTTCCTTAGCCACCATCTGATCGGCCGAGACACCGCTTTGGATGTCCGCACCCGCTGTTTTCTTGGGGTGCACGCCGGTGAGGAAGCAGGCACCGGCACGTGCGTGGTCTCCGGCACCGTCGCTCAGCGCTTCCGCGTTGTGGTGCGACAATCCACTCAGCACCATCAGCTTGTCACGCAGCGGTTCCAGCGGCTTCAGAGTATTGGTGAATTCATACGCACTACCGGCCGCGGAAGGCGTCCAGTCCTTCATGATGATGCCGTTCGGCACGTAGGCGAAAGCGATGCGGGTCGGTGCCTTGGTCGTAGCTGCCGAAGCAAGCGCGGGCACCATGGCATCCAGGGCAGGCAAAGCGATGGCCGCACCTACCCCGCGTAGGAATGCCCGCCGTGGAAGATGCTTACGCGTGAGAACCGTCATGATCGATGCAAACCTCTCTTATCGTCTCTCATTTGAAGTAGGCCCGACAACTGGAGTGGCCCCGACAACCGGGCTGGGCGCGGGCAGGCTGCCTGCAACGGCTTTGGCCGGCGCATTGCCGGGCTGCGTGTCTTCTTTCCTGGGCGGATCACCCTGCATCTGGAAGGGCAAGCTGTTCACGATAGCCAACACCAGGCTCGAAAAACGATAGTTGCTGTCGGCCACTTGTTGAACAATCACCTTCACGGTGGGCCGGTCATAACGTTCCAGGCCGCGACCTAGAGCGTACGTGAGCAGCTTCTCCGCGAGGCAATGAGTGAACACCTCGCGATCACTGGCCAGGATTGTCTTGAGTTCGTCTGGTCCATCGAACGACTTCCCGCTTGGCAGGGTTCCGGCTGAATCGACCGGGAATTTCCCATCGTGGGTGCGCCAGGCGCCGATGGCATTGTAGTTCTCCAACCCGAAGCCAAGCGGATCCATCCGCTGGTGGCACGACGCGCACACCGGGTTGGCCCGGTGTTTTTCCATCTGCTGCCGCAGGGAGATGGTTGTCCCGACTGCCGCGACGTCCAGATTGGGAACGCCCGGGGGCGGCGGGGGCGGCGGATCATTGAGAATGTTCTCTAGAACCCACTTGCCGCGCAGCACCGGCGACGTCCGGGTGGCGTAGGAGGAAACCGTCAGTACGCTGGCCTGCGTGATCACGCCGCCGCGCCCTGGAACGTCCGTCAGATCGACGCGGCGGAATTCAGGCCCCGACACGCCGGGAATCTGATAGAACTCGGCCAGCCGCTGGTTAACGAAAGTGTACTTGCCGTCAACCAAGTCGAATATGCTGTGGTCCTCGCGGATGATACTGTCAACAAACAGTTCGGTTTCCCGCTGCATCGACATTCGCAGATAAGTGTCGTAATCGGGGAAGCGGTCATGGTCGGGCTTGACTGATTCGAGCGCTCGAAATTCAAGCCATTGGCCTCCGAAGTTCTCCGCCAGAGCGAAAGAGCGCGGATCCTTCAACAAGCGCTGCACCTGGGCCTTGAGCACTTCCGGTTTGCGAAGCGTACCAGTCTCAGCACAATGTAGAAGCTCGCTATCAGGCGTACTGCTCCAAATGAAATAGGACAGGCGGGATGCGAGTTCGTACTGGCTGATACGCCGCGCGTCGGGGGTCGACGTGCTGGCGTTGACAACGGCCGGCGCCGGGCCAGTCTCAATGCGGAAGAGAAAATCGGGCGATACCAGCAGCGCCTCAAGGACGAGACTAACTCCACCGTCGAAGGAGTCACCCTGCTTCCGGTCCTGCGTCATCAGGTTCAGGTAGCGATCCACTTCGGCAGCGCTTACGGGTCGGCGGAAGGCATTCCGCGCCAGATTGGCGACGATCTTGCGCGCGCAGGACGGGTCGTGATGACCATCCAGGTGACCGCAGATGTAAATCTTCTTTCGTGTTTCCAGGGATGGCGCCAGCTCGGGTTGAAAAGGTCCAACTAATTCCACGTTGCCGATTCGAGCGCCGTTCAATTGATGGCTGCCTTTTATTGCGTCGGACATCCGCTTCTTGTAGAGAGCCAGGCGCTCCGGCGTGGGATTCTTAGGCGGCTTGATGACGGCGTCGAAATCGGGCGGAGGCGGTTCGGGAAGTTTCGACGGATTTGGTCCATGAACACCGGCAGGCAAGCCTTCGTAGAGGTGGGGTATCGAGACAGCCAGCCAGTGTTCACCGGTTGTGATGCGAGCCCTTACCTCGACCATCTTTCCGCTCAGATCCTGTTGCCAGGGAAGCGACTCCGGCAAACTGCCGGCGACATTGACGGTCTCGGTCTTGACTGGCTTTCCGTCCACCCAGAGGGTCACCGCAAAGGGCTCCGAGCCGGCAGGGCGAAATCCGGAAAGGCCGATCCGAAACCCGTATTCCGCGTCCACGGTGAACTGGTAGCTGGTGTGAAACGAGTTGGGGAGGCTTAGGCCCGTTTCGTCATAGTCCGCCGGGACCGCGGTGATGGGACGCGTCTTGGCGCGGACACTTTGCAGTCTGACCAAGCTAGGCTTCACCGGGTCAGATCCAAAGACAGCCGTCCGGGAGATCTTTTCGGCCGCGTTCAGGTACTTCTCCATGAGGACGGGCGACAGGGAAAGGACATCGCCGATGTTGTCGAACCCATATCCGGAATCGTCCTGCGGAAAATCCGCAGCCGGGTCAATATTCAGGGCCAGGAGATCGCGAATGGTGTTGTCGTATTCCGCTTTGTTCAATCGGCGGGCGGTCACACGACCCGCTTCAGGCTTGGCGTGCTGGTCAATCGAGTCGAATTCCGACTCCATCCAGTTGGTCACGGCGCGCAGTTCGTCCGGGTTCGGGCGAGGCAAAGGCTTGGGCGGCATTTCACCGGCTTTTACGCGCCGCAGCACCGTTTCCCACATCTCCCGGTTCTCAGCCAGAGAGGCCGCGCCCGCATAAGCCTGCAGGTTCAAGCCAGCTACTTTGGCCTTGGCATTGTGGCAACCGTAACAGTTCTTGGCCAGGAACGGCTGAATCGTGGTCTGGAAACCGGAGGGGGGATGTGCCGCGACAGACTTCGGCGCATCGGCAGCCGCACACCATAGAGGCAGCCCAAGTTGGCCAAATAAAAGGGCGAATTGTATTAGGCGGCTCAACAAATCAGCTTTAGGCTAGCGCTCAAGATTCCTGCACAGTCGGCCCGACTGCAGAACGGCGGGTGGAGTTCACTCGGTTCCGCGTCCGAGCAGATCGCTGGCGACGGTTATCTCCAACAATAGCTCGAAACAACGTGGCAGGGAACGGGACCAGACGGGGCCCGTGCATGTAAAGGCTCCTCGGCGTGGTTCAGAGTTACCCGAACCCCAAAAATCGCCTCCATTTTCTGCGTTGAAAGAGGGAGTGGCTCGACCCGACCCGGCTCGCGAAACCACTAGTAGGAAGGTCAGGGAAATGAGCTGCAGGTTCCCGGCTGGGCGGGAGCAGGAGACTGAGGAAGGAACTAACCGGAGACCTCTAGCGACACGCGCAGCCGGGACAAGGTTTATTGCAATCTGAGATTGAGGGCATAGCTGGGTCGAAATCAAACCTTCGCTCCACTGGGAGCGGTATCGCCGCTAGTGGGAGCGGTATAGCGGTTCGACTTCGAAGAACGCTTCGATGAAGCGCACGATGCTCAGAGCTGCCTGTGAAGCTTTGCGGATGATCATCGTCTTATAACCCCCTTTCTTCGAAATCCGGCCCCTAAACTCGGGGCGGCTTGGCGCGCCATCGCGTTCCGATGGCTCTCCCAACCTCAGGATATACCGGTGGGGGTATCCCTGTAAAGCGGTTTCGGAGGGAGCGCTTTCATTTTGCGATCTCGAGGTGGTTAACGATGCCGGAATTGGGTCATAACCGGCTGACCCAGGCCCACAACGCCGGCGCAGATCTACGTAAGAAGGTCCTCGGCCGGTGCCTCATTCGCGACGCCACAGAATGATTGTGCCCGCCAAGCCGGCCAGGAACAGAAATATGCCGAGGTATAAGCTCCAAGGCGCGTAGCGCATCTCTATGATGTGCTCGCCCGCGTTGACAACCACTCCGCGGACGCTCATGTAGGCCGGCAAGATTGGAGCGCGCTTGCCGTCTACATATGCGCTCCATCCCGGATAGAAATTGTCATTCAGGATGACAATTCCCTTGCAGCCGAGTGTGCTGCGAATCTTCACGTATGATGCCGGTCCGTTCGAGCAACTGAACCTGATCGCTGGAAGCGGGGCAATCCTCCAAGGGAGGGAGAGGAGCTTTGCTTTCGAGGTAGGTTGCCTCAGAGAGATCGAATGCCGGGTTTTCGAGAACACCGCGAGCCTCATCCCAATTTCTGACCGGGATAGCCTTATGAACCGACCAGACACGCGGCCGGGCACCCGGATTTGAGAACACCTTCATACCAGACCCAGCGGTATAGAGCAGTTGTTGGCTGCTATCCGCCGGCTGCTTGGCCACGAAATAGTTCACTCCATATAACTGCCGCGCCTTCGGATCCCAATACGGAAGTTGGAAAAGTGAAGTCAGCATGGCGGCGCCGTGACCACTCATCTCCTCGATGCCGTGCATTTCGCCGAAGTTCTCGGGAACGTCCGACGCATTCACGTCAATTCGGACCACGTCGGAACGGGTCTTCAGAAACCTTGCAATTTCGTCGTCCGCAGCCACAGGGCCGGTGTACCGTTTCGCAGACTCAGCGTCGCGCGGAAGAAACCGAAGCGTGCTCAGGCCCGAGACGTTACCGTGTTCAATCATCATGATTCCGCCCAATAAGCATGCGCAGACGGCTGGCTTGGCAAGGCCGCGATCAAACAGAAGCATTACTCCCGCGAGCAGCAGTACTACCAGTCCAGCAATGCCCAATCGATCAGCTAGATCCCGCCACTCGGGCTTGCCAATTGCTGCGAGCACGTAGGCTGCTGCCAGAAGAGCAGGCCCGGTGATGAAGAGAATGCGCCTCATTTGGCGACGCAGGTCAAGGTCACCACCGTTTAAGAACCGGGTCAAGCCAATGCCAAACAAGCAGGTCCAGGCGAGGTGTGCCAGGAAGATCCACAAGAGGCACTCGCGAAGCTTGTCGAAAGCGGGGATCAACAGGTACGCAATACCGTACAGCGTGTCCCAGGCAGACATCGACAGCAATACTCCAGCCACGGCAAGCGACACGAGCAGGCGCAAGAGGCGCGTCGCAGCCAGAGACCGCACAGCAAATGGCAGGAAGGAAAGCGCAACGACTCCCGCGAAAGCCATTCCCGCACCCCAATACGATAAGTTGAGTCCAAACGGAATATCCAGTAGATGCGAGGGGTGAAGATATTCAATGATGTGTGCCGCGTAAGGCACTTTCTTCGAACCGATCACCGGATCGGCAAGGCCCACCCAGCGCACCGAGAGCTTACTGAACTCAATCGTCGGCAGCATCTGGGGAGCGGCAAAGAAGCCCAATGCAACAGAGAAGACGGCCGCGCGCGATAGGCCGAACTTCCACTCCCTGCGGATTGAAAACGCCAGCAGCGTGGCCAAGCAGGCGACGGAAGTAATCAGCGCAAAGTGATGAGTGCCACTGAACCAGGAAATCCCGACAATGGCCCCCGCGATGGCACAATTTGCCAGGGGCCTCAGCCCGCGTAAGCTGCGAAACAGAAACAGCAGAACCAGCGGCGTATAAATTACCTCGGTTACAAACTCAATCCAGATGGAGTTACCTGGCGGGCCTCCAATCGCATAGAAGAGTGCCGCGACAACGGCGGCCCAGCGAGAGCAGCGCAGGTCTCTCAGAAGGAAGTAGGCTGCGATTGCGGCAAGACACTGCAGAAACACGAAGTAGCCCAGGAAGGCGGAAGCGCGTATGTGTCCATTCTTGAGAGGCACCGCAAGCAGCGCGTAGCTAAACGGGTTTAATACATTGGGTAGAAATTCACCCAGGAACGCCTGTCCCCCATGGTGGTAGTTACTCCAGAGGGGAATCGACCCGTTCCGCAAAGCATGCGCTCTGAACTCAAGATCCGGAACCGTCATATGGGCGAGATCGGGTCCGGTGTCAAGAAACGTGTAGAGCCCGGAAATCAATGGCCAACGGAACAAACAAACTGCCGCAACAAGGATCGCAAGTGCCAGTAAGTGCCGGTCGACGAATCCGCGCAACGCTGAAGGCCGATGGTTAGAATTGACTTCCGCCAGTTCGTGACTCGGGCTCAAGGAAGAGGGATCGTTCATGGAGATACCTCAGTATAAATTGGCAACCAAATCCTCGCCTTTCTCGCCGTGAGGGGTCCTTAGGGTTGGCAATCGAGAAGGGCCAGTGTGTAGGGAAAGTACATCAGGTCATGCCGGACGGTCGTGCGGACGCGTCCAAAAACGCTCGAGGCGAGTTTCTCGTAACTCGGTTGGGTCCGGATATACTCTCCTCGATCGTTGTCCAAGAGAAACTTGGCTATCGGTGATTGACCATCCTGATAACAGGACTCCAGCGCAACGAAGCGCCCGTCGGCCTTTAGGCAAGCTTTGGCCAGAGTGAGCATCCGTGCTGCATCAACATCACTCAAATGATGAATGACGCCCGTCATGATGACCACATCAAAGGGATCGAATTTGCGACGGGTTTCATCATCGAACCACTGGCAATAAAACTCGTACTTACTTCCGTAGCGCCGCTTGGCGTATTCGATGTAGCTTGGCTCTATATCGAATCCTACATATTGAGGATCCTTAAAGTATTCCACCACATAGCCGGGACCACATCCTATGTCGAGCACGCGGAGTCCCGGGGTCGGACGAACCCATTCTTCTATGCAAAGGCGGCGGGCTCGTTTTGCGCCGACCAGGCCCTGGAAGAGGAGGTAGATCGACGGATGCTTCAGGATGTCTCGAATTCGCATCAGATTAGTGGGTTGACCGCATCTTTTGGGCTGGATCGTCTGGAAACAGCAGGTGAGCGGCGCTCACATTCCAGTCTAGAACGCGAGGCTGCCCGAGATCCACGCCGCTAGCCCAAGTGCGTGCCCGGAAGGAGCCGCCTGCACGTGTTACATTCGTGGCGATGAAGACAGTCATTCTGGCCGGTGGACTTGGCACCCGCCTGGCGGAAGAGACCTCGCTGCGCCCCAAGCCTATGGTCGAGATTGGCGGCAAGCCTTTGCTATGGCACATCATGAACATCTACGCTGCTCATGGGTGCCTCGATTTTCTGGTGGCGGCCGGATACAAGAACGAATTGATCAAGGAGTATTTTCGGAACTACTTCTTTCACAACAGCGATCTCCATATCGACTTGGCGACGGGCCAGACCGACATCGTCAGTACCAACAGCCCCAACTGGCGAGTTGGCGTCTATGACACGGGTGCGCGCACCTTAACCGGCGGCCGCGTGCGGAGGCTTAAACAACACATCGGTCAAGAGACATTCATGGCCACCTACGGGGATGGTGTAAGTAACGTGGATGTCTCGCGCTTGATCGCGTTTCACCGGGCGCATGGATCGCTAGCTACTGTGACCGTGGTGCGCCCTCCGGCTCGCTTCGGCAGCGTGGTGCTCGAAAACGACGTGGTGTCTGATTTTTCAGAGAAAGCGCCCACGCGTGAAGGTTGGATAAACGGGGGGTTCATGGTATTCGAACCAGCGGTGCTCGACTACATCCAGGGAGACGATGAATCGCTGGAAGCGATCACACTGACCAAGCTCGCAGCCGATCGCCAGTTGCGGGCGTTCCGGCATGAGGGTTTTTGGCACCCTGTTGACACGCTTCGCGAGAAGCAAACTCTCGAATCACTTTGGGAAAGCGGCACAGCACCCTGGAAGGTCTGGTAGCCATGGAGGTTCGCCCCCCCAAGCGGATGAAAGACTTCTACGCCGGACAGCGAGTTCTGGTTACGGGCCACACGGGTTTCAAGGGCGGCTGGCTCTGCCTTTGGCTGAAGCATCTTGGCGCTTCCGTTGTTGGCTTTTCACTGGCCCCGGCCGGAACTCCTAACCTGTTCGAATTGGCTCAAGTGGCGGATGGCCTTGAATCACACATCGGCGATATCCGTGACGCAGGTCAGATTCGTAGCGTTATGGAAAAGACCCAGCCGACGCTCGTGTTCCACTTGGCAGCCCAGCCATTGGTGCGATTGTCGTACATCGATCCTGTTGGGACCTTTGCCACGAACGTGATGGGAACAGTCCATGTATTGGACGCCGTGCGCCACATCCCTTCGGTTCGGGGGGTTGTGGTCGTGACCAGCGACAAGTGTTACGACAACAAAGAGTGGGTATGGGGATATCGCGAGAATGAAGCGATGGGAGGTGCGGATCCTTATAGCAGCAGTAAAGGCTGCGCAGAGCTCGTGACGGCAGCGTACCGCCGATCATTCGCAGCGCCCCCATCCGGCCAGTCAATTGCCTCAGCCCGGGCCGGCAATGTTTTCGGCGGAGGTGATTGGTCTGACGACCGGCTGATCCCCGACATCGCGAAGGCGGTCATGAAAGGCCAGCCTGTGATTATCCGTAACCCATCCGCGGTCCGTCCCTGGCAGCATGTGCTGGAGCCGCTCAGCGGTTATCTCTTGCTGGGCCAGAAGCTCTTCTCGGGCGAGTCGGAGTGGGCCGACGCTTGGAATTTCGGGCCGGATGCCGGTGCCGACCTCACGGTTGGGGAACTCGCTGAGACTATTTTGCAGTGCTGGGGCAAGGGAAGCCTCGCCATCCAGCCGGATCCGCTCGCCCCGCACGAGGCGCACCTGCTTCGACTCGACTCAAGCAAGGCGCACCGGATGTTGAAGTGGCGGCCCGTGCTCTCGTTGGGCGAAGCGATCTCGTGGACAGTTGACTGGTACCGGGCGTTCGAACGGGCGCCGAAAGTGATGCGGAAGGTGACCGATTCACAGATTGAACAATACCTTGAACGGCTCACATGGTGAATCCGCCTAACGCGCTGATCGTCGGCGCTACGGGATTTCTGGGCAGGGCTTTAGTCAGTCGCCTGCAACGCGACGGCGTATCTACCTACAGTCTCGTGTTCGACGACCGGCCACGCCGGCCGTTACCCGACGGTGAGGTGATTAGGAGCCGGTCATCAGCCGCCGCGGATATCCTGGCTGCCCTAAAGGGCTCTGAATTCGACTGCGTCTATCACGTGGCTGCGGCCGGTGTTTCACCAGGAGAGCGCGACCCGCAGACACTTCTCCATGGGAACCTGGGCTTGATCTCGAATGTGCTGCTCGCCATGGCAGACATGCCTCCAAGGCGCTTCATCTATACGGGTAGTTGCGCCGAGTACAGCCGGGCCCAACCTCCGCAACTTATTTCGGAAGAGCATCCGACGCTGCCGCGGAGCGTCTACGGCGCCTCTAAGGCAGCAGCCACGATCTGGGCCACGGCACTGGCGCACAAGCTGGGGATCTCCTTCGTGACACTCCGGCTTTTCCATATCTACGGTCCAGGTGAGGCGTCGTCAAGACTGGTGCCGTATCTGGTGGATTGCTTGCGCAATGAGGTGCGTGCCAAGTTAACGGAAGGTGAACAATATCGCGACGTGCTCTATCTCGATGACGCCGTTTCGGCACTGCTGGCTGCCGCTGCCGCACCGGCTCTTTCTGAAACCGTTTATAACGTCTGTTCCGGTTGCCCCGTCACTGTTCGCGGGCTAGCCGACACGGCGGCGCGCGTGCTAGGGAAATCCACTGATTTCCTCGAATTCGGGGCACTCCCATACCGGCCTGACGAAGAAATGTGGATTGTAGGGGATAATCGTAGATTCTTGTGCGATACAACCTGGTCTCCAGCGTTTAGTCTTGAACAGGGATTTACCAGCGTCGTGCGCGCCAAGGCTGAACAGTTACCCGGCTAGATCATATGGCTGAATTCGATCAATTCGCAAACGAATACAAGCGAATCCTCGATCAATCGACTGCTATCGCAGGCGAATCGTCCGAGTATTTCACGGACTATAAAGCAGCCTTTGTCGAGCGATTGCTCGGTGGACGCTCCGCACAGATACTCGACTTTGGTTGCGGCGTTGGCACTCTGTCCTCGGCTTTAGCACGCCGGCTGCCCGGTGTGGCTATCCACGGTTACGACGTGTCGGAGGACAGCTTAGCGCAGATTGACCCAGCGCTCCGCCAAAAAGGGCTGTTCACTTCGGATCTTGCAGCCCTCGAACGCAGCTACTCTCTGATTGTTGTCTCGAATGTCATGCACCATATTCCGGTCGAAGAGCGCCAGGAAACGATCAACCGTTTGGCGGCCTGCCTGGCGCCTTCCGGTGAGATTCTGGTGTTTGAACACAACCCGATTAATCCACTAACGAGATTGGTGGTCTCGCGCTGCGTATTCGATGAGAACGCAGTGCTGTTGCCTCCGCGGGAGCTGAAGCGATACTTCCGAGGCGCTGGGTTGGATGTCGTGCGGAACGATTACATCGTATTTTTCCCGAAGCCGCTCGCGGCGTTCCGGCCTATAGAGCCCATGATGGGATGGTGTCCGGCTGGCGCTCAGTATGCGTTGCGGGGCGCTAAGAGTGCGGCTGGAGGCGCGCCTTAGGTCGAACGGTGATGGATCGCTTCCCCAAGCAGTTGATCTCGGTGGTCGTTCCGGTTCTCAACGAAGAGAAGAACATTGAGAACTGTTATGCCGCACTGCTTCCCGTTTTCAAGGAGCTGTCGGACCGCTATGACTATGAGCTCATTTTCACGGACAATCACAGCGGCGACCGGACCTTCGAACTGGCAGCTGAGCTAGCCGCGCGGGATCGGCGGGTACGCGTGTTCCGTTTTTCGCGAAACTTCGGATTTCAGCAGTCGATTCTGACTGGCTACCAGAAAGCGCGGGGCGATGCCGTGGTCCAAATCGACTGCGACCTGCAAGATCCGCCCTCTCTGATCCTGGACTTTGTCAAGAAGTGGGAGCAAGGCTACCAGGTGGTCTACGGCATTCGCCGCAAGCGAAAAGAAGGCTTTCTAATTACCCAGTGCCGCAGCCTGTTCTATGCCATCGTCGATGCGCTCAGCGAGTATCCGCTGCCGAAACACGCAGGTGATTTCAGATTGATTGGCCGCCCCATTGTGGACCAGCTTGTGTTTCTGGAAGAGCCGGATCTTTATATCCGCGGCGTCATTGCGGGCTTGGGCTTCAATCAAATCGGCATGCCGTACGACCGCGAAGAGCGGAAACAAGGTGAGAGCAAGTTCAACTTCCGGAAGCTCGCGGCGCTTGCGGTGGACGGCATTTTGAGCACCTCCATCATCCCGCTGCGAGTAGCCACCTTTATCGGCTTGACTGTCTCCGCTGCCGCCATGCTGGGAGCGGCTTACTTCTTCGTCTCCGCACTCATTTACGGCCGGCAGAGCTGGCCTTCCGGCTGGGCCACGGTCACCATCGGCTTGCTCTTCTCGCTGGGGCTGAACTCGCTCTTCATGGGAATTCTAGGCGAGTACCTGGGGCGCACCTACAAACAAACCAAAAAGCGCCCCATCGCCATCATTGAGCATGCCATTGACAGCGCGGTTGACCAGCCCGTATTGAGGGCTCAGGCGCAAGCACAAGGCAACAATCGGACCACCTAGATCAGGCCCCTTGGGCAGCCCGGTCCAAAGCCGAACGAAGCGTTTCAAAGTCCGTCGCTCCATTCATCCGGATGCCATTGACGAAAATGCCAGGCGTACTAAATACGCCGTTTTGGACACCTGTCTTGAAATCAGCGCGGACAGTTCCCAGGTACTTTTCCGCTTTCAGTTCCTTCTGAAACAGGGCAACATCAAGATCTAAAGCCTTGGCGCGAGCCGTCAAGTCGCCCATTTTGAGGGCAGCCTGGTTGCGGAATAGAAGATCGTGCATTTCCCAGAATTTGTCCTGGGCGCCGGCTGCCTCGGCTGCCTGAGCCGCTAGCTCGGCGTTCGGGTGGATCTTCGCGTAGGCGTAGTGGCGAAAGACAAAGCGGAACCGATTACCGAAGATTTCCTCGATTTTCAGAATGTCCCAATACGCCCTGCCGCACTCCGGGCACTCGTAGTCGCCAAATTCCACCATTGTCAGGGGCGCGTCGATCCGGCCGCGGATGTGGTCCTTCTCGTAAATCGGCAGCAGGTTCAGATCAGTGGGGTTGGTTTGTATGTTCAAGCGGGCTGTCTCTTTGTAGTAGATGCCCCCGTCGAGACAACGATTCGCGAAGCGGCGATGGAACTTACGCGCCGATGAGCCTTGCGTAAAGGCTGCGGGCGAGCGCCACGTCGGTTGTACCCTTGACGATGGCCCGCCCGTCAGGGAAAAAAGTGAGTTCGAACTTGGGAAGCCTCATGCGCAGCGCAAAGTCGTTGACCCGGACTTCACCCAGCGGCCGGAGCCGCCGCGCCAGATCCTCGAGATCGAGTGGCCGGGCATTTTCATGAAGTTGCACCGCGTTCCGGCCGCACAAACTCACCGGCTTACGCCGCATGCCATCCAGATACCCAAAGTTCCTGCGCTGGCAGACCTCGCAATGCGGATCAAGCTGCGCGGTCATAGTCGCCGTTTTGCCGGTCCAGACGTCGGTCGTCTCGATGCGACATTCGAAGTCAAGCCAGCCTACCAGAAGCCGGAGGGCCAGAGCCGTCTGCCGGGCTGCCACCGTCGCGGTGACGGCCGCAAGAACGCCGTCGACATCGCACGTGGCCTGGGCACCCTTGGGCGGCTCAGGAAACATACAGGCGAAACAGGGACCTCGTCCTGGCGCGATCGGCATTACAATTCCGTAGCTGCCGACGGCCGCACCGTAAATCCAAGGAATGCTGTCTTTCACGCTGATATCGTTGAGAAGATAGCGAGTCTCAAAGTTGTCCGTTCCGTCGAGCACGAGATCGCAATCGCTCAGCAGTTCTTCTCCATTGGAGGGGGTGAGATCCGTTACGAATGAGTCGATCAGCACATCCCGGTTCAATCGCTGAAGGCGTTGCGAGGCAGCAATCGCTTTGGGCGTCTCATTTTCCGCGTCGGCTTCGTCATACAACGACTGCCGCTGTAGGTTTGAGAAATCGACGTAGTCCCGGTCAATGAGCTTGATGCGCCCAACGCCACCCCTCGTGAGCACTTCGGCTTGGAAACTGCCCAGTGCGCCGCAGCCAACAATCGCAACGGTTGCACGCCTGATCTTCTCTTGCCCGTCTTCGCCTATGCCGGAAAAAAGGATCTGCCGGGAGTAACGTGCCAGCTGACCCGAGTTCATACAACCAGATGGTAGCAACCGTAACCGTGCTTTCCGTGGAGTCAGACTGAGTCTAGTGAGCCGCCAACTCAAAGTGGGTCGCTTGGCACTCGTGCGGCGTCCCGTCGCTCCCAGCCAACGGGTTCGCCGCGCTGCCTTCATCGTTTGCCTCGCCTCAATGTTTCTGGCGCAGGCCCTCCCTGTCGAGGGGCAAGAGTCAGTTTCGGCCTCCAAATGGGAGGGTCGTACAATTACCGGCATTGTTTTTGACCCGCCTGAGCAACCCTACCCGACCGACCAGATGCTGGGCATTTTGCTCTTAAAGCAGGGTGAAACATTTGAGGATTCAGCCTTGCGCCAGTCCATCCAGGCCCTGTACTCAACGGGCCGTTTCGCGGACATCGCCGTGGATGCCTCGGAAGCCGAGCCGCCTCGCGGTGTGGTGCTCAAGTTCATTACCAAGAGGGCGTATTTTGTGGGCCGCGTCACGGTAGAAGGAGTCAAAGATCCGCCCAATGAAGGGCAGTTGGTCAGCGCTACGAAACTGCAGTTAGGCCTTCCCTACAACGACCATGACAAAATCACGGCGATTGAATCCATCGAGACCCTGCTGCGCCGCAATGGCTTTTATCACCCCACGGTTACGGCCGAGACGCAGTACCTGGACGCAACCGAGCAAGCAAAGCTGACGTTTCTCATCGATACTGGCAAGCGGGCTCATTACGAGCGGCCCATCATCACCGGGACGCCCAATCGCTCAATCGATTCCATTGTTCGATCGACGCGTTGGGAAAGGCTATACGGTCTGTTGGGCTGGCACACGGTGACCGATATCCGCACGCAGCAGGGCGTCGACAACGTGCGGTCCTATTACCAGAAGAAAGACCTCCTGCTCTCCCGCGTAACCCTACGAGGGCTGGAGTATCACGAGCAAACCGAAACCCTGCAGCCGACTCTGCAGGTAACCGCCGGCCCCGAGGTTCTTATACGCGTCGAGGGTGCCAAAATTCGGGGCGGCAAACTAAGGCAACTGGTCCCTGTCTATCAGGAGCGGACGGTGGATGCAGATTTGCTGGTCGAAGGTCAGCACCGAATTCAGCAGTATCTGCAATCGGAAGGCTATTTCGAAGCTGACGTCAGCTATGTGTCTGAGCGACAGAATGGAAGCCGCATCATTACCTACAATGTCGACAAAGGACCTCGCCACAGGCTGGTAAGTCTGACCATCGTGGGCTATAAATACTTCACGCTGGCGACCATCAAAGAACGGATGGAGACGGAGCCGGTTCGATTCCCCCGCTTCCCCTATGGACGCTATAGTTCTTCGACCTTGAACGGCGACCTGCAGGCGATTCGGGACCTTTACCGAACCAACGGCTTCCGGGATGTCAAGGTGGATTACTCGGTCAAGGACAACTATCGCGGCAAGATTAATGCCTTGTCGTTAACCATTTCGATCGACGAGGGAACACAGTCCCTGGTTTCGTCAGTGACTATCGATGGTGTGGCCAAAACCGACCTGGACTACGTCTCATCCCGGCTTACGTCCGCCAAAGGACAACCCTACAGCGAAGCGAACGTGGCGGCCGATCGCGACTACATTTTGAACTATTTCTACAATGCCGGATATCCGAATGCCACGTTTGATTACTACTTGGATTCCCTCAGTATTCCGAACCGGGTGAATCTTCGGTTCAAGCTAAATCTCGGCAAGCGCGAGTACGTGCGACAGGTCCTGGTGAGTGGTCTGAACAGGACCAAGCCGCGGATAGTGGACAACAGGATCGAGCTGAAAGAAGGAGATCCGCTCTCTCTGACAAAGATCACCGACACCCAGAGGAAGCTCTACGACCTTGGCATCTTTGCGCGGGTGAATTCTGCGATTCAGAACCCGGACGGGGACGAAGCCAACAAGTATGTGCTCTTTCAACTGGAAGAAGCCAGCCGATACACCGTCACGGTCGGCGTTGGAGCTCAGTTGGGCCGCTTCGGCACCGCTACCGAATCTTTGAATGATCCAGCCGGCTCAACCGGATTTGCTCCCAGCGTCAGTTTAGGTGTCAGCCGAATTAACTTTCTCGGTCTCGGCCAGACACTCAGCCTGAACACGACCGTCTCTACGCTTGAACAGCTTCTCGGTCTGACTTACTTTGTCCCGCAAATCGTAGGCCATGAAAAGCTGAGCCTTACGTTCAACGCCCTCTATGATAATTCGAATGACATCAACACATACACGGCCCGCCGCCGGCAGGTCTCGGCACAGTTAGGGCAGAAGCTGTCGCGAGCCTATACCCTTCAGTACCGCGTCGTGTATCGGTATGTCACCCAGTCCAACCTCAAGATCACCCCGCTTCTGGTGCCGATTCTCGCTCAGCCCGACCAAACTGGCCTGTTCGGCATTTCACTGATTCAGGACAAGCGAGACGATCCGGTTGATCCAACGCAAGGAATATACACCACCATTGATCTTGCTTACGCTCCGAAAGCCCTCGGATCGCAGACGGAATTTGCTAAGGGACTGATTCGCAACTCCTCCTTTACCAGGCTTGGCCACGACCTCGTCTTCGCTCGCAGCACCCAGTTCGGAGTGATCATTCCCGTCAACGCCACTGCCGTCGAAATTCCCTTACCCGAGCGTTTCTTCTCGGGCGGCTCGACCTCCTTGCGGTCCTTCCCCGAGAACCAGGCCGGTCCGCGCGACTTGCTAACGGGATTCCCGCTCGGTGGGAATGCACTCTTGATTAACAATCTGGAGCTTCGCTTCCCCTTGTTCGGCGACAACCTGCGCGGAGTCCTGTTTGAAGATGCCGGTAACGTGTACCAGTCCTTCTCGACAATCGGATTCGATTTCCGCCAGCCGAATATACAGAGCTTCAACTACATGGTTCAGGACATCGGGATCGGGTTCCGGTACCGTACGCCCATTGGCCCCGTCCGGCTTGATTTTTCGTTCAGCCCGAACGCACCGCGCTTCAATGGGTTCAAGGGTACGGAGGAGGAATTGATCACATGCAGCGCCCCGCAATCGCCAGCGCCTTGCGTGGTCACCACTCAGAAAATCAACTCCTTCCAATTCCATTTCTCACTGGGGCAGGCATTCTGATGACCAAGCTACTGCCGCTAATCATCGCTGTCGCTTGTTTGCGAGGAGAGATCATTGACCGCATCGCGGTTACGGTCGACAAGAAGGTCATTACCGAAGGACGGCTGGATGAAGAACTTCGCGTCACCGCGCTGCTGAACCACGAGCCCATCGAGCGCAATCGTCAACAACTCAAAGCTGCCGCGGACCGCCTGATTCAGCAGACGCTGGTCAGCAAGGAGATGGAACTGAGCCGTTATCCTTTGCCCAGCCCGCAGGACGTGTCGGCCTACTACGAAGAAATTGTTAAGGAGTACGGCGGAACAGCCGAGTTGAACCAGGCACTGGTGCGCTACTCCGTGCCAAAAGATGTTTTGCTTGAACATCTACGTTTTCAATTGACGACCCTGCGATTCCTTGGTTATCGTTTCCAGCCCGAGGTCGACGTTTCAGATAAAGACATCGCCGACGCTTACCAGAAAAAGACTGACGAGTGGAAAAACACCCACCAGGGAACTCCGCCCTCTCTTGAGGCAAGCCGCGAAGCGATTAAGAAGGGCATCATTGATGAACGGACGGACACGGCGTTTTCCAACTGGCTCGAGGAGAGCCTCAAGCAGGTGCAAGTCACCTATTTGGATCGGGAATTGCAATGAGCCAGAGTAGAAACGCCAGGATGAATACCCGATGAGCCGTCAAAAAAAGCTGATTCTCTGGCTGATCTCAACCTGCTTGGCGGCGTTGTTTGTCTTCGCCGGCGCAGCCTTGTACGTCATTCAGAGTGACTGGTTCAAGGAGCAGATTCGCGAGAAGCTTATCGCGACGGTGGAGAACGCCACGGGCGGCCGGGTCGAGTTGAAGTCATTTCAGTATGACTGGCATCGCTTGACGGCCGAAGCCGGCGGCTTCGTTCTCCGGGGTACGGAGCCTGCGAGCGGCCCACCCCTGGCTAGCGCCGATTCGGTTCGCATTCAATTGAAGATCTTGTCCGCGTTCCACCGGGATGTAGATATCAGCTCATTGGTAGTGAATCGACCGCAGGTCTATTTGCTGGTTCGTGAAGATGGTTCAACCAATATTCCCGAACCAAAGACCAAGCGGCCGCCCAGCGAGAAGCCGGTTCTCGAGCAATTGCTTGATCTGAAGGTGAAACGTTTTGAGATCAACCAAGGCGTTATTGAAGTCAATCTGAAACAGACTCCGCTGGACATCCGGGGTGACAATCTTCAGGCCCTGCTGTCCTACGAAGCTGGAACAACGCCCCGCTATCTGGTCAAGGCTTCTTCGCAGCAACTACAGCTCAAAACCACGAACATGGAAACCATCGCCGGCGACATGGCAGTAGATGCTTCTCTTGAGCGCGACCAGATTGTTTTCTCGCAGTTGACTTACCGGCTACAGAAGTCGAGGCTTGATGCGCATGGCACATTGGTTCATCTCGCAAATCCCACCGTTTCGTTTCAAGCGAACGCTGAAATCGACGTCGCCGAGGCGGCCAAAATTGTAGAGCTTCCTGAGCTGCGTTCCGGAATTCTGACTTTCCAGGGTGAGGCTCGCTACGGTGCGCCAGGCTTCGCTTTGTCAGGCAATTTACAAGGCTCCCGCTTAAGCTATCGGGATCGAAGTCTGGCTCTTTCTCAGATCTCGCTCAAGTCAAACATGACACTGACCACCGATATGGTCACGTTGCAGAAGCTCTCAATTGCGGGACTGGGAGCGACTTTCTCTGGTCATGCTGAATTGCGGGACTATCGGGCACTGGAACTGGACGGAGTCGTATCTCGACTCGACACGGCCCAGGTGGGCCCCATCTTGTTCAGCCGTCCTTTGCAATGGCACGGCATCGCGTCTGGCCCGGTCCACCTCCAGGCAAGTCTCGGCAAGCGGCCACACGTAGCGGTGCAGAGCGAACTAGCTGTTGAGGCCGGGGCAGAGGGCATCCCGGTGGCGGGCCACATTGGTCTCTTATATGAATCCGCTAATGAGTCCCTTCAACTCCGGCAAACCGTTTTGCAGTTCCCGCACTCCCAACTTCAGGTCTCGGGAACGGTCGGGGATCAACTGCAGGTTAGTCTGGACACCACCTCGTTGGAAGATTTGGTCCCGGCGCTGACTCTGGTCAGCAGCGATGGGAAGCCTGTAGATCTGCCCCTGCAACTCTTGCAGGATGGGCGTGGACACTTCGCCGGCAAGGTGATTGGGCAGCTCAATCAGCCGATTGTGGATGGCGATCTGGAACTCGATCACTTTCGTGCGCAAGGTGAGACGGTCGACCACTTGAAATCGCGCTTCAGAGCCAACGAAGACGAGGTCAGCGTCGCCTCACTCACCGCAGATCAAGGACCGCTGCATGTCTCCGCCAGCGGGTCGGTCGGGCTCGTGAAGTGGTCTCCCGAGAAGTCAAGCGCGTTGCACGTGAACGGGCAAATCAAGAATCTGGATCTGGCAGCCTTCGCAAAAGCAGCCGGCCAGCAAGTGTCCAACCTTTCAGGTAAGTCGGATGCAACATTCCAGGTGAGCGGGAGTCTCGGCGCACCGCAAGGCAGCGCCCACGTAGACGCTACCGAATTAACCCTATTTGACGAGCACATCAATCATGTGACTTTGGACGCGTCCCTGGCGGGTAATCGCCTGCAGGTCACCAAGGGCCAACTGCGCGAAAGCGGGGCAATCGTCGCATTTTCTGGCGACTACGAGCACGATGCGGGTCATTGGACCAGCGGCAGGCTGCACCTTCGATCAAGCAGCGCTGGCTTTGCCATGAACGACGTCGGCACAATTCGAAAGCTGGGGCCGGGCCTGCGCGGGCACCTGGAATTCAACGCACTGGTCGATGCAAGCATCAGGAATGGGCAGTGGCTCGTCGAGAACGTAGAGGGCAAGCTTGCGCTTCGAGACGTTTCGCTTGGCAAGGTGGACTACGGCAGCATTACTGTCGACACAAGAACGTCGAGCGGTCAGACAGAAAGCACAATCCGGGCAGATTTGCGGGATTCTCAAG
Organism: uncultured Acidobacteriaceae bacterium; assembly: GCA_963740005.1. Lineage (GTDB taxonomy): Bacteria > Acidobacteriota > Terriglobia > Bryobacterales > Bryobacteraceae > CAJCIT01. The sequence goes on along the minus strand of CAVUCO010000061.1, from coordinate 64,266 downwards.
TGCAAGGCAATCTACGCCTGGGACTGTCCAGCGACTACCCGATCACCGGTTCGATCCAACTGCAGAAGATAACCTTCGCCACACTGAATGCCCTGACGCAGCCCGATGCCAAGCCCCTCCCGTTCGATGGATTCCTCGAAGGCAACCTGGCCTTCAGCGGTTCACTGCGGAGGCTCGACCAACTTCGCGGGCGGGCGACGGTCGATTCGATGGAAGTGGACCCCCTGATCCCGGCGCACAGCCGAGGCGGCCTCAAGCCGGAAGACCTGGTCTTGAAGAATAGCGAACCCATCGTCGTCGATTATGAGAATGGCGAAGCACGCGTCCGCAGCGCTCGCTTCACGGCCCGCGACACCAGTTTGTCGATCGCCGGCAAGGTGCCTCTCCTCGTCAAGGACCCGGTGGATGTCGGCGTCGAAGGGTCGGTCAATCTCCAGGTTTTCCAGCTGTTCGACCCCAACGTTGTGTCGTCGGGCCTTTCCACGTTGAAAGTCAACGTCGCCGGTTCTCTCGCTGATCCGTCTGTCACCGGAACGCTTGAGCTGAAGAACGCCGCGTTTCACTTGGAGGATTTCTCGAACGGCTTAGAGCGGGCAAATGGCGTAATCCGTTTCGACCGGAACCGCGCCACGATTCAAACCCTGACGGCACAGACTGGCGGCGGGTCTTTGTCGCTGGGCGGTTTCGTTACGTTCGGCGGCGGAGGCCCGCTCGTCTACCGCCTGGAAGGCAAGGCAACCAATGTACGAGTGCGCTATGCCTCGGCAGTCAGTATCACATCGGACGCCAATGTTCGGTTCACGGGTACCAGTGAGAGCAGCCTGTTGTCGGGGAACATCACGGTCACCCGTGCTTCATTTGATGCGTCGGCGGATATTGGTGCGTTGTTTGCCGCTACCACGGCGCCGACGGCTTCGCCGTCTTCTGATTCCGACCTGCTTCACGGTTTGCAACTGGATGTTCACCTCGAAAGTGCTCCCAGCCTCCAGCTCAGTACGTCTTTGAGCCAAGACGTCCAGGCGGAAATTGACTTGCGTTTAAGAGGATCACCTAATCGGCCTTCGGTGCTGGGAAGGATTTCGGTAAACGAGGGGCAGATTCAGGTCTTCGGCACCAAATACACCATCAATCGCGGTGAGATTGCGTTTTTCAACCCCGCTAAAATCGAGCCCGTGCTAGACGTCGACCTTGAAACGCAGGCGCGCGGAATTACCGTAACAATTACGATCTCCGGAACCGCCAACAAGCTGAATGTCAATTATCGTTCCGACCCCGCGATGGCGCCCAGCGACATCATTGCCCTGCTGGCTGTGGGACGCACCCCGGAAACTGCCGTGTCCAATCTGGCGAACTCGCAGCTCACGGGCAATTCGAATGCGTTTGCATCCGGTGCGAACACCGTGCTCGGTCAAGCCCTGTCACCGGTTTCAAACCGGCTGCAGAAACTGTTTGGCGTGACGCATATCAAGATCGATCCATTTTCGCAGGGGCTCGACAACAGCACCCAGGCCAGGCTCACCTTGGAACAACAGATCTCCAAGGAGATAACCATTACCTACATTACGAATCTGGCCCACACCACGGAGCAGATCTTCCGGTTCGAGTGGGCCCTTAGCAAGCAGTACTCACTGGTTGGCCTTTATAACGAGAACGGAGTCTTGTCGGTCAACCTTCAATACAAGAAACGGTTCAAATAACGCATGCGACTCAGGGCTGCACAGGACAGGCTGAAGGTTGAACACAGCATCATCGAAGGGCTGCGCCGGGTTCTCGAGCGCCTGTTGCGTGACAACCCGGGAATCCGCTCCGTCATTCCGGGCGTTATCCGCAAGGTCCGTGACGCAAAGGGGCCGCCGGCCATCCACGTTACTGTTCCCACCCCCAACGGTTGGAAAGCAATTGCACTCAGCGCCGGTGCTCGTCAAGAGTTGTTCGTCAGCACGGCTATGGAAAAACAAGCTCTCGAAGATGCCCTGGCCCGGGCGCTGGCAGACTAGACCCGGCCGGCGAGTCCCGCCTGAAACAGCCGGGCGTCGACGCGGACGAGCCCCCGTAGTTGCGCGTCCGTGAGAATTGGTGTGTGTGCAATCTCGCATAGGTATTGAGGCACGGCCCATACATCCTCCTCGGCAGTCATCCAACCCATCGCGTCGAAGCGCTTTAGATTAACCGGCCGCGAATACGCTCGCAGAGTCTTCTCCCGGCGCAGGTTGAAGTAGTGCTCGAAATAGCTCATCACGAGTTCGCGAAGCGTACGGAAGACTGGTTCACGATGCCGTAGCCCGGAGTAATTCGACTTGGCGATCGAGCCCCAGTGGCCGTTCTCCCGATAAACCGCCAGCACGTGGTCGTCGTCGTGCACCGACTCGAGATCGATCAGCAGTGGCGGGTAACCCAGCTCGCGCAACGCAGCCGCGGCAAACAAAGCGCCTTCCAGACAATGGCCCTTCCGGTCGCGCAGGAGTCGCCGTGGTGAACGGCAGCTTGACTGGTGGTTGTAGGCGATCTCGCCGTCCAGGAATTGCGCGATTCGGGCAGGCGTCTGGAGCCGGCGGAACACCGAGCGTTCAGCGCGGTCGAAGTTCGAACAGAACATGCCAGCAGCATAACGTAGCCCCCTTGCTCCGAAGCGGAGAGTGTGTGCAACGACGGGAAAGTGCGTGTTGGTCAACCTCGGTCATCATTGCGGGTGAGCACTAGGGCGCACATGCTGAGATCTGTGTTGACGTTTTCACATGGACTCTTCCTGTTCCTCTGAGCTTTGCGTTCGCTCCGTTACCGTCGCGGCTCCGTCTGCTTTGAGCGCGGTTCGGACTGGAGACACGATGGGTGGGGCTGTTGAATGTTTTGATTTGTTCGAGGGGTTTCTGCATCGTTTGGGAAGGGCTAGGCGGCCTTTTTGGGCCCGCCGGCTAGGATCGCGACGACTTTCTTCTCGACGATCCCGTCACCCGTGTTGAATTGAGCCATCTTTTTGGCATTTCCGAGGCGCACTTTACTGAGAAGAAGTTCGCTCGAAATAACGAAGCCAAACCGGGCCGGATCGAACGGGACGTTCTGCTGCATGTGCGCGGCAGCAATGGCCTTTAGCTCCTCGATGGCTTGTTTCTCCTGGTCCACTCGAATTTGTTGGGCATGCCGGAATTCCTCCAGGGTCTTCGAGAACGAGCGCTGAAAGCGCTGATCGTAGAGCGAAGCCAGGCCCATGGGGTTGCCGGTCTTCATAAGGCAGCCCTCCATGGTCGCGGACAGGATGGCAACGTCCATGTAGATTTTGAGCTCGGCGGTGCGGAGCAGCTCGAGCCGGAACTGGATGTCGGCGACGCGCTGCGCGAGGTGCAGTTCCAAGTCGCCTACGGGGTGAAGATCCTTGACGATGCCTTCGATGAAGCTCTGATAGCGTTCGAATTGTTTTTCGCTGAGGTGCTTGGCCAGGTCCTCGACGAATAGCCCGTGCTTGACGGCGTTCTTGGAAGACGCGGCGCGTCCGGCGTCCGTACGCGGGCCAGTCGATTTCTGCGCATTCTCGCGATTGGCCGCGGTGCGGGCATCGACCTCCGGATTGGTCGGTTCGGGCGGCACGGATTGTTCGTGATGCGCCGAGTCGGTTTCTTTCAAGACCGGTTCCTGGTTCGCCCGGACTTCCTCGTTTGTGAGTGTGCCCGGGGCCTCCGGGAGTTTTGAAGATATGTTTGACATTTGCTAACTCCTTTGGCGGAATTTCCGCCTAACAGATTTTCGACCCGACCGTAGGCTGGAATGCCACGGGCTGAAACCGCGAAGTGACGGAACGTAGTGTGATCAAAGGGCTTTTGCGGGATCGGAAAAATTTTCTAAGTTTGTGACTGGCGGAGGGGGCAGCCGGAGTAGAACGGACCGACTAGGCGTCGGTCGCGGGCAAGGGTGCCCACCCTACAAGGTCAAACGGACAGTACGACTGGCAGATCGGCGCGACGCTAACCCAGCTCAGCTGGGTAAACAAGTTACGGCCAGTGCTACTCCTACTTCTTCCGGTTCGCCGTGGAGGGCGGCACAACCCCCTTGAGCCGCAGATACACAGCCATGTAGCCGTATTCTTCGTTTGAATGAACGGAGTTGTATTCCAGTGTGCCGATTCTGCTTCGCTCGGTCGGCCCGAGCTTGATGGTTTCATGGGCGTTTGCCTCCGTCAGTGCGTCCCAGGCCGCGTCGCACATCGCGGACGATTCCTTCAGGGCCGCAACCAGGTCCGCCTTGGTCGTTTTGGACGCTGCGTCCAGTGACTTCGGCTGTCCGCTCGCCGCCGAGCACAAACGCGCCTGGGCGTCCGCCACATGCGCCACCATTTGAGCGAAGGTGCGTATGTCCGGCGTCGGCTTGAAGCTGTAGTTTTCCTCCGGCATGACCTCGGCCATCTGGATCAAGTTGTTTTTGACGACGTCGTAGGTCTGCTTGCCTTCCGCGAAATGCTGAGTCGCACTCTGCGCCTGGAGGCCGCACGTGGTGATCAGTGCAGCAGCGAGTGAGTTCATAATGTGGCGTTTCAAAGGTGGTCTCCTGTACCTCGTCTTGTATCAAAGTTTCGCACACTGTTTGCGCACGGCTAATCAGCCCACGGCAACGGCCCCTGGTAGATCGCCGGGCCGCCGTAGTCCAGCAACGCTGCGAGGTCAGGAGAACTGGTCCGGTACCCGTGCCGGCGACGGAACACGTTGCGCGCGGTTCGTTTTGCCGCTGGCTCCGGTCCCGCCCCGTAGGGGTCGGCCCGAAACATTTCGCGTCGCGCGGTTTCGAAGTGATAGTTCCTCTCCAGATCCGGTGGATCGTTCACGCCTTCATAACGGAAACGGCTCGCCGGAAATCGCAGAGCTTCCCGATGCAAATCGAAGCGCTCTCCCTTGAACCGCCAACCCACCGCGATGACGTCTTCCGGAAACCTCTCCGTCACTTCATAAAACCGGCACAGACCAAACAGGAGGTTCTGGAAGGAATCGAGTGAGAACTCTTCGGTCGTCGCTCGTTCGCTCACTTCCGGATGACCGAACCAGTTGAAGTATTCGGCCACAAGCCAGTAACCTTGTCCTTCGCTGCGCGGGCCCGCCAGTCCGTCCGTTTGTCCGCCGGCGAATAGCAACAGCGATTCCGGATCCGCCGCGGCCAGATCGACGCCTCTTCGGACGTGCTCGACATACAACCCTCCCTCACCGGCCTGGAAATGCTTGAGATACCAGCCCTCGTCCGAATCGAGGCGGTCGAAGCGGTACGCGATCGCGTGTCCGGCAACCAGAATCAGATTTTTCATCCAACCAGTATTATGATGTGGCCCGGCTTTAGCTCGTGAGAGAGCAGCGCCGGGGGCAACAGACCGTTTGCTGAGGAGTCTTTGTGAAAGCTCCGCGCTGTAAGGAGGATAGAGGGGGGATTGCGTCGGCTTTGGCCCGCGGTGCTCTGAAAATACCCGGTTGGGAGGCCTGAGTAAGCCATCGGTCGATCGACATTGTCGCGTTGGGGGACACGCCTGCAGCGCGCACGGCGGGCTAGCGCTCCGCCGGCACTTTCAGACACTGGAAATGAGCATGACACCAGGCCGGAGTGTCCCCGATCCGCTAAAGAGGCGCGGCCGGGCTGGAAACACCGCGCCGGTTTTCATCATTGCGCATGAGCAGTCCGAAGCGTGTCCGGGCCGCTTTGCGGGGACCCTCGGATTCAGTCACAGATCTACGATCAAAAGCTAAAATTTTTATAAACCGCTTTTATTCAATAGGATGGGGTCAATTCCGGGCGCTTGTCCGAGCCTCGCGCACACCTGGCTGACCCAGCTTGGCCGCTAGACTTCTGATCAGGGAGCAATCAGAACGCCGTATGAAATCAACGACACCTAGTCAGCGCCCTAGGCCTTCGACCGAAGACGAAGAAGAACCCAAAGGCTGTGAGATCTTTCCGCGGACTCAAGGCACTGTTGGTTGGCCAGGATGAGGTGATTGAAGAAATCATTCCCCCCCTTCAGATGCATCAGGCGGGACTCTCGCCGGAGGGCCGGCCCATTGGCGTGTTTCTATTGCTCGGACCCACAGGCACGGGCAAGACCCGTACCGTCGAGGCGCTCGCCGAAGTTCTCCACGGCAGCGAGAAGAGCCTTGTCAAAGTAGATTGTGGGGAGTTTCAAATGGAGCACGAGGTGGCTAAACTGATCGGTGCTCCTCCCGGTTATCTGGGTCACCGCGAGACGCAGCCGATGTTGTCGCAGGCAAAAGTCAACGGGGTGGCGTCGGAAGATTGCGACATTTCGCTAATCCTCTTCGACGAAATCGAAAAAGCCGCGCCGTCGATGACACGCTTGCTCATGGGTATCCTCGACAAAGCGACGCTCCGGCTCGGCGACAACACGACCGTTGATTTCCAGAAGACTCTCATCTTTCTTACCAGCAATCTGGGGGCGAAAGCCATCCAGCGTGCAACCAAGCCGGATTTTGGTTTTGAGGCGCTTCTGCCGCCTGCCGACGGCGCAGACGCGGAGAAACTGCGCAAGGTCGGCATGTCGGCGGTCCGCCGTAAGTTCTCGCCTGAGTTCGTCAACCGTATCGACGCCGTGCTGACCTTCAAACCTCTAGACCGCAAGGCGTACTCTGCGATTCTCGATCAAATACTGGCGGGTTTCACCCGGCTTCTCCGCGAGCGGCTCGGCTTGCGCGCCTTCCGCCTGCTGTATACGCCGGAGGCCACGAACCTGCTGCTCGACAAGGGCACCAGCATTGAGTTCGGCGCCAGAGAGTTGAAGCGCACCGTACAACGCCATGTGATGCTACCGGTGGCCGAGTTCGTCGCCCAATCCCAGATTCCTCCTGGCTCTGTGGTGACTCTCGACGTCGACGACGAAGGCGAATTTGGCCTCTACTTGCGCCAGTAGTCTGAGCCCGGCTGCGTTTAGCTAGGCTCCGCAACCTGCGTTACGCGTGTAGCGTCAGCCATCCAGAGCACCAAGCTGACCTCCACGGGTTCGGCGGCCATATCCACTTTCAGGCTGCCGGCCGTTAAGTCGCTGGGTGCCAACTCGAACTCTTGAATCGTCTTGTGAGTTGTACGATCGCTGATCGTCAGAATGGCTTTACTCGCATTCGCCAGCAGTGGGCTGCCGTGGTTCCAGGTCACGTGCAGTGACTGGTTTCCGGAAGTTCCCGACGCTTGCGCTACGACGCTCAACTCCAGCCGCGTCGACGACCACGGCAAAGTGCCAGGACGCTGCCATCCCCAAACCACAAACACCAGCGTAAGCAGCGCCAGCAGACCCACGGCGGCCCATGCAAATCGGCGCTTACCGGATCCCTTCGAAGGTTCCGTAAATTGAGGTTCGTCCCGGACAACGATCGCCGGTTCCCTTGCCTGCCGTTCTGCCTGCTTCAGTCCTGCGGCGGGGGCGGATACGGGACGGCTTTCCTGCGGCCTCGGTTGTGCAAGCGCCAGTCGCTGCAGATCCTCCACTTCGAACGGGAACGTGGCCGGATCCACTCCGTTTTGGATGACGCCGTTTACCGACACGAAGTATGCGGCCAAGTGCGGCTCTTTTTCGGGGTTCGCGGGAATCGATTGATCCTTGCCAATCAGCAACGCGACATGAAGAGAGTTCCGGAATTCGGCCGACATGAAATCCCGGTCGGCGATGCTCAACTCAAACGCGCCCGTTCGCAAGTGGCTTCGGAAGAAGCCCACCGCGGATAGCTCCGGCGTCGCAGCCTTCTTCCTGACAGTCGTAAATCGCTGCCGTTGTTCGGTCAGCAGGATATAGGGCAGTCCGTCTCCACTTCGCCGGCCCACGCTTTCGAATTCCTCAATACGCAACAGTGGCGGGCCAATCGACTTCGGAAAGCAGCCCACCAGTACGCCGCCGCCCTCCAGGCCCAGTTCCTCGGCTGCCTTCAGGTCGGCTAGGATACGCGGCACCAGTTCTATCTTTATTTCCACCACCAGTGGCGAACGCTCGTCTCGCCACCGGTAGTACGATGACGGGAAACCGGCGGGTGTCTCATCGGAAAGGGGCTGCATCTCTACTCAAGCCAACGATACACTGCTTATTGTTTGGCCGCCACTCTCTACCTCGTCTCCACCCCCATCGGCAACCTCGAGGACATCACCCTCCGTGCCTTGCGGATTCTCCGCGAAGAGGTCACGCGCATTGCGTGCGAGGATACGCGCCAGACACAGAAGCTGCTGGACCACTATCAGATCCACAAGCCTCTGGTCAGCTATCACGAGCACAACGAAGCCAGCCGCACGGCCGAACTCCTCAGCCGCCTCCAGTCGGGCGACTCGCTGGCCTTGCTGAGTGACGCTGGAACGCCGCTCGTCTCCGACCCCGGGTATCGGCTGGTCCAGGCCGCCATCGCACACGGCATTCCCGTGGTCCCGCTCCCGGGAGCCTCGGCCGCCCTCAGCGCTTTAATTGCATCCGGTCTTCCTTGCGACGAGTTCCGCTTCATCGGCTTTCTGCCGCCCAAACAGCATGCCCGCCGCAAGGTCCTCGAAGCCCTGCGGTCGGAACCCGCCACCACCATCGCTTATGAAAGTCCACACCGCATCCTCGATTCCCTCGCTGACATCGCGGATGTTCTCGGTGTCCGCCCGGTGGTTGTGGCGCGCGAGCTGACCAAGCTCTATGAAGAACTGCTTCGAGGAAACGCGGCCTCCATCCTGGCGGAGCTGAAGGGCCGTCCCTCCGTCAAGGGGGAAATGACACTCGTGATCGGCGGTGGCCAGCGACGAGATCCCCGCCGATCTCGATCCCGTTCGCGAAGTCGCCCGCCTGCAGGCGGAAGAAGGCCTCGATCGGATGGAAGCGATCAAATCCGTCGCCAAACTGCTCGGCCTTCCCAAGCGCGAAGTCTACCGGCTCGTGGAAGAGAAATGAGCGCAGACTTGATGCTGCTGCAATAGCCCGTCTAGCGGGCTGCTGAAAAAGGCTCTCACAGGGGAAACGAAGCGGAGCCGGTCGTGGGCGACCGGCGCGGACGTGGGCGTCCAGCCCCACCTCTGCATCAGCAGCCTGCTAGTCTAGCGATGCGGAGTTTACCACTGCAGTACGTTGCACATGTCGAAGGTCTTCTGCACCTGCGGCTGAGATGCTGTCGCTGACAAGTACGCCGTGACGACAACCTTTCGATAGCAGCCCCATCCTTCATACGATGTGCTGAAGCCGGGCGCCGGGCCTCCCTCCAGCGACAACGGATTGGACTCCAAGACAAGATCGTAGTGAACGCGCGAAATGCTGGCGAGCGCTTGTTCGGGCGCCTTAACCGACAGCGTGAAGGAGTAACGCGCATTTCCGTTGGCGTCTTTCTGCGGAAGCGGCTTCGCCTCCGCCGACAGGCTTAGCTGTCGTCGCGAGGACGGCGCCTGGATCAAAGGGCAACTTAGACATTCGAGCGTTCGCCGCGCCCGGTTTTTCTTTGGAGTTGGGAGCCGCGAGCTTCTCGTCCGAGGCCGCCTCCGGGGGCGCATTCGCATTTGAATCTGCGAGATTGGTCCCGACCTCCGCCTTGCGCGGCTGCCCCAGATAAAGCACCATGCCAATCACAGCCACCAGAACCGCCGTCACCAGCCCGACCTGCTTGGCGCTCCACTTTCTCCTGCCGCCATCCGCGCTCGCCGATTGCCCGTTCACCGGCTTAGGAGTCACGGGAAAATACGAGCGCAGTGCTTTGATCAATAACTGAACATCGGAGTCCCAGCGCGCGTGCGTTATCTCCATTGCATTGCGATAAGCCAGGTCCTTCAGCTCGTCAGGCAGTTGATCGGGCTTCGGCGTGGTGGCACCTTGCACCAGGACGGGAACCAGCGGAATGTCACGCCTGAGCGCCGTAGCGGTTTCCACCCGGACAAAGTCAGCGGGATCATCCAGGCGCCGTTTCCCTGACTCATCCTTAGCCGTGACCCAGCCTTTGCCTATCACTGAAAGAAACGCGCCGCATGAGGACAGGCTCTGTTCAATCACCTTCCGGAAGTCCCGCCCGGGCTGTATGTCGGCGACGTCCATAAACACGGATTCCGCGCCGAACTCGGCAACCAGGTCGTCGTACAGCCGGCCTGCCTGGCCCTCGGCGTCATCTCTCCGGTAACTGATGAAGATTGAACTCATCCACCTGCCTCTCTCGAGAAGGCCCTCTGCGACAGGAGAACAAATGCCAACGGAGTCGCAGTTGCTCGTTTGAGAATACTCCAAAGGATCTCCTCCCTGACACAAGTCCTGGAGAATTCGCTCGGCCTGTTTACCCGCGTCCGGCAACGGACCTGGCTGGTTGTCGCCATAGTAGAAGGAGGCGACGGGTCGCATCCCGCCCAGCCTCACGTCAAGGAGATCAACTTATGAAACGTGCAATCGAGCCAACCCACGTCCGTGCCGGCGCCGCCTCGATGAAAGCCGCCGCGCTCGGCGCCGCCGCCATGGGCGCACTGGCGATCGGAGCTTTGGCGATTGGGCGCCTGGCGATCGGAAAACTTCTGATCGGGCGCGCCACTCTCAAGTCGCTGCACATCGAGGAGCTCACAGTGACCCGCCTTCGGGTGGGCGACCTCACCGTCAGCAGCTCGCTGGAGCGACCCGCAAAATCGGAATAGGAATTGGTCTACCCCGGCCGCGGCCCGGGCCTCGCAGGCGGCGCGCAACAATTCATTGGGCACTCGTCGTGGTTTGGGCCAAACTGGCCAATGCTCAGTTTGGGCAGGGTCGGGTTCATTCGCTCCTCGACCAGTTCCCGGATCATGCGGACGAAGGTGGGATGTGTCCCGACAGTCGCCGCGCGCACCAGGTTCAGCTTCAATTCCGCAGCCAGCTCTTTCGCCTCCGTATCCAGGTCGTAGAGCACCTCCATGTGATCGGAAATAAAGCCAATCGGCGCAATCACCACGTCGGCCACTCCGCGTCCCGGCAAGCTTCGCAGGTAATCGAGAATGTCCGGCTCCAGCCAGGGCTGGTTCGGAGCGCCGCTCCGACTTTGGAATACCAACCGGTATTCTCCAATCGGTAACGCGTCTGCAACCAGCCGGCATGTCTCGCGAAGTTGCTTCTCGTAGTCGCTGGTGTCCGCCATCGAGCGCGGAATGCTGTGCGCGGTGAACACGAGTTCGGCGCTCGCCCTGCGGTCCCCCGGAATCTTCGCTAGCGCCTCACGCACCTCGGCGGCGCTGGCCTCCACGTACCGCGGGTGGTTGTAAAACACGCGCAGCTTATCCACCTCGGGCGCGCCCTCGCCCACTGCCTTCTGCGCCGCTTTCACGTTCTCCCGATACTGGCGGCAGCCGGAATACGAACTATAAGCCGACGTCATGAAGGCCAGCGCGCGTGTCACGCCATCCGCGCGCATCTGCCGCAATGTATCCGGCAGCAGCGGGTGCCAGTTGCGGTTGCCCCAATATACCGGCAGGTCCAGCCCATGCTCACGCAATTCCCGCTCGATCGCTGCCACTAATTCCCGGCACTGGTCGTTGATCGGGCTCTTGCCGCCGAAGTGATAGTAATGTTCCGCCACCTCCAGCAGCCGTTCGCGCGGAATATTGCGCCCGCGTGTCACGTTCTCTAGAAAGGGCATCACTTCTTCGTCTTTTTCAGGGCCTCCGAAGGAAACCAGCAACAATGCGTCGTATCGCGGCAACGTGTCCATTTATCTCCCAGTCTAGGGTCATGCCGGAAAAAGCCAGCCCTGCCCTGTATCGGCGGCCCTCCATTCGACTCTCTCTCATCGCGTATCGGTGGCTTTTCTTGTTGTGGCTCTGACTAGCCTGACCCTGCCTAGGCCGCATACGATTCCAGGTACCCGCAAGCGGTGCACCGGTAGGATCGAACTTCAAATTTTATGCCGCCGGTTTTCAATCGGGCCCAGAAGGATTTCGGTGGCAGGCCTCGATACCAACGGCTGGTTTGCAACACGTTGTAATCTCCCCGATCCGGGATGAAACCCTCCTCCATCTCGGATGACATTTCGGACAGAGTTTCGGTGATTCGGCCACGCGCCCGCCCTCCTACCGAGATTCTCCCGCACCAGCTCGGAAACCACGTGAAATGCCGGGCGTTTTGACGGAATATCGGCCGCGAGCGCGCTCCGTCACCGTCGCGCCTCGGTAACCTTTAGCGGAATAGTAAGGAGCTGTCGTTTGGAAGCGGGCCTATTCAGTGCGCTCCCTCGCTCCGGGGCGGAGAGCTACGGTGGCGGCTTCGAAAGGCATCCGCTTACTCACGAGTCTGTGTGAAAACTCGACCGTGCTGCATTTGGGACAGGCTCGCTCTGTCCACGCGGCGATGCGCTGGGATTCACTGTAGTAGTGTCGTGGCCGCCTTGGGAACGGAGGCGCCTGTCCCGGTCGGCTTTGCATGCATCCGCTTGCTCACGCGCGCGGTTCTGTGCCGGGAGTTTCACACAGATACTCGATTCACGTTTGGGACAAGCGCTCCTCACGGTTGCGTCTCGGTAAGCTTAGCGGAAGAGTGAGGAGCGGTCGTTTGCAAGCGGGCTATTTCAGTGCGCTCCCTTACGGTCACGGCTCCGCAGCGTTTGTGTTTGCTTGCGACGAGTTGCAGTTTCTCGAAAGTGAGGAGACGGCGGGGCAGTGAGCAAACGGAATCGCAAAACCGAACGGTACCTGCTTACCCTTCCCCTCCCGCTCGCCGCAGGCCCGCGGATCTTTCCAACCTTCGATGCAGTCGCGCAGGTGTCAGCAGGCCGCTCAAACAGGCCGCGCCCACAAGCCAGTTTCTTGGCTCCGTGAGGAAGGCGGCAGGGGCATGCCGGAATCCATCGTTCAACAATTGCAATCCCTCCCGATACTGGCCTCCTTCGTACGCCAGCCGCGCGAAGTATCGGCTCATATTGGCGCAGGCCCGCTTTTCCACCTCGGCCACCGCCTGCGGTGCGAGGCGGCGCAATTTGTCAAGCACCTGCGCCCACTCCCGTTTCAAGGCTTCCAGGTCGCGCGAGAGTTGCCCGGAATGCCTTCGGTACCGCATCGATTCGCGTGGTATCGCTGCAACGTTTTCGGATCCCAGTAGCGAGATTCGCAAGCATAAATCCAAGTCGTAGAGGCGCGGTATGTTTGGATCCACGCCGCCGGCCTGGTCGATCGCACTCTTCCGGATCACGACGTTCGAGGTTGCGCCGATGACAAAGTCTTTCAGTAGGTCGGGGAAGCCAATCCGCCCGCGGTAATGGCTCGAAGAGATGCCGATTTCGCGGCCTACCTCGTCAATCACCCGAAACCACGAGAACGTGAGTGCGATGTCTGGTCGTTTTTCCAGTTCCGTCAGATGCGCTGAAAGGTGGTCCGCTTCCCACAAGTCATCCGAATCTAACGGTGCGATGTAGGCCCCTCGGGCAGCCCGAAGTCCTGCTGCCAAGGCCGCCGCCGCACCCTGGTTGGGTTGCCGTATCACGCGCAGGCGCGGGTCGGTATAACGCTCCAGCACGGCCCGAGATCCATCCGTCGATCCGTCATCCACGACGATCAATTCAAAATCGCGGTAAGTCTGGGACAGCGCCGAATCGAGAGTATCCCCGAGGAAGTGTTCCGCATTATACAGGCAAATCAGAACACTCACCGACGGCGGCTTGGCGGATTCAAGCATGTGTGCTTTCAAAAGCGTACACTGCTTCAATCACTCGCTCGGCGCTCGCATCGTAGATGTGCAGACCTGCCGGAGGCTGGTGGGCCGGGCTCACGCACGATCAGCGCCCGCCCTTTCCAGGGCAGTGGTTTCGATATCAGAGGCGGGCGGCCTCCGTGGCGTGATGGTGAGGGAGTGCCTGCCCATGCCAGCTCAACCGCTCCAGCCTATCCCGGTCGCTCCTCCCCCCAACCGTATAATTGCAACCAGGCATGCCGCATAGCACTAAAACAAGAACCACGGCCGAGGCGAATCGTGATCAACTCTTTCGCACTACCGCCGCGAGGGCAGCCGACTTCGAATTCAACCACGACGTGGCCCGCGTTTTTGATGACATGCTGGTTCGAAGCGTCCCCATGTACCTCGAGCAGCAGGAGATGATCCGGGAATTGGCCGGCAGGTTCTGGACCCCCGGTACAACCATCTATGATCTGGGTTGCTCCACGGCCACCACCTTGTGCAACATCGCCCGCGCGACCGGGAAACCGCGCCGTCTGGTGGGGTTCGACAACTCGCGGGCCATGCTCGATCGGGCCCAATCTAAGATTCGCGAAGCGGGACTGGAGGACCGCATCAGTGTTCACTTCGCTGATTTTGATCTCGACTTTGACGCGATCAAGCTCGAGAAAGCCAGCGTGGTCACGATGTGTTGGACGCTCCAGTTTGTCCGTCCGCTCAATCGGGAGCGTGTCATTCGCGGGATCTATGAAAGCCTGGTTCCGGGCGGAGCCTTAATCGTGACGGAAAAAACCCTGGCGAACAGCGCGGAAATGAACCGCTTCTTCATCGAACTCTACTACCGGTTCAAGCAGCGCAACAAGTACACGCCGGTGGAAATCCGCCGCAAGAGGGAAGCACTCGAGAACGTTCTCGTTCCGTACCGCACGTGCGAGAATATCGAGCTCTTCCGAAAAAACGGTTTTGAGGTCGTAGAGACGTTCTTTCAGTGGTACAACTTCACCGGCTATTTGTGCGTAAAGGCGGGTGGCCAGGGTTGAGAGGGCGCTGCTCGAGATGAGCGCACGCGGGCTGACGCGCCGCTTACTCACGGCGCGGCCCCTGCGCCGCGGCTTCCACAAGCTTGAGCGCCTACTGCCTCCCGTCGTAACCGGCTTCATCAGGTATTCGCTTTCCGAATGGGATTACGTTTCCGATGAGTGGCCCGCTAAAGGGCGGGGAGGAGGGCTGGAACGCCGGAAGCGTCGCGGCCGCGCAAGAGGCGCATTGGCCGGTACTCGAAAGAAACCTGGCCGGCACGGGACCGCTGGGCGTCTCGCACTTGCCTTCGCAACTCACCCGCGATCATCCCGGCGACCATAACGCGATGATGGCCTACGGCTACGTACTGGCGCGCGCAGCCCGGCACAAAGACCGGCTAAGCGTTCTCGATTGGGGCGGCGGCGCCGGCCATTACTGCCTCTACAGCCAAGCTCTTCTGCCTGAAGTCGCCGTCGATTACCACTGCTATGAATTGCCGTCGTTGTGCCACCTCGGCAGAAAGCTGGTGCCTCAAGCACAGTTCCACGATGAAGTGAAGCAGTTGGCGGGAACTCGCTTCGATCTGGTCGTTAGCAGCAGCTCTCTGCACTACTTCGAGGACTGGCGCACCATCGCCCGCATCCTGGCTGACTGCAGCGGAGCGTTTCTCTATCTCGCCCGGCTGCAAACCGTCAGCCGCTCACCATCCTTCGTTGTCCGGCAAAAGCCGTACGGCCAAGGCTACGATACCGAGTTCCTGAGCTGGTTCCTCAATCGCAGCGAGGTGACCGGCTACATGGAGTCCCTCGGGCTGGAGCTAGTTCGCGAGTTCGTATACGCCGAGGAATGGACTGTGAAGCGCGCCCCCGAAACCGGCGCATGCCGGGGCTTTCTCTTCCGCCGGCATGCTCCTGCGTTCTAGGTGTCTTGCGCTTTATGCGGTCTGCGCCAGCGTGCTGTGGAACTTCATGGTCGCGCGAATGCCGAGTGCCACGAATAGAACCAGCACAACCAACTCCGTCAGCTGGAATGGCGGCTCGGACCTGGTTGGAGCCAGTGCCTTCAGCGCCGGCACTTTCTCAAAGAGCTGAGCAACCAGGACGAACACATTGAAGTAGAGTGCCATAACGGTGCTGATCACGTAAGCCCTGCGCCAACCGCCTGCCAGGTGGTAGCGATAGCGCGCGACGATCGCTAGTAGCAGAACGATCAGCGACAGAACGCCCAGCACAATACCCGGCGTCACTCCATGAAACGGAAAGAGGAAGCCCGTCACACTCGTGGCTATGGTAGTGGTCAGAAAAAGCGTCGTCCACCCGTCAAGCCGTTTGGATGTGAGGAAGCCAAATGCGACCACCAAGCCCGATCCGATGCCTATTAGGCTCAGGATCACGTGAAACAGAGTGAAAGCTCCTAAAATCATGATTATTCTCCTGTGATTTTTTCGACTAACGACTCTTTCTATGCACTAACAGCCTCCTCACCGCGTTTGCTCATCACGCGGCTGCTTCGGCGGCGGAACTCACGAACGCGTGCAGATCCGCATTGATTCGCTCTTTGTGCGTCGAACACATTCCATGCGGCAGGCCCGGATAGACTTTCAGCTTGGCGTGCTTGACAATCTTGGAAGATTGATGCGCCGATGCACCGATCGGAACGATTTGGTCGTCGTCGCCGTGGAGGATGAGCGTTGGCACATCGAACTTCTTCAGATCTTCCGTGAAGTCCGTTTCGGAAAATGCTTTGATGCAGTCGTAGGCCGCTTTGAGTCCGCATTGCATGCCTTGCATCCAGAACGAATCTCGCAAGCCTTGTGAGACGTGAGCGCCCGGCCGGTTCGCACCGTAGAACGGCGCGCTGAGATCCTTAAAGAATTGCGAGCGGTCCCCGAGTACGCCGGCGCGGATTTGATCGAACGCTTCCATCGGTAAGCCTCCGGGATTGGTGCTGGTCTTCAACATGAGCGGCGCTACGGCACCGATCAGGACCGCTTTGGCCACGCGCTTTGTGCCGTAGCGGCCGATATACCGGGCAACCTCGCCGCCGCCCTGTAGAGTGCCCCACGTGGACCGCGTTCGTCAGGTCGAGCGCCTCGACCAGCGCCGCCAGATCGTCAGCGTAGGTGTCCATATCGTTTCCGTTCCATGGCTGGCTCGACCGGCCATGACCACGCCGGTCGTGTGCGATGCAGCGGTATCCGCGCGATGCCAGAAACAGCATCTGGTCTTCAAACGCATCCGCGCTTAGAGGCCAGCCGTGGCTGAACACGATGGGCTGTCCAGTGCCCCAATCCTTGTAGTAGATCTCAGTACCGTCTTTGGTAGTAATGGTCGCCATTGGTTTTTTCTCCTTGGTTAGTTCGCAGGACGCTTGTCTTGCGTCACCGCCAGTTGAAAGATCGACGCACAGGTCTGCTCATCGATCCGTTGAACATCCAGACCTAACAGCGAGGCGCATACTTCCCGTGACAAGCCGAGAAGAATACGCAACACAAAGCACTGGCGAAGGTCTTTTGGTAAATGCACTACATGCTGTAACTCGGGCGGAAGGATCGAACCAGCCTCAGCCAGGTCTTCCGGCACTTCCGCTGTCATCCCACCCGGGCCTGCAAGAGAGGCTCTCAATGTCCCTTGAAGCAAGGCGCCGCTGGAGACACATTCGTCCAACCGGCCGATACTTCGCATGACAGCGGATTCCGCCCGGTCCAGATTCGCTGTAAGAAGGAGCGCCGTGATGAAACTCTTGCTCAGGCCCTCGCATGGAGGCAGATCGATCCCCAAAGGACCGATTCCGCTGGTGGTTTGAAATGTGTGTAGGTGCGTCAATGGTTGTGATCCTTCGATACTCAACAGTCTGCCCGACCTTCGCAGGGAAACCATCACGAGATCTTAGGGTTTTCAGCTACCACGCTCGGGCGTCTGTCGAATAACACGATGGTGGTAGAGAGTTTCGCCAGTGCCGTGAAGGCAACCACTTAAGATTTCGGCGAACGCGAACTGGGAGGAATAAGGATCTCACGGCGCCCGAACAAGTGCGCATCAATCGAAAACGCTCCCGGTCCCATCAACCAGATTGCGGCGAGTATAATCAGCGCCAGCACTTCTGCTGTTCTGGCATTAAGCAGATTGAGGGCGCCCACCGGTAGCGCTGAAAGCGAAGTGCCGACAATTCCAACCCCCACCACCGTGCTCCCGATGGGTGTTAGAAAGCCGGCTAGCAGCAAAACGCCGCCCGTAGCCATCAAAAGGTCGGCTGCCCCTGCGAGCATCGTCGGATGCTCGAGTTCGAGCAGGCACGCTCCTCCCTGGATCATCGCGGATACCCCCACCGCGACGCGCAAAAGAAGCAGGCCTGCGCCAGGCCGCCCCCCTGGAAACGCGGGAAATAGTCGTTGCAGCTTGGTCTTCCTCTAGCTATTGACGTGAACCCGAGCACGTCTACCCACAGCATGGCGCGTTACGCGGTAAGCCGAATCCCTCGCGTCTGGAATCTTTTCGTACCACTTTCGGGGTATCCCCCGGGGCCTAGCTGAACGCTCACAGCTCGATAATTCCACGGCGAAGCGCGATCGCCACGGCCTGGGTCCGGTCACTCGCCCCGAGTTTCTCCATGATGTGCTTGATGTGAACCTTCACCGTCTCTTCCGAGATAAACAGCCGTTCTCCAATGTCCCGATTTCGGTTCCCACCGGCGATATGCCGGAGAACGTCGATTTCGCGACTGGTTAGCTTCTCGTCGCCGAGATGCTCCGCAAGATGGGCGGCCACCTCTGGAGGCACGCGTTTCTTTCCCGCATGGACGTCGCGGATCGCCCCAACCAGCTCTTTGGGCGGCATGCTCTTCAGCAGGTAGCCGCGGGCACCCGCTGCCAGGGCGCGTTGAACTTCGACGTCGCCCTCGAACGTCGTCAACATGATGATGCGGGCTTCGGCGAATTCGCTTCGGATCGCAATCATTGCCTCGATGCCGCTCATATCGGGGAGTCGAAGATCCATCAGGGTGACGTCGGGTTGGTGCTCCCGGAAAAACTGAAGGGCCTGACTTCCATTAACGGCTTCGCCGACCAGCACCATATCCGGCTGGCTGTTGATGATGGCGGCGATGCCTTCGCGCAGCAGAGGATGGTCGTCGACGCTCAAGATCCGAATTTGGGCATTCGTATTCATTTATTCCTCTCTCTGCCTGCCGCTTGCTCCGCTGAGCCTGCCCTTCCACCTAGCAGCTTGGCAATCCATCTCCCGCCCAGCCTGGGAGAGTCGGATGGAAAAGCGATGTGACTCGCCACGGACAGTTCGACCTCCGTTCCAGCCATCGTGCTGCTCCAAAAACTCACCCGGGCGCCAATCCGGTCGGCCCGTTCGCGCATGCCGGATAAACCCCAATGTCCGTCGCGGCCGGATTGCAAAACAACCGGGTCGATTCCATGACCGTTGTCGCGCACCAGCATGCGCAAGTGATGAGGTGCATATTCCACTTCGAGTTCAATGTTCTTCGCCGACGAGTGGCGAAAGGCATTCACCAGCGCCTCGCGGCCAATCCGGTAGACCTCGTCCCGGACCATCGGATGCAGCGGCCGGGGCTGGCCTTCGATAATCACCCGGAACTCCACCGTCTGCCGGGACGTTCAGCTCCTGGCGGACACGGGACAAGTCCTCTTCCAGGCTCAAAGACCCACGACCATCCGAGCGCAACCCACGAACCGCGTTCCGGCCCTCATCAATTACTTGCGTCATCAACTGAAGGACGCGGTTCAGGGCAGGTTTCGCCGCTGAGTCCTCCGGCACATGTTCAGCCGCCACATGCAGC
Organism: uncultured Acidobacteriaceae bacterium; assembly: GCA_963740005.1. Taxonomy (GTDB): domain Bacteria; phylum Acidobacteriota; class Terriglobia; order Bryobacterales; family Bryobacteraceae; genus CAJCIT01. The sequence goes on along the minus strand of CAVUCO010000061.1, from coordinate 44,858 downwards.
TGCATGGATGCGCTCAGAACCCCCTGCAGCAGCGTGTCATGTAGTTCCTGCGCGATACGCGTTCTCTCGGCCAGGCGTTCTTCGAACCGGAGAGCCAGTTGCGTCGCCATCCGGTGCATTCGATACCGAAAGAAAGCCGCCGCTATCAGCAGAAACGCCGCGATGCAGCCCATCCGAAACCACCATGTCTGCCAATACGCCGGCTCAACTTCCAATCCGATTGCGGCTGGCTCGCCATTCCACAGTCCGTCCGCATTGCTTGCCATCACGCGGAACACATACGAGCCCGGGCTTAGGTTGGTATAGGCGGCATCGCGGCCGGACTGCGGCTCACTCCAGCCATGATCAAACCCGTCCAGCATATAGCGGTACTTCATTCGTTCCGGAGCCGAGAGACTCACGCCTGCGTAATCGAATTTGATCCTCCGCAGGGTGGCTGGAATGTGCAGCGGACTTTGCATGTCGATGTTGCGGCCATCCGCTGAAACGGTTTGAATGTGAACCAGGGCGGCAGCCGAATGACTATCCAACCGGGCTGGATCAACCGTCGCGATACCACGATTCAGCGAGAACCAGACACGCCCCAGTGAATCCGTAACCACGGACCGATCTCGTTTCACCACCCCGGTTCCCAACAATCCGTCGGCCGTCCCGTATTCACGCATGTCGTCCTCCGCCACCTCTCCGTGCAATAACGCACTACGCTTCACCCGAAGCAGACGATTGGCGGTTGCGACCCACAGCCCTCCGTTCCTGTCGTCCGATATGCCCAGGATTTCTTCGTACAGGTATCTGGGCAATTCACGCGGGACCTGAACACGGTCCGCCCTCAAGAGAGCCAAGCCTTTGGCCGTTCCAATCCACAGCACCCCCTCGGAGTCTTCGAGAAGGCAGTTTACGCTGCCCGGCGGTAGCCCGTCGCTTGCGGTGTACGATCGCCAGCGCTCATTGGACAACGCGCTCAAACCGTTCGGAGTGGCAAAGTACATCGCTCCGTCGGCGCCCTCCTCGATCGCCGCCACGCTGTTGGAAGCAAGGCCGTTCACAGTCGTGTAAGTCGTGAAACGTCCATTCCTGAATCGGCTCACACCGCTACTGAGAGTTCCGGCCCATACCGTTCCATCCCGGCTCCGGTGAATCGCGTAAACACTGTTTTGAGCGAGTCCTTCCGCCTGCGTGTATGTGTCCGCCGTGAAAGAGTCGCCTTGATACCGCAAGCGTGTCACTCCCCCGCGTTGTCTTCCCACCCACAGTTCGCCGGGCCCGCCGGCAATCGAATAAACCACGTCTGTGCCCAGGCCGTCATTCCTGACCCCTTCGACGCGTGCGCCCTTCAGCCAGTACAGGCCGCCCTCCGAAGGCGCAAACCAGGTCCGTCCCTCCGCATCGGCGTAAAGCGGTCCGTCGTCGTCCGAGGTGTTGCCCGCCGGCAACCCACTCGATCGGGAATACGTTAGAAACGCGTTGTCCCGTAAACGCTCGATGCCTCGCGCTCCTCCCACCCACAGGTTCCCCTCGCGATCTTCGAACAATGCGTTTACCGCGGCGTTTTGCCCGTCATTGACTTTCTCCGGCGTCAAAACACCACGCGAATTCACCCGGTAGAGCCCTATTGCGGTGCCAACCCAGATGTTCGATTCGCGGTCTTCCAGTAACGCCAGGACTTGTACGTGGCTGAGAGCAGCCGGTATGCCGGCCCGCGTCAGTTCGGTTCCGTTCCAGCCCACCACGCCGTTGTCTGTGCCGATCCACAGCTCCCGATGACCCGCGGCGAGAATGCAGTTGACCTTCCGGTGCGGTAAGCCTTCTGCAACACTCAAAACCCGGTCTTTGCTCAACGAAACCAGGCCCGCGTCGCGCGTACCCATCCACAGCTCGCCGTCGGGGCCTTCCACCATGGAAATCACCAGAGCGCTCGGCGCCTTTGCAGCGTAGCCAAGCTGCATAAACCGCCCTTGGCTATACCTCATAGCGTCGGTGATGTGCCCGGAAAAGAGAGCTCGGCCATCTCTCCCCCGGCACATCGCGGTGATCCGGGCATCGGCCGGCTGTTCATCCGGGAAAACGTTCTGGAAAGTTCCGTCCCGGTAACGGACCAGGCTCGGACGTTCAAAACGGACCCAGAGGTTTCCTTCACCATCGGCCAGCACGCCCAGCACAGGACCTGCGGCGGCTCCCGACGAGTTCGCGCGCTGAACAGGAAGAAAACTCACACCGTCAAAACGAAATAGACCGTTCTCCGCGCCAATCCACAGATAGCCGTCGGCGGTTTGGGTGATGCCATAGACGGCGCCGCCCGGGAATCCCTGCTCGGCGCCCCAACCGTCAATCCGGTACTGCGACATCACTCGGTTTGGATCTAAGGCTTCCGCCGTGCCGGCGAAATACACAGCGGCCAGCGCAGCAAGCAGCCACACGATCGGCCGCCGCACTTCACTTGCCGGGCTAGGGAAGATACTCGAATTTCTCAATCACCACCTCGGCCCCGTTTTGCAAGTTGTCTCGAGCTTTTCCGTAGACGTACAGATTCATGCGCACCGATTCCATGCCGGCCGTGGGTACCCCCGACGTGAAAACCTGTTGGGCAAGAATGCGCCGTCCTTGGCCGCTTCGAGGGTTGCGGAGCGTGCTGAATGACACGCGTCCTTCTTCCCAACGAAAAGAATAGGTGAGCAATCCGGCAGGCGCGGAAAAACGGGCCACGTTTCTCGGAATGTAGTAGGGCTGAACCACGTATTGCGCATTCTCGCTGGCGGGGTCGCCCCAACGGCTGATCTCGATGTCCATTTCCCGGTGGTTCTGGTCCGCGCCTGCGTAGTCCCAAGTGAACATGCTGAAGACAGCCGCTGGCTCCAGCTGCGACGTATCTCGCACTGTGAACGAATAGGTTCCGTATCCGAGACTGCGCGTGAGTGTTACCTCCGCGCACAACCATTTGTCGGAAGCCTTGACGATCCGGAGATGCAGGGCGCCCTTTTCGTCGGTCGATGCGTTCCGCGCATCGTACAGGTTAAAGCCTCCCCGATCGCTCGGGGCGTCGCGCACTCTCCATTCGTACCCGCTGAAGCGCAGGGACGGCGAGGGCGGAAGCTTCTGGCCTCTTACGACAGCGACGGCGGCCACCGCACCGCCTGGCCTCGGCAAGACATCCGTCGTAGGTGGCGGGCGATAGCCGGGTTCAACCAGAAGCGCGGCATACTCTGTTCCCAAATGGGTTGCATTGGTCCACTTCGAATTCTCTTGAATCTTCGTGAACGGTTGCTCGATAAGAGGCTGAACCCACCATGTCCCGCTCCGCGCATACAGCACGATCTGCTGCCCGGGCCGGGCCCCCACTCACTTTCCCCTCGATGATGTCGTGTTTGTCGCGCCCGCCGCTATCGGATTGCGGAACTCGGGAGAATTCAATCGAGGGTTGAACGGCTGTCTGCCCGGAACGGCAACCACCGAGCCACGCGCAGACTACTGCTACGCACCCGGCTTTCCAGGCGATGTTCTTCGCGGCGTGACGGCGTAAACTCATTCGGCACCATCATTGAGTACGGCGGGGGGCAGCCGGCGACGGCAATCAACCGGATGATACGGGTTTCACGGTCCCACGAAATGGATCGTTTCAGATCCGCTGTTCGGGCACATCCCAATATAGCCGTAATCGCCGTGCCCGGAGGCGTCCTCACGGGGCGTCCCGCGACACCTCGCCGGGCGGATCCCATGAGCGCTACTGGAAGGCAGACGCCCTTGCCCCGTCAAAGCATCATCCGGTTGGAAGAAGGGAAGGCTGGTTGGAGATTCAAGACTGGCCTAGGGGGGTTACCGACCATAAGAAGGATATATCAGTCGGAATCGTTTGCAAGGCGCTGTACCAAAAAGATTTATCCGCCGTGGCACATCAAGCGCGGTAATGGCACGGCCCCGAACTCTCCGTCCCCGAGGTTCCCGAAGTTCCCGAAGTTCCCCGCGAAGTTCTATTCCGCAGGTAGTACGCCATCGGACTAAACGCCCGTCTCGTCCCCATTTTCTTCCATTTTCTTCCATTTTCTTGTCATGGCAAATCAAGCGCGGTAATGGCACGGCCCGAACACTTTGTCACTGCACCCGAACCATGCGGTCCGCGAAAATCTTGGCAAACGTGTATACGCTCTGCATAGGGTTCGCGCCGATCGACGTTGGGAATATGCCGGCATCCACAACGTAGAGGCGCTCCGTTCCCCAAACGTGGAAATCCGTCGAGACTACGCTATCGCCGGCGTTTTGGCCTATCTTGTCGGTGGATTGCATGTGCGCCGAGGTAAGTATTGTGCGATTCGGCACAAAGTCCAGCCCGTTGCCTGCGGGCTCAGCCTGTCGAATATTGTCCAAGATCAACGCGTGCAGCTCGCTGCTTTCCGGCGGATTCTGGCCAAGGACGTTCTCGGTGGTCGGCAGATAGACCTGCTTTGCTCCCGCCAGGAACATGATCCGAATAGCTTGAACAATCCCCTTGCGAAAGCGCACCTTGTCCGCTGGTGAAAGCGCGTATGTGATGACCGGTTCCTGCCGTGCATCAAGCGTAAGTCGATTCACCGGCGATGGACTGTCGATCAGCATTACGCCGAAACCAGCCAAATGGCGGTACGACTTGACCATGTCAAGGACGTGCAGTGAAGGCCCTGGCGACATTAAGGCCGCGTAGACGGGCTCGGCTGACATGCTTTCGAGAGCATATCCCTCGCTGATCAGCGCGCTGTCGAGGAACACAGAGGCCCGAGTTCCTCGAAACGCATCGATGGTGCGATCAAACTGGCCGATAATAGGCATCGAAACGTGTAAAACCACGCCTCGGCCAATCTGATCGTTTTCGATTCCGGAGCGAAGAAGGATCGCCGGTGACCCCAGTGCACCGGCGCAGAGTACCACGGTTCTAGCACGAACTCGAATTGTGGTGCCCGGCGGAATCCTGAGACTGTTGATGTCGGGAACAATTCCTGCCTCGGCGAGCGGCTGCCGCAGTTGCACCTCGACGCCCACTGCCTTCTTCGTTGGACCGTCGCCTTCAAAGAGCACGCGCCGGACATCTGCATCCGGCAGCAGACTAAGCGGGTTATCTGAGTCCTGAAGCGCCGGTATGAGGAGCTGAGTTTCGGCCGAGCGCTTATCGGTGGTGGGATACGGCGATAAGCCTGGGGCGAACGTGTTCAGCGCATACAGCTTCGGATGTAGACCAGCGCGCTCTGCACCCTCCCACAAGACGCGATTGTTCGCATTCATCTCGCTCTCGTTGACCGCTCGCGTCCCAAGTGACGTCTTCACCCATTCGTACGCGGCTGCGAGCTCTTGCTTCGTAAAGTCAAGCTGGCCGATTCGCCCTTCTTGCCGCCAGCTCTCGATTTTGTTCTGGACACTTGGGAGCGTGGGCGCGAAACACAGATCGATATTGACCTGCGTTCCTCCGCCCACCGCCATTCCGTTTTGGATGAGAATGCCGCCGTCCGTTGAAGATCGCCTATCAATCAGGCCGCTTATCTCTCGCGTGTCCATTGATCCCGGCACGACGAAAGAGCCGCGCTCCACCAACAGCACTCGTTTGCCGCCCCGTCGTAGTTCGTGCGCGAGCACAGATCCCGCCGGCCCGCTTCCCACGATTAGATAGTCGACGGTGCCGTCACTTCGGGAGATTTCTTTAGAGCCGGGGGCATAGCGGAGTCGTGAAGGCGCCAATCGCGGTTGGTGCCGCTCGATGAAGCTGGGTGGCGCATACACGTTCAGATCTACGCCGGCGAGTTTCTGCTGCAACATCCCATAAGTAGCAGCGATATAGAAATTCCTCGCGTTCATCACCAGTTGGCGGGCATCGTTGGAGCTGCAGGTCTGCAACAGGAACAGTACCCGCTGACGTTGGTCAGGAGCTAAATCGGAGAACGTACCCCCTGCGTGATCCAGGTACGGGCGAATCCCACAGACCTCACCCATCGTCCTCAGATCCCGAAACGCACTTAGCATTTGCATAAAGGCGGGGACGTCAGCGCTCGCCAGCCATATCCGATCACTAGCGGTCGCGAGCATCTGCTCAAGCGTGGGGTCGTTATGCGCTTCTTGGGCGGGCAGGAATGAACTGAAAAGGGCATCATGCAATGCGTGCAACGAAAGGTCCGCGGCCGCGCTGTAATTCGATGCAATGAAGAGGAGCGTCACCAGCCAGGTCGCGAACCGCATAGAGGTGAGTTTACGACGTCATTTCGCGAGCTGCTGCAGGCAGACGCTTATCGCCCGGACGAAGTGTGCCCCTCGCCATTGTTTTCTCCGTACCTGACTTCCCGTCTCGGGGACTTCGGGGGGAAGTTCCAAGGCGCTGTCCCAAGAAGATTTATCCGCTATGGCACATCAAGCGCGGTCATGGCACGGCCCGAACACTTCGTACCATAGCTCTCTGCCCGCGAAGTTGCCGAGTTGCCGAAGTTGCCTTCACATCCGCTATGGTTTGTGGCATGGAGTCAGCAAGCGAGATTCTGGCAGAGTCGCCACGGTTGAAGCGAGCAGTAAAACAGGCTCGCCCTTGACGCCTCTTCAGGATAGATTCCTTGATGCAGCAACGGCAATCCGACTCGACCCTGAGGCCATAGAACGGGCGTACATCGCGTTCGGCGCCGGAAAGCCACGCCGTCGGACCTCAAGCACCTCAATGACGTAGAACCCTGCTGGAATCTTAAAGCACCTACCTTCTTAGTTAGGAAGACCTAGTGGTTTCGATAGTTTGACAGGCCCACGCTCATCTAGTAGTTTTCGAGGAGGAACCTGAGTGGCACCGGCCATTACACTCCAAGGAATACGCGATGGAAACGTACGAGCGCGAAACCGAAGAGATCATAGCCCGTCTTCTGCAGAATAGGCTCAGTCTCCCTGAGTGCAGAGCGGGCCTAAACGCCGCGTTCGCCAGTGTCCTTGCGAGACTGGACGGTAAACAGCTCGATTCCTTGCGGCTTCGTCTAATGTCGATTGGCGACCTCCTGGCGAGAGAAAAGGAGTGTCGCGAGGAGTTCACGAAGTCTGCTTCTTGACTCGCTGGTCTCGCAGGCCGCGCCGCTGTCGAGAAGGGTCGAGTGGTGTGAATACGGGTCCCCTCCATGCTCGGCCAATTGATCTCCCATTACCGAATCATCGCCAAGCTCGGCGAGGGCGGCATGGGTGTCGTGTACCGCGCCGAAGACCTCAAGCTCCACCGCGAAGTGGCGCTGAAGTTTCTGGCCGAAGACCTGACACGGGACCGCCTGGCTGTGGAACGATTCGGGCGTGAGGCGCAAGCCGCCGCGGCCATCAACCACCCCAATATCTGCACCGTCTACGAAGTTGGTGAACACGACGGTGCGCCGTTCCTGGCCATGGAGCTCCTGGAAGGCAGGAATCTCAAGCGCCGCATCGCAGAAGAGCCCCTCCTGATTGAATCGCTGTTGATGTGGGCGATTCAGGTGACCGATGCACTTCAGGCCGCGCACGCCCACGGCATCATTCATCGAGATATAAAGCCTGGGAATATCTTTATCACCGAACGGGGGGAGGCAAAGATTCTCGACTTCGGTTTGGCGAAACTGGTGCACGCGAAGTCCATTGCGGCCGCGTCGGATGGAGGTTGTGGCGTCGCGATCGCAGATTCGAGTCGTTCCGGTTCCGGAATGGGAACACCAGGTTACATGGCGCCGGAACAGGTCCACGGCGATGAAATCGACACCCGAGCCGACCTCTTCGCTGTGGGCATTGTGCTTTATGAAATGTCGACCGGCATAGCGCCATTCCAGGGCGCAACGCCCGGCGCCAGGATGGCTGCCATATTGCGGGTGGCTCCGGCACCACCCTCTCGATGGAATCCGAACATACCCCCCGGTTTGGAGGGAATCATTGGGAAAGCTATCGAAAAAGATCGAGATATCCGATATCAGCATGCCTCCGAGATGTGCGTTGATCTGAAACGCCTACGGCGCGACATCGAATTGGGCGAAGCCCGGACAACGTCGCATTTGCATGAGTTTAAGAACCACCAAGGTTTTCCGTGGCTTCAACGCGCCGCGAGGTTAGCGGCGGCGCTGCAAACCCATCACCTGAGACGGCCGGCTTTGGCGATCGCGGGCGCCTTTGTCTCTGTGGCCGGTTTACTCGCAATCTGGCTCATGCGCCCGCTTCCTCCGCCCACCGTCGATAACTTCACCCAGCTCACCCACGACGGCGAAACCAAAGCTCTTATAGGCACTGATGGTCCCAGACTCTATCTCAACGCCGGAACCTTCACTTCGTTTGGCAGCGAGGCGGTGCCCGCTTCCGGCGGAGAACCTGTCCGCATTCCATTGCCCTTGAAAAGTATGTCTGTCACGGATGTCTCCTCCGACGGAGCTTCGCTTCTGGTCAAGGATTTCCCAGGCACTGGTCGGGCTGGGCTGGGAACACTGTGGAGCTATCCCGTCGTGGGCGGCACGCCGCGCCGTCTGGACAACATTCTGGCAAATGACGCCGCATGGTCGCCCGACGGAAAGATGCTCGTCTACTGCCACGGGCGGGACCTCTTTCTGGCGAACGGTGACGGGACACGCTCAAAACAGTTGGCCTCTCTCGCTGGCTTTTTGCTTTCAGCGCGGTTCTCCCCAGCCGGAGACACCATACGCTTCGACGTGGAAGACATCGAAAGGCGGGCACGCACTCTATGGGAGGTTTCCATCGATGGGACGAACCTTCACCCCTTGCTCCCCGGCTGGCACAGCCATGGTGACGAAACCGGCAGCTGGACGCGCGATGGCAAATATTTTCTTTTTGCGGCAAAGGGCCAAATATGGGAGCTTCCGGAGAGAACCGGATTCCTTCGCCGCGGTGAGCTTAAGCCCGTCCGGCTGACATCCAGCCTCCTCAACTTGAGCACCCCGATTCAAAGTAAGGACGGTAAGAAGCTCTTCGTGGTCGGTCGAACCCAACGGGGAAAACTGGTCCGGTATGAGGCGAAATCCGGATCTTTTCAACTCTGGGAGCCCGGCGCCTCGCTTTCCGCGGAGTACGTGGCCTTTTCGCCTGACCGTAACTGGATCGCTTACGTCAAATTCCCCGAAGGAGTGCTTTATCGGAGCAAGCCTGACGGCAGTGAACCGCTTGCGCTCAGCGACCCGGAGCGATACGCGATCATGCCGCGTTGGTCACCGGACAGTAAGCGAATCGTCTTCCGGAGCGTATCGCCAGGGAAGCTGTCAAAGCTCTACATGGTTTCGCCGGACGGAAGCGTCAAGGAAGAACTGATGCCCGCTGACCCGCTTTTTAAGCACGATCCGAACTGGTCCCCGGATGGTAACCGTATCGTCTTCGGAGTCGACCTACCCTCCGGTTCATCGGAGGTCAGAATCCTAGACCTCCTCTCCCATCAGGTCTCCACCCTCGAAGGTTCTCAAGGCCTGGCCGGCCCGCGCTGGTCGCCTGACGGCAGATATATCTCCGCCACCGCGAATAACGGGATCGGCATCTCACTTTTCGATTTCCGCTCGCGTCAATGGTCGCAGTTGGTCCAAATTCCGGTCGCTTTTCCGACTTTCTCGTGGGACGGCAAGTTCCTGTACTTCCTGCGGGTCCCCGACCAGGCAGCTATTCTGAGAATCAATCTAGACGATCGCAAGACCGAGCGCATTGCCGATCTCAAGGACTTGCCGACCACCGGATACTCAGGCGTCTGGCTTGGCTTAGCCCCGGACAATTCCCCACTGCTTCTAATGGAGAATGGCACTCAGGACGTCTACGTCCTGGATTGGCACGACCCGTGAATTGGCCGCGGGCTTTAGGAGTCTGGGCAAGCGCTCCCGTGACGGTGGCGCCTCGGAAGGGTTTATTGCTGACTTCATCAGGACCACCTCCGCCCAGACGCCGACTTTTGGCGGCAACTGCAAACCTGGTAAAAAAACGTGGGTAATTGCAGAGTGTTATTAGAGATACCCCTAGTGCCGGAGAATGGATCCCACGGCTATCATCATTCTCAGTTGCTACTATCGTTGGCGGCTGAGGCGTCGCCAAGCGCAGGAACTCTGATAGTGTCTCTGAGCGCGGTGAACGAAACGGTCGCGCCTAACAGTTCGATCAAAAGGGTGAGCGTGAGTATTCAGAGCTTTGCGTCCAGTTTCTTGCCAAAAACATGGGGGATGGGTGACCTGCTGCAGTCGTTCGACTGGGAGCAGACGGCACTGGGAGCTCCGGAAACCTGGCCGCAAAGCCTGCGCACCGTTACCAACATTCTTCTGACATCCCGATACGCCATGTGGATGGGCTGGGGCGAGTCGCTCACCTTTCTGTATAACGACGCGTATCGTCCAACCTTGGGCCTTAAGCACCCGTGGGCCTTCGGCCGTCCCGCGAAAGAAGTATGGAAAGAAATCTGGCATGAGATTGGGCCTAGAATCGACACCGTTATCTCAACCGGAGAAGCCACCTACGACGAGGGGCTATTACTGTTTCTTGAGCGCAGCGGCTTTCCTGAGGAGACTTACCATACTTTTTCATACAGCCCTCTGGCCGACGACAGTGGTCAGGTGTGCGGCATGTTGTGCGTGGTGACGGAGGAGACGGAGCGCATTCTTAGCGAGCGCCGGATGACAACGCTTCGGGAGCTGGCGGCCGCACTCTCGTCGTCGAACGCCGAGCGCGAAGTGTTGGCCGCCGTCGAACAGCAGTTGGGTGGAAATCCGAAGGATCTGCCTTTTGCGTTGCTATATCTTTACGAAGGTAATGGCGGTGCGCGGCTCGCTGCCTCGACCGGAATGCCAACCGGACACCCGGCTGCTCCGCCCCGCATCGGGCCCGGCGATAACTGGCCTTGGCCGGCTGACGAGATGCTGCATCACCCTCGATCTCAAGTGGTGGACAGGCTCGGTGATCGATGGAGCAGTGAGCCGTTGCCGAGTGGGGCCTGGAATCGTCCGCCCGAGCAAGCGGCAGTAGTTTCCATTCGCCAGCAAGGTCACGATCGGCCGGCGGGGTTCCTGGTCGTCGGGATCAATCCATACCGCAAATACGGTGAAGAATACAGCGGATTCCTTGAGCTGATTGCCGGCCAGTTGGCGGGTGGGCTCTCAAGTGTCCGGGCCTATGAAGAGGAGCGCCGCCGCGCCGAAGCTCTTGCCGAGTTGGATCGGGCAAAGACCGTTTTCTTTTCAAACGTCAGCCACGAGTTTCGAACGCCGCTCACCCTACTTCTGGGCCCGGTCGAGGATCTGCTGGCAGATCCAGACTGCAGCGCCAAACCGGAATACCGCCATATGCTGCAGGTGGTTCATCGCAGCGGCCTACGCCTCCAGCGCCTGGTCAATACTCTGCTCGATTTCTCGCGAATCGAGGCGGGTCGGATGCAGGCAAGTTATGTGGCCACCGACTTGTCCGCGCTAACAGCCGACCTGGCTTCCACCTTTCGCTCGGCGATGGAGCGCGCCGGATTGCAGTTCACGGTAGATTGCGAGCCTCTTACTCAGCCCGTTTATGTTGACCGCGACATGTGGGAAAAGGTTGTCCTTAACCTCCTCTCAAATGCCTTTAAGTACACCCTCGAGGGTTCCGTCTCGGTAAGGCTACGAGAGCAGGACGGAAAAGTCGAGCTTACCGTCACCGACACGGGCGCGGGTATTCCAGAGCATGAATTGCCGAGACTCTTTGAGCGCTTTCACCGCGTGGAGCACACCAGAGGCCGCACTCACGAAGGAACCGGCATCGGGCTCGCACTTGTAAGTGAATTAGCGAAACTCCATCGAGGTGAGGTCTCGGTACGAAGTTCTTTAGGACACGGGACAACCTTCACGGTTTCGCTTAATTTTGGAACCGCTCACCTTCCGGCGGACCGGATCGAAGCCGGAAAGAACCTCGGCTCAGCCTCCGAGCATGCAAATGCCTATGTCGAAGAAGCTCTTCGCTGGCTGCCGGAAACGATCTCAACTCCATGGGATGCAGCCGGTGAAACAGAAAATAGAAATGCCAGTCCGGCGCGCAGCCGGGTGCTGCTCGCAGACGACAATACCGACATGCGCGAATACATTCGGCGGCTATTGGAGAAGCGCTACGAAGTAGTCGCCGTGTCGAATGGGAGTGAAGCCCTTTCCGCCGCTGTTGCCAATCCGCCCGACCTTATCTTGTCTGACGTAATGATGCCCGAACTGGATGGGTTTGGGCTGCTGAAGAGTCTTCGGGCTGACGAACGGACTAAAACTCTTCCCATCATTCTGCTTTCCGCAAGGGCGGGCGAAGAATCGTACGTAGAAGGCCTCGACGCCGGCGCGGACGACTACCTGTTTAAGCCGTTCACGGCCCGTGAACTGTTGGCGCGTGTGGATGCCCACCTTTCGCTGGTGCGCATGAGAAGGCAAGCCGATCAGGCGCGCCGCCTCAGTGAGGCCAGGCTCGGATTGGCGCTTGACGCCACCAACATGGTGGCTTGGCAATGGGACCCGGTAAGCGACACAGTCGTCTCGACAGGCGATCTCGCCTTGATTTTTGGAAAAGCCGTCCACAGCTCGGCGGAGGGTTTCGCGTTGGTTCATCCGGACGATATGCCGAGGCATCGATCCATCGTGGAGCGGGTCGCCCGCCATGGCGGTTCATACGCTTCGGAATTCCGCATCAATCGTGCTGATACTAATACCGAGGCTTGGCTGGAAGATCGCGCCACCAGCATTATGGGCGAGTCGGGCGAAGTCGAATGCGTGGTTGGCGTGCTGATCGACATTACCAAACGAAAAGCCGCCGAACGGGAGATGCAGAATCGAAACGAGGAACTGGCACGAGTTAATGGCGAGTTGGAAGAGTTCGCCTATGTGGCGAGCCACGACCTCAAGGAACCACTGCGCTCAATCAACATATTCTCCCAATTATTGCTGGAGCGGGTGGGCCTGCAAGACGATGAGCAGGCGAGCCGGTTCGCGGCCTTCATACGTGATGGGGTGGCACGCATGGAGCTACTCATCAGGGACCTTTTGGACTATGCGCGCGTCGTTCATCCGGAACAGGAAACGGCCGTTCCCACGGATCTGAATCGATCGCTGGAAGAGGCAACGACGGCCCTCCGGGGTCTGATTCGGGAGACAGGTGCGACCATCACTTGCGAAACGCTACCGGTGGTCATCGGTGATGAGCAGCAACTTGGACAGGTATTCCAGAATCTTCTGTCAAACGCGTTGAAGTACCGGCGCGACGGCGTACCCCCGGAAGTGAAAATCGGGGCAGAACGAAGCGATGGCAACTGGCTCGTAAGCGTTGCCGATAACGGCATCGGGTTTGGCCCGCAGTACGCTCAACAAATATTCGGTCTGTTTAAGCGGCTTCACAAAGACAACTACCCGGGCAGCGGCCTTGGGCTGGCTATCTGTAAAAGGGTGGTCGAGCGCTATGGCGGGCGAATCTGGGCGACGAGCGATGGCGAAGGCCGGGGAGCCACGATTCATGTCACGCTACGAGCACACGATGGCTAGGGGATCTACTGGTTTCGGAAATTTGCTGCTTGGCTTATCTCTCCCGGCATGCTGACGAGGCGGTCCGAACTGGGCCCCCTTTCCATTGCGATGCGTTTTGGCGTCTGGGGTCAAAATGTCTCTTCAGCCTTCCCTACGCATGCCGTCCCAGCCGTGTCTTCGCGGGGCACACTGTCAAGCAAATGGCACGATCCGCGTGGCAACTTCGCGTTAGGGTTGCTACACTTTTCGACGGATCATCCATTCGGGGACCGCGCCCCGCATAACCAAGGCCGAACCATGAAACGGAATAAACCCTCGCTCCTTGCTCTTGTTGGGCTCTGTTCGTCACTCGCCCTCCTCTCGCAGGAATTGCCTAAGGTCAAACAGCCGGAAGAGGTTGGGTTCTCCTCACAGCGGCTCAATCTCGCGGGCAAGGTACTGCAGGCCGACGCTGACGACAAGGCCATCCCGGGGGCCGTGCTCCTCATCGCCCGCGGCGGAAAAGTAGCCTATTTTCACGAGGTCGGTTATCAGAATCGCGCCAAGAACGAAGCAATGAAGCCCGACTCCATTTTCCGCATCGCCTCCATGACCAAGCCCATCACCTCTACCGCGGTCATGATGCTCGCCGAAGAGGGCAAGATTGATCTCGGCGCTCCCGTGGCGCGCTACCTCCCGGAGTTTAAGGACGTGAAAGTCGGCGTAGAGAAACCGGCCTCCGGCGGCGAAAAACCGGACCTGGTCCTTCAGCCTCCGCTACGGCCGATGACTGTGCAGGACCTTCTGCGGCACACGTCCGGGCTCACCTACGGCTTCTTCGGCAATTCGGAAGTCGATCAGCTGTACAGGAAGTCGAATCTGTTTGACCCCAATCAGACCCTCGCTGAGTTCGTAACCAAGCTGTCGAAACTTCCCCTCGCTCACCAGCCAGGAACGGTCTGGGAATATAGCCTCTCCACAGATGTCCTGGGCCGCCTGGTGGAGGTTATCAGTGGAATGTCGTTCGACCGCTTCGTAGCCGAGCGGATCACCAAGCCGTTGCATATGCCCGACACGGCCTTCTACTTAAACGAAGCGCAGTCTCATCGGCTTGCTGTGCAAGATGGCGCGCAGGCGCCGGGCACAGCCTCGGCTACAACCAAGCCAAACTTTATTTCGGGCGGAGGCGGATTGTTTTCGACAGCCATGGACTATGCCCGGTTTTCTCAAATGCTATTGAACCAGGGAGAACTCGACGGTGTTCGTCTTTTATCGCCCAAGTCGGTCGCTCTCATGACCGCCAACGCACTTCCGCCCGAAGTCTCTCGCCACTCACCGGTCGCCATGGTGTTGGGACCGATTGGCCCGACTCCTGAGATGGGTCGAAGCTTCGGGCTTGGTTTCGCGATTCGCACTGAGCCGGGGCTGAGCCCGCTGCCGGGAAGCGTCGGCGAGTTTTACTGGGTCGGCATCCTCGGCACATCCTTCTGGGTCGATCCGCAGGAGAAGCTGATCGCCGTGTTTATGATTCAAATACCGCAGGAAAAAACCAACCATTACATAAGCCTGTCCCGCACCCTCGTGTATCAGGCTCTCGTCAAGTAACCCCGGTTGCCTTTATGCGACTTTCGCAAAAACTGGTAACAGGTCATTTCGCTTTGTAGAATCTGTGGCTTAAGCCACAACCGTTTTTTCCGCGTGTTACGCCGGTCTTAGGAGAAGCAGTTTTATTATCGCCAAAGCCTTTTCTTTCTGACTGTCGCTAGCGACAGGTGACAGCGGCCCGGAAAGGGCTAGACTAAGGATCATGCGATTAGCTCTTTTTCTGCTGACAGCGTCAATTACGCTCCCGTCACTTTCCCGGGCGCAGGCCCCGGTATTCGCGTTTACTCCCGAGGCGAGTACGGTGAAGTTCTTTGTGAAGGCCTCGGTCGCCATTGAGGGTAACTTCGAAAAGTGGGATGCAAATCTGACGTTCACTTCGCCCGACGTCACCACGGGCGTTTTGGATATCAAGATTCAGGCGGCTACCGTAAACACGGGAAGCGGCATGAAAGACGACAAACTGCGGAGCAAAGACTTTTTCGACGTCAAGAACGACCCATTAATCACCTTCAAGTCAACCAAGATTGTGCAGACCGGCGCCAACACGTTCGACATTCCCGGCGTGTTTACGATCCGCGGAGTGTCGAAACCTGAGACATTGACGCTGACGGTTTCAGGGATTGGGACCGGCGAGGGCGAGATCAAGGGCACCATGGCCTTCGACCGCAAGGAATTCGGGATGAACAGCGGCATCCCCTTCATCAAAATCGCCGACCGCGTCGAGGTGACTGTCGCCCTCCACGGGAAGCGCGTCAGCGGACCGCCGCTTCAATTGAAGAAGTTCTAGGGCTGGCAACGCGCAAACGCTTCGGAGCTGTGACCGTCAGCGTCTGTGTGAAATCCGGGGCCGAGTGACCAGGCGCCTGGTCGACTGTACTGCATCTTGGCACAGGCTCGCCCTTTCCACGCGGCGAAGTGGCTAGGGTGGCGAAAGTACGTGTCGTGGTCGCCTTGGAAACAGAGGCGCTGTCCCGGTCGGCTTGGGCGTGCATCCGCTCCGTCGAAAATCACCGGCCAATCGCGGATCCTAAGAGCTTGCGCTGATTCGATCCCCGGGTTTCGTGCTTCCGAAGCTTTGCGTTCGCTCCCTGACGGTCGCGGCTCCGTTTAACACCCGCGTGCGGGAGTCTCAGGACGGTGGTGGCGTTCGGAAGGTTTTCATCACATCCGATGGTCCGAAGGACCATTCAGGCTTGCTGACAGCGAGCGGGAGTTTGCCGCTTACGGGATTTCCAGATCGAGTGCGTAGATTTCGTCGGTGCCGTTATTTTGCGTGGTAATGAGCGTGTTGTTCAGGCCGAGTCCGAACCAGGCGTCGCCAGCTTCGGAGATCTTATTCAGAGGCGTGACTCGCTCCGCTTTGCGCCCGTCCAGTTTGAAGCGCCACCAGGCGCGCTCAGGCTCCATGGCTTCAAAAAACAGGAAGCGGCCGTCGTGGGACCAGTTCGGCCAGACGCTGTGGGCTCCGAAGATCTCGCTTTGTTTCTGCGTCGCGACAGAATACAGCGCCAGCTTCGATTCGGGACCCGCCAGCCCAGCGATGAAGCGGCTATCGGGTGACCAGCGTGGAGAAAACATGCCCAGGGTGCCGGGGACCGTTGTGACAGTACTCGTCTTCAAGTCGACCCGGTGAAGCTGGACCTGGCCCTCAGCCGGTTGCCCCCAGCCGCCGAAAAGAATCGTGTTGCCATCGGGCGACCAGCAGAAGAACGCCTCGCCGGTAGTTCCCGCTTCGCCATGGGTCACCTGCTGGACAGTGCCACTGTCGAATGGGACCACATAAATCCGCGAGGGCGTGTTAGGCGGCCCGCCAAAAAAGGCGATCCGCTTCCCATCTGGAGACCAATGTGGCGCCGAGGCGCGCATTTGGGTGAGTTGCAGGCGCTGGCTTCCGTCAACCGCACTTCTCCAAAGCGATCTGTCGGGAAAGGACACGTACGTGACCCACTTCCCGTCGGCGGAATATTCGAGTTCTGTGCCGGAGACGCCCGCGAACTCGGGAGTTAGCCGGCCTGATTCGATATCGTATCGGAGAAACTCACGGCGATCCTGGGCTCCATTGACGAACAGATGCTTACCGTCGGCGCCGACAACCGGAGCATACGCTGCCATGGGGCCGGTGGTGAGTCGCACCGGTTCTCGAGCAGCGCGGTGAAGACCTGCTCGCTCAGAGAGAGCCCAGATGCTTGACGATCCGACCGTGCCTGCTTCAAAAACAAAGTAATGGCCGTCGCGAGACCAGGTGCCGCAGCAGGCGGAGAAGGACGGGTGCCAGCCAGGGAGGAGCGGTCGCAGTTCGCCGCTCGGCACGGACGCTTCCCAGAGGGAGAACTTGAGGCGGTTCTTGCTATCGGGAAGGGAGAAACGCACTTTGCTCCCGTCCGGCGACCAGCGCAGGAAGGCCGGACTGTCGGAAGCCGTGGCTAGCTTTCGGACCTCCGTCCCATCACGGCGCGCTATATGCAGTTCGTCGTTCGAGGCGTAGACCAGTTGTTGACCGTCCGGAGACCATGCAGCCGCTTCACCCTGAGCAACCAAGCTGCCCAATCGCCGGGGAACGCCCCCCAGCAGCGGCTGAGCCCATAGTTCATCCAAGACGCCGCGGGCGTCGCTGCCGGCGGGGCGGCCCAGCAGCAGTTCCGTGCCATCCGGTGAAAGATCGATCAGCGCAGCCTTCATGCGAAGCGGAACCGCCACTGTCTCCCCTCCATTCATGGAGATCTGGTACGCCTCGTCGTGATTGACCCCAGAGGCAAAGATCACTCGGGAGCCTTCGGACAGCAAGGGCCACCACTTCGGCAGGCCGTCACGAGTGATCTGGGTGGTCCCGATCACGCGCGGCGGCGGCAGCGGTCTCCTGAGCCAGAGGCCCGCCGCAGCGACCAGAAGCAGGGCGGCCACGGCCGCAAGATACGGCCACGGGACTCCGCTCCGGCGAACGGATCGGCTCCGGGAACCCGGCTTGGACGAGAAGACCGGCTGCGACCGGCCTGAATTGAGATCGCGCTGCAACCGCTTCAGGTCGGCCCGCATGTCCGAGGCGGTTTGATATCGGACGTCTGGATCCTTTTCGAGGGCCTTCCCGATAATCTGCTGGAGGTCTTCCGGCAGGTCTGGGTTCAGCTGCAGCGGCGGTTCGGGGACATCGCGCAAAATGGCGGCCATCACCGCACCCAGGGTCTTGCCCTGAAACGGCATTACGCCGGTCGCCATTTCATACAGCACAATGCCCAGGGCAAACAGATCGGTGCGGGCGTCGAGCTCGTCTCCGCGGGCCTGTTCCGGCGACATGTAGCCGGGAGTTCCGGTGGCTGATCCGGAGGCGCTCAGTTCGGCGATCGGCGTTGGCCTCCGGCCAAAATGGGAGGATCCCGCACGCGATTTCGATGCGACCAGCTTGGCCAAGCCGAAATCCAGGATCTTAGCCTGCTGCCTTTGCGTGATGAAGAGATTGGCAGGCTTGATGTCGCGGTGAACGATGCCGCGCGTGTGTGCCGCATCCAGAGCGTCCGTGATCTGAACAGCCCAATTCAGGAGCGACTCAATCGGCACGGGCTTTACCCCGATGTGATGCTTGAGTGTGTTGCCTTCCAGCAGTTCCATCGCCAGGAAGGGGATGCCATCCTTTTCATCGATCTCGTAAACGGTGCAGATATTGGGATGATTGATCGCCGCGGCGGCGCGGGCCTCCCGCTCGAAGCGCCCCACTGCGACGCGGTCGAGGGTCAGGTCTTCGGCTAGAAACTTCAGCGCGACCTCGCGGTTGAGCTTAAGGTCTTCGGCGCGGTAGACCACGCCCATTCCACCCTCGCCGAGTTTCTCGATGATGCGATAGTGTGAGACGGTTTCACCGAGCACGATGCACCAAGAAGGCCAATTATTTCAGGCTACAGCAAAAAATACGAGTACCTGCGGTTTTGACAGGGCTTGAGAATTGCTATTGACAGCCTCCAGCGTCTGGGTTACATTCTGTAGTGCTACAGTTTGTAGCGCACACACCGCTATGAAGCTTTCTCGTCCTCTTTCGGCATTGGAACAACTCGTGATGGAGATCGTCTGGCAGAAGAGCGCGGCGACCGCCGACACGGTGCGCGAAGCGCTCGGTTCTACGCGGCCGTTGAAGGATTCCACCGTGCGCACGATACTCAAGCGGCTGGAAGAAAAGGGCTATGTGCGGCACACCGTGGAAGGCCGCACCTATATATACAGTGGGTCGGAACCTCGCCAGGGCGTTGCCGCCCGGGCCGTCAAGCAGATTCTGGATCGCTTCTGCAGCGGGTCGGTCGAGGCATTGCTGCTTGGGATGGTTGACCACAAAGTGGTTGACACGAAGGAATTGGAGCGTGTCGTGGCACGGCTGAAGGAGAAGCGCGCCCGGAGGTGACCGAATGCCGCTTTCGTTTTGGACCATGTGGGCGGCTCGGCTGCTCGCCGTTCTCGGCGACACGCTGATGCGCTCGACGGCGCTGGCGTTGGTTTGTTGGATGCTTGCATTTCTGCTTCGCCGGCGGAGCGCTGCGCTGCGACACCTGCTCTGGCATGGCATGTTGCTCAGTTTGCTTTTGATGCCGCTGCTCCAAATGGTTCTGCCGCCCATCCGCCGGCAAGCGCTTGTAGTGGCTCGTTCCGCACCGGAGATCTTTCCCAAATACGTAGACAAGACAGCGCACGACCGTTACCTTCGTGCCTCGGTTGCAGCGAGAGGCCCGAGCGTGGATCCGGTCGTGTCGGGAATGCTCGCGCTGGTCGGACTCTACTTGGCCGGCGCAATTGCGCTGCTTCTTCGGCTTGCCGTCGGACTCTCTCATTTGCGGCGGCTGTCAGGCCGCAGCGCAAATATTGCCCACGCCGATTTACGGGAGCAGGCTCATTCGATCTGGCTGGCTGGTGGTTGTGGCGTCAAACCGCGAGTGTGTGAATCCGCCGAGATTTCGGTACCACTGACGCTCGGCATCTGGGAGCCCGTAGTTCTTCTGCCGCCTCATTGGCAGAAATGGAGCCGCGAAAAACGGGAAGCTGTTTTAATTCACGAAATGGCGCACGTCGAGAGGAACGATACCTCGACCCTGATCGTCGCCTCGCTGGTCACGTGCCTTTACTGGTTTCACCCGCTGGCGTGGATTCTGAAATCGGCATCTCGCGCTGCTGGCAGAACAGGCTTGCGACGAGCGCGCAGCTTGCTGTATCGACCCCGAGTGTTATGCCGCGATCCTCATTGAGATCGCACGCGACCTGCGGTTGCAAGGCGGACGTCTCCGCGCGCCGAGGGTGGCTACGCCGATGGTGAAGTCGTCGCAGATGAAGCGGCGACTCGAAACAATCCTCAGGGCAACTCCGGTGGTGGCAGGCGGCCAGCGCTTCTTGCGCATTGGGCTTCTGGTTTGCTTACCACCGCTCGCTTATGTCGCCGCCTCCGGACACATTGAACGGCAGGTCATTGAACAGGCTCCGCAGCCGGCCAATTACACGGCCACCCGTGCCGAGCGATCCGCCGAATTGGAAGCGCAGTTAGCGAGCGATCCCGAGAACCCGGAGATCCGGTCAAAGCTCCTTTTGAATTACTACATGCAGATGCAAGAGGGCGACATGACAGTTGGCGAGAAGCACGACGCCCAGCTGCTTTGGTTAATCGCGCATCATCCGGATGCTTCCGGACTGGGTTTGTTGGGGGTAGCTGAGCCCGCCCGTGAACTTCCCAACCCTTTTCAACCGCATTATCAGGAAGCGGAAGGCCTGTGGGAAAGCCAGCTATCCAAGTTCCCGGATTCCCCCGCGGTACTGGCCAACGCGAGCGCGTTCTTTCACGCAAAAGAGGCTTCACGCTCTCTCGACCTCATCAAGAAAGCCCGGCAGCTGGATCCGAGGAACCCTCGTTATCTAGATTCACTCGCCTGGTTTTATGCGCAGGCGGAAGTCGACCGGAATGCACCGACCCTACCGGACGGCAGGGAGCCAGCCGGCCCGGGAACCCTGGGCCCCGCTCTTATCCAAGTCCTCCATCAGGAGCTCACATCTTCTACTGACGTTGCCTTGCTTTCCGATGTCGGTTCCCGTTTGGTGCGCATCTCATACAACTCACCTCTGGCCCAGACCGGCCTGCCTGCCTTTGGGAAGCAGTTGATGGATCGCGCCGTCGAGTTGGATACAACCAATCCTCAATGGAAAGAAGCCATCGCGACGGCGAGCCTCCCGCAGCCGAGCGCAAGGTCTCTGGCGGCGCCGGGGGCCCAGCGAGTGGGCGCCAGGGTGATGGAGTCATCACTGACGACGAAAGTCGAGCCTGTGTATCCACCGCTCGCTTCGCAGGCCCGCATACAGGGCAGCGTGGTTTTTAACGTTCTGATCGACAAAGGTGGTTCGGTCAAGAATGCCCAGCTTGCGAGCGGCCACCCACTGCTGGTGAACGCCGCCCGCGACGCGCTGATGCAATACCGATATAGGCCCACGCTCTTGAACGGTAATCCTGTAGCGGTGGCCACCCAGGTCACTATTCAGTTTAGTTTGCCGGCCGAGTCGAATTAGGCAACGGCACGTCTACAGGCTATACTTGTGGAGCACTGGAGGTGCACCATGCCTGACAACACCTACACCAACCAGTCCTTTCACGCGAAGTAGCAAGCGTCGCAAGGGTTTCCCATCCGAGACCCACGTCAAGAAGGGTCTGCGAATGATCCACGGAGAAAAAGAACTACTGGAAAAACTGGGCCGGAATGATCCGTGTCCCTGCGGGTCCTGTCGCCGCTTTCAAGAACTGTTGCCTGAAATCGGGCAGCTTTGACGGCGAACTCCGTAATCATTTTTTTCAGGGAGTAATCGCGACGGACGGCAGAAATGCCGTCCTTCGATAAGTCTGGAGTTCGCAGGGAAGCTTTGGCCTTTCGGGCCGCGCTACGCCGCAACAGTGATAAAGTTGAGCCACTCTGATACTTTGTAGCTTCGACAAGAGACGCACACTGTCGCATCGACCGGTCGAAAAGGGGTGGGCTAGGTGAATCCGCAAGGCGGGAAACATTCGGAAGCCTCAGACCGGGCCGTGGCGCAGCAAGCCGCCGATCGCGTCCGCATCTTGCGCGAAGCGCTAGCGAGTAACGAAGTAGAGTCAGTCCTGGCTCTGACCCCGGATCAGCAGAAGCGGTTCGACGAATGGTCGAGCGCCAAGCTGCTCGCGCTGGCAGAGCAGTTTGATGTGGATACCACCGCTTCCCAAAAGCAAGTCTCCTGGGGGATGCGCATTGCATCAACGATTGGCGGCATCGCCATTTGCGCGGCTGTGATTCTGTTCTTCATGCGCTACTGGGGTTACCTGGACACCTGGTTGCAGCTGGCGATTGTAATTGCTACGCCCTTGATGTCCTTGTTAGGGGCTGAAGTGATGGCCCGGCGAGAACGCACACGCTACTTCACCGGGTTGTTGGCACTCGTCGCGCTGGCAAGTTTCGTGATGAACCTGGGGGTGGTAGGAAGCATCTTCAACATCGTTTCAACGGAACGGGCCCTGCTCGCGTGGGGAGGACTCGCTCTGGTCATGGCTTATCGTTATGGTCTGCGTCTGATGCTGGCGCTTGGATTACTTCTCGTGATGAGTTATTTGGCGGCTGCGTTCTCCGCTGAGATGGGCTATCACTGGCTGGAGTTTTACGAGTGGCCGGAACACTTCCTGTTGCTTGGACTACTTGTTTTCGCTTTATCCTTCTATCTGTCCAACCCGAATCATAGGACATTCGTTCCGGTGTACCGGCTGGTGGGCAGCCTCACAGTCTTCATCGCCATTCTTTCTCTGGCTGAATGGGGAGTACCCAGCTACCTGCCTTGGGAGTCCATCAACGTTGAGCGGCTGTACGAAATCCTTGGGTTAATCCTATCGGCGGGGGCAATCTGGTTGGGCATTTCGCGCAATTGGACTGGCCTGGTGAACACGGGCGCTTCGTTTTTCACAATTTTTCTGTTTACGCGCCTGTATCACTGGTGGTGGGACTGGATGCCCAAGTATCTTTTCTTCGCGACCATCGGGGCACTTGGCATAGGGCTTGTACTGGCTTTCAAGCGCATACGTTTTTCCATGGTCCGAGGAGAGAAGGCGGTGGCGGCATGAGGAATATTTCCCTCACCGCCGGAGCGGCCATCATCGTGCTCGCAAACGCCTTCGCGTTAGTTCATGCCGCCCGCAATCGGGCTGGAACTCCCGATGCGGAACTGACGCTCACTAACCGGGAGCTTAGCTATAACAGTAACCTCTCAGAGGATGACAGCGGGGTGACGCTGTTGTTGCGATGGACGGCGCCGGGCAATAACCGGATGGGGTACGGATGGTCTCGGCCGAAATGGCTCGATCAGCAGAAGCTTCAGAGTCTGGGGTTCGATTGTGGGATCAGCCCGACTACCGAAGTCGCTTTGCGCTTCTATGAGAGGCAAAGACCGCGGAGCGTTTTTGTGGCGCTGGAGTACGAGGGGCAAGCTTGGCGGGATTGGCTGGATGCCTATCAGCGGGCCGCCGAAGAGCGAGCCAAGATGGTCATGAGCGCGCGAGACGACGCGGGAAACCAGAGTCACCTCGTTGCCATTGATGCGGATCTCGATGCCGGCGCACTTCGAACACGGCATCCTGATCGTTCGAGTGTCGTGGTCGTGCCCGCTGTGCTTGGGATTGCGCTGGAACCGTACCCGTATGCGGGCCGCAAGATCGACCCTAAGAACCCGGTGGAGATTGTAGGCCGCATCCAGCAATTGGCATCCTCGATCCACGTACCTCGCCCACTCAGCGACGGCTTCCCGCGCCGGGACCTGCGGAAGAGCGAGAACGTCAGGGGCCTCGCCTACACCGTGCGCCTTCGCTACGGGTCTTTACTTGAGCCGTGGGTGACGGCGGTGGAGATTGGCCGATGAGGGAGTTGCGCGCCTGAACGGGGGCGATCGGTGGCAAGCTTGAGGCGCACGCCGCGGCCGTAGCTTAAGGCTTGGTCGGCTGCCGTCGATTCATTGCACCTTCCGCGACGCCTCCTGAAACAACTCGGCCGCACGATTGAGCTGTTCCTCGGTGTGGGCTGCGCACACCTGGGTGCGAATCCGGGCTTTGCCCATGGGCACAACCGGATAGGAGAAGCCGATGACGTACACACCTCGTTCAAGCAGGTATTCCGCCATGCGGCCGGCCTTGGCGGCATCACCGACCATCACCGGCACGATGGGGTGCTCGCCCGGCAGAATGTTGAGGCCAAGTTCGGTCATGCGGCGGCGGAAGAAAGTCGTGTTGCTCATGAGGCGCTGCGGCAGATCGTGCGACGATCGCAGGATCTTCAACGTTTCAATGGACGCGGCTACGATGGCGGGCGCCAGTGAATTCGAGAACAAATACGGACGCGATCGCTGCCGTAACAGGTCCACGATCGGCTTGGCGGCCGCGATATAGCCGCCGCTTGCTCCGCCGAGCGCTTTCCCCAACGTGCCGCTGAGAATATCGACGCGTCCCATGACGCCGGTGTGCTCGTGCGTTCCGCGGCCATTTGCACCCATGAAGCCCACCGCGTGCGAATCGTCCACCATTACCAGCGCGTTGTATTTTACGGCGAGATCGCAGATGCTCTTCAGCGGCGCAATGTAGCCATCCATCGAGAACACGCCATCGGTGGCGATCAGCCGGAAGCGCGCACTCTGCGCGATTTGCAGCTGCTTTTCCAGGTCTGCCATATCGCAGTTCTTATAGCGGAAGCGCTGCGCCTTGGACAGCCGCACACCGTCGATGATGGAGGCGTGATTGAGTTCGTCGGAGATTACGGCGTCTTCAGCCCCAAGAAGCGTTTCAAACAGGCCGCCGTTGGCGTCGAAGCAGGACGAATAGAGGATGCTGTCTTCCATGCCGAGGAAGCCGGCGATATCGCGTTCCAGTTCCTTGTGCTGCTCCTGCGTCCCGCAGATGAAGCGCACGGAGGCCATGCCATAGCCCCAGCGGTCGAGCGCCGCACGCGCCGCGGCGATGACGCGCGGATCGTCCGCCAGGCCCAGGTAATTATTGGCGCACAGCACCACCACGTCCTGGCCGCCATGTAGCCTTGCGCCCGGGCTTTGCGGCGAGTCGAGGATGCGCTCGGGCTTCCACAGTCCCGCGCCGCGAATTTCCTTAAGTTGCGATTCGACGTGTTCCTGGTATGCGCCCAACATTTACTGAAGCTCCTCCCAATTTAGAATCACCTTGCCGCTGTTGGCCGAGCGCATCACTTGAAACGCCGGCTCGTAATCTTTGTAGCTGAGGCGGTGTGTGATCACCGGCATGATGTCGAGGCCGGATTGCAACAGCACGGTCATCTTGTACCAGGTCTCGTACATCTCGCGGCCGTAGATGCCCTTGATGTGCAGCCCATTAAAGATGACGTCGCGCCAGTTGATGGACATCTCCTGAGTGGGGATGCCGAGCATGGCGATGCGACCGCCGTGCGCCATGTTGGAGATCATTTCGCGAAAGGCCGATGGGTTGCCCGACATCTCCAGGCCGACGTCAAAGCCCTCGCGCATGCCGAGCGTTTTTTGAGCGCCGGCCACCGAGTCGTATTTCACGTTGAGCGCCAAGTCGACTTTTACTTTGCGCGCGAGGTCGAGCCGATACTCGTTGACGTCCGTGATGACGACGTAGCGTGCGCCCGCATGACGGACCACCGCGGCAGCCATGATGCCGATGGGACCCGCGCCGGTGATCAACACGTCCTCGCCCAGCACGTCAAACGTGAGCGCGGTGTGCACGGCGTTGCCGAAGGGATCGAAGATTGCGGCAGCATCGCGATCCACTCCGGGATCGTGGCGCCAGATATTGGTCATCGGCAAAGCGATGTATTCCGCGAAGCAGCCAGGCCGGTTCACGCCGACGCCGGAGGTGTTTGCGCACAGTTGGCGGCGGCCGGCCATGCAGTTGCGGCAGCGGCCGCACACCACGTGGCCTTCCCCTGAAACCAATTCGCCGGGATGGAAATCGATGACGTTGGAGCCCACTTCGACGATCTCGCCAACGAATTCGTGACCGATCGCCATGGGCACTGGAATGGTCTGTTGAGCCCAGGAGTCCCAGTCGTAGATGTGGACGTCCGTACCGCAGATACCCGTTCGGTGGACGCGAATCAGAACATCATTGATGCCGATGCTGGGCTCGGGGACGTCTTCGAGCCAAAGGCCAGGCTCGGCATGCGCTTTGACAAGTGCTTTCACCGCATCTCCCGACAGCTATGGTATCCAAGCGAGGGGGTGGGGCCTTCGCGGCCGCGTTCTTTTATGAACGCCGTCACTTGCGAACGACTTGACTTCGCAGTCTGAGAGTCTGGGGACGGACCCTCGCCGCCTGGGCAGGCTAGCGCCTAGGCCACGGGTTCCAGATATTCAACAGCCGCCAGCGCGTCGTCGGAGGCAACGACATTCGACCGATAGCGGCGATGCATCTCGGCGCGGAGCAGGGCGGCAAAGCGACGGCGGCGAATTTGATCGTCGCCGAAGCAACTGCCGAAGGCTGCCGTAAAGCCCAAGAAGTTGTAGGCCTTCTCGACCTTGCCGATCCGGGACGTCGGAAGGAATGCCGCAAACCGGCGCGTTTGCGCCAAGTCCAGGCGGCGCGCGGCCCAATAGTGCTCGCGGTTGCAGCCGTGGCCCGCGTGGAGGCGCTCACTGTACGTGACACCCATCAGGCAGCTGCAAGGGTTCATGAAACTCATACCCCCGTCCTGGTTGAAGGCGGCGACGCTCGCCAGCTTTTGATCGTCGAAATGGGTACGGACCCAGCCACGCACCACCCGTTTCGCGTTTCGTAAATCTCGCTGAAAGCTCATTTGACCTCCCGAGCGCGGCAGAGCGCTATCTGCGGAGCGCTATCTACTGATGCTAGCCGTTTTTTGCGAGATTGAAACCTGCCAAATACACGACCGCGCAATTTAACTCTGAGGCACTATCAACCGTTACAGCGTTTCTTCGTGCGTCGTGGCTGTCCCGAGTCGCCGTCACGAACCTCCCTCGGGTTGGGTTCACAAGCCCGCCGCAGGATGGCATCCTGTCCCACGAGACAAGGGGCTAGTAAATCCACTGGAGACAAGTGGTCCGTGAAGCTCACTTCCAGTTCAACGGAACATTAAGGTTCGATCGCCGTCTCTAAAAGCAGGTCACATCGCCACCGGCCGCCAGCCCACATGGAAACTCTGATTCGCGACCTTCGCCACGCGCTTCGCATGTTTCGTCAGAGCGGTCTTTCCTTCACACTGGCGGCGGTCGTCGCCCTGGGTCTCGGAATAGGCGCCAACACGGCGATGTTTTCTCTGATCAACACGGTGCTGCTGCGAGAGCCGCCGTTCCCCAAGTCGGATCGAATCGTAATCCTGAAGACCAAGACGAAGGAGGGGAGTTTCAGCGGGGCGTCCCCAACGAAGTTCGCGCACTGGGCCCAGCAGACGCAGGTGCTTGAGGACGTCGCGGCCTACGGCGGCGGCGTGGTGAACTGGACCGGAAGCCAGTTCCCGCTGCAGCTTCGGTCCGAACGAGTGAGTTCCGCCTACTTTCGGCTGTTTGGCGTGCCGTTCGTCGTGGGGCGGCCTTTTAGCCCGGAAGAAGATAAGCCCGGCGCGCCGGCCGTGGTTGTGCTTAGCGAGGGATTGTGGAGAACGCGCTTTGGCAGTGATCCAAACGTCGCCGGCCGCACCATGCTGCTGGGCGGCGAGAAACACGTCATCCTCGGCGTTGTGTCGGCACGGTTCGATTTCGAAGACCTTGATAAAGCCCCTGAAGTTTGGGTGCCCTTTCAGCTTGATCCGAACTCGGTGGATCAGGGTCATTACTTTGAAGCAGCAGGACGGTTGAAGGACGGCGTGAGTATCCAGGCTGCCAAAGCCAGCTTAGGCGTTTCGGCGGATGCGTACCGCCGCAAGTTCCCGGATGGTTTTCCAAAAGATGAAAGCTTCGACGCAACCGGTCTGCGGGATTCTCTGGTGCAGAATGCAAAGCAGTCCATCTGGGTGTTGGCAGGAGCAGTAGGATTCGTGCTTCTGATTGCTTGTGCCAATGTGGCTAACCTACTGCTGGCGCGCGCGGAAGTGCGCAAGCGGGAGCTGGCCATCCGGGCTTGTTTGGGCGCCGGCCGGCTCAGAATCATACGGCAGCTCCTCACTGAAAGTCTGTTGTTAGCGTCGGCGGGGGCACTCCTCGGATTGGTGCTCGGCGTGGTGGGCATACGAGCCTTGCTCTCGGTGAACACGGCCGGACTGCCGCGCGTAGGGACAGACGGCGATTTAGTCTCGCTCGACTGGCGCGTTCTGCTGTTTACGGCGCTGATCGCCTTATTCACAAGCTTGATCTTTGGAATCATTCCGGCGTGGCACGCCGCCCGCACCGATCTCAACTCTTCTCTAAAAGAAAGCTCAAGCCGGTCCGGGAGCGGGTTCCGTCAAAACAAGGCGCGCACGATCCTGGTGGTGACTGAAGTCGCCCTGGCAGTGGTGCTGCTGGTAGGGGCGGGGTTATTGATCCGGACTTCGGTGGCCCTTTACACGGTAAAGCCCGGGTTCGAGACCAAGAACATTCTCACCATGCGCATGTCCCTGTTGACGAAAGCATACGAAACCAGCAGCGGAATTGAGCAACTGGTTCGAACCGCCACCGAACGTCTCAACCGCTTGCCTGGGGTGGAACTCGCCAGCGCGACCTGTTGCATTCCTCTCGAAGGCGGCTATGGGCTGCCGTTCAAAGTGATGGGCCGGCCGCTGACGGACGGACCTTTCCATGGGGGAGGTGGTTGGAAGACCGTATCGCCTGGATACTTCGAAGTGTTTCGCATCCATGTGGTGCGGGGCCGCTCGTTCACGGAGCGAGATGGTCACGGCAGCGTTCCCGTTGTCATTATCAATGAGAGTATGGCCAAGAAATTCTGGCCGAAGGGCGATCCCCTGGCCGACCGCATTCTCATCGGCAAAGGCGTGATGCCTCAACTTGAATCCGAGCAACCACGGCAGATTATTGGAATTGTGGCGGACCAGCGTGACGGATCGCTGAATCAGGATCCAGGTCCCGAGATGTATATTCCGAACGGGCAAGCCACCGACGAGATTCAAGCGCTCAACGTGCAGCTCACCCCGATAGCGTGGGTAATCCGTACTCGCGGAGAACCCATGCAGCTTCGAGCAGCTGTCGAGGAACAGTTGCGCCAGGTGAGCGGGCTGCCGGTCTCGGATATTCGGGTGATGGACGAAGTGGTTTCCCGATCCACCTCCCGCGAGCGCTTCCACATGCTTCTCATGAGCGTATTTGGCGGCGTCTCGTTACTGCTCGCGGCGATCGGGATCTATGGCTTGATGGCATACTCCGTTGAACAGCGGACGCAGGAAATCGGGATTCGCATGGCGCTCGGGGCCGTGCGGCGCGACGTTCGCCGCATGATCATGAAGCAAGGCCTGACGTTCGCGCTTATCGGCGTCGTGTTGGGAATCGCGGGAGCGTTTGCGTTGGCGAAGCAAATTGCCAGCTTCCTGTTTGGCGTAACGGTCTGGGACCCCTGGGTGTTTGGAGCAGTCCCGATCGCGCTCTTAGCCACATCGGTATTGGCTGTTTGGTGGCCCTCCATTCGAGCGACGCGCGTGGACCCGGCCACCGCCCTCCGGCAGAGCTGACGAAGTTCGCTGATTAGGACAACAGCGTCTTTAGTTACTCGGCCTATCTTTCTTCCTTCCCGCGCTTAGGCGAAGAGTATGCATGCCGCGCTTGGACTCTCGCCCCGGGCACGTGATATTGAGACTTCCTTAGCATGTCCGGCGACGCCACCTACTTCTTGCGCAGTTCGGCGTACGAGGAAACCAGGCGCGCCACCAGGACGCCAACATAGAGGACGCCGGTGGCTGCTTCGAGGATGGTCAATATTCGCGCCACAGGTTTGAACGGCACCAGGTCACCCATGCCGAGCGTGGTCAGGGCTTCGAAGCTGTAGTAGATGCGGTCCCCCGCATTCAGCAGATAACCGGGAGGGTTAACGGTGGAGTGGAATGAGCCGGGACTCAGCAACTCCACAAGACTGTAAACGGCAAACCAGGTGTATCCCAACAGCAAGTACACGCTGAGGGCCAGGAAGATCTGGTCTCTGTCGACGGCGGCGCTTGCGAGAACCATGGATAAAAGGCGAACGACCGTATAGCAAAAGAACGCTGCCAGTAATCCATATCCGAGAATTCCCGCTTGATGGACGGGGCCAAAGTGATAAACGAGAAAGGAGAGTAAAGCCGGCAGAGCCAG
The DNA here is from genome assembly GCA_963740005.1 of uncultured Acidobacteriaceae bacterium. Classification (GTDB taxonomy): domain Bacteria; phylum Acidobacteriota; class Terriglobia; order Bryobacterales; family Bryobacteraceae; genus CAJCIT01. The sequence continues at coordinate 14,613 of CAVUCO010000061.1, read as the reverse complement.
CGCAAAGGCCGGCCAGCGCTGTTTCTTCCCGCCAGATATCTGCAGGGTGGCCGAAAGCAGCACCACGAACAGCATGACGAGCGTGAACAGCGATGCAAGGTCTGTCTCATTCATTAGCCCGTAAACCACGAGCAGTGCTACCAGGGAGAGCAGCAGAACCAGCGGGCGTTGTTTGTTCTCGATCATTTGGTTACGACGAGGTTTCGCAATAGGCTAGCCTGCCTTAGAGCACCATGCCCGGCGGCTGTCGGATTTCGGTGCATCCCTTGCCAAGCGGCAGAACTTTACCGGGGTTCAGGCGGCAGAGGGGATCAAAGAGCCGCTTGAAATTCTTGATCATGTCGAGCGAATCGTCGCTGAAAAGGTGTGCCATGATCTCCGCCTTCTCCATGCCCACGCCGTGCTCGCCCGTAATGGAGCCGCCGGCGGCGATGCAGTAATCGAGGATCTCCTCGCCCGCCAGTTGCGCACGATGCAAATCCCCTTCTTTGCGCGGATCGAAGGGGATGATGGGATGCATGTTGCCGTCGCCGGCATGAAAGATGTTGCTGATGGTGATGCCGTATTTGCGGCCGATTTCGCCGATGGCACGCAAGGTCGGCGCGATTTTGGTGCGGGGCACAACACCGTCCTGGACATAAAAGGTGGGCGTAATCCGCCCGACCGCGCCAAAGGCGTTCTTGCGGCCCTTCCAGAGCAGGTCGCGTTCCGCCGCTGTCTTCGCGACTCGGAACTCGCGCGCCCCGCATTGACGGCAAACAGCTTCGATCTCGACGGCCTGTTCCTCGGCGGTTTCCTTGAGGCCCTCCACCTCGATCAGCAGCACGGCGGCCGCGTCCATGGGATAACCGGCGTGGGTCGCCTCTTCCACAACCCTCAACATGGGCCCATCCAACATTTCGATGGCAACCGGCGTTATGGCATGGGCGGTCAGTTCGCCGACGGTCGCGCCCGCGTCCTCGGTCGTGGAATAGATCGCGAGCATGGTCTTGACGACTTCGGGCGAGCGTGTCAGGCGGACGCCGATCTTGGTGATCAGCGCCATGGTGCCCTCGGAGCCGGTGAGCAGGCCGATCAGGTCGTAACCGGGAAGATCGAGCTCCTTGTCGCCTAGCTGGATCACGGTACCGTCCGCCAGCACGGCCTCGAGGCTTACCACGTGGTTGGTCGTGACGCCGTAGGCCAGGGTGTGCGGGCCGCCTGCATTCTCGGCGACATTGCCGCCGATGGTGCAGGATTTCTGGCTGGACGGGTCTGGTGCGAAGAAGTAGCCGTGAGCCTTCACGGCCTGCGTTACGTCCAGGTTGACGACGCCGGGCTGGACGATGACGCGCTCGTTCTCGATGTCGATATCGAGAATCCGGTTCATGCGTGAAAAGGAAACGATAATGCCGCCATGACGGGGAATAGAACCACCGCTGAGGCCGGTGCCCGCGCCGCGTCCCACGATCGGTAAATTATGGGCAATGGATTTTTGAACGATGAAGACGACGTCTTCGGTGGACCGCGGAAAGAGAACCACATCGGGGAGCGCCTTGTCGACCCCGCCGTCGTACTCGTACAGCTTCAGGTCTTCCGGACGCGACAAAACGCCGTGCTTGCCGAGCTGCGTCTGAAACTGCTGCATCAATGGAGCGGCGATGGGCATTCGAGAGGAGCCTCCCTTTGCAGCCTACCAAGCGACAGCAGAAAAACGGGAGCCCGGAAGCGTGATCAGGGCAAAGGCCGGCTTACAGCAGGCCCTTGATGTAATCGACCGTGTTGTCGCCCGCCCAGTTCTGTTCGCCAATCAGCTTGCGGACGATCTTGCCGTCTTTGATGATGTAGGTCTCCGGGACCTGGAAGGTGCCGTAGGACGAACTGATGTCGGCCGCTGGATCGCGGGCGGTGTCGAATGTCACGTGAAAGCGATTCAGGAAGTCACGGTATTTCTTATCGTTCTTATCGATGCTGACCGCGACAACCACCGCGCCATCGGCTTTCAAACGCTTCTGGAGTTCGTTCAGCGAGGGGATCTCGCTGACGCAAGGGGCGCACCAGGTGGCCCAAAAATTCAGCAGCAATACTTTGCCGCCGAACTGGGTGGGTGTCACGACCTGGCCTTGGTCGGTGGTAATACGGAAAGAAGGAGCGGAATCACCCTCGTTGGCAACAGATTCGCGCATGCTGAAGGCAACCAGCACCAGGAAGCAGGCAGTGGTTACGCCGAGGAGGCCAAAGAGGATCTTGTTTGTATTCACAGGCGAGGCGGAGCGGGATATCTCCCGGCCAGCTATTTTAAGAGTATCCGATTCGACCATTGAGGCATCGTACCTAAGGGATGTATATCACGAGAAGAGCCGAGTTCTCTGCGTCACACGTCTGCCGGCTTCCCGGGCTTTCAGACGAAGAGAACCACGCCATCTTCGGCGAGGCGGCCCACCGACACGGGCACGGACACAATTATATCGTGGAGGTGACGCTCGAAGGCGAGCCCGACCCGGTAACCGGCATGGTGATGGATCTGAAGGAACTAAAAGAGATCCTGGATCGGGAGATCGTGGAGCCGATGGACCACCGCTTCCTGAACTACGAAGTTCCTCCGTTTGAAACCGTGGTTCCGACCGCTGAAAACGTAGCCCAGGAGATCTGGCGCCGGCTGGACCGGAGTCTGGCGAGGCAAAGCGCGGGCAAGCTTTGCCGGGTTCGATTGTATGAGACAGCGGACTTATACGTAGATGTCGAGGGCGGGAAGGGTTAGGGCATGAGCGGACCGGCTCTTAGGCTGACGAGGCGGTATCATTTCGCAGCCTCACACCGCCTTCACTCTCCCGAATTGAGTCCGGCTGAGAACGCCCGCCTTTACGGGAAATGCAACAACCCATATGGCCATGGCCACGATTATGTTTTGGAAGTGACCGTGGGAGGGGAGATCGATCGGACAACCGGACTCTTAGTCCCGCTGAAGGAGTTCGACGATCTGGTTGAGGCTCAGGTTTTGAAGCTGTTCCGCAATCGGAACATCAATATGGACGTGCCTCAGTTCAGAGAATTGGTGCCCACCACCGAGAACGTGGCCCTGGTCATCACCCAGCTTCTCGAAGCGGGGTGGCGGGATGCGTTCGGTGGACACACGGCTCGACTGGAGCGAGTGCACATCCAGGAGACGGAACGAAACGGTTTCGAGGTAGTGCTTGGCGATTCCGTAGCGGGAAAGAAGAAAGCCAAGCGGGGCGAAGTGCACGCCTAAGCAACTACTTGAGGAATTCACGAAGCTCATGAAAAAGAACAACGCAGTAATCGATTTTCAGTCCAAGACAGGAAGCGACTCCATCGCCTCGCATATGAAGGCCGTGCTGACCGCACTCGGCGAAGATCCCGAACGCGATGGATTAAAGCTGACCCCTGGCCGGTCTGAGAAAGCCTTGAAGTTTCTCACCAGCGGGTATGCGACAGACATCCGCGAACTGGTTAACGGTGCTTTATTCAAGGTGAAGTACGACGAGATGGTGATCGTGAAGGACATCGAGTTTTTCAGCATGTGCGAGCACCATTTGCTGCCATTCTTCGGCAAGATTCACGTGGCGTACCTGCCGGGTGACCGTGTCATCGGGCTGAGCAAGATTCCACGGATCGTGGACGCGTTCGCCCGCCGGCTCCAGATTCAGGAACGGCTGACGCAGCAAATCGCGGAGACCATCCAGGAACTGGTCAACCCGCGCGGCGTCGGCGTGATCTGCGAAGCACGCCACTTCTGCATGATGATGCGCGGTGTGGAGAAGCAGCACTCGGGAACCATCACCAGCGCGATGCTGGGGGCGTTCCGGGAGAGCAAGGAGACCCGCGACGAGTTGTTGTCGCTGGTTAGCCAGCGGTCGACACACTACTAAGAAGGCCGGTTCCGGAACAGGCGGAACTGGCAAGGGTTAAGCCTGTCGAAAAGCCTCATTGCAATGCGGGAAACGCGTGCTAGCATTGGGGTGAAATGCCAGATAATCCGCGGCACTTTGAGGCCGGCCCTGACCCCTTCGGACGGAAATGGAGCGTGAAGTTCCGATGGCTTCAGACCGCCATCTCGATTCGTCACGCCGACGCGGTGGACGTGAAATTTGCGCTTACCTGCGACGACGGACCGGAGGAGGAGAAGGTCATTGCACTGCCTCACTCGGCACTGCTTTCGCTTGCGGCCGAACATAAGCGAGAGCTAACGGATCCATGGTGCATGCGAATGGCGGGGGCGCATTTGAAGCGGATGATCGAAACGTTCGAGGACATGGAGAAAACGCTGGTTACAGTGTCGGGGGGGGATCTGGCACTGGCCGCGGAATCCGTTGAGCGGGCGGGTTCGCTCTCAACGGCCGCAGCCGGCAGGAAGTAAAGCCACGGCCGGCCAGCAGTCCCCCGAGACTCCGGTGAGATTCAACACGACTACGGCGGGAATGTTCAAGCGGGAAAAATCAGCTAAAAAAGGAAAAGATGTATGGTGAGCTGCCCAAAATGTGATTCGCCTATTGATGTGGAAGAAGAAGATCTGGACGAAGGCGACGTGCTCTCGTGCGATGAGTGCGGAGCTGCACTGAGTGTCGCAAGTGTGAACCCGGTGGAACTCGTAACCGAAGACGATAAAGACGACGACGAAGATGAGTTCGGTTTCGACGACGAAGAGGATGAGGACGAAGAGGAAGAGGATGAAGAGGAAGAAGAGGAGTGGCACTAGCTCTTCTTCCAAATGCGGTTGCATCAGTGTTCCTTAGCCAAGGGAGTATTGCTTGAAATACCTGATTGCCACGCTGGTTCTGCCGGTTGCATTAGTGCTGGGGGTTGCTTTCCCGGCAGCCTGCATGCAGAGTGGTGGAGGGACCCGCTCAGTGGAAGGTAAGGTATATAACTCAGCGGGGAAGATAGTGACCGGCGCGGTGGTGCAAATCAAGGATCTCAAATCCCTGCAAATCCGTTCTTTCATTACACAAAGTGATGGTGATTACCGCTTCTTGGGGCTCAGTACCGATTCAGGCTACGAGTTATCCGCGAGTTATGCCGGCGCTTCGAGCAAGGTGAAGACCCTTACGGTTTTTAACGGCCACAAGAAAGCAGTTGTCGACCTGAAGCTTAGGTAAAGATAATAGTTGGAGAGCGCAGCGTGAGTTCTCACGCTGGCGCCTGCCACCGTGGCGAAACGATGGCATTGGCCACCAAGGACCACGGTCAACGAGCTCGTGACGCCTTGGGACCATTGACAGGAGGAGACGTCACGGCCTTTCCCCGCCGAAATTGGTTCGGTTTCCAATCGCTAGGGCAGAATCGTGGGCTAGGGTCCGCCCTAATTCTGGCCGTAGCGCTGACTCACGGCTGCCAATGGAATCAAACGTTTGCCGGCCACAGCCCGGTCACATCAGTTCAGGAGATCCGGCAACTATCGAGTGAGCAGGTGAAGCGGGCGATACCAGCTCGAATCCACGGCCACTGTACGTTCACCGACCCCGACTGGAATGCAAACTTCTTCGCGGACGATGCGAACGAGGGCGTACGCTTCGACAATCCCGAAGGCAAAGTCACGTGCGATGTCGGACAAGAAGGGGAGCTGACAGGGGTCGTTGCGGCCGGGTCGCCGGCTCCACGGATTTCCAACACGAAGCTACACCTGCTGGACAAGCGGGTCCCTTACCGGGGCATCCATCTGGAGCCGTCGCAACTGACCGACCCACGCTTTGAGTACGCCAGCGTAGAGTTCGATGCGACAGTTCGGTCGGCGGGCGTAGAGGGTACGGGCCGCATGCAACTGCTGTTGCAATACGGGCCGGAACGTATCAAGACGACGGTTGTCACTTTTGCGGGAACAGACATCGAATCGCTGGTGGACTCGGAAGTACACGTGACCGGTGTACTCGACACCGACTACGACGTCAACGGAGCAGCCGGCCAAATCCGTTTGTCGGTCATGGACATGTCCGAGCTGACAGTCATTCGAGCGGCGCCACCCCCGGAGACTATACCTCCGACGAACGTCGAGCAGATACTGGCGAGGAAGAGTCCATCTAATCACCGGGTTCGTTTGGTGGGTTCGATTAAAGAAAGTGCCTCCAGTGCGGTGTTCACTGATTCCAGCGGTTCAATACCGGTCGACTTTGCGGAAGGCCAGAGCCCCCTGGCAGGCGAGCAGTTAGAGTTGCTGGGCTTTGTCGACACAGCAAACGGGATCATGAAAGTCGTCGACGCCAGCGCTGGTGAATTAACCGCGGAGGACCGGGATCTTAAGACAGTCTTCACTAACGTGCGCTCCATACGAATGTTGGGCCGGCGCAAGGCCGCCCGGCACTATCCAGTTCAGCTCAGCCGGGTACTAGTGACTTACTATGACCCCCGGCAGGTGCTGATGTTCGTTCAAGATGCGACTGGCGGGATCTATGTCGACACTACCCGCCTGCGAGATCTGCCCATCGTACCCGGAGACCTGGTGGATCTGGAAGGAGTAACCGATCCGGGCGGCTTTGCTCCAGAGGTGGTGATCAAGAAGGCGCCGAGAGTTGTGGGCCGTGGGACGCTTCCGCGGCCGGCGCAGGTCAGCCTGGAAGAGATTCTGATCGGGACCCAGGACAGCAACTGGGTAGAAGTCGAAGGAGTGGTCCAATCGCTGGACATGGAGGATAGCCAGGCGATTATTCGCCTGCATTCGGGGATCCACCGAATAAAGGTCTACGTGCATCAGTCTACGCCCGTGCCTGCTAGCCTGATCGGGGCCAAGGTCAGGGTACAAGGCGTTTGCGGTAGCGAGTTTAATGCGCGGGGTCAATTCTTGAGCGCCTCGATCTATGTCCCCGATCTCAAGCAAGACCTGAAGATTGAAAGCCCGCCGGTGAACCCGGGATCGGTTCCATTTACCAACATCCAGGATTTAATGGCCTTTGCCGCCGATCGGGCGCCCGGAGAGCAGGTCCGGGTCCAAGGAAGAGTGACGCTAACTCGTCCCGAGGGCCCAACCTATATTCAGGACACAACTGGGGGCATGCTGATTCGCAACCATAGCCGCATTGAATTGCATGCTGGAGACCAGGTGGAAGTGCTTGGTTTCCCGGCCGACAGCGACACGGGGCCGGAGTTGCGCGACGCGGAACTGACCAAGACCGGTCCGGCTACCGATATCCTTCCGGCCCCTATCACCGCGCCTCAGATTCTTGACGAGGGCTGCGAGCCGGTACTGGTGACCATCGACGCCAAGGTGGTGGATACTTCCTTGAGCCAAGCCGGCCAGGTACTTGAACTCAACGTGGGTAATAACATTTTCACCGCACAACTGCTGGGCTATAACCAGGTTCTTCCATCCTTTGAGAAGGATTCGATGGTGCGGCTCACTGGAGTTTGCACGATTGAACCGTTCAGCGAGACGAATCCGATTCCACCGCGCAGTTTCTCCCTGCTGCTGCGATCCCCGGCAGACATTAAGCTGTTGCATGCCGCGCCGTGGTGGACGGCTAAGCGCACACTGGGTGCCCTGGCTTGGATGTCGCTTGTGATCGTCTCTATTCTGGTGTGGGTCTTCGTCCTTCGCCGGAGAGTGAAACAGCAGACCGAGGTAATCCGCCGGAAGCTTTCAGAAGAAGAAGCGTTAAAGAAGGAGGCTGAGGCAGCCAACCTCGCGAAGAGCGAATTCCTCGCAAATATGAGTCATGAGATTCGCACTCCGATGAACGGCGTCCTGGGCTTTGCGGGCCTGTTGAGCCAAACGGATCTGAATGCGGAGCAGCGCGAGTACATCGAAACGGTGGAGTTCTCCGCGCAATCGTTGCTCGTGATCTTAAACGACATCCTTGATTTCTCGAAGATTGAAGCGGGCCAGCTCCAGCTCGAATCGGCGCCGTTCTCATTACACGATTGCGCGCGGCATGCGATGAACGTAATCAATCCCGATGCGCTGAAGAAGAAGCTGACCACGGTGGTAAAGATCGCAAGCGACGTGCCCGATCAGGTGATGGGCGATTCAAACCGACTGCGCCAGGTACTACTGAACGTGCTCAGCAACGCGATGAAGTTCACGAACGAGGGGAGCATCAGGCTGGAGATCAAAATGCAGGAGGCAAATCCGGAGGATTGCCTGCTACATTTCACCGTGGCAGACACCGGTATCGGTATCCCGAGGGAGGCGCAGGCAACCATCTTCGAGCCATTCCAGCAAGGAGATGGCTCAATCTCGCGCCGCTACGGTGGAACAGGATTGGGTCTGACCATCTGCGCGCGGCTGGTGAAACTCCAGGGTGGAGAGATCTGGCTGACCAGCGAAGTCGGCCAAGGGACTACCGTGCACTTTACGGCCCGCTTCAGGCTGCTTCCGCCCGAAGCGATTGAAGCCTTGAAAATCTCGAGAGAGTCGGAGAACACGCGCTAAGGGGCAATACGGGACCTACTGCAACGGGCGCTCGTTAGTGTGCGGCATGATCATTCCGATAGATCACGCCTTCTTTCATCACGAAGAACACCGACTCGGTGTTGTGAATGTTCTGAAGTGGGTCGCCGGGTACCGCGACCACGTCGGCGATCTTACCGGGTTCAAGTGTTCCGATCTTCGCTGCTAAGCCAAGCAACTCCGCGGCGCTGGACGTGCCTGCCTTCAATGACTGAGCGGGTGTCATGCCGTCGGCGCACATCAGGCCGAACTCCCCGGCGTTATTGCCGTGAGGATAGACAGCTGCATCCGTTCCCAGCGCGATCTTGACTCCCATTTCGACGGCACGGCGCATCATGTTGTCCGCCTGCGCCATGGCGGCGTCCGCTTTCACCTGGACGACCGGAGGTAGCTTCGACTCCCGAATACCGGTTCGCACCATCAGCGTAGGAACCAAATAGGTCCCATGTTCGCGCATCATCCGCATTGCTTCGTCGTCCAGAAAAGTCCCGTGCTCGATAGAATCGATTCCGGCGTTAATGGCGCGTTTGGCTCCGGATGCTCCATGAGCATGAGCGGCTGTCTTGCGGCGAAGCGCGTGCGCCTCGTCGACCAACGCGTCGAGTTCAGCCTGCGTCAGTTGGGGTGTATCGACGTCATCGGTTAGCGACAACACGCCGCCCGTGGCGCAGGTCTTGATGACGTCGGCGCCATATTTCACATTCAGCCGCACCGCGGCGCGGGCCTGGTCGGGGGAATTGATGATCCCGTCTTCGAAATTCGTCTCCCGGCCGAATAAGCCGAACCGGAAACCGCCGTTGTCGCAGTGACCGCCGGTTGAGCCGATGGCGTGAACAGCAACCAACATACGTGGCCCTACGATCGCCCCCTTCGCAATCGCGTTGCGCAGACCAATGTCGACGAAGTCGTATGAGCCAACGTCGCGAACAGTGGTGAAACCGCCCACCAGAGTCTTGCGTGCGTTGACGGAAGCGAGCAATGCCGATTCCGCGACGGTGAGCTTCAGGTTCAGCAGCTCTTGCGCAGCAAAATCAGGATTGAAGGCCATCGAAAGGTGGGTGTGTGCGTCGATAAATCCCGGCAGGAGCGTCGCATCGCCCATGTCGATTACCTCGGCGCCTGCCGGCACTGAGGCTCCGCCCACCGATTGAATCTTCCCATTGCTTATAACCACGAGGCCGGGCTCAATGATCTTGTCCGACTTCCCATCGAACATACGCGCGGCGCGCAGAACGACGGTTTTGCCGGAGACAGACGGGGCGGAATTCTGTGCGAAAGCTCCTCCTGAAAAGAGCGCGCATCCAAGAAACAACGACATCAGACAGGTCTTCAAAGCGGGTTTTCTCCTAACGAACACAAACAGCCAATATACAATTTGCACGGGAGCACAATTCATTGAATAGCAACCAGTCGGTCCAACTCATCAAGGAAATCGGCCTTGTGCCGGTTATCCGCACCTCCAACGCGGAGACTGCCATGCGCGCCGTCGAGGCGGTCTACGAAGGCGGCATTCGGTGCGTGGAAATCACCATGACCGTCGACAGAGCAATCTATGCATTGGAACAAGTGGCGAACAAGTACGGTGACAAGGTGTTGCTTGGCGCAGGGACGGTGTTGGACGCCGAGACCGCCCGCAGCTGCATGCTGGCCGGAGCGAACTTCTTTGTCACACCGAGTCTGAACCTAAAGACCATCGAGATGGCAAAGCGATACTCGAAGGCGATCTTTCCCGGCGCGCTGACACCGACGGAGATACTTGCTGCCTGGGAAGCGGGTGCGGATGCAGTGAAAGTTTTCCCCTGTAACGCGGTAGGAGGCCCGTCCTACATCAAGGCGCTCAAGGGTCCCTTCCCGCAAATCGACATGGTTCCGACAGGCGGCGTGAATCTGGAAACGGTCGGCGCGTTCCTGCAGGCTGGCGCGTGCGCAGTCGGAGTGGGCGGCGAACTGGTGGATGGGAAGTCGTGCGCCGCTGGAAACTACCACGTTTTCACGGACCGGGCGCGCCAGTTCCTGGCAGCCGTTAAAGCGCATCGAGGCTAGGGAACACGCCTGAAGTATTCGGATGGATTAGGGCAATCGTTATAGTTTTGGCTCAAGCTGCAGCGATTCGAAATACATCAAATTGTGATCGTGCGCAACGGCCGGCCGGATCTGAACGAGATACTCACCGGCCTTCGGGAAGCGCACGGACCCCACGTCAAAGAGCTGGTACTGAAACCAGCCGCCGGTCGGGACAACCCCGGCCGTGAGTTGGGTTGCTCCTGCAGTGACGACAAACTGATCGTTTCGTGATTCATCGCGCGCCGCATAGCGGACTCGAATCAAATATTCACCAGCCTGGCTCACCTGCACGTGCCAGGTGATTGAATCGGCCGGCCCGGTCCACTTCGCAATGTGGAAACCACCCTCGCGATTAAACCGCTTTAACGCGCTGCCACTGGTGACTGCGGTTAGATAGTTGAGGACGATTGCTTCCTCGGTGTCCTGCGTCACGATCTGCGGATCGGCTTGCGGCGTACCCTCTACATCAAGCACGACCACGGTGTCATTCACATCCGGGCAGCTTGCGGGTAAAGCCACCATGACTGCGCCTGGTTTCCGATCGACGGTCAGGCTGTGCGTGGGATCGGCGAGCAGATAGGCGGAATGGACTGCATTCTTCAATCCGGAGACGCGCAGCGTGCCATCCGCCGGCCAACTAAACACGTGTAAGTAGACTTTCTCCGCCTTGACAGTGCTGCGGCCCCACGGATACTCCGGCAGCGGGCTGGCCGAAGTGCCGTAGATGCTCTCGCTGTTCTTTTGCATCCACGCCCCGACCCCGCGAAGTGTCGCGACACTGGCTGGGGGTATTGTTCCATCGCCCGTTGGGCCAACATTCAGCAGGTAGTTCCCGCCCTGGCTCACAATCTCGACCAGACGGTGGATGATGTTTCCGGGCGTCTTCCATTGCTCGTCGAACCGGCTGAAACCCCAAGTGGTGTTGAGCGTTTGCGGCGTCTCCCAGTATTCTTCGAGACCACCAACCGGCATGCCATTGTCGCCCATATCCTGGTAGTCGCCCATCAGTTCCTGCCCGTAGCTGCCCACGCGTCCGCTGATGAGGCAGCGCGGCTGCAATTGGTGAACCAGGTCGACGATTTGGCGAGCGTGCTCCGGGGTGTCCATACCCCGGTCGAACCAGATCAAGCCAAGCGGACCATAATTCGTGAGGAGCTCGCGCAGCTGGGGCTTCGACTTCTGTTCGAGATATCGATCGAAGTCCTTCTTGGAGCGATCGTAGTCCCAGTTGTTGCCGTAGCCATCTGGATCGTCCCAGTCCTCGCGATGCGAATAGTAGACGCAGAAGCGGATGCCGGCCTTCTGGCAGGCCTGCGATAGTTCCATCAACGGATCGCGGCCAAACGAAGTCCAATCAACGATGTTGTAGGTGGAGACCTTTGAGCGATACATGGCGAATCCATCGTGGTGCTTCGCAGTGACCACCATGTACTTCATGCCGGTGGCCTGCGCCAGCCTCACCCACTCTTCTGCGTTGAAATGCGTTGGATTGAACTGATGCGCCAGTTGACGGTACTCGGCCACAGGAATGTTAAAGCGCTGCATAATCCACTCGGCCTCGGTGCCCACCGGTACGCGATGACCTCGCCATTCGCCCGCCAAGTTCGAATAAGGGCCCCAATGGATGAACATGCCGAACTTGTCGTGTCGAAACCAGGCCATCCGATCTTCGGAGGCGGGCGCCGAGCCCGTCTGCTGGGGACTGAACGCTGGATCATCTGACCCGTCGACAAGGGAGTTCGCCACCCGCCGGTACGCCTGGACGCCTCCCGATAGAAGCACACAGGCGAGAGTGACCAGGACCCATCCAGGAACGACTCGATTTTGAAATAGCCGGCGTCTCATTTGATCGCCATTGTATGTGCAGGCAGGTGGCTTGCCTTTTGTACTATCATGACGAAGCTATGCTTCATTGGATACTGAGTCTGGTGATCAGCGCGGTCATCCTGCTGATCATTTCCCGGGTTGTCACCGGCTTCGAACTGGATGGCTTCGGTCCCGCCCTGATCGCCGCCTTGATTATTGGCATCGTTAACGCAATTGTCAGGCCGGTGCTCGCGTTTCTCACGCTTCCACTCATCATCGTGACGCTGGGACTTTTTCTGTTTGTGCTGAACGCTCTGATGCTCAAACTTACTTCGGCGCTGGTCCCCGGATTTCGCATCAGGGGCTTTATGCCGGCCGTTTGGGGCGCGATCTTGCTCGCCATTGCGAACTTGTTGATCGACCGAATCGCGTAGTCATTTGTCACCGCAGAAGCCCGCCGGAGGTCGCTTTGAAATCCATCCGATACCTGTTACTCTCCCTTTTGATCAGCACGGTTCTCCTGGCGCAAGAGACGCCCGCGCCTGAGATTGCATTCGAGTCCGTCCCTAATCCGCTGAGCCTGCCGGCCAATCTCTATCTGGGCGAGGTTTCGGGAGTGGCCGTCAATTCGAAAGGCCACATCTTCATCTATACCCGTAGCGGCCACACGCAGCTGCACGAGTTCGACGCAAGCGGGAACTACATTCGTACGATCGGGAACGATCTCTACGGTTTTGTCTTCGCGCATGCGGTCCGCATCGACAAGGACGACAATATCTGGTGTGTCGATGAGGGCTCAAACATGATCATCAAGTTCAGCCCGGAGGGCCGCGTGTTGATGGTGCTGGGCAGAAAGCCCGAGGCGGTGGAAGCCGCCCATTCGCCGGATGCCGCTCCGGCGCCTGCGCGCCCCGGAATCTTTAACCGGCCGACGGACATTGCCTGGGATGCGGCCGGTAACAGCTTCATCAGCGACGGCTATAACAACTCCCGCGTTGCCAAGGTAGATCAGTATGGAGATTGGGTGACGGCTTGGGGAAAGCGTGGAGCGGAACCGGGCGAGTTCCACACGCCTCATTCCATCGCCACGGATGCGAGCGGAAATGTATATGTCGGTGATCGTGAGAACCGGCGCATTCAAGTCTTCGATGGAGATGGCAAGTTCCTGAAGCAGTGGACCAATGTCGGTGCGCCGTGGGCAATCTGCATCACGCCGGCCGCCATGGGGGCAAAGCAGGTTCTTTACAGTTCAGACTCCGTGCCCGGCCGCATTTACAAGCTGGATCTGGACGGAAACGTTCTGGGGGCATTCGGTAAAGCAGGCAAACGGCCGGGGCAGTTCGGCTGGGTCCACGAGATGGCCTGCCCTTCAGAGAATGTGTTGTATGTCGGTGAACTGTTGAACTGGCGGATGCAGAAGCTGATCCTGCATCCGGAAAAGCGGTAGCGAACCGGCGCCAGTCTGCTCTCCACGCTGGCGGGACAGTGCCCACGCGACGAGAGGGTCGAATCTACTTGGTGCCGGCGATAGTTCCCGTCAGGGGGCTGCTGGCGACCGCATACTCACGCTTCGGCATACGTCCTGCCAGGAACGCTGCCCTGCCCGCCTCGACCGCGAGTTTCATGGCGTGCGCCATCAGTTCAGAATCTTCCGCCTCGGCGATAGCGGTGTTCAGCAAGACGCCGTCGTAGCCGAGTTCCATGGCGATGGCCGCATCGGAAGCGGTTCCTACACCGGCATCGACAATCAGCGGCACGTCCGTAATCGTTTCGCGCAGGATCTTCAGGTTCGTCAAATTCTGAATTCCCAAACCGGAGCCGATAGGCGCTGCCAGAGGCATCACCGCCGCTGCGCCCGCGTCTATGAGCTTCCTGGCGTTTACCAGATCGTCGTTTGTATAAGGCAACACAATGAAGCCTTCCTTCACCAATACACGGGTGGCTTCCAACAAGCCTTCGTTATCGGGAAACAGAGTCTTCTGGTCGCCGATGACTTCGAGCTTGATCCAGTTGGACAGGCCCACCTCACGAGCAAGCCGCGCGGTGCGGATGGCGTCGTCGGCTGTGTAGCAGGCCGCGGTGTTCGGCAGGATGAAAATTTGAGAGCGGTCGATGAAATCGAGTTCTGATTCCTTGGTTTTATCGGTGAGGTTCGCGCGGCGGACCGCCAGCGTCACCATTCCGGTCCCTGAAGCAGCATGGCAACGTGCCATCAGTGCCTTGCTGCGATACTTGCCGGTTCCGACAAAAAGCCGCGAGCGGAACTCCCGGCCGGCAATCTTAAAAGTGTCTTCCATGCCCACTATTATCCGCCGACGGCGCCCAAACGCGCTTCCACGGCTGCCCGATTTATGAATTGGGTCGAT
>CAVUCO010000060.1:0-40140 GCA_963740005.1 uncultured Acidobacteriaceae bacterium | reverse complement strand
TCGTGCTATTAAGTGAGACGAACCAGAGATCCATGTCGAACGTCATCAAGATTCCGGAAGAGCTGGCACTTGAACTCGACTTGCTTGCACAGGCTGAGCAGAAGCGGCGCCCGACCTACGTCCTTGATGTACTCTGGCAGGATGTCCGGCGCAACAAACAGCGGCACTCACCTGGGCAGGGTACTGTGGTTTGGCTCACCGGATTGAGCTCCGCGGGAAAGACTACTCTCGGGCATGAGCTGTTTGATCGCTTGCGCGCGTCGGGCCACAAGGTGGAACTACTGGACGGCGACCTGGTTCGCCAACGGCTCTCGAAGGGGCTCGGGTACAGCAAGGAAGACCGGGATGAAAACATTAGACGAATCGGCTTTGTCGCCGAGTTGCTCGCTAGAAATGGGGTGAAGGTGATCGTCTCAGCGATTTCGCCTTACCGGGCCCTCCCCACGAGGTCCGCCAGTCTATTCCCGGCTTCGTCGAAGTCTATGTTAATGCGCCTCTGGACGTCTGTGAGACCCGGGATGTCAAGGGGTTGTACCGCCGGGCGCGGGCTGGTGAGCTGCATGGATTCACAGGCATCGACGACCCGTATGAGGCCCCACTCGAGCCGGAAGTTGAATGCCGGACGGACCTCGAAACGGTGGAAGAAAGCGTCCAGAAGATCCTGAACCACCTTCAGAGCCGGAAGCCCCTGGATTGAGGCGGTGTTTCTAAGGGACAATAACGCGATGGCAGAGGAGGCTGTGAAGCCTGATGGAGACGAGGTGACGCCGCAGGATGCGATTCAGCACCACACCGTTCCGGCGGACCGCAATCGCTGGGTGTTGTTGCACTATCACATTTTCAAGAATGCCGGGAGCACGATCGAGTCTGTGCTGCAGCGGAGCTTTGGCTCGAGGTTCGCGACGCTGCACGGCCCCGAGGTCGATTCGACTCTGAACGGACCGGACGTCGCGGCGTTTCTGGCAAGTCGGCCCGATCTGGCAGCGATTAGCAGTCACCACATACGATATCCGAAGCCGGTCGCACCGCAGGTTATCGTTTTCGACATGTGCTTCTTCCGGGATCCATTGCAGCGTCTGTGGTCGATGTATAAGTTCATCCGGCGATGCGAGCAGGTTAAAGGAGCCGGCAAGAACTCAAAGCCGATCAACGCCCGTTCCTTCTTCGAGGAGTTGTTGCAGGAGCATCCTCACCTGTTGAACGACGTCCAAGTGTGTGCCCTGGCGACCCGAGGGGAGTACACGCGGCCGCCAACTGGGGCCGATCTCCGAACAGCGCTTGAGATTCTGAGCCAGGTCTCCGTGCTCGGCGTGGTTGAACTGTTTGACGAGAGCGCCCTGGCGGCGGAGTATTTCCTACGGCCAACCTTTCCGGAGCTTCAGTTTCACTACGTGAAGCAGAATGCCGATCCAACCAGCCCCCCTCGCCCGAAAGGGAAAAAGAAGAGTTCCGAAGCCGTGTCGGCGATTCGATCTACGGGGAGCTGGAACGCATGAACGAGCTCGACACCGAGTTAGTGGCGTGCGCCCGAACGGAAGTTATGCGACGGTGGGCGCTCCTGCCCAACAAGGACGCCCGGGTAGCGGACTTTGGGAGGCGTTGCCGGGCTCTCGTGGAGCAACAGAGCGTATTGGCCGCCGATAAAAACGGATAACGTCGATTCAATCCGGTGTTTGAATCAGCGCCATTCGCGCGTTGTCCAGGGCGTGCAAGCATCGATTTTCTTGTTATATACTGCGATCCAAGCATTGGGAGCTATCGAGCAGTTTAATCCCTGTGCGCTGGAGAGTGACATGGCATTCCCGATGTCGTCTGGAAAGGCGGCAGGTTCGGCAACACGTCGCGACGCGATGCCTGGTGGGTTTCGCCCACAGCCGTTTTTCTGGGGTTCGGCGCGTTCATAGTGTACGCCACTTGGGCGGCATTTCAGAACGCCCACTACACTTACGGCAACTACATTTCCCCGTTCTATTCGCCGGAAATCTTCGGCGATTCTCCACACGCCCTGTTCGGTCCGAAGCCGCACTGGTTCCCGGCCTTTCTCCCCTTTCGCCGGCGTCTTTGATCTCTGGATACCCGGAGGCTTTCGGCTACCTGCTATAACTACCGCGCCTACTACAAGGCATCTGGGCAGATCCTCCGGCTTGTGCGGTCAGCGAACCGCGGAAGACCTACCTTGGCGAGCGGAGCTTCCCGCTTGTCCTGCAGAATTTCCATCGCAACTTCCTGCGGCTCTCCTATTTGATATGGGGCTTCCTGGTGTACGACGGTTGAAGTCGTTCGTCTTTCCAAATGGCTTTGGAATCGGAATCGGAAGCATCGTTCTAGTAGTGAACGTAGTGTTTCTGGCTGGATACATATTTGGCTGTCACGCGTTCCGGCACTTGGTGGGAGGAACGCTGGACCAGATCTCCGAACACCCGGCGCGGCATAAGCTCTACGATTGCGTGAGCTGCCTGAACCGCGGGCACCAACGGTGGGCCTGGGCGAGCTTGTTCTGGGTGGCATTCTCCGATATTTACGTGCGGCTTTGCTCGATGGGCATCTGGCACGACTGGAGACTCCTGTAGATGCCAGAATTCGAGCGATACTCCTACGACGTGCTGGTGATCGGCGCGGGCGGGGCCGGGTTGCGCGCCGCGATTGAAGCGGCTGCCGGAGGGGTCAAAGTCGGGGTGGTCTGCAAGTCGCTGTTGGGTAAAGCGCACACCGTGATGGCGGAGGGCGGCGTCGCCGCAGCGCTGGCGAACGTCGACGACCGCGACAACTGGCGCGTACATTTTGCCGATACCATGCGCGGCGGACAGTATCTGAACAATTGGCGTATGGCGGAGTTGCATGCCAAAGAAGCTCCGGAGTGCGTGCGCGAGTTGGAGGCATGGGGTGCGCTGTTCGACCGCACCAGCGACGGCCGGATTCTGCAGCGCAACTTTGGCGGGCATCGCTATCCGCGGTTGGCGCATGTCGGCGATCGTACCGGGCTGGAGATGATCCGCACGCTGCAGGATCACGGCATACACAGTGGCATGGAAGTGCACATGGAGTGTACGGTGCTCAGCCTGCTCATGGACTCCGGCCGCATTGCGGGCGCCTGCGGCTACGACCGCGAGAAGGGACGCTTCTTTCTTTGGCAGGCTAAGGCCGTGGTGCTGGCTACGGGTGGAATTGGCCGCGCCTTCAAGATCACCAGCAACAGTTGGGAATACACCGGCGATGGCCTCGCATTGGCGTATCAAGCCGGGGCCGAGCTCAAGGACATGGAGTTCGTTCAATTCCATCCAACAGGCATGGTCTGGCCGATTAGCGTGCGAGGAATCCTGGTGACCGAAGGCGTTCGCGGCGAAGGCGGCGTCCTGCGCAACAGTCAAGGCCGCCGCTTCATGTTCGATGAGATTCCGGACCTTTATAAAGAGCAAACCGCCGACAACGAAGAGGAAGGCTGGCGCTATACGCAAGGCGACAAAAACGCGCGGCGGCCTCCCGAATTACTGACCCGCGACCACGTAGCGCGCTGTATCAATCGCGAAGTGAAGGCGGGGCGGGGTACACCTCACGGCGGCGTGTTTCTGGATATTGCATGGATCAAAGAGCGCCTGCCGAAAGCGGAGGAACACATCAAGCGCAAGCTGCCGAGCATGTACCACCAGTTCAAGCAACTGGCGGATCTGGATATCACCAAAGAGCCGATGGAAGTTGGACCGACCACGCACTACATGATGGGCGGGATCAGCGTGGATGGCGATTCGCAGATGTCCACCGTGCCGGGCTTGTTTGCTGCGGGAGAAGTTGCCGCCGGCCTGCACGGAGCGAACCGGTTGGGCGGAAACTCCCTTTCCGATCTGCTGGTGTTCGGGCGGCGTGCGGGGCGATTTGCGGCGGAGTTCGCCAAGGGCAACAGTGCCGGGGCCATTGACGAGACCCAGCTGCAGGTTTCTGCCACGTCCGCACTTGCGCCCTTTGACCGCGGCCCGGCCGGCGAGAATCCCTATCAGATTCAATACGACCTGCAGGAATCGATGCAGGACCTTGTCGGCATTGTTCGCACCGAAGACGAGATGGAACGCGCGCTGGGAGCGATCGACCAGCTTCGGGTGCGGGCAGACCGCGCCGGCATTGGCGGGCACCGGCAGTTCAACAACGGCTGGCACACGGCGATGGATTTGCCGAACCTGCTGACCGTTTCGGAAGCGATCACTCGAGCCGCGCTGCTTCGGAAGGAGAGCCGCGGCGCACAGTTTCGTGAAGACTATCCGAATAAGGACGCCGAGTGGGGCAAGTTCAACATCGTCGTCAAGTGCGGCTCGGACGGCGAAATGCAGGTGGAAAAGCGCCCGCTACCGCCGCTGCCAGAAGAGTTGAAGGCCGTAATCGAGGAGATGAAATAGATGGCCACACAAGCGATGTTTCGAATCTGGCGCGGTGACCCTGCCGGCGGCCAATTCCAGGACTTCGTCACTCCGGTGGACGAGGGTATGGTGGTGCTCGACGCGGTGCACCGCATACAGGCTCAGCAGGCGCCCGATCTGGCCGTGCGATGGAACTGCAAGGCCGGCAAGTGCGGCTCCTGCTCGGCGGAGATCAACGGCGTGCCCAAGCTGATGTGCATGACGCGGCTGAGTAATCTCAATCTGGATATGCCGGTAATTATCGAGCCCATGCACGCCTTCCCGGTGATCCGGGATCTGGTTACGGACGTCTCGTGGAATTTCGAGGTGAAAAAGACCATCCGGAAATTCCGCCCTCGTTCGCCCGATGAGCCGGACGGCACCTGGCGTATGCAGCAGGCCGATGTCGAACGAGTGCAAGAGTTTCGCAAGTGCATCGAGTGCTTTCTCTGCCAGGATGTGTGTCACGTGCTGCGAGAACACCACAAGCACAATGAGTTCATCGGCCCGCGCTACCTCGTGTATGCCGCCGCGCTGGAGATGCATCCTCTGGATATCGAGGATCGCGTGAGCGACTTAAAGAAGAAGCACAACATCGGCTATTGCAATATCACAACGTGCTGCCGCCAGGTATGCCCGGAATCGATTACAATTACCGAAAACGCGATCATCCCACTTAAGGAGCGGGTTGTTGACCGGTTCTTCGACCCAATCAAGCAGTTGTTCCACATTATTTAGCTCGAAGGAGGTTACATGTTCGCGCTAAAGCCTATTTCTCGCGACAGTATTGACGGCTCACTGGCGAAGGCGGAGCGTTATCGCTTGCTGAACGAACCCAGCGAAGCCGAGAGCATCTGCCGTGACATCCTCGCGGTTGACCGGGCAAACCGGCAGGCATGCGTCAGCCTGATCCTCGCGCTGACCGATCAGATCCATCAGGACAAACGCGCCTTCGCGACCGCCCTGAACGAGATTTCTGCCTTGGAAGCGCCCTATGATCGCGCCTATTATGCCGGCATCGTCTGGGAACGTCGGGCCAAAGCGCACCACAGTGCGGGTGCAATGGGCTCGAACGGCGATGTCTACGATTGGCTCGTCAACGCACTTCACCATTTCGAGGAAGCCGAGCGTCTGCGGCCCGCGGGCAACGATGACGCGCTCCTTCGCTGGAACGCCTGCGTTCGATACCTTGACCGCCATCAGGAACTCCGGCCGAAGGCGACAGAGGTCCACGAGCCGATTTTGTCGGAGTGAGAGCGGAGAATAGGTCTAGCTATTTGGGGTAATTGCGGCGTCGGTGGCCAGTCGATGGGTTGGCCCTGGAGCAGTGACTTGCACTTCTCCAGCCGGCGCGTGCCGTCGTGAATGGCGAACTTGGTCCCCTCGCCAGTCCGGCCCCATAAGGTAACGCTGGCGTAAGCGCCGTCCTTCCGCAGTATGTAATAGGTCATGCCAATGTAGCGCAGCTGCGTCATGTCATTTCGATGGAAGCGAACAATGCGCTGCAACGCATCCATGCCGGCTTCCTCCGGTGTCATGCCGTGGCGCATGTTGTCGACGATGGTATGCGCGCCGGCCACCTTAATGTTCTCCTCGCCGTTTCCGGTCGCTCCGGCTGACCCCACCTCCGGGTCGGTATAACAGCCGGCGCCGATGATGGGCGAATCGCCTACCCGGCCCGGAATCTTCCAAGCTAGCCCGCTTGTGGTCGTGATGCCGGAAAGTTCGCCCTTCTCATTAAGCGCCGAGCAGTGGATGGTGCCGGTTGGAGGATAAAGCACCTTGCGGATGGCATCCATCCGGCGTTCCGGCTCAATCCCAAGAGCTTCGGCCTTCGCATAGAGCCGCTGGATTCGCTCGTCGAAATTCTGTGCCGCCTGACCCGATGCGAGAGGCGGCTTCCATCCCGGCGCGCCCACGCCAGGTCCCCACCAATCCTGATCCGAGTGGGTTTCTTTCCAGAGCAGCCAGATGCGGCGGGAGTGGTCGGTCAACAAATCCTTTTTCGGAAACCCCACTGCATAGCCAAACTTCTCAGCTCCCTCGCCTACCAGCATCACGTGACCGGTGTGATTCATGACTGCCTTCGCCAGCATCGAGACGTTCATGATGTTGCGCACGCCGCCCACCGAGCCGGCCTGGTAAGTGGGCCCATGCATGCAGCAGGCATCCAACTCGACCACGCCTTCCTCGTTTGGCAGCCCGCCGTAGCCGACGCTGTCGTCATTCGGATCTTCTTCCGGTCCCCGGACAACGCGGATGGCGGCATCGAGGGTGTCTTCACCGCTCTTCAGCGCTTCGTAGGCCGCATCCAGGTAGGCATAGCCATTCGCCGCGCAGATCAAAACCGGCTTCTTGTAAGAACCGGTCTGCGCCGCGCGCGCTGCCAGGGCAATGGATCCTGCTGCCCCGAATAATGTCCTTCTTGAAAAATTAGGCATAGGCTTGGCTTTCGACGATCACTCTGGAGTTTACATCGCCGCAGTGCGGCCAGCATTCGAGATTCAGGGCTTGGCTGTCTCCTGGGTCTTTTCGGGCAAGATCGGCGCTAAAACCTGAAATAGGTTGTTGTAGTCGTCGTTCCAAACCGGCAGGCCGGGAGGTACGGGGACGGTCTCGCCGGCGAGGGAGAGACCGAGGAGTTGGATGAAGCTGTGCTTGCGCGTGACGAGAACCCACTGGGAGGCGGCGGAAAGGTCTTCCGTGTTGGCTTCGGTTTCGACCAGGAACGACCTGTAGCCGAAAGCTTCGGCGAGGCGCTCGACGACCGGGGCGAGGCGTAAGTAGTTGTTCGAAACGTGGAAGGCCAAGATGCCGTTGGGCTGCAGGTGCCGGAGGTAGAGGGCCATGGCTTCGCGGGTTAGCAAGTGGACCGGGATGGCGTCTCCGGAGAAAGCGTCAATGACGAGGACATCGAATTCCTGAGGGGGCTCGGCTTCCAGCGAGAGGCGGGCGTCGCCGGGGATGATATCGATTTTGGCTTTAGAGTCGCGCAGATAGGTGAATAGCGACTGCGCGATGCGGATGACTTGCGGATTGATCTCGTAAAAGCGGAAGGAGTCGCCCGGAACGCCGTAGGTGGCCAGCGTGCCGGTGCCGAGGCCAATGATGCCGACGCGTTTGGGCCAAGTACAACAGAAGCGCAAGGCGTATCCGGCGCCCGAGCGCCGCGTGTAGTAGGTCGTGGGCTGAAAGCGTAGCGGCGGCAAAAGGTATTGCGAGCCGTGGGTGATGGTTCCGTGGAAGAGCGTGCGCTCCTGCTGAGGACCGATGCTGCGAGACTGCGTAACTCGAAGAGCGCCATAGAAGCTGCGCATCATGGCGATGGAATCACGTTGGTAACCCTGCACCTGCATGACCAGGACGACGGTCATGGCGACGGATACGGAGACCCAGAGTGCGCGCGCCGGCCAGCGCTGGTCGCCGTGATTATTCCAGTTGAGAATCGAGGCCAGCAGAGCGGTCAGTAATAGAGCCACCGGCATTTCATACAGGTTGTCGAAGATTTGTGGCGCTACGAGGCCGACGAAGATCGCGCCGAGAGCCCCTCCAAAGGCGATTGCGAGGTAGAACGATGTCAGATAGCGGGGATCCGGGCGGAGGCTGTTCAGTTCGCCATGGCAGAACCAGCAGGCGATGAAGAGACCGATGCAAAAGACGGGAACATAGACCGGCGCCGCCTCGATGGCGTCGACATCGTACAACGCGTATCCCATGGCGGCGAGCACAACAACCAGCAAGCGGAGGATCCACCAGCGTGGGTACCAGTTGAGACGGTTGAAGGCAACCACGAAGGTCAGCAGGTAGAGGGCGAGCGGGACCACCCAGAGCAGCGGGACCGGCGCAATGTTCTGACAGAGATGGTTGGTGACAGCCAGCAACAGGACAGAACCACAGGCGGCGAGGGCGATCCAAAGCAGCCGGCGGGGCCAGGCCGGACTTGGGGGCATAGCGGACTGTCCCTGAAGTGGGAGTGGGGGATCAGGCGACGTTCGACTTCGCCAGGCGGTCGAGGCGCAGAGGATCACGAAGACCACGAACAAAATGGACCAACCCAAGAGTTGCGTGTGGCCGGAAGTAAGCGGCTCGAGGAGAAACGGGTAAGACAGCAGGGCGAGCAACGAGGCGAGGTTCGACAGCGAGAAGAGACGATACGGTGGCGAGCCGGGGAGAGCGCGGGCGTACCAATCCTGGACGAGCGGGCCGGTTGCGCCGAGCAAGAGGAAGGGCAACCCGATGGAGGCTGTTAAGAGAGCCAGGATTCGCCAGGTGGGCTCGCCGCCGCCGGTTTTCCAAGAGGGGCTCAGGGCAATCGGCAAAAAGGGGAGGCTGGCTGTTAACAAGAGGATGTAAAGTGCGACACGGCGACGGATGGTGAGGTGGCGAGTGGTGAAGTCGGCATAGAGGTAGCCGAATAGCAAGGCGGTCTGGAAGAAGACCAGGCAGGTGATCCATACGGCGGCGCTTCCACCGAACCAGGGCAGCAGCCGTTTCGCGATGATGGGCTCAATGAGGAAAAGCAGAAAGGCGCCCAGAAAAATGGTCAGGCTGTAGAGCGCCGGGGCGCCAACATGTCTCGGAGGGGGCGCGACGGGTGAAGTTGCTGCGAGTGGGTCCAAGAGACATTATCGTTCGAGGGCCGGAAACAGACCTCCGGCGTAGGTCGATCGGCTATCGGAATCGTTCTGACAGCTATATGCTGGAGGGATGATTCTTCCCAGGTTCGCGATGGTCGAGCAGCGCTTTCCGAGCCGCCATATTCCGGACATTCCGGCGCACGTCGAGCAAGAGTTAGGGGGCGCTGACTTCATCGGCAGAGTCCCGCCAGGGGCAAGGATCGCCATCGGCGTGGGGAGCCGGGGCATTTCGAACCTCGCGACGATCGTTAAGTCGGTGGTTGAATTCTGGAAGGCGCGGGGTCGACGGCCCTTCTTGTTCCCGGCCATGGGCAGTCACGGCGCTGCTACGGCGGCGGGACAAGCGGATGTGCTGGCCCACTACGGAATTGACGAGAGCACGATGGGCGCCCCGGTAGTGAGTTCGCTCGATGTAGTCAGCGTTGGGAAGACTCGAGAGGGCATTGAAGTCTTCATGGACAAGAACGCCTATCAAAGCGATGCGGTGTTTCTGGTGGGACGAGTCAAGTGGCACACCGATTTCTCTGGAGCCATCGAGAGCGGTCTTTTCAAAATGATGGCAATCGGCCTTGGAAAACTGGCCGGTGCACAGCAATACCATACTTTCGCGTATCGGGCCGGTCTGGAGCAGGTCATCCGCAGCGTAGGGGCTAAGGTGCTGGAGACCGGCAAGGTGCTCGGCGGTCTGGCTGTGCTGGAAGGCGCGCAGCACGAAACGGCGGGACTGGTAGCCGTCAGTTCGGCGCAGGGCGCGAGCGCCATGTTGGCGCACGAAGAAGAGCTGCTTCGAACGGTGAAGTCCTGGATGGGCAAGTTGCCCGCTCCCGAAATTGACATCCTCATTGTGGATGAAATCGGGAAGAACATCAGTGGCGCTGGAATGGACACGAAGGTGATTAACCGCAGCGTTCAAGCCCAATACAATCCTTTCCCCGATACGCCCATCGTCCATCGGATCTACGCGCGGGGCCTCAGTTCAAATACTTATGGCAACGGAGTTGGACTCGGGATGGCGGATATCATTCACGACCGTCTGTTAGCGGGGATCGATTGGCATCCCACCGCATTGAATTCGTTAACGGCTTCTACTCCCTCGGCCATTCGAACGCCGGTTCATTTTCCGACCGATCGAGAGTGTCTGGAACGGATTGCGCCCACAGTGGGAAAGATCGATTTGAGAACGGTCACATACTGCCGTATTCGCAACACCCTGGAGCTTCAGCAAACATGGGTCAGCGAGAGCTTGATACCGCACCTATCACCTATCGCACAGGTGGTGTCCGACTTAATTGAGGTACCCTTTGACTCTGCCGGCGACATAGGCGACTTCTCGAATCAATTGCCCGAAACCCAGCGGTTGCTAGCCGCCGGTTACCATTGAGCGTATGGCCTACAGGGCTGAACAGATCAACCTAGACGGCATCGATGTGGTTCGCTTGCACGATGAGGGCCGGCGGGCAAGTGTGTCGATTGTTCCTTCCGTAGGAAACATCGCGTATGAGTTCATCGTCGACGGGCGGAGCGTTCTTTGGACGCCATACAAGAGTCCAGCTGAACTTAAGCAGAATCCCGTCATGGGCGGCATCCCATTTCTGGCGCCGTGGGCCAACCGCCTTTCGGAAAACCAGTACTGGGTGAACGGCCGGGAACACAAGATCGATTCTGCGATTAAGAATATCCGGCGAGACGTGTTTGGGCACCCGATCCATGGACTGGTTTTATTCGCTCCCTGGACAACAACCGAACTCACGGCGAACGAATTTGAAGCACGGGTCGCAAGCCGGCTTGATTTTTCCGAGCGTCCAGATTGGCTGGCACAATTTCCGTTCCCGCACACGCTTACGGTGACTCATTTATTGCGCGAGGGCCAACTGACGGTGCGGCTTCAAGTTGCCAATCATGCCGAAGAAGCGCTGCCGCTATCAATGGGTTTTCATCCATATTTCAATGTTCCCGGCGGTGATCGAGACAGTTGCCGGATCAGCCTGCCGGTGCGCAGCCACCTGCTGCTGAATTCTGAAATGCTCCCCACCGGCCAAGCCGAGGCCTGGGACCCGGACAGCACGTTCGACCTGAAGGGACGTTCATTCGACGATGGATTTACGGACTTGGCTCGAAAGGAAGGCGGCGATGCAATTCTTCGTGCCGAGGGCGGCGGTCACTCACTTGAGGTAGGCTTTGGCCCACGATTCCAAGTCGCGGTATTCTACGCGCCACCCGGTAAGCCATTCCTCTGCTTTGAGCCTATGACGGCCATCACCAACGCCTTCAATCTGGCGCACGAAGGAAAGTGCAGCAATCTGCAACAGGTCGCGCCGGGCGGAAGCTGGGAAGAGCAATTCTGGATTAGAGTGGCAGGCTAGAACGGTCCGGGAGCAGAGTCAATTTGAAGCAGGCGACTGCTGGAGCACGGTAGTCACGCTGGATGGAAGCTTGTCAGCCGTAGCAAGCAACTGACTGATCTCCCACATTTGCTCGTCGTTCAACGCGTTTCGATACGAGGGCATGCCGGTCAGACGGATCCCGTTGGCGACCTTCCAATAGGTTTCGCCGGGCGGATCGTCAGTGACACCCTTGCCATGCAGTAACTGCGGGGGTGCAGGGAACATCCCTTTTGCCGTGGCTGTCTTGGTCTCCGAAGTCAGTCCGTGACACATTGCGCAGTGCTCGCGGTAGAGTTGCGCGCCAGCCAGAAGGTGGCTTTCGCTGGCGGGCACGGGCGACTGGGCCGGTGCTTCCTTGGCGATGCGGGCATCCAGCGCCATGTGGGCGAGCTTGCGTTCAAACGGAAGCGGAGGCGCGGCCGTCGCGACTTGAGCGTACCCATACTTGACATAGACGAATGCGGCCCCTGGCAGCAAAATGAGGCCTATCAACACGCCAAACAAGAATGCCTTCATTTATTTCCCTCCGATCCAGGATAGACCAAGGGCTCGAAATCGCCTGGCTGACCGGCTTGGCGGCAGCGAAGGGCACCCGAACGCGCGCTACTTCTTAGGGGCAGGAGGGGTATTGGAACTGGCCGGTGTTGCGGCTGCTGCGGCGTTGGTGGCACTGGCAGGAGCGAGTTCGAGGTTACGAACCACCAGCGGTGTGTGATCGTACTGGCTTAGCTTTTTGGCAACGCTGACAAATGAACCACGCTTGGCGGACACTTCGTAGTCGACAATAAAGCTGAGTTCGTCAAAGTTATACTTGCCGTCGGCCTTAGTCTCGATGCTCCACTTCTCTTTACTCCTCAAGTCGACGAGCGTGACCATTGCACCCTGGACCGGCTTACCAGCGTCATCGACGACTACCCCTTTGACGGCTCGCGAGGTGGCCGGGGCATTCTTCTTGGCCTTATCACCACCCAGGAAGACATAGGGCTTATTGGCGGGGTTCGGCTCGGGGACGTATTGCGCCCAGCAGGCCGAGGCAGCAAGGAAGGTAACGGCAAAGGCAGCAAACAAGCTAAAGGTGCGCATAGATCTCACCTTCGACCCTGAATCGAAGATTAGAACCATAGTACCAGCTAAAGCGGTCCCGCCAGTCAGCGCAGCACGGCTGGATTCAGTCTCCTTAAGGGAGAGGGAAAGTGCGGTGCGCTACGCTCGTGGATGCAGGTGATGCGCAAAGGTCCCAACAGCCCCACGAGCCGCCAAGAACGTGCGTTGCGCCTGGGAAAGGTGTTGCGGCGCAGTTTGCTGAGTGGTGGAGCTGGTGTTATCGGCACCGGGGCGTTCGTTCATCGCGCTGCTCCAGGCTTTTGGCAACAAGTGTCGAAGGAACTCGGCAGGCCTGTGCTGCCTCCAGCGCATCGGCCACACCCCGCGTCATGGCCGGATCAGGGACTGCACGCGGCGTGGCTTGGCCACAGCACCGTGCTGGTAAAGGTCGACGGCTTCATTTTCTTGACTGATCCGGTGTTCAGCACCAGAGTCGGATTGAATCTAGGCCCGGTGACTGTTGGACTGAAGAGAATGATTGATCCGGCAACGGGGCTCCACGAACTCCCGGTTCCGCAGCTGATTCTGCTTTCTCACGCCCACATGGATCATTTCGACGTACCGAGTTTGAAGGCATTAGAGAACAAGCACACTTCAGTCATCACCGCGGCGAGCACCAGTGATCTGCTGCGCCTGAAGCGCTACTACGCCGTTCACGAGCTGAAGTGGGGCGAAAGCCGGCGCGTCGGCTCAGCCACAGTAACAGCTTTCCAAGTAAACCACTGGGGCGCGCGCATGCGCAGCGACAGCTATCGGGGTTATAACGGATACGTTGTGGAAGTTGGGCGGTATCGGATCCTGTTTGGAGGAGACACGGCGTATACGGACTCATTCAAACAGCTCAAGTCATCCCGGGAGTTCGACCTTGCCATCATGCCGGTGGGAGCTTACGACCCATGGATTCGTGTTCATTGCAATCCGGAGCAGGCTTGGACGATGGCGAATCAGGCTGGTTCCGAATTCGTCATGCCGGTTCACCACCAGACGTTCCAACTCAGCCGTGAGCCTTTTCACGAACCGATTGAGCGAATCCTGGAAGCGGCGGGCAGCCGGCCCGATCGAATCTGCGTGCGCGAGATCGGGCAGGAAGTTCACCTGTCTTGAGGCGATAAACGAGAGGCTTCAGGCGCTCAGAGGCTTGAGGACTAGAGCGCGGTTGCTATGAAGTGCCAGGACCGTGACGGCTTTCAGGCGGAATGCGGTTTCGCACCCTCGGTATCTAGCCTCCGAGGCTGGCGTTCGCTCCCCGACGGTCGCGGCTCCGTTGGCGCGCTTGGCGCTCATGCCGCTACAGGCTGAGAACCGGCCTCGGTGAGTCGCGGACGATGGCGTAGACATTCGAGCGCAGCCGGCCAAAAGGCTGGTGTAAGGACCCGCGGCCGATGACGACCAAGTCCGCCTCGAAGCGGTTGACGACGTCGCGCACCACCTCAGAAACTCCTCCACCCTCAACGATGATGTCGGCGTCAACGCCCGCTTCTCGCTCCATCTTGGAGAGTTCGTGCCAGGCACCCTGGGCGATATCCTCTTCCAACTCCTGGTCAAAGTACTTTCCTGGGCGGACAGTGATCTGAGGATAGGCGTGCACCACCCGCAGTTTTGCGGCTTCCTCCTTGGCTAGACACTTGGCGAGGTACAGAACGGGGAGATCCTCCGGTTTGGTATCAAGCCCACAAACGATGCTTTTGATCGGCACATGCGCTTCGATGCCTGGATCCTCAATATGAGCGGAGGTCCAAACCGGACATTTGGCGTCGTGCAGAACCTTCGCCGTCACCGAACCCAGCAGGAACGAGCGGAAAGGGCCATAACCGTGGGTGGGCATCATGATGAGATCCACCTCATTGCGGTCAGCGAAGCCGATGATCGCTGAGGCCGGATCACCAGAGTCGCAGTAGGCCTGAATGATTGTTCCATCGTTCACATTGGCAAACTGCTCGCGGTTGAAATTCTCAAGGCGGTGTTTGGCTGCCTCAAGGTCTTCTTCCTGGATCTGAATTAGCCCTGGCCAGGCAACGTCCGGCGGGTAGAACGGGATGGGTACTGAATAGAGTGTTGACAGGTGCGCGCCGGAAGTCCGGAGCATGTCACGGACAAACGGTACGGCAGCTACACAGCGTGGGGAATAGTCGACGGGGAAGAGGATATGGTGGAAGCGCGGCATCTAATAGAGCCTCCCTCTGTATGAGGAGAAGCAAGTTCCTTTCCAAGGCTAATCCGCTGATTCTGCGTGCTTCCCAGCTCTCCCATGGGTGTTTTAGCGTGACGAAAGTCGCTATTGCGCGCAGGATGGAATCGCGATGAGGATTGAGCGGCGTGTTCGACCACTCCCGAGTTTCAATGAAAACTCCTTGAGACGGCAACCAGTTTCTGCCCACCTGAGATAATAAGGCCGGTGACGTCCCAATCATCTCTGTTGCGTGCGTCGACGTTCTGCATCCTCCTGAAAGCCGTCATACGGAGTGAATGCGGCAAGGCAGCACGACCTAGTCAGGATTGCCGCTCGTGACTACGAATACACCTGCCCCCGTCCAAGGGGCGCGAAGGTATATCACGAACATCCTCTGGACGTGGCTCGGTGTCGCAGTCGGAATCTTGTTTGGGTTTGTCGTCACTCCCTACGTAATTCGCAAGATCGGGGACAAGCAGTTCAGCATCTGGACGCTGACCCTTTCGCTGGTCGAGTACTACTGGCTTATCGACTTTGGACTCCGCTCTGCGACGGTAAAGCTGTCAGCGGAGTACCATACGCTGAAGAACAATAGCGCACTGAACACGCTTGTCAATACCGGTTTAGCGTATTCGACGATTGCCGGCTGTCTGGTCGCTGTTTTTACCATCGCGTTCGCCCCCTACGCCGGGCGGTTCTTTAACATCCATGAGCCCGTCTTTCCAGAGCTGATCAGGATCATCGGCGTGAGTTGGGCTGTCGGGCTGGTCTTTAACATCTTCGGAGCGTGCATCGAGGGTTTCCAGCGATTCGACATCTTCGGGCGGATCTGGGTTTCGACGACGGTACTGAGGACTATCGGCGTGGTCGTGGTGCTCAACTTTGGTTTTGGCGTCCTACAGATGGGCATTGTGCTGCTCTGCAGCCAATTGCTGGTTTACTTCTTGAGTTATCTGGCGTTCCGAAAGCTGGCGCCGGACGTCCGGATCAGCTTGTCGCTGGCACGAATGAGCAAGCTCAAGGAAATGGCCAGCTATGGCGTTCATTCTCTGCGAGTGCTGGTTTCCGACCGTCTATTGCGCCAGAGCGCGCCGGTGCTCATTCCGTACTTCTTACCGATTCAATTCCTGGCCTACTACACAGTGCCGATGCGGATCCTGGATTACCTGATGGACGGAATCGGGAGAGTGGGTACCGTCACCACTCCCAACGCGACCGAACTCATGGCGACTGGACGCCGGAGCGAGTTAATCGATCTGGGGATCTATGCGAATCGATATTCCCTCGCGATCTTCCTACCAGTGACCGTCTTTCTGCTGGTGTTTGGAAGCGAAATATATGGGTTGTGGATTAGACCGGAGTTTGCCGCTCAGAGCGCCTACTTACTGCCGGCCTTCCTGTTCGGGCATACCCTGGCATCATCCCAGTTCAACTCCGGTTCAATCCTGTTCGGGCTGGGCCGCCACCAGACCTATTCGAAAGCGTTGCTGGGAGAAGCCATTCTCACCATCGTTGGGATGATCCTGTTGTTGCCACGTTTCGGGCTGTTGGGCGCAGCCTGGCTTTCGAACGGATTGATGGCTTTGAATCGGGGCGGCTTGGCCTGCCTCCTGATCTGCCGTGAGCTGCAAGTAAGTGCCTGGCGGTACGCTTTGAGAATTTACGCGGCGCCATGCACGATCGGAGCGTTTTCATTCGTCCTCCTGTTCTGGCTAAAAAGACACGGCCTGCCGGGTCGAAATTGGCACGAGCTTATCGAGGCGGGAGTTCTAATGATTGTGCCCTACGTGCTGGCGACCTATTTCTTCTGCCTGCCGCCTGGACACAGGGCTATTGTGGCTCGCCGAATCCAGCTGATCGTGGCCCGAGCGACTCCCTAGCCGACAGCGAAATTGCGCGCGCAGTTTTTCGGCTTACGAACCTTCGCTCGAAACCGATCCATCAAGTCCAAAATGGCCAATCGGGGGAAGAGAAATAAAAACCATCCCCGACAGCCAGCGTGATCTCGACGATCGCAGCGTCGGCGATCTTGTTTTTCGGATCGGCGATGTAGACAGGTACCCGGCCTCTTTCATGGAACCCGCAAGATTCCAGCGCCCGGCAAAAGAACGGAAGTGATGACGCGGCCGCGACCTCACAGGCGTCTGGCTGGAGCGCGGCCTGCCGGACCGCGGATGCAATCGCGCCTACCCAGTCCTGATGATCTTCTGAATCCACGACGAGGTCGACGATGCGCGTTTGGGGCCCCACACTGGCCAGCAGAAAATGGCCTCTCGGCTGCTTGTCGTGTAGGAGGAGATACGCTTCCATTGACGCGGCCGGGCAATCTAACAAATAGTTCATCCACTCCTTGGTGCGCAGCAGGACAGGCACATCGGCGCGCGGCTGCCAAACCTCGGCGAACTGGCTTTCGCGAGCAACACTCCATGCTCCGGGAGCGGAGAGACCCTGTGCATTCCACAGGACGTTGCGAGCCAAGCGCGCTGGTGTCTTCCAATCCAATTTTGACCGCAAAATTTGTCTCAGCGGCCGGAGCGGCCGGGCGTATTGTGTCATGTCGGCCAGGCGGCGAAGCCAGTTCATTCGAGGGAAGAGAGGCCGGGCATCCTGGGAGCCACCGATGGCGAGCAATGAATCCAGCAACGGAAGGGATTGACGCATTAGCATCAAGCCGGCGGCCGGCATCTGCGGACCCGCCGCCCAATCGATGAGTTGAGCGCTCGAGACGAGTGTCTTTGGCCCGGAGAAGGTGACAGGCGAGATACATGCGTGGCCGATGATCCTGTCGTCACTTTCGAGTACGTAGCTCCGGGTCCCGGCCCACATGGGATTGGGCCGAAAAAACTTCCAGTCCATGAGTGGAGGCGAAACGAAGGGTGCATCTTTAACCCGAAATACATCCAGCAAAAAAGCACGCAGTTCGGGAAGTTGCTCAGGCGAACACGGCTTGAATTTAATGGAGGGCAAACCCCAGTGTAGCCGTGGGGTGCACCTCCGCCCCTACGATAAACTGGCGGAGAATATGCATGGTGCCTTTAAGAACTGTTCGCGCTTCATCCTGCACCGGATGAATGGTCTCGGCGCCCTGCGACAGCTACGGCAACGTGACTTCCGGATTCTGGTTTATCACCAATTCTCTCCGGATCGCGATGCACTCGAATCGCTTGAAAGGCAGTGCGAACATATACGGCGATGCTACCGGGCTGTGAGTATGGATGAAGTTGCCGATGGATTGGACGGCAAATCCCTTCCGCCGAAAGCTCTAGCTATCACGGTGGACGACGGCTATCGCAACTACCTCGAGTGGGCGCATCCGATTTTTCGCGCCCACGATCTGCCGGTCACCGTATTTTTGATTAGCGACTTCCTTGACGGCAGCTGGTTATGGTGGGACAAGGTCCATTACTTGATTACGCATACGTGCCAAACCCGGATCACCATTCCCATGGGGCCTGCGGAATACAGTTACGACCTGAGCGTGGACGATCGTGAGCGCGTCGTCGCCGATGTCATCCAAAAGGCAAAGGGCGTGCCCAACTCACAGCGCCTGGAGATGATTGAGAAGCTGAACGAGCTATCGGGAGTCAGGTTGCCTGAAGCGCTGCCGGACGCGAAGAGACCGCTGAGCTGGGACGAAGTCCGCATTTTGCGCAAGGAGGGCGTGAGTTTCGGAGCGCACACGAAGACCCACCCGATTATGGCGCGCGTGGAAAGCGAGGCTGAGCTATGTTATGAGCTGTCGGCCTCGCGTAGCCGCATCGAAGAGGAAATCGCGGATTCGGTTCAGCATTTCTGCTATCCGAACGGAATGAGCACTGACTTCGACGATCGTTGCGTGCGGGCCGTTCGTGAGTGCGGATTTCGAACGGCTGTGTCCAGCATCGGCGGTGCTAACAGGCCCGAGGCTGCGAATCGCTTCGCCTTGCGCCGTTTAGGAATCGTCTTACCGGTCCCCGATCTATATTTCCGCGAGACAGTAGTCGGGTTGCACGGCGGGTAGGACACGGTGTGGCCTGCGGCGCGGGCCGTTAGATCCAGCGTTCGGCCTCGTAATAACAAATTTTCACCGTTTCGAGGACTAAGCCAACGAACAGAGAACTGCGCGCCAGAATCCCACTGGAACGCTTCATCACATCCGGAATAGGGCGCGGAACTATCTCCAGTCCGGCCTGACGGAACGCCCGGCTCGCGCGAAACATGTGCTGATCACTGGTCATCAGGACCTTTCTGCCTGGCATGTTCCCGATCAGTTCCGCCGTGAAAACAGCGTTCTCATGAGTACTGGTTGATCGTTCTTCGAGAATGATGGCTTCCCGGGGCACTCCGTTTCCCACTAAAAACTCCCCCAGGGCCGAGGCGAGCGACATGGGCGTTCCCATCACGCCACCGCTCACCACGATCTTCTTGAAGTGCCCGCTGCGCCAGGCCCTGACGGCGTAGACCGATCGCCAATAAGAGGTTGGACCAATGATGCCGTCAGGATTCACCTCGGCCGAGAGGAGGATGAGGATGTCGCCATCGCTATCAGTCCAGTTGCCGGCGAGCACTCGTGCGTACCACCCGTCGAATGGCGTAGCACTAACAAAAATAAGCAAGAGCGTGAAAAGAGTGGTCGTGGTAACCCAGCCGCGAACGAAAACTTGGCGAAAATGTTGCAATGTTGCGTATGAGGACAAAAGTCGGCCGCGTAAAGAACCGAGGATAGCAGCAACCGGGTCGAGCTTGGTTCAAAGTACGCTCGCGGTAGTAGTCCAAAAATGGCAGTCACAAAACTCAAGATTTTCTTAAAAAAACAGAAAACATTGCGTTTCAACGTTTTGGCAATATTCTCTCCACCTGTCTCGTTCGCCTGCCGTCTGCCCACGCTGTAGCGCCAGTATCCTAAAATCGAGCCTCGTAAGCCGAGGCCTCTGGGAGATTTCTGGTTATGGCTAGGAATTGTTTTGTACGCTTACTCGTTGTGTTTACCGCTGTGGTTGCCTTGGCTGTTGCAGCCCGGTCGCAAACCTTGGTGGATCTCCAACATCAAGCGCGAGGGATCGACTTTACGGGAGCGGCGTTTACAAAGCCGGTGCGCATGGGCAGTGCGCTACCTTCAACTTGTATGTCTGGGGAGGGGTTCCTGCTCAATAGCGCGCCGGGAGGATCGAACCTCTACTTTTGCTTGGCTCCTAATGCGTGGGTTTTGCAGGGAACTTCGGGCGGATCAGGTTCGTCCGGCGGAAGCGCACTAAACAGCCTCGCGACGACAGTCAACGGGCCCGTCCTGGCGATTGGGTCAGGCTGTTCCAACTCAACACCCTGCAACGTAAGGGTTGGATCGATGGTCTACGCCATTACGAATACTGCAACAGCCAGCCTCCAAGGTGGCAGCGGAACGGCCTATGTGTACGTGACGTCCTCTGGGACGTTGACCATTGGCCACAATCTGACCTTGGCTTGCACTGCGGCATGTTCCGGCGTTTCCGGCGTCACCGGGTTCCCGGTCGACTCCTTTCCCATAGCGATCTGGCCAGCCTCCTCCGGCACTTGGGGTACTGGAATCGATGTGCGGGCTCCGTACGGCAGAGACCTTGTGGTTACGTCGTCCGGCTTAATCGGCAGCTTGGCGCAAGGCATTTTGACTATTTCGACTGACCCATCGGTTGTTAGTCTGCGCGTGGCGCCGCCAGCCTCCTCATCGGATGCCTGTACCCAGGGAACATGGGCATCAGATGGTAATTATTATTACTTGTGTATTGGGGCAAGCAGCTGGAAACGTGCCGCGTTATCGACTTTCTAGCTGCGAAACGGAGAATAACTGCCATGTCAACAAAAATACTTTTGATCTTGTCGATCGCTATATTACGTCTCGCGGCACAGCAATTGAGTATCGATGCAAGCCAAACCACGGCGACTCAGGCCATCCTGACCTACACGGCGCCGTCGGCTTCGGATTGTACAGTTCAGGTAAGCGAATCACAATCGCTGAGCCCGCTTGTTCACGATGTCGATCCGAGCCTGTTTCCCGGCGCCAATTTGGATAGCCGGCCTGGCAATCCGGCGAACGGTCTTCGCCGAAGCTTTGTGGTCGGCAATCGGCGTAGCGATCTTGCTTCGGACAACAAGTTGTATTCCAGGGCGCTCCAGGCCAACACGCAACATTGGTATCAGGTGTCGTGCGGCACAGCGACTGGCAGCGGCAGTTTCAGTACGGCGAATCCGCCATTGGGAAACAACTATCCCGACGTTCCGCCCTTCAATTCCGCCGGCTTCGGAAACTACGGCTGGCCGACAATCGACTGGAACGATCAGAGTAAGGTTTACATTGACCCGCTTACCGGAATCGCTGTGAAGCGCTTCACTTGGCCGGGCGCCTACGGATATTCTGCTGGACCGGGGAATACGGGATTACCGTTTGGGGCGCAGATTGGGGGCACGACGGCGAACTATGTAGACATCAATGGAGCCTGGACGAATGCGGGAAATATCACGTCCGGGGTTTCTACGACGCTCGCCACTTACTCCGGCACGAACAGCGATCCCATTTTTGTCGCCTACGATAACACGACGAACCCCATAACCGGCAACACGATCAGTTCGTACAATCCTTCACAATTTCTGGTGGATAACGTGCAACTGATCCTCTACGGCTCCGGGAATACCGCGGGGCACACAGACGTGCAGGTTTGTCTCGCGTTCTACGACTCCGGAACGAGTGGCAGCGCCAGTTGCCAAACCCCGTGGCAGACCATCACGCTGCCCACGTCGGGGTCAGGCCCGACGACCTATCCTGCTTCGGCCGTGTTTCCGAATGGCGGCTTTTGGGCGGGCTGGGGAATCACTCCCAAACGAAACGATTGGACGGTCTACAAAGCGGTTGTCACCGTGACTGGAAACACGGTCACCTCTGCTACCGATGGACCCTACTTTCTGGCTACCTGGAAACCGGGTGCGAAATACTACATCGCCGGATCTTCCCCGGCCTGCACGAACAACCTTTGCACCATCGCCAGCGTGCAGTCGAATCTGAGCATGACCATCGTGGAAACTCCCACCGGTATCAGTAACGCAACGGGCTACTCGGTCGCAGCCGGATTTCTGATCCGCAAGGCTGATGCGACTGGCTCAATCTCGATCTCGGCCACTTCAAAGCTGGCAATTTCTCCCGGTACGGAGTTAGCCGGCACTGGAGCCAGTTATCTCTGCAACTCCAATTCTGTTACCGTGTCGTATGGCGCGGATGGAGTTACACCGATCACGCCGGTTTCAGGCGAACTCTGTCTTGTAAATGGCACGAGTGGGACTCAAAACAGCGTTTTGTATCTGTTGATCCCGTCGACGGGAGAGACTCGTATCATCAATCCGTTGTGGGCTGATACGTCTTCACAACCGCCGCCGGATTATGTGAGCGGGCCGATCTTTCATCAGAAGTGGGGCGCATTTGATGCCACTGATCCCAATTCCTTCTATGCCGCAGCGGGAGCGGCGTTGGTTCATTCAGACAACAGTGTGACGGGTGGCCCGATGGTGGTAGTTAAAGCCCAGTATCAAGCCGGCCCCCAGTGTCATTACCAAGCCTATACTTCGGGGGCAAAGCATCTGCCACTCTATCCGGCTGCCGGAGATCCGGGGCAGCTCAACGGCAACTATGGAACTACAGCACAGTCACTCGATTCGATGGACGGCCGAAGTTCCTGTATCAATTACACGAACATCACTCCGCCATCATCCGGTCATGACATTTACAAGCAGATGGCCGCACAAGCCAACTATAAGCCTTATTTCTTCACCTGGAACGTCGGCGCACAGATACCTGTGATCTTGGCCGGGAAGGCGATGGTCGTGGCGCAGTCGTATTCCGAAAGTGCCGCGCTCGTGGATATTCTGGACCTCTCGACTGGCTTAATAACGTATGCTGGCGACACGTTTTCAAAATTGCCGGCACGATGGGCCGGCGTGCATGCAAGCAACCTTTATGCTTCCACGCGGTATACAGGTTACGGCGTTTCTAACGGTATCGGCTACGGTTCCGGCAATTGGGCCAGCGGTTACTTTTCTGCTCCCGTTACCGCTGTCTGGAAAAGTGGAACATGGTCGACCGATACCAGTATTCCGGCTGATACCTCGATTAACATTGCTTGCCCAACAGGACTACCTACGGCTTTTGTTGCTAACGGGGCAACCGGGAACAACTGTGTTCAATGGAAGGGACAGATGGCTTGCAATCAGCAACCTAATCAAGCCGATGGTGTCCACACCGAGCAAGCCGCGTTTCCTTGTGAGTACAATCCAAATTGGTCGGAATTGTCCCCCCTGATTCCGGGAGATTTTATTACTCCTTTGCAATGGCACCAAGGGCAACTCGGGGGAGCTACCGACAGCCTTCAAATCGTCCAGGTTACGTACATAGACATGGAGGCCAACGCGTTAGCGGGAAACAAGCTCGCTCCCGTATATAGTTTCGTAGCCTCGCGTCATGCCGTGCAGCAGTTTGCCTGTACAGGCACTGGCAATTACGCGTATCCCAATGGATGGATTGCTCTTCCCATGCCTGGTTGCAACATTGCCGGATCGGGCAACGCGCCGGTCTTCGTTGACACCAACAACGTCGCAGCAGGACCGTTCCTGGGATGCTGTAGTGGACACAACTCGGTGGGGGTGGGACCTGATTCCCAGCACCCCAACGTGATCTCCGGAAACATCATTTTTGAGCAGCTGTTCACCCTGTCTGCGAGCCCGTCGCTAATCGGCTCGCCCTACGTTTGGCCCTCTGGTGGCGGCTCTTTTCACGGCTTTGCGCCATCCACTAATTTGCAGTCCTACCCAAGTAATTCGCAACTCGCGGTCACGAATCCCATCGACAGAAACTGGGCTTTGGATTTCCCCAGCATCAACGTCGAATACGGCGGCGGCCAGGAAATACCCGTTGAACTAACTCCGAACTTTCAGTTGGGAAAGCTTGTCGCCGGGACCAAGGGCGTTTACCTATATAACACGCCGACCATAGCTTATAACTTCAAAGTTGAGCCGGTAATAGCCTGGGATGGGCCCAATCTGTTTCGCGACGTCTCCTCTCCCGCCCAAGGGAACATCGTCACCGACGCCACGCCTTATACATACTGTGTGGTCTACGTGGCGGGAGAATGCCGCACAGGGTCAAGTGCTGGGCAAGCGTACGTTTCCGAGCCCTTCCCGAGCGCTTATAATTCTGGAATTCTCGGATATTGTCCAGCGAACTACTACGGCGCCCAGTGGCCTTGCGCGAACTTTGTCGTGGGCGGCGCAGCACAGCTGATTCAGAAGCGAATTGATTTACCGGACACAACCGGCGCACAATGGCGGCGGCTGGGCATGGGGTTCATGGGACCAGGCCGGCAATATGAGTTCTCGGCGCAAACACCCGATCCCACAGGAAAATGGGCTATTTTCGCATGCGACTGGTGCGATGGCGTCCGCACCGAGTTGTTCATGTACAAGCTGCCACCGCTACCTGGCAGCGCTGAACAGACGCGACCGGGGAATGACTTCCAACTTTTGACAGTCACCCTCGGGCCTAATACTCAACTGGACAAGGCGAGGGTTCGATTTGGATATGGCGAGAATGGCAATCCAGCCAGTCTGTACTGTACGACGCGCCAGGAAAATTGCTCGACAACCGCAGATTCGTCGATGCCTTTCGCCTATGAAAGCGAAGGGCCCGTTTGGCAGAGTTGCTCGGCAGGTTGCACAATCCAGGTGCCGGCTCTTCCCGGTCGCGTCTTATATTACTCCGTCGACCGCAAGAGCACTTCGGATGGAACAGTGCAGTTAGGGGAACTGCGGGTCAAAGCAAACCCCTGAGCAAAACCAACCGCTGGTTCGCCGCTGTCCCGCGCAGACCTGCTTAAGCGGCCCTCTGCTGCAAATCGATTACAGCATAAGCCTGAAGCATGGCGGATCATCAGATCGGTTACAAACGGTCCGTGTGTTCGTTGTAACTTGTGAATATCGCCGCGCCTGATGCGGTGTCTGCTGCATGCGTGGCGCTCTTCCACCCGAGGCAGCGTCTTCTACGTTGAGTTATTACGCCTTTCGCGTGCTGATCGCGAGCCCTTCCGGCGGAATGACTTCTTAAGGAGGGCACCCAGCGAGATCTCCCACCTGCTCATAATCGCCGCAAAAGAACATAGCAGGTTGCCCCTTCGTTCCAGGCTGCCAATTCCTGAATCCGCCGAAACCCGGCGTTCTCTAAGCGCAATGGCCTGTGAAGATCGATATAGGCCACCGATACAAGCACATAATCGGGTGCCTGGGCGATGCTAGCGAGGGCATCGGACTCCGATCCAAGGCTAGCGGAATTGGAAAAGTAGTAGCGGTTAACATCCGATTGAGATCCTGCGAGCCATATCCGGCGGTCGCCCACCCAAGCTCCCAACTGGCGCAGCGGAGGATTGCCCAACGCGTAGTATCTCCTGAATAGCGGCACAGGCCCGGCAACTAAGAGTGCAATCACCGAGGCCGAGATCACTTTAGACAGGACTGTCCCGCCCTCCAAGGCGCCGTGGACAAACAGGACAATACCCATCAGCACCGGGAGAATCAGGACCGAGAAGAGGCGCGGCGAACCTGGGGTACGCGTCAATGTGAACGCCACGATG
Organism: uncultured Acidobacteriaceae bacterium; assembly: GCA_963740005.1. GTDB lineage: Bacteria > Acidobacteriota > Terriglobia > Bryobacterales > Bryobacteraceae > CAJCIT01. The sequence goes on along the minus strand of CAVUCO010000060.1, from coordinate 14,841 downwards.
ATGAATACACCGGGGAATGCGAGCGAGATCAGCAGCCCGGAGTCCTTGTAGCGACGCGTCCAGCCGTAGGCCGCGCACAGAACCACGAGGCACGACAGTGTGACGCTCGATCCGCCAGCCAAATATTGAACAAGATTCCCAAAAAGCGCCCAACTCATCGGCATGTGTTCGGGCGCATCGTGGGAATAGCGAATAAGTTGCGGGAGTTGTATGGCGTAGACCATGAACCCGGCAAGCGCTCCCCACGCGGAGGTAAGCAGCGGCGCCAACCGTGGCGAATAGGGACGCCCGCGCGCCCTGGAGCACAGTGCATAAAGCGTTGCCCACCCGGCGGCAACACCGTGAGCGATGGGTACGAAAATGCTCAAAAACTGGAAACCAACGGCGGCGATTACCGAGAGGACATACACAACCGCAATAGATCGGCGGAAGTTGCTCCAAAGGGAATAGTACAAGAAGCAGGCGATGATGCTGCGTATCCTCGCGCCTCACCGGAGTGCACCACACTTGGAAAGTGAATGGCAAAGAGGAGACCAAGTCCAAATGCCGCCAAGCGAGGAAGAACGCGGCGGCCGAACCAATAAACTACTAGCGGGGTGATTATGCCTGACAAGAGCGCGGGAATGCGCATGGCCCACTCGGCCTCCCCCCCTGACATTTTGGACATGCCGAGAACAAGCAGCGAGTTCAAGACATGATTGTTCGCATCAGCGCTAAAGACGATGATAGTGGGGACGCCGCGCCGAACTACGCGGAGCATTGTGGAGAGCTCATCCCACCAGAAGGAAGATGTAATGTTCCCCAAACGCAGGGCGGTCGAAATCGCGAAAAGAGGCAAGAGTGCCAATAGGTCAACGGGGAGATCGCGTTGGCGACCTCTGTCCGTTGACTTAGTGGCTTCGTTTCGCAGGCGCGACCAGTAAAGCGCGGTGACGACGTACAGGGCTGCCGCCGCTAGCAGAGCCAGGCGCATCAGGTTGACACCTTGGAGGATCAGGGAAACCAAGATGGCAGGCGTTGCTCTTCTGCCACTCAGCCGTTCAGCGTTGTCGCGAAGCAGGCTATCCATCCGGTCGGGAGACACGAGAACCACCACCGCAAGGAGGACAGCCACAACTACGGAGTGGATGCACAGCTCTAACACTCCCTTTTCGCGGTGTGCAACTCCCTTTTTGGATGGCTCTTCCTTTAGTAGGCGTGTCATCGAGCATCTTGTCCGCGTCGTTTCCTGCTATGGACCTGCGAGATTGTCAGGACCAGCTTTGCCGACCAGCGGTTCCACAGATGCGGCTTCGGTTGGTTCAACGTGGCCCCCAGCCAGTTTACCCTGATCCAACAAGAAGGTTGCGGGCGTCCCAATTGACACCGGAGCAGGTCGCCTCATTGTCCCTTCATCTCGGCTGTCGGGGCCGCCTGCTTGTGCGTTCGTTGTGCGTGAGGCTGCCGGCAGAGTCTACTTAGGCGTACCGGGCGCTGGCGGCTTGGCTGCGGCGCCGGCAGGTGGGGCAGTCGTTCCAGCGGGTGGGGTCGTTGCACCGGTGGCCGGACCACCTGCCGAGGACGTCTTGTCGTAGAGAGAAATCACATCTTGGGTTATGTCGATGGCGCTACTGGCGTAAAGTACCGGCGTGTTGGGATTACTGACATCGAGCACCATCGAGTAGCCATTGTCTTTCGAATACTTCTCGATCACCGCCATCATCCGCTGACCCAAGCCCTGCAATAATCGCTGCTGCTCCTGGTCGAACTCTTCCTGCGCGTCTTGCAAGTCACGATTCAGGCGTTTGCGTTTTTCGTCAATGTCTCGCGCAAGCTGAGCACGTTTTTCATCGGTCAGCAGGTTTCCGCCTTTGCGCATCTGGTCTTCCATCTGCGTGACTTCAGTTTGCCGGCCTTCAATGTCCTTTCGTTTGGGCTGGAACTTCGCCTCAAGCGCAGCTGCCGCCTTCTGTCCATCCTTGGTTCCGACGATCGCGCCTTGAACGCTGATCACGCCAACCTTGCCGGTAGGTGCCTGTGCGTATGCCCCAAGTGCCAAACCAACAACGGCAATTGCCGCCGTCATACAACTTCTCTTCGCCATTACTTCTAAAATCCTTCCTAAAATCTTACCAATCTCTATTCTCGCTGGTTCATTCCCACGCTTCAACCGCTTCGATCAGAATGTTCGCCCGATGGAGAAATGAAACCACGAAGGCTTGTCGCTGAAGGGGATGATCGCCGGATATGTGTTCAAGTAATTCTGATATGTTGCCTGGTTCGGAAAGTATGACGGGCCGGCCACCTGAGGAGGCAACAGATTCGTGTTCACACGCAGTGGATTATAGGCCCAATATACCCGAAATGGGGCGTTCACTACCGGCATCAGCACTTGCAATTCAAGCCCGGTCGACATGACGACACCCTGTGTAGAAGAATTAAGGATCGCCTGCGCGGTAAAGCCTGCCTGGGGATAGAGTTCATTCAGCGAGGTCACCCGATCAGTGCTGATCGTTAGCTGGCTTGGAAGGGATATTCGGTTCACACCGACATCGACAAACGGAGCGAGCGTAACCGGGCCGATGATGGGGATGCGGTACTCGAAGTTGAATACACCTTGGGTATCACCGCCGGGGAAAATCGTCTGATAGATCGGGACGTTCATCGTGACGGGGACACTGGTAGACACCCCTGCCACCACAACGTTCTGCGTCCGCTGGCTACCGTCGTTATTATATACAGGCACCGACTCCGAGTTGGGAATGAACGCTACGGGGCTTACTGACCAGTTCTGAAAACCACGGATATCGTTTTCGCCGCCCATATAGAAGCGGCTATAGGGCGGTGCCACTTTACCCCCATAGCCCATAAGGTAGCGCCCGAGAAGATGGACTCCTATGACGTGGCCCTTCTTAAACCCATGGCGAAAATAGGCGGCGTCAAACACTGGCATCAGTGTATTTACGTTCCCGCCCAAGCCCGTGATCGCAAAGGAGGCGGTCAACCGTTTACCCGCACTAGGCGTGATGGGATGGTTGACGGTGTTATAGGAGAAGCTGGGCGTGACGGTGCTGCTGACGATTCCGCTCAACGAGTTCGGGCCGGCTACTCCTTGAAAATTCAGATAAGTGAAGTAGTTTGTCGCGACAGGCGTCAAGGTGTCTATACTTTGGTTGTTGAATCCGTAGGTAAGTCCAACCCTGGCAAAACTGCGCCGCAACTGATGCGAGACGAACACGGTGAACCCTCTCCCGTTTGAGGAGTAGTTCAATAGATTGTTGGCACCAAGAGCATTATAGTAGGGGATCAGATTCTGGCCGGAAGTGATGGACGCTTGTTGCGCCTGGTTGTAATTGTAGTGCTGGTAGAAGATCGTGAACCCAGCCTGATAGGGCTTATCCCACAAATAAGGTTCCGTGAATCCCAGCGTAACGGACTTGAGCAGCGTGCCGAGCTGGGCGTTCAGACTAAGCGTCTCGCCCGCTCCAAGAAAGTTGTTGGTCGAGTACTGGAAGCCAATGAAGCTTCCTGCGATGCCGGAAAAGCCACCGTTCAGCTGTATCGAGTTCTTGCCTCGCTCTCTCAACTTAAGCGTCAAGTCGACGGTATCGGTTTTGGTGTCACGCTTGATGTCCGCGGCATCTTCTGGCTTGAGAGGTTCAAAATAGCCTAGCTGATTCAGACGAAGTATACTCGTCTCCCAAAGGCGGTTGCTGAACAAATCGCCTTCGTCGATCAGCAGTTCACGCCGGATGACTTTGTCCCGGGTATGGGTGTTGCCCTGGAAATCGATTCTGCGGACGAAAAACTGCTTGCCCTCATCGACGTTAATGGTTATGTCGACCTTATTGGTACCCGCAACCGGCTCAGGATCCGGCTCGGGAACAAAGTCAATGTAGCCGAAGTCGCCGTATAGCTTTCTCAGGTTATCGAGGCCCTTCTGCAGTTTCTCCGTCGAGAACACATCGCCGGAGCTCATACCGAAAACCTGTTTAGCAATCAAATCGGGCGTGCGAAACAGCTTCATCCCGACAAACTGAAAATTGCGAACGTAATACCTCTGGTCTTCATCGACCACCATAAGTATGTCGGCTGCCTTGCCGGGTTTGGGCGCCTTCATGAACGGCCAATGAAAGCCGGGTTTCGTATCGCGGATGGTCACGGTGTGGTTCACAACGTGAGCCCGGAAGTAGCCGTTCTTCTGATAGAACTGCCGGATGCGCTCCCCATCCTCGTCGAGCTTGGTCGAGTCGTAGGTGCGGGCGAACAGATTCTCGAACAGAATCGAGTGTGGAATGCCGATCGGCTTCAGGTTCTTCATCGCCCTGATCACGTCTTTACTGCTGAATGCGGCATTCCCCTGAATAGTGATCTTGCCGACCTTTACTTTGGGACCTTCGTCGATATCGAACACGATCTCAACCGAGGAAGGAGGAACCTGCTTGATCTCAGGCGTCACGGTGGCGTACTGTCGCCCGCGCTCCGCCTCGTATTCCAGGAGCACATTCTTGGCATGCTGAACCTTCCCCGGATCATACTGCGATTCCGGAGACAGGTTGACTTTGCGCTCCTTAAATCGGTCCAGAATCTCGGACTTGCTGATCGACTTATTTCCCTCGTAATCGATACTGCGAATGACGCGGCGTTCGGTGACCAGGAACCGAATGATAATGCCGCCGTTGGGACCCTTCTCGGTCTCGACCTTCAAATCGTCAAAGCGGCCGGTATTCCATAGCGCCATAAAGTCGCGATGGATGGATTCTTCATCGTAGACGTCTCCCTTTTTCGTGTAGATGAGCGCACGCAACGTATCCTGCGGGACTCGCTTCTGTCCTCGAAACTCCACAGCCTCGACGATGTTCTCGCCTACGGGTGCAGTGGTGGCCTCCTGGACTTGCGGATTGGGGACCTTTTTCGCAGGCTCCTGGCCCTGTGGCACAGTTTCGAACGGATTCGGTGGTTGCTGGGGAGTGGGTTGTTGAGGCGCCGGTTGCTGAGGTGGTGGTTGCTGGGGCGTGGGCGGGGTTGGCTGCTGCTGCTGAGGCTGCGCTTTGGGAGGGGCTCCCGCGTTAGAGGGTTCGGTCTGTGCGCCGCTGGTTGCCGGGGCTGCTGCATCGTCGGTTCCAATCGCCAGGGCGGCGAGGGGGGGTGCATCGCAAGCGATGAGAATTAGCAGCAGTAGCAAAAACAGGCGGCAGAGCCTGGAACAGATCATCTAAACAGTCGGTCCTTTCCATTCTGCACGAAACCCCCCTGACGTTCGGACGCCCCACTGGGTTTCATACAGGCCAGACACAGTTTGTCTGGCACGAGCCTTAGCCCAAAATTCCTAGTGTAGCTGACGCGTAAATTGACCCACAACAACAGGTCTCGCAAACGAGCACGTAAGTTGTTAGCGGTTATCAGGAAACGCCTTTCGCTAACACCCAGCTGGGCCATCCGAAGGGAGGCCCTGAAGTTGGGGGCAAAGGTAGTTGCTCAAGCGGCTTCCGTCGTCGCGAATCACCGGATGGCGACAGATAGGCCAGCAGTCGCCGGCAAAGATTCGCACGGCATAGGCCCTCCCCGGAGCAGGACAACACCGTGTCCTCGTGCGAATTCGCTGACCCTCGCCGTAGTGTAGGGTGAAAGGAGCCGTAGTTTCTTCATGGGACGATTTCTCAATCCAAAAAAACTAGGTTCGTCGCCTGCCAGTTTGGCGATTCCGCAGACGACATCCCCTGGATCATTGCAAGAAACAGACCCTCGAAGGCCGTTGACCGGCACCGTCAGGACCCCTGTCCGGCCGTTGGCCGGTCTTGCGGTCGCATCGGGATCAATGGTGTCCGCTCCCCCGATCACGCAAGATACGCCGACTGTCCCAGCCTCCGTCATGGGAAATCTGGGCGTCTACAGCCTGTTTTTCTTTTTGATCTCATCGGAATTGAACGACCTAAGCCAACACTTCTTTCATGTGAATGCTTATGTGAGCTGGGTTTCTCAGGGACTGCTTGCCATAGCGTTTATCGCGAGCGGCTCCGCGGGACGCGGTTTGCGGTTGCCTATTGGCAAGCTGTGGGCTATCTTTACGTTCCTATTGGCCCTGACCGTCCTGTTCAGTACATGGCGCAGCGAGAGCTTAACCATGATGATGAACTACGTTCCACGCTGCACGTTGTTCTTCTTTGCGATTTGCGCATTCGTAGTGGACATTGCCAGTTTACGGTTGTTCCTCCTGGCTGAAATCGTCAAAGGCTTATTAATTCTGGTGATCTGCTTAACGATGGGCGGCGACGCAGGGGGCCGCTTTGCTATTCCAGAAAGTTCTTTCTACGGCGGTGCGAACGATCTGGCGCTAGGGCTCGCCACCAGCGCCGGCTTCTTCTTCTATTGGGTGGTACAGAAGAACGTTATTAAAATGTTGGTGGGCACTTGTGCGTTTATCGGCGCCTTCTACTTCCTGCTGAAAACGTCGTCACGCGGCGCCTTTTTCGCGATATCGGTGATGCTTCTTTGCACGTTCATCTTTTCAGCCAGATACCGCCTCCGCCTGGTGCCCATCATGCTGTTCAGCCCTCTTCTGCTGCTGGTAATGCCCAGCGGTTTGGCTCACCGTTTAACCTTTGTATCGCTGGACAGCAAACACGCCACGGCAACCACCGAAGAGGAAGAGGTTTCGCTCGCTTCGCAACAGGAACGGGAAGAACTATTCAGACGAAGTGTCGCGATGATGTTTCAACATCCGCTCCTCGGCGTTGGCGTGGGCGAGTTTGCTGACGCGATCTATCTGGATGACGTTAAAAAGGGGCAACATTCACCGGCCCTTGGCACTCATAACTCGTACACGCAAATCGGCTCAGAGTGCGGAATCCCAGCCTTGATCGTGTACGTCGCCATCCTGGTAATCTCGATCAGGCTAAGTTATCGGATCTTTAAGCGAAGTAATGCCGACCCACGGTTCGAGGAATTAGCGAACGCCGGCATTTGCTTTATGGCCTCGATTGTCGGCTACTCAGTAGGTACGACTTTCTACCACGTGGCTTACAGCGGGGCTTTTCCGCTTTTGACCGGCGGCGTTGCCGGCCTTTGGCAAGCCTATCTCGCGAGAGCCAATGACATTCCTGCTGCAGATCCGGCGCTGCTTGCGGGGTAGCGCGCCCAAGTTCCAGGCGAAGATCGACATCGAAAGCTCGTTCCCAGGGCTAAGCGGCGCCCCTCTAGGGGGTTGGATTCCGGCTTGCGAGGTTGTCTCGCTCGCGTGGATCATCACCTGATCTGACGAACGTGGCCTGTATGATGAGACGATTTAACAAGGCCGACCTTTCAGAATGACGCGCTCGCGAATTACGACAATTCTCGCCGCCGTTTTCATCGTGCTCGGACTGGTGGAGACGATTCCGGCGGTCCTGGATGCAGCACGAGACACGACCGGCGATTTGGGCAGGCAGTGGGTGGTTGCGCAGTACGCCATCCGCGGAGTCAATCCTTTTCCGGTGGCGATGGACGCGCTTCGAGCCCGGTACGGAGTCCTGGCGCCGCAGGGCCCGGTCCATCTGCAGGATGTACGGATCTACTCGATTCCCAAGACCGGACCGCACGCGCAAACCGATCGAGCGTTAGGCCCTCCCGAGGCAACCTACCCTCCGACGTCCTTAATGACGCTGCTTCCACTCGGATTTCTGCCCGTGGTTGTCGTTCAATTCGTGTGGATCCTGATGAACATCGCGCTTGTGTTCCTGATTGCACGAGAGCTGAAGACCATGACAGGGGCCGGAGAGGCGACCTTCCTTTTGTTCCTCGGCCTGGTTGTGCTCTGGCCGCCGACTTCTTATTGCATCGAGCGCGAGCAACTCTCGCTGCTTTCGTTAGGGTGCATTCTCTTGGCGCGAAGGCTTGAAACGAAGCACCCGATTTGGGCGGGACTGCTCTATAGCCTGTCGCTCGTGAAGCCCAGCCTGTCGATACCTTTTCTGTTTCTTCCACTGTTGGATAGGAACGTGAAGACGCTCACCACCTTGGCTGCTTCGCAACTGGCGCTCCTCGGCACGATGAGCTGGCTGGTTCACGCCAGCCCCCTGCGCCTCATCGGAGGATGGTTGTCAGTCGCCGGTTACTTCAAGCAGGGTATGTACACCTCTCAGGACATTATTAACAAGCTGCGTCTGGACGGTTCGGCGTGGGACAGCCTGCTGCAACTAAGCATTCTGCTCGGTGCGGGGTTGATTGCCGCCCGGTTTAGCTCCCCCAAAAAGATAGCGTTCCTGGCGGTGATTTCGTGCATTTGGGCGTATCACGAAGTGTACGATTTTGTCCCATTGCTCATTCCGGCCGCTTTGCTAGCCGTCTCGCCCATCAATCGGCGTTGGGCGTTCAATGTGGCGGCGCTGGTAATCGTCGGAGTGGGCCTGACGGGGGCCATCTATCTTGGAACCGGCGGTGCGGCGAAGGTGGTGCGAGAGGCAGCACGGCTGAGTTTGGTAACGCTGGTAGTGGGAGTAGCTTGGAGCGAGTTCCGGGCCCGCCTGCCCGATGCATCCGTAGCGTGAGTCAATTCCCGGTTAGCGGGTTCGACCGCAACAGGCGCGTTCCAGAATACCAAGCAGTTTACTAATGGAGTTCCGGCTCCCCTGTGCAACACTCACGGCCGGTTACAGTCCGGCGCTGGTTCGGCCGCTCAGCCGCAAACGGCATCGGATAATGCGGGACTTGCAACAACGAGCGAGACCGCCGCAGACGGTTTCCAGTCAGTGGTGGGCGGCAAGCCAAACCTCGCTAGACTTCCTTGTGAGCGTCGACGGCCGCTGCTTCCGCTTCCTCGGCCTGCACTTGGCCAGGACCGTAGTAGTCGTGATAGTACGTGTACTTGCTATACAACTCACCACGTCGGGCCCCGTTGACCACAATGCCGAGCACGTTGTTTTCGCACAAAGACTGAAGGGCGCGAGTCACTGCGTCGAAGGTAGTCGAACCAATTCGAACCACCAGGATGGTGCCATCGCACATTGTGGCGAGCAAGTTCGCGTCGGCGGCAAAAAGCAGTGGCGGGCTGTCGATTATGACCCAGTCAAAATACTCGCGCAAGGAGTCAATCAGTTGCTTGCACTCGCGCAGATTGAGCAGTTCGAGCGGGTTCGGTACCGCGGCGCCCGCCGTCATGATGTACAGGTCGGTTGAAGCGATCTTGCGAATTACTTCAGAGAGTTGGGCCTTCCCTTGCAAGTAGTCGGTAATCCCCGGTGAGTGCGTAACTCCGAACGTCTTATCAACCGTTGGGCGGCGAAAATCGAAGTCACCCAGAATCACCTTTCGTCCGGTAAGCTGGGCCTGGGTCAACGCCAAATTGGTCGCGGTGAAGGATTTTCCTTCGGCTGGTGACGCGCTGGTTATTACCAGCGTATGAAGCGGCTGGAGAGTTTGGAGGTGATTCAAGCGAGTACGAAGAGTGCGAAATTCCTCGCCAGGGGCTTCTCGAGGCTTATTGTGATTGACTAACAGAGCCTCTGCGAGCGGTGTATATGGGCACTCCCTGACCCTCGCCATGATGCTCTCCATTTCCAAAATGGAGCCGGCAGAAACTGCCACCGCGTTCGACGGAATGTCCTCGGTCAGCACGGGAGTAATCAGCGGAGCAGACTTGTGCTGAGGTCTGTCTAAATTCTCTTTGGCGGCCTTACGCAGCGCGTCGTGTACTCGGCTCATGGCTAAACCTTATTGAAATAGTAACGGGCCATCGAAAGACCCATTACCGCGACTCCTACCAAGGTGGCGGTAGCCCATCCGACCCACATCATCTGCTTGCGGCGTTGAACCACCAGGTCGTTCTCAAGCAGCGGTACGCTTCCAAGAATGGACAACTGCGTGTACAGCCGTGCATCCTTCAGATTCTTCAGCGACGTGTCCTTCACTTCCCGAATTCCCACGATGATGATTCCAAGAGCCAGTCCGGCTCCGAAGCCGCCGGGTATGATCAAACTGCGCCGTGGCTCGGTTGGTGATTCGGGCAAGGATGCTTGATCCAGTACCTCGAGATTCTCGCCCTGCTTGCGGTTCTCCATCTCCTGCGAAATCGCCGACTTTGACAGTTTGACTTCGAGGTCCTGATATTTTGCCTTGGCGAGATCTCGATCTCGAAGCAGTTCCTGGTACTGACTCTCGCCCATCGGGATGCCCTCGATCCGGCCCTGATAAGCACGAACGGCCGCGGTGGCGTCGGCCGTTTCCTTGGCGTATTCCTGAGCTTCGAGTTCTTTTGCGCGAAGCGCGGCTTGGATGCGCTCTACCTCGGCCGTCGCATCCATTCGCTCCCTGCCGGCTGAAGGTGAAAGAGTGTGACCTTCCGCCGGTTTACCCTTTTCCGTCTTGAGCACTTCATCCCGCTGATGGCGAAGTTGGATCAGTTGAGCGCGCGCCGCTTCCAGATCGGGATAGGTGTCTGTATAGCGCTCCTTCAAAGAAGCTATGGTGGCCTCGACTCCAGCGATCTGTTTATCGTACTGATCGACCTTTTCACTCCGAGCCTGAACGTCGGGCGTGTTGTCGCGAACGGATGCCATTCGATCCTTGGCGATGGAGAGGGATGATTCCAGCATCATCTTCTCTTGAGAAACACGGCTCTGCGCCTGATTGAGATTGGTAACCCGGTTTTCCAGCGCGTTCATCTGCTGGACGTTGGCCTCCATCTGCTCGGGCAAATGACCTACATTCTTCGCACGGAACTCGCTCAGCTTTTGCTCAAGAGTGTCCAATTCACGCTTTGACTTCTCGAATTCGTCGTTCATGAACTGGTGGGTTGCCACCGCATCCTCATATCGATTCCGGGTATTCTCATTCACGAACCGCGACACAAGCTCCTGGCAGACCTTCTGTGCGACGTGACGGTCGTTGTAGGAAAACGATAGCTGGAAGGCCGGGAGGCCGTGCCCGCTGTTGGTAATGCCGCCGGAAGCAGAGATATGGATGGAGCGCTGCATCTTTGCGATGACGTCATCCAGTGGTTCGCTTTTCAGCTCGGTTTTGTAGAGCTGGTAGGAATTGATAATGCTGCTCAGCGTGCTGCGGCTCTCGATGGTTTCGGCCATGGCGTTGATGCGGTCGCCCAATTGCTGATTGACGGCGTTTTGTACCAGCGACTCAGGAACCTGTTGCGGCACAATGCGAATCAGCGCCGTAGAGACGTAGACATCGTCCATCCAGTAGGCAACCAGGGTGGCGATGACCAGACCCAAAAACGCGGGCGCTATGATCCATCGGACATTACGCCGAAGCATGTCCAGATAGTCTTCGAAATCAAGCGTCCGGCGCGGTACGGATAATCTATCTAGCATCCATCACCTCAGGGCACGACGATGTGATCGCCCGCTTCGAGCGCAATATTCTGGTCTAGATTCTTGCCATGGATCACATCTTTGTAATTGAAGGGAATCTTCTTGTCTCCGCGTAGGATGTAGACTTTTTTGCCATTCGCAAAACTGGCTAACCCACCCGCCTTGCTGATCGCATCCAGAATCGTTGTGCGGGTCTGAAGGGGATACTCACCCGGCTTGTTGATTTCACCGTCCATGTAATATCTACGGCTGTAGACCGCCTGAACTGTAACGGTGACTAAGGGCTTCACGATGAGCTTGCTCAGCGCCTGGACCACCAACGGCTCAATTTCGACGGGGGTAAGACCGCCCGCGTCGATGTCCCCCACCAACGGCATTGTGATTTTCCCGTCGGAATGAACCGTATAAAGGCCCGTGAACTTAGGCTCTTCCCAGACATTCACGTTGAGGACGTCTTCCGGGCCCACCTTATACTTCTTGTTATCAACCGATGCACCGCCCATAATCTGGGCCGGTTTGTCAACGGTCTTGGGGGTGTCCGTGGCTGCCGGGGCCGGGGTGTCCGGGGCCGGGGAGGTCTGCGCCAATCCGAATGAGGCGCAAGCACTAGCTAGAGTGAAAGCCAGCAAGAGCTTTCCAGGGCCGACAAGGGAGAGGTTCATGTTGGTAGAAGACAGTGCTTTGGAGCTTACAAACTTCTTTTTATTGTACATGTTCCGCCGGATTTGGCAAAAGTCGCGAATCGCGGATCAGCGGGACTCCCCATGCCGCTCGAGGCTCTGTCCGATGACGTTTCCAGTGATGTGCTCGGGGGTTCGGGTCGTTGGCACCCAGACCTCCATGGCGCTCTGCTCCCTGTTAGCCCAAGCATAATAAGGAATAAAAGTCAGAGTCACGGGCCGTTTTTGCTTGGCGAAACCGGCACCAACCGCCTCGTATAGCGGTTCTTCTCCCAAGGGCTTTTCAGCGACCAGTCCTGGGAACTTTACGACAGCCACACCTCCGAGGAGGTCTTTCCGGAACTCGGTCGTTCCTGTGCTGCCGGGCCGGATGAAGATATCGTTCAGGGAGGCGCCATTCTGATCGATCTGTTCCAGCGCATAGACCAACGGGCCGCGCGCCATGGCAATTCGGCCGTAGAGGTCCGACGCCCTGGGGTTCGCTTGCATCTGTACGGTTTGGATCGGCAGGCTCAACGTAACCGTGTCACCGGGCTCCCAAGTCCGAGTTACAGGCACATAGGAGCCAGGCTTGAAATCACCTTCGATGCGACTGCCGTTGACCTGAATCTCGGCGGAAGCTGCCCAACTCGGCCATCTCAGATACACCGTGAACTGCGAGGGCTTCTCTGGTTGCACCGTCAGTTTGATGTCACCGGACCACGGATAGTTCGTGACCTGGGAGAGCTTCAGCGGGGTACCGTCTTCGAGGTGCCAATCAAGATCCGAGTTGTGATAAAGGTTCACGTAAACGCCATCGCGGCTGGTGGCGTAAAAATAGCCGGGGAGGCTCTCAAAAAGGCGTTCCTCGTTGGGCGGGCAACAGGTGGTGTCGTACCAGGCGTTCCGGACCTTCTCGCCGTTGGAGGCGAGTGGATTTCTGTAACAATACATGGTTCCCGAGAGGGACATGCCGGCATTTACGCCGTTATACAGAGCCCTCTCAAGCACGTCCGTGTATTGCGCGTTCCCGGTGACCGCCAGCATGCGGAAATTCCACATCAGATTGGCGATGGATGCGCACGTCTCGGCGTAGCCCTGGAGGTTGGGCAGTTCGTAAGGGTCGCCGAAGGACTCGCCATTGGCCCGCGACCCGGCCGCTCCGGTAATGTACATCTTCCGCAGAGTGAGGTCCGTCCAAAGGAGATCCAGAGTCCGCTTGACGGGAAGATCGCCGGCCTCGGCGAAGTAATCGGTCGCTCCTGAAGCGGCGTACAACGCACGTACGGCGTGGCCTTCGAACTCGGTGCGCGAACTGAACGGTCGGCCGCTGAACGCATAATGCGTATCGGCAGGCGTCAACTTCAGCCGATCGCGATCCACACCGCTCAACAAGTAGCGAACAAAATCCAGGTATTTCGGTTGCCCGGTTGTCCGGTAAAGCTCAACCAGGCCCATCTCGAGTTCCGGGTGCCCCGTGAAGAACGGGCGCTTGGTGGGTCCGAAATTCGCCACAATGTAGTCGGCAAACCGGATCGAGGCGTCGAGAAGGCTTCGCTCGCCCGTCGCCCGATAGAGTGCGACGCCTGCCTGGATGAGGTGGCCCAGGCAGTAATCTTCGTGCGAGCGAATCAATTCAGTGAACCGCAGGTGAGCTTTGTCGCCGACGTAGTACGTGTTCAGATATCCGCTGGGTTCCTGCGCGGCAAGAATGTCGGCGATCAGCCCATCCAACTTGGCGCGCAGCTTCAGTTTGTCGGCCGGCGGAGTCTCATTCGAAGCCAAGGCCCAGGAGGCAGCCTCAATCCATTTGTAAACATCGGAATCGGTATAAAGGGGGCCTTTGCGTGGCACGTTCTTCCTGCCCGACAGGCGGCGGAAGTTGTCGATTGCGCCATGCTCTTCGAGGAGATCCAGCATGGTGGGGAGGCTGTGTTCCAAGGTTACTTTGCGCCGTGCGCTCCAGAAGCCCTCGCCCAATCGCACGGCAGATATCGGGACCGGATGCAGTTGGGCATTCAGGGAGTGGCCGAGATAAATAACCCCTTGCTGCTTCCACTCGTCCGCCGTGGATGGATCAGCCGACGCCCCAAGGGTCAGTGCTCCACACAGCGCAACGGCTAGCGCTGAGAGTCCGACAGACTTTGCAAGTGCCGGTACACACGTGAGACCGGCAAGCCCACTACGTTCTGGTAACAACCGCGAATCTCCCGCACAAACTTAGAGGCAAGCCCCTGAATGGCGTATGCGCCAGCCTTGTCGAACGGCTCGCCTGAATCGACGTAATCAATGATTTCATGATCGGTTAGTTCACCAAAATACCCCTCGGTGCCGGCGACATCGACAATTTCGCGACGCACAGAGCGCAGACAAACACCGGTAAAAACCCAATGCGATCGCCCTCGAAGCCGCCGCAGCATGCGGACTGCGTCTTCGGGGTCCGACGGTTTCCCGAACACTTCCCTCTGTAAACAGACTACCGTGTCCGCCCCTAGAATGATGTCATCGTTGCCGGAATTGATGGCCCAGGCCTTCGCACGGGCCAGCCTTTGGACATACTCGATCGGTTCTTCTCCAGGCAACTGTGTTTCTTCCACGTGGGGAATCCTGACACGATGGTCGATACCGGCGGCAGACAAGAGCTCCGGCGGCGCGGTGATGCCGAGGCAAGAATCAGCATGTTTCAGCGTAGCCATGACTCAACGAAGTTCTCAAGCGGAGTGCGCTCGATGGCGACGCAGCCTATCGATGGTTTAAGTGCTCGAGAGTGAGGAATGCTTAAAGCGTCGAAACCCGAATACCGCAGCACATTGGCTGCATTCTGCCCTCGGCGGTGAAATGAGCCGCCGGAGATCCGTTACGGTCCCGAGGCGATCCGTTACCACGCGGGCAAACTCCGC
>CAVUCO010000059.1:0-48401 GCA_963740005.1 uncultured Acidobacteriaceae bacterium | reverse complement strand
AACAAATAGCGGTCACAGATCTCGCAAATTTATTTGTGCCATCTTTTCAACCACTTCCAAACTCAGGCGCCTGGAATTCGGGTTCACACCTGAGATAATGGAGTTGTAAGAAGAATTTCGTGCCAAAGGGTCGTCGCGGTTAACTCGCGTTCGGCCCTTTTCCATTTTGTGGTCCCAGGCCACCAGCCAGAAACCGGGCCGTTGTGCCCCCAACCGCCGCTCACGCCTCATGGCCTCATGCCGTGTGAGCGACGCAGCACTTCCCTTTGTCCCAGAACTCCAATCAAAGGACTTACGAAATCAAATGTCGTCGCAAGCGCAAATCACTGCCAATCAAGCCAATGCCCAGCTCTCGACCGGTGCCACGACCATCGAAGGCAAGGCCAAATCCTCCATGAATGCTCTGAAAACCGGCCTCACCGGCCACACCGTCCTGCTTCCCGGTGACGACGCCGAACTCTACGAAGCCAAAGTCTTACACTGCGTCGAAGCGTTCAACCCCGTGGGTGAAAAAGAAACCTCGCTGGTCCAGGCCCTCGCCGACACTGAGTGGCGCATCGCCCGCATCCCCGGTCTCGAATACGGCATCTATGCCCTCGCTCGCATCGAATTCGCCGACAAGTTCAACGATCAGCCCGCCGAGTTCCGCCCCGCCTTCATCCAGGCTCACACCTACCTCGCCTATCACCGCCAGCTCAACAACCTGAGCATCCAGGAATCGCGTCTCAATCGTCAGCTCGAGAAGATCGCCGCCGAGCTCGCCGCCCGCCAGTACATCGCTGCCAATAAGGCGAAAAAACCTTTCAACTACAAAGAATTTGGGGTCGAATTTTCAATGGACCAGATTGATCGCCATGCCAAGCTGATCGAACAGCGCGAGAAGGGTTTCTCGGCTGCGTAACGCTCACTGAATCGTCCTTACCCCGGTCCATGCCGCTTGGCGGCAGCCGGATCGTCGGGTTTGCGCCGTGAAAACGGCCAAGCCCCGGCTCCTTGACAACTGAATAAAAGAGACGCCCAGTGTCGGCGGTCCTCCTGGTGGCGGGTGGCGGAGCCTTGCCGCCTGACGTACGGCGCGCCCGCCGCCCGCCGTACGAAGAGATCCGTCCTTCGCTTGTTTCCCGACCCTCAATCCACAAGTCGTTCCCCCTCTGTGAAAGAATGATCGTCGAAGACAGCTGATCGAAGGAGATCGCTCCATGCAGAATGATTCGCCAGATCGCCGCGGCTTTCTCAAGACCGCCGGCGTGGCCCTTACGACTTCGCTTTTCACCGGCGCCATAAAAGGCGCAAACGATAAAATCAACATCGCGTTCATCGGTATCGGGAACATGGGCCGCGGGAACCTCGGCTATGCTTTGAAACACCCCGACATCGAAGTCGTCGCTCTGTGCGATGTCTATCAACCCAACCTCGACTTCGGCGCGTCGAAGGCCAAGAGCGGCACCAGGCAGGTCAAAGATTTCCGCGAAATCCTGGCCGACAAGTCAATCGATGCGGTGTGCATCAGCACGCCGGACCACTGGCATGCCTACATGACCGTCGAGGCCTGCAAGGGGGGCAAAGACGTGTACGTCGAAAAACCAATCTCGGTGACCATTGAAGAAGGCGCCCAGATGGTGCAGGCTGCAGGCAAATACAAGCGAGTGGTACAGGCCGGAACCATGCAGCGCAGTTCCGAGCACTTCCAGAAGGCCACTGAGTTTATCAAGAGCGGCGCGTTGGGCAAGATCGCGATGGTCCATACCTGGAACTACGCGAACGACAATCGTGCCGGTATCGGCAACCCACCGGACTCCGCTGCGCCTTCCAACCTCGATTGGGATATGTGGTTGGGACCCGCACCAGCCCGGCCCTACAACGCAAACCGCTTCGGCTTCGATGTGGAGTATCCGGACAAACCGCGCTGGTTCTCAAACTTCCGTTACTTCTGGGATTACGCCGGGGGAATGATGACGGATTGGGGCGTACACTGGCTCGATATCGTGCAAATGGCCTTCAACGAGGAGCAGCCGCGCTTCGCCAGTGCGAGCGGAGGCAAGTACTTCCTCACAGACGATCGTGAAACGCCCGACACCCTCAAAGTCACCTACGAATATCCCAGCGGCTGGATCGCCACCTATGAGAACCGCAACTCCAACGCACAATCCATGATGAAGAAAGGCGGTGGCATTCTGTTCTACGGGGAACACGGAACCATGTTTGTCGACCGCTCAGAGTTCTTCGTCGTTCCGGAGATGAAGCCACGCAAACCAGGCCAAACCGGTGGACCGGAACCCGCCATGACTGACATCACCATGAAGAGCGTCTCCAGTGGCAACACGAACCATTGGGCGAATTTCGTCTCCTGCGTCAAGACTCGGGAGAAGCCGAACAGCGACATTGGGATCTGCTTCAAATCCACCGCCACTTGCCTGCTGGGCAACGTCGCACTCAGAAGCGGCCAGTGCGTTGAGTGGGATACCGCTAACCAGAACATCAAAGATCCAAGCCTTCAGAAATGGATGGCATGGCGCGAGACTCGCAGCCCCTGGAAAGTCTCTGTTTAGCGCAGCTGATTCTCTGGCGAGAGCGGCGCTAGAACAAGACCCTCGCGGCCGAAATGGTGCACCACGCGATAGTGTGCCCGCAGGTAATCAACGACTGGAAAGATGTAACCGGGAACCCACGACGGTTGGTCGGGCAGCCAGACCAGCCGCGGACAAGGGCACGTCAAATAGTCCTGAATGCCGTACTCCGTGCCATACCTGGATCTGTCCAGCACAAAAACCAGTGCCGGTGGCTGGGCCTCCATCTGCGCTGCGTCTCGCTTCTGATAGGACTCCGGCATTTTCAACTGGATGAACTGGTTGGTGAATAGCGGTGACCGCCGATGCGCGGCAAAACTGAGCCCGCCGCCGTACGGAATTTCGGCGATCAGATCGTCCGGACGCGTGTGCTCGACCAGGTAGCGATAAGCATCGGCGCTCGCACCGGCATCCGCGAGGCGCACCAGGCCTGCCTCAGTCGTAATTGCCTGCCAATGGCCTGGCGTAAGGTTTCCGGTCGCATAGGCCCCGGCAAAACGAAAGACGGCATACGCAATTAGCATGCTTGCGAAAACGGCTTGCTGTCTCCACGACTCTGTTTTGCCCGCGGCTTGATGAGAACCACCGGCGCTGGCGCTGCGTACGACCAGCCAGAGAAGATAAGGACCTAAGATCGCGAAGAAGGGATAGCAGAGCGCCGAGACTTCGGTGAACGGTGTGAGCGTCGTTGCGAAGAGTCCGCGCAGGGAGACCGCAACCGGCACGGCAAAGAGAAACAGCAGTTCCTTCCGCTCCGGCCGCAGCACGCCACGCCGCCGAACAAACTCCCACGACAGATAACAGACCAGCAGAAGCGACGGCCACATGACCATCAACAACACGGGGTTCGTCCAAAACAGCGTAGGCGCGCAAGCCAGTAGCCTCTGCCCCAGCGGGACCGGCCATTGCAAAACGCTGAGGTTCTGAAACCACAGATAAGTGATCCACGCAATCACTCCGATGGGCGTAAAAACAAGTAGCCCGCGATAGGCCGCGCCCCAACGCTGCCGAAGAGCGCCCCGGAATGGCAACGATAAGACCAACAGGAATAGCGCTGCATTTCCCAGCGCCGCCAGCCCACCCAGAGCGCCATAGCCCGTCGGCCACCACGGACACGCTACGGACGCAAGCCCGTAACCTCGCAATCCCTCCAGGACGCTGCGCAATCCAGCCTCTCGAATGACAGCCAGATAGAACAGC
The DNA here is from genome assembly GCA_963740005.1 of uncultured Acidobacteriaceae bacterium. Classification (GTDB taxonomy): domain Bacteria; phylum Acidobacteriota; class Terriglobia; order Bryobacterales; family Bryobacteraceae; genus CAJCIT01. The sequence continues at coordinate 44,634 of CAVUCO010000059.1, read as the reverse complement.
GTCGCGGGCAGCCCACACAGCATAAGAACGCTGGCATAGAGCCGTGCAAAGGCAGCCAGGCCACTGGCTGAGCGCGATCGCCAATCAAGAGCGGCTAGAAGCAGAAGTCCCCCCACCGCGGTTACCAGCGCCTCCTGTTTGCTGGTCATCGCCAGAAATGAACCAACCGCCAGCACGAAGATCCGCCCACGGCTCGGCCCTCCTCTTATCCAGTCCACTCCAGCCAAAATAAGCAGAAGCAAACCCAGACTGGCGAACAGCAGCGACGGGGAATAAGTCGAGAACGAGAACAAGTTGTACTTCGTCGATGTTGTCGTGCAAATAGATATAAGGAACGCCATGCTGACCCAGGCAAAGAATGGCGGCATCAGGCGGCGGCACAGGCGGTAGGCGGCCATCACGTTCAGTGCCGCAATCAAGTTCATGCATGCGGCAGCCACCCAAAACTTGACGCCCATCCATCGCAAAGCCCAGCCCAGGACCATCAAGGAGAGTGGCGAATAATTGTAGGAAAAATCGCGGTACGGAAACTCGCCCCAGGCGAACCGCGCCGACTGGAAGAGCCACATCGGCGGGTCTCCATAGGTCAAGCTGTCGAGTGCCGCCCATCGCACAATCGCGACCATCACGCAAACCACAGCGATGCTCACCGGGCCAGTGATGCGGCTCTGCCAAGGCTTGTTCCGCAAGGTCACAGGTGAGCGGCTGCCGTCATTCGGTCCAGTCATTTGAAGCGTTCTTATTATCGCGTTGCCTTTGTCGGAACAATTAATCGCTTACCCAGTCCGCCGACTCTTCGAACAAGCCCGTCTCGCGATTCTTTCTCACCGATCGTGCCGGAAAATACCTGCCGTTCATGGCGACGTAAACCCCGGCCGGTAGCGTCTGGGCGAACGCCAGCGCGCTGCCAAGATTGAACAGCCCATCGGAACTCCCGAACTTATACGGCACCATCGCCCCAGTCAACACGATGGTCTTGTCATCGATGTGATCGTCCAGCAACCGGGCCGTTAATGCCATGGTGTCCGTGCCATGCGTCAGGACGATCCGCCGTTCATGCGCTTGCCGGCATCGGTCCACAATCTCCTGCCGCTGGTGATCCGTCATTTCCAGACTGTCGATCATCATCAGCGTGGTGATTCCTACTGGCAGGCTGCAGCGCCCCAACGTCAGCATTTCCGGCAAGTGCGAATCGCGAAAGTAAAGACGGCCCGCCAGTTCGTCGTACTCCTTATCGAAAGTGCCGCCGGTGATGAAGACTCGGATTCGTTCGTGTGGCATAGGCTGTACCCTCCATTCTGCGGTATTCATCGTCAACTCCCTGGTTAATCTACCGGGAGCGAAGAAGAGGCTCGCGGTTGGCCGGCAGATCGCTGGGGCACCAGAACTGTCTAACCGGATGCCTCAGTTCCCGCTCACAGACTCTGTTCTATCCTGGAGTCAAAGGGAAGTTTCTTGAATAACGGGAGTCTCATTCGCGCGGAGTCCCTGGGTAAGACCTTCCGGTCGGGTAACCGGGAGTTGGTCGTGTTCCGTGACCTGTGGCTGGATGTGTGTCCTGGCGAACGCCTGGCAATCATCGGCGCCTCTGGAGCTGGGAAAAGCACGTTGCTCCATTTATTGGGCGCTCTGGACAGGCCTTCAAACGGTACGGTATACTTCGGCCATCAAGACATTTCGCGCCTTTCCGACGAATCGTTATCGGACTTTCGGAACAGGCAGCTAGGTTTTCTTTGGCAGAATCCGTCTCTGTTGCCGGAGTTTTCAGCATTGGAGAATGTGATGATGCCTCTTTTGATTCGCGGCGAAGCATCGGATGCGGCCGCCTCAAAAGCGCGGGCGAGGTTAGATGAAGTTGGTCTCAAAACCCGTGAATCGCACCGTGCCGGCGAACTGTCCGGCGGCGAGCAGCAGCGCGTCGCCTTGGCCCGGGCCTTGGTCGGCTCGCCTAAGGTTCTTCTCGCTGACGAGCCCACCGGAAGCCTCGACCATCGGACCGGCGAGATGATCAGTGGCCTTCTGGACGAACTCCATCGTTCTCACGGCCTCACTTCCATCTTCGTTACCCACAATCTTCACTTCGCGTTCCGCTGTGACCGCGTTTTAGAGTTAGTAGAGGGCCGCCTCCAGACTCCTGCCGAAGGAGATCTCGAAGCGGCCGGAGTTGTACCAGACGCAACCCGTCTTGACGGTGCCAAATATGTTTGAACGTTATACCGAAAAAGCCCGTCGCGTAATCTTCTTCGCAAGATACGAGGCCAGCCAGTTCGGAAGTCCTTATATAGAAACGGAGCACTTGTTGCTCGGCCTTCTTCGTGAGGATAAAGCCCTTGCCAACCGTTTCCTGCGGTCTCACGCCGCCATCGAATCGATTCGCAAGCAGATTGAAGCGCACACCACCATCCGGGAGAAGGTCTCTACCTCGGTCGATCTTCCTCTCAGCCATGAGTGCAAGCGTGTGTTGGCCTATGGCGCCGAAGAGGCTGAACGGCTGAGCCACAAACATATTGGTACGGAGCATCTGCTCCTCGGCCTGCTGCGCGAAGAGAAGAGTTTCGCCGCAGAAATCCTGCACGAGCGCGGCTTGCGGCTGTCCGCAGTCCGCGAAGAGATCGCCCGGTCAGCGTCCGAAAAGACGTCCGCCAGCCGCCCGAAAGAGAGTTCGCTGCTCGCTGAATTCAGCCGCGACCTGACCCAGGCCGCCGTCGACGGCATGCTCGATCCACTCATTGGCCGTGACTCGGAACTCGATCGCGTCGTCCAGATCCTCTGCCGCCGGACCAAGAACAACCCGGTCCTGATCGGCGAGCCGGGCGTTGGGAAAACAGCCATCGTCGAAGGCCTCGCCCAGCGCATCGCCGATGGGGATGTCCCGTCCTTCTTATCGGACAAGCGCATCCTGGCACTCGACTTGTCCCTGATCGTCGCCGGTACCAAGTATCGCGGCCAGTTCGAAGAGCGCCTGAAGACCATCATGAAGGAATTGATGGAGAACCAGAACGCGATCATCTTCATCGACGAGCTTCACACCCTGGTCGGCGCCGGCTCGGCGGAAGGTTCTCTAGATGCGGCCAATATTCTAAAGCCCGCTTTGTCACGCGGCGAGATCCAGTGCATTGGCGCGACCACGCCTGCCGAGTACCGCAAGTCGATTGAGAAGGACCGCTCCCTAGAACGCCGCTTCCAGGCGGTAAAGGTTCCACCACCCAACGACGCCGACGCCGTGCGTATCCTGTTCGGTATCAAGGAGCGCTATGAGAAATTCCATGCCGTCGCCTACACGGACGAAGCCATCGAATCCGCCGTTTACACCTCGACACGCTTCATTCCCGATCGTTTCCTGCCGGACAAGGCAATCGATCTGATCGACGAGGCCGGTGCCCGCGTCAAACTGCGCCAAACCACGCTCCCGACCGAAGTTTCGGATATTCAGAAGCGCATCAAGTTCATCGTGCATCGCATGGAAAACGCCATCGCGAATCACGAATTCGAGAAAGCACGCTTTTATTCCGACGAAGAGCGCAAAGAGCGCGAGAACCTTCGCCAGCTTCGCGAGAAGTACAATCTCGACGACACCTCGACCGGAGTCGTCACGAAGGACGATATCGAAGACGTGGTCGCCCGCTGGACGGGCGTGCCCATGACTTCCATCAAAGAAGAGGAAGTCAGCAAACTCCTCCGCATCGAAGAAGAACTCCATCACCGCATTATTAGCCAGGAGAAAGCGATCTCCGCTCTGTCTCGTGCCATTCGCCGTTCACGCGCCGGCCTCAAATCGCCCAAGCGCCCTGCCGGTTCATTCCTATTCCTGGGCCCCACCGGCGTCGGCAAAACCGAGGTGGCCCGCGCCCTCGCTGAATTCCTCTTCGGCAGTGAGAAGGCTCTAATCCGTTTCGATATGTCGGAGTTCATGGAGAAGCACGCCATCTCCAAACTGATCGGCTCGCCTCCCGGCTATGTCGGCTATGAGGAAGGTGGTCAACTCACGGAACGCGTGAAGCGCGCGCCGTATTCCATCATCCTGCTGGACGAAATCGAGAAGGCGCACCCGGATATCTATAACATCCTGCTCCAGGTGTTTGAAGATGGACAGCTCACCGACGGCCTCGGCAACACGGTGGACTTCAAGAACACCATCATCATTATGACCTCGAACCTGGGCGCTCGTTTTCTGGACAAGCGTGGCCAGATCGGCTTCTCAGCCCCCACCGAGGGAGGCGGCATTCCTCAAAAGATCGAGGATCAGGTCCTGAGTGAGGTGAAGCGGGCGTTCAATCCCGAGTTTCTGAATCGCCTGGATGAAGTGATCCTCTTCACCTCGCTCACAGACGACGACCTGTTGAAGATCATCCAACTGCTGGTCGAACAGGTAAACGTCAACCTGGTCACCAAGCAGATCAAGATCAGGCTGGAACCGGAAGCTGCCAAGTACATTCTCGAAAAAACCTGTACCGATCGCAGCTACGGTGCGCGCCCGTTGCGCCGCGCGCTCCAGAAGTACGTGGAGGATCCGCTTTCCGAAGCCTTGATTCAAGGCTCTCTGCCGCGTCCTGCCGAGTTTGACATCTACCTCGGTGAGAACGGCCTCTTCTGCCGCCAGATCGGCGACCTCGAAGGTCAGCCCGTCGCGGCGGGCGATGCCGGTGAAAGCACCTACGCTCCCGGCACGCCGCTTTACATTTTCAACGGCTAGCCCAGAACTTGGAAAAAGCAACGTGGCACAGCCTTCAGGCTGTGGTTCGTGGGTGAGAGGGCTGACCAGGGCGCCAAGTCCTCAAGCCTCACAGCTGACGCGCGTCGATACGCCAGACCTTCTTGTCCCGGAGGAACGTCAACCACACGGACCCGTGCGCTGCGCGAATGCTGTCACCGCCTTTGCCTTGCCACTGCTTGACCACTTTGTTCGTAGCCGTATCTACTTTGGTAATCGGAAACCCGAACAGCGTTGCCCAAATCGCGCCTTCGCCAAAGGCAATCTCGCCGCCTTCTCCGGGAAGGCCTGCTTCAATGTTGATCGCCTTTCGCGTGACCGCATCGATGCGCGAGATCGTTCCATCGCCTTGGTTCAGCGTCCATGCCGACCCCGCACCAAATGTCATGAACCGCGGCGCCTTCCCCACAGCAATCTTGTCCGTCACCTGGTTCGTCTTCGGATCCACGCGCGCTACGACGTCTTGATCTGGTGAGCTTACCCATACCGCGTCGCCGCCAAACGTGCACGCCACCGATCCCGCCGGCACCTCAATCGTCTTCACGACTTGGTTCGTCTTCCCGTCGATCCGCGACAACACACCTTTCTTGTCCGTCACCATCCAGACGCTGCCTGCTCCCGTCGTAATCCCGCCTTCCGAATCGGCTGGCGCCGCGTCGATCGTCGCTTCAATCGCACCGGTTGCTGGGTTGAAGCGCACTAGCTTATGTTCGCTGCAGCTTGGCGACCAGATGCTTCCAAAGCCATACGCGAGTCCCGAGCAGGGCTTTCCCACGGTCGCGCTGCGGCCTACCTTGTTTGTCTTGGCGTCGAGCTGCACGACGGCATTCTTCGGCGAGCTCGCTACCCAAACTGAATCTTCCGTCACCGCCATCCAATCCGGCGTCCCATCGACCGTGAACACAGCCGTCGGCGTGATTGAGGCCATGGGGCGTTGTACACCCGGCGTCGCGACGCCGGTCGCAGCCGGCTTTCTTGCCGCTTGTTCAGCGCCAAGAAGAAGAAACCATGCGCAACTCGCGCCGGACCCCACAAGCCAACGTTTTAGGCTCATCCGAAAATCGCTCCGATCCACAAATCTCAACTCCCGAAGGGAATTCACGAGTCTAGCGGACTGCCCTTCGCTTTCAAACAGCGGTTCTTTTTATGTAAGTCATCAAGAATATCTTGCTCTCAGACAGTCCCTAGATTTGCATGCTCGCTGCGAATTTGTCATACTTCCGGGATGATGTCATGGAACGCAAGGCGGAGTGGGCTTCGGCGCATTTCGCTACGTGTGATGCTCCGCATCACGGCCATGGATGTCTGCTGCGGCCCTCCTGCAGTTCAGTAAGCTTTCTCCAGACGCCGTTCGCGTCTTCTCTAGCCTTTTTCCTGAATCGTGGTGTGTCCAGGCAGGCATCCATTCTGATCCCAGCCTGCACAGGGAGTGTATCTCAATGCCTGAAGAAATCCTCTTCGAGGAAGTTGTCCAACCGGGCGCAACGTGGTCGCATGTGCTGAAGCGCGGTACCGCCCTGGGGATTACCGATACCGATGGCGGCGCCAATGTTGGCGCGCTCTTCTACAATTTCAACTGCCCCGTCGAGCGCCTGAACCTGCCTGACACTTTGAAGGCGCAGCACATCGCGCGTCTCACGGAGAGCTTTGTTCTGTACTCCGACATGGGCCGCATTCTAGCCTCGGTGACAGCCGATACCTCCGGCTGGCACGACGCCCTCAGCGGGTGCTCAAACGCCGCACTTGTTAAAGCCAAGTATGGCGAGGCGCGTTACCAGGAACACCGCAACCAGTTCTATCAAAACGCGAAAGATAGCTTCCTGATCGAGCTCGCCAAATACGGCCTTTCGCCTCGAGACTTCTCCCCCAATGTCAATTTCTTCAGCAAGGTCGTCGTTGACGGTGAAGGCTCCCTACATTTTCAAGCCGCTCCCGCCACCCGCGGCCGCTTCGTCGAGTTGAGGGCCGAGATGAACGTGCTGGCCATTCTGAACACCTGCCAGCACCCCCTCGATCCAAACCCGCGTTACGAGCCCAAGCCGGTGCACCTCACGATCAAGCGTGTTCCACAGCCTGCTCCCGACGATCCCTGCCGCCTTTCTCGTCCCGAGAATGCTCGCGGCTTTACTCTGACGGAACGCTACTTCCTCTAGGCAGGCATCAGGCAAACAAACACAATGACCAAACTCATCGCCAGCAGCCTCGATCCATCTAAAGCCCTCTACAGCGAAATTGTCCCCGCCGGTGAGTCTTGGATCCATGAAATCAAGCGGGGCCAGATATTTCGCATTGTCGATCTTGAAGGCAACCAGGCCGTCGACACGCTCTTCTACAACGCAGCTGATTACTCGGATCGCTATAGTTTCCAGGACACCATTCGCGAGCAAGGCAACATCTACCTCACCACAGGCACCAAGTTGATCTCCACCAACGGCAACACGCTCCTCACCATCGTCGCTGACACGTGTGGCCGCCACGACACCCTGGGGGGCGCCTGTGCCACCGAAAGCAACATGGTTCGCTACGCCATCGAGAAGCGTCACATGCATGCCTGCCGCCAGAGTTTCCTGAAGGCGGTCATCGCCTTCGATAACGGCTTTGAGAAGCGCGACATCGCCAACAACATCAACTTCTTCATGAATGTCCCGGTCACTCCCGAAGGCAAGCTGACCTTCGAGGACGGCATCTCCGAACCCGGCAAATATGTCGAGCTCCGCGCCGACATGGATGTGCTCGGCCTCATCAGCAATTGCCCTCAGCTCAACAACCCTTGCAACGCCTACAACCCCACACCGGTTCAGGTCCTCATCTGGGACCCGGTGGGTGCGGCACGGTAAATGTTCAAGCGAGTTTTGATCGCCAACCGCGGCGCCATTGCTTGCCGCATCATTCGCACCCTACGGAAACTTGGTATTCGCTCGATTGCCGTGTATTCGGAGGCCGATCGCCATTCGATGCACGTAAGCCATGCGGACGAGGCTGTTTGCATTGGCCCCGCTCCAGCCGCACAGAGTTATCTTTCGACCGAAGCGGTCCTAGCCGCCGCCCGCCAGACATCGGCCGAGGCCGTCCATCCCGGCTATGGCTTCCTCAGCGAAAAGCCGGAGTTCGCCGAGGCCTGCGAACAAGCAGGATTCGTCTTCATCGGGCCCACCCCGGCCCAGATGCGGTCCTTCGCTCTGAAACACACCGCTCGTGAAATGGCCGCCGGTCTAAACATTCCGCTGCTCCCCGGAACGGAACTCTTGCACTCTATCTCCGAAGCGGAGCGGGCCGCCTCGCACATTGGATATCCGCTGATGCTCAAGAGCACCGCGGGCGGCGGCGGCATCGGTATCCGGATGTGTCAGGGTCCGGACGATCTTCATGCTGCTTTTGAAGCGGTCCAGCGCCTTGGAGCGAATAACTTCGGAGACAGTGGCACATTCCTCGAGCGCTTTGTTTCTCAGGCCCGCCACATCGAGGTTCAGATCTTCGGCGATGGCAACGGCCACGTCGTGGCACTCGGCGAGCGCGATTGTTCTGCGCAGCGGCGCAACCAAAAGGTCATTGAAGAAACACCTGCTCCAGGCATCACCGCGGAGACACGCCTGCGGCTCTTCAAGTCTGCCGTGCGCCTCGCCGAGGCCGTCAGCTATCGCTCGGCCGGTACCGTCGAGTTCGTCTACGACAACGCCACTGGCGAATTCTTCTTTCTTGAAGTCAATACGCGGCTGCAGGTCGAGCACGGCGTCACGGAAGAAGTGACCGGCTTCGACCTGGTCGAATGGATGGTACTCCAAGCATCGGGCGATCTCGCTCCGCTACACACCTTCACCATCGCTCCGCGCGGGCATTCCATTGAAGCTCGAATCTATGCCGAAGATGCGGGCGCCAACTTCCAACCCAGCTCCGGCCGACTGGTGCACGTCCGTTTCCCAAGGGATGCCAGAATCGAAACCTGGGTCGAACCCGGCACCGAAGTTACTCCCTACTACGACCCGATGGTGGCCAAGCTCATCGTCCACGCCGGCGATCGTTCACAAGCCGTCGCGATGCTTCGCACTGCCCTTTGCGAAACACAACTCGCGGGCATCGAGACGAACCTCGACTATCTGCATAAAGTCTGTGCAGCGCCGGACTTCACCTCGGGCGGTATGATCACTTCGACGCTAGCGGACTTCCCGTATCTGCGCACGGCCATCGAGGTCATCGACGGGGGTACGCAGACGACCGTACAGGATTATCCAGGCCGCCTCGGCTATTGGAACGTCGGCGTGCCCCCCTCAGGTCCGATGGACATGTTGGGCTTCCGTTTGGCCAACCGCTTGGTGGGCAACCCTGAGGGCGCAGCCGCTCTCGAAATCACGATCTCGGGCCCCACCCTGCGCTTCGGATGCGATACCACCATCGCGCTCACGGGAACGGACATGAAGGCCACACTCGACGGCGTTCCTCTACCGCGCTGGCAGGCCGCACTCGCGCCGGCTGGCGCTGTGCTCAAGATGAATACCGCGGCCGGCCCTGGAATGCGCGCGTATCTCGCCGTCGCCGGAGGTTTCGACGTTCCCCAGTATCTGTGCAGCCGCGGCACGTTTATGCTGGGCCGCTTTGGCGGCCACGCGGGCCGGGCACTGCGCCCGGGCGATGTCATTCATCTCAACCGGCCAGGGGCCGCAATGCGGCCAGTTGCGACACTCTCTCCCGCGGCAATTCCCTCCTATACCAGCACGTGGCAGATCGGCGTCCTTTACGGTCCACACGGCGCGCCCGATTTCTTCCGCGACGAAGATATCACGATGTTGTTCGATACCGACTGGAAGGTTCACTATCATTCCGATCGCACCGGCGTTCGCCTCATTGGGCCGAAGCCCAAGTGGGCCCGCCTCGACGGCGGTGAAGCCGGCCTTCACCCTTCTAACATCCACGACAACGCGTATGCGATCGGCACCCTCGATTTCACTGGTGACATGCCCATCATCCTCGGCCCCGATGGACCGAGTCTCGGCGGCTTCGTCTGTCCCGCCACCATCGTTCATGCCGAACTCTGGAAGATGGGCCAGCTTCGTCCCGGCGACATCGTCCGCTTCCGCGCCGTCACGGCGGCTCAGGCCGACCTGATGGATACTCAGGTTGAACTCAGCATCGAAAACTTGACTTCCTCCCTGCCTTCGTTGCCTGTAGAAGCGGCACAACCCACCGAACCGGCAGTCATCGCGGTCCACCCCGCCACCAAGTCAGAGCCACAAGTAACCTACCGCGCCGACGGCGATCGCTATCTGCTGGTTGAGTTCGGCGACAACGTGCTCGATCTCGCTCTCCGGCTCCGGGTGCATGCGCTCGAGTCGCAACTCCGCAAGATGGGTCTGCACGGGATAGTCGACATCACACCGGGAATTCGCAGTCTCCACATTCACTACAACTCTCGCGTGCTGCCGCGTCAGCACCTGCTCAACGCTCTCGCAGCCGCTGAACAGGCCATCCCGAGGGATCTCGACATCACCGTGCCTGCGCGCATAGTTCACATGCCGCTCTCTTGGGACGACCCGCAAGCCCGTCTCGCCGCTGAGAAGTACATGACCGCTGTGCGGCCCGACGCGCCCTGGTGCCCCAGTAACATCGAGTTCATTCGACGTATCAATGGACTTGGTTCCATCGAAGACGTCCATCGCGTCGTGTTCGATTCCAGTTACCTCGTTCTCGGCTTAGGCGACGTCTATCTCGGGGCACCCGTGGCGACGCCCATAGATCCTCGCCATCGTCTCGTCACCACGAAGTACAATCCCGCTCGCACATGGACCCCCGAAAATGCAGTGGGCATCGGCGGGGCGTATCTCTGCATCTATGGCATGGAAGGTCCCGGCGGCTACCAGTTGGTGGGGCGCACGCTGCAGGTCTGGAATACGTTTAAGAGCACGCAAGATTTTGAACCCGGCACGCCCTGGTTGCTCCGCTTCTTCGATCAGATCCGTTTCTATCCGGTCAGCGCCGTTGAACTGCTCGACATGCGCGATGCGTTCCCCCATGGCAAGTGCCACGTGACCGTCGAGCCAACACAGTTTCGCTACCAGGACTACCAGACCTTCCTCGGCGGCATCCAGGCGGAAGCTCGGGCGGCCAAGCAGCGACAGCAGCAGGCTTTCGCGGAAGAACGCGCTCGTTGGGCCGCAGCCGGTGAAGCGATTATCATCGATGCCCCGGAGGACGATAGCTCGTTCGCCGGCGGACCGGGGATCCCGGACGGTTGCCAGGCCGTTGCCTCACCGCTCACTGCCAGCGTGTGGAACATTGGAGTGGAACCGGGCCGGCGCGTCCAGGCCGGCGAGCGCCTCATCGTTCTCGAAGCGATGAAGACCGAACTTGTCGTCACTGCTCCCTCCGACGGAGTCGTACGTGAAGTGGTCTGCAAGCAAGGCGCGCTCGTGACACCGGGGCAAACGCTGCTGATCCTGGAAACCTCCTGACGGATTCGCTATGAAACTAGATCTCACCTCGCTCCGCGCCGCGTATGCCGCTGGCCAAAGCCCCGAATCGGTCATCGAGTACGTCTATCAACAGATCGAAACCACGGGCGTTCGCCCCATCTGGATCTCTCTCGTTCCTCGCGAGCACGCGCTCGCTGGCGCCGCAGCCTTGGCGACAGCCGACGGCGCAGAGCTTCCGCTGTACGGCGTTCCTTTTGCGGTCAAGGACAACATCGATGTTGCCGGCATGGCCACCACTGCCGGTTGTCCGGCCTACTCCTACCAGCCCTCCGCCTCAGCCACCGTAGTCAGACTGCTCGAGGCAGCCGGCGCCATACTAATCGGCAAAACGAATCTCGATCAGTTCGCCACGGGCTTGGTCGGTGTTCGCTCGCCCTACGGCGCGTGCGCCAGCGCGTTCGACGACCGCTACATTTCCGGAGGATCGAGCTCCGGCTCGGCCATCGCCGTGGCGAAGGGCTTGGTTAGCTTCTCGCTCGGTACCGACACCGCTGGCTCTGGGCGTGTACCCGCCGCGTTCAACAATCTCGTTGGACTCAAGCCAACCCGTGGTGCGCTCAGCGCAGCTGGAGTTGTGCCCGCCTGCCGTTCACTCGATTGCGTATCTATCTTTGCGCTCACATGCGACGACGCACAGCGCGTTTTCACGGCAGGTTGCCGCTTCGACGCTTCCGACCCGTACTCGCGCCCTTTCACAGACGCCGCAACACCCTGGCTCGCCGGTTCTTTCCGCTTTGGCGTCCCCAGGCCGGATCGCCTGGAGTTTTTCAGCGATGATGCCGCCAACACGCTGTACCAGGAAGCCGCACTGGCTCTCGAGTCTCTCGGCGGCCAGCGAGTCGAATTCGACTTCGCGCCTTTTCGCGATGTGGCCGATCTGCTCTATTCGGGCGCCTGGGTTGCCGAGCGGCTCGCTGCGATCCAGCGGTTCTTCGAATCGAATCCCGCAGCAATCCACCCGGTCGTCCGCGGCATCATCGGGGGAGCGACCAAGTACAGTGCAGTCGATACATTCCGCGCTCAATATCGCCTTGAAGAACTCCGAGATTTAGCCGGTGCGGCTTGGAAGGAAGTCGACCTGCTACTCTTGCCCACCACCGGGACTACCTATACCATTGCCGAGGTCGAAGCGGATCCCGTTCGTCTGAACAGCAACCTCGGATTCTACACGAACTTCGTCAATCTTCTCGATCTCAGTGCCGTCGCTGTACCTGCCGGTTTCAGGTCAAATGGCCTGCCATTCGGCGTCTCACTGATTGGCCCTGCGCGCACGGACAGTGCGCTTCTCTCGGTCGCAGACCGGTTGCACCGTGTCCTCGGACAACACCTCGGAGCCGTTGGCACGACGCTCGACGAAACAGAGGTTATCCCCGCCGCCGCGACGCCTTCCGGTTGCACACTCGTCTCAGTGGTTGGCGCTCACTTAGGCGGACAGCCTCTGAATAATCAGCTAACATCGCGTGGAGCACGCTTGATCGAATGCACTAAAACCGCCGCTGCCTACCGGCTTTATGTGTTGGAGGGAACGATCCCACCTAAGCCCGGACTGATGCGTGAACCGGGCTTCGCGGGTCCGGGTATAGAGGTCGAAGTATGGGCGATCCCAACGGAGCACTTGGGTAGCTTTGTCGCCGAGATCCCGCCGCCGCTCGGTATTGGAAACGTGGAGTTAGCAAACGGTTCAAGCGTGAAGGGCTTTATCTGCGAGCCTTTCGCGATTGAACACGCAACCGAAATCACTCACCTCGGAGGCTGGCGAGCCTACCTGAATTCCTCCCGCCCGCAGTGAGAACGACCACGCCGAGAGACCTGCGTTCGGTTCTCTCAGGGTATGCTTACCGCGCTCTCACGGTTTCTCTCTCCGCCTTCTGCGTTCCGTTTTCCCCCGCGCCGGGCTTTGCCTTCAGGGCATCTTCGATCGCTGCGACTAATTCGGGCGCATCCGGCGCAACATCGGCATCGAAACGGGAAATTGGTTTCCCCTTCCGGTCCGTCAGGTACTTTGTGAAATTCCAGGGAACTTCACCGGCCGTTGGCGACGCATCCTTCTTTTCCTTTTCATCGTCGTCCTTAGCATCAGCCTTGCTGTCGCCACTCTTCTTCGGCCCCGTGATGAAGGCGTATAACGGAATCTGCTCCTTACCAGTCACCGACGACTTCCCAAACAGCGGGAATTTTAGCTTGTAGCCGGCGTAAGCCTGCTCGATTTCGGTCGCCTTCTCCGGCTGCCCCGCTCCGAAATCGTTGCTTGGTATGCCGATCACTACCAGCCCCTGCGGCTCGTACTTTTCATACAGCGCCTCAAGCTTCGGGATCTGATCTTTGTACTCGGTCTTGGTCGCCAGATTGACAATCAACAACACCTTGCCGTCATACTGCTTCAGCGGCACGCTTTTCCCCTCAAGCGAAACCAGATAGAAGTCGTAGACCGACGAAGCCGCCTGAACCAGTCCCGCCACGGCAACAGCCGTGACCATCAGACGGACCACCACAAATCGCACAATCGATGAAATTCGCATAGAAGAAACAAGGGCAGCCGCCCACGAGCCCTCTGCCCTTTATCGTAGAAGAATTAGAACTGGTAGCGCAGCGCAAACTGCATCACCCGTGCCGGCGTGGTTGCCGAAAACTCGCCGAATGTCGCTAGCGACGAAAGCGCCAGGCTCGGCGAAATGAAGTTCACCCAGTTGAAGGCGTTGAACGCCTCCGCCCGGAACTGGAGTTCCGACGTTTCCAGCTTTGGGATCGGCAAATGGAACGACTTTGTGGCCGCCAAGTCGACATTATTAATCCCCGGCAGGCGAAGCGCCGCCCGAGTGCCCGTGTTCCCAGGCCACGAATCCGCGAAGGAATTACTCGCGCTGGTGTTCCCAAAAAGGCTGGGAACCCCGTTTTGATCGATCGTCTGGCCTGACTTCACCGGGCCAGAAACAATCGCCAAGGAGTTTTGCCAGTAGTTGGTATTCCACACTGAATCGCCTTGGACAACTGTCGGTAGACCGCTGGTGAACCGCATGATCGTCGAGACCTGCCAGCCTCCCACAATGGCGTTCAGCCAGCTATGCGATGTATTCAGGAACCGCTGCCCGGTACCAAACGGCAGCTGGTACACCACATTGGCATTGACGCTCTGGCGAATGTCGAAGTCGGAGGAGCCGCGGAACTGGCCCGGCTGATAAATGTTCTGAATCACGGCTCCATCCTGCCCAGCCGCGCCTTCAGCCGACGAGGCGTTGTCGATGGAATGGGACCAGGTGTAGTTGAGGTCGAACGAGATGCCATTCGACAATGCTCGTCGCACAGTTATCACCATCGCGTTATAGTTCGATTCGCCCGCATTCTGCCAGGAAGGCATCGAGCTTCCTTGCAGCGCGAAGAATGTGTAGCACCCGGGTTTAGAGAGGCACTGGCCCGGCAGGAAGTTGCCCACAATGCGATCGGAAGCGTGCAGCATATCCAGATAGCTTCCACCGTAGGTCCCGTAGATCTGGTAAAAGTAATTCGCCGACGCACTGCCCGGAAACGCATAGTTCGCCAGCCCGGGGAACATGCTTTCAATGAAAGGATTAGTCGGAACCAGCGAGGGATTCGCCTGCACCTCGCTGGCAATCTGGCTAACGGGAGCATTCTGCCCTGGAAAGCCCGCCGCGGTGCTGAGTGAGTTATACGTCTGGCGCAGAGCCGTCATGCTCTGCACCCAAGTCTGGCCGGAAACTGGATCTCGGTAGTTCTCCATAGGTGTGTAGACATCGCCCTGCAGGAGCAGCTTCCTTCCGAATCGTCCTACATACCCGACTTCCAACACCATCTTGCCCGGTATCTGCCGTTCCAGCGACCCATTGAACAGCCATGCGTAGGGCGTCCTTAAGTTCGGATAGATACCTTGGAACTCACCGGATATCGCTGCAACGTCGGGCGGAGTGTACGGGAAACCACCGGCCGGAGCTGCCGGCTGATTGGCAGGCGACCCGTTGTATCGCGGCGACGTGGTGAAGTCATACGACGTCGGATTGTTCAGCGTCGTCGACAAACCGAATGAGCCGAATTGATCGAATTGAGTAATCAACTGGCTCCCGAATCGATCGTACACTTGAGCGGCGCCGACGCGGAACGCGCCATTTTTCCCGAAGATCTTGCCCAACAGGCCATCCGCGTCCGCCGGTGCGTATGCCATGCCAAAACGAGGCGCGAAGTTGTTGTTGTCGGAGTTCCACCAACTCGGCTTGCCGTTCACGGGACCGTTGAGGGAATAGGAAAGAGTCGCGTTAGGCATGGCATAGGACGGCACGCCTTGTTCTGCGAGCCCGTTACGTTGGGCAAAGAACTGGTCGAGCCCGATGTTCGGCGCCACCTGAAGCCCGGTCGTTTCATACGGCGGCCGGTCATTGCTGTAGCGAAGTCCAAAAATCAGCGTCAGCGACGGCTTCAGCCGCCATGAATCCGCAACATAAGCCTCATACTCGTTCATCTTGAAGTGACGGGCTTGCGCGGCGCCCTGCGGCAGCACGCTTCCGTTACGCTCGAACTGATACGTGATGTTGGTGTTATTCACGAGTCCCAACAAGGCCCCCATCGCCGCGCCGGCGTTGAATGGGTCGTTGAGTTGCAGATTCGGGTTACCGGACTGTGTCTGTACGTAGCTGGTCAGGTCGTTTTGAATATCTTCTCCCAGGCCAACCGCGACGTTCGGGCTCCAGCCATAACCCGGGTACGAGTTCGCGTACGTGTACGTGTTATTTGTCATCAACCGGAAATCGATACCGGTCGTAATCGTGTGCTTGCCTTTCGTCCATGTCAAGTCGTCCGTATAGTTGTAGACCGGCAGAATTCGACCGTTGGCTCTGGCGTTATAGTTCTCCGGAGAATCAATTCCATACAGCGAAAAATTATCACCACCTACGCCCGACTGCGATAATCCTTGCCGCGTTAGTCCAAAACTGAACGCGTTGACCAGCGTCGGCTGTAGCACGGAGGTAAGCGTAGCCGCCAACCCTTTACTGTTGTTCAAGAGTTCGGATGCCGGCGCTTGCCCCGGAAACTGGGCGAGGATTAGATCCTGGTTCGCATTCAAGAGCGTGCCCCGAATCGACAACGTATTCTTGGCAGCGTGGTCCAGAATGAAATCCATCTTCGCCACATACGCCCGGTTGTCCAGGTCGTTCGGCGCGTTGAAACGATAGCCGCTGAAGTTGTAACCGCCATCGGCGCCGTAAGCCGGGTCGTTGCCCGCGGGATACTGTTTCAAGAGACTCAAGTAACCCTGATTGATGCCGATGTGCAGCGGATCCACCGCAGCAATCTGTGCTGCATTCAGAGTCTCGACCGTCCCGTCAGATAACGGGAGAGTAAGCAGCCCGTTCTTCAGGTTCTGGCTCGGTACAGCCCGCTCTTGTGCCAGCGAACTGGCGTCAATGCGACGCTCGTAGTTGAAGAAGTAGAAAATCCTGTCTTTGATGATCTTGCCGCCCAGAGAAGCGCCAAATTGATTCCTGTTCAAAGTCTGGCGGTCAATGCCGGCCCTGTTACTGAAAAAGTCATTGGCGGCGAAAATCGTATTGCGATTGTACTCATAGGCCGAGCCGTGAAGCTGGTTCGTGCCGCTCTTCGTGATCAAAACGACTTGCCCGCCGGACGAACGTCCCTCATTGGCTCCTTGCCCCGCCACCGTTACGCGAAATTCCTGCACCGAATCCAAGGGGATGGGCAGCACCGAGTTAAATCCAGCCACAGCAGCGGTCCCGTTCGCGTTGCTGCCCTGGGAGGTGCCTTTGCTGCCCGCAATACCCGCGTTCTGGTTGTCGTTGACGTCAACGCCGTCCAGGGTGATGTTGTTCTGGTCGCGCCGGCTTCCCAGTACTTCTCCCGTCGGCGTGACCCCGGGCTGCAGGCTGAGCAACTCCACCACGTTTCTGGTCTCAAGCGGCAACTGGCGAATCTGGTTTTCGGTGAAGGCATTTCCAACCGAGCCGTCTGTGGTATTAATCGTCGTTGCATCCGCTGATACGTTCACCACATCCGTCGTCTTCCCTACGTCCAACTGGATGTTCAATGACGCGGGCGTGTTCACCTGTAGCAGGACGCCTTCCCGAGTAACCAAGGCGAAGCCCGGCCGCTGGACTGTCACGGCGTACTTCCCCGGCGGCACCTGCGTGAAGGAATAATGACCCGTCGCGTCGGTCAGGGCCTGCCGTTGTGACTCGTTCTCGGCATTCTTAAGGGTTACGGCCGCATCGGGAATTGCCCCACCTGATGTATCCGTGACCTGTCCCTGTAATGAACTACTCGATTGGGCCAACACCGCTTGTGGCATAAACAACAGCGCCGCGAACGCGATGCCACACAACAAGATCTGGTTCGACCATCTCTGCATTCGAAGTTCTCCCACTTAGGATTAGGCCGGCGATGAATCCGAGGCACGTGCTCGAGGGAAAGGACTTCCCTTGCCGCTCGCCGAACGCGGCACTCACTCCACTAGGAGCGAACTACGAATGTATTTAGGATGCGGGTACAGGGCGCCGAAGCGCTGAACCTCGAATGGAGATTCCCCCGGAAGTTGGACTATTGTTCCGCACTTGGTCTGACAGAGTCAAGACTTTTTTACGGCTTTGGCAATTTGAGGAGTGGAAAGTAAGCAGGGTGACCTGCAGGATAAGTGGTCTTAGTCTACTTACAGCAGTTTCCCATTCCGCTCCTTGTAGAGCGGGCATCACAGCGATTCACGGCCACGCAATATTACGGATGGAGAGGCGCACAGGTATACTCCGCTGCTTGCGCTTCTAAGCCCTTTCGCGAATGTCTTACTTGCTATGCGATAATGTCGTAAATTACGTTGCCCGCTAAATCGGTTAGTCGGAAATCCCGGCCGCTGTAGCGATAAGTCAGTTTCAAGTGGTCTATGCCCAATAGGTACAGGATCGTGGCATGGATGTCGTGAACATGTACCGGCTTATCAACAGCCTTCCATCCGAAGTCGTCAGTCGCGCCGTATGTCATTCCACCCTTAATGCCGCCACCAGCCAACCACATCGTAAATCCATGTGGATTGTGGTCCCGGCCATTGTGCGTTTGGCCGCCCATAAAACCGCTGCCCATCTCCACCACCGGAGTACGCCCGAATTCCGAGCCGCATACGATCAGCGTTTCGTCCAGCAATCCCCGGCTCTTTAAATCCGTAATCAGCGCCGCAAAAGGCTGGTCGGAATCCTTACCCGTCTTTCGGTGAAGCTCGATGTCGAAATGGTGGTCCCACGGGTCGGCCTTCGCGTAATAGACCTGCACCATCCGCACTCCCCGCTCCACCAACCGCGCCGCCGTTAAACACCCTCGCGCCGTACTGCCTTCTCCATAGAGCTTCTGGACAGCCGCGCTTTCTTTCCGCACGTCGAATACGTCCGGCGCCTCCGTCTGCATGCGATAGGCAGTTTCCATCGCATTAATCGTAGCTTCCAGTTGCGGATCGCGAACCGCGAGGCCTTGCATGTTTAACTGATCGAGCTTCTCAACCAGGTCTAACTCGCATTTCTGCTGCGCGAGATCGAACTGATCGTTATGTATGTTGGGGATCAGTTTGAGCGGGTCGAACTCTTTTTCCCGCGTATTGTCTGAAATGTATGTGCCCTGGTACATGGGTGGTAAGAACGCCGAATTCCACAGCGGCGGCCCGACCGTGGTGGGAACGTCGGGACACATCACCACAAAACCGGGAAGGTTCTTGTTCTCCTGGCCGAGGCCGTACGTAATCCACGACCCCATCGACGGGCGTCCCGGCTGGTTCGCGCCGGTGTTCATCATGATCAAGGCAGGTTCGTGATTTGGAATCTCCGTGTGAACCGAGCGCACCACACAGATATCGTCGATCACGCCACCGATATGCGGGAAGATCTCGCTTACTTCGATCCCGCTCTTCCCGTATTTTTTAAATGTGAACGGCGATTGCATCAAGCCGCCAGTTTTGCGTTCATGCTGGAGGTCGCCGCCGGGCATGGGTTGGCCATTGTACTTGGACAGCGTCGGCTTCGGGTCGAACGTATCGACTTGCGACATGCCGCCGTTCATGAACAGGAAGATGACATGCTTGGCCTTAGGCTTGAAATCGGGCTTCGTGATCATCCATGGATTGGTTGGCGAACTCACGCCCGCCCTGGCAATGGATTGGCCAACCATGCTGGCGAAGCCGACCATCCCCATGCCACCGCCCATCCGGCATAAGGCGTCTCGCCTCGTAATCGGTTGCCCCGATAGCTTATGTCGCATTCTTGTCTCTCCCGAGCAGCATTCTTAATTCAAAAACTCAAACTCATTCGAACTTAGCAGCACGCGCGCATACTGTTTCAGGGCTGTCGTCGGCTCGCCGGCAATCTCGTGACCCGGCTTCTCCGGGTTTGCCTTCAGAAACTCCAGACCGAGCTGCAATTCCTGGACAGTCGGCTGGCGGCCAAACAGTAGCCTGTACAGCTCTTTAATACGTTCCTCATCCGTGCCTTTCGGATAAACCCTCTCTGCCAGCTTCACAGATTGTGCAAACACAAAGGCATTGTTCATGAAGTACAGCCGCTGTAAAGGAACGTTGGTAGCGAAACGTTGCTCGGCGGTGACACTCGGGTTCGGAAAATCGAAAACCTGCAGAAAGTTATCCAGCCGGAAGCGGCTGACCTTGCAGAAGACCGTTCGGCTCGTGTTATCTTCGCTGAACTCCACCGAAGGCCCGCTGGTTTTTTTCAGGTCCAGATCGCCCGCCACGAAAAGGAGGGAATCGCGCAAAGCTTCGGCGTTCAATCGCAGCCTGTTGAACCGCCAGTAATAACGATTGTTGGCATCCTGCTCCATGTCCTCGGCATTTCCGTCCGTACTCAACTGGTACACCGCGGAGAGCATAATCTCCTTTTGCAGCTTCTTCAGGGTCATGCCGTCTTCGGCAAACTTCGCGGCCAAGTACTCCAGCAACTCCGGATTCGAAGGCCTCTCGCCCATCTTGCCGAAGTTGTCCGGCGTGTCCACAATGCCTGTACCGAAGTGCCATTTCCAAACGCGGTTCACAAAGACGCGCGCAGCAAGGGGACTCTGTACAATCTTGTTGGCAAGTTCCAGCCGCCCACTGCCTTCCATGAATCGGTCGCCTTCCGGGCTCTGAGACAACACCTGAATGAATCGGCGGGGCACTGGGTCTCCCAGGCTGAACGGACTCCCACGCAGGTTCACTTGTAAGTCAACAGCTTTCGTTCGGTCGCCCACGCCGTGTACGAACGGGAACTCCTTCGGCAGCGCTTTCTTCAAGGCCTCGATCTGAGCGTCGAGCGCCTCAACATGCTCCTTCCAGGTGGTACCTAGCTGCCGTTCCAAGGAATAGCCGTAGAAGGTAAAGACACCCGGCTCCGGCTTCAGTTCGTCACTGTCAAGCGATCCCCTGAATAGATCCAGGTAGAGCTTCCCTTGATCCGTCGGGAGTGCCTTTAGTTCAAGATCGCAGCCGGGACAAAACTGATCCTTCGTTTCGAACTCATTCGGCTTCGCATCCTTCATCTTGAACTTAGGAACATCGTTCTTCGCCTTGATGATGTCGTTCTCTTCTTTGATTTTCTTGTTTTCCGCAAGCGTGCGAAGCACCAACTTCTCAAAGCTGTCGCCTAAGAATTTAGCTTGTGCCTCCGTGCCGCCGCCGTTCGCAATCATGGCCTGGAAGTCGTTCAAATATGGGTAATGGGTTTGCGGTTTGGAGAGGTACTTCACCCATCGCGCCAGCATTTCCGGATCGACCTTCTGCTCGTCTGCCACTTCCGCCGCAGGTTGCTTGGGTTTGCCGATGACGTGCCACGCCGCCACCATGTACTTCGACGTCTGATGAGCGAGAATTTCACTCAGCTGCTCTCCCGCCGTTTTTTCAAACTCATACTTCTCGGTTTCGAGGTCTTCAATCTGCTGTTCTTTGTCTCGATACGCCTTTACCTGAGCCTCTGAGACTCGTGGGTATTCGGTATAAGTCGTGCTCGCGAAAACGCCTCCCAGCGCATAGTAGTCCTTCTGCGAAATCGGATCGTATTTATGGTTATGGCAGCGCGCGCACTGAACAGTCAGGCCCAGAAACCCGCGTGTCACGGCATCGATTCGCTCGTTTCGTTCGTCGGCCCGGCCTTGCACGGGCTCAGCCTGATCCCACAACCAGGGCGCCTGTCCCAGGAATCCGGTTCCCGCAATCATCTTGTCGCGCGACGCCGGATCAAGCTGGTCTCCGGCAAGTTGCGCCTTCACGAATTGAGCATAGGGCATGTCGCTGTTGAAGGCGGCAATCACCCAATCGCGGTAAACATAGGCCCCGTTAAACGGCATATAGCCGCGGCCTTTGGGGTCTAATCCGCGCACATCATCCTCGGCATAACGGGCCACGTCCAGCCAGTGCCTTCCCCACCTCTCGCCATAGCGCGGAGACTCCAGCAGCCTGTCAATCACCTTCGCAAAGGCCCCGGCACTTTTGTCTTTCTCGAAGGATTCAAGCTCCTCGGGCGCCGGTGGCAGGCCGGTCAGATCGATGGTGGCCCGGCGCAGCAGCGTGCGCTTGTCGGCCGCTTGAACCGGCTTCAAACCTTTTTCTTCCAGCTTCGCGAGCACGAATCGGTCGATGTCCGTATGCGCCCATTTGCTGTCTTTCACAGCCGGGAGAGCCGGCTTTGCCAGTGGGCGGAATGACCAGAACTGCCTTTGTTCCGGGGTGACCACGAAGGTTGGCCCGGTCTTCGCAACGGGCAATACGCCCTTGGCCGCGGGCCAGGGCGCGCCCATCTTCACCCACGCCACCAAATCCTCAATCTCTTGCGGCTTCAGATGCCCGCCCTTCGGCATCTTCAGCACACCAACCTGCTTTACAGCTTGAATCAGGAGGCTCTTGTCGGGATCGCCCAAGACAATGGCCGCACCGGTCTCACCGCCCTTCAGAATCGCGTCGCGCGAATCCAATCGCAGCCCGCCCGATTGCGCGTCGGTGTGGCAGGCATAGCACTTTTCGGCAAAGATCGGCCGGATCTTGTTCTCAAAGAAATCGTTCGCGGCTGTTTCGTTCGTCGCCGCCGGCGCAAGTGTCGCGGTTCCCGCCGGCTTCGCAGCCATGTCCGCCGCGCTGGCAGGCTTCGCATCCTCAGCCCAAGGCGCGCCCATCTTAACCCACGCAATTAGGTCGTCGATCTCCTCGGGCTTCAGATGGCCGCCTTTAGGCATCCGGACTTCGCCCGTCTGCTCGACGGCTTCGATTAAGAGGCTCTTCTTCGGCTCGCCTGGAACTACTGCCGGGCCCGATTCGCCGCCTTTCAATAGGGCTTCGCGTGAATCCACCCGCAAACCGGCGGCCTGTCCGGCGGTGTGGCAGGCATAGCAATTCTTCTGGAAGATCGGCTGCACGCGTGTTGTATAGAATTGGCTTCCTTGCTCATCGGGCTGAGCCCGTACCGGTGTCTGGCTCCATGTCGCGGTTGTCAGGAGCGCAGCAACCCCGGCCACCGACGCCGCCAACCTCATCAGCTTCCGCGATCCGGTGTTCTCACTGTCTGAATTCCGGTCCCTCAAGCCAGCCCTTCCGATCTCTCCACGGCACAGGTCTCCGCTTGTGAAAACAGCCCGCTCACTCTGAATCCTCCAGTTCGACGGTAGCAGCATTAAAAGCGCCATGTGATTGGCGCTCAATGCCGTGCACCAGTTCAGCCACTTCGGGCCGCCTCCGCCGCTGCGCCAGCGTGTCTTCGGCAAACGGCACCTTTTGGTCCAGCATCACTTCCGCTCCCACCGGCACACCCGCTTCATTCCTCTTCTGCGCCAGCACAATCAACCGGCTCGCCAGATGGGCGGCTTCGTGCGTATTGTGCGTCACGAACACGATCGTGGTTCGCGTTTCCAACCAAAGTTCATGGATCAGCGACTGCATCCCCGCCCGCGTATTCGGGTCGAGAGCGCTGAACGCCTCGTCCATCAACAGAATTTCCGGCTTCATCATCAGCGCCTGCGCGATCGCCACCCGCTGCTGCATACCGCCTGAAAGCTGATAAGGATATTTTGCCGCATCTGAAGCCTGCAGTCCCATCTGCTTTAGTCTGGCCAGAGCCTCATCCCGGACACTCCGCCGGAACGCCCTCGCCTTAGGTGAGAGACGCCGCCACAAACCTAGTTCCGAGCACTCCGGCCCGAACACCAGGTTGCCCAGAACAGTGCGATCCGGAAACAGCGAATACTTCTGCGGCACATAGCCGCAGAGGCTGTTGATCCCGTTCACTTCCCGGCCACCGACCAACAATCGACCCTCGGTGGGCCGGTCCTCGCCGAGAATCATTCTTAGAAAGGTGCTCTTCCCGCACCCCGTTTCGCCCAGAATGCAAACGAACTCACCAGGTTCGACCGTGAGGCTGAGGTTCCGGAAAATCGTCCGGGTCTGCCGCCGCATCGGGAAGGCGAGCGCCAGTTGTTCTACCTCAATGATGGGCTTCGGCGGAACCGGTTGCGGGCCGGTCGTGTTGTAAACGGTTAGTGGCTGGGCGCTCATCGGGGTCGCACTAGTCTTCCTTAAACCAGGGATGCCAAAAGCGATTCAGTAATCGCAGTGCCCCATCAATAACGAACAGCAACAACGCCACCCACAGTACATACGGGATGATGATATCCATGCCCATGTGGCGTCGCATGATGGCGATCCGATAGGCCAACCCGTCGGTGGAAGCAATCATCTCGCCCGCGAATAAGAACAGCATCAGCGGTTTGAGGTTCAGCCGGATGCTCGCAATAATACGAGGCAGTATTTGCTTCAGCACGATCCGATACGCCACATCGCCATTGCCCGCTCCCAGCGTGAAGCCCTTCACGATCTGCTCGCGGGGGACCGACCTCGCCAGATTGTAAGTGTCCAGAATAATCGTCGGCGCGACACCAATCACCATCAGCATGATTTTCGATAGCTCATCAATGCCGAACGCAATAAAGAGAATAGGCAGTACCGATAGCGCAATGATTTTGTCAAAGAACGTAATGAAGCGGAGGAACACCGCCCCAATATAGGGGAACAACGCGACGTGCAATCCCAGCAAGACGGCCGGAATCATCAGTGCCAGGGCAATCAGGAAGCGTCGCGAACTGGCCGATGTATCCTTCCAGATCATGCTGTGTTGCAGCCGCTGCCAGGTACTCATCTGTGCGGCGGATCCATCGTCGTCTTCCTCGGCCGGATTCAGCGCCGCGTTCTTGATCCCAGTTGCCAACTGCCCGATGGTCGGCATCACCCGGTCTTCCGGATTCTCGCGATGACGGTTTGCCGACTCCTGCAGGTACAGGCCGATGCCGATGGCAAACAGCGCCCACGAAAGCACCGCCCAAGTGAACTTGCCCGGCTTCGCTTCAATCTGGAAGGGATGCCATGTCATAGGGGTTACAGCTTGCCCTGTGCCGCCATTTGCATGTAGCTCGCGTCAAACCGCAGGCGGACGCGATCCTTCTTACCTTGAACCGTCTTATCCGGATAAAGCACGGCGACATCGTCCGCCGACGCTGTCTTCTCGCCGAGCAAGCCATGCCGGAAACAGAACTGGCGAACCAAGTCCATCTTGGCCTTTAGTTCGGGGGCTTGTGCGAACTCGGCAGCTGATTGTGGCGTATAGAACAGGTGCGTGGTCGCTAATTGTTCCTTGAACGACGGAACGCTATCTCCTGCTGCCGCAGCGCTGCCAGCCATCGCTTTATCGGCAACCGGCCCCTTGGAGCTCAGCTGCGCTAGCGTCTCGTACCACGCACCGGCAATGGCTTTCGCAAAACGCGCGCCCGACCCGTCCGGCCTATTCAGAACGTCGGTCCGCACCACCAGCAGGTCGAGAATCTCACCAGGGATCCTGGAAGAATCGAAAATGGTGGAAACGCCCTTCTGCTCGCGGATTTGCGATACCAGCGGCTTCCAGGTAACCACCACTTGGGTCGCGGGATTGTTCATGAACGCGGCCACGATGTCGGAGTCGGAGGTGTTCAGAAACTTAACCTTCTTCAACTCGTTCTGCTGGCCGTTCATCACCATGCCGCGCTCAAACAGGTACTCGGACACGGTCTTTTGCACCAGCATCACTTGCTTGCCAGGTATTTGCGGGAATGCCAAGCCATTGCGCACCATCACCGCATCATTACCGTTGGAGTAGTCGCCGATCAGGATAGCGGTCGTGTCTACACCTGAAGCCGCCGGCATATCCAGCGCTTCCATATTCGTCATGGTGCAGGCATCGATGTTCTTGGCGACAAACGCATCCAGCGATGGCGCGTAGTCGAACCGCTGCACTTTAATATCTACGTTGTACTTGTCCGCCCAGCGTTTTAAGATGCCGGACTTGGCCATAAAGTAATAAGGATTCCAGCCGACGTAAATCGACCACCCTACGGTGAACGTGGGCGGCGCAGCCAGCGATGGCAAGGCTGACCAGGATAAGAGTAGAGCCAACAGATGCAGTTTCCGCATCGACGGTTCGTCGTTGCCTCCTTGGCGACAACAGAGAAGAGCAAATGGGAAAAAGGGTTGTGCGGCGAGTCGCACAAGCGTTCCGGCGTTACGGCGTGGTGTTGGGGGCAATGCCGGACGGGGCATGTCCGGGCGGCAAAGGGGACGGGCCGATGCTCCCGGGAACGGGCTCTCTGGTGTGCGACTAGGCAAGAGCCGGGCCGCGCGGTATCCTACGCGACCGGTTACAAATATTCACCGATTGTACAACAGGTTTGGCGAGTGAAGAACTCATTCACTATCCCGGTCATAGGCGGCCTTCAGCCACTTCTTTACTTCCGCGTCGATATCACTCACTGACGTCAGCTCAATCCGCCGCGTGATGCGATCCTTTTTCGCGAGGCCGCCGGTGTCGATCAGGCGCTTGTTGGCCTTTGTGTCGCCCAGCGCCAAACCGAGATCCACGCGCGTCTGCGTGGTCGGCTTGATTTGCCCAAAAACGTGGCTGCGATAAAGCGGAACGAACGTCTTGCAGGGGCTCACCTTCACGTCGTCGCCGAAACTCGTAGCCAACGCGAGTACCTCATCGCAGATCGGACGCAAATGAGCCCTCGCTCCGCTGAACAAGTCATCCACGTACCCGGGTGCGTCATTCATATACGCCTGAGCGCTCAACTCCAGATGCGCTCCCCGCGCCTGGTCCACAATCACGCCGATCGTCGACCCTCCCAGCTTGTACTTATCCTTGAGCCACGCCTTTTGGTCCGGCACGGTCACTGATCCCTGTTTCTTCAGCAACACCACCCACTCATCAAGCGATTTCCCCGTCTTCGGTTTGAGATTCTTGATGACGGCATCCATCATCGCAAATCCGGGATGCAGTTGGTAAGTGATCTTCGCATTCGCCATATCGAGACAATTCTATTCCGAAACTGCTCGGGTCCCTTGGGATTCCAGAACATAGACGGCCCCGGTTTCGGGAAGCACCGGCCAATTAAGAGAATCCCAGCGCAGTAATACCTGAAGGGGCGCTAATCCCAATCGAAGTCGATGGTGCGGGTGTAGGTTTGGTTGAGCGAATCAACCCCCATCACTTGAAGCCGATAGGCGCCGGTGGACAGCTTATCGGGCGGAATCTGCAAAGCGAAGGGAACCACGGCGTTGTCGAGTTTGACCGGAAGTCGCATCAACCCGGAATCCAGTTTGACCTCTGACGTCTTCCGGTCCATCACTTTCATCTGGATGGCGACGGCGGGCGGCTTTTGCGGATCCGCGCCGACCATTTTGGGCTCATAGATCTCGCCATAGAGGACGAGTGCCTTTTCCGTTTTCTTGAAGTGGTTCGTGCCGGCGGGAATGATTTGCGCTTGACCGACGATCAGCGGTACCTGATCTTCCAGGAGTGCGGCGTCCAGACCTTGGCTCTGCTGGGAAACCGCGTGAACCTCCTTGCTCAGAGTCAGGCTGCTCATGCTGAACTGGCCGGAGGAATACGCGTCGATCTTCAGGGGCGCTTCCAATTTGCCGAACTGTTCGCCGCCCCCGTTGAATGCCACCTTCAGGTTGTATTGGCCGGATGCCATTTCGAACTGCTTTTCGTAATGAACCGGCTGCGCCTGAAAGGACTCGAGCTCCTTCTTGTCCAGATCGAACTTGACGGTGTCGCTGAACTTCGCGGCGACGCTTCCGTCGGGCTTGTAGGCGACGCCCAGGACGTTCATTTCCGAGTGCAGCTTATTACCTTTTTCCTTTTGGAATTTGATGGAGTCTGAGGGAATCTCCATGGCGACGTTCACGCGCGCGGTATTCGGAGAGGTGTAGAAAAAGGGCGCCTGCAGCGAGGCGTTCACGTTTCCCGCAGCCGTACCGGCGACTCGATTCTCGAGGTCCTTTTCAGAGGTCTTTCCGGCCAGATAGTCAACCGCTTTGACGTTGCAGTAACCGGTGCGCGCACGAACGTTTTCGCCGCCCCGATCCACCTTCACCTTAAGCGAGTGGCAAGTTCCCTCCTCAGATTCGGAGGGCGTGTAGCCGAGGATGTAGTACTCGTTCTGCTCCTTGGCGATCTTCTCCAGGCCGCCAAGCAGATCGTTGGTGTTGAGAATGACAAATCCTCCGGTGCCTTGGGCGAGTTGATACATGACTTGCTGATTGTCGGTGGCGCTTGGCGGGAACTGCGGAAGAATGATCGATCTCGCCTGATTCAGAGGGTTGTTCGTGTATTGCTGATTGACGCCACCGCCGGTGCCTCGCGGTCCGGTGGTTGTGCCCGTGCCCGTTCCGGGGGACTTGCCCGTACCCGGACTGGTTCCGGGCGACTTTCCCGTACCGGGACTTGTTCCGGTGCCGGGTGAGGTGGTATGACCGCCTCCGGTTTGGCTACCTGATGGAGCGGACGGGGCAGCACCATGCGACTGGAAGGCGGAGTTGAGCGAAGATGCGGGCGTTATGAATGAAGCGAGCTGCAAGTACCCGCGTACGGCTCCCGCCTGGCCATCGCCGAAGGCTGCCTGGCGGGCGTACAGTGTTGGGGCATCGTCGATGGGACCATCCGGGAGTTTTGGAAGCAGATTTGCCCCCGCGACCAAGCCTCGTACGTCAATCGGGTAGATGGCGACGTTGGCTTTATTGCAGGTGTCGATGGTCGCGGTGATTTCAAACTGTATGTCGGGATTGAGCGGAAAGCCGGAGGTTAGCCAAACGAGAGTCTTGCGGCCTGGTACCGTGCTGAGATTCTTAGCCAGGTCTCTGAGTGCGTAAATACCATCGCGCACGGCGAAGTTGCCAGATATGGAACCTAACTGGAATGCGGTGGAGGCGCCCCCCGTATCGATATTCGAGATCTTTACACCGGTCACCACCTTTCGGAGACGGTCGGCGTCGGAGGTGAAGTTCTGGGCGATCTGCAGGCTTCCGCCAAAGTTCACAATTGCCATCAGGCGGTCGGGGCCGGCGTTAGCATCGATGAATTTGATGGCTGCCTGCCGCGCCTGCATTTGATCGCCCACCGACATAGTGGAGTTGTCGAAGAACAAAACGATGTAGCGGTTGCGAAGGGTGGTGGGCGCGGCAGGGTCGGAGCCAAAGGAGAAGGTCTTCACCGCCTGCTCTTTGTTGTCCTCCCAGACGCGAAAGTCCTTTTCGGTGAGATCGCGAACGTAGTTGCCCTTCTTGTCGGTGACGACGGCATCGACTAACACCAGGCGCGTTTCTGTGCGGATGACTGTGTCCGGCTGGGCAGCCTCCTGCGCATTCAAGCGAACCAGGCCAAGAGGCGTAACAGCAGCTCCCAGGCCGGTTATCAGCAAACCAACGAAGGCACGGCGCATCCAAGTTCGTTTGTTCATCGGAATCCCGTCTATCAGCTTATCTCCCCTTATGGAAGATCGCTCAGGGAATTTCCACTGAACTGTTCTCGGCGGCCAGCAGTTGGCCCTGAGTATCCCGCAAGACAACGCGAATCACGTAGCCTCCCAACTTCACGTCGAAGCTATGCCGAATGGTAACGCCCGATCCGAGCTTGGTTTGAAGTGTCACGTCGCGGAGGCGCATTTCGAGGGTCTTCTCGCCGGCTTGAATGAAGTTTCCATTGCGATCAAACAGTCCGACCACGATCGTCAGATCATCCCGGTTGCGGTCATCCACCTTCTTGAAAGGCAGATGGCGGACATCGATATGGGAGAGCACAGTCAGCTTGGCGTCGAAGTCGGCGGTTTTGAAGAATTGGGTATGAACGTCGAATGGAATGTCGCGGATTACCTCGCGGGAGAAGAGGGCATCTTCAATTTGCGATTTGGCCTCGGTGGCTGCGTCAGCCATATGCTTTGGAGCGAAGTACCCGCGGCGGGCCTGGACAGCCAGCCCGCCGGTGCCGGGAGTCAGTGTGACCTTGAGCTTGTGGTAGCTGCCGTCGTTTTTGAGGTTCTCGGGAGAGAATCCCAGCACGTAGATGTAATCGGGGGTATCGGCCACTCGCTGAAATCCAGCCTTGAGGTCGTTGTTGGTATGGAAGAATGAGCCGCCCGTTCCGTCCGCGAGTTCGCCCAGGATGTTTGCCTGCAAATCCATTTGGGTGCGCTCATACTCATACATCAGAGCTTCCGCTTGAGTATTGTAGGAAGGCCGGCTGGCGTCTGGCAAGCTATTGTTGTAAACGCCGCGAGCGTCCAAGGAGCTGATCACGACGTTCGAATGGGCGGCACGATCAACCACCTCACCCACGGCCGCACGGTCTTCGACCGTCAAGAAGCCAGGGGAGACCAGGACAATGCTTCGTTGACCTGGCATGTAGGAGATCCGGCGGATAACGTCCCGCAGAGTGGTCAAGGCCAAGCGCGTATCGTAGCCGCCCGAGGCCAAGACTCGCTGGGCCATCGTCCGGACCATTTGCAGGGCTTGTGTTTGTGCCTGCTGCTCCTGTCCAGGTGGGTAGGGAGGAAACCCTGGGCAGTTCTGCACCTCGGCTGTGACGACATCCTGGGCGTACGCATCGCTGAAGTTGATCAAGCGGTCGGCCATGTAGTAGGTGATGTAGGGACACTCAGTCTGGGCATTTAGCGTTTGCGGCCGGACCCGCAAGCTGAGGAGTGCCGCGTGCAGTTTGGCCTTGTCATCGGTGAAGTCGACTACGGTGCCTGCAGAGGTGGTGAAGATGGCGACGCGATCGGTCGGACCCAATGTCGCATTGATGTTCTTGTCAGCAGCATCGCGGGCTTGCGCCAGATCAGCGAAGTCGAGATGCACATCGTCAAAAAGATACGCAATGAAATGGCTGGCAATCGGCGGCGGCGCAGGCTTCGGGGCGGTGTCTCCGGCAATCAGTTCCTCCTTCGGGGACTCAACCGGCAGATCACTGAGCTTCTGCACGGCGAATTTCGTGATGTCCTGGCGCTTGCCTTGGTCGAATAGTAGGAAGTCCTCTTTTTTGAGGTTGCCAATAGCCTTTCCGTTCGAGTCGCGGACGACGACCTGCACCTGGACTAAGTTCACTTTGGCCTGAAACGTTGCCGGCGAGTCATGCGTGCTGATTTCGCTAAGGTTGGTTTCGGCTCGCGGGGGAGGGGGCGGTACGCTCGGTGGCGCCTGATCCTGCCCGGCCAACAGAGCACTGAAGAGGAGTACGGGCAACAGGCGAAGCCGACTGGAAATCGACCGGCAGCTGTTTGGAATTGACAACTGTATCAAGCCTTTCTTTGCTGGTGCCCGGGGGCAGAGCCGGCACATCGTTATTGGCCGCCGGTTGACGCGGATTCTTTGATTCTCTCACCGAGCGCGGGTTCTGCATGGTTCTTTGAGGCCTCACCTGTGCGCCGATTCGTCTTGCCGGTCGGCTCGTTGCACTCACTGAACTAGCGGGGATTATTCGTTGTCCTGGCTCGCGGGGTCGGCAGTTGGACTTCCGCCGTCAGCCATCCACACCGACGAAAGCGGGGATCGATATGCATAAAGACCGTGATGGCCCCAAGCGCCAACAAGCTAACGGCGAATCCGGCGACCGCATCGGCCGCATAGTGATAACGGCCGTAGACTGTTGCCAAGGAGACGCTGAGGGCAAACGCGAGCATGCCCCATCCAAAACGGCGCCGCTCAGGCAGAGTCAACATGAGCCCCCAGGCCGCTGAGAAGGCCGACGCGACGTGGGCACTGGGAAAGACGCCGGCATGGATTGTGCCAAGACCCAGAAGCCATAGATTCAAGTCACGAAAGACCGTCATCACGTGGGGGACATCCATTTGAGGCGCAAAGAACCGCGGGGGCAAGGAGGGGAACCAGGGGATGAGTGCGTAGGTGAGCAACGTACCCGAAAGATAGATCAGTAGAAAGTTGTTGACTCTCTCGCGATGATCCGTCCGCCAAAGCGCCGCCACACCAAAGACACCCACGCCATAGACGAGGAGGTAGCAGAGTTCCAGATAGCCGGGTAGCAGGAGGCCGGTGCTCTCGATGGCTGCCTGCAGGTGTTGTTGTGACAGCAAGAGGTGGTCCCAAGCCAGCCAACCAGGCTCAAAGCGTCCCGGGTAACTGGCAGGAGTGAACCAATCCAACTCACGAAATGCGACCAGTAAAAGCCCGATGGGAAGCCAGTCGCGAGACCAACTGATCGTGTAGCCCGGGATACGCGGCTCCAACCACGCAACGATGCCAATGATGGCGAAGACAACGAGAGCCTGGAAGAGCGGCTTCACACCGATGGAGGGACGCGACTGAAACCAGGGGGCAATTGCCGCCAGGAACGCGAAGTAAATAACTAGCAGCCACTCCGAACCGCGCACGGTGGGCAGACTGGAGGCCTGGGCCGAATCCGGTGGGTAGTCCGGCACAGCGATGGCACGAGTCGTCACGGGAATTGGATGCGACTCCCAGAATAACGGTTCCGGGGAGGATTAGTTCGACCCGTGCGCCACCGGTTTCCCGCAGGGGATCGTAAAGAAAAACGTCGAACCTTTTCCCTGTTCTGATTCCACCCAGATGCGGCCTCCAGCCCGTTCGATCACACGCTGGCAGATGGCGAGACCCATACCAGTGCCGGAGTACTCTGCCGCGCTGTGGAGACGTTTGAAGATACCGAAGATCTGCTCCTTGAATTGAGGGGCGATGCCGATTCCGTTATCTTGAACCGAGAACAGCCACTGGTTGCCCTGGCACGCGGCGGCAACGTGGATTTGGGGCGGCGCGTCGCTGCGATAGCGAATCGCGTTTCCGATCAGGTTTTGAAAGACTTGCTCCAGTTGAAACTCATACATACGAACCCTGGGAAGAGCAGTGCTGCTGATGGAAGTGCCGCTGTCCTTTATGGCGACCTCCAAGTTCAACAGGGTCTTCTTTAGGATCTCGCCCGCGTCAATATCGTCAGTTGGGTCATTGCCCATGGTGGATGCTTGCGTGTAGGCTCTGAGGTCTTTTAACAGGTTCTCCATGCGTATTGCGCCCTCCACCGTGTGGGCGATGTATTTGTCGCCGGCCGGGCCCAGCTTGCCGGCGAATTCTTCCTGCAGCAACTCGCCATAGATGGCGACCATCCGAAGCGGCTCCTGAAGGTCATGGGAGGCTGAGTAGGCAAAATGCTGCAGATCGGCATTGGCGCGCTCGAGAGCCACGTTTGCCTCTTGCAGGGCTTGTTGATAACGGACTCTTTCGGTAACATCGCGCGCCACTTTGGAAGCGCCAACAATGCGGCCATTGGCGGCTCGCACCGGAGAAATGGTGAGCGAGACATTCAGCTGCGAACCGTCTTTTCGCAAGCGAATCGTTTCAAAGTGCTCAACTCGCTCGCCGCGCCTGAGCCGTCCGAGTATTTTCGGCTCCTCATCACGCCGATCAGGAGGAATGATAATGGCAATCGATTGGCCGACTGCTTCGGCCGCCGTGTAGCCAAAAAGCCGTTCGGCACCTTGATTCCAGCTCATGATGATGCCGTCGAGGTTCTTGCTCACGATGGCGTCTTCCGAGGACTCGACGATCGAAGCAAGCAGGTTGGCATTCTGCTCAGCCCGCCTTCGATCGGTGATGTCCTGGAAGTAGCAGACAACGCCGAACTGACCATCAGGAAGGACGATGCGATTTAGCCGCCATTCATAACTCTCCGTTACGCCGCGATCGATCCGGTATTCAGTCCTTTCGGGCGTGATGTACGATTCGCCTGTCTCGAGCGTATGCCGGAAGATATCGACGATCTCATCCGCGTATTCCGGTTGCCAGAGGATATGAATGATCTCATCAAGTTTGCGGCCGTGGATACCGCCGGGGATTTTCCCAAATACCGGCAATGCAACCGGATTGACCTCGCAGATGCGAAAATTGGAATCCACCAGATACACGCCCAGAGGCGCTTGGTTGAGAAGAGTCTCGAATTGAGAGGTGCGAAGTCTTACAGTCTCGGCGGCTTCGTGCCGGATGCATGCAATTTTCAGGTGTGCCTCAACCCTTGCGAGCAACTCGCGAGCGCTGAACGGCTTGATCAGATAGTCATCGGCACCAGCTTGCATTCCTTCAATCCGCGCTTCTTCGCCGGCACGGGCGGAGAGCAGAATGATCGGAAGGGCCCGAAGCTTCGGATCGGCACGAAGCTCGCGCAGAAGGCCGAAGCCGTCCAATCCCGGCATCATGACATCGGCGAGCACCAGATCCGGATTGCATGTTCGTGCGGAGCTAAGGGCGGCCAACCCGTCGGCAACGGCTTCGACTTCATAGCCGCCCTGCAGCAGGAGCCGTCGAACATAGTCGCGCATGTCGGCGTTGTCGTCGGCGAGTAAAATGCGATGCTTTTTTGCGTCTTCCGCTTGTGGGCTTCCAGAGCGAATATCTTCGGAAGGCGGCCCGGCCAAGGCGTTCCCGATCGGTCCTATTTGCGGATCGTCTGGCAGCCATCGCAAGATTTCTTCGACATAGGCGTCGCTTCGATGGGCAGTGGAGGCCAAGGGGCGCTCGGCGTCAATCCGGTCAGCGGAAAGGTGTGACTTGCCAAGTGGGATGGAGACGATGAAGCTACTACCGCGATCGACTTCACTTTCGACACGCACGCTGCCGCCGTGCAACTTGACCAGTTCCTGCACTAGCGCGAGGCCGATGCCGCTACCTTCCGAGGAGCGTCCGCGGGCACCCTTGACACGATGGAATCGATCAAACAGGCGTGGAATTTCGTCCACCGGTATACCCGTTCCGGTGTCGCGTACGGTCAATTGCGCCGCGCCGCCGACTTCGCGCAGTGAGACTTCGATCTCGCCTTCGAACGTGAACTTGAAGGCGTTAGAGATGAGGTTGAGAACGACCTTCTCCCACATCTCGCGATCCACATAGACCGGCTCGCCCAGCGGGACGCAGTCGATCAGGAGCGTCATCTCCGCGCGCTCAATGGCCGAGCGGAATACGCTGGCGATGTCGGCGGTCAAAACAGCCAGATCGACGGGTTCATACGAGGCCTGGATGCGTCCCGCCTCGATCCGCGAGAAGTCCAGGAGCGTATTGACGAGTTTGAGGAGGCGCAAGGAGTTGCGATGCGCCATCTCCAAGTGCTCGCGGCTTGAGGCGGATAAGCCCGCCGACTGCCCCAATGTATCCTCAAGCGGCCCCATCATCAACGTCAGGGGCGTGCGGAACTCGTGGCTGATATTGGCGAAGAAGCGCGTCTTCAGCTCATCGAGTTCGGCGAGTTCCGCGCGCTGGCGAGCGATCTCGCGCTCATGCGCCTTCTTTTCGGTGATGTCGCGACCTTCGGCAGTGATGAACACGACGTTGCCTTGCTCATCCTTGACCGGGCGGAGCGAGGCGTCGATGATGATGGTTTCCTTGCCGCCAGCGCGCCCATAGATTTCGGTATCCCAGCGAACGAACTCGCCTTGCGAGGCGCGTAGGATGGATTCTTTGAGGGTCGCCCGGATTTCCTCCGAGACTTGCCACCAGAAGGTCGTCCAAAACGGCTTTCCCTCGACGTCAGCGAGTTTAATCCCTACGGCGTCGAGCGCGACTTGATTGATCTCGAGCACAGTGCCCTGGGCGTCCAGAAGGCCAACGAACTGAACCATGGAGTCAAGGGTGATTCGCGCGAGCTTTTGCCGATATTGTTCCCGAGTATCGCCGGCCGAAAGCGCGGTGCCCTGGACGTTGAAGGGATGGTGGCTTCCCTGCGAAGAGGGGCTCATGGTTCGGATCGGCCGGCATCCGTTTGCCGACGGTCGTGTTTCGACAGGCATCCGCTGGTTGACGCGCGCGGTTCTGCGCTGTAGTTTTGCGAAGTAGTTAAGCCTGGCATCTCTACCGCGGCGCGAGACGCACGATAAGCAGGACGTCGCGACCAGCCGGAACCTCAGCTGCATCCCGATTGTACTGCGTGGCACACGGGGCGAGTACTGGGGCCAATACGAGGGATGAAGGCAAGTTTATAGCCTTGGTCTCACAAGGGTGCCGCGCGGATTAGCCCGTCGCCCAACAAACGGTGAGCCCAATAACGGCCGTGGCAACGCTGATGAAAATGTCGAACGCCGACAAATCGGGCGTGGGCGGCAGGTGGGGCGAATCGGAATTCAGTGGTCGCCGATTAGGGCTCTGCAAATATCGCACAAGCAAGAGAAAGCCAGCGAACGACGCGGCGGCCAGCACGGCGGCGCTGACGGGCGCCCAATGAAGACGCTCGAGCACACTGTCGGTGCGCGAAGGCCAAGAAGGGTCATCAACGGTATTGATCATGGTCCGCACCGCGATTGACAGCTGCCTACCGGCCGATTCAACCAGAGGATGGGCCAGAACAAACAGGGCTTGTAGGTCGTGCAACATAAATCAGACTCCGAGAGCATCGGCAGGAGGTCGGGCGAGAGGATGCCCACCGCGAGGCAAGCGACGATAGTCAGGGCCGGCAAGGGTCCGCGTGGGCCGGACCCGCGACCTTCTTATTACCGTCGCGTCGCCTCAGCGAGTGTCAGCCTCGTTTTGATTTGAGCTCGGCGAGAAGCTGCTCGACTTTATCGGCGCGATCAAGGGCCGCGAGCCGTTTTTCCGCGTTGTCCTCGAGGAGGGTGGCATAGCCGAGACCCAGAGCCTCGCTTTCGCCTACCTTCTCGCGCATGCGATCGAAGGTTGCGTCATTCTTTATATCCTGGCTGACAGCTACCCCGGAACGCTCCAGAACTCTGGCGCGCCGGTGCTGAGCGATGAGGAGCTCGCTCTTGGCCTTGGTCTCGGCCATTTTCTGCTCCAGCTTATTCAATGCATCGCGCATAACGCTGACCTGGTGGGATTGATCCTCAATTTGCTGCGAAAAGTTGTGAGCAGCCGATTCATGGGTCAGCGAGCGCTCCAGCGCCACGCGGGCCAAGTCTTCCTCTCCTTTTTCGAGCGCCAGTTCGGCTTTCCGAACCCACTCCTTCTGGTGTTCAAGGTTTTCTTTTTGTTTATTTTCAAGCAGATGCTGGTCCGCGATGGCGATGGCCACCTGGGTCTTCACCTGCATGAATTGGTTTTGCATGTCGAGGAGAAGTTGTTTGAGCAGCTTCTCGGGGTTCTCGGCTTTATCGACCAGATCGTTGACGTTTGCCTTCATCAACGTTGCCACTCTTTCAAGTAGTGCCATATATGTGCTCCTTTGCCATGTTTTCTATTTGCCTTCGACTTGAGACAGCGACGGCCACGCTCGTCGGCCCCGGCCGCCGCCATCCGATTTACTGGGGATCCGCTTTGCCATTCTTGGCGGACGGCGATTCTCCAATCGTGCGAACCTTTCCTAACAGCTCCGACATCTTCATGCCGGATAACGTCTCAAAGAGGGCCGGGATTTGCGCGGCCATTTGGGCCATGTCGCCGGTGATTTTGTGCATGCCGGCGGAGTGTCCGTCGCCGGTGGAGACGATGGTGATCTTGTCGATGTTGGCGAGTGGAGCAGCGAGCGCCCGGACGATTTCGGGCATGCCCGTGATGAGCTTGTCGACCACGGCCGCCTGGTTCCATTCCTGGTAGGCCTCTGCTTTCACGTTCATGGCCTTCGCTTCGGCCTCACCTTTACGCAAGATGATGTCGGCATCGGCCTCACCTTGAGCGCGCGTGGCGGCGGCGGCTCCTTCGGCTTCAATCATGGATTTGCTGCGGGCGGCTTCGGACAGCGTTTCGATCCGTCTGCGCTCGATCTCGGCACCTTTCAATACGGTGGCGATGAGTTCTTTTTCATGACGGAGGATTTCGGCTTCTTGAACCTTAATCTCCTGCTCCTTTTCGACCTGGCGGATCTTGACGGCCTCAGCTACGACCTGCTGCTGCATGATATTGGTCTGAATATCGTAGGCCTTGTCAGCCTGCGCTTGTTGACGCTTGGTGGTCTCGTTGTATTGCGCCTTCTTGATCTCAAGATCGCGCTGCGCTTCTGCCTGCTTGGCCAGCGACAGCGTCTCGGCAAGCACTCGTTCCTGATCGGCCTGGGCCTTGGCGACAGCCGAGGCACGGAGCGATTCGGCGCGCTTGATGGCGGTGTCGCGCTCGGCCTCGGCGGTGGCGACGTCGGCGTCGCGCTTAATCCGCGCCACGTCCGGCCGGCCCATATTACTGATGTAGTCATTCTTATCGCGAACTTCTTTGATGGTGAAGGAAATGACTTCGAGCCCCATCTTCGTCATGTCGGCCGCACAAGTGGCGCGCATGCGGTCACCCACCATCTCGGGCTCCTTGACGATCTGCTCCACCGACAACTGGCCGATGATTCCGCGAAGGTGGCCTTCCATGACAAGCCGGATCAGGCCTTCCCGCTCCGCGTCACTCTTGGTGAGGAACTGTTCGGCGGCCGTCTGGATGGATTCCGGATCGCTTTTTACTTTGATCTGAGCGACGGCTTCGACCGTGACGGCGACACCTTGTTTGGTGTAAAGATCCTGTTGCGGCGCCACATCGAAGGACATCAATTGCAGAGAAAGCTGCCGGAAGCTTTCAAACATGGGAAGAATTAACGTGCCTTGACCCTTAACGATGCGGGTCCCCCGCCAGCCGTAGACGATCAGTGCTTCATGCGGCCCCGCTTTTCTAATGAGGTTGGCGATCACCCCGAGCAATGCGATCAGGGCAATCAGCCCCAGCCCGACGAAGATCCAAATCTCGTGCGACATAAACTTTCTTGTTCTCCTTGGGAAGGCCTGATACAACTCGCGACGCTGAGCCTTCCCGTGCCAGCGACCACGAACCCTTCAGGACAATCGCCCAATGGGCGAAAGCCACGGTGAAAAAAATCGTTATGGCTGAGCGGTCGACTGGTTCGACTGCCCGCTGTGTTCTGCCATGTCCTCCCAGGTGCGGACATATGCAATGCCCTGGTCGAACCGAGTGACAATTACTTCCACACCACGGGGAAGCTCGAGTCCGTTCTCGCTACGCACGGGTGTCGCATGCTTGGCGCCATCACGGGTGAAGATCATCTCGCCGGTGCCACCCTGCCGGACCGCTGCGGCAATCTGCCCAAGAACACCCACCATTTCGTAATCCGCCGGATCCATGGGCCGCTCTTTGGTCTGCAAATAGAACATGAGGTATGCGATCACGGACGCACCCGCCAAGCCAGTGAGGACGGACAGCGTCATGATCAGCCAGAATGCCAGGAACGCGTGGCGGGTCAGTAAATAGCCCGCGCCGCCGAACCAGGAAAGAAATATCGCAATAGCGCTGGGGTTCAGAAGGCCGGACAGGATTCCGAGCGCACCGTCGTTTGAGTTATTCGCTCCGGACGTTTTCCCCACTGCGCCGATCTTGACCGCAGTGCCGGCGTGACCGTGCCCGATCTGGGCACCTTCGATGTGCCCTGCGGCGTGGGACCCCATGTGGAGGCCGTGAACACCGAACTTCGGCAGATGGAGATGGAGACCGCCCAACAAGAGCGACACCATGCTCCAAGCGAAGCCGACAACGAAACAGATGAGAAAGAAATCCTGCCAGCTCATAACTTACGCCTCCCCATTTGGCGCTCGCCCGGCGCCAGGTGACTCGCCACCGTCAGGCTGAAGCACCTGCCAGAGCCGCTCTGCCAACTCCGGGTTCTCGAGAATCTGCCCAAGCAAGAGCACGCAC
This sequence comes from uncultured Acidobacteriaceae bacterium, assembly GCA_963740005.1. Classification (GTDB taxonomy): domain Bacteria; phylum Acidobacteriota; class Terriglobia; order Bryobacterales; family Bryobacteraceae; genus CAJCIT01. Next base: position 5,489 of record CAVUCO010000059.1, on the reverse strand, counting down.
TGCCGAGAATCACGGTGCCGCGCAACGCTTAACAAAGCGTCGGCCAGCTTCGCGTCACGACAGAAACGTTCGGCTCCTTGAATGAGCCAAAGGTCGAGATGATCTTCGCCCAGCCGCGCGTCACTGACCAACTCCGTGTGGTAGCCCTCGGGGTCATCCACCAAATAGCCGGGATGTACCTTGAAGAACTTCGCCAGCAGCAATCGGGTGGTGTTGGTGAGATGCTTTCGGTGCCCGCTCTCAATTTGCGAGAGGTACGGCTGGCTGATGGTGCTGTTCATCTCACTCTTGATGGCTTGAACCAACTCCTTCTGGGACATTTCACGATCAAGGCCGCGGAGCTGGCCTTCGACCACTCGGAGGTACCGAACTTTCTCGGCGATGGTCATATTGCAATCTGAAATCATAATATAGCAATGTGCAATTTAATGCAAGTCGAAAAAATGGAGAAGGATGGCGCTGCGAGGGTTTCCGCCGGGTTCCCAGACTAGGGGATCATGGGCGTGTGGAAGCGACGGGTTGGTACCCGGGTTTGTGGTCTGGGTCAAATCCTTGTAACCTAACAAGTTGCCGGAGCGCCTCATGGTTTAGAGCAAGGCGGCATCCGGTCAGGTCTTTCGGGATGCTTGTCGAGCCAGAGCTGATTGAAAAAGCGCGAAAAGGCGATTCCGGCGCGTTCAACGCTGTTGTTACGGCCTATCGTAAGCGAATTCTGGGGACCATCTCCAGGCTGATTGGGCGTCCGGAAGATGTAGAAGATGTCGCCCAAGAGGTGTTTGTTCGGTTGTACTATTCGCTGGATCAGCTGCGGACGCCGGAAGTCTTCGAGCCGTGGCTATACCGGCTAACGGTCAATGCTTGCTACGACTATTTGCGTCGTCTAAAGCGGCGTGGCGAATCGAGGATGTCGGATTTGTCAGAGCAGCAGGTGCTGATGGCGGATTCGGCAGCCGGCAGCAAGCGTCAGGAAGAAGAGTCCGAGAAAGGCCGGATTCGAGAGTTTGTGGATGCTTTGTTTCAGCACGTGTCGGAGGAAGATCGACTACTTCTGACCCTGAAGGAAGTAGAAGGCCTTTCGCTAAAAGAGTTAGAGCAGATTTACCGCGTGAACGAGAATGCGTTGAAGGTGCGGCTGTTCCGGGCTAGGCAGCGGGTCTTGAAAGCCTACAACACGGCGACTGCTGAGGGTAAACTATAGAAACTGCCAAATCACGGCAGATGAATTCTGCGCTCCTTTTGGATAACGGCCATTTGGAGTGCGAGAGGAAGTGAAGAGCTTAAGTGACAGAAGCTGATCGTCAATTGAACGAACTGTTTGAACGATACCGGGAGGCATGCCCGGACGTTGAGGCTAGCGCGAACTTCATGCCGGGAATCTGGAGCCGCATTGAAAAGCGGGGCAGTTTTCCGCTTGTTTTCGAGCGGTTGACGCGCATGTTTGTGGCTGGCGCCGCGGCGGTCTGCCTTTTGTTGACGGTGTTGACGGCACTCCCCACACGGCGAACTCCGGCGACTGTGGCTCACGCCACATATGCCGACGCGCTGTACGCCGATAGCTCGGCGGAAAAAACATACACCGAAGCAGTGCGCTCCACGGATAACCTGGTCCCCGAAGATTATCGTCATTAAGCCGAACGCTATGCGTCACTCCAAACTAATTGCCAGTCTATCCGCGCTTCTGTTGTTCGGTTGCGGGATGGTAGTCGGCATCGCTGGTTACCGGTATTACGAGCACACGATAGTCAGTGCGAATAGCTCCGACGATTGGCGGCTTCAGTATATGGCGGAGATGCGTTCCCGCGCGAAGCTAACCGACCGCCAGTTGCAGATGCTCAACGTGATCCTGGATCAGACCAAGCAGGACATGCGCGATATGAAGGAACGGCACAAGCCAGAGATTCTGGAAATCAAACAGAACCAAATTGCACGAGTGAAGTCGATACTGACGGCTGAACAAATCCCGGCTTATGAGAAGTTGGTCGCCGAACGAGAAGAGCGGCAAAAGGAACAGGATGATCGCGACCGCCAAGAAGAGTTAAAGCGTAAGCAGGCGATTGCGCCGAAGGATTAGAGGACAACCATAAGGGCCGAAAAGATACAGATTGGCGGTCCTCTTTGGCTACCGGGGCGAGTCAGAAAGCAAAAAGCATCCCAGGGCGGGATGCTTTTTCTATTACAAGAACCTGCCGGCCAGATGATCTTACTGAGCTTTGCGGGCTTCCTTGGCCACAGCGACTGCCTTTTTCTGGGCCTTGAGCTCTTGTGCCTTGGCAAACTTCTTCTGGAAGCGGTCGACGCGTCCTTCGGTGTCGATGAGCTTCTGGCGACCGGTAAAGAACGGGTGACAGCTCGAACAGATTTCAACGTGCACATCGCCCTTATGGGTTGAACGGGTGCGGAAACGCGAGCCACACGCACAGATGACATTGACTTCGTCGTATACGGGGTGGATGCCGGCTTTCATAGGGTAACTTGAGATCCTTTCAACTTCGGTGGGGTTGCACTTAATCGGCCGACTGGCAGGAGACACTACGGTCAGCCCAGCGGTGCGCTGGCCTCGGAAGGAAACCCAAATAGTAGGGTACCACAAATGGAGAAAACCCCGTTTAGCGGATGACCAAGCGGGGCTTTCAGTTAACGCTGTCTATGGTTTCCCGCGACGGGGTGGCCGGTCCACAGGATCTTCGACCTCGTCACTGGCGTTGTCTGAGCGTAAGAGCGGCGACTTCAACAGTCGACCACCTCGCGCGGGGTTTGTATGTTACAGTCACTACCAGAAATCATTTCGACTGGACCACCTCCTTTCTCAGTGATACCCCATATAGTACTTGCGGTTTTTTGATGTGTCAATGAGCAGAGCACCGAACGGAACCAATGCCAGCCGGTGAAGATCTGGAGCGCAGGGCCACCGACGCCCAGCACGACCGACCTATTAATCCCATGCCGGTTGCGCAGGACCAAGGTATCCCCCAAAGCCAGATTCCCTTTCGGTCGTTACCCGTCCGCTGGGTGCTCGGCTTCTTTTTATGCGGCAGTCTGTTCGGCATGATCGGGGCCTTGATGGTGGCGTGGCGGTACTACATGGGGCAGGATTCCCGCCTCATCGGCCTGCATTTTTTCGCGCTGGATGGCAGCATGCTGGTGGCTCACCTAATTGCCCGCCGTTATATGAATCAAGGCTCGGTGCGCTGGGCCATGATTACCGGATCGCTCATATCCACCGTGAGTCTGGTGGGGTTGTCGTTCGTGCTACCTCCGGCGCCGATGGGTTTTCGACTGGCCGGCCTGATGTTTGTCGGTGCAGGAGTGGGGGTGATCTTTTCGGGGCTGTTCTACCTTATTCGCCCTTTCCATCAGTCCAGAGCCGCAGCTATCGTCAACTTCAATGGCGCCCTTTTCGGCTTCGGCGCACTGTTTGTGACGCTGCTGATCGGCGGAACCTATTACCTCTATACCGTCCAGTTCGAAATGTTGCTGTTGGCGATGTTGCCGTTGGTCTTTCTGGCGGTGTGGTGGAGGCAGCGACAGACGGTTCTCAACATTGCTGAGCCCAGGGAAACACCGGCGGTGCGCATCCGGTACTTGGGCAGTATCGCTGCGGCGCTGTTCAGCCTGCTACTGTTTTTTCAGTTCGGAAATGAATGGTCGATAGCAACATGGCTGCCGTTGTTCTTGGTCAGAAGGCTCGGATCCGACCCGGAATCCGCGGTCTTTGTCCTGGCACTTTACTTTTTCGCGTTGATGGCCGGTCGCGCCGGGGCGCAAATGCTACTCCGGCGGGTGGATCATGCCAAGTTGCTGATGGTAAGTACCGTGACCGCGATTGTCGGGTACTTCGGCCTCAGCATGACATCGTCGCTGATTGGTGCATCAACGGCCGTGGTGCTGATCGGAGCGGGATTCGCATCGATTTATCCGCTGGTGGCCGAGAAGCTGGGCCGCCGTTTCGGGGGTCAACCGGGATTCTACGACAGCATTTTTCTAGCGGCACTCTGCGGAGCGGTCTTCCAGCCTGCGTCGCTTGGATTTGTGGATTACTATCTTGGGTTGAGCTATGTAATGCTGCTACCTGCGTTCGGGACGCTGGTCGTCTTTGTGTTGCTGCTGCTGATCATGTTGGAGGCCAAGCTAATGGCTGAGCCTGATCCGCCTTCTTCGCCAAGCATGACGCCTGGCGTTTGAGATCATGCGTCGTTTCTAGTTTGGCGGCGCTTTACGAAGCGTTTGCCAAACACGCCGAACGCAAGTAAGCCGCCACCGAAGAGGACCAAGGTGCCGGGTTCAGGGGCGGTGGCGGGACCACCAGGGAGCGTTCCAGTAAAGGCGGAAGCATCATGGAGTTCGCCGATGGAGCCTAGAGTGGTGGCAATGATCTGACCGTTGACGACGGACCCGCTCGTGATCGTCGCATCCGGAGCCAGGATGGTGCCAAAGCCTTCGTTGCCCAGGCTGACAGTGCCGGTTGCTCCAACAAAGTTGAAGAGAATGTTGCTGAAGCTGTTGCCGGTATTACCCGGCTGCGAGCCATTCGCCGTGAAGTTGTACGAACCCCCGCCAGTCACGCTGCCAGAAACTGCGACATTGATAATGATGGTCTGATTGGAGTTAAAATTGAAAACTCCGAGGCTGGCCCACTGCGTGGCAGTTAGGTTATACACGACCGTGGTGGCAGAGATTCCGGTGGAGCTAAGGATTATTCCTTGTCCCACGTTGTTCCCTATCACCGCTCCGACGGTACTCGACAGGCTACCTAACTGGCTCGACAGAGTCTCGTAAAAGCTTTTATAACTGGCGATTGACTGACCGCCGTTTGCCGCGGTCAGGAACGGATCGTTGGGGAGCTTGGTCGCATTGTTGACCGTGCCGCCGGCGTTATAGACCTGCTGACCCACTTGGGCGGTTACGCCGCCGTTGGCTCCGCTGCCTTCCACAACGGCAACCACATTCGGGTTTGCGGTTAAGATGGTTGGCCCGGATTGAATATAGTTGGCAACGCCGATATGGTTTGAAGGGCCGTTGCCGCCGATGGCAATTCGGCTTGCAATATCATTTGAGTCGGACGAATTGCCGAAAATGAAGGCGCCAAAACCCTGGGCGGCGCCGATGGTACCGGCCTTGAGCGTACCGGCCAGGAACAAGAGCCCCAAGACGGCGAATTTAAGCAGAGATCGCGAATGTTTCGAGGGCATGTTAAAACCATTTCCCTACACTTGCAGCGTATCAGCTGTGGCGCTGTAAGCCAATAGAACTAAAACACTTATTGGCATTAGTCCATAACGGTACCCATAGTCCTAGGGAGGGGCTGGCAGGCGCACCCGGGGGCCTATTAAAGGCAGCACCTACCTACAAGTGGTTGATTATAATGAGAGGGCTGGTTGCCGGTACACCGTCAAGGTACGTGGTACTTGAGGGGGCTTCGAAGCTGCTAAGAAAATCTGGCTTTTTGCGGGAATTCGGCATAATTTGCGAAATAATAGCAGATATATACT
>CAVUCO010000058.1:0-30970 GCA_963740005.1 uncultured Acidobacteriaceae bacterium | reverse complement strand
GGTGCGGAGAGCGGGACTTGAACCCGCACGGTGTTACCCGCTAGCACCTCAAGCTAGTGCGTCTGCCAATTCCGCCACCTCCGCATGGGTGACACTTACAAATCTTCGCTGCTACTTCTTCGGAGCGGCCGGGGCTTGTCCTTGTGGCGCAGCCGGAGCGGGGGTCACTGGCGTCTGACCGGTTGGGGCCTGAGCCGGTTTGTTACTCAGCGGTACGGCGGCCGGCGCCTTTCGCTGGTACTTATCGAGCACGCTGCCTCCGACGGCTGCACCTTGTTTTTGGGACATGATCGTCAAGGTGAGAGCCGTAACCATGAACAATACCGCGGCAACCGTGGTCGCCTTCGAAAGGATGGTATTGGCGCCACGCGGCCCGAATACTGTTTGTGATCCCATGCCACCGAATGCACCGGCCAGATCAGCTGCCTTACCACTTTGAAGCAGCACAACCACAATGAGAAAAAAGCAAATCACCACGTGGACAAAGGTGATCACGGCTACTGCGTAATTCATACGAAAACCTAGTATAGCAAGCAACGCGCCCTTCGCATCTAGAGCCAACCGCTTCGGAGCGGCTTTTTAAGGCGCGGCGGTCAGGGAGCGCTGCCCGGTCGTTGCCCGCGGGTCTTTCGCGGGAAATTCCGGCTCGTAGTGTCAGACTAAAGGTTGGTCTACACGAAGCGCCGCTGGTCGGCTCGTCCAGCTGTCTCGTTGCCCCAGGCAAGCTGAGGTAAGAGCTAAGTCAAGTTTTATGAGTGAGATATCGCATCCCGATAATCGCCTTTCCCTCGCTGACCTGCGCCTGACCTACGCCCGGGAGGGGCTGTCTGAATCAGACACTAGCCCTGATCCACTTGTGCAGTTCAACCATTGGTTCGGTCAGGCCCTGGAAGCGCAGCTCATTGAGCCAAACGCCATGACTCTGGCGACCGTTTCCCCAGCGGGCCGGCCCTCTGCCCGAATGGTGCTTCTCAAGGAGATCGACGGCCGGGATTTCGTCTTTTACACCAATTATGGGAGCCGGAAAGGTCGGGAGCTGGCAGCCAACCCCTACGCGGCGCTGGTCTTCTATTGGGCGGAGCTGGAGCGCCAGGTTCGTATCGAAGGAGAAGTCGGAAAGCTGTCGCGGGCTCAGTCGGAGGCGTACTTTGCCACCCGTCCCAGGGGTAGCCAGCTCGGGGCCTGGGTCTCCCGTCAGAGCCAGGTAGTGGGCTCCAAGGCAGAACTGGAGCGGAAACTCGCTGAGATGGAGGCACAGCATCAGGGCTCTGGCCAGGTTCCGGCGCCGGAGTATTGGGGAGGGTTTCGCGTCAAAGCGGCAAAAATTGAGTTCTGGCAAGGCCGGCCGGACCGCCTGCACGACCGGTTGCAATACAGCATTAAGGAGGATGGAAGTTGGCGCATCGACAGGCTTTCGCCCTGAATTCGAACCGTTGTGCGCGTTTCTTGGGTCCCATGCGTCTAGAACCTTTAGTGATACTTCCCGGCTTCCAGCGGGCTGGCTCGATCCTCGCCCTCCTTACCGTGATCCTCGTTGGGAGCTCGTCCGTTGCTTTTGCGGCCGGAAAATCGACCAATCCGCAGGTAGACACACTCATCAATCAGGTCGAGGGCCACTACAACCGGGCGCAGACCCTGGCGGTCGATTTCACCGAAACCTTCTCCGTCCAGGGCCGGGTGCGGAAGCCCGAGTCCGGCACGCTGGCGCTTCGAAAGCCGGGGCGCATGCGCTGGGATTATTCACAGCCCGTCGGCAAACTATTCGTTTCCGACGGGAAAACAGTTTACTTGTACACCGCTGTTGACAAGCGGGTGGAGCGGTCCACCCTCAAAGCCAGCGAGGACATGCGTGCGCCAATGGCGTTTCTGCTGGGCCGCCTGGAGTTGAAAAAGGAGTTTGCGTCGTTTGAGACCCGTGCCGCGGACAATGGCACATGGCTGGACGCTACCGCCAAGAACGATCGCGTACCTTACGAGAAGATCCAGATGTTGATCGCTACGGACGGCTCCATACGCCAGCTCAAGATCCTCGGGCGCGACGATTCGCAGCTCTCGTTTCTCTTCACCAACGAAACCGTGAATCCGCCCCTCAACAATAAGCTATTTGAGTTCGCGATTCCGGATGGAGCGGAAGTGGTGGATGCGGTGACAGCGGGGCAGGAGAACTAGGTGGCTGAGTTCCTTTTAAGATATGCGGACGCCCGCGGCCAGGTGCACGAGCAGTTGGCCGAGGCCGCCACGGAGCGCGATGCCCGTGAGCGTTTCGCGCAACAAGGCTTCCTGGTCTATTCGGTTCGTGCCCGCGACCTGAGCGCCCGGCTGGGCGGCTTTCAGATCCGCCGCAAAGTCGTTAACCTCGAGAAGTTTCTGATCTTCAACCAGCAGTTCGTAACTCTGATCCGGGCTGGCCTGCCGATTCTGAAAGGCCTCGATTTGTTGGCCGACCGGCTCACCGATCCCCAGCTGGGCCGCTATATCAAAGCCGTCCGCGACGAAGTGAAAACCGGTACTACCCTCTCGGATGCGTTTGCGAAGCAGCACGTGTTTCCACCGATCTACGTCACCACCGTGTTAGCCGGTGAACGTAGCGGCTCGCTGGTGGAGGTGCTCGACCGCTTCCTCACTTATCAGCGGCTGACGCTCGCGGTGCGCAAGAAACTGCTGTTGTCGTTGATGTATCCGGCCTTGCTGCTCGTCCTGGTCGGGTTGCTGATCGTATTCCTAGTCACTTACGTGGTGCCGAACTTCGCCGAGCTGTACAAAAGCATGCAAGCGAAGCTGCCCGCGCCCACCCGGATCCTGATCGCGGTGGGCACGACCGCGCGCAGCTATATTTTGCTGGGATTCTTGACTCTCGTCGCCGCCGCGGTCGGTGGTTGGCTGTGGTCGAGACGCGAGTCCGCCCAGGAGACCCTCGACAATTTGAAGCGGCGCGTGCCAATCTTCGGCGAGATCTGGACAAAATATCAAGTAGCCCAGTTCGCCCGCGTGTTGAGCACGTTGCTGATTGGCGGTATCCCGCTCACGCAGGCGCTTTCAACATCTGGTCAGAGTCTGGGAACCGTACTCATGAAGAAAGCGCTCGACCGGGCGTCCACCCTGGTTCGAGAAGGCAAGTCCCTTTCGGCAAGTCTCAGTGAAACGGGCATTTTCCCCTCACTTTCAATTGACATGATGGAGGTAGGGGAATCCACCGGCGCGCTGCCGCAAATGCTGAATAGCGTCGCCGAGTTTTATGAAGACGATGTGTCCACGAAAACGTCGGCAGCCTTGTCGCTGATTGAGCCTGCCATCATGATCTTTATGGGGATCTTCGTGGCCTTCGTCCTGGTAGCGCTGTATCTACCGATATTCTCGTTGGCGGATTCGATTCGATAACCATGGCGACTGAAACTGTAAAACTTAGAGAACCCGCGGAGGAACTGGAACAGGCGCAAGCGCTGGCCCGGCGCTATCGCTGCGAATTCATTGATCTGAAATCGGCCTTCATCGATCACGAACTGTTCCGCACCGTTCCGGTCGACCTGATGTTCCGCTACCATTTCGTGCCCCTCCGGGATACGGCGGGCACGCTCGAGATCGCGCTTTCCGACCCGCGGCAAGTGGTGTTCATGGACGAGTTGTCGCTGCTGCTGGGGCGCAAGCTGCGGGTGAAAGTAGCGACGTATTCCCAGATCTCCGACCTGCTGAAGAAGACCGAGCAATCTCAGCGCGTGCTCGAAGAAGTGACCGAAGGCTTTACGCTCGACGTGGTCAGCGAAGAGAACGCCGACGAGACGCTCTCCATTGACCGGCTTACCTCCGACGACAGTAACATCGCGCCGGTCATCAAGCTGGTGGATACAACCATCTTTAATGCCCTCGAGCGGCGCGCCAGCGATATCCACATTGAGACGCGCGATCAGGAAGTGGCCATCAAGTACCGAATCGACGGCGTCCTGCAGTACGCCATGAACCCGATTTCCAAAGAATGGCACTCCGCCGTGATCTCACGCATCAAGGTCATGAGCGAGCTCGACATCGCCGAACGGCGTGTTCCGCAGGATGGCCGTTTCCGCGTCCGCTACAAAGGCCGGCTGATCGACTTTCGCGTCTCGGTCATGCCGACCATCCACGGCGAAGACGCCGTCCTCCGCGTGCTCGATAAGGAGTCGATGAGCGAGAAGTTCTCCAAGCTCTCGCTCGACGTGGTCGGTTTTGCCGAGCAGGATCTGACGAAGTTCCGCCGCTATATTAAGGAACCATACGGCATGGTGCTGGTGACCGGCCCGACGGGATCGGGCAAAACGACCACGCTCTACGCGGCGCTCAGCGAAATCAAGAACGACGAAGACAAAATCATTACGATCGAAGATCCGGTGGAATACCAGATCAAGGGAATCACCCAGATCCCGGTGAACGAGAAGAAGGGGTTGACCTTCGCCCGCGGATTGCGGTCTATTCTGCGTCACGATCCAGACAAAATCCTGGTGGGTGAGATCCGCGATCAGGAGACCGCCCAGATCGCCATCAACGCTGCGCTCACCGGCCACTTGGTATTCACGACGGTGCACGCCAACAATGTGCTGGACGTGCTGGGGCGCTTCTTGAACATGGGCGTCGAGCCTTACAACTTCGTTTCCGCTCTTAATTGCATCCTCGCTCAGCGCTTGGTGCGCGTTATTTGCCCGCATTGCCGGGTGCGGGTTACCTACGATGAGTCGTACTTGGTAGAGAGCGCTCTGGACTTGGAAACCTGGTCGTCGTTCGAGTTCTTTGAGGGGCGCGGTTGCATGGAGTGTTCGGGCACCGGCTTCCGGGGACGCACGGCCATTCACGAGTTGCTGAACTTGAGCGAACCGATTCGGGAAATGATTCTGGATCGGCGGCCGGCGTCGGAGATCAAGCGGACAGCCCGCGAGGAAGGCATGGGCTTCCTGCGGGAGTCGGCCATCGACCGCGTTCGCCAGGGCGTGACGACGCTGCGCGAGATCAATAAAGTGACTTTCATTGAAAGCTAGGTAGATCGCGTGTCACCCATTACGTTCTTCAAGCGCCTTGTGTCCGAGCCCGCACCCGATTACCTGTTCGAAATGAGCGAGAGCGCGCTGACTTCGGTATTGCCGTCGCAGCCCTCCGCGATTCACGAAGAGAAGGTGGCGGCCGAATCGCTGGCGGTCTCGCCGGCAACGTCGAATCTGGTAAACCCGGAGGCCTATCGATCGGCGCTGGCCAAACTCGCTCCACTGACGAACGGCCGCAAGCCGAGCGCCGGGCTGGTGTTGCCCGACTATGCGCTACGCATGGCAATACTCGATTTCGACCAATGGCCGGATAGCGAAGAGCAGCGCTTGGCACTGGTCCGGTTTCGGCTACGCAAAAGCCTGCCGTTCGCCATCGAAGAAGCGCAGGTGTCGTTCGCGCCACAGAGCAGGGAAGCGGGAAAGGTCGAAGTCCTGACCGTGGCCATCGATCGCAGTATTCTCAGCGAGTACGAGGGTGTGTTCACAGCTGTCGGCTTTCGTGTCGGCCTGGTTGTGCCGTCGAGTGTTGCCTGCCTCCCCTTGTGCTCTTCCGTTGCTGCGCCGGCTCCTTCCTCGTCTCCGGCGCTACCCGGTGTGACGCTTCTGCTGAAGCTGAGTGGGGCCATTTTGACGGCCATGTTGCTGGATGGCGATAAGATCCGGCTGATCCGCTGCGTTGATTTCTCGGAACCGCTTTCTGAAGAACAGCCCAAACCCGCGCGCGCCCTTTCCGTCATCGATGAAACGATGCCAGTGATGCAGCAGACCATCGCCTACGCGGAGGATGAACTGGCGCGGAAGGTGAATCGCTTGCTGTTGACCGGCTTCGGCCAGGACGCAACCGCGATCGGGGAATTGGCGGCCAACGAGTTCCAGGTTCAATGGGAGTTCCTGAGGTCGCGCTTCGCTCCGGCGCAGGAGTACGCAGGACTGCTAGGCCTGCTGGAGCAATACGCAGCATGATGGGAAATCCGCTGGTGACAATAAATCTGGCATCCGAGCCGTTCCGGCGCGAACGAGCTCGTAACGCAGCACTGGTCGGTGCCTGCGTGCTTCTATCCATTTCCCTGATTACGCTGGTCAGCCTGGTATTCCACGAGCGCGGGCGCGCCGCCAAGCTGCGCAAAGAGATTGATGTGCAGCGCTTGGAGCTGGCGAAGTACCAGCGTGAGCAAGGCCGTTTCCGGGGCATTCTGGGTAAGCCTCAGAACGCGGACGTGTTCTCCGAAAGCGCCTTCCTGAATCAGTTGATCGCCCACCGGGCCGTAAGTTGGACCATGGTATTCGACGATCTGCAAACCGTGCTGCCCTATAACGTACGGCTGGTCTCGATCCGGCTCCCTCAAGTAGCTGCCGGTGACGATCCCGCCTCCAACCATATCCAGCTCGACATGATTGTCGGCGCCGAAAAGCATGAAGCGGTCATCGAACTGCTGCAGCGGCTGGAGCAGTCGCCCCGTTTCGGTTCCGCCGCGCTGGTAAGCCAGCAGCCGCCGGCTCAACACGAGCCTTTCTTCCGCTATCGGGTCTCCGTTCCCTATGTTCAAAAGTTTTAAGCAACGGATCAGTTCGGAGCTGAACACGCGCGCGGTCGCCCGCGGGGCCGGATTCTGGCTTCAGGCGATTGCCGCCACATTGCTGCTGTTGAACCTGGTCGCGCTGTACTTCTACTTCGCGCCCCCCGGCGGTTCGCGTCGCGAGCTGGCGGCGCAGTCGGCGCAGATCCATCGTCAAATTCTGGCGGCGCGCTTCGCGTCACAACGGCTGGAGACGGTCTCCGGCAAGGTCCAACTGGCCGGGACCCAGACCACGGCGTTCGAGAGCAAGTACTTCCTGGCCGGCCGCGAAGCCTATCGGAAGATGTTCTCCGATCTCGAAAAACTGACCCAGGAAGCCAGTATCGAGCAGCGCGATGGGGTGTTTACCGAGGAGCCTATCGAGGGATCGACGGATCTGACCTTGCTGAGTTTTTCGGTGAATCTAGAGGGGACGTATTCCGACCTGATGCACTTCCTCTACGGGGTCGACCACGCACCCAGCTTGCTGATTCTGGATTCGCTGAATGCAGCGCCTCAACAAGGCACCGAGCGGCTGAACCTCGCGGTGAAGTTTCTGACCGTGATGCGCGAAGCCCCGGCAGGCGCGCCAATTCCCACGGCGGCTCCTCCTGCAGCGGCGACTCCCGCCAGCGGGCCAACTCCCACCACTGCGCCCCCCGCGGCAGGAGCAAAGTCGTGAGCGCGGCCATCAATCCAGGAAAACTGAAGCTAGGAGCCGAGCCGAAGAAGCTGGCGCTGCTGGGGCTCTTCCTCGTGATCGCGCTTGTGCTGTGGATTCGGGCGTATACCAGTTCCGGCGACGTCCCGGCTTCGCCTCCCCCGGCATCCGCAACCGAAACGGCTGCCGCGTCGAAGAACTTGCCGATTGCAGAACCACCCGTCGAGGGACAAGCGCAGGCGCGCGCCCGGCACCGATCCCAGAACACGAATGACCGCGGCGCTTTGAAAATACGTTACGTCGATCCGACGCACGGCGACATTGATCCGACTTTGCGTCTGGATCTGCTCGAGCGGCTTGGTAGCGTGAAGATGGCGGGAGCCGGACGGAGTTTGTTTACCATGGGGACCCAGCCAATCACACCGGCCGAAGCAGCGAAGATCAAGGCGCCGACCATTATCCCGACTACGAAGCCCAATCCCGCGGCAGCCGTCGCCCAAGGTCCTCCACCGGTCGCGCCGATAGCCCTCAAGTTCTATGGCTATATTCGTCCCGCGACGCCCGGCGCGCCGAGGCGCGGCTTCTTCCTGGATGGCGACGTGATCCTGGTCGCAACCGAAGGTGAGATTCTCAAGCAGCACTACCGCATCATCAGCCTCAAAGAAAACCGGGCCACCTTCGAAGATACGGCGACCAAGACCCAGCAAGACGTAGCCTTGACTCCGGAGGCCCATGAGAACTAGGCTCCAATCCTCCCCCACGGCAAGCGAGCGTGAGCGAGGCTCGGCCTTGCTGATCGTCTTCGTGTTTGCAGCGATGGTTGCCATCTTCCTCTATAACGAACTTCCGATTGTGGTCATGGAGGCCCAGCGCCAGAAGGAGCAAACCCTCATCGACCACGCGTCGCAATATCAGCGAGCAATACAGGTCTATTACCGGACTCGTCACACCTATCCGCCAACCATTGAAGCGCTCGAGAACACCAACAATATCCGCTTCTTGCGCCGCCGTTACAAAGATCCGATGACCGGGAAAGACGACTGGCGGATTCTGCACATGGGTCCCGCCGGCGTGATCGATTCGCTGGTGAACCCGCTTGTCGCAGCGGGCGCTCCCGGTCAAAATGGGCAAAGCGGTTTCGGACAGAACGCCGCTAACCAGGATGGCTTTGGGAGCAGCGGGTTCGGGCAGAGTGGGTCTGGGCAACAGGGTGGGTTTGGACAGAGTGGGCTTGGGCAGAGTGGATTTGGCCAATCGACTAACGCCGCCGCCAATTCGAACGCGAATCAGTCGCAAGCTACCGATCCGAACGCGATTGATCCATCCCAAGCCGGATTGAACGGCGATCCCGGCTCCGCGGCGAATCGCAGGCGACGCCCCCCCGCCGCTGTTTCTGGTGCGAGTGGCCCGCAAGATCCCAACGCGCCCGAGGCGCAGAATGGGCAGGTTTCCCCCTCTCCGGGCGAACCAGGCAATGGTGAGCCGACGCAGCTTGGAAACACCACGGCGCTGGGAGTACCCTCTCAGGGTCAAGGCCAGGGCCAGCAAGCGGCAGGCGGCGATCAAGGCGGTCAGGGCAACCCGAACGGCAACCCCAACGGCAATGGTGCTCCCAATGCCAATGCCACTTTAGCCAATGAGATTATGCGTAACCCTGCCACGAGCCCTGCTGCTCCCAGCAGTGTGACGCAGCAGCAGCAGACAGGCGCGACAGGCAACCCAAACCCGATCAGCGGCCCCGCAATTGCAGGAGTTGCCAGCAAGGTGCACGGCAAGGCCATTAAGGTGTTCAACGATCAGACCGACTATGCCAAGTGGGAGTTCGTCTACGACTTCCGCAAAGACACTGGCACCGTCTCCGGAACGAATCCGCAAGGCGCTGGCGGCACGGTACCGTTGACGAACCAGAACGGCCTATCCGGTTCCAGCACCACTAGTTCCTTCGGTCAAAGCAGCAGCTCCTTCGGTCAAAGTGGCAACCAGAACACGCCCAATCAGAACTCGCCGCCTGCCAGCTCAAGCACCACCCCCAACCCGAATCAGTAGCTCCGGCACGGAACTGAAAGGTTCCTCAGACCATTGCCACGTTACGATAAGGGTTCTGAAGCCTATTCTTGGGCACGCGAGCATAAGCGTCGTGAAAATCATTCACTTCTTGAAGCGCCCTATCGCGGACCGCACCGCGTATCTCGTCATCATGGCCTGCTTCGCGGTTTCGCGGGTGCTGTACTTCCTGGCAGGCGTCCGCTTTCAGGCCGCAAGGCCACTTGCGGACTTCTTCCAGATCCTGGACCCGGTGCTGCTGCGCGACCGGCTTCTTGAAACCACCTGGTATATGCACACGCAGCCGCCCGCCTTCAATTTCTTTATCGGTCTGGTGCTGAAAGCGACGCCGTCGATCGGCGCCGCCTCCGTCGTGTTTGCAATCTGCTGGCTTGTCCTCGGGGTTTCGCTTTCGATTCTTCTGTACCAGTTGCAACGAGAACTGAGCGTCTATCCCATGGTGGCGATGTTGACGACAGCGTGGTTCATTGTCAGCCCAGGTCTCGAGCTCTTCGAAAACCTTCTCATCTACGAGTACCCTCTGCTGGTCATGTTGACGGCGGCCGCTTGGGTATTATCGCGCTTCGTCCGTTCCGGGAGGATAGCCTACGCCGCCACGTTCTTCACCATTCTCGTGCTGCTAGCGTTTACGCGTTCCCTTTTTCACCTGTTGTGGGTGCTGGTGGTCGTGGCGGGCTGCTTGTGGGTATGCTCCGCCATCAACAGGAGCAAAACCGTGTGGGCGCTGGCAAGCATCACCGTGGCGCTTGTGCTGGGTTTGTTTCTGAAGAATTACATTTTGTACGGTCAGTTCACGAGCAGCACCTGGCTGGCGGTCAATCTCTGTACACTCTCCACCCATCAGTTGCCTGACGATCTTAGGCAACAACTTATCCGTGACGGCGTCATCTCCGGTGCCTCGGCGGTGGATGCACCCGCCTCACTAAGCTATTACGCGAAGTACTTTCATCCGGTCCCCAAGACGGGCGTCCCGATCCTCGACCAGGATGTGGATTCCACGGGCCGCGACAATTTCAACAACCTGGACTACTTCCAGGTCTATAAGTACACTGCTCAGGACGCGAAAGTGGTCTTGAAGCGGTACCCGCAATGCTTGCTGAAGTCCATGGCGATTGCTTGGTTTACATACTTTTTTCCAACCGGCGATTTTCCGGATTTTCGGGTGAACCGGCCAAAGATCTTTGGCTGGGATCGAGCGTTCAATGTAGTTTTCTTTGGTCAATGGAGGGATGCTACCGATCGAAAAGGTTTACGCCGCGAAGGGATTGGCCCGGGCATGATTCTCTACATGGGAACCTATCTGGTAATCGCTTTACCGCTACTCTTTGGGTACGGCTGCTGGGGGCTGTGGCGAGCCTGGAAGACCAAGCCGCGCGATCGTGCCTTTTTGGCGGCTTTGGGATTCATGCTCTTCAATATTTTCTTCGTTACCGGAGTTACGAACACGCTTTCCAGTTTCGAAAACAACCGCTATCGATTTCCGCTCGATGGCTATTTTGTGGCCCTGCTCGGCATGGCCATTTCGCAGTGGCTGAAGAGCCGCGGCGAAGACGCGTCGCGCGCCGGCGGCGAGGCGGGTGCCCGCTCCTCCAACGACCTGTCCGGCCAGGTCCTTCGCTAGAATCAAAAGTCAGGGAGTTAAGCACCTTCGGCCTGTCCCTCCGTGATCAACTTCATGATTCGCCTCCTACTCGCAACAATCCTGGCGACGATGCTGTCGACGGCAGCAACTGCCCAGTCTCTCCAGGAGTTTCAGAAGAAGGTCACAGAATTCACGTTGGCGAATGGATTTCACTTCATTGTGGTGGAGCGCCACGATGCACCCCTGGTTGCCTTTAATTCCTACGTCAACGCCGGGTCCGTGGACGATCCATCAGGACAGACCGGCATTGCGCATATGTTTGAGCACATGGCGTTCAAAGGGACCTCTTCCATCGGCACGACCAACTGGGGCATTGAACGCCAGCAATTGCGCGACATCGAGAAAGCCTACGACAACCTTGAAGAGGAGCGGAACAAAGGCCCACGCGCCGATCCGCAGAAGTTGGAGCAGTTGCTCAGCCGGTTCAAAACGGAAGTTGAACTGGGTGAGAAGTATGTCAACCAAAACCTTTTCACGCGGATCATCGAAGCGAACGGCGGGACGGGACTGAACGCACAGACGTCGAATGACTCCACCGTTTTCTACTACAGCCTGCCGTCCAATCGAGCGGAACTGTGGTTCCTTCTCGAATCACAGCGCTTTTACGATCCAGTCTTCCGGGAGTTCTACAAGGAAAGGGATGTGGTGCTGGAAGAACGCCGGATGAGCACCGACTCCAATCCTGAGGGGCTGCTGCGCGAGGCATTTGCAGCGGCTGCTTTCGAGGCTCACCCCTATCACAATCCGCCCGGGGGATGGATGAGCGACATTTTAAACTTCCGCTTACGGGATGCGCTTGCTTTCTACAGGAAGTATTATGTCCCGTCTAACATCACGTTCGGTATTGCCGGGGATATCAACCCGGCGGACGCGCGCCGTTTGGCGGAGAAATACTTCTCGATTATTCCTGCCGGGCCGGCCCCTCCTCTGATTCACACGATTGAGCCGAAGCAACTAGGTGAGCGGCGGGCGGTCGTGGAGGCGGATTCGCAGCCTGTCGAGTTGATTGGCTACAAGCGTCCGTCTGAAAGATCTCCGGACGACGCGGTTCTGGAAGTCATTGCTGAAGTTCTGGCGGGTGGGCGGACCGGGACCATTTACAAGGACCTGGTGCGAGATAAAAAGCTCGCGTTATCGGCCGGAGCCCTAGCGACCTTCCCGGCTGGTAGGTATCCCAATCTCTTTGTGTTTTACATCTATCCCAATTTAGGCAAGTCGGTGGAGGAGTGCGAGAAGCCACTCTTGGAAGCCGTTGAACGCCTCAAGAGCGAGAAAGTTGATGAAGCAACGCTCAAACGGATTAGGGCTCAACTCCGGTTGTCGTTGATTAGCAGACTCGAAACGAATGAGAGCCTGGCGTCCGAAGTTGCGTCTTATTACGCGACTTATGGAGACTGGCGAAAGCTGTTTACAGAGCTTCAGGATTATGACAAAGTAACTGCCGACGACGTGATGCGCGTTGCGAAACAGTATTTCGTTCCCGATGCTCGAACGATTGCGAAAATCGTTCCGGCTCCCGCGGCCCGGCCAGCTTCCGAGCAGGACAAGCCTTCTTCGTCGGGTGTCAACTGATGCGCAATGTGGCACCTGCTTTCCGGCGAGTTCTGACCTGCACGTTTCTGGCGTCCGCATTCTTGTTCGCACAGCCCGCTAAGCCGCCTGCCAAATCACCGCCCCCCACCAAACCGCCGGAGGACGGCGATTCAATTGTCGTTCGGGAGGCCGGTCCGCTGCCTTCGCCGCTAGCCCTGGTTTATCCTCCGCTGCGGGAAATCCATATTCCAAAGCCCGTCATTATCACTCTCTCCAACGGGATAAAAGTCTACTTGCTGGAGAACCACGATCTGCCAATCGTTCGAGGAACGGCCTTAATCCGCACCGGAAATCTGTTCGATCCAAAGGACAAGCGTGGATTGGCCACACTGACCGGAATCACCATACGCAGCGGCGGAACGAAGTCGATGACAGGAGATGAGCTGGACGAGAAACTGGAGGGGATAGCTGCCTCGATCGAATCCGAGATCGGAGAATCGAGCGCCACCGGAGGGTTCTCGTGCTTGAGCGAAAACACAGACGCGGTGCTGGGCTGGTTCCGGGATGCTTTAACCACTCCTGAGTTCCGGCAGGACAAGGTGGACCTCGCGAAGATCCAGATGAAGAGCGAGATCTCGCGCCGCAACGACGACGCGGCGGGCATCGCGAGCCGTGAGATCCTGCGCATTCTGTATGGCCCCGATACGCCTTATGGAGGGGAAGAGACGTACGCCACCGTGAACGCCGTCAGTCGCGACGACATCCAAGCTTTCTATCAGCGCTACTACTTCCCGGCTAACATCATCCTTGCGCTGTATGGCGATTTTCAAACCACCGATATGCAGCAAAAGCTGGAGACGGCTTTTGGCTCCTGGAAGGTGACGCAGGAAAAAGTACCTCCGTTTCCAGCCGTGGATGCCAAGCCCGATCCCGGAGTTTTTGTGGTGAAGAAAGAGGACATCGCGCAAACATTCTTCGAAATTGGGCATCTCGGAGGAGAATTCAACAACAAAGATTTTCCGGCCCTTTCGGTGGCAGCTGATGTGCTGGGCGGCGGATTCAGCAGCAGACTCTTCCGTGAGGTTCGGAGCCGGCTCGGCTACGCATACTCCATTGGTGCTTCTTGGGATGCGAATTACGATCACCCGGGCATCTTTCTGATCGGGGGCAGCACCAAGTCTCAAAGCACGGAGGAGACAATCGCCGCCGTTCTGAAAGAAGTGGATCGTCTGCGAACGGCCGAGGTGACCGACCAGGAGCTCAGCACAGCTAAAGACTCAGCTTTGAACGGTCTCGTATTCGCATTTGAGCGGCCCGTAAGCACGCTTATGCGTCTTGTTACCTATGACTATTTTGGTTATCCGTCTGACTTCCTTCTCCAGTACCAACATGGACTGGAGTTGGTTACCAAGGCGGACGTGCTCCGGGTGGCAAAGGAGCATTTCAGCCCCGAGCGCTTCAGCATTGTCGCGGTCGGAAACCAAAACAACTTCGGCCGGCCGCTGAGCGATCTCAATCTTCCCGTTAAGCCATTGGATGTATCGCTGCCCCTCGATCAACCCGTTCAGACGGCCGAAGAGAAACTGGCAGGCCAACAACTGCTCACCAAGGCGCTTGACCAAATT
Organism: uncultured Acidobacteriaceae bacterium; assembly: GCA_963740005.1. Classification (GTDB taxonomy): domain Bacteria; phylum Acidobacteriota; class Terriglobia; order Bryobacterales; family Bryobacteraceae; genus CAJCIT01. Next base: position 16,886 of record CAVUCO010000058.1, on the reverse strand, counting down.
GGGGGCGCCGCCCGCCTTGGTGCGATCCAGGACTTCACTGAGACCCAAGAGTTGCAGACCCGAGCCAATCCGAAAAAGCGCGAGTCGACGATACGATTCATTGCTCCGGAAACGCTTCGCGAAGAGCAGGTACTCGAAGATGGCAGCCGCCTCACCGTGTTCTCCGATGGCAAGACAGGCTGGGCGGCCTCGGGCAGTGGCACCGATGATTTGAGGGAAGAAGCGTATCCCACGATCGCCGCTAACTTGTCCCACCGCCTTTTGTTGATTCTGCGAAAACTCGGGAAGAATCCAAATCAAGCTATGTATACGGGTCATGGCGTTTTCGAATGGCTCGACCCGAATGGCCAGCCGGTCAATCTAATCGTGGACGAAAAGACAGGTGCGATTCTGAAAGTCCGCTTCCGCCAAAAGAGCGTGGTGGAGGAAACCTTCTCCGACTGGCGCGACGTCTCCGGAATGAAGCTGCCGTTTCACGCCGACCTTGTGCAGAACGATAAACCGGTTGCGGTGAGGACGACGCTCGTGCTGAAGATAAATACTCATTTGAATCCGGAAGAGTTGAAGAAACGACTGTGAAAAACCTGGTCCTTTTTTTGATGTATGCGATATGCGTGACTGCGCAGCCGATTGACAAAGGCAAGCAGATTGTAGAGGACGCGATCGGTGCCTTGGGCGGCCAACAATTTCTGCAGATGCAGAATCGTGTGGAGTCAGGACGGGCTTATTCGTTCTACAACGAAGAAATCAGCGGCCTCGATATTGCAACCATCTACACGGAGTTCCTTACAAGCCAGCCGGAGAACGGATTGTCGGTTCGCGAACGGCAGGTTTTCGGAAAAAAACAAGACTATTCAGTGCTCTTCCTGCAGGACCAGGGATGGGACGTCACGTTTCGCGGGGCCCGGCCGGTACCCGATGCAAGCCTGAAGCGCTACCTGAACTCCACGCGGAATAACATTTTCTACATCCTGCGAGTGCGCTACAAGGAACCCGGTTTGGAGTTCGACTATGTCCGCAGAGACGTCCTGCAGAATGTCGAAGTGGTGATGGTTGATATCAGCGACGCGCAGGGGCAGGTGATTCACGTGGTCTTTGATCGATTGACCAAATTACCGATACGCCAGACGTTTTCCTATATAGATCCGGAAACCAAAATTCGTATGGACGAAAGCACGGAATACGGAAACTATCGTGACGTAGGAGACGGCGTGAAAATGCCATTCTCAATTCTGCGCGAACGCAACGGGCTAAAGGTCTATGAGCTCTACGCCAACAAAGTTGCAGTCAATCAAGCGCTTCCGGCCAAAATGTTCGAGCTTCCTCCGGGAGTAAAAGTCCTCAACAAAATGAACAACTGACTCCACAGCGGCCCTGCTGTTTGTCAGCTAGCGCTACCGTGTCACTGTGCGTTCGGTGCGCCGGCCATCCTCCAGGCGAACATCAGGAATGAAGTCGACGTCAGATCGATGGCCGGTTCGGTTGTGGCGTATGACTGGACATTGTCGACAAAAACCGCTGCATTTTGGTTGTTGTAGTTGTTAAATGCGGCATAGGCGTCGACGCCGTTGGGGGGACAGGTGAGCATGTTGGTAACGAAGCCACCTGACTGAACATTACTGTAGCTGTTCGGGCCCTCCACCAGGGCGCCGGCCAGAACAGGATATGAGCCATTGAGCGAGCCGACCAGATTCGCCACCTGATGCTGCATACAATCCGGGAAAGTGCTTCCGTCGCCGACGATCAGTGAAATACCCCAGGGGTTTGCGCCCAGGATATTGGCGGCCCAGCGCCGCGAATACTGGTCGTAAGTTGAGGAGCCGGTCAGATAATCATATTCCTGCGCTTCCACGGCCAGACCAGCGCCATGCGTCGTGGTATCAAAAACTCCCCAAGGGAAGCCGAAGCCGAACGGGTCCGTGGCCGCTTGCGCGACGGCATTATCCAGTTCCTTTTTCAAGTCACCCAGCAAGGCTGCTTGCGTGACTGCTAGTCCACTGGGATTCCCGGCGGCAGAAATAGCCCGATACAGCTCGAAGTGGCCCAGGCCGCTGACGTCGTACAGGTTGAGAGAATCCGACGCATCGTTTGGGCCGGTGATATAAGCATTGGCCCAGTAAGCGGCTTTCTTGAGATAGTAACTGGCGTTGGTATGCGGCAGACTGGCGTCCGGCGTCGGGCAGTTCGAGAGAGCATTGAAAAGCTCGGTGGCGCCGAGTTCGAGATCGTCCTGCCACACGACTTCCGGATAGAAGTCGTAAGGCGCTGTAGTCAAGAGATTGTTGTTTATCGTCGCATTGGTTTGGGCCAGCTCGAAAATGTCCTCCGCGTTCTTCAGACACTTCGCTGCGAAGGCCGGGTCACTATTTCGATATACCTGGTATCCCACCGCAAACGCGGCCGCAAGGCGGCCGGCCAGATTCGGGCTGATCTTAGAACCAGCCGGGCCGGCAATGAACACCGGACGATTGCGGATGTACTTGTAGATGGCCCCGGGATAGTATGCCGCGGTGTCGTCCTGGGGGAGGCGCCAGATGTCATGGTCGCTGTAAAGGTACTGAGTACCCGCGGGACAGCCGCCTTGGCCATTACCCGGAAGGATGCATCCTCCGGTACCGATGCCCACTTGGTAATACAAGGTTTTGCTGGAATCGTCCCACATCTCGGACAACCACGACAGGCCAAACTTCGCTTCCGCCATAAAGTCGGACGTCAACGACGCGGAACCCATCTGGTTTGGAAAATCGCGTATGCCGATTAGCATCAGCGCCACGGTGTAGCTGTGGGTCTGAACAAACTTCAGGTAATCGCCGGCGTCCCACCAGCCGCCCTCGGCGTCTATCGTTGCCCCGGTCGGTGTAAGGTCGCTGACCAGGATGTCGTTCTCATCGATATCCGGCGTCACGTAGACCTTGGCATGCGCGTCACTTTGGTGGCCCGGCGCCGTGCGAAGAGCGGACGGAATATAGTCGCTTCCATCGCGCTCATTCTGGTAAAAGCTCAAGGTGTTCGCGAGCGGCGCGGCGTAGATGCTGCCGCCGGACGCAACATGAAACGAAGGAGACACCGCACTGCCGACCTGAATGGTATAAGTTCCTTGACACACGGTGAAGTCAATCGCATTTACTTCGAACGATGTCGCCCCAACCCAAGTACCCTGATCGGCGCCCACCTTGCCTTTGAAGACTGTGTTGCCGTTCGAATCGAGAATCGCGAACTTAGCCCCCTGTGCCGAGGCAGGCGACATCAAGTAAGCGCGGCTCTGCAAATTCGCCTCGTAGCCCACTTGATCCACTCTGATGAACGAGGTTTGGGCTAGCAGCGACGATCCAAACAAGGCCGGTAAAGCGACTGCCGCGCAAAGCAACCCGCGAAGATAGGCTCGATTGTAAACTGTCTTACCGTTTAAAAGGGCTTTCATTGTTCTCTGGTTTCGTTTCCCTAGTAACTATACTGCTGTGGCTCGGTTTTTGAAACCGGTTGGCGCCAATTGTTGTACCGGAACCGGCGTGACTTCCCCAATGGTTCGACACTAAACGATAGTACCGGCTTCCTCAGCCTGCGCCCGTCTTGCGACGCCTGGGGACGATCAGCCCTGCTTGAGCCGGCCGAGGGCGCCTTAGCGGATCGCCATCTTACGCTGCATTTCCTCAAGCGAAACGCCCTTCGTCTCCGGATAGACGGCGAAGACCACGAAGAACTGTAGTACCATCATTGCGGCGAAGAACACAAAGGGCATGCCGCCCGACTTTGCCGCCATGATGGGAAAAATGAGCGAGATGAGCCCATTCATAGCCCAGTGCGACAGACTCCCCAGGCTTTGTCCTTTGGCGCGTACCCTGTTCGGAAAGACCTCGCTGATATAGACCCAGATCACCGCCCCTTGCGAGAACGCAAACGAAGCGATGTAGCCAATCAAGAGCCAGACCAGCAAGTTCTCGTACTTGTGGGCGAAAAAGACGACCGCTACTCCGGCGAGACAAATTGCAGTGCCTACCGATCCAACGAGTAGCAGCGTCCTGCGTCCCACCTTGTCGATAATCGACATCGCGATCACGGTAAAAAGCAGGTTCGTCGCGCCCACGGCGACGGCCTGCAGATCCCCGGAGACCTTGCTGAACCCCGCTCTCTCAAAGATGAAATTGAGGTAGTAGAGGATCGCGTTAATCCCCGATAACTGATTGAATAGGCCGATAGAGACCGCCAGGAATATGGGGACTTTGTACTTGGCGGAGAACAGGGGCTCGTCGGCATGGCCGTGTTCCCGATCGATCGAAGTGACGATTTCCTGTAATTCAGTCTCGTAGTCCTCTTCGCCAACCTGCCGAAGCACCTCACGCGCTTCCGGAACTCGTCCTTTCTTGACGAGCCAGCGAGGGCTTTCCGGTATGCCGAACAACATCACCAGGAAAAGGGCCGCGGGCGCGGCCGCCACGCCGAACATCCAGCGCCATTCTCCCTCGCCGAAGTTCATGGTTCCGATCACATAGTTCGAAAAGTAGGCGAGAAGGATGCCGAACACCACATTGAACTGAAACAGGCCGACCAGTCGCCCTCGCCATTTGGTGGGAGCAATCTCAGCGATGTACATAGGGCCGAGCACAGATGACCCGCCGATTCCCAACCCACCGATAAATCGGAAAACAACCAGTGCGCCCCAATCCCACGCAATGGCGCAGCCCATCGCTGAAATGATGTACAGGATCGCCATTCCACGGAGACTGAGGCGCCGCCCATAGAGGTCGCCCGGGATCCCAGCTAACATCGCGCCGAGAATAGTCCCGAACAGCGCGCTGAACACTGTGAAGCCCAGCCAAAAATCTGTCAGCCCGTAAATCAGTTTCAGGTCGTGGGTTGTCCCCGCGATGACAGCCGTGTCGAAACCGAAGAGCAAGCCGCCGAGCGCTGCTACGATGCTGCTCCTGATGATGTATCCATTCAGTGCGAATCCACCTGGTTTGTTGGCCACTCGTGATTGCCCCTTCAACTCGGAACGGACCTAAGACCTGCCCGAAGCATCTTATTGTGTACTGTCGGGTCGTCATTGTCCATTAAGAAACGGGGCCACCAGAAAGGAATGCGCCGGCACCGTCAGGGGAGTCCCGGTCGTGGAAGCGGTCGGCAATTTACACTCGCTGGGGGCATCAAAAAGAGAATTAGCGAGGGATCGCGATCGAAGTGGGCCCAAATGACAAGAAGCCCGGCGCCTCTCGGAGGTGATGCGCCAGGCTTCGACACCAGACATGGCAGAACTACAGGCGTCCGCATGAGTGTATTGCACTCAGCTCCACCCTAGTGTTAACTATATTACACTTAACTCAATTTTACAGTTTTAGCTCAGTCTCGCTCTCTCCCCCACCCAGCCGGAACGAGATTATTTTGGTCTGGTCGCCTTATACGAGCCGCTGTAGGAGGAGAACTCCCAGTCGCCGGTGAGCACGTCGTTGTCGAGTTTTCCCGTGATCTTCATGGTCGAGGTCTCACCAGCCTCTTCCGAAGTCATGGAGAAAGCCAGTGCTAGCTTTCCATCCGCGTATGTGCCGGCTACGTCAGAGGTTCCCCATTTCCCGGTAACCTTGCCGCTGTCCACGATAAACTCGGCATCCACGTCCCGGTCGCCTCCTGGTGTGTCGAGCACGAAGTGCCATTTGCCGGAAACGTCCGGATCCGCAGCGACGGCGGTTTGCAGCCCTAACGTCAGGCAGACCGCCGCAAAGGCGAAAGCGATGATTATCCTCATGCGATTGAATCCTCGTCTTACAGGGTACAGCAAGCGCCGGCCCGTGCAATCATATTCGCTCCTGGCCCAGTTCGCGCCGAAGAAACCGAACGCCATCCCAGGCGATTGCTTCAGGCGATGACGCCAAGTCCCGCCATATGGCGGCGGCCCCCGCGATTTCCGGGATCGAAAAGCCAAAGCTCTCGATGGTGACCCACCGGTTGTAGCCCATCGCCTTCAATTCGCCAAGCGTGCTTGCCCATTCCACGTGCCCGGAGCCCGGCGTTCCGCGGTCGTTCTCGCAGGCATGAAAATGACGCAGATGTTTGCCGGTGGAATGCAGGGCGGCGGCGATATCTTTTTCCTCGATATTGGCGTGAAAGGTGTCGAAAAGTATGCCGACGTTCGGGTGGTTGATCTCCTCGCACAACTCGACGGCGTCCGTCGCGGTGTTCAGGAAGTACGTTTCAAATCGATTCAATGGCTCGATGGCAATTGTCACGTCGTACGAGGCCAGGGTGTCGCCAATTTGGTGGTAGCCGTCGATCGCCCAGCGCCACTCATCCAACGTGCGGCGGCGGCCCGGCAACAGCCCGACTGGTGAATAGAGAGGTCCGGCGATGAGCTTGCTGCCGGCCTCAGCGGCGGCTTTGACGCAATCCGAAAAATGGGTCAGGGTCTGCTGGCGGACCTCCGGCCGGTCGCTTATAAGGCTGAACGGGGCAGGGAAGACCGAGCAAAAGTTGCATTCGAGGCCGTTCACCTCCATAGCCCGGCGGACGATCGACGGGACGATTTTGTCCGCACCAAACAACGGAAGTTCAACGCCATCGAATCCCTTTTCCCGAATCGTGGGCAGTAACTCGATTTCGGCGGCTCCAAAGCCCGCCGACCAGATAAATGTATTTACCCCGAATTTCATCGCGCCATCCTTTCGTCAGCGGCCGAAATGAGTCCGCTTACGTAGGTACTATATATGGCGCGAGCCGGCGGATCCTAGTCGGCAGGTTTCGCCTTGCCGTCACGCACCGCTTGGTCGACAAGACTCTTGAGTTTTTTCGTGGCTTCTTCGGCGAGCTTTGCTTGCTGCTCGCCAAGCTTGCCCTGCAGTTCACCCAACTTGCTTTGTTCTTCTCCCAGCTTCCCTTGCTTTTCGCCAAGTTCGCCTTGCACCTCGCCGAGCTTGCCCTGGGCCGTACCTAGCTGCTCTTGCATTGCCGCCAGTTTTTCCTGAACGAAGCTCAATTCGTCTTGCTGGATGTGTTGGTTCTTGAGACTTCGCATGCGAGTGCGCATCGCGTCGATTTGGGCTTCGAGCGCCGCAAGCTTCTGCTCCATCTCAGGCGCGGGAATCGAGGCCCCCGCTTGCTGCTCGCCCAGCTTCGCTTGCAACTCTCCCAACTTGGCTTGTTGTTCTCCAAGACTGGCCTGCTGCCGACCCAGTTCTTCTTGCGGTCTGAACAGATCCTTCGCCCGCCGCACCAAGCCGGGGTCAGCAATCATGTAAGGCTTTCCGTCCCGCCTGAACCAGATGAAGTCACCATGCATCTTGCTTTGATAGCGCCTGATTCGATCGGCATCGCTGCTCGATCCGTTCATGATCGTCAATTGTCCCCCTGCCACGATGGCGTAGGACTCGCCTGAGCCATCGGAAAACCAAGACCAGTTCGTGTCTGGTGGTTCGGGAGCTACGGGCCCAGAGAGAGCTTCGGGCGACGTTGGAGCAACAGCCGCGGCTATCGGAGCGGGCGCAGACGGTGGAACAGGTCGAACGGGAGATGGCGGAGCGGGTGGTGCGTTCTGGAACGCCACCGCGGGTTCTCCGCCGCTGCTTGCCAGAGTCAAACCGGCTGTAACGGCGACCAGCGGCAATAACGCGGCTGCCAGCACCAGACCCCGCTTCCAGGTGAAAATCGTTCCTGCGTCGGCTTCGCTGAGAATCCGCTCAATACGCCGGCCGATGTTGCCCGAGCGCGCCATCGCCACGCCGGCGAACTGCCCATCGGAACTCTGCGCGACTTCAAGCAGTAGTGCGGCATACGACGGCCGGTCCTCCGCTTCCCGCACACCAGCCTCATCACTAATCGCCTCGCTTAGGTCAGAGAGTTCGCGCTGCAGCCACCAGCTCATAGGATTGAACCAGAAAATCGCAGTATGCAGGCCGGCTAAGAACTGCAGATAGAAATCGCCCTCGGTTACGTGGCATCGTTCATGCGCGATAACCGTGCGGAGCCGTTTCTCATCCCACTCCCGCACTGAGGCGGGCAGCAAGATCCCCGATCCCACCGCAACCGGCATCTTGATCGCCTCGGTGATTCGGATTCGCGCTCCAGTCTGCCAGTCAGCCGGAGCGGGTTTCGCACGCAGCCACAGCCGGAGGGCCAGCACCGTGCCGGTCAGAAGTCGCAGCGTGAGTACCGCGGCCACTGCCAGATAGACTGTCATCGCGCCGCCGATCACGGCCGCTCTCCAATCGATCGTCCGCACCGGTGCGGACGAAGCGGAGACCGGTTGGGTCGGCGCGAGCGCCCTCGCTACGCGGTGCGGCAACGCCCGAGCGGCTTCGGTTACTCGCGGGCTGGCAACCGGCGGAGAGACCCTCAGGGTGTGCCACTGCATAATCAGCGGCATCGCTAGCGCCGCCAGCAATACGGTCACCCAAGCTACCTTGCGCGCACGGGCGCCCTGAACTCGAAGGATACTTAGTCCGGCCCAGATTATTGCGCCCAGCACAACTGAGCGGAATGCAGCTTCAATCATCGTCGCCAGCATTACTTGTTGCCTCCTTTGGCGTTCGCAATTCTCTCCGCTAGAGCCTGCAGCTCTTTCCGGTCTACGACCTTCGTATCCACCAGCCCCACCAGCAGATCTTCGACAGACCCTTCGCAGAACCAATCGACAATTCGTTTGACTGCGCGCGCGGCCACCAGTTGGCGCGTTTCCGCCGGCCGGTAGAGAAATGTGCGGTTTTCAACCGAATGCGCCAGATATCCCTTTTCTTCCAGCCGTCGGAGCACCGTGCGCACGGTGGAGTCTTTGAGTGAACGGTCCAACGCTTCACGGACGCCTTCGGCGGTGATCTCCGCGTGTTGCCAGACTAATTGCAAAACCTCGCGCTCCAGTTCGCCGAGCTCGGCCGGATCGTGACCCTGAGTAGCGTTACGCATGGTAGTGTTACCATTAGTAACATAGCTACGCCTGACGGCGCAAGAGTTTTTTACGTGGCCATCAGCCGAGGGATTCCGAGGGCGTACGCGTGCCGGAGGGCCTACTTGACTCGCTCGGCGAATGAAAAAACGGGGTCGATATCAATCGGGACGCCGGTCACCCGATCGAGCGATTCTTTGAGACTGGTGGACGTCTGGCCGTATTTCGCGAACCACGCCTCGTTGCGCTGGCGGTCACCCGTCGCCTCGATGGTGAGGAGTTCCTTCGCGAGCGATCGGATCGCATCCGACATCTTGGCGATAATCACTTCGTATCGCCCGTCCGGGTTGCGCTTGACCGCCCCCTGTTCCTCGAGATAATTGAACTCCATCATCTCGGCGCGCGAGTGGGCTTCTGCCGTGCCAAACCGGACGCTGCGAAAGATCCCGGCAAGATACGAAGCGTAATACTCCTCCCGTCGTGCGGATGGAAGTGCATTCCTCTGTAGCAGCCAGTCCAGGGCGAACATTCCAACTACATCGGCCTTCGCCTCTTCGAGCGGCGAATATCCGGGTCCGATGGCTTCGTTGATGGGGCGCTTGGCTTGCGGCGTTCGGGCAAACGCCGGTCCCAATCCATGACAGATCTCGTGCATCATCACCGCCGCCAGATAGCCTTCGCCCGAAGCAAGGGCAGCCTGATCGGCACGCATCACCTGCCGCGCCACCGGCAACACGACATAGTCGGTCCGTGCATCTTGGAAGTTCTTGAAGAAGATCTCCTTGGATCCTTTCTCTTCGTGAATGCGCGGGTCGTTGGGGAGGTTATCCGCCACCACCTGATAACCGTGGCGGAGGTCAGCTGCGCGGAAAGGCGAATCGGCCGCTTCCATCGGTGTGGCTAACCCGTGCTTCGATGGCCGGTCTTCGGCGGCCAGCGGCAAGGAGTCTTGAATATCGGCGACGTAGCGCTGGAAGAGTTCCAGTTTCTGGCTGGCGGCGTCGTTTCGAATCAGTATCGCGGCGCCGTAGGTTGTCTTAAGACCGAGCAGCTCGTCGTCATACGTCTCATAGGGCGCAAATACGATGTCGATGCGCGGGCTTTTCAAGTTCAGCCAGGCAATATCGCTCGGGTAATAATCGTCACTCAGCAATGCATCGGCCCGCTTACGCAAAAAGTCGGCAAAGGCGGCGTCGTTGCTTAAAGCTGCCGCCCGCCGCAGCGCGTCAGCCGCCGGTTTCAGGAATTCAGCGAATGCAACGTGATAGGGGATGGCTTTGAGCTTGTCTCCGTCTCGCCGGACGAGCGTCGTCGCCGAGTATAAGGCCGGTTTTTCAGCCGGGTGCTGCTTCACGTAAGCCTCAATCTCACTGCGCGTGAGGTCTTCCGGATAGAAGGCGCGCCCTTGGGGGATTGGTTTCTTCCCTACAAACGGCGCGTTACCCTCGAACAAGTCGTAGCGGCTCCCATTCACAAACAGGTAGTGCGTCAACCGGCCTGCCTCAGTATTCCTCGGCGGCACGCCATTCTCGGTCAACTCCTTGTAAAGGGTCAGCGCCGGTGGGTCAATCTGGCGCCAATAGATATCTCCCAGCAGGCGCGAGGCTTCCACCAGTTCGCCCACCTCCTTCACCTCCTCCTTGCTGAGGCCGGTGGTTGAGAAAGGCATTTGCACCGGCGTGAGGCGGCCCAGTCGCTGTTCCAGGTTCGACGCCACGTCGAGTTTCGAGAGGTCGACGGAGCTTTCTGCCGCTATCCAGTAACTTCCAATCACGGCGGTAAATACTACACTCGTCAAGGTTCGAAATCTAATTGCAATTCGCATAAAAGTCGCTTCACCGGATAGTAACCCACGTCCTCTCGGTGCCCGCCATCGCTTATGAAGAAAGCATTGTTATCTGTTGCCTCAAGGTTTGCGGGATTATCCTGCCGGATAGGGCGGAGACCGGCGAGGCAGTCGCATCTGTCATGCGCACGACGTTGGGCGGCGAAGCTTTGGCGGCGGAAATCGACGCCTGCCGCTGGTCATCGAAGTGCTCCGATCCTGACCGTTACTTTCTCGGGATTTCTCCCCCCAAGTAACGGAGGACTTAAACAGATGTCAAACAAAAACGCCAAAGCATTACCCGGCAGTGAGCGAAAGCCACTATCCGGAGCAAAATTAGTCAAGCCGGTGGCCGACAACGAGATGATCCGCGTCACCATCGTGCTACACCGCCGCACCGCCTCCGAACCCGTCAGGCCCGCCGGTTGGAACGACAAGCACCGCCGCACCAGCGAAGAGTTCGGAGCCATTCACGGCGCTGACCACAAGGACTTCGTGGCGATGGAGAAATTCGCGCACGATAACGGTCTGACCGTGGTCGAACGTCACCAACCCAGCCGCCGCCTCGTACTCGCAGGCCCCGCATCTGCGATGCAGAAAGCCTTCGGCACAGAGCTGGGGCATTACGAAACCCCTGGCGGCGTTCAATACCGCGGCCGGACGGGGTCCATCAGCCTGCCGCCGGAGGTCAGCAGTTCGGTGATGGCCGTACTGGGCCTCGACAATCGACCCGTGGCGAAGCCTCATTTTCGGCGATCCCGGGGCGCCCGTGCCAACGCCACAGGCGGACAAGCCGGCACGTTCACGGCACCCCAGCTGGCGCAGATCTACAACTTTCCGGCAAACCTGACCGGCGCCGGCCAGACCATCGCCATCATTGAGCTCGGGGGCGGCTATACACCTGGCGACTTGACCACCTATTTCGGGAACCTGGGCATACCGATGCCATCGGTTACAGCGGTCTCCGTCGACAATGGCGCCAACACCCCAGGCTCCGACGCCGACGGCGAAGTGGAGCTCGACATCGAGGTAGCCGGAGCGATTGCGCCGGGTGCTCAGATCGCAGTCTATTTCGCACCAAATACCGATCAAGGCTTCCAGGACGCAATCGCCCAAGCGGTCCACGACACGGCTCGCAAGCCGTCCATTGTCTCCATCAGTTGGGGTGGTCCGGAGGACAGTTGGACCCAGCAAGCACGCGACGCCATGAACGCCGCCATCCAGGATGCGGGCGCACTCGGAGTCACCGTTACCGTTGCCGCCGGCGACGACGGCTCGACCGATGGTGTGAACGACGGGTCTGACCATGTCGACTTCCCTGCGTCAAGTCCCTTCTCACTGGCTTGCGGAGGAACTACGCTGCAGGCTTCCAACGGCCAAATCACCAGTGAAACGGTCTGGAATGAGTTGGCGAACCAGGAAGGCGCAACAGGAGGAGGCGTCAGCGAACTCTTCCCGCTGCCCGCCTACCAGCAGAACGCAAATGTTCCTCCGCAGGTAAACAACAAATTCGTGGGCCGCGGCGTGCCGGATGTTGCCGGCGACGCAGATCCCGTCACCGGCTACCAGGTGCTTGTCGACGGACAAAACACCATCATTGGCGGCACCAGCGCAGTCGCTCCATTGTGGGCTGGGCTCATTGCTTTGCTGAATCAACAACTGGGCCAGCCGGTCGGCTTCCTGAACACGGCTCTCTACCAGATTGGGGAGTCGGCGTTTAACGATGTCACCCAAGGAAATAATGGCGACTACTCGGCCGGTCCCGGATGGGATCCGTGCACCGGGCTAGGCTCGCCCAACGGCACAGCGTTGCTGCAGGCTTTGCAAGCCGCTGCAACGACTACGACCACGACCACGACGACAACAACGTCCACAAACCAGCCGGTCCCGGCTCTCCAGGGCCGCTAAGGCAGATCCGGCTTCACAACGGGCTCGTGGCGAACAGCGATGTCCGTCACGGGCCCATTTGCATTTAGGGCCCCCCTGCCCGTCTGCCCGCCCCGAACCACAGGTGGTGGATATCCACCACTCGAACCTCCACAGGAGCAAGTAACTCGTTGAATTTATTGGGCCTCTTTTTGGCCAGCCCCGTGCTTCAACCAAGCCGTGGTGACCTATGGGCGGCGTTGGTAAATCGGGCTGGATTGCGATGGCGTTGGCCATCGTTCTACTGGCCGGCACCCTGTTTGCCCAACCTCCACAACCCCAAGCGTACCCGCCGCCACAGTATCCCCAACAGCCGCAGTACGGCCAGGCTTCCCAGCCGCCGGAGGAGAATCCGGACGATCCCAGTCGCGGTGTTGCTCGAATCAGCATCCTGCAGGGCGACGCAAACGTACGGCGTGGCGATTCGGGCGAGCTGGTTGCCGCAGCTATCAACGCTCCTCTGCTGGCCCAAGATCACATCATCACCGCTCTCGGCTCTCGCGCCGAAATTCAGTTGGATTCCGCGAATGTGGTCCGGCTGTCGCCGAACACGGATCTCGCTATGGCGGACTTGGCCTATCACAAGTTCCAGATCCAGCTTGCGCAGGGTACCATCATGTATTCGGTCGTGCGGCCGTCCAAGGCGGAGGCGGAAGTTGACACCCCAAGCATCTCCATCCGGCCGCTGGGCTTCGGTGAGTACCGCATCTCAGTCCTGAGCGACGGAAGCACCCAAGTCACGGTTCGAGCCGGGCAGGCCGAGATCTTTAGTCCGCAAGGTTCCGAACAATTGGCCGCAGGACGCACCATGATCGTGCGTAGCTCGCCGCAGGGCCCCGAATTCCAAACCACCTATGCCATTGCCCCGGACGATTTCGATCAATGGAACGTTGCCCGTGACCAGCAAATGCAGCGCTCGCAGAGCCCGCGTTACGTCAGCTCCGACATTTACGGCGCCGACGATCTGGATCAATATGGCCGTTGGGTACCTTCTCAATACGGCCAGGCGTGGGTTCCTAATCAGGTTGATCCCGACTGGGCGCCGTATCGCGATGGTCAGTGGACTTGGGCCGATTATTACGGCTGGACCTGGGTCGACTCCGCTCCCTGGGGCTGGGCTCCCTATCACTATGGCCGTTGGTTCTGGAATGGCGGCTATGGGTGGTCGTGGTTTCCGGGTCCCGTGGCCGCAGCCTATTACTGGCGTCCGGCGCTGGTGGGCTTCTTCGGATTTGGTGCTGGTTTCGGCTTCGGCTTCGGGTTTGGATTCGGCAACATAGGCTGGTGCCCCTTGGCGCCCTATGAAGCGTTTCATCCCTGGTATGGACGCGGCTATTATGGCGGCTACGGCCGAGGCTTTTACAACAACACGACTCTCGTCAGCAACACCAACATCAACGGCGTGTATCGGAATGCGCGGGTGAACAATGCCGTTTCCTACTCCTCGGTGAATCGCTTTGGGCAGGGCCGCCAGACGTACATGGCTGCTCACTCCAACCAACTGACACAAGCCAGTCTTGTTCGGGGGCAGGTCCCGCTGGCGCCGACGCGCCAGAGTCTGTCCTTCACGGGACGCAGTGCAACCGCGAATGCTATGCCCTCGGCCCGCGGCAACCAACCGTTCTTCACGCACCAGCAGCCGGCATCCGCCGCTCATGTGCCCTTCAGTACGCAGGCGTCATCTCTGGCTGCTTCATCGCAACGAACGCTGGGGTTCACGCCAAGCCGTGGCTTCACGCCCGCGGGTACGGGCAGCACCTCGGCGCAGTCGGGTGGACAACAAGGTTTTCGCCGCGCCGAGAGTGCGGGTCCAGCTTCCTCTAACGCCGGAACCTACAGCTCCAGTGGTTCTCGCACCTACGGTGGCGCGTCCGTGAACAGCGGGGGCTGGCATGGTTTCGGCCAAACCAGCCAGCCTGGCCAGACCGAAATGGCCCCGCGCTCCAACGGCACATCGGGCCAAACCGCCGACGGGTGGCATTCCTTCGGAGCGCCCATGCACACGCAAGGCTACAGCGGCAGCAATTCATATCAGCCCCGTAGCAGCTATGCCGGGCCCAGCAATAGCTCGACTTACAGCCGTGGCTTTCAGAGCAGCGGCGGAGCGCAGCCTTTACGCATTAATCCCCCGATGGTGCGGCAGCGGGAGAACAACTACTCTGCCCCACGGAGTAACAGCTACAGCGCCCCGCGCAGTACCAATAGCGCACCTCACTACAGTGCCCCCAAGAGTAGCGGCGGCGGGTCGCATGGCGGTGGAGGCGGTGGCGGCTCCCATGGCGGCGGTGGTGGATCGCATGGCGGCGGATCACATGGTCATCGCTAATAAGTTTCAAGGTCTCCGAATGGACTTCGGTTTACTCGGTTGATCGTTAGGTTCCCTCAGCCGCTTTGGCCTTGGCAGCGACGGCCAAAGCGGCCTTTTTTATTGTTGTAACGCTCATCTTGTTGCCCATTTGTGATACCTTGCGCTTGAAATGAGTATTCTCAATCGTTTCTCCCGACGCAGCTTCCTGGCTGCCACCGCCGCCGCTCCTTTTGCAGCTTCGCTCGCGAACCTGAGGGCGGCCGACAAACACATTCCCATCGGACTTGAGTTGTATTCGGTGCGAGGTGATTTAGGCAAGGACGAGGCCGGTACCCTTCGTGACGTTGCCAAGCTCGGTTATCAGTGTGTGGAGTTCTACGCGCCCTACTATAACTGGACGGCCGACCACGCCAAGGAGGTCCGTAAAGAGCTGGATGACCTGGGTCTCCGTTGTTATTCCACCCACAATGACCTGCAGGCCTTTTCGCCGACCGGCCTCCCCAAGGCGATTCAGCTGAATAACATCCTCGGCGCCCATTACATCGTGCTGGCCCACCCTGGTAACAAGATTGTGGACATTGACGACTGGAAGAAGCTTGCCCAGACTCTCGACAAGGCCGATGAAACCATGGAGGCCGAGGGTCTCAACGCCGGCTATCATAACCACGACATCGAGTGGCGGATGACGGCGGGCCAGCTCCCCATGGAAGTCATCGCCAAGAACACCAACCCAACCGTCATGCTGCAGTTGGACGTCGGCACCTGCCTTGAGGCCGGCTACGATCCGGTGGCTTGGATCAAGAAGAACCCTGGACGCATTCGATCGCTGCATTTAAAGGACTGGTCTCAGGAAAAGGGCTACAAGGTACTTCTTGGAGAAGGCAGCGCGAATTGGCCAAAGATCTTCGAGGCAGCCGAGGATGCCGGTGGCGTTCAGTATTACCTGATCGAACAGGAAGGCAGTGCCTACCCGGAGATTGAGACCGCAAAGCGCTGCCTCGCGACTTACCGGAAAATGCAGGCGTAGTCTCGCTAAAGACCTGCGCGGCCTCGTCCGATAAGTCCGCGGTGAAGCTCTTTGCGGCAGCTGCGCTGGCCCTGTTCGGCGCACCACTCTTCGCGTCCGATCTCATTGCTGGCCGTGTCTTTCAAAGTGTTGTTCCGGCTCTACCGTACACGTCTTCCTGCCGCTCACGCATCGTCTTGGTGAACACCGGCGATACCCCGGTGAAGGTTGAGGTCGAAGGGCATGCGGAAACCGGCGCCGTGGTGCCTCTCAGTGGCCACGCCAGCCGATCTTGGCTGGGTCCCGATGAGCAGGCCGAGTACCGGTTGCAGATTGAAGGTCAATCGGAAGGCTCATGGGTCAAAGTGCGCGAATACCTTCCGGCGGGACGAGATTCACCGGCCATCGCCATACGTCCAGCCAGCGAGTGTGTCGTTGGCAACGAACTCCGAAGCACCACCCGCCAGGTAGCCTTCCCCATGCGGAGCCCCTGGTTCTCCGGCGCTGTCGCCGAACTCCACGGCGCAAACATCTGGATCGTCAACGTCTCCGGCCGTCCGGTCGAAGCCTCGGCTTGCTATTCGTCCGGCAGCTACTACACGGTGCCCGGTTTGTCAGCCCGAGAGCGTGGATCGCGGCCGCCCCAGCCCGCCACCATCTGTTCTGCCTCCGAGCAAGTCCAGGTCGCTCCCTATGCGTCTCATCAATTCCCGTTTGAACGGGATGGCAATTCGCAATTCTCGCTGCACACCGAAGGTCCAGAAATTGTCTTGCAAGCGCTCCGTCCCATCGATATCGGCGTTCACGTCTACACGGTCGATTCGTCCATCACGTTCTCGAGTGAAGACGGCACCAGCGGAACGGTGAATCACTAACGGCTGTCCATGGCAATGGGCCCAACAACTCATTGCAAACGAATGCTTCAGCAATGAACCGTGCGCGTGAGCAAGCCGCC
>CAVUCO010000057.1:0-168008 GCA_963740005.1 uncultured Acidobacteriaceae bacterium | reverse complement strand
TCCATGTGATGAGACGGACGCACGCGACCCTAATGAATGAGATGCACGACGATCCCAAGTTGGTTGCCGATCAACTCGGCCACACGCTGGATGTGAACCAGAATGTCTATACGCGAGTCTCGCTCATAAGGCGAAAGCGGGCGGTCGACGCACTGGAAGCGGCGGTACCATCAGGATCGTCTTCCATCGAGGAGGTTCGGTTTCTTCGTTGAGATGTCCATGTAGCAGCGACAAGCAAACAGCCGGTGTCGCTGCCTGCCTGTGATCTTTTGCAGAATGCCCGCGCAGAGTTATAGTTGTTCCCGCTGTTCCCAGCGTGTCTTGGTTCATTAACAAAATCTGTTCTCAGTGTTCCCAGTTTCAACAGGACCGTAACTTGGCGCCCATGTCAAACTTGCGACGGTACACCGTCGAGCACGAATTCCTCTCAGGGGGTGAGTGGCTGCATGGCTAAGAGGCTGACGTGGCCATAAGGAATTGAAAGCACCAGGAGAAAGCGCCGCGGAAATGGTACTGGACATTGACGGCTACGCGCGGTAGGATAAATAGCTCGGAGATTAGATATACTATCCGTGGGTTCTATCACTTGCCAACCGCCAAGACAGGCCTTGATAAGGCTCGCACTGCCTTCACGCGAAACGGTGGGATGCTCCGTACCAGCCGGGCAATTGGGCTTGGTGTTCATCCGCGTACACTGTATGCGCTGAGAGACTCAGGCGAAATCGAGCAGGTCGGGAGAGGGCTTTACCGCCTCGCCTCGGTGCCGCAACTGACAAGTCCAGATCTTGTGCCCATTGCGATCCGAGTGCCGCGCGCGGTCATCTGTCTTATCTCGGCACTGGCCCATCATGGTCTCACGACTCAAGTACCGCATGCCGTTGACATCGCGCTACCCAGCCACAGTCAGATTCCTAAGGTTGATCGTATCCCGGTGCGTGTCTTTTGGTATTCCGAGCCTTCCTTCAGCGCGGGCGTCGATGTCGTCACCTTGGATGGAGTTCAAGTTCGAGTCTATTCACCCGAGAAGACAATCGCCGATTGCTTCAAGTATCGAAACAAGATTGGTATCGACGTCGCAATTGAAGCACTGCGGAACTATAGAGAGAGCAAGAAGAGACCAGACTTCAAGGCGCTGTCGATGTTTGCTCAGGTGAATCGGGTCCAAAGAGTGATGCGCCCCTACCTGGAGTCGATTCTGTGAGCGGTAAAGACATAGGTGCCTCCGTGCGGCACCGTCTTCTAAACCACTCGAGGACACGGGGCCGACCATTTCAGGAAGTTCTGCAGTACTTCGCCATGGAACGCTTCCTTTACCGATTGGCTGAATCGCCCGTTGCCGATCGTTTCGTATTGAAGGGTGCGCTCTTGCTTACAGCCTGGAAGGCGCCCTTCTCGCGACCGACGACGGATATCGACTTAGCTGGCAGAACAAGCAACGAATTAGAGCACATCTCCCAACTCATACGGTCCGTGTGCAAGATCAACCTCGTTCCAGACGGAATTGAATTTGATCCCACTACAGTTGAAGCCGTCCGAATCAAGGAGGGCGCAGAGTACGAGGGTGTTCGCATACGATTTAGCGCCACGCTCGCACGAGCACGGATTGCCATGCAAGTTGATATCGGCTTCGGGGATGTCATCGTGCCTGTGCCAACCAGGCTTGCTTATCCGACACTTCTCAGTTTCCCGGCTCCGGTACGCCTCGCCTATCCCAAGGAGACTGTAGTTGCGGAGAAGCTTGAGGCGATTACCAAACTTGGCCTCTTGAACAGTCGAACGAAAGACTACTATGACGTTGCCCTCCTTTCGCGCATGTATTCTTTCAATGCCGAGCCTCTGATCGAAGCAGTCAAGGCGACCTTTCGGCATCGCGAAACGCAAATCGAAACAGACCCGATTGGCCTTACTGAGAGCTATTGGAAGGACCCAGCCCGGTCTTTGCAGTGGCGTGCTTTTATCCGGCGGAGCCGGTTCACTGAACGGCAAGATGACCTGACGCAACTGGTCGAAGAGGTTCGCCAGTTTGCTGTCCCCCTGTTAACCGCAGCCGCGGATGGCAGACCGCTCTCTGAGTGGACTGCTGGCGGTTCCTGGACTTAGCCCCTTAGCTCTATTCGTTTCGTCAGATTGGCCTCGAAAGATAGAACGAGGGCTCGGTCTGCCGATCAGCCTAGCTGTAAAAGCGTCGATAGATGAAATCCGTTTCTGCCCAGCTACCGAGGGTCGAAGGCGAGCTCACGTTCAACCAATCAAGGAGGTTGTTAGCCAGTTAATCCACTCGCCAGGCGGAGCGGGCTGGTGAGATGAACCTCTCTCACAAGAATTAAGTCAATCGTGTCCTGCTATCTCCTGTCGGAGAGAACTTCTTCGCTGATAGACAATGGAGCGGTGAGGGGTGATTTGAAGGCCGTCGATGTCCAGGTACTCGCAGAGCAGTGTCAGCGGCTTGAAGACGAGAATCAGCGGCTTCGCGCGCTCCTGACCGAAAACGGCATTGCTCTTCCGGTCACGCCGGCAGTCGAAGCGCAGCCACAAACGCCACCCGCGCGACCGGGGCTCAACACAGCGGAGAAGATTGCTTTGTTCCGATCGTTGTTTCGCGGCCGCGAGGACGTATACGCTCAGCGGTGGGATAGCCCTGATGGCCGGTCCGGCTACTCGCCGAGAACGGAGCGAGACTGGAAGGCATACTATGGTGCCAAGCCCGAGGACCGAAAACGGGTTGACAAGGAAACTCGCAAGAACATTCCGCTGACCGACGAAGCCATCCACGCTCATCTCGTGGGTAAGCAGACGCTGGGTGTCTACCCCCTCCTTCTCGACGAAAGCTGTTGGTTTTTGGCCGTGGACTTCGACAAGAAGACCTGGAAGGACGACGCCACTGCGTTCCGCACGACCTGCCACGAACTTAACGTTCCGGCTGCGATTGAGCGCTCCCGTTCTGGCAACGGGGCTCACGCCTGGATCTTCTTCGAACGGCCAGTTCCCGCTGGCGTCGCCCGGCGGTTGGGCTCACTGCTGCTGACTCGAACCATGGAGCGTCGTCATCAACTTGGGTTGGATTCCTATGACCGGTTCTTCCCGAACCAGGACACGATGCCCAAAGGCGGCTTCGGGAACCTGATCGCACTTCCGCTGCAGAAGGGTCCACGGGACTCCGGGTTTACCGAATTCCTCGATGGCGAACTACGTCCTCATGCCGACCAGTGGGGCTTTTTGAACTCGGTCCAGCGAATGAAGCAAGCCGCCGCTGAACGATTGATCACCGACGCCCTTCAACAGGGTGGCGATCTTATCGGCGTGCGCTTCGCCAGCGTCGAGGATGGCGACGAACTTGATCCCTGGACGTTGCCGCCCTCCCGCAAGCGGCTGGATAGGCCGATCAAGGGTCCGCTGCCGACGACAGTTGAGATTGTCTGTTCCAACCTGCTCTTCATTGAGAAGAAGGGACTGGCACCAGAGATGATGAATCGGCTGCTCCGTATTGCAGCTTTTCAAAATCCCGAATTCTACAAGGCTCAGGCCATGCGGTTGTCGACATTCGACAAGCCTCGCGTCATTGCCTGCGGTGAAGACCTTCCACGTCACCTCGCCTTGCCGCGAGGTTGTCTCGACGAGGTCGTCACCTTTCTTGAAGGCCACAAGATAAATGCGATTGTTCGCAACGAGCGCTTTGCGGGTAAGTCCATTGACGTCCAATTTCATGGCGCCTTGCGCCCTGGCCAAGACGAAGCGGTAGCCAAAATTCTAAAGCATGACGACGGGCTGATCTGCGCGCCGACGGCCTTTGGCAAGACAGCAGTGGCCGCATGGCTGATCGCGAAGCGTGCGGTGAACACGCTGGTTCTGGTGCACCGCCAACAACTCCTTGATCAATGGCGCGAACGGTTGGCCATGTTTCTCGACACGTCCATCGAGCGGATTGGGCAAGTGGGCGGCGGCAAGGTCAAGAGGACCGGTGAAATCGACGTGGCTGTAATTCAGAGCCTGCATCGCGAGAAAGAAGTGAAGGATTTCGTCGCCGAATACGGCCATGTGATTGTTGACGAATGCCACCACCTCTCGGCATTCACGTTCGAGCAAGTGATGCGGCAAGTGAAGGCTAAGTTTGTCGTCGGGCTCACTGCAACCCCTACGCGCAAAGACGGCCACCACCCGATCATCTACATGCAGTGCGGACCAGCGCGCTTCACGATGGCCGTTCGGGCGATGACAGACTCAACTCCCTTCGAGCATATTGTCATTCCGAGGCCGACACGTTTTCGGACGTCGAGTGCGGGGGAGGCAACGATCCAGGATATCTATGCGGCGATGACTTCGGACGAGGACCGCAACAGCACCATCGTCAATGATGTTGTTCGTTCGATGGAAAAGGGCCGGTCACCACTCGTCTTAACGGGGCGGACGGAACACATCACACACCTAGAGACAGCACTCGCTGGGCGGGTTCGGAACATCATCGTACTCAAGGGCGGTATGGGGCGAAAACAGCGCCGTGAAGTAAACGAGAGGCTCGCGGCGATTCCCAACGCTGAGCAACGGTTAATCCTTGCAACGGGAAGCTACATCGGCGAAGGATTCGATGACGCCCGCCTCGACACTCTATTCCTCGCGATGCCGATCTCATGGAAGGGAACGCTTCAACAGTACGTTGGGCGACTCCATCGACTTCATGATGCGAAGCGAGTGGTTCAGGTCTACGATTACGTCGATGCCGATGTGCCGATGCTGGCGCGAATGTATGGCCGCCGATTGAAGGGGTATGGCGATATGGGCTACAAGATTCTAGACGCTGCACAGCAGGGGTTGAACATCTAGGTGCTCGCCTGTAAGCCTGGGTCGTTTGCCCCCCTAGTTGGGTCGGGCCACGGAGATGACCAGCGTGCCAAGAACCTACCGTCCAGTTTGCTTCGGTTCCTCTGTGGACCAACGTTTCGACTAGCCATGAATGCGTTAAGCGGTGACTCGTGTAGAAACCCAGCTATCAGTCACTGAAGCAATGAGCATAATGTATTGGAAATCAATAGGTTAGACGCTTTGATGCATAAAATCGAATTCCTGGCAATTTCCTTTAGCTCATTAACATGGAGCGGGAGACGGGGATCGAACCCGCGACGTCCAGCTTGGGAAAAAGGATTTCGATTGTAAATAGAGGAGTTAGGCGTTGAAGGCTCTCTTTTCTGGTCAGGAAAGTCTTCTGTTTTCAACGCACGGGTTTTCAGGAGCTACGTTATCGAGGTAATCAAGGTAACGGCCCCCCGGAGACTATTTTAGGGTTCGGCCGTTTTAGAGAACTGTCAATATAGTTCTACAATGGAAAGATATTGACGGAAGGTTTCTTTGTTTGGGACAATCAAGATGTGCCACGGACTCGATTCGATGAGCTAGTTGCGCTCGCCGAGGAGCATGACGGGCTCCTGACGGCGAAGCAGGCGAGAGACGCCGGAATTGCGGACTCAGTGCTGGCACGCCTCACGCATCGCGGTCGACTAGAGAGGGCCGCTCGCGGCGTATATCGTATCCCCCACTTTCCTTCGAATCGATTCTCCCAATACCGGGAGGCCGTGCTCTGGGCCAAGGCTGACGATGGTCCGCAGAATGTCGCGCTCTCGCACGCCACAGCTCTCGCCGTGTACGGGATTTCCGACGCCAACCCGGCCTTTGTCCACATCACTATTCCCCGGAATGCCCGGCTCCGGAGGGTGCGCCCGAAGTGGGTTGAGATTCATCACGCAGATCTCCGAAGTGCCGACGTGACGGTCCAAGAGGGATTACCCCTTACCACTGTTGGTCGAACCGTGGATGATATCTTGGCCTCCACCGGCCAAGTCGGCATCGTCCGCCAGGCGATATCGGACGCCCGGCGCGAAGGTTTCATAGACAGCGCCGAAGCACAGCGCTTGAAGCGGCGTATCAACCGTTATGTCCACACCGCCGGGGCAGGCACCCAACCGACAGAGAGCGGGGATCGGTGACATTGCGACCACGGCATCCGGAGCGGCTGGAGAAAATACTCGCAAGCGTCGCGCGAGAGCAGGGCATCGATCAAGAGCGATTACGGAGGTGGGTATCATTCCTTGCAATCTGCGGCGTGCTCGAACGCGTTACCGCCGAGGGACTTGTCGGCGGCTACTATCTCAAGGGCGGCGTGGCGATGGAACTGCGTTTCGCTCAGCGCGCTCGCGCGACGAAGGATCTCGACCTTGTATTGGAGGGTGATCGGCAAACTCGACTTCGATCTCTTGATTTGGCACTGAAATTGGGTTTCGACGAATTTTCCTTCCGGCTCAAGGCACCGATCCACGAGATGAATTTCGCCGACACTGTGAGAGTCGACGTTGCGATTCAACACCGGACTCGTGCCTGGCAGACCGTAGAGGTGGATCTGGGACCGACCAGCCCCACAACTATCGATCTTGTGGAGCCGACGATTGTAGGACTCCACGAAATGGGTGTGCCGGTGACTTCACCCATAAGGTGCATCGGTTTGAGCGAACAGGTTGCCCAGAAACTCCACGCATGCACGGCGCCGAACACATCTTCAACTCGCGCCCGAGATGTTTTGGACATCCTTCTGATTGAAACCCTGGGGCAGCTCAACTACTCGGCCGCGTTAGTAGCAGCCCGGCGTGTTTTCCACGAACGGGGTACGCATGACTTTCCACCGGACTTCATCATGCCCCTGCTCTGGCGTCCCGAGTTGGAAGCTCTCGCTGCACAGTTGGGCTTTCCTGTCTCAAGCGCCGCCGAAATTGAGAAGTTATTCCGCGAGACTGTCCTAAGGATTGCAACCTCAAGATGAGCACGCAGCATCCAGCAGGCCGTCGAGCGTAACCGACTGGTCAAGCGGACGCTTTATTGTCTTGGCGGCTGTGCCTTTGGCCTTTGTGAATCTTCCGTGGCTGGCGCTCGCGGTTATCAGCGATCGCCCACGGCGATCGGACTGCCTGGTCCCGTACCAAGATGACGAGGAGCGGATTTGGAGATGTTGTTCGTCAAACCGCCGGGGGCGTACCACACATCCTGCGAGTCTGGCGCTTCCCGCGGTCCCGCCGATTCGCTGGCAATCTTCAATCACTTCGTCTCATAATCACTGCTTGGCGCGCAAAGCCCCGCCGGAGAGAGCGAATTGGAACACATTGAGATCGAATATAACCGGAATCTGAAGCCGCTTGAGGTGTTGCTGTCACGCGTTAGGCAGCCGGGTGACTTCTTTGTCTCGGGTACGGTGGAGATGCCGATGCCGAGAATGGAGGTCGAGGGCACCGGAGTGCTTTCGTTTCCCGTGCCCGGCGCGCAGCTCGCCGCGATTGTGGGCAAGGCGGAGCGGGCGCCTTACGGCAGGGGCCGCGACACGATCGTCGATACCTCGGTACGAAACGTGTGGCAGATCGCACCTGGCAAGATCAAGATTGGCGGTAAATCATGGGCGGCAAACTTCGAGGCCATCCTTTCGAAGGTGAGGGCGGGTCTGGGTTGTGGCGACGCAATGGTCTCCGCAGAACTCTACAAGCTGCTGGTCTACGACCGTGGCGGCTTTTTTCTGGCGCACCGGGATACCGAGAAACGCGCCGGCATGTTCGGCACTTTAGTCGTGACGCTGCCTTCGGCGCACCGCGGCGGCGAGTTGCGGATCCGCCATTCGGGCCGCGAAGTTACGGTCGAAGCCAACATCCTCGATCCCTCCGAGCTTTCCTACGTCGCGTTCTATGCCGACTGCGAACACGAGGTTCTGCCCGTACGGGAAGGGAATCGCCTTTGCCTGATTTACAACCTCATCCAGAAAAACGCGAAGGGCGGGCGTAAGATTCTGAAGGCGCCGGAATATGAATCCCAGATTAGCCAAGCCGCCGCCATCCTAGAGCGATCTCTGACGGCGCCGAACGCTCCGGCGAAGATCGGATGGCTCCTCGATCATCAATACAGTCCGGCCGCGCTTTCGTTTTCGGCCCTGAAGGGCGCCGACGCGGCAAGGGCTCGCGTCCTCGCGCAGGCAGCGGCGCGCGCGCAGTGCGCCGCTCATCTGGGGATTGTCCACATTGGAGAGTTCGGGTCGGCCGAACCGGACGACGCCTTTTACGGATCGCACTGGAATCGTTACCGGGATTACGACGGCGGAGACGAGGAAGACGCTGAGGAAGACGACGAGGAAGAAGAGGGCTTCACCGCCGCCTCAGTCGATGACGCCTGGCAGTACGTCGACGAATGGCGCGACCCAAATGATCGCGCCGTGAAGTTTGGCCGCATTCCTCTCGGCGTCGGCGAGTTGCTCCCGGCCGGTGCGCTCGACCGGGAGCCTCCGGACGAAAAGCGGCTGACAGAAGCTTCCGGCAATGAAGGCGCGACCTACGAGCGGTCGTATCATCGCGCAGCGCTGGTCCTCTGGCGTGAGAACCGCTCGATAGATGTGCTGCTTCAGGCTGGCGTTGTGGCCGCCCTGCCCTACCTGAAGCGCTTGGCAGTCGGCGGCAAGCGCGCTCGGCCGGAGGCGCTGGCGACCGCGAAACGGATCCTGGATGCATGGCCCGGCGAGACACAACGGTGGGAGACTCACTCGATTTGTAACGAATGGCCTGAGCCGGCTCACCGGATTGAGATGATGGCCGCGATCCAAAAGCTGAACGCGGCGGATCTGCTCGAGCGATTCCTGAGGAATGTCGTCACTCCCAGCTATGACGGCTCGGAAAACGAGGCGTTGCTTGCTTGCGCGGACGTGCTCGCAGGCGCGCAAACCGCCGCGGTTCTTTCCAATCTGGTTTCGGCGCAAATGCGGAAGCGCCCACATGAGTGTTCGGAGCTTTTGCTGGCGCTCAGCAAGTCTGCTTCGCTGTGTTTTCCGGAGGTCGCCGAGGCTGAGGTTGCCGGCCTGGATTCCATCGGCGCGCGAGACGCAGAAACGGAAAGCCCCGATTCAGAAGCGGAAGACCTCGATTGGGAACCGGAAGATCGGCAGCACCACCTCGGCCCGGAATTTCTCGAAAACCTGCTCCGGGCGTTGCCGCGTTTCGGGGACGGGAGTCTGTGCGGCGCCGCTGCCGAGAAGATCGCCTCACGTCCCGGTGTCTTCAGTCCCGTGACGTTGGTCGTTCCCACTGTGGAGCGGATCTGTGCGGGGCGCGGCATGGTAACGGTGGCGGTAGAAAGCAGCGTTCAGCGCCTGTGGACCGGCGCGGCGGAGTTCCTGCTTGGGCGCAGCGAGGTTTCTCCCGAGCCGCCATCGGACTGGAATATGGACGTCGAAATCTCCTGCTCCTGCGCCGATTGCCGTGAACTACAAGCCTTCGCCCGCGATCCGGCCGCGCAAGTTCACCGGTTTCGCATGAAGAAAGAACGCCGCAGGCACCTACACGGAACCATAAACCGATACCGCCTGGATATGAGGCACGTGACGGAACGCGTGGGTTCGCCGCAAACGCTGGTCTGCACAAAAGACCGTCGAACCTTCGAGCGGCGCATGACGCAATACCGGGAGGAGATCGCCGCCATGCGCAGGCTCGTGAGACTGGCGCCCAAAGGCGGCGTCGCCGCCCTGGCAGAAAGGATGGAGGCTGCGGTGAAGCGCGCCGACGACATTGAGGAAGGAGGCCGCGGCTGAGATTCTCTACCTCCGCGTTGGCTGGCGGGGAGATCGTCCCGTGGCTCGCCTCTTCCGGCGAGTTGGCATACTCTGCTCATTCGCCGCCGAAGAGAGACTACTATTTTCAGTATTCCTGGGTCATCCCCGCGATATTCCGAGCCGGGGTGAACCTGCGCCGGCATTTTTGGTTCGGCGGCCCGTTGAAGGATAGCCCGGAAGTGAGACTTCTCTTTACGTTCTGGAACAGCGCCAGGCGGGGCGAGGTGGAAACCCTCTATCTATCGAACGGAATGGCTGGAGTCGACGAGGTAAGGGCGCCGCTGGCAGTCTACCGCCATTCTGAGGCCGGCCCTTTGAAGAGAGACCGCCTCATCTTGATTCAGCACGGCAGCTATCTGATCGCCGAGGTGGAATCGCAGCCCTACCTCGACCGCGGGGAGGCCGTTCTTTACAGAGGCGTTCAAGCTACCGAGGAGTTTTTCCTCCGTAGGCTGACAAGTCCGAACACCCGTTCACGGTTGATGAGCGTTCACGCCGGCACCTTGGCAGATTCAGTCGCTTCGTTCAATGCCGTGCACTGCAATGTATCGAGGACGGAAACCGGATGTTTAAATGACCGGATCTTCATGCTCGGCGACTTCTGCCAGAGGGCAGGTCTCCAACCGAAAGCCCCGCTCACGTCATTGTTGTATTCCGGCTACGCGCTGGAGGAATGGTGCGCCGGACGGAAATTCGGGCCCAGCTACGTGAAATTCCGAACGCCGCTGTCGAACCTTCGCATCACGACTTTCGTGTGCAATGAGACCGAAGTCGAGGTCATCGATCCCAATAAGCCGGACGTCATTGAGGCGGTTGGTTGTAAGGTCCGGGAAGTTCGTATTTGAACCGATGGCGGTCGGACGCCAGAATTTCCCACCGTCTCACGCTGCTCCCAAAAAACTCCCATCCGTTGGAGCGCTGTCTACCTACCTACCTACGCACATGGGTGCCCCTACATGTGAATCAACCGCGAACTCGTCGAGGTAATGCGGCTGCCAATGGTTGGTTGTCTAGATCCGCCGGCATTTTCGGAATGAATGCCAGCTTGGGAAGCTGGCATTCTCAAACGAGGATTTTATGGACACTTTTGAATTTCAGACCGAGAAATCAATCGAAGAGTTGCGGCACTCGCCTTATCACCAGCAACTCGGACGGAAGGTATGTTCGGCCTTCCTGGCTCAACAGCAAGGGATCAGGATGGATACCGCAATCAAGAAAATCGCAGAGCCGGTGGGCGATGTTTGGCTATTGATGGCTGAAATCATTTGCCAGCAGTGCTTGAAGGAGACCTTCGACGTTCAGAAGCTTGATTTTCCAGACAAGTTCGCGGATGAAAAGATTCACTAAATCTGGCGGAATTCCACCGAGTGGTCGGTTGTTGCTCGCGCGAATCTTTGTAGCCACATCAAAGCCTGCAAATGTTTTTGTAGCTTTTGCTTTTTCCTATACGGGTTTTGGCTTCGGAAAAGCCTCTTGTTTATTGAAAGTAGGGTGAGCTCGAAGTGAGGAGTGGGGGACGTTCAACAGGCGATGGCTTTGCGCGGATGTCGGAAAACTCCTTCTCTCATTCGGGCTTAAATGTTTAGATACGGCGATCTGAATACGATCCGCTCGATTCAAGGGACGTCAAAATGGCACAACTTACTACAGCAGAGGCGGCACATTTGATTGGGATCGCAGAGGCGACCCTGCACGAATGGCGCACTCGCAATGAGGGACCGGCCTACACCAAAACGGGCCGGCTAATTCGTTACCCAGATTACGAAATAGAGAGGTGGATACGTGAACGCACCATCAAAACATCCGTCGGAGCGGGGCATCAGGGAGAAGAACGGGAGGTGGGAATACCGATTCAAAGTAAGAGGAAAGATCCATTCTCGAGTCACCGATTTAAAGGCCGTACCAGAAAACGTCCTGGCCGCTCAGTCTCAGAAGGTGGCACACCTTGAGGCACTGCGAAAAGGGAAGCGATTCATTCGGCAGGTCAGCCTCGACTTGGACCAAGCTATCCAAAAGTTTATGGCTTGGTATCGGAGCGAACATCAGAACCGGAAATGTGGTTGGGCAGCCAGTTTGCTGGCTTCGTTCCAGTTCTACTTCGAACAGAGGAGTTGCTTGCTGTCTCGGATCGGGTCTGGCGAGCTCGAAAACTTCAAGATGTGGCGGCGTGAAAATGGCATTCACGACAACACTCTTCGAAAACAATTGCTCTTGCTGGATCAGTTCTTCAAGTATTCCCGAAAACAGGGGTGGACCGATCATGACCCATTTGCACGAGGTGATGACGACGAAGTAAAGATTCCGACCGAACAAGACAGCGGCTTGATGCGCGTCCTCTCTCCGAAAGAAGAGAGAGAATACCTTGCATCCGCGAGGCAGTTCAGTATGGACTTGGCCGAAGTCGTGACGATCATGGTTAACCAGGGTCCGCGCCCTGACGAGGTTATGTCCCTCCGCCAGGACCAGGTGGACCTAAACAATCGAAGGTTCACAATCTGGGACACCAACGGCGAGGGGAAGTCACGAAATGCCCATCGCACGCTGAAAATGACCGACCAAGTTTTCAGCATCTTTCAGCGCCGTCTCGCCGCTCCGGGTCTCTGGGTCTTTCCTTCACCGAAGATGAATGGACCGAGGACAACCTTGCAGAAAGCACACCAACTGACGATACGTGGTCGGCGGGACAGAGAAGGGAAGTACCGGGGTGGCTCGGGTGTCGAGTGCCGACTATACGATTTTCGGCACACTTTCGCGACTCGCTTTGCCTTGGCAGGCGGTTCGCTGCCCGTTCTAGCCAAGATCCTCGGGCACGCCGACCTCAGCCTCCTCATGCGCTATGTTCATCCGTCTCAAGTGGACATGGACCGCGCAATGGAGTGGTACAACGGTGCGTCGACGCCGGTGTACGATCTGGAACAAATACTCGTGGGGGAAAGTGAGAAGCAGCAGGGGTGGCCCAGGCCACCTTTTAGGCCACCTAATGGGCCGAATATGGCCGAAAAAGGCCAAACTAGAACCAACTCAGAGGCTGGAAAGAGGAGAGTCCGATGAAGACTGGGATGCCGTATTATGAATAACTTAAGCAGGAAAACTTGGTGCGCCCGAGTGGATTCGAACCACTGGCCTTTTGCTCCGGAGGCAAACGCTCTATCCAGACTGAGCTACGGGCGCACTGGGGACACTAGCTTTTCGGAACGGGCGGATGTGCAGCTGAAGCGGACTTCCGGACCGTTGTGCCACCACCTAACGCTAGCAGTTCCTCAATTCGCTGGCGAATCACCGACTCGGTTAGAGAGGTGTCGTCGCCTAAGGGCGGTGTGAGGTAGTGAATCATCCCCTTGCGGTCAATCAGCGCCAACTGAGGTACTACGAAGCGGTCCATCACGGAGAGATTCAGGAACGCCAACACCTGGTCGCGCGCGGCCCAGCCCACCGGAAAGCCCACCTGGAAGTCCTTGGCGAAGTTCTCGACCAGCAGATCGGAGTTGTCATTGAAGGCAACGTCGACGGCCTGGAAACCACGAGGTCCGTATTCTCCCTGCAACTTGGTCATGATCTGTGACGCATGCTGGCAGTGAGGGCAAGTGGTGTACACCAATTCGAGTGCGACGACCTTGCCGCGATATTGGCTCAGAAGCTTCTGGCCCTGGTTTGGAACGTTGAACGCCAATTCGGGCGCCTTGCGTGGAAGAGCATTAGGGGCATCCGCCGCCGCCAGTGTGCTCACAAAGAGGATCGCTATGCCGATCGAAAGGAAAGCTCGTTTCAAGGGAAACTCCTTAACCAGTGTAGCCCAAACGCGCCCAATTACGGGAGGCGGCTCCTGCTTGCCAAGCGTTGCGGCCATCCGAGCCAGCTTCCCTTCTGTCTACGGCTTCTGAAACGGCTCCGTCTAAACTGCGTATTAGGCCTCTCGCGTGATCCTGCTCCGTTATTTGCTCTATCGACACGGCTATCTGTTTGTATTTTTGTACGTTTTCGGCGTGCAAGCAGGCATTCCGATCCCGGCCGATCCCATGCTGCTGGTGATGGGAGCAATCGTCGGGGAAGGTCACTATTCGCTGTGGCTGACCCTGCTGACTGGCATGTCGGCCGCGCTGCTGGGAGACCTGATCTGGTACGAGGCTGGGCGCAGGCGCGGCACTTCGATTCTGAAGATTCTCTGCAAGCTCTCCCTCGAACCCGACATCTGTGTCCGAAAGACCGAGGATGCTTTTGGTCGAAGAGGCGCCCGCACCTTGCTTTTCGCCAAGTTCGTGCCGGGGCTGAGTCTGGTATCGATCCCGATGGCCGGCGTCATCCGCATGCCTCGCGGCCGGTTTCTGTCCTATGACGTAGCCGGTTGTGCCCTCTGGGTGTCGGCTTATGTCTTCACCGGCCTCATCTTTCGGAAACAAATCCAGGCTGTGATGGATCTGATCGCCAAGCTGGGGCGGTGGGGCGGTATCCTGCTGATCACGCTGCTCGCGCTGTATCTCGGCTTCAAGTACTTTCAACGCTGGCGCTTCTTGCGGGATTTCCGCATTAACCGTGTCTCGCCGCAGAAACTGCGCGAAATGCTGGATTCCGGCCTGCACCTCACGGTCGTGGATCTCCGCCATCCGTTGGAGGTAGAGCGCGACGGGTACAAACTCGCCGGGGCTTTCCTGATGCGCCCTGACGAATTGCGTGCCCGATCCCATGAAATTCCGCGCGATCAGGAAATGATTCTTTACTGCACTTGACCCAACGAAGCCACCAGCGCCCGTGCGGCGCTGCAACTGCGAAATGCCGGATTCAAGAAGGTGCGGCCCCTGGAAGGCGGTCTCGAAGCCTGGCGCGCGCTTGGCTATCCGACAGAGCCGGTTGAAATGGAGCGCCTCGCGCAGTAGGGCCTGACGCCACCGGCTGCCCGTTCATCGGCTAAGGGCTTTTGAACCGTTTCCGCGGGCTTGCGTTCTTCAGCGGCTGGTGCGCCTGTTCCACCCGCCAATCGCGTCCATTCTTCGCGGTCTTGAACGCCTTCCAGGCTGGTCACGAACGATCCGTTCAACGCCGTCGTGAAGAAGCCGTTGTCCCCTTCGCCGGCCACATGAACGGTATTTGAAATCACGGGGTGGTATTTCGTCCACTTCGCCTGAAGAATCTTTTGGTAGGCCGCGAAGAACTTCCTGGCCTGCTCCGGGCTGTCCCATTCGGAGACATATTCAAGCAAAGGCGTTCGCGCCTTGCCCATCTCCAGGATCTTGTACTTTCCGCCCTTCAGGTGCGGCGTAAGTTCGGCTGCCATCGCCTTGCCCAGATACTGTTCCAACAGGATGGCATGGTCGAACTCTCCCATGGTTCCTTCAGTCAACAGCCTTTGCTTCCCGTCGAGCTTCCAAGCGGGCAAGGCCGGCTTGGTTGCGACCTCGTGGGCAAAGTAACGCTCCGGATGGATGATCTGGCTCGAGTCCTTGGGTGGGTCGGTAAACACCGCCGCGAACGACTTTTGACCCATCTTCTTGTAGACTGCGTCGAAAAACAGCGTTCCCTCTGAGTACGGAAACAGCAGTGAGCGCTGAATATAGAGCGGCGAGCCATTCAGCACGGGGTATTGCCCGGTGCTGGTATCGGAACCGTCTGTCACTTGCTTCAGCATTTCTGCGGTGGGCGCCGCCTCAGCGCCTGATTTCTTGTTCTGGTACGCCACCATTAACCAAGTCGCTTGTCCTTCTACTACGGCCGTATGAGCCAGGTTCTCGTCGTCATTCGTAGGACCTTCTTCCATGAACCTTTCCATGTTGAAGTGCTGGTCAACCAATGCGTGCGAAAGCTCATGCGCCAACGTGATCTCTTCTTCAGCGAAGGAGGAAGTGTCGAGTAAGAACAGCTTCTTTTCCTGATAGTCGTAAAATGCGGCGGCCTGTTCGGTCAGCAGCTCCAACGTGGACTTCTTTAAATCGAAGTCCTGGGGCACCAGCCCAAACATTTTTAGCGACAGTTCGTCGGCCCGTAGCTCGTCGGGCTTAAGCCCGGTTTTAATGCGCTTGTTCAGGAATTGACGGAGTTGGCGTTTCGACATCCGACCGTAAGCCACATGATGCTTTTGCTCCAGCCCCGTGATTTCTGATAGCGAAACTACGATTGCGTCAAGCTGTTGAAAGACCGGATCGTTCGAGTTCTTGCTGTGCGCCCGCAAGGCCACAGACGGCAATAGTGTGCATAAGCCCACCACAAAGGCGGCAGATTTGCGCAGCATGAGGAGAGTCGAGACCGCTTTCTGTTCTTAGAGTATCGGACGCCGCGGGGAGCTTTCTGCCCGCGAAGAGATTCCGGATGATTCAGGCCGGTACTGGTCGCCCTCAATTTGGATGCGGCACAAGCTGGTTCGGGGCCAGTCAAGGCCATGTTTCCGGCTGCTAAGGAGGACTTTAGACGGAGTACCGGCCGACGGGCGATGCTCAAAAAATGAAGTTGACGGCGCCACGAAAGGAACGCGGCGATTGAACCAGCAGGATCGTTCTGCCGTCCGGCGTGCTGATAGGAACATATCCTTGCGCGAGTAGATTGCGAAGTTCCGCAGACAACTCGATATGACCGGGCATCCCAAAAAAATTAGGTAGGGGCTGCCGCACGATAAAGTTCAAACCCGGTGTCACGAACACCTGCTGGGTGGTGAACAAGTGCTGCGGGACAATCGCACCGCCGGCAACCCATCCATAATCACCAGTAATATGTGTACCCGTATAGGGCAGCACTCCCTGCACGTCCAGCGATGCGACTCCGCGGTCGCTGCTGTCGAGGAACGATTGCGCCGTGGAGCCGGCTGGCGCTATCGATCGGGCAGTGAATCCGGTCATCGACCCGTAAGCAGCCTGGATGTCAAACAGACTGCCAAGTCTCTGATCGACGGAGGCAACAGCTCCGTGCTGGCTGAAGTTACCAATGTTCAGAATGGACGTTTTGGCGCCGATGTCAGACAGAATGTTTCCTGCGTTTACCACGCTCAGGTTTCCCGCGGCGCTCAACTGGCCGTCCTGTACATCCTCGTAGAAGGCGCTGATTCCGTAGGTGCGGCTGCCACTCATGTGTACCAGCCCAAGCTCCGAATTCCTGGTCCTTTGTACTTCCAGCACGCCTTGCCGGAAGGACAACTGAGGAAGTTGCGACAGGGCGGCGATAGCGATCATGTTCTCGCCCTCGGATGCCGCCGCCTGGTGGGTTAACAAGTCGGTGGGCGTCTTTCCGTTGCTGAAAGAAGCGATAACCGAACCGACTCCGCCCAGGTTGTACGTGGCACGCGCGAAGGGGCTGACCCGATTTACGTGGCTAAAGTAGTTGACGGAGTCGAACGACGTGCCGTATTCAAGGTGCAGCCGGGCGAGTGGATCGGCTTTCTCGTAAAAGCTGACTCCCAAACTGCGCAACGCCGCGTCGCTATCTGTCATGGCGGGTCCGAAGATTCCCGTCAAAGGCAGGGAGAGTTGCTGCATGGTCACGGTGATTTCTGGACTTGAGACAAGATCCAGCGGCGTGCCAGGCGCATAGGTCGCGCGCACCGCAGCCACCGGCGCGCCTGAACGGACACTCTGGCCGTACGACCCGCTTAACTGCAAAGCGTGCTTGCCATAGAGGTCCGTGGACACAGCGAATGCAGTTCCCATGTCTTGAGGTAAGCCGACTTGGTTGAAACTCGCATCGCCGCCGCCCAATGACAAAATGCCCCGGGTGCTCGAGAAGACGTTTTGCTGTGGAGCGTTCGACGACGAGACGCCCGGACCGGGCATGAATCGCGTGATGGGCCGGGTCGCCGTAGAGGATCTAAGCGCCCACTTCCACTCGTCGCTCATCGATCCGGTGGGAATGGTGTACCGGACCTCGACGCTGCTAACCAGGGAGGCCAGATGAATCTCCAGCACACTGCTCAAACCGGCTTTCACCTCAACTTTGTTGCGCACAGCCGGGAATAGCCGCGGCACACTCACCCTGACCGAATAAAAATCGGGTGACAGTTCAGGGAAGCCGAATCGTCCATCTGCACTGGTGAACGTGCGCCGGACCAGGTTTTGATAGCGGTCGAAAAGCAGCACGGCCGCGCCCATCTGGGGAGTACCGCTGGGATCGCTCACGATGCCGAGCAGGTTGCCGGAAAAGCTCGTCGTCAGGTCCGCTCCGTGGGCGGCAACAGTGAGGGCCAGGAGGCTACCCATCACCAAAACCGCGCTGCGTTTCGAAGCGATAACCAACGAAGTAAACTCCTGACAATCGGGCGCGCGTCCTTGCGACCGGAACGAACACCCTCTCCGATTACGATGTTACCGTAAAATTCGCCGCCGGCGTCGTTAGAGTGGCGTTCTTCAGCTTGTCTATCACCGTCATCTTCAGACTGTACGAGCCAGGTACCAGCTTGTTCAGGGGGAGCAATTTTTCCACCGTAACCAAGGATGGAGACGCGTTTTCAATCTTGGATAGCTCCTCCGTGAAGGTGAACACGGTTTGCTTGCTGCCGTTATTGATCACTTCATATTGAATCGTGCCATCCGGCTTACGGGTCTTGTCGTCCATCGCAAAGTTGTAAAACTGGACGTAGACTCCCATTTTCTCGTCTTGTTTGAAGGTTTCCGAAACGCGCGGCCGCACCTTCGAAGAGCCGATGACGAAGTTTCCGGTGCCGATGCTCTTGGTGGGAACGCGTTCAATCTCGTCAGCCAGAATCACGCTGCTCACTCCAAGTTGATCCTCGTCATAATGCGGCACGGTCAGCGCCTTCTCATAGTTGTTCACCGTTCCGCCAACCACGTCCTTAGCTGCAATGTTCAAGCGGTAGGTTCCCGGCGGGAGCGGAATCGATTTGAAATAGACCCGCGAACCGTTCATCGCCTGCTGCAGCATCTCCGACGGGATCTGTACTTCGACGGTGTCCTCGAACCAGTTCACCGGGCGGCGTGAGATCGAAGTTATGCGGCCGTACATGTTGACCGTAGCCTTGGCCACCCCGTCCTTCGTGACGTATTGCAGTTCCTTGTTTTCAAACTGAATCGTGATGTTTGCCAGCACGGTCGCGTCGGTGACCTTGATGTAGTCCACCATTACCTGCATGGGCAGCGTGTTGTACTTGATGGTGGAATTGATCTGGGCTTCCAGATCCTTAAACTTGATGGGCGGCGGCTTCTGCAGGTTTGCGTACTTTTCCAGCCGGGTGAATTCATTCATGCTCTCCGGCAGGGGCGTGGTTCCGGTACCCAAGTGTGTACCGTCCGTTCGCATAAAACGCTGGTTCTTACAAGCCAGTCCCATCTGTTCCGCCTGCGTTAACCCTGCGCCGGGGACGTAGAGCAACGCGTCCTTTTCAGATGGGTCCATTGTCATGTGGTACTCACCGCTCATGGTGGTGTCCACAAATTCGATGATCACGTTGGTGCCGATTCCGTCCAGGTACCGATACCGCCATTGCTCGAACGGGTAGGTGGAAGTCTCACCACCACCCTCTTCCTGGGGCCGCTCGTAGCTGCCTCCAGAGGGATGCGACTCGATCTCATCGGGCGGCCCGTACTTGATGTAGATCATTCCGCGATCTGTCTTCCATCCCGGGATGCCAGACGCATAATGGTCGTTTGAATAAGCGATCCGCCGGTAGTGCTCTTCCTTATACTCGTTCTCTTCCGTATCCGGCGTCGGATCGCGGCGCAGCCAGAACTGCTCCACGAACTGCTGTCTCTCTTCATCCGTTTGAAGGCGCTTAAAAGCCGCCTTCTCTTCGTCGGTAATGATGTAGAAGACGTCTTCGTTCAGCCACTTCTTCCAGGGGCCCTCCAACTCTTTTCGCAGCTGCTTTTCTTTGGCCTTCTTCTGCTTTTCGGTAAGCGGCTTGGCGATTGTCCCGGTGCTTACGCTGGTGTCCGAACTGGAGTTCTGGGCGCTCTGATCACTTGAGCTGGGGGCTGGACTGGCTGCTTGCTGGCTGAGGGCAGGGAACGATCCCAGCAGCAAGCATGCCGAGGCCACGGCAGCCATCCGAGTTGAGCGGAACGTAGCCCGCGAGATGGGACAGGGAATTAACTTCATGGAATACCTAAATGAAACTTTGGGCTACCTTTCAGTCTACGGTTGCTTCAACGGGGCGTCAACGCCGTTCGGACGTATCGCGGGCTCGAACGGTTTCAAAGTGCACCAGGCGGGTCAAACGCAAGGAACCTCATCAGTCTCATGAGCCTTGGCGGGTGTCCCTCTCCCCCAGGTTGCTCTAGTGCGAAGAAAGCAGGCACTGGTGGCGGTAAAGCTCTTATCATGATGATAGCCCCCGATGGTTCGGCGGGCTGCCATGATGGTACCGCTTTTTCTTCTCCTTGCGCTGGGGCCGCAGCAGAATGCAGCGCCATCGGCTAAGCCACGGGTATTGCTCTTTGTTCGTACGGACTGCCCTATCTCGAATCGTTACGCGCCGGAACTGGAGCGGATCTACGAAAAGTATTCCGCTGAGGGTTTCGATTTTCGGGCGGTTTACCCCGAGCCAGGACTCTCCTCGCAGGATTTGGATCGACATCGTGCGGAGTATGGTCTCAAGATTCCGGCTTCACTCGATCCGGACCGTCACTACGTCAATCTGGCCAAGGCGACGGTTACGCCCGAAGCTGCCGTCTTCGTTGAGGGGAAGCTGGTCTACCGGGGCCGTATCGACAACTGGTACATTGACATTGGGAAATCCCAGCCCAAGCCAACCGAACACAGCCTGGAAGATGTCCTGCGTCTTATCAGCGAAGGCAAAGTTCCCGCCTTTCGCGAAACACGGCCGGTAGGCTGCGTCATTGAACCGCCTCAATAAGTCCGATCTAGAGATCCCCGCGCTTCGCGGGTTTTTCAGTGAAGGGGACGCCTGTGGAATACCCTAGGGATGTAGGCGGCGTTCCGTTCTCGCGTCGCAACCCTCATCGCGTGCGGGCGTCCCTTGGAATAGGTCCCGAATGACTTTCGCCTCTCGCCATTATTGCCTCGCCTGGTGTTTTTTGTTTCGCCTCCCTTCCACGATCCTCCTGGCGGGACTCCTGATCACGGAATTAACGATGGCTCAATCCTCATCGGGTCCTGCCGCCGCTGCCTCCGCGCGCCCAAGCACGGAAATGCGACGTCCGCCGTTTCCACGCCGCACTCGCAACTACCTGCCGTCACCTTCGGACGTGACGTCGCGCCGATCATTTACGGTTCTTGCGCCTCCTGCCACCGGCCTGGGGAATCGGGTCCGTTCTCACTCCTGACTTACGAAGACGTCAAGAAACACGCACACCAGATCGTGAAGGTCACCCAATCGCACATTATGCCGCCCTGGCTTCCCGAGACCGGCTATGGCGACTTTGCCGATGCGCGTAGGCTGACCGACGATCAGATTCGCACCATCGCCCGGTGGGTTGAGCAGGGCAGTCCATTGGGTCCCCCGGCCGATGTCCCGCCCAGTCCGGTGTTCCCGGCTGATTGGAAGCTTGGCACTCCTGACTTGCTAGTGGAAGCCCCCAACACTCTGGACGTCCCCGCGACCGGCCCGGAGATTTACTGGAACTTTCTTCTGAAACCCGGTCTCACCGCGACCCGCTACGTGCGGGCCCTTGAGATTCACCCGGGGAACCGGCGGATCGTCCACCACGCCAATCTCTTGATTGACCGGACGCAGTCGGCCCAGCGAATGGAAAAAACGCCCGGCGAAGGTTTCCCCGGCATGGATCTCACCATTTCGCGTAGTGTGTTCGACCCAGAGGGCCAGTTCCTGTTCTGGAGTCCTGGTGGTGTGCCGCTGGTTGAGCCGGAAGGCTTCGGGTGGAGGCTGGATCCCGGAAATGTGCTGGTGCTCAACATGCATATGCGGCCTTCCGGAAAGGCGGAACAGGTCCGGCCCGTTGTCGCACTTTATTTCACTGACAAAAAGCCCGCCAAGTTTCCGATCGTCATTCAAATGGAGAACGACCCCGGTCTTGACGTGCCCGCCGGCCGCCACGACTTCCTGGTGTCAGACGACTTTAAGCTACCTCTCGATGCCGATCTCCTCGCGCTTTACCCCCACGCCCACTACCTCGGCAGGCTCATGGAGATCTACGCCACGCTTCCCGGCGGTGAGCGGAAGTGGCTCCTCAGAATTCCGGACTGGAACCTGAGCTGGCAGAGCGTCTTTCGCTACCGTGAGCCCGTCTTCCTTCCGAAGGGCTCGGTAATCTCCATGCGTTACCACTACGACAATTCGGAGGCCAACCCCCGTAACCCGAATCATCCGCCCATTCGAGTGACTGGAGGCAATCACGCCAACGATGAAATGGCCCATCTTTGGCTGCAGATCCTTCCACGCGGAACCGGGGACCGCCGTCGCGTCGTCGAAGAGGCGATCATGCAGCATCGCGTCGACAAGTACATCGACGACTCGTCGGCCCGCTTGAACCTGGGCGTATTGCGACTGGCGCGCCTCGATGCGCAAGGTGCGGTCCCGCTGTTGCTGGATGCGGTTCGTATCAGCCCCAATGATGCGGAATGCCGGTCTACCCTGGGTATCGCCCTGCGAGCGGTTGGGCGTTCCTCCGAGGCGATCGACCAACTCCAGATTGCGCTTCGGCTCCGCCCGGATCTGGCCGTTGCTCAATACAACCTTGGCCTTGCGTATCTACAGGCCGGCCGCACGGCTGAAGCAATTGACCAGTTCCGCAAAACGGCCACTACCTATCCGGCTGACACGGTCATTACCGATCAATTAGCCCGGGCCCTTGAGCGGCGGGGCCTGGAACTTGGTCGCGCCGGCGATTGGGGTCAGGCGTCTTCGATCTACCAGGAGTGGGTTTCTCTCAAACCGAAGGACCCGCTCGCCCACAACAGCCTCGGGGAGGCTCTGCTCAAGCAAGGCAAGCTAGAGGATGCATTGAGCCAGTTCGACGAGGCTCTGTTGATCGATCCGTCGCTCCAGATCGCGCAGGAAAACCGCGCCGTGGCCCGGCAAAAGATCGGCTCGGGACAGTGAAGGGGGGCGGCGATCACTCTCTGTCATACGTTTGATTACAGGATTCGTTGGATGTTTCTACTATTAATCAAATCGGCAAATCCCGTAAACGGGTTTTGCTAGTGAGAATTCAGGTAAACAAATCCGCTAAGTTGTTATATTCTCAAGTCACTAGCGATCCTCGACCGATGGAAGGTAAAATGCTTTCACCACTGCAATTGGAAAGGGGATGTGGCTCGGCGTTTAGATAGCCACCTGGTCTGTGCGCGAGCTGAGAAGCCAATTCGCGAATACTCTGCTGCTGGTGCTGAGCGCCGCAGCGATTGTCGCCGCCATAATCAATTTCCAGCAGTTGCGGAAGTTCCAGATCCCCGATGACGGAGTGACATGGGCCGATCGAGGCGAAGCGAACCAGCCGAGCCGTGTTCTGGCGATACACATTAGTCCGGGTGGTTCCGGGGATAAGGCGCAGATCCATCTCGGTGATGAACTTGTCGCCATTGACGGCACACCGGTACATCACGCCCTGGACGTGGCGCGAATTCTCTGGAGCATCCCGCTCATCTACGAGAAGCCGACACAATACACGCTCCGCCGCGGTGGCATCGAGTTTCAGAAGGATAAGATTTTTATTCAGACGGCCGAGCCCGAAGCGGGCCGCTTGTATGAGTACGCCATCGGCTTCGCGTATTTGGCCATCGGTCTTTTCGTTTTTTACCGCCGCACGAATGCCCGCAAAGCCCTGCACTTCTTTCTCCTCTGTCTGTTCTCATTCCTGGCGTTTTGCTTCCATTACACGGGCAAACTCAACACGTTCGATGAGGCCATGTATTGGGGAAACCTTCTAGGCAACCTGCTGGCGCCCACCATCTTTCTGCACTTCTGCGTCACATTCCTGGAGCGCCCCAACTTCTTCTCGAAGGGTTTTCGTTGGCTGATTCTCTACGCTCCGGCTATCGCGATTTTGGCCCTGCTGGCTGCGACTGCGGAAGGATGGGTACGTTTCCCTCTCCAGTTGATTGAAGTTCGCTGGGTGTTCGACCGGGGGCTCATGGCCTTCTCCATGGCCCTCTATCTGCTCGGCGTGATCGCCCTTACGTTCGACTACCGTTTCGCGGACGATCCCATTGTCCGGCGGCAATTGAAGTACCTGCGCAACGGGGCTGTTGTAGGCCTCCTTCCTTTTGCCGTGGGGTACGTGGTGCCCTACCTGCTGGGCTCGGTGCCAACGCATCTCATGACTCTCAGCGTGCTGTCACTGGGGCTGATTCCCATTACGTGGGCCTATGCGGTTACGCGCTACCGGCTCATGGATGTCGACATCATTTTCCAGCAGGGCTACGTCTACACCCTGGCGACACTTGCCGTGCTCGGCACCTTCTATGGCCTGATTTTTGTCATCTTCAATCCGGCCACGATTACTGCTCCGGCATTCCTGGTCCTGATTCTTTTTGCGACGTTCATTTTCCAACCGATCCGCCGCTGGATCCAGGAGTTGTTGGAACGCTACGTCTTTTACCGCGACCGTTACGATTACCGTTCCACCTTAGTTGAGTTCGCCCGCGAGCTCAGTTCCGAGACAGATCTAAACGCGATGCTTGCATCTGTATCCAGCCGTCTGCTGGATACGCTGTCGTTACAGCAGATCGCCTTCTTTATCGGAGATGAAAACACTGCCAAGTTCCGCTTCTCTTCCGCCACACAAAAATCTGGGAAGCCACTTAACTACGACGCCGATTCGCTGGACCTTCAATTTCTGGACGATGCTCGTCCGACGGAAGAGTATCTGTTCTTCGAGCGCCCCCGCGCCTTGCGCGATATCGTATCCGAGTCACTCCCCGCTTCGGTCCGCCACACGGTAGCTGAACTCGATCTCACGACCTATATCCCCTGCGTCGTTCGCGGCCGCACGATTGCGTGGTTTGGCGTCAGCCGCACCACCGACGGCGACTTCCTGTCAACGGAAGATGTCGAACTGCTCCGTACCCTCTCCGGGTCCGTCGCCATCGCAATCGAGAACTCCCGGCTCTACCATTCGCTCCAACGTAAGTTCGACGAGTACGAGCGCCTGAAGGAGTTTAGTGAGAATATTGTCGAATCAATCAGTGTCGGTATCCTCGCCGCCGATCTGGAAGACCGCGTTGAAAGCTGGAATCCCCAGATCGAGAGGCTGATCGGCATCCCGCGCGACCGCGCCATCGGGCGGCGTCTCCACGACCTTTTTGATGAAGATATGTGCGAGCGGTTCGATGAGTTGAAGGGTAAGTCCGGCATTCATAATCTCTACAAGGTCAGCTTGAAACCCCGAGCGGTACAGCCGTCGCCCTCCGGGAATGGTCATAGCTCCCGAGCTATGTCCACAAACGGAAACACCAACGGAACCATCAGCGGCACATTCAAGGCGCTTACGGCGAACGGCCTCCCGCGCAATGGCCAGCCGTCCGATCCGCCGGTCGAATCCATCGTCAATGTTGCGCTTGCCCCGCTGGTATCCAAAGACGGCCGCCAAATCGGCCGCCTCATTATCTTCGACGACATCACCGATCGCGATGAACTGGAGCGGCGCCTCGTCCAAGCGGATAAGCTGAGTTCTATTGGTCTGCTGGCCGCCGGCGTTGCGCACGAAGTGAATACGCCGCTGGCCGTGATTTCCACCTACTCGCAGATGCTGGCCAAGCAAGTCATCGGCGACGAGCACAAATCGAAACTGCTCGATAAGATATCCAAGCAAACCTTCCGCGCCAGTGAGATCGTTAACTCCCTGCTCAACTTCTCGCGCACATCGCCCACTGAATTGGTGGAACTCGATCTCAACCGCGTTTTGCGGGAAACGCTCAATCTCATTGAGCATCAATTGGAGAAATCCGGCATCTCGGTGCGCGCAGTTTATTCGGAGAACCTGCCGAAGACCCGCGGCAACTCCGGCAAACTCCAGCAGGTTTTCTTGAACCTGTTTCTGAATGCGCGCGACGCGATGCCCACCGGAGGGACCCTCTCCGTCCGCTCCTGGGGCGAGGCCGGATTCGCTCATATCGAGGTGGCCGACACCGGACACGGAATTGACCCTGAGAACCTGGCCCGAATCTACGACCCCTTCTTCACAACCAAAGGGGCGAAGAAGGGAACCGGGCTCGGTCTTTCCGTTACCTACGGCATCATGCAGGAACACAACGGCATCATTGAGGTGGATAGCAACCCGGGCGCGGGCACCCGGTTCCGCCTCGAGTTCCCAGCCAGTACATCCGCCTCCGTTCGCCCCGAACCACCTGCCAGCTACCGAGTGGCGGCAAACGGTTAAGCTCGGTTTCGAATAGCCCTTTTTCTAATTACTCCAAGCGGCGAGGAGAGTAAGTCTGACGACCAGCTTGAGCGTGTCTTCTTTAGAAGGGAGTTTATCCTGAAAGCGTTATGCCCCGTCTGAGTCGTTCCAATGTTTGGCTTGCGCTACTATTGATGGCTCTTTACGCGGTTCACGCCCAGGTTCCTCATCCGGTGGATTCAGATGGGCTGGTGAAGAAAATCCAAGCGGAACTCTCCGCTCCTCTCCCGCCCGATGAAGGCAAGCCAGACCCTCGCGTTCCGCACGGCGAATTTCTCCAGGGAACAATCACGAATTCCAAAATCTATCCGGGCACGGTCAACGATTTTCAGGTATACGTGCCCGCACAGTACGATCCAGCGAAGCCCGCCTGCCTGCTGGTCAAGCTCGACGGCATGGGCGCTTTTGAGGGCACCGTGCTTGACAACCTGATCGCTCAGAAGGAAGTGCCGGTCATCATTGGCGTTGGCATCTCCTCAGGTACGGTTTGGAGGGATCCGGCCGGAATGCCGAACCGTCGGGCTAT
The DNA here is from genome assembly GCA_963740005.1 of uncultured Acidobacteriaceae bacterium. Taxonomy (GTDB): domain Bacteria; phylum Acidobacteriota; class Terriglobia; order Bryobacterales; family Bryobacteraceae; genus CAJCIT01. Next base: position 141,619 of record CAVUCO010000057.1, on the reverse strand, counting down.
TCGCTTCAACCGCTCCTACGAGTTCGATAGCGTGAACGATCATTTCCCGGACTTTGTCCTGGACGAAGTATTGCCCGCCGTGCAGAAGCTGACAACGAAGGATGGCAAGGCGATTCGACTTTCCTCCGATGGCAACGACCATGCCGCTACTGGCGGCAGTACAGGCGGTATCGGCTCTTTCACCCTGGCTTGGCGCCGCCCCGACCAATTCGCCCGTGTCTATTCCGTCATAGGGACTTTTGTCTCCATGCGCGGAGGCCACGAATACCCGGCCCTCATTCGTAAGACCGATCCAAAACCCATTCGCATTTTCCTGGAAGACGGATCGAGCGACGCTTGGAACCCGCTTTTTGGGTCCTGGTACGATGCCAATCTGAATATCGAGTCGGCCCTGAGTTTCGCCGGTTATGACGTCGCTCACGCCTGGGGCACGCACGGGCATGACGGCCGGCCTGGACAGAGGATATTCCCGGACGTGATGCGCTGGCTTTGGCGGGACTATCCTTCGCCCATCAAGAGCGGCGAGTCAAAGAACAGCACGCTTCAGGAAATCACGCTCCCGGGTGAGGCATGGCGCAAACTGCCACAGAGCTTCCAAAGCGCTGCCGGCTTTACGGCCGACGGAAAGGGCGACCTATACCTGAGCGATGCACCCGCGAACAGGATTTATCGGGTCAGCAGCGACGCGAAGCCGGCTATCTTCTCAGAGCATGCTCCCGCCATTGTTGGCCAGGCTTTTGGCCCTGACGGGACGCTCTACGGCTTAGTTCCCGGCGAGAGAAAAATCATCGCGCTGAATTCGCAAGGCAAGAGCCGGACGGTGGCTGACGGTATTGCAGGCCGCGGCATCGTTGCCACGTACGACGGAGCAATTTACGTGAGCGAACCCGGAGCGCACAGCGACATGGCCAGCCGGATCTGGCGGATCAAGGGTTCCGAAAAAAAGGTGATCGACCAGGGACTTTCTTCGGCTTCCGGCATTGCTTTCTCGCCCGACGGCTCGCTGTTCTACGCCGCCGAGAAAAGCACCAAGTGGATTTACAGCTTTGTGGTTCAGCCCGGCGGTGTCTTCCTAGACAAACAGGCTTACTTTTGGCTGCACACGACCGACATTCCCAACGACAGCGGCGCAGACGATCTTGCCCTTGACACACACGGCAATCTGTATGTAGCAACCCGGATGGGCATCCAGGTCTGTGACCAAAACGGACGCGTGCGGGCGATCCTGCCACTGCCTACACCGAGCGGGCCTGCACGCAGCCTCTGCTTTGGCGGCGAGCACTTTGACGTTCTCTACGTCACCGATGGAACGCAGGTTTTCATGCGCCGGCTCAAAGTGCGCGGTTTCGCCCCGTGGGCGGTGCCCCAGCCGGTTCCGAGCCAGGGTGCGGGCTGATTCCGGTTGTTGCTTGCCGTTGAGTTGCGGGCTCCAAAATCTCTGACGGTCACGTTACGATCGTGCAGCACGCTTAAGACGCTCACTGAGATCGCGAATGTCGTCGGAGCTAGCGTCGCCGACGACGAAATAGCGCAGGCCTCCGTCGACCCACGTTTCGCTGCTGAAGCCCAGCTTCCCACGGAGTGAGGATCCCGAACTCAGCTGGCTTAGCTCCGCACGATTCTGGAAGATGAAAACAGAAATCTGATGTTTTCGGATCTCAAACAGAAGCTGTGCTCCGGGGCTTTGCTGGAAGTAGGCGACGCGTCCGCCGATCAGCTTGAAGGGAGTGTTTTGTAACTCCGGGATGTTGAAGGAAAACGGGAGCTTGCCTTGAAACCAGGGTTTGACAGTATGCCGGTCGGTCGAAACCACATCGACCGGATTTGGGCTGGCCAACGTGGAAACATGCAGATCCGCTAACTCACCCAGTGCCTGCTCATTCCTTGAGTGTTGTTGCCAAATGAATACGGAGATGGTCACGAGCCCCAGTGCGGCCGCAGCGGCAAAAGCCGGCATCCATCCTCTCGCCCATCCCGGACGTTTTGAAGCACCAATGCTCTGCTCGATCTTCAGCCGAAGCTCAGGCCGGGGCGAGTACCTCTGCCCGGCTGCTTTGGTCAGGCGCTTCAGTTGCAGACGACTGAGCGCATCCGCGGTGCAGGCCTGGCATCCGCGCAGGTGAGCTTCCAGGTTCGTCAACTCGCTGCCGGAAAGCTCGTCATCAACGTAGCGGTTGAGTTTTTCAGCCCATTGGCAACTCATTTAGAAGCACCGTGCACTTTCGCAACAAGTAGTTCGCGCATCAGCTTCCGCGCCCGCGACAGCCGTGACATCACAGTGCCGACCGGAATTCCTAGCGTTTCCGCTATTTCCTGGTAGCTCATTTCCTCGATGTCGCACAACAGGACTACTTCACGGAACGGCAGCGGCAGTTGTTCAAGAGCATCCTGAACAAGCTGCTGATCGGCTCGCGCCAGTAGCAGAGACTCCGGCGTTTCGGACGTCACCGGCAGCGATGAGAAGTCTTCATCAGCTTCGAGCGGGACGGTCATCTTCGCATTCAACCCACTGCGCGAGGTCAGAAACGTGTTCCGTAAAATGCGGTACATCCACGCGCGAAAATTGGTCCCCGGTTGGAATGACGCGAACCCCCGGAGCGCCTTGAGGTAGGTCTCCTGCGCCAGGTCCTCGGCTTCTTGTTGGTTTTGGGTCAGCCAATGCGCGAGGTTGTAGAGCGAGCCGAGTATGGGCATCGCCAGTGTTTCGAAAGCCTCGGCATCCGCTCGCCGGCCTGTGTGCATGCAATATGGTAACCCCGTCGCCGGTTGCACCGGCAGTCAGAATAAGGTCGCCACCATCCCGGCCAGGACCTCTCCCACGACTCGACTCATCAGGCGGCTAGCTCACGAGTCGATGAATCGCCCCTTCTCGGAAGCCCGCCGCGTTGTCGCTCTTCCCTCTTGACCCACAGCGCATCCAGGGACCATCGCCCCGGGCCGTTGATCAACAAGAACGCCGTTGTCAAGAGTTGAGCATAGTCAGATCGAATCTCATGGAGAACGGCCCAGATCCCGACCTGAGGAGGAGCCGGAGGCAAAGGTAAGGGCGATGTTCCAAGAAACAGCGAGACCTTCGTTGAGAGCACGGCCACGATCATCTCAATGATGAATGGAATGGCGATCAGCCGCGTCATCAGGCCGGAAAGAATCAACAAGCCTCCAACGATCTCGAGGCACGCGACGAAGTCGGCAGTCATATGAGGAAACGGCATACCCAATTTCGTGAAACGTCCCACTCCCTGATTTGCATAAACGAACTTCAAAACTCCCTCCCACAGGAAGACCCCGCCTGCCATTGCTCTGAGCAACAACGTGGACCGTGGGCCGTTTGTGGGGGGATTCAAAAGCCAAGTCAAGATATTCATCTGATTTTCCCTTTCATTCGGACGGAGGATTTATCGAGCGCGTTCGTGCGATCAGTGTCGATAACTGAAAAAGACAGTTTTTATTCCCGGCCTATCGGATTTCTCGGACCCACGTCTAGGTATTAATGTGGCCAGGCGCCTGACTTGGCCATCACGGACACCAGCTAGGGGTAGTTGGCTAACGAGTCACTATGGGCACGCCTATAAACGGCGCTGTATCTCAGATCGAACCTCGCTCAGTGATGGTGCGAATCGTGACAGATCCGCCCGGCCGAACTGAGACTCCCGCCTTGCCCTGGGTTTGTGTAGCAACACACCTGGGTCGTGCCGTTTACATGAACTGCGACCGTGGCGGCCAGAAGCATTCCGGATTGGGCGTCCATGCCGACATCGACATTATTCCGGCCTTCACCGAATGCGTCTGGGAACCCAGGGAAGAAGACAACGCGCTGGTAGTGGCAGTCAATCCCAAGGTGGTTGCCAGGGTAGCGGAGGAAGCGAGAGAGAACGGGAATCGCGTCGAGATCCGAAACCGCTTCCAAATTCGGGATATACAGATGGAGCACATCGGCTGGGCTTTGAAAGCGGAGATGGAAGCGGGCTATCCGAGCGGGCGTCTTTTTTGCGACAGCCTCGGCACGGCCATGGCGGTCCACTTGCTCAGCCGGCATAGCAGCTTGGCCAAACTCACCGAAGCCTCCCGAGCGGGCATGAGTGGCGGCCAGCTGAAGCGAGTGATTTCCTTCATTGAGGATGAGCTGGCACGCGACCTCTCGCTCAACGAAATCGCAGCCGTCGCAGGCATCAGCGCTTCTCACTTTAAAGTCGTGTTTCGCAAGAGCGTAGGGCAGCCGGTTCACCAGTATCTGGTTCGACGCAGAGTGGAGAGGGCGGAACAACTGCTGCGATCGAGCAAGCTGCCGATCAGTCAAATTGCGCAGGAAACAGGCTTCGCTCATCAGAGTCATTTGTCCCACCACATGCGGCGCATTCTTGGATATCCCCCAAACGTCATCCGTAGTTTTACGGAGTGAGTTACTCCACTTTTTCGTCCGATTCTGCTTACCTCCATCTGATTTTGTGCGACGGCATCAGGCTGTTCGCTGCAAACTCGGGTACAAGGGGACCTTCTATGACTCAGCCTTTTGGAAGCAAATTGCTTGGGCTTATCGCCCTTTTTTTGTTGGTCTGTCCGAGCGACGTACGCGCTCAGGCCATCAGCGGTGACGTAACCGGGACCGTGCTGGATTCCAGCGGCGCCGCGATACCTGGGGCCCTTGTCACAGCAGTCAATGACGCAACCGGAGTCAAGACGACCGCGCAGTCAAACGACAATGGCGTTTACCGCTTCACGAATCTGCCGGTTGGGACGTATACCATCACGGCGTCAGCGAGCGGCTTCGCGTCTGACACGCTTAAGAATGTCGAGCTGACATTGAACACGGTCGTCACTGCCAACCTGAAACTGGCAGTCGGCAGCACAGCGACCACGGTAGAGGTTACTGCGGGCGCCGTCGCAATCGACACGACAACCGCACAATTGCAGACGACCTTCGGCACGCAACAGGTCCAGGAGCTTCCCCAGACCGCACAGGGATCGGGAATCTATAACCTCAGCTTGCTCGGCGCCGGCGTCTCCTCGCAGGGCGGAGTCGGCCAAGGGATGGGCCCCGCGATCTCAGGTCAGCGCCCCGACAATAATCAATTCAACCTGGATGGCGTCAGCAATCAGAACTATGTCAACCCGGCGCCGCTCGTCTTTGTTTCTAATGAGGCGGTTGCTGAGTTCACGCTTTTGCAGAACCAGTTTGCTCCCGAATTCGGTGGTGGGTCGGGCGGCATCTTCAACGCGGTCGTGAAGAGCGGTACAAACACGATTCACGGTTCCATTTACGAATACTTGCAAAACCGTAACCTGAACGCAGTCAATTCGCTTGATTGGACGGCGGGACTTACCTCGAATCCGCGCTTCGACAACAACCGCCTCGGTGCGACCATTGGTGGCCCTATTATCAAGAACAAGCTGTTCTATTTCGGCAACTTCGAATACAACCCGATCGGCCAGGCGTCTGTCCCCGGAGCACCGCTATACGCTCCCACCGCAGCGGGCTATTCGATGTTGAACAACATTGCAGGCCTCAGCTCGGCAAACCTCCAGACGTTTCAAAAATACGTGCCGGCGGCAGCGGTCAACGATCAGGGCTTCATCAACGTGCTCGGGAATCAGATTCCGATTGGTTCAATTTCGTTTCTCTCTCCCAACTACACCAACAACTACGACGCGATCGTGTCGATCGATTACAACATGAGCGACAAGGACCAGATCCGGGGTCGCTGGATCTACAACAAATCCGAAGGCAACACTGCAGGCTTGGGGAACACGCCAGCCTTTAACGTGATCGTTCCCAACAACAACTACATGTACAATCTGTCGGAGTTCCACAACTTCGCGCCGACGCTTCAAAACGAATTCAGGATTTCGTTCAGCCGCAACGTGAATTCTGAAGGTGTCCCGCCGATTACGTTCCCCGGGCTGAACGTCTTTCCGGTTATCACAATCGACGAGCTCAACAGTTTGACGCTAGGGCCCACGGGGCCTTCCGGGTCGACTCAGAATTTGTTCCAGGTACAGGACAACATGACTAAGGTGATCGGTAGAAACACCATCAAGTTCGGTGGCAGCTTCATCGATATGATTTCCACCAACTACTTTATCCAGCGCGTGCTTGGAAATTATGAGTATTCTTCGCTGAGTTTGTATCTCCAGGACCTCTCGCCGGACGTTCTGGGTGAGCGTAGTGCCGGCGCAACCAGCGATCCTGTTGGTTTTTTGCAAAGCGCCGCCTTCGTCAACGACGATTTTCGGATCAGGCCAAATCTAACACTGAATGTCGGCTTGCGCTACGAGTACGTGACGGTGCCGGTTGCCTCGCGTTATCAGGAATACAGTTCACCCGCAAACGTATACGGTGGGATCACCTTCGCCAGGCCGTACTACAGTCCAAACGATTTTGCACCACGCGTGGGATTTGCCTACTCGCCGGGAACGGACGGCACGTGGTCTATTCGCGGTGGTTTCAGCAAGGCGTATGATTTGACTTATTCAAACCTCACCGCGAATGCTGCGCCGCCCTATTTCCAACAGACCAACGACGTCAACCTCAACGTGCAGACACCCGGTTTCCTGGCGGGCGGCGGCTTGCCGGGTAATGCAGTCCCATTGCCAGCCACCCCGGCGGCAGCGCTGGGTGTTGTCGGGTCGTACACTTTTGGCGGCCAACGTCCGTACGGTCTCACCTGGACCATGGGCGTTCAGCACGTCTTCAAGAAGAACTACACGTTTGAAGCGCGTTACGTCGGTACCAGGGGCGTTCACCTCTGGAATCAGTCGCGTTTGAATATCTACCCACTCGTATCGCCCAGCAATTACATTCCGACATTCTTTACTATGCCGAGCGCATCCACGTTGGCCTCATTGAACAAAACATTGGGAGACGTGGAAAACTACATTGTGCCCGGCGGCACGGCCGCCTTCCCGCAAAACTCGCTGGCCTCTCTCGGCAGCCAGGCAAATATCACCAGTTACGCGCCGCAAGCCAATTCGTTGTATAACGGCTTGGCATTACAGTTGAACCGGCGCTTTTCAAACGGCCTGTCTTTCGTTGCTGCCTACACCTGGAGCCATCTTGAAGACGATGCCACGGCCACGAATTTTTCCACGTACCTGACACCCCGCCGAGCGCAAGACTACCAGGACCTGAAAGCGGACTGGTCCAATTCAGCCCTCGATCACCGCCAGCGGTTCACCTTCTCGCCCATCTACGAATTCACCCCATTCAAGGACCGCAATTGGTTCATGAAGAACCTCGTGGGTAACTGGACGATCTCTGGAACCTATACCTACGAATCTCCGGAGTACGCAACGGTGCAGAGCGGCCTGGATTCCAACTTGAACAATGACAGCGCCGGTGACAGGGCAATTATCAATGTCGGTGGTAGCGGAAGCCTGGGTACTGGTGTGACGGCTTATAACGGAGCTGGCCAGGTAGTAGCCATGGGCGATCCAACTACCGTTGCCTATGTGGCCAACAGCACCAATGCCCGGTATGTTACCGCGGGGTTGGGAGCACTCGCGAATGGTGGACGAAACACGTTTCCTCTTAAGCCCATCGATAACATCGACCTAAGCCTCAAGAAGCGGTTCAGCATCACCGAGCGCTTTTCGTTCGATATTGGCGCGCAATTCTATAACATCTTCAATCACGCTCAGTACACGGGCGGATCGGTCGACGATGTTGGCTCATTTGGTTTCATCGGCGCCCGCAATGACCTTATTCCGAGCGACCCGTTGTTCGGAAACTTTACCGAGTTCTACAGCAGTAACTCACGAACGATTCAGATTTTCGCTCACTTCACTTTCTAAGGGTCGCTTGGTCCAAAGAATTGGTGGGACACTGATGAGATTGTGGCGCTCTCCCGTATGGCGGATCGGTGATGCGCATCGCCATCGTATCCGACATACACGGCAACCGAACGGCGTTTGAGGCAGTTCTGGCCGATCTGCGGCAGACCTCTCCTGATTTGATCCTCCACGGCGGCGATCTGGCGGACGCCGGGTCCAGCCCCGTGGAGATTGTGGATCGCATCCTCGACCTCGGCTGGCAGGGCGTGGTTGGCAACACCGATGAAATGCTTTTCGCGCCCGAGTCGCTACAGAAGTTTGCCGCCCAATCGCCACAGCTGCAAACGCTTTTCGCCGTCATCGAGGAAATGGCGGCGGCGACGCGTAACGCGCTCGGGGAAGAGAGACTCGCCTGGCTGCGAGCCCTGCCGCGGAGTCAGGTTCACGGTCCGATGGCGCTCGTGCACGCCAGTCCCGAGAGCCACTGGCGCGCACCTATTCCGGAAGCGACCGATGCGGAATTGGAGTCGGTCTATTCGCCTCTTGGCCAGCCGGTCGCAATCTATGCTCATATCCATCGCCCATATGTTCGTAGGGTTTCAGGAATGATTGTTGCCAATACCGGCAGTGTCAGCCTCTCTCACGACGGCGATCGCCGCGCTTCCTATCTCTTGCTTGACGATGCAATGCCTGCAATCCGCCGAGTCGAATATGACGTAGACCGTGAGATGAAAGCTCTCTCCGCTTGCGGCCTGCCTCACGCCGATTGGGTTGGCAAGACTCTTGCCAGCGGCTCTTTCCAGATGCCGTGACCACCGTCCGCAGATGCGTCAGTGCAGGCCGACGATTTCGCCGCTATCGTCCACGTCCAGATGGACGGCTTGTGGATCCTTGCCCAAGCCGGGCATCAGCAGCATGTTACCCGCGATAACGACCACGAAGCCGGCGCCGGCGGCCACGTGTGCGCCGGTGACGGTCAATGTCCATCCGCGCGGGGCACCGGTCAGTTTTGGGTTGTCCGACAGCGACGCTTGCGTCTTAGCGATGCAGACCGGCAGCCGGCCGAAGCCCAGCGCTTCGAACTTTTGTAATTGCTTGCGAGCGTTGCCCTCGAAGTACACTCCCGCAGCACCGTAGATATCGTGCGCAATCGTCTCCACCTTCTCGACCAGGCTCAATTCGGGCGCGTAAAGCGAGTGCACGTTGGCGGGCTCGCCCGACGTGGCGTCGACTACCTGGGTCGCGAGGTCCATCGCGCCTTCGCCTCCTCGAGCGTATCCTTCGGTCATCGCGCAGGCCACACCGCGCTCCTTGCAGTACGAGCGGACGGCGTCAAGGTCTGCCATTTCGTCGCTTTCGAAGCGATTCAGTGCGACCACCACGGGAACACCGAACCTGCCGAGGTTGCTGATGTGCCGTTCGAGGTTGGCGAATCCGCGAGGGTCAGGAGCGGAAGCGTGGGCTCGCAGCGCTCGCACGGATGCCACGAGCACCGCCGCCGCCGGCCGCAGCCCCGACGATGGCATCACCATGTCGAAATATTTCTCTGCGCCAAGATCGGCGCCGAAACCCGCCTCGTTCACCACAAATTCGGCCAGCCCGAGTGCCATCTTCTGCGCGATCACGCTACTGGTGCCGTGGGCGATGTTGGCAAACGGCCCGGCATGAACCAGTGCCGGGGTATGTTCGGTGGTCTGCACCAGGTTGGGCATAATGGCTTCGTTCAGCAGCACCATCATTGCTCCGGTACATTCCAGGTCTCCGGCGCGGACCACGCCACCATCCAGCGTGAACCCCGCCACGATGTCGTTCAGGCGGCGGCGCAGGTCGGCGCGCGAGTTTGCCAGCGCTAGTATCGCCATGATTTCCGACGCAGCGGTGATGACGAAGCCCGTCTCACGCGGCACACCATTGAGTTTGCCGCCCAGGCCGACGATGACGTGCCGCAGGGCTCGGTCATTCATGTCGATCGTGCGCGGCCAGAAAATGTTGTCAATGTCGATGCGCAGGCGGTTGTCGTGATAGACATGCGAATCGATCATCGCCGCCAGCAGGTTATGCGCAGCGGTCACCGCGTGGAAATCGCCATTGAAATGCAGGTTGATCATGTGAGACGGAATGACCTGCGACTGCCCGCCACCGGTCGCTCCGCCCTTGAGTCCGAAGACCGGCCCGAGTGAAGGCTCACGCAGGGTGACGATCGTTTTACGTCCCAAGCGGTCGAGCGCCTGCGCCAGGCCGATTGACACCACCGTCTTGCCTTCGCCATGGCTGGTGGGCGTAATGGCGGTTACCAGGATGAGTTTGCCCTGCGGCTGCCCGGCGCAATGGTCGAAGAGTTCCAAGCGCAGCTTCGCGGTGAACTTTCCATAGGATTCCAGGTAGTCGGCAGGGATGCCCAGCCGGTCGGCGATGCCGCTGATGGGCCATAGCGCCGCCGAGTCTTTCGGCGTTTCCAGCAGTTGTGAGCTCATTTCGCCTTCAGCCTACCTGAAAACGCCATCCGTGGCTATCGTGTTTCCGGACTAGTTAACGGCCTAAATTGACCTATAGCTTGGCCGGCCATGTTCTATAGTGGGGCCGGAGGAACAGCAGGAGGATACCCTTATGCCAAATCCCGAATTCACTCGCCGGACGTTCCTGACATCTATGGCAGCAGCCCCTCTACTTGGACAGAGTGATGCCTGGGTCGAGCTGTTCAATGGCCGCAATCTGGAGGGCTGGAAGCCGCAGGGTAATTTGAATTCGTGGACGGTTTCGGACGGCCTGCTCACGGCCGATGGCCCCATGTGCCACCTGTTCTATACCGGCCCCGTGCGTGGCGCCGACATCAAGAATTTCGAGCTGGAAGCGGAACTGATGACCCGCCCGTCCTGTAATTCGGGAGTCTATTTCCATACCAAATACCAGGACTCCGGCTGGCCCAACAAAGGCTGCGAGGTCCAGGTCAATAACACCCAGGCGCGGGAAAAGAAAAAGACCGGCTCGCTGTATAACCTGCGTAATAACTACCGGCAGTACGTTCCGGACAACCATTGGTTCAAACTCAACGTTGCGGTCCGCGGCAAGAACGTGCAGGTGCGGCTCAATGGCATGCTCATGGTGAATTACTTCGAGCCCACGCCCGCCGTCATTCCTCCGAGCATGGAGACGGAGCGCCTTCTCGATCGAGGCACTTTCGCACTCCAATGCCACGACCCAGGCTCCAAGGCCATGTTCCGGAGCGTTCGTGTCCGTCCGCTGCCCGACTCTGCCGACGCCCCGTACACACCCTTCACAGCCGACGACACATTCAAGCAGATACTGGCCGAGGGCGCGCATGGCATTCCGATGCTCGACCAGCACGTCCATCCCAAGGGAGGCCTCACCGTGGATCAGGCCGTGGCGAAATCGCTGCATGACGGCATCCAGTATGGGCTTGCGGTCAATTGCGGCCAGGCCCAGCCCGTCACCAGCGACGACGGCGCGCGCAAGTACATCGAAAGTCTCCAAGGCCTTCCGGTCTTCATAGCCATGCAGGCGGAGGGCCGCGAATGGCTTCAGATGTTCTCAAGAAGTGCCGTCGAGCAGTTCGATTATGTGTTCACCGATTCCATGACCTGGACGGACAACTGGGGCAAGCGCATGCGCCTCTGGATACCGGACGAGGTGGGCGTCATTTCCGACCCGCAGGAATTCATGGACATCCTGGTGGACCGCACCGTTGGAATCCTGGAGCGGGAGCCGGTCGATATCTACGTGAATCCGACCTACCTGCCGGACCAACTCGCCAAAGACTATGAAACGTTGTGGACGCAACCGCGCCGCGAGAAAGTGATCGCTGCCGCTGTCCGGAATCATGTGGCTGTCGAAATCAATAACCGCTACAAGATTCCCAGCCAGTCTTTTGTAACGCTAGCCAAGCAAGCCGGCTGCAAATTCACCTTCGGCACGAACAACTCCGGCCCTGCCGACTTAGGCCGATGCGAGTACGCTCTAAACATGGTGGACCAATGCAAGCTCACCGGCGCTGACTTCTTCGTGCCGCTGGCAGTCGGCTCGACCAAGGCAGTCCAGCGAAAGGGCGACATCCTCAAGCGAAGCTAGCCGCCTTTCTCCTCCCGTGCCGAGTTGTGCAGTGCTCGGATATAGCCCAAGCTGTACGACCAGGCAGCTTGCCGGCTACCCGCCATCGCTGGTACGTGATCGGCGATGAGGTTGCCGCGGAAATCCACCTCCACCAGGGTCTTCATGAGCTTCCACATGTCGGTATAGCCATTGTCGATGTAGGTCTCAACGAAGTCGGGGATCGGAGAAGTCACATTACGGAAGTGGACTTTCCAGAGTTTGCCCGCCTTGGCAAAGTCTTGGGCTGCTTCGAAAACATTCTTGCCGGTACTCTGGCCGCCCTCCATCCAAGTTCCGCAGCAAAGACAGACTCCGATGTTAGGCGAGTTGGCGATCTCGAGAGCCCGCACATATCCGTCGAAGGTCCCGAAGATCTGCCGCGGGATGCCACCCAGCTCCGGAACCGGCGGGTCATCAGGATGGATTCCGATCCGCACACCTGCTTCTTCGGCAACCGGCGCAATCTGGCGTATGAAGTATGTGTAGTTGTCCCAGAGCTCTTCTTTCGAATATCTGCGCCCATGTGTAAGAGGCCCCTGGTAGACCTTGCCGTTCCAAAAGCCCTTCGCCGTGGCCAGGTGGAAAGACCGTGACTTACCGCCGCCGCGTGTGGTTTCAGGGTCGCTCGACCAGATGCCGTTCGCCATGTGCGCATACGTGATGTAGCCGATGCCGGCCTTGCCCGTGTTTCGAATGTACTGCTTTAGCCACTCGATTTTCTGGTCGCGCCCCGGCAGATTGAGCGTGATCTCTTCAATGTTCCGGTTGTCGTTGTTCGATATGTTCCAGACCTTTAGACCGGCGGTTTCCATGCGTTTCTTGATCGCCAGAAAATTTTCCAGAGTGGCGCGGCCGTTTCCGGTCTGCACGTTCAGGTACTCTACGCCCATCTGCTTGATCCAGGTCAGGTCCTCATCACTGACGCTCTCGTCGACCTGCATCGAGATCTTGATTCCAGGAGACAGCGGCTCCAGTGCCGTGGCTCTTCCAGTTGGCGCAAAGGCGACTGCGGCAGCCGTGGCGGCGAACGCCCGTCGTGTCATTTCCATCTTCAAATGACCTCCTGGTGAACGATGATACAGGTCGCTCCCGTTCCTTGCTTCCTCTCTGGTACAACGGTCTCTAGTGGAATCCTCTGCTCTTCATGCCTCCGACATACCGGGCGACCGCTTCTCGGCTCCTGCCCGGCGGCGAATCCTTGTCATTGACGACGAGGTCGACATCCGCGAAAGCCTCGAGTTGCTTCTCTCCGCGGAAGACTACGTGGTGGATCTGGCGGAAAACGCCGCCTCCGGCCTGCAGAAGTTCGAAGCCGGCGCCTACGACCTGGTCCTGCTCGACCTCATGATGCCCGACCGTTCCGGGCTGGAAGTGCTCGCCGACATACGCCAGCGCGATCGCGAAACACCGGTCTTCATGATGACCGCTTTTGGGTCGGTCGAAGTAGCGGTCCGAGCGCTGAAGGGTGGTGCTAACGACTACTTCCCCAAGCCCTGGGATAACGAAAAACTGCTCATTGAGATCGCTCGCATGATCGACAAGGGGCAGCTGGAACGCGAGAACACCCAGCTCAAGCGTGCCTTCAAACAGCGCTACAGTTTTCCTAATATCGTCGGCAAGAGCGTATCGATGGTGAGGCTGCTCGACAACGTCAGCCAGGTCGCCAACAGCCGCACCACCATCCTGATCACCGGTGAAACGGGCACTGGCAAAGAACTCATCGCTAAGGCGCTGCATGCCAACTCGGCCCGAGCCGACCACCCGTTTGTGCCTGTTAACAGCGGTTCCATTCCTTCCGACTTGTTGGAATCCACTCTCTTTGGCCATGTCAAAGGGTCATTTACCAGCGCCGTCGCAAATCGGAAAGGCTTATTCGAAGCCGCCAACCGGGGGACCATTTTCTTCGACGAGATCGGCACCATCAGCGGCGAGCTGCAGGTGAAATTGTTGCGCGTGATGCAGGATCGCGAGTTCATGCCGCTCGGCTCGAACGAAACGGTTCGCGTAGACGTGCGCGTTATTGCCGCCACACACTCCGATCTGCGCAAACTGGTCGACGAAGGAAAGTTCCGCGAAGACCTGTACTACCGTCTCAACGTTATTAACTTGGCCCTTCCGCCGCTGCGCGACCGCAAGGAGGACCTTCCGCTGCTGGTCGACCACTTCTTCGTCAAGTACTGTCGCGAGAATGAGAAGTTTCTCGATGCCGACGGCCGCTCGACGCTCTCCTTCGAGCCCGAGGCGATGCAAGTCCTCCTCGAGCACAACTGGCCGGGCAACGTGCGCGAACTTGAGAATGTCGTCGAGCGGGCCGTGGTGTTAGCCACCGCAAACACGGTCCCGGCCCACGTCTTGCCGGATTATCTTCAGCAGGCCCACGGTTTGAAGATCCGGCGCGACCCCAGCGGCACACTGACGTCGGACGCCTCGCTGTTTGAGACTGTCGCCGACTTCGAACGCCGTAAGATCATCGAGGCGCTGGAGCGCTGCGGTTACAGCCAAACCGACGCCGCGGAGGCGCTTCACATTCCGCTTTCTACCCTAAACCAGAAAATCAAGCGCCTTCAAATCGAGATCAAGCGCCGTCCGACCGTTTGACGCCGCTTTTTTCCCCTCATGGCATAGAGTAGTTGCTTAAGCCATGACCATCCGCTCGTTCGCCCTAACGCTGACCCTCGCCTGTTCGGCAACACTTCTTTCCGCTGCTCAGGCTTCTTCTACCATGCCGCAGGCTCGCATTAAGATCGATACCGATCGAGTGATCGGTGAGGTCGACCCGCTCCTGTTCGGCAACTTCACCGAGCAAATCGGACGCTGCATCTACGGCGGCATCTTCGAAGAAGGCAGCCCGCTCTCCGATTCGGACGGCTACCGTAAAGACGTCATGGAGGCCGTCAAAGGTCTCGGCGTTTCCATTTTGCGCTGGCCCGGCGGCAACTTCGTCTCCGGCTACAACTGGAAAGACGGTGTCGGGCCGCGTGATCTGCGCCCGCCTCGCCCCGACCACGCGTGGGGTGCGCTCGAGACGAATCGCTTTGGCACCGACGAGTTTCTCACCTTCTGCCAGCGCATCGGAACGCAACCTTACCTGTGCATCAACGCCGGCCTTGGCTCGGTCGATGACGCGCGCCAGTGGGTGGAATACACCAACGAAAAGCGCGATACCTATTGGGCCCGGCAGCGACGCAAGAACGGCCACGACCAGCCTTGGGATGTCAAGTATTGGGGGCTCGGCAACGAGATCGACGGCCCGTGGCAGCTCGGCCATAAGAACGCCGAAGACTATGCGAAGTTCGCGCTCGAAGCCGCCAAGGCGATGCATCGCCAGGACGACTCCATCAAGCTAATCGCCTCGGGCTCCTCGAACTTCGGAGCCGATTGGATCGGCTGGAACCGCACGGTGCTGGAAACGCTGAAACCCGAGATCACCTATCTGTCACTGCACACCTACATCGGGAACGAAGCGAACGATCTGGAACGGTTCCTTGCTGCATCGCGCGATCTTGATGACCGAATCAACGTTGTCGACGGCCAGATCCGTGCCGCACTCGTCACGATGAAAGATCCCCACCCGATCTATATAGCGTTTGATGAATGGAACGTCTGGTATCGAACCCTCCCTCCGCCACACCCCGGAGGCGGGAACCGCGAATTTGAGATCGGCCGCGCCGGTGTTGAGGAACCGTACAACTTCGAAGACGCGCTCGCCATGGGCGTGTTCTTCAATGCCTTCATCCGTCACGCCAATATCGTCAAAATGGCCAACTTGGCGCAACTGGTCAACGTCATCGCACCCATCTTCACCAACAAGCAGGGGCTCTATTTGCAAACCATCTATTTCCCGCTGGTCGAATACGGTAAGCAACGCTCCAACTTATCAGTGGATGTGCTCGTGAAAACTCCGGAGTATCAGCCCAACGGCGGCGGACGACCCACCGGGTACCTGGACGTCTCCACTACCTACGACCCGAAGAGCCATCTCATCTATCTCAACGTTCTGAACCGCAGCGCGGACAAAGACATCACCGCATCGATTGAAAACGTCGAAGGAAAAGTGTCCGCGCAAGCGGAACTCTGGCAGATGGACAACCCCGACCTGAAAGCGGCCAACACATTCGGTGACGACCACAAGGTTCGGCCGGTAAGCAAGGCAATTACGCTACAGCTCGCGCACAACACCTTCGGCTATGCGTTCCCGAAACACTCCCTGACCATCCTGAAGCTCAAGGCAGAGTGACCCACGCTATGGAGCTGGTCATTAGACTCAGAAACGAACAATCCAGCACGGAACCGCGCGCGTGAGCAAGCGGATTTAGGCCTTTTCAGCTAGGTCTTACGGCCTATTTCACGGAGGCGACCATCGCCCCGAACGCCGGAAGCTCGACGTGATCCAGCTGGAGAGTGCCGCTTTGCGGCGGTGAACTGAAGAGCGGCACGGCGGTCTTGCTTGCGAGATTGAAAGCCACAGTCCTGGGCTGGCTGCTCATGTTCAATGCCACCAGAACGGCTGATGCTCCACTCCTGCGCAAATAGGCGAACACGTCGGGATCATCCTGATTAAGCGCCTCATATGACCCGTCACGGAGGGCCGGGTTGGACTTACGTAGCGCCAGCAGCCGCTTATACGCGTTGAAGATGGAGCTTGGATCCTTCGATTCCGTCTCCACGTTGTAAATGGCGGCACTGGGCGGAATCGGCAGCCAGGGTGTGGCCGAGGTCGTGAACCCAGCCTGAGCGGACGCGTTCCACTGCATTGGCGTTCTCTCGCCATCGCGGCCCTTTTCCTTTGGCCAGCCGAGTTTCCCGATGGGATCGTGAACGTCTTCGATGCGCGCCGGGTCAGTTGTTCGCATCCCTAACTCTTCGCCATAATACATCTGCGGTGTCCCTCGCGTAGTCAGCAGGAGAACCGCCATGAGTTTGGCGATTTGATCATTGTGCGCGCCGTCGCCGTAGCGGTCCCATTGACGGGGCTGATCGTGATTGCTGAAGAAGTACTCGGGCTGCCCGTGTGCGGTGTTGTTCTCGATCTCGTTGAAGAGCTGCCGGAACCGGGGGGCGGAGAGCTTGTTAACGTCGGCGATCTGGAAATCCATCGGAAGCTGCACTTCGTCCCCGTGCCCATAGAGTTTGGTTAGTTCTTCAACGTTGGGTTCGTCCGCTTCGGTGATCAGGACCGGATCTCCCGGATACTTGTCGACCACCTTCCGCAGCTCCTTCAAGATGTCGTGCACTTCAGGGTAGTTGTCGGTGTATTTGTGTTCAATGTTCCGGTCGCCGTAGGCGTTAACTCCCGGCAGGTAAGGGTCGTCGTGGAGATCCGGATCCTCAAACAGCCGCGAGACCGCATCGATTCTGAAGCCCGCGACCCCCTTTTTCATCCAGAACTCCAGCACGCCTTCCATCGCCTTCTTAACTTCCGGATTCCGCCAGTTCAAGTCGGGCTGTTCCTTGTAAAAGTAGTGGTAGTAGTACTGATCCGTTTTCGGATCGAAGGTCCAGGCCGAGTGGCCAAACCACGATTGCCAGTTGTTAGGCGGCTGCCCCGGCGCCTTTCCGTCCCGCCAGATATACCAATCGCGTTTCGGGTTGGTGCGTGAAGACCTCGACTCGACAAACCAGGCGTTCTGGTCCGAGGTATGGTTGATCACGTAGTCCATGATCACCCGGATGTTGCGCTTCTTAGCCTCGGCGATCAGATGCTCGAGGTCCGCCATGGTGCCGTATTCAGGATCAATCGCCGTGTAGTTGGAAATGTCGTAGCCGTAGTCAACACCCGGGGAAGGGTACATGGGAGTGATCCAGATGGCATCAATCCCGAGGTCGTGAATGTAGTCCAGACGCGACGTAATGCCCTTGATGTCACCGATGCCGTCGCCGTCGGAATCCTGAAAGCTGCGCGGGTAGATTTCGTAGATAACCGCGTGCTTCCACCATGGGTCGGCCTGCTTCTGCGGGTGACTCGGAGTTGTGGGCGCCTGTCCCAGGGCGGAGAAGGCGAGAACAAATGAAAGCAACAGTGCTTTGGGTGACATGAATCAGTCCTTCACGGGATTATCTCTCGATTCCGTGCATGACGATTCTCGCAGAATGAGACTTTACTTCGGGGGGGCGCCGGATCCGGCAGAACTGGAAAGCACACCGATCGTATGAAGCCACGTTTGCACGACCAGCGGCCAGGTCGTGATCGGAAGGGCTGTACGGCGCAGACCGTAACCATGGCCGCCGTCGGCATAGATGTGCAGCTCCGCTGGTACCTTCGCGTTCTTGAGCGCCAGAAAATAGACCACCGCGTTCTCTACGTGGACGGGATCGTTTTCGGCCTGAAGGATGAACGACGGCGGGGTTTGGTCGGTGACTTGAATCTCCGGGTTGGGAGCGAAATTCTCCTCGGCAAGCGCCAGATAGCCGGGATAGACGATCACGGCGAAATCGGGGCGGCAACTAAGTTGGTCAGCGGCGTCAACGGCAGCATAAAGCCGCTGCTCGAAGTGCGTGCTGAGCGCTGCGGCGAGGTGAGCTCCCGCGGAGAAGCCAAGCACGCCGATCCGGTGCGGGTCGATGTGCCATTCGGCGGCGTGCGCACGGACCATGCCCAGTGCGCGCTGCGCATCCTGCAGGGCGGCGGAAGACTTGGGATAAGGTCCTGAATTGGGCACGGTGTATTTCACCAGGACGCAGGTGATGCCTGCGGAATTAAGCCAGTCGCATACCTCTGTCCCCTCCAGGTCGATGGCCAGTATGTGATAACCACCTCCCGGGAAGACGACCACCGCGGCGCCAGTGTTTTTGCCCTTGGGGGTGTAGAGAGTCAGCGTAGGTTTTGAAACGTTGCCGAGACGGATCAGCGGTTTACCTGCAATGAGGTTGTCCTTTGCCGTCGTCGTATCAATCTCCGCCGCCGGGTTCGGAGAGGCCCCCGGCGCACCGTCCGCCCAGAGCGGCAAGGTCAGATGCCCGGGACCGGGCGACCATGCCGCAGAGCTTTGAGCGAACAAGCCGGCGGTACCGCCGGCGAGGGTGACGAGAATCAGCAGTCGCTTGAGCATAGTCAGTACACTTCTGAGAACTCGAACATGTGTCATTAAGATTCGCTTGTGTCCCTTGCTCGGTGTTGCCGGGCAAACACCTCTGACGTCAATGGCGGCTAGGCCGGGGCGGCCAGTTATAGCAGGCGGCGTTGAAGGCGAGCCGCAATCTCATCGATCAATGGTGCTTTTTCGTGTGGGCTGCCTTGGCAGAGTGGCTCTTCTTTTCCGGCGCCTGGGAAAGTGGCGAGTCCGAGTTAAATATGTCGGCCACTGCCTTCCACTTGCCGTCCGGCTGCTTCTTCCAGACCTCCACGAACTTGCCGTTGTCCGTTGCGGGCTTGCCCTGGGGACCCTTCGTGGTCATCTGATAGACACCCACGACATAGCCCAGATCACCCGAACGGGCGACATCAACCGTGGTCGCCTTCCAGGACAGTGATGCGTCCGGACCGAGCATCGGAGCCCACACGGCGCGAATTGCATGATTACCGGTGGCGATCGGAGCGTTGGGAGGCAATAGCGATGCGTCGTCACTGTAATAAGAGATGGTTGCGTCCAAATCTTTGTCCGCAGCCGCCTTTGCCCATAGGGCGTCCTGATCGCGAATCGCCTTTTCATCAGCAGCCCGGGTGTCCGGCGGCGTCTGTGGGCCGCAGCCCGATGCCAGTAACAATACAGCAAGACATCCGCACAAGGCTGCCGTGAATCCTGGTTTTCTCTTACAAATGCTGGTCACTCGAAGATCCTCCTGGTGAACGTCGTAGTCTATCACCGTACCGGCAATTGCCGCGCCGTGCGCCGGCCTAGAGTCGTGATGTTTCTGCCCAAAAGAGCCCATACACGAAGTTGCCGGAGGCAAATCCGCCACGCGTCTGTCGCAGCTCCAGAACGCAGTGCGCGTTCAGTATCTACCTTTGTCGTTCGGCATCCTTCAATCTGGCGAGGCCGGACCGGGCCGGTAGGCGCCCATTAGCCTGGCTACCAGAACAGCAAGAAACAACACGCCGCCTATCGACTCGATGATTGTAAACGACCGTGCCTGTCGCGAGATCGCTACCATGCCCGATGCGCCAAGCCCTGTCATGCCCGTGAAGCTGTAAAAAAGCAGGTCGAATCGATCCGGAACAGAATGGGCGTTAACCACCGGGTCCAGATAGAAGGCGTGCGGTTCGAGGGCCACGATCTGGTAGATGCTCCCAAACATGAACCCGATCATCAGGTAGACGCACAGGGCTCCGAAGATGGTTTCTGAATTCGGCTTGTCGTGCCTGAAGATGCGACGAAATATGACTACGATAATGAACACGTCAAATAGAAAACTGAAGGCTATGTTGAGTATTGAGAGGACGCCCTGATCGGGCCGGGGAAGCAAGTTGCGCTGCACTAAGGCAGGAATGGCCAGCAGTAGGGCCACCAGGAGAACACCCCGACGGAGGGTGACAGCATAAACGCTCAGGAGGACGGCGACGCTTCCGAGAAGGCGAAATATGACGTAAAGAAATCCGTTGGTTTCGGCATACGGGTAAAAGAGCAGTGTGCCTAACAGGATCAGAAACAACAGAAAGAACCTGCGGCCGAGCAAACCCGACGCTTGTCTCAAGTCAATACGCGGCATTTTTTCGAACATAGACGTCGGTTGATTGTAAGACAACGGGCTTTGCTTCTGACAAAGTAAGCTCCAGGTATCGCACCCTCGCTCGCAACGGGCGGGGTCCGTCCCCAGCCGCTTCAGCCTTTCTTCTTTTTAGGGGACGGACCCATCTCTTCACATCTGATCAGGGACGGACCCATCTCTTCCGGAGAGGATTCATTGGTAGCTGACACTAAGTCTCACGGAGAAGTAGAAAGCGGCCGTACCGCCTACTAGCCGACATAAACCAATGGCCCGCGGTCCACGAGTCGTGCTGCCTAATGTGGTCCATCACGTCGTTTCTCGTGGCAACGACAAGATGGCCATCTTCAGAAATGGACACGAAAAAGAGCTGTATCTTCGCCGCTTTTCGCTTGTCGCTGCGGAAGAGAAGGTGTGGGTCCAAGGCTACTGCATTATGGACAACCATGTCCACTGGCTGCTTACCCCTACCACGGCCAACGGCTTAGCCCGCCTGTTCCGTCGCGTTCACACTTGGTGGGCCATGA
Organism: uncultured Acidobacteriaceae bacterium; assembly: GCA_963740005.1. Classification (GTDB taxonomy): domain Bacteria; phylum Acidobacteriota; class Terriglobia; order Bryobacterales; family Bryobacteraceae; genus CAJCIT01. The sequence continues at coordinate 120,575 of CAVUCO010000057.1, read as the reverse complement.
CGTTCAATCGCAGACACGGCCGTACTGGACACCTGATGCAAGGACGCTTTCACTCCTCGCCGCTCAGCGAAGATCACTACTGGACTGCGCTACGGTATGTTGAGTTGAATCCACAGCGGGCCCAATTGGTTCGACGGGCCGAAGACTTTGCCTTCTCATCCGCCCGGGCGCGCCTGGCCGGAGAGCAAGATCCCTTCGTGGCGATAGCACCGATCGCGACCCGACGGCATTACTCTCCCCACGAGTGGCGCGCGTTCATGCAAGAGTCTAACCCCGCTCACGACCAAGCGTTGCGAAAGGCCCTCCCGTCTTCACTGCCTTGTGGCAGCAGCGACTGGATACGTGGGCTGGAACAACGGTTTCAGCGTAAGCTAGCTTGGTCCCCACCGGGCAAACGCACTGCCAGGTTCCACTCTTCGTCAGGATTTTAGGAAAAATCGTGAACCCGAATCCGGCCGGCCCTCTGGCTACAGACATCGATGCTTTCCAAGCTCCTCCCTCTTTGAAGTGCGAAGTCTGAAGCCCCGGCGCGCTCAATCACCTTCTCAGTCGCGAAAAGTCGTTCTAGCGCCCATCAGGGATAAGAATCGCCAGAATTGGCCCTCGTTAGCGGGCGCGCTCATCATCTTTTGGGAGCTCCGTGGCCGGTTTGGCGGAATTCGGAGAATTGGGTCCGTCCCCAGAGGCGCGGCTGCTTCCACCAGCCTTCGGATGGCGGGTGCGATCTGGATGAGCATCTCGGCCTCCGACTTGGAGGCTTCCTCAATGGCTGTGAGTTGTTGCTTGGCTTCCTCGGCACTCCAGGGCGTTTTGGTGCTGAACTGATCAAGCCCCTTACTGCCCGCGTCGCATAGGATCTGGAGATTCTTCGCGAGCGGGACAAGCTCTACGAGCATTGAATTGGCGGCGAAGATAGGCAAGCCGCGGACCATGCTCTCATTCCAAGCGGCAAGTTGGGCCGCGAGGTATTTGCGGGTTTCGATGGCGTCGGCGCGGCCTTTATCGGGCATTGCAAGATAGTTGTCGACCGACTCAGAGAAGTGGCGGGCGGTGTCGCTCTCGGGAGGTATGGCATCCACGAGGCGGTTGAACGACGCTTCCGAAGAGTACTTGTGCGTGCCGTGGCGCCGGTAGCGTTTCACGGGCTCGCAGATGGAGGCGAGCGCATCGATGGCCTGGATTGGCGAATCGTTGGGCGGGTCGACCGGTGGCCCGGCAAGACGTATGCGCATCTGCGCCAGTTCGATTCGCTGCTGCAAGCCGGCGGTTTCGAGCCAGCGATCGGTTGCTTCGAGACGCCGATACATAGAAGCGACGTCGGTGGTTTCCTCGGGAGACCAGAGGCGCTCGGCGATGGCAGCCAGGCGAGGCCACAGCTTGGCGTCGATGTTTTCGGCCGTCGCGATTTCGTCCCACATAGCCGCTTCACCGCCGAGAACTCTCTTCTTCTGCTCGGAGTTGAGGTTGGCCATGTCGCCCTTCAGCGGGTCCACCGCATAGTGGGCCGACGCAGGCAGCATCAGGTCGAGGTAGTAGCCGGCTGAAAGAAGTCCCTGAAAGTTCGCCTGCGCTGCCTGGGCTAGCCATTTCTGGCCGCGCCAGGACTGGATGACGATGTTCTTCGGCAGTTGTTCGTCCAGGATCTCATCCCAGCCGACCATATGTTTGCCATGCTTTGCGACGATCTTCTGCAGACGTTGATTGAAATACGCCTGAAGGGCCCGAGTGGTGGCGATCTTGTGTTTCTTCATGAAGGCTCGGATGGCCTGGTTTGCGTTCCAATCTTTTGGATCCACTTCATCGCCGCCAATGTGGAAGTAATCGTCGGGAAACAAGCTCGACATTTCGCCAATGAACCGGTCGAGAAACTGGTAAGTCGCTTCGTTGGTGGGGTCCATCGTAGCGGGGCGGACGTCTTGCCGTGATACCACTTCAAAGGGACCGGGCCGGCTGGCCAGTTTTGGGTAAGCCGCCAGGATGGCGGTGGCATGTCCGGGCACGTCGAACTCGGGCACAATACGAATGCCTCGGGCGTAGGCATAGGCGACGATTTCGCGAATCTCAGCTTGGGAATAGTAGCGCCCTTCTGAACCCAATTCCTGCAGTTTGGGATAGCGTCTACTCTCGACGCGAATGGCCTGGTCATCGGAAAGATGCCAGTGCAGCACGTTCAGTTTCACTGCGGCCATGCCGTCGATGGTACGCTTCACGCCATCGACGGGAATGAAGTGACGCGAGACATCAAAAGAGAGGCCTCGCCAGCCAAAGCGGGGATAGTCGACGATCACAACGGCTGGCGCGGCGAAAGCAGGGGCGACGCCGGAGCCGGCCGGGCGCGGGGCAATCAGTTGCAAGAAGGTCTCCATGCCGCGGATGACACCCAGTGGATAATCTGCCGAGAGGCGAATATGCTGCGAAGAGATATCGAGCCGATAGCTCTCATCGTCACCCAGCCTTTGAGGCGCCTTGTGGTCTTTGTGCTCAATGACGATTTGGAATGCGGCCGGCCCCGGCGGAAAGACCTTTTGTGAGGCAATCGGCAGGCCGGTCTGACGTGCAACGCGCTCCAGCAGTCGCGACGCGGCGGCCGTGACACGAGGGTCCGTCCCCGCAGCGTGGAGGTCCGTCCCTCCTGCCTGGTTGATAGCAACCGAGAAAGTGCGATCGAACACGAAGACGCTGTCGCCCAACGTGGTTTTCACAGGCAGCGGCATGAGGGGCAGTTCCCGGTCGATTGCACCCAGTGGATACGAGACGAGCGACAGCGCCAAGAAAACGCCGAGAAGCGAGCCGGTGTTGATCAACCTCTGATGTTACAGCGACAGTATGAGTGAAACGTCGTACCGGACAATGAAGCATGCACGCACTGCTGCGCCATCTCTTCGCTTACCTTTTGCACCTTGGCGCGCTGGGCCTGGTCATTCTGGGAGTTCTGGATTCCTCTTTCCTGTTTCTCCCCGTCGGTAACGACATTCTGCTGGTGGTTCTCGTTGTCCGGCATCATTCGCAATTCCCGCTTTATGTCCTGGCGGCAGCCACAGGGTCGGCGATTGGCGTGCTGCTCCTCGACGTAGTGTGCCGGAAAGGCGGCGAAGAGGGGCTCAAGAAGATGATGAAGCCAAAGCGTCTCAATTACCTGAAAAAGAAAATGGAAGAGCACGGGAGCATTGCCATCGTGACGGCCAGCCTGTCGCCGCCGCCGTTTCCGTTTACGGCGGTAATCGGTGCCGCGAGTGCCTTCCAGTTTCCGAGGCCACGGCTGATTGGCCTTGTTTTTGTTGCCCGGGCTGTCCGGTTCTCGCTGGTTGGCCTTCTCGCCATCTGGCTAGGACGCCGGATCATCCGAATCGCCGACTCGCCCGCATTCAGCTGGTTCATGGCGGGGTTCATTGTGCTGTGTCTGGTCGGAAGTACACTGTCGATCATCCGGTGGGTCCGCTATCGGCACTGACCGTTGCATTTGCCGATCGCACTGTAAGATCATATTCGGGCATGGCCAATTCAACCGGACCGCGGCACCGCCGTATTCCCCAGGCGGTGGACGAACGCAGCAGCAAGGTGGGCCTACGGACGGTGGCCACTTTCGAAGCGACTAAGGGCGTGCTCGTACTGGTGCTGGGTCTTGGGCTGCTTTCGCTACTGCACAAAGATGTTGAGTTATCGGCGTGGCAGTTGCTGGAGCATCTGCATATCAACCCCGATCGCCGTTTGTCGCATGCTTTCCTGAATGCGGCGTCGCGCATGACGGACTCCGGTCTCTGGGGAATTGCCGGCGCCGCTGCGGCCTATGCCGCCGTGCGCTTCATCGAGGCTTGGGGACTTTGGAACTGTCGGGTTTGGGCAGAATGGTTCGCCCTCCTGTCTGGCTGTCTCTATCTCCCGTGGGAGTTGACCAAGGTCATGGAACGAACCAGCTTTCTGCACGTCGGATTGCTGTTGGTGAATCTCGCGATCGTTTTCTACATGCTGTATATCCGAATGGCGGCGCTGCGTACCAAGGCCGAAGAATGAGGCTCAATCGGCTGGCTGCGATGCCTCGCCAAGCCGCCTGAATCTAACCGGAGTATACTTTTTTCACTCGCTCAAAGCATTGAGCGCCTGGCCACAAATAACCACCGAGAGGGATTTTATGGCAGACCACAATGACCCAAATGCAGTGAATTCGATTTTCTCCGACATCGATCACAGTCCGGCCGATCTGTACGACCTGTTCGGATTCCCAAGTGACGATCACAGCAATGGCGAAGCCGTGGTCATCGCATTAACGTTTGCCTCTGTGCCGGAAGCCGGTGTGCTGGATAGCGACATGCTCTATCGCATTCAGATAGCGGCGCATCCCAGAGCCGTTAAGCCGACCGACGACCACAGCCTGGAGGCACTCCTCAAGTATCTGGACGCCGTCAAGAGCAAATACCTCGGAGAGCTGAAAACGTCGGAGATCCGGGTCGCAGTGGATCAGACCCAGCGCGCCACCGTGCGATTCTTCAATTTCCCTGGCGGTAGTTTTGCGACCCAGATCGCCACCAACAGCGTCCAGAAGATCGAGACACCCGGCGGCCACTCGATCAAGGCTTTTATTGGAGGGCGCGACGACGCGTTCTTCAATGATCTGCCGGGCTTCTTCCGCTCTATCAACTACGCGCCGCAGTTCTATCACGTGCCGCACACGATGACGGAAGCGCGCGAACTGCCCATTCCAAAGACGCTGCTTGAACTCGACGGCAACGACCTGTTCAACTACAATCCAGCCAATCCGGATCATGGGAACGGTGTCAAATTGGATCTGCCGCCGGGCCCCTGGACATGGAACGGAAACAAGTTCAAGAAGGACGAGAACGGGAATTACCGGTTTGTCTACAGCGGCAAGGACGCACAGGCCGGCAAGAATGTGAACGCGATCATCCTGGAGATTCCCCTGGCCTTTATCACGGAAGCACCGCCTGATAACAGAATCGTCAACGCTTGGGGTGAGAGTTGGGTACTGAAGGCTGCCCACAAGGTGGAGAGCATCCCCGACGAACCGTTCTGGCTGGAACATCCTTTTGCACTGATCGACGCGATCCGGCTGGATGATGAGCTGAAGAAATACAAACTGGTGGATACAGATGGGCAGGCATTTGCCGACGCCGCGCTCAGCGAGCGGGAGGACAACCGCCAGCTCGGCGCCAACAACTTTTGGTTAGGTCCTCACTTCGTAAAACGGCTGGCCCACCTGGGCTGGGGCTTTGGGCCATCTATCACCGCGCTTGGCCTAAAATGTTCGTTCGATCACGACAACTCGCCGGTATCGGTTCATAAGACATACTCCTCGGTTTTGGCGGCGTTCCCACGCGTGAAGAAAACACTATTCCAAACCCTGAACATGCCAGACAACAGTTGGAATCCGAAGGGCCTGAATATCCCGCTTCGCCGGACGTTTGAGGTGTTTGTTCCGAACGTCTGCTCCATCGATATGGACACCACCGGAACTTGGCCTTTCGGGCGCCGGCTCGAGGATCAGGTCGCAACCCGATTCCTTTCGTTGTTCCTGGACATGGAGGCCGAGTTCAACGGCAAGAAGTACCACGTGGACCTCCTGAACGATCAGGCCTTGTGGGACGCCGCGCCCATCGTGCCGAAGACACCGCCTAATCCGCTGGCGAACGACGCGCCGTTTTCGAAGGAGTTCCCGTACCTGGCGAAGGCGTGGTGACAGACCCCGTGCTCACCGCCGTAGCAACTGATTTCGAACGCGAACTGGAGCGGACAGAAAAGGCCATCGCCGATCTTCGCAGCAGTCTGGCAGCGATTCCTCAGGATGTAGAGAAGGGCACCCGGCTCGCGTACCGGCTCTATCATCGAGCCAGCCTGACAGGCATCCTCGGTGATTTTGGAGCAGCTGAAGCGGCGGTCGACCTCGTGGCCAAGCGGGCTGGCCATCAGGAAGATCTTTGCCTGCTAAAAGCCAATCTCTATTTCAAGTTTCACCGGCTTCCGGATGTGAAGCGCGCGCTGCAGCAGGTTCCCGCGCTGCTCCGCCGTCCCGAGGGCAAAGTGCTACAGGCGGACGTCGATTTCCAGGAAGGCCGATACCAGGAAGCGAGAGCAGCCTACGAACGGGCGATTGACGAGGATCGCACCTGGGATAACCTGGCCCGGCTGGCCCATTTCCGATTCAAGATGGGCGAGCTTGCTTCGGCCGACGATCTCTACGCCCAAGCCGAGGATGAACTGACGGCCAAAGAGATGCGATCTTACGCCTGGGTAGAGTTGCAACGAGGTCTGCTCCATCTGAGCCGTGGGCGATATGAGCACGCTCTGGCGCACTATCGGCGAGCGGACGCGGGGTATTCAGGCTATTGGCTTATCGACGAGCACATGGCTGAACTGCTGGGTGCCCAGGGCAAGTACGCAGAAGCGGCTGCACTGTATGAACGAATAGTGGCGCGCGTCCCCAAGCCCGAGCTGCAACAAGCGGTGGGCGAACTCTATCAACTGATGGAACAGCCCGATAAAGCCGAGCAGTGGCACGCTCAGGCGCTCGAAACCTATCTTCGCTCCGTAGACGAAGGCGGTGTTCATTACTGGCATCACCTGGTGGATTTCTTTGCCGATGTGCGCGAGGACGGAGCTTCGGCCGTCGCGTGGGCCCGCAAAGATCTTGCGCTCAGAGACAACTTCGCAACACAAGCAGCGTTTGCCTGGGCCCTGTGGCATGACCATCAATTCAGAGAAGCTGCCGCGTTTATGGATCGTTCGCTTGCCTCCGGCGTTGTGGATGCGCGCCTGTTTCAGTCGGCGGCCACCATATACCTGAGCGCGGGTCGTGTGGAAAAAGGCGAGCGTTTTCTCCTCGAAGCACGCGAGATCAACCCGCACCTGGATCGCTTTCACGTACACAGGTGACGAGTGGTGCTGAGATTCTAATCGTCCATGGGCAGCGGGACATGGCCGGCGATCTGAATACCGAAGCCTTCGAGTCCCACAACTCTACGGGGATGATTCGTCAGCAGCCGGATGGTCGATAAGCCAAGATCCGATAGAATCTGCGCTCCCAAGCCGCTCTCATGTTGCAGCGGATGGGTGTGATCGGATGGCACAAACGTGCTTTGGCCGCGGAGGTGATTCACCAGTTCTCGTTTCCCCTCGTGGAGGGCCACGCGCAGGCCAGGCCCGGTTTGGTGCAAATAGACGAGCACGCCGGAGCCCTCGTGAGCAATGGCCTTCAGCGCGGCCCGGATAAGCTTCTGGCAGTCGCAATCGAGGGAACCGAAGACGTCTCCATAGGCACAATGCGAATGCACCCGCACCAACACGTTGGGTTGATTGGCAACATCCCCGTAGATCAGCGCCAAGTGTCGTTCTCCATCCACACCGCTCTGGTAGCGGATGGTGCGGAACTCCCCGGCGAACGTACGCACGTGCCCTTCGGCCTCGCGCTCGATGAAGCGCTCGGTCTGCAGGCGGTAGCGAATAAGATCCGCGACTGAGATCATTTTCAAATGGTGGTGAGCGCAGAATTCCTTGAGCTCGGGGACATGGGCCATGGTCCCGTCGTCGTTCATGATTTCGCAGATCACGCCGCCCGGTGAAAGGCCGGCCAGCCGTGCCAGGTCCACCGAGGCTTCCGTTTGCCCGGCGCGAACCAGCACACCTCCGGGTTTGGCTTTCAGGGGAAATACGTGCCCCGGCCGCGCCAGGTCGCTCGGCCTGGATTGCGGGTTCATCGCGACTCGGATGGTGTGGGCTCGGTCGAAGGCCGAGATACCAGTGGTCACGTTGTCGGCCGCATCGACCGCCTCGCAAAAGGCTGTGCCGAATCGGGCCGTATTGATGAGTGACATCGGTTGCAGGTCGAGGCGCTCACAAATCTCCGGCGCCAAGGCCAGGCAGATGAGCCCACGGCCATGCTTGGCCATGAAGTTGATGACTTCCGGAGTGACCTTCTCGGCGGCGACGGTGAGGTCGCCTTCGTTCTCGCGGTTCTCGTCATCGACGATCACGACGATGCGGCCTTCGCGAAAATCCTCGATCGCGTCCCGGATGGTAGCAAATGGCATGGTTACTTGGCGCTGCCTCTTCAGAGATACCTCATCTGCCACGCTGTCCGCTGCATGCATATGTATTGAGTGCCGATGTTCGGAGGCAGAGGGTTCCCTCGGCGCAGTCAGTCAGGCCGCGACCATCCGCGCCGGGGAGACGAGTCTAGCTAAGCAGCAATCCCGGACTTCTTCTTCCAGGACTTCGCCGATTTAATGGCCGCGTTCACGGCGTTGATATTCTTGACGCCCTGGTCGGAAAGCCAGTCTTCGAGCGCCTTTACGCCGTGCTTGGCGTAGACCGGAATGCCTTCTTTCCAGGTCGCGCGCCCGCAAAGCACGCCGGAGTAATCGGTGCCCGCTTCCGCTGCCATGTGCAGGGATTCCACGAACTGCGCGTTGCTGACGCCCGCGCTGAGATAGATGAACGGCTTGGTGGCCACGTCGGCTGCACGGCGGTAGTATTCAAGCGCCTGGGCGCGGGTGTAGGCGGCCTGCCCCTTGAACACACTGCTGCCTTCCACGAACTCGGCGTTGGTGGGAACTTCCACCTTCAGCATGTCAACGTAGTACTGCGGTTTCGAAAATTCCACCATCGACTTTAAGACAACTTCGGGCTTGATCTTGGCGAACTCCAGACCCTTCTCGTCGCCGCCCTTGGGATCGTAACCGACAAATTCCAGGAAGAACGGAATCTCATAGAAAAGGCATTCGGCGCCAATGCGCTCGATGAACGCGTGCTTAATATCGTTGACATCCTTGGTGTCGAAGGGTGAGTAGTAGATGAGAATCTTCACCGCGTCGGCGCCCATGTCCACGATGCGCTTTACGGACACGTGCGGCAGCAGGTCCGGAAGCCGGCCGGGCTTCGTGTTGTCGTAGCCGCTTTCTTCGTAAGCCAACAACAAACCTGCGTTGCTGGAGCGGGCCTTGGCGGCGGGCAGGCCGTATTCAGGGTCGAGCAGAATGGCACTGGCATGAGGAGTCAGAACCCGCGAGACGGCGACCTTAAACTCCTCCATCATTTCGTTCGTTACTTCAGTGGCGGGGACGCCCTTGCCGGAAGCAATCGACTTCTTCAAACTGCCTCGTTGATCCATGGCGGCGGCGGCAATAACGCCGTTCTTGTCGGAAAGAGCATTCAGATGCTTGATCTTTCCTGCTGAGAGGGACATACGTTCTCCTAAGGTTTCTAAGCTAAAATAATCAGCTTCAGTATATCGAAGCAGGCCGTTCAAACCATCCTATTTAACTGGTATTGAGTTGCCCTGCGCCAGTATGTATTGGCCCGCCCGACATCGCGTAAGATCTGACCTTTCAGTGCGGTTGAATCGGGAAACTTCTGTTCTGCTCGAACCCAGCGGCGGAAGTCCACGCGAATCTTCTTGGGCGCTCCGCCGGCCAAAGGTGAGAGCAAGTAGGACTCGATGGTGAGCTCGTCACCGTTGAAGGTCGGTCTTGTCCCTATGTTCGTGATCGAGGGCCAGCGGCGATTCTCATCTAGGTCGTGCACTTCGGTTACGTAAACCCCGTTAGCGGGTAATACGTCGTCGGAGGGTTGCAGGTTGAGCGTGGGAACGGTCTGCTTGGAGCCGATGCCATGCCCGCTGACGACCGGTCCGCTCAAGCTATAGCAGCGGCCCAGTAACCGTCCCGCACGCGCAACGTGGCCGTGCTGGAGGTGCTCGCGAATGAGCGTGCTCGAAACCGCCTCGCCGCGGTAGCGAATCTGCGGCACAAACAGCGTCCCGAACCCGAGTTTGCCGCCGAGTGATGCCAACAACTCGGGATCTCCGCCTTGTTTGTGGCCGAAGCGGAAGTTGTCACCCACCACCACGAACTTCGTTTCCAGGGCCTGAACCAGGATCTGCCGCACAAACAGCTCGGCGCTGAGGCTCGCCAATTCGGGCGTGAACGGGAGCACTAGAATGTGATCGACTCCGGTCTTCGCCAGCAACGCCAGGCGCTCGTCAATCGACGCGAGCAGTTTGGTGGCACGGTCCCGTGCGACAACCGTTCGGGGATGCGGATGGAACGTGAGCACGCCTGAGCGGCAGCCGTGCGCCATTGCTTGTTCGCGGGTCTCCCGGACCAATTGCTGGTGCCCAATGTGGACTCCATCGAAGTTGCCGATGGTGACCGCGCAGGGACCGAACCGCCCGGTTGCTTCCTCCAGGCTGCGGAACACGGTGCTCATGGCTGATCCGCCCTGCCAATCGGGATCTCGAGACCGTCGTAGGCGATACGCACATTCTTGGGCAATCGCGACTCAGCCACTGCATGAAGAAGATCATGCGAAATATGTGTAAAAAAAGCCCGTCGCGGTTTCAGCGCATCCACTGTTTTCAGGGATTGATCCACCGTGGAATGGGTGGGATGCGGATTGTAGCGAAGGGCGTCGAGGAACAGCACGTCCAGGTCCTTCAGCTTCTCCAAGGACTCGTCCGGAATGCCGCTGTGGTCAGTGAGGTAGGCGCAATCGCCAAACCGGAAACCGTAAACGGTGCCGTTTCCGTGGGCGAGCTTGATCGGCAGAAAGTCGAGCCCGCAAATGGGAATGGGGTCGTCATGGAATGGCCGAGGGCTGAGTCGTGGACGGCTCGACTGGCTGGGCGAGCGGTCAAACACGTACAAGAAGGTGCGCTCGATAACAGCCAATGCTTCAGGCGAACCGTAGATAGGAATCTCCCCTTTTTGCATGAAGTTAAAAGGCCGAACATCATCTAATCCAAGAATGTGATCGGCGTGGGAGTGCGTATATAGGATCGCGTCCAATCGATCGATGCCGCAGCGAAGCGCCTGGTAGCGGAAATCCGGGGTCGTGTCGATCAGGACGCGATGTGAATCGAGCCGGACCAGCACCGAAGGCCGGAGCCGTTTGTCGCGCGGGTCTTCCGACCGGCAGACCTTACACTTACAACCGATCGTCGGTATGCCCGTACTGGTGCCTGAGCCCAGCACCAGGATGGACGCATGCTCGAAGTTTTCGAGCATCTCAGGTTGACTTAGTTCCCTTGCCGCCGTCCGGGGTGATGATCAGTGGCCGGTCGTCCTTGACAGGCTCCGCGACTGGGCTGCCTCGCTTTCTCTTCAACTCGTCGCCCACCTGAACAAATCGAAAGCGCAGTTCTGTGAGACCGTTCTCAAGCAGCCGTTGTTCCTCGAGCGAGAGGTTTCCGCGTGTCTTCTGCTGCAGCATGGCGAGCAGGTCGATGGAATGGCGGGCCAGCGGGAGGTTTGGCTCGGCAGGTTCGTCGTCCTTGCTAAAGTGCAGCAACCCTAATTGCATCTGCGCCTGGAAGAGGATGGATTCAACGAGAAACAGGAAGTCGGCCGGAGGAACGGGTGGCTCGCCGGATTCCGCAGTGATCCGTTCTTCGTCGTGTGAATGTTCAGCCATAGCTTTTACCCTTATTCTACTAAGCGCTCAATGGTTAGCGATGGCGCCCTATTCCTTAATCTCGGGTGCAGTAGCTTGGGAGGGAATGTCCCTGCCGATGGCGCGTCCCGACTTTGCGCCGAGTGCGCGGCGCGCCGATGGCGGCATAAGCCAAAACAGGAAACGCATCAACTTGTACGACCAGCCGGGCACGACCACGACACGGCCCTCCTCAACGCCCCGCATTGATTCGCTCACTACGTCTTCGGCGCGCATCCACAACGGCCCGGGAACCAACCCGCGGTTCATGCCCATCACGTCGTGAAACTCGGTGAGGGTGAAGCCGGGGCAGAGGGCCTGCACGCGAACGGGAGAGCGGGCGCTGCGGAGGTCCACGGCCAGACCTTCGGTGAAGTTGGTCATCCAAGCTTTGGTTGCGCAGTAGCTGACGCTACCGGCTCCGAGCGAGAAACTGGCCACCGACGAGACGTTCACCAAGGCACCACCGCCCTGGGCCACCATGTTGGCGAGCGCGGCGTGCGAGAGGCGCATGGTCGCCATCACGTGCACGCGGTGCATGAGGTCCTGGCTCTCCAAGGTCGCGTTCCAGAAGTAGCCCTTGCTGCCAAATCCGGCGTTGTTTACTAGGAACCGGAGATTCGGCTCATGGCGCAGGCGATCCGCCAGGCGCGCCACGTCGTCATCCTTGGCGAGGTCGGCGACCAGAGATTCACTGTTCACGCCGTATCGCTCGGACAGCTTGGCCCCCAACTGCTCGAGCCGGTCGAGCCGTCGTGCCACGAGCAGCAGGTCGTAACCACCCGCCGCCAACTGTTTTGCAAACTCCGCACCGATACCGCTGGATGCGCCTGTCACTACCGCCAAAGGTCGAGCCATGATCCCTCCTTCACCATTCCAACAGATCCCAACCTTCGTGAGCAGCCAGCGCAGCGATATAGTCCAAAGCATGGACTTGTCGCGAGTCGCGCTGCTCGACATCGAAGGCACTGTCATGCCAATCAGCTTTGTCTACGAGGTGCTGTTTCCTTACGCGCGGGAGCGGCTGGAGCCGTTCCTCAGAGCGCATTGGGACGACCAGGAGACCCGGGCCGAACTGCTACAACTGCGCGAGGAGAACGTCGGAGACGTTGCCCACGACGCGCCGCTCTATGACGCTGCGGCCGGTACAGCCCTCGAACAGTCGGTCGCGTACCTCGGCTGGCTGATCGACCGCGACCGCAAATCGACGCCGCTGAAGTCGCTCCAGGGGCGCATCTGGCAAGCCGGTTTCGCGGCCGGCGAACTCAAATCCCAAGTCTTCCCCGACGTGCCTGCGGCCTTCGCCAATTGGCGTAAGCAAGGTCGCAAGATCGGTATCTATTCCTCGGCGAGCGTGCTCGCCCAGCAGCAGATGTTCGAGCACGTGGCCGGAGCGGGCGACCTTTCCGGCTTCATCTCCTACTGGTTCGATACTCGCGTGGGCGCCAAACGAGACAGCGACAGCTATACGCGCATCGCAGCCGAGCTCAAGGAGCGACCCGGTGACCTGCTCTTCATCTCGGATGTGACCGCCGAGTTGGATGCAGCACGGCAGGCGGGCTTCAACACACGGTTGGCGCTACGGCCAGGAAACGCCGAACAGCGGCCGTCGAGTCACGAAACAATCAAGTCCTTCGACGAGGTCTGAACCACTTACTCGTACTTCAACGCCTGGATCGGGCTGATCCGCATAGCGCGCCGGGCCGGGATCCATCCCGCTGCGAGAGCAATCAGAGCGAGCAGCAATGCCCCGCCTATGAAGACCCAGGGATCTGCCGCCTTGAGTCCAAAAAGTTGCGATTCGACCAGCGAACCCAAAGCGAACGCCGCGGGAATGCCGATCAGGATACCAGCGCCGACCAGCAGCGCTACTTCGCGCATGACGATGCGGAGCACATCTCCCTCGACCGCGCCGAGCGCCATGCGGATGCCGATCTCAGTGGTGCGCCGCGTCACCATGAAGGCGATCACACCATACAGTCCGATGGCTGCGAGCAAGGTTGCCAGTACGCCAAAGGCGCCGGCCAGGGTCGCGATGAGACGGTCGGTATAGATGGTGTTTTCAATGCGGACTTGCATGGTCTTCATGTCGAAGACCGCGACGGCGGGGTCCGACTGCTGAACCAGCGCCCGGGCGGCGGAGCCAATCTGTTCGGGGGCCAGCGCGGTTCGCAGGAAATAGGTCATGCGTCCAGAACTCGGGACTTGGTCGTAGGGGACGTAGTAGAAGCGCTGCGGCTTGTCGCGAAGGTTCGACCACTGGGAGTCGTGCACGACGCCGACGATCTCCATATTGAGCTTGATGTCGTTGCCGCCGCCCATGGCCATGCGCCGTCCGACCGGACTGGCGTTGCCAAAGAAATACCTGGCAAAGGCCTCGTTCACCACCACGACTTTCGGCGCATCGTGATTGTCGGCCGGTGTAAACTCGCGGCCGGCTACCAACGGCAATCCGAGGGTGTGGAAGTAGCCCGGGCTGACACCGTCCAAGTTGCAGTCCGTGTCCTCATCTTCGCGATAAGGATGGCCCTCCACCGAGACGTTGGTTCGCGCATCGTTGTTTGCGAAGGGAGCGAACATGGCTGAGGCTACGGCCTGGATGCCGGGGGCGGATTGCATGCGCTCAGTGAGCTGGCGGTAGAAGCCAGTGGCGCGTTCCGGCGTGTATCCGCTGAGGACGGGATCGAGAGAGAACGTCAGTAGGTTTTCGGAACGAAAGCCCGGATTGTGCGTGGCGAGATTCACGAAACTGCGCGCCAGAAGACCGGCACCGATCAATAACAGCAGCGACAGCGATATCTGCGCCACGACCAGAAACTTGCGGAAGGCGGCGTGCGTCCGGCTGGCGGAGGATGAGGTGGATTGCTCCTTCAACGACGGAGCCAAGTCGGGCCGGGTTGCCTGCCACGCGGGGATGATGCCGCACAGCAGACCGGTAACGGTTGAGATGGCGATGCTGAACAAAAGCACGTGAACATCGATACTCGGCTTGAGCCAGCCACCGGTCTCGTCAGGCGGCAGCAGACGAAGAAGTCCTTCGGTGAGGATGGTGGAGAGGGCCAAGCCGAGCAGTCCGCCGGCGAGAGCCACGATCAAGCTTTCGGTGAGGAGCTGGCGGACGAGCGATCCACGAGTGGCGCCGATCGCCAGCCGGATCGCGATCTCACGCTGCCGGGTAGTAGCGCGCGCGATGAGCAGATTGGCGATGTTGGCGCAGCCGATCAAGAGCAGCAGCCCGACCATGGCCATAAGTACGACGAGTGGTTTCTGCCACTGCGCGCTGAGCTGGTTGAGACCCTGAGCAGCGGGGCGAAGTTCCAACTGCCTGGCAAGGAACTGTTCGCGGGTCTTACCGTGCATTTTCATGGCCGGCTCTTCTTCATGGAGGATGGACCGGAAGACCGGCTGGGATACCGCGGCAGCTTGCTGGGCCGAGAGACCGGGCTTGAGGCGACCGAAGATGGTCAGCCAGTAGCAATCCGGCGTCTTGAACCCTTCGCCGGACTCAACGTCGAGTGTTGGAAGCATATTGAGGGGCAAATAGAGATCCGGGCTCTGGCCGGACATCATGCCGCGGAAGTCTGCTGGAGCCACACCTGCGATCACCATGGGATGGCTGTTGATCAAGATTTTTTGGCTGGCCACATCATGGCCGCCGAAGTGGTTCTGCCAGAAGGCGTAGCCCAAGACGACCACCGGGCTCTCACCCGGTTCGCCCTCGTCGGAAGCGTGCAGCAGCCGACCTGTGGCGGGCTGGAGGCCGAGGGTGTCAAAGAAGTTGCCGCTGACGAGTTCGGCCGAGATGCGCTCCGTTTGCTGGCCGGTGGAAAACCCTGCGGACATGCTGGTGCGCGCGATGACGCCGCTGAACGAGGCTGCCCGAGTCCGGAGGTCGGCAAACATTGGATAGGAGAAGACTGTTTCGTTGTTGTCGCTGCGAGCGCGTCCGGGGTGAGGGCCATCGGAGTGGAAGATGACGAGTGTTTCGGGATCCTGAACGGGCAGCGAGCGCAGCAGGACCTGGTAGAGCAGGGAAAAGATAGAGGTGGTGGCTCCGATACCCAACGCTAGCGACAGGACAGCCACCGCGACAAAGACGGGTGCCTTACGAAGAGAGCGGATGGTAAAGCGAAGGTCAGTCCACATATGGGTTTAAGTATTCCATCACAGACGCGATGACTTGTATTCGGTCACGAAGCATGGCCGCGATCCAGGAAAGCGAAACGAACTCCGGCTTCCGGCTGGGCTTCCGGCGGCGGAAAAAACGAAGCCACGAGGCGGCCGGCCGGAATTACGAAACGAAACGAGCATGAGCGGGACCCGTTCACCCCCGAGGATGAAAATGTGTGCGATTTTGAGCCTAGGCGGAAGAGGGTGGCCGGGACGAGTACTGGAGGCAGTAAAACCGCAGACGAAACTGGCCAGGCCGACATATTGAATCCCCGAATGGAGCCGTCGAGCCGAGGAAGAAGGTATTGCTGAAGATGTGGGCTGTTCTTCCGCCGAAGGGAGAACCAACGATGATTTGTGCGGCGATTGAGCGATGCGCCGGAATCGATGTGGGGAAGAAGTTTCTGGCGGTGTGCATCATGACGGGACCTCGGAGCGGAGAAGCGCGCGCGGAGCGGCGGCGTTTCGGAACGACGATAGCGGAGTTGGAAGCGTTGCGTGACTGGCTGAAGGCGGAGGCCATTACGCAGGTGGTGATGGAATCGACCGGTTCGTATTGGAAGCCGGTCTACAACGTGTTGGAAGAGAGCGTAAAGGTCTATCTGGCCAACCCGCCGGAAGTGAAGAACCGCAAAGGGCACAAGACCGACGACAAGGATGGGTGGTGGTGGGCGCATTTGCTGCGGCACGCCATGATTCACCCCAGCTTCATTCCGCCGCGGTCGATCCGTGAGTTGCGCGATCTGACGCGTCGGCGCAAGAAGTTGCTGAGCGCCGCCACGGCCGAGAAGAACCGTGTCCAGAAGGTGCTGGAAGACGCCAACGTGAAACTGAGCAACGTGCTGTCGGATGTGTTCGGTGTGTCCGGGCAACTGATGCTGGATGCGTTGCTGGAGGGGAAAGCACCGCCCGCCGAGATGGCGCAGCTCGCCCAGCGCGGCGCTCGGAAGAAGATTCCCGAGATTATTCAGACGCTGGAAGGGCATCGGATGAGCGATCATCACCGGCGAATGATTCGCTACGGCCTGGAGCACATGAAGTTCCTCGAAGAACAGATTACGGAGCTGGATGCCGACATGGTGGCGCAGATCCGGGAGGCGGGCCTGGAACAGGCTTGGCAATTGATGCAGACGGTGCCTGGGATCCAGGAGCGCAGCGCGGCCAGCATTTTGGCCGAGACGGGCGCGGACATGGAGCAGTTCCCTTCGGCCAAGCACTTGAGTTCGTGGGCCGGCCTCTGCCCCGGCAACAACCGCAGCGCCGGCAGAAACAAGAGCAGTCGGACCACGGGCGGGAACCCGTGGCTGCCTAGCGCCCTCACCGAATGCGCGTGGGCCGCGGCGGCCACCAAGAACTGTTTTCTCAAAGACAAGTTCTGGAGCCTGACCAGCCGGTCGGGTGGTCACAAGGCTCCCGCCCTGGTTGCTGTTTCCCATGTCATGTTGATCCTGATCTATCAAGTGCTCGAAAAACAAAAGCCGTTCGAGAGTCGGCAGGCGCCACCGCTCGGAGAACCGCAGAGGCAGCGTATGATCCGCCATCACATTCGCCGACTGGGCAAGCTCGGCCTCTCCGTTCGCTGCGCTCCTGCCACCACTCCCCTTACGGTCGCTCCATCGGAAGATTCTCAATCCATTGAAAACACGTGATCGAAAGTTAATTCTCGGAAGAACCTGGCGAGGTCGAGGCCGGCCAGAATCGCTGTGCATTCGAACTCATCGCATTGATCCTCCTGTATTTAGCCCAACTTGTGCTCGCAACCCAGAATGCCGCCGAACCGGGCGAGCTGCTTACGAAACCGGGATGACAGGAAGCCGTTCGCCACAGCCGATGAAAATGGTCCACCGCCTCTCCCAGTCATTACTGAGGCCGGACGTGGGCGTCCGGCGCGGGTCTGGGGACCCGCCCCACCACCTGAGTCGAATTTCGGACGCGCCGATCACCGCCTTCGATGAAAATGAATACCCCCCTTGTTTCGGGCTCTTGGGTCACCTATACGAACAACAACCGGACCACCGGAAAAAACGAAGCCAACCTGCAGCATCGCAGCGAATTACAAAAACGGATCGATCGTGAGCGTGAGCGGATTCCGCTCGCTCCAGTCGATGTCAAGCGCCGTGAGCTTCCGTCGCCGCCGAGAGCCACGCGCGTGCGCCTGGCGCGGACGAGGCGAGCTAAGCATTCGAACTCATCTCGCTGATTATCGAGTACCTTAAGGCAACTTCTGGTCCACAAACGGTCAGCGAGCCGATCGCGAAAGGTAGGTCCGTCCCTGGAAATAGGTCCGTCCCTAAGACAGGTCCGTCCCGAAGACAGGTCCGTCCCTGGAGAAGGTGCGGGTCGGGCCCTCCTTCGGCCGGACGATTCGGCCGTACAGGGCTCGATTCAAAACTCCTTTCAACGAAATTTCAGACATCTTGCAGCATGATTTGCCAAACGACTCCGCTACTAGTTTGCGCGCCGGTTGAGCGTGCGGCCAGGAAGATCGTCCTGAACTGCTTGATTCCGTTCAGAAAATTTCTGTTGGCCGCACGTGAACGACTCAGGGCGCCTGCACTAGAGGGGTATGAACAGGGGGCGTATCGCACGGAGATGTCGCCTGCACGGCGCACGGCGGGCTGGCGCTCAGATCATCGACACTTCGAGAGCCCGCCCGTTTCCCCAACTTCCTCTGAGATTCTCTCCTCCGGCTCCGAACTAACTCACGTGGCCTTGTTCCGCACCCGCAGTGCCGCTGTCTATGGCATTGAGGCTCATCTCATTGACGTGGAAGTGGATATGTGGGGCAGCGGCACCCAACGTGATTTCATCACGGTTGGCATGCCCGACACGGCCGTCAAGGAAAGCCGCGAACGCATCAAGTCCGCTCTCGTCAATTCCGGCTTTCGCTATCCCGCCAGTTCCGTTACCATCAACCTGGCCCCGGCGAACGTTCGCAAAGAAGGTGCGGGCTTCGATCTGCCGATGGCCACCGCCATCCTGGGCGCCATGGGTACCGTTCGCGATACCGAAGCCAATCTCATGGTCGGCGAACTGTCGCTCGACGGCAGCTTGCGGCCCATTCGTGGCGTTCTCTCCATCGCTGTATGCGCGCAACAGAACGGCATCAAGAATCTGCTCGTTCCATCGGAGAACGCGGCCGAGGCTGCCGTGGTCAAGGATATTCAGGTATTCGGCTTGCGCCATCTGGCCGAAGTCGTGCAGTTCCTGAACCAACCGCTTGGCTTCACACCCACCGAGCCATCCCTCGACACCTTTCAAGACAATGTCGCCGGCGGACCTGACTTCAGCGATGTGCGCGGCCAAACGACTGCGAAACGCGCACTCGAGGTCGCCGCCGCCGGCAATCACAACGTGCTGATGGTCGGGCCGCCGGGCTCAGGCAAAACGATGCTCGCCAAGCGCTTTGCCGGCATCTTGCCCCGCCTCACTTTCGAAGAGGCCCTGGAAGCAACCCAGGTGCATAGTGTCGCCGGTGTGCTGGCGCCAGGCGTCGGCATTCTGCGCCGCCGCCCGTTCCGTTCGCCGCATCACAGCATCTCCGACGCCGGCTTGATCGGAGGCGGTATGGGCACGCCGCGTCCTGGCGAGGTGAGCCTTGCTCACCAGGGTGTCCTGTTCCTGGACGAACTGCCCGAGTTTCCCCGCAGCGTGCTCGAGCAACTCCGGCAGCCATTAGAGGATGGCACGGTGGTCATCGGGCGCAGTAATGGCACACTCGTTTTTCCTGCGCGCATTCTCATGGTTGCTGCGATGAATCCCTGTCCGTGCAGTTATCAATTGAACTGACGAACCGGTAGGTCACGACGATCGAGGCGCATCGTTTCCCGCCCTCTTCGCAAGTATCGATCCGGATGCCGCCGACCAGGGCCTCAATCAACTGGCGTTTCACTTCCCAGGAAAGCCCTGCGTCTAGACGTCCCCGGAGCTTCGTCAAAAGCGCCTCCGCCGATTGCAGCTGCGCGCTGCCTTCCGTCAAGCCTTGCAGCTTGGTAGATACGTCCTCGACGTTCGCGCGCAGCCCAGCTTCTTCCAGGCCGATCTGAGCCAGCTGCCGTTCTAGGTCCTTCTCGGTGATCAGGCCTTTCCGGAAAAGCCCGAGGATCTTGTCACGCTCCGCCTCCATCGTTGCCAAAGTACCTTTCAGTCGCTCAAGGTGGTCCTGGTTACGTTTGCTGTTGCCCCGTTCGGCCGCCAGCCGCTGCTGAAGTTGCTCGATGACTACCCCGGGATTGCGGAGGAAGCTCTCCACGTCGTTCCACACCGACCGCTCCAGGAAGTCACCATTTACATCCTTGGAAGGACAACGCTGCCCATTTGCGCCATAGATGCCACGTGTGCCCTGTTTGCCATTGCAGCGGTAATAAAACTCCTGCTTGCCGCTGGGGCGCCGGCTGGCAATGCCTACGTATGTCAAATTGCACAATCCGCATTTGCTCAGGCCGCGCAGGAGGTATTGCCGGTGGGAGTTGCGCTTCCCGAACAGCATGTTGGCCGCCAGCGTTTGCTGAGCTTTTTGCCAGATCTCCTCGGAAACGATTGCTGGTACCGTTCGCGGGATCACCTGTCGATCCCGGTTCTTACTGCGCTTGCCATATTCGTGCCGGCCCATGTACGTCGTGCTGACCAGCAGGTTCCGAACCCGTGAGGGGCGCCACAAGCCGGCTGTCGTGCCCCTACGTTTCCCACGAGAAAGAAGCCTGGTATCGCGCACATAGGAACAAGGCACGCCGATGCGGTTCAGATAGTCGGCGATAACGAAGCAGGACTTCCGCTCGATCGCGGCCATATGGAAGATAGTCCGGATAAACTCTGCTTCGGACCGGTCCTGGCCGGGAATAATGTCTTCCGAGAGGACCAGCCGCGCCTGGCTCTTCTCGCCTTCTTTTCGATAACCGAACGGTACGATTCCGCCCAGCCACGCGCCGGCCTGCGCCACGCGGTAGGTGCCGGCCATGGAGCGCTCGCGGATTTGATCCCGCTCGAATCCGGCGAGGACGGAAAGCAAGCCGGTCATCATCTTTCCTGAACTCGTCGTGCCATCCAGCGACTCGGTAACACTTAAGATGCCGACGCCGCACGCTTCGAACTGCGCCAACGCGTCCAGGGTGAAGCGTGGGTCTCGGCCGAGGCGGTCGAGCTTGTAAACGACGAGATGGCTAAACTTCCTGAGCTTGGCGTCATGCAGCAGACGGCCGCCTTCCGGCCGCTGGCCGAGGGGTATCGTGCCTGACACGCCATCGTCGGCGTAGACCGCGTGAACGGCCATGCCTCTGCTGTGGCAGTACGTTTGAGTCAGGTCGCGTTGAGTTTCGATGGACTGCCGTTCCCGCTGGTCTTCAGTGGAGACGCGCAAGTAAATACCGACTGGCATAGCAGCACCATTCCTCACTCGGATTCCTCCGGAACGCAAGTCGATGTTTCCGCCTCGGCAATAGGGGATTCGGCGGTCCCCGCGCGGACCTCGAACGGTTCCACCAGCAGGCGATACAGAACCTCCACCACGCGCTCCAAAGCCTCCGGATCGGGCTCGAAGCGTCGCTCGATGCTCATCGTCTTGCTCTGCGGATGCTGGTTGTGTTCGCTGGAGCGAACTAATCATGAATCGGTTCGGCGGTTGAAATGCACACGGCGCGGAATTCCCGCCCTGACTTCGACGTGCTCGATGGCGCCGTCACCCAGGGTGTCCAGCATCGCGCACAGCCGCCGGATCTCGCCGCAAACGACGAAATCGTTAAAGCTCTGCTCCGGCCGCGGCGTTTCATCGCTGTCGAGCTTCACGTCGAAAATCACTTCCGTCTCCGGGCCAAAGACAGGTTCGCGATCTCGGACTTCCAGGTTCCGAATGGTTCCGAAACCCAACTGCTGGCACCGCCGAACCAAAATCTGGCGCCGCGCGGACAAATCGGAGAAGCGCAATTGATCCATTGAGAATTTGTCCGCTGAAAAGTCGCCGCCAAAAGCCTCAAAATCGCTGCTGATACAAGATCACGCTATCGCTGGAATAGCGTCATTTCGTTTCACGGTATTCGGGGAATACAGATCTTATACTTAGTACTAACGCGCCGGAACCGGGTGCTCGGAGCCAGCTCTTTTTGAACGTAATCTCTCGTTCCGTTGCCGTTTTCTTAATTCGACCTCGGCAGCGATTTCCTGCTTTGTTTGCTCCGCAGCCGTCTGCGCGAGTTCCCAAAGACAATCCGAATTCGGCGTCACGATATAGGTCGCCGACTGGCGGTTGAGCGAGAGCGCTGGCGCCGTGGACTGTAAGCGCAGAAAACCGACTTCATTCAGTTCAAGAAGTGCTTTCCTGATGGCGTTGTGCGATCTTACGCCGCTATAGCGTGCCAGCGAGCGATAGGCCATCCGGACCCTCAGTGTCTCGTTAAGCGCATGCTCCTTCTCACCGTATTCGAGCAACACCGCCGCAATTGTCTGCGCGGGGGCCGAGAGCCTGGCCCACAGTCCGGAGCGGATCAGCAAGCCCAAGCCGCGGTCGTACCCAACCCGATATCTCCTATCAAGGGCATCAGTGAGCCGCTTTCGGATGGGTATCGTCGGCACCGCGAAACGCTCAGCAATCCACAGGGCGGCGTCTGCGGGACCTGCCGTGCCATGGACATCCATCACCAGGTCAATCGGGCCCATGGGCTTTGAATCGCAGCCAAAGCACTTCACGGTGTTGTTGCTAGCGCGAATCCCCACCGACGCTGTGCGATCACCGTTGTGGTGCCGCTCTGGATGCCAGCAGTGGATCTTGCTCAGGCCGTCGAGCCGTAGTTCCAGGGCGCGGGCCACTTCAACGATGGACACTTGCCGGTTGATGAATCGCATGTCGGGAATGTCCTTCTGTCGAGACATCCTCTTCCTGCCACTCGATTACTGGTTCAATCCAGGTTTACTAGCCCCTGCTCCGGGTCTAGTGCTCTTTCGCGGGACCCTCGACCGCTCGGTTTCGCCATGCGGCTGTTGACTTTTTGTGTTGCAGGTTAAAATCGCCGCCCACTAGGACGCCCCAGTCGTTGCGAACTCGCTCCGTTGTCACAGTAGCCCGCCCGTGACACTCTCCTTGCCGGCCGCGGTCATCACCCATTGCATGTAAGCGAATGAGCCGAATCGAGCCATCGGCTCTTCTCTTCACTTCTGCGTTCGGTGCGTTCAAATAGCGACCCATGCGATCAGGCGTACACACCTCAAGCAACTCGTCGTCCTCGCCGATCACACGCACACGTCTACCTTCTTCGAACGCTCGTGGTTGCTGTTGGCGGGAACCGCGGGAGACCGTTTGGGGAAGTGACCTCAACGCCAGAGGTCCGGTCATCGGACCCCACCTAGCGATTCTGTGACTCGAACCTGATCGAAATCGATCTGATCTGGAATACTGCGAAGACGGGCAGCTTCCGTCGTGAGAGCTTCCTGTATCCGGTCCTGCTCGTCTAAAGTCAGATGACCGTCGCCGAGTTCGTACAGGCAGATTTTGAACCGGCTGACGCCAGATAGCCGCGCCAGGTTGCTCTGTGAAATCCGAACTAAGTTTCGATGCGCCCGCAAGCTCAACATAACTACTGCAATTGTTGCCCGGCGACCGACAAGAAGCTAGGTCGAAATATTCTCGCTTCGTGTCGAAGAAATGGTGACTTATTCGACCCCTCGAAGACTATTTCTTTGGTCCGAAGTGGTGGTTGAGAATCGTAGGAACACTTCGCCGTTGCGCCTCGGTCGGCGTTAACGTCGCGTAGAGGAGCTTGGCAATGGCGTTATTGTTCTGCCCTCCCTGCTTCATCGCATGGGCTCTGCTCAGTTGATCTTCTGTGAATCTAGTAGGCCGGCCACGCTTCTTAACTGCTCTGAGCGGTTGCTCGGGTGCGGCCGGCGACGTTGGGTCGGAGACTGCTTGCGACGAGCGCGGAGCTTCCAGCAGCCGGGCTTGCCATTCTGCAGTTTCGGCCCTGAACAATCCATTCCAGTCTTTACCTTCATCCCGCCAGACCCAGTAGTGCCCGAGTTGCTCGGGAAAGATGTCACGGGGTGACTCTGAAGCGGGTCGGTACCATTCGGCAGCGATTGCGGAGTCCCATACCAGCAATGGAATGTCCGTCCTGAGGAGATCTTCAGTTAGAGTTTCCGAATCAAACAACACCTGCGCAATTCCATTGAATGCCTGCCGCATGGCAGCAACCAAGCCAGAGTCGGGCTCTGGCGATCTCTCGAATATCGCGTCTGCCCGCAGCAGTTGCGCCTTGATCTTCGTCCGGTGGTCGGATGACAAACCGGGTACGGACCACTGATCGAGCCACTTGCACGGATCGTGCTCATCTGTCCGGCCCAGCCTCGCGCCCTTGTACGGTTCGAAAGCCGCTGGCGTGTTGGCCCAGCCGCTCCCCCTCGACTTTTCGTCCTCGGCGTTGTTTACGGTAATTGACGGCCTATTCCAGTGATACTTAACTCTCGGATAATCCTGGTGGACGTATTGATCCGACCACTCTGGGCCGAGCTCGGCGATCTGTTTGGCGCTGAAAACCATTACGGCAGGTTTGGCCGGGTGATACATCCAACGCACAACAAAGCCATCCAGTGTTTCCAACCGTGGGAACTGGGGCGTTGGTGGTTGATCGCCTGAACCAGACCATGGCCGGATTACAGCAAACTGCGGCGCAGCGTCGGGCGGCGACGCACTGTGGGGATCCCTCGCCGGACCTTGCGTGTCAATCCGACCCGAGTCGATTGCAGTGTGGTCCGCCCGCTGTAGCGCGCGTCCTGAGTCCCTAAAGTTGATGCGTTGCTGCTTGAGCCTCAGCACACCTTCTTTCAGAGCCGTATTCATAGCCGTTTCAATCTGGAGATGCCACGGTATCCCGCGGCCTTCCTCCGCAATCCGCAACCTGACAGAGCGCAACCGCAACTCTCCGCGAATGGTGGAAATGGTGCCTGCGGCGATTCGCTGAGCCTCGGTTTTGAGCGTCGTCTCAGCCCGCATATCTGAAGGCGTTCGGTGGAGCGTAAACGCCTCGACGTATGCATCCGCCAGCGCTAGGATCAACTCCCGAACGCACTCCGCACCCGACCCTATCAAGGCAGGCAGGTGGCCTCCCCGATTGCGCGTCATCCGAACCTGAGCTAGCACTTGTCTCTTTTTCGCCGCGTGTTCCTTTAAGATGCGATCACGAGCCACTGCAAACGCATCGTTGGCGAATTTCTCGATTTCGTGTCGAGCCGGACGGCCCATTTGAATCGCTCCCTCTGCGATTCCCTTAAGGGAGATTGCCGCCAACCGGACAGGGAATCCGGCTTGTCGCCTGGCCGGGCTAGACGGCTTAAGAACATTTTAGCGGCTCGATGTTTTTGGGCGGCACGAGCGCCCAACGTTGAGGCGTTGCCCAAAAGGGCTCGCAGGACAAGCCATGACCGCGTTAGAGCCCAGCGTTTGCCAGGAGTGCGTGCAAACCGTGCGGGCTTCCGCGACTTTGGGTTAGCAATATGCGGGATCTTTGCAGTTCTGACCCTCTCTGAACTGGCTGGGCACGCGCTCTGCTCCCCAGATCTTGCACCCTGCACGCCTTAAGTTCGCAGCGAAATAGGCGTTCCTTTCACAGAAGTACCGATCAATGGCCTCTTTCGCTGCTTCGAGGGATACGTAATCGCTGTTGTGGATCACCGCCCTGGCCATTCCACTGAATACTGACTCGATCACGTTAAGGAATTGGGCACATGCAGGAAGTGGGGCCGTCTTCACCACAGGAAATCCATCTATCGCGGCTTCTTCATTAACCCTCTGCAGATGTGTGACGAGTTTCTTGGACATGTGCCACGAAGCTGCATCCCATGAGAGATAAATGCAGCTGCAATCGCGGTACTGGCTGCGGAGGATGTCGGCCATCTTAATCATCTCTTCCGTGTCTTTGTGAAGGGAGTAGAAATGGGTCACTTGATTCCGTGAAAGTTCCAACGCGGCGGTCACGATCATCCACCCTTTCGATTTCTGACGCTGCGGAACAATGTATTCCTCCCCCGGGCCGACGCGTTTCGTTCCACCCTTCTTTTTGACGGCAAATGGGCCATATTCATCAATGGAAAAGAACGCCTCATCGGGCTTTAGTCTTGACAGTATGCCCTTAATTGCTTCCAGCTTGGATTGGTATTCGGGGTCGGTGCTTGTTAGTACAATCCTCGCTCTTCGCCACCGAAATCCTCCCGCTTTTAGAATCCGGCGGATTCGAGCCTCGGATATGGGATGTCCTTTCTCAGAAAGGACTTGGTGTAGGTCCTTCATTCTCCAGGTCGTGCGGTTTATTCCGTAAACCGACGGCGGGGTGTGGAGCAGAGCCAACACCGTGTCTCGATGATCTTCGTCATTGACTCTGCTTTTCCTCGCCGGGAACACTCCAGCCAAACCGTCAGCGGCGAAGGCGCTGGCGTATCGAGCAACAGTCTTGGGGGTTAGGCTCAGGCACTCGGCCACTAAGTGCTGCGGTATCCCTTTGAGTCTCGCGACGATGGCTAGTGCCTTTTTTCTCTCGCGCAGGCTGCCGCCCCGTATGTATTCCGCGAAATCGACCGGCGTGGTCAAACCCGGAAGATCGGTCGTGATTTTTTGTAGCGGGTCGTCTGCGACCAGAACCTGCTTAATCCAGGTGCCTCCAGCGCGAGCTCGAGTGGCGACTCGTCCATTCTCCTTCAGAACTCTGTGTACGGTGGTGTGCCCGACGCTGATTCCTTCCTCTCTTAGTTCAACGGATAGCTTTTGGGCCCCGCACTCGTATTCTGAGCGCAGGCTCAGGATGCGCTCTACCGTTTCCGGGCTGACCCGAATGGGGATATGATGTGGCCCGCGGCTATCGTCCTTCAAGGCATCGCATCTGCCGTTGGCCTTGCGGTATCGGGAGAGCCATTTATAACCAGTTTTCCGTGAAATCCCAAAGGACCTACAGAGAGCGGAAACGGAGTCGTCCCCACACGCTGCACGCCTTACGAAATCCTCGCGTAATTGGAGCAGATCACTCGTCTTCCAAGGCACTGATCACCTCGGACACTGGCCCAATAATTATAGGACGCAATTGCGGCATCGCGTCTGCCTCGCTTGCCGGGTCGTTGCCCAAGACCCGGCGCTACCGATATTGCGGAATATCGGGCGGGCCAGCGTGGAGCAGATCGCGGAATGTGGGATCGAGACTGCGCCTGCGAGCCACCCTGTTCCGCCACTACACCCCTGCGAATCCTAAGTTCGAAGGAACCTTCAAGCTAAACTGTGGTCAATTCAACATCAATTGTATGCCTGACTTTGGTTCGCGCTGGAAACATACTTCGAAAGAACCTGAAGGACGAGGAGGACAAGCGACAGTCTTCCACGTAGAAGACCTTGAAAATCCTGGCGGGCAGAGGCATGTCGCCAAAGTACTGAATGGCGCAAACCTGACGCCGGATTCGCCAAGGTGGAAGCGGATCGAAGAGGAGATCCACATATCCAAGTCGTTCGACCATCCCAACGTCGTTTGTGTCGTCGATTCCGGTCGGACGATCAATAGCGGGTATCCATATTTCGTGATGCCCTACTATTCGAACGGATCGCTGGAAAAGCGTAAGCTCGATACCAGTTCCCCTGGGACTTTGTTTCGCCTCTTCGCTACTATTTGCGATGGTGTTGCGCACATTCATAGCAAAGGCGTGATCCACAGGGATTTAAAACCCGCCAACATCTTTTTGGACGGCGACCGTGCGGTTGTAGGAGATCTAGGACTTTGCTTCCGCATTGACGCAGACTCGCTGACGGAAACTCTCGAAGTCGCGACGGCCCGCTGGTTCGGTGCGCCGGAGTTGCGTAACGGACATCTTGAAAGCCCTTCGCCTTCGGCGGACATTTACTCACTTGGCAAGCTTCTGTACTGGCTTCTGACACGCAGGGTATACGACCGGGAAGAACAAGACTACGGGTCCGAAGATCGCAAGCGTTATCACGTGCTGTGCCAGATCGGCAACGATAGGGCGGCGGATATGGTCAACCCCCGGCTGGCACATGCCGGAGCTTTTGCTGACGAAATAGTTTCAAGAACCGTCCGGTACGAGCCGAGCGATCGGCTACAAACGGCAGGTGAACTAGCCTCAGAGGTGAAGAAGATGATTGATCGATTCGAGGCGGGTGGTCGAGCATTGGATCTTCGACTTCCACAAAGTTGTCTGTATTGTGGAAAGGGAGCGTATAAACCTGTCGTGATACCGCCGAGCGCCGACAGACGAGCGAACCCAACTAACACCGGCCCTCCTAACTTCCTTCCGGGCATATGGATGAAATGCGGAATCAAACGGAACGTCTCATAGGTCATGAGCATGCGGATCGGGCGTCAACCACCCTGTGCCGCTGTACTTGATCTGTGACTACTGCGCCAACATGCAGGTGTTCCGCTGGGACCGTTGTACCGAGGCGCAAAAGAATTGGCTTCCGTAGCTAAACACATAAGCCGCCGAACGCTTTCGCATCCAGCGGCTTTATCGGTTCGTCGTTGGCTTGATCCGGGAAAGCTCAGGCGGCCTCAGTTAACAAAGCCTGGTGCTATAGGCTCCTGGCTTATACACCGACTCTATGACCTCTTGCGATCCAGCAGCCATCCTCTGGACGCGCAGGGCCGTGCGTCTCGGGGAACATCAGAACCGGATTGACGAGCATGAGTTCTTCGGTTTTCGCAAAGCAGGATCTAAAAGGTGGGAAGATCGGTGAAGGGATCGGCGGCGGCTGCCAGGTGGGGGAAGGAGGATCGGGGAAAATGGAAAAAGACAATCGACTCAAGAACGATCTTCTTGCCTCTGCTGAGAACCAAGTTGATCTGACCGATCCAAAGAACGCGTTCACGGTCTGGAGTGTAGCCCCAAGCGGTTCAATTCTGTGCGGCCAGTGTAGCCAGTTGAACGATGCGTTTGGGCTTGTCCGACGACACGTTCAGATTAAGAATATGGTGATCCTAGGCGCACGTCGCCAAATGGTGATAAGGGTTCCGGACGAGGATCGAGTACCGCTACCACCATCTGGGCGTGGCGCTTAGCCGTGCGACAGAATGCGGTTGACTGCGAAGCCGCCCCACTTCTTACCTGAGCGTGGCGCGATGCGTTCCGCGTTGAGTCTCGCCGCGATGCGCTCAAAGCCTAAGCGTTTATTGCGCAGTGCCTTCATGCGTTCCAGGCCAGCGCGCTCGCCTTCCGTAGAAGACGGTTTGCGTCCTTTGCGGCGGCCCGTCTTGTGTTTAGACCGCCAGTTTCAACTTGATCCCATCGTTCGGCGCGTTGACCAGATCCTGTTTAGTGCCCAGGTAGCGTTCGGTCCTGGACTCAGGTGCTTAGCGGCAAAACGACTCAGAGCCGGATCGCGTTACAGCCTGGGCCTTGTCTGGCCACATCCGCACGCCTGAGATTTCGCGAGTGTAGTCGATGTACGTTCGGTCGTTACTGATTTGACTTTGTTGCCGGTCTCGTCAAGAAGGTGCTCACGGTGCCCAAGAACGCAGTTCCGGATCCGTTTGGGAAACGGCCAAAGAGAAAACAGTCAGCAACTTTAGCCAAGAAGGGCTAAGGGCTCCGTACATTCCTCAAGGTATTCTGCAAGTTGTCGTAGGGAGATTAACGTCGGCCCATGACACAATTTCGACCGCAGTGGATGAAGGCTTAAAAGACTCGGGGAAAGTCGTCAAGTTCATTCAATCCACGCTGAGAAAAGCGGGATACGAAGTCGTTCGGCATCGGCCGAACGATTGGGTGCGATGCCGAAACGTCCTTCGAAAGGTCTTCGAAAAACGGGGGATCAACTGCGTTATCGATGTTGGGGCGAACCGGGTGTTAGCGCTGAAATAAAATGACCGCAATAATTTTTTTTTTTTTTTTTTTTTTTTTTTTTTTTTTTTTTTTTTTTTTTTTTTTTTTTTTTTTTTTTTTTTTTAAAAAAAAAAAAAAAAAAAAAAAAAAAAAAAAAAAAAAAAAAAAAAAAAAAAAAAAAAAAAAAAAAAAAAAAAAAAAAAAAAAAAAAAAAAAAAAAAAAAAAAAAAAAAAAAAAAAAAAAAAAAAAAAAAAAAAAAAAAAAAAAAAAAAAAAAAAAAAAAAAAAAAAAAAAAAAAAAAAAAAAAAAAAAAAAAAAAAAAAAAAAAAAAAAAAAAAAAAAAAAAAAAAAAAAAAAAAAAAAAAAAAAAAAAAAAAAAAAAAAAAAAAAAAAAAAAAAAAAAAAAAAAAAAAAAAAAAAAAAAAAACCCCCCCCCCCCCCCCCCCCCCCCCCCCCCCCCCCCCCCCCCCCCCCCCCCCCCCCCCCCCCCCCCCCCCCCCCCCCCCCCCCCCCCCCCCCCCCCCCCCCCCCCCCCCCCCCCCCCCCCCCCCCCCCCCCCCAGTACGGTTCCCTACTGCGCTCCATCGGATACAGCGGGCAAATCCTTTCATTCGAGCCTGTGGGGGCGAACTACGAAGCACTCGCAATATGCGCCGCCGCAGGGGGTCGCTGGAGCTACTTCCGCTACGCCTTGGGGGCGGCCGACGGGCAGGCTGAAATTAATGTCGGGGATGAGGATGTCTTCAGTTCCTTCCTTGAACCCACCGAGGAATCGCGACTCCGGTTCCCGGGTAACCGCGTGGCGCGAGTAGAAACGGTTCAGGTACGGCGGCTGGATAGCGTTCTGGACGAATTGACCATAGGCCTAAGTTCGCGGCGCATTTACCTAAAACTGGACACGCAGGGATTCGATCTGGAAGTGCTGGCGGGCGCTACCGGCGTGCTCGATAGAATTCTGGCGCTCCAAGGCAGAAGTTTCCTTCCGCCCGATTTATCACGGAATGCCTTCGTACCTGGATTCGTTGCGTGAGTTTCAGGCGCACGGGTTCGAAGTGGTGGATTTTTTGCCGGTTTGCCGCGACATTGACGGGCTTCGCGCAATCGAAATGGATTGCGTGATGGCCAAGGAGGTCAAATCCCTCACCGCAACGGAGCGGAACAAGTAGTCGATCGGACTGGACTGGCAGCTTCAACTTGATCCCGTCATTCGGCGGATTCACTAGATCTTGCTTTGTGCCCCGGTACCGCCCGGTCGTCTGAACTGAAGCATGGCCGAGCAGTAACTGGATCTGCTCCAGCTCTCCGCCGGCGGCCCTGCACATTTTCGCACATGACCTTCTCAAATCGTGGGGCGCAATTCGGGGCACGCGGGCCGCTGTCGCGTACGGCCGAAGCAACTGCCAGACGACTTTCTCGGTTAGGCGGGCGCTTAGTTTCAGATCTAATAACTTTCGCCAACTCATTGCGGGCTAGTCGTTCGGAGGGTACATGTAGTCCTTTTGAAGAATCGCCCTGAACCTCGGGCCGAGCGCGATGAACTCCTCCAAGGTCATAGGCTTCTGAAGAAACGCGTTTACCCCAATGCTCTTTGCGCGCAGCCGATCGGCCGGTGAATCCGAGGAGGTGAGAATTACGATCGGCACAAACGACAGAGTAGGGCTGGCCCGATATTCATTCAGGACCCCAAAACCATCGCGCTTTGGAAGATTAAGGTCAAGGATGATTAGGTCGGGCTTGGAATTCTCGGCGAGGCTCTTCAGGTACTGTGATGCTTCCTCCCCATCCTTTAGCACGACCATTTCATGCCAGACCTCATGCTCGCCTAGGGCTTCCTCGATCAGCCCTACGTCCGTCGGGTTATCCTCGACGACCAGAACCCGGTATGGGCGGTTAGTTACCAGCATGGTTCACCTTTTCCGCCGCTTGCAAGGAAAAAAGAAGACCGAGCCGTTCTGCGGATGGGATTCTACCCAAATACGGCCGCCGTACAGTTCAACAATGCGCTTGCAGGTCGCAAGGCCAATTCCCGAGCCGCCGATCTCGGGGCCATGGAGTCTCTTAAACGGTATGAAAATATGGTCGTAGTGATCTGGATCAATGCCAATTCCGTTATCCTCAACGGAAAAAACGCACTGGTCACCCTGACGCTCTGAGGACACTCGAACGTCTGATCGAATGTTGGCCTTGCGG
Source organism: uncultured Acidobacteriaceae bacterium (assembly GCA_963740005.1). Classification (GTDB taxonomy): domain Bacteria; phylum Acidobacteriota; class Terriglobia; order Bryobacterales; family Bryobacteraceae; genus CAJCIT01. The sequence goes on along the minus strand of CAVUCO010000057.1, from coordinate 88,984 downwards.
TACTTGATCGCGTTGCCGACAAGGTTCTGAAAGAGCCGGCGAACATGTGCGTGTTCCGCCATGACGTCTGGAAGCTTCGAGTGAGCCACGCTGGCGTTCGTTTCGTTGATTACGATCTGCAAGTCCAGTAGGGCCTCGCCGAAAGCAGCCTCTGTGTCTACTGGCATGGGCTCCGCTTTGCCAATCTCGCCTATTCGTGAGAACTGCAAAAGGCCGTCAATTAGCTGCGAGATCCGTTTCCCTCCACTCACAATATTGGTGACATACTGGCAGCTCTCCTGATCGAGCTGCGGTACGAGTCTACGTTGGAGCTTTTGGGCGTTGATTGTCATCATCCGAAGCGGCTCACGCAGATCATGCGTGGCTGCGTAAGTGAACTGCTTCAAGTCCTCATTCAACCGATGAAGAGCCTGTTCGTCTCGCTTCCGCTCCGTTATGTCCCTAAAGTAGACCGAGAGCCCGATGTCGGAGGGGTAAGCGGATGTATCAAACCACCGGTTCCAATGCTCATAGTAGTTTTCGAAAGACACGGGTGTGCGCTCAGCCATGGCGCGTTTGAAACTGCTCTCGATAACCGTTCCGAGCGCACCAGGGAACACTTCCCATAAATTCTTGCCGATAAGTTCATGGGCAAAGTGTCCCGTCATTTTTTCTGCCGCCGGATTGACATACGCAATTCGCCAATCCGCGTCAAGTAGCCCAAAGGAATCCATGATGCTCTCGAGAATCGCGCGAGACCGCCGTTCCGAATCTTCCAGGCGACGTTCGGCTTCGCGACGAGGCGAAATGTCCCGGAAAACTAGCACAATCCCGGCAGAGACTCCATGCTCGTCTCTAATGGCCGCTCCAGCATCTTCGATCGGAACACGGTTCCCTTTCCTACTGATCAATTCCATGTGATCAGCGAATTCGGCCGACTTCGCGGTGAGAAGCCTTCGTTCAATTGGGACCCGCATGGGTGGCTCCGATCCCTCTTGAACAATCCGAAAGACTTCCTCGATGGTCTTGCCCTTAGCCTCGGCTAAAGTCCATCCAGTCAGTTCTTCGGCAGTCTGGTTCATCAATAGCACTCGTTTATCGTCATCGGTGGATATCACGGCATCCCCGATGCTGAGAAGTGTCTGCTGGTAATGTTGCCGCAACGCGACTTCGCGTCTTCTCGCCTCTGTGAGACGCCCGGTGAGAAAGCTTATGACAACTCCGCCCACGATGAAGCGGGCCAGACCTAGATGTTCTTCAAAGGCGGCGACTCTGAACGGGTCGGGAATAATGAAGGAAACCGCGAGCAGCGCTCCCAGAATCGTTGTCGCGATACCGGGGCCCAATCCGCCAACGATCGCACTGGCGGCGGTCGCCACGAAAAATGTAAGGTAGGGGGCCTTCGCACCGAGGGCCGGCGCCATTGGAAACCGAATCAGAAGTGCCAGGACCGCTGCGACAAGAGCGAATCCATATTTCGCCCATCGGGGTTGGGAAAGGCTCTTGGCAAGTCTGCTTTCCAAGCGTCACCCCGAATAGGCAATGCCCTCCGTATATCAGAGGGATGCCGAATCCTTCTAGAACAGCTTAGCGACAGTCGTTGGGATCGAGTGTTACCCGGACCACATTGCGGGGGTTTAGGGTCGGACAAGTTACTGACAATGAGACACGCACTCCGTTCGACACTACGTCTGCGCCCTCGACTGCACCGGTTTCGCCCTACTGGTCTGGTCAACGTCGACGATCACGGAAAAGGCCCCGAAGCTGTGGGCTGATCCTGCGCATCCCGTTACAACGCGGCTTCCGTTGCGGGCAAGAGCGATGAGACCCATTCAACGCCCGTCTAGACCGCCACTCTCAACTTGATCCCATCGTTCGGCGCATGGACCAGATCCTGCTTCGTGCCGAGGTATCGCTCGGTCGTCTGCACTGATGCGTGGCCCAGCAGCAATTGGATCTGCTCAAGCTCCCCGCCGGCAGCGCGGCACATTTTCGCGCATGACCTTCTCAAATCGTGGGGCGCGATTCCGGGCACGCCCGCGGCCACCGCGTACGGCCGCAGCAGTTGCCAGATGACCTTTTCCGTCATGCGCTCGCCGCGAATCTGGTCCCCTCGGCCGACCGGTCGCAGCACGTGGCCTTCGGTCACCCCGCCGCCGCCGTCCAGGCGTCGATCGCGCCCTTCACCCAAGTCGGCATCGGGATCGTGCGCACGCGCCCGTGCTTGCCGACGAGGTCCACGATGCACCAGCGGTTGTCGCGCTGCTGGATGTGCTTGAGCGTGAGTGCCGCCACTTCGGACCGGCGCAGTCCGCAGCCGAGCAAGCACCGCGAGCATCGCCCGATCGCGCAGTCCTTTCTTGGTGGTGACGTCCGGCGCGTTCAGCAGCGCCTGCGCCTGCCGGACCGACAGCCAGTTCCCAACGCGCACGCCCTTGGACTTGGCGCCCTTCACGCGCGTGATGCCGGCAGCCAGTTCCGGCGCCAGCAGCCCGTTGTCGGCGGCCTCGACCGCCAGCTTGCGGACGGCGGTGATCCGGACGTTGATGGATACGGAGCCGAGCCCGCGGGCTTCCAGGGCCACGCGCCAGGCGCTAACGGTGGCCTTCGTGAAGCCGGCCCGCGGCTCCTGGCTGTACCAGGCGAAGAACTCGTCGAGGCCCAGATTGTAGACGCGTTTCGTGATCGGAGAGGAGACGCTGTCCAGCACCAGGGCCTTCAGTCTGCGCCAATCTGCGGCCCGGTCCGCCACTACTAAATCATTCATTTCAGTCCTCTTAATGGGCAATATCGGTAGCCATTTGGACATTACCTCGGGGTGGCGGAGACATCAAGCCAGAAGGGTGCAAATGATAGCTTTCGAGCGACCGTTCGCCTTTCACGGCGAACGGCTACAATAGAGCATAATCGACATGTCGCCCGCCTCGGAACGCCTACTCGACCAATACATGGACGCCCTCGATAGATACGGGCTCGCATGCAAAGAGAGAGAAAGCGCTGCAACTGGCGACAGTCACTCCGACCCTGAGGTCGCCGAAGATCGAGTTAGGAAGGCACGATGGGATTACTGCCAAGCGAGGCAGCAATTCCGGCACCGGAATACGTTAGCCGTAGCCTGATCGCGCGGCCTCCTGACCACAGCTAAAGATAGATTCGCCAAGATGTTCCCTCGTCAACCTAACAAGGATCGCGCCCTATGACGCTCACCGGTGACATTGACGCCTTCAACGTTTCAGCGGTGCCGCCATCGCGCGACAATACCAGTCATGGGTACCCGCGCTGGGAAAAGCGAAGGGCTGGCATTCTGGCTAACACCTCTTGCCTCCATCATTCCTCTCATTCCCTTATTCGGGCTTAGGCCCTCGCCGCTTTTCCTCGGAAAACTGATGGCTGATCCGACACATCCGACGAATTGGGTAGGGTGGGGACCGGTGCTCTCAGCTATTTCAGTGACCTTCGACGGAACGATTCTGGCTTACTTCATAGCATTTTGTGTGGCGCTTCCTATCTATCTTCTTTACCGGCGCGACGGGAAGGTAACCGCCACTGGCGTGTTGCTGATCTTTAGCCTCAGCGGCGTCGTCGCCTCCAAGGTCGTACATCTGCTCGAACACTTCAGGCAACCTGGCCTCCGGGAATTTGCAAATTCCTGGTTATCTCCTCTGATCGGATGCTTGTGTGGTTTGGTTGCAGGCCTCTTCTTCTGGATCCTCCGGAACAGGCGCATCTCAGGGGCGGCGCGCTACCTCCTCTACCCGCTGCCCATTCTTGTCTTGATTGTCGGCGGTTTTACTCTGGCTCGAGTTGCCCACATTTGGACGCCTCATTAAATTTGGGCGGGAGCCAGACTCGAGGATTGACGATAGCGGGAATAAGAGCGAACGTTATCCAGCAATATCGGAAGCGAAGCGCGCGCCGTCTACTCCGGATTCCGGTTAGCGCGATGGCCACCAAATGCATGGATCGTTCTGGTCCCAGCCAGAACCTCACCACTGTGGAGTACACCACGCGGAATCAAGTATTCCTCGCCGCCTTTCAAAGGAATGGGCTCTCCATTGATGATCAACGTATAGGAGCCCTGCACGACAATCATGTATTCGTCGTAGTCGTGCGCATGCGGCGCGGATACGGCCGTCTCACTGCAGATCCAAAACGCCATTTGGCTTCCATCGCGTCCATCGAACACGTAACCTTCGACGCCCGCAGTCGCTTGATCCGACCTCGCGATCTTGTTTGCCGGGTGTTTCATGAATTCAGGAAAATTGTCCATCGTCGCAAACGATTGTCCCATCGTCGCAACAGCGTAAGTGGTCTAGCGTTCGATCTGGTATGTTTCAAAAAATGGTTAAGCGTGGCGTTCGCATTTGCGACTTTTGCGGTGCAACAATAGAGAGAGGGAAACAGCCTTCGCAAAAGACGTTGAAAAAGAGGACGTACCGTCTTTCCGAAAGTCATTTCCTAAAGCCGGAAAGGCTGATGAACGCGGTAGGCTTCGATTAGATGTTTGCACATTGTGCCACTACCTGGCTCCGAGTGCCATTGGCGAAGGAACAATAAACTGACTTGCAGTAGAGCCAGGGAGCATTGTTGCCCGACTGAAGCTGTTCGCCGGCGGCACGGTTTGTTTAACCTAACGCAGCGATCTTTCGGTCCAGATGAATCAGTGCCTCTTGGAGTTGAGCGCGGTAACGCTCATGGGTGGTGCTGGCAATGTCTTTCCGCACTCTCGTTCGGGAAGACTCAAGTCCTTCGAGCTCTCGCTGCCGCTGGACTTGCTCCGGTGTTGGCCGAGGGGAGCGCCGCTCCTGTCGCTCGAGTGCGGTTTCAATGTGAGATTTCACAGATTTGCCTCTTAGCCTTTCGCCAACATTCTCAGCTTGGCACAAATCGCAGGCTGCCGGTGTAGACCTAAGAAAGCGCCCAACGGCAGCAACGCATCGCGCACCGATGCTGGAGACGAAGGCCGATAGCTCCGCGACTCGTCGGCTAAGGCATAGGCAGTTTCAGCCAACTGCCGGGCGTTGCGGCCGGCGCGAATGGCCAGATGATCTGGCTCAGGCTGAGAGCCCGTTAACGTCCCATATCGGTAACTTGTCTTTAAGTACCCATCCGTGTGCGTTACATGAACACCAGCGGCGGATGGGAGTTATCACCCGGCCGGTCAAGGGTCATCCAGGCGGCGTGGCTTGCTCTTTCTGCAGCCCCGGTGAACGGAACCGATAACAGAAGCGTTTCCGAATCTTTCCAGCTGGTTCTGCCAGGGAAGGATTCGGATCTCGAGCCGAACCAGTTTCCCGATTGCGTGGAAATCAGGCGGCCTTCGAGCAGTCCCAATGTGGGCCGGCGGCTGAGCAGTAAAACGCTCGCAATTTGTCCGGCTCCACTTGCTTTGCTCACTGACATCCCACAACCTTCGTCCAATTGTTGAGCGTTGGCAAACAGTTGATGTACGGTCTGCCCTCCCGCGCTGGCGCTCTTAACCGGAACCTGCTGCCAAACTCGGTTGAACCAGTCGACGATCATGCTATCGCGGTCATCGCGGTTCAGCGGCAACGGATGACCGTCGTGCTCATAAATGCGAAGAGCGTAGACCTTGCCCGCTTCTTGCAGAGCTTCTGCCATTCGGAGAGCTTGCGTCGCCGGCACCATTCTGTCGGTCCGGCTGTGCAGGATGAGAACAGGCACGTTGATCTGGCCGGCCCAAAACACAGCCGACCGAGCTCGATATTGTTCCTCGGCGCGGTACTCATAGTCGGGCCAGATGTTTGCAAAACCGTCGATGAACTGATTTCCGTTAACAAGGCTCATCTCAGGCCTCGACTCGACCCAGGCTCTGACGTCGGTGACGGCGCCGATGACGGCCGCGGCTTTAACGGAAATGCCGCGCTTGATCGCAAGGTAAGTCATGGTGCCTCCTCGCGAGAGTCCTAGCATGTAGAACCGTTCCGGAGCCACGTAGTCGAGCGACTTGAGCGCCGGCACCAGATTGAGGACGTCGTCCACTTCCACGCCGCCCCACTGGTCACGTTTTACGGTGGCGCCCTGGTAACGGTAATCGGATGCGATGACAACAAAGCCGGCCTTGGCGAACTGGTAGAGGTCAGCGACGTCTAGACACGACGTATTCATGCCGACACAAGCCTGGCCATTGTCAATAATGCTGCCAAGTTCGCCATTGCCTCCGCGGTTGAAGATGATAGCTGGCCACTTTCGTGTGCCGGGCGTCTTCGGCCTGATCAGCAGTCCGCGCACAGGAAGCCCATCGCTGGCGTAGGTGATTTCGAGTATGTCAAATTGCCTTTGCGTTCGTGCCTCTTCGTAGACTGCGCGCTGGAAATAGCCACGGCCAAAATCGTCTAGAGATTCGTATGAAGGCAGGGGCGCGCGGGACTTCGAACTCAAAATCCGTCCGTCCGGTGCTTGTGCAGCCGCCACAGAGAACGGGGACGAACAAGCTGGGAGCTGCATGAACAAAAGGAACAAACAGTTTAACAGTGTCTTTCGCATGCGCTTTTCCTTATCCTTTTTTGTCGTTGCATGTGCCGACATTCATTCCTGTTACGGTCCAGTATCCGGCAGTTCTCCGTTTGCAGCCGGCACAAGGCGCACGCCGCACAATTGCGCGCCCCCGCGAGGCACTGTCATTTGGCGGCGAACTTTCCTGGTGCGGCATCGAAGATTTGCTTATGTTCGCGCACGCAGAAATAGTAAGTCTTTCCCTTGAAAGTCGACGAGAGAGATCGATCAATTTCCATGCCGCAGATGGCACAGAGAGGATGATTCGCGGTCTGTCTGACGGGTCCGGCATACTCAGCGTTGGAAGACGGATTCAGCCAGCCCTGGCCCTGATACTCAAGCATCGACGCAGTCTGGCTTGCTACATCCCGGCCGAAATAGCGCTCGACCACCCGCAAGGCGAGGTCCATTCCGGAGGTGAGGCCACCGGCGGTGGCCAGATTTCCCACTTCAACAAAGCGAGCTCCGCGCTCAACATGAATGTCCGGATACTGCATCGCAAGGTCGACGTAAGCGCCGTGATGTGTCGTGGCGGCCTTGCCGGAGAGTAAACCGGTGCTTGCGAGCACAAAGGCGCCGGTGCAAACGGACATTGTCACATCGGTGCTCCTGGTCGCGTTGCGAATCCAGGCTTTTGTCGCTTCGCTTGCGGGACTCTGGGCGGGTATGACGATGACCTTAGGTGCGGGGGCATCGCCAAGGGTATAGGTGGGCGTGATCTTCAACCCACCACCCGCAGTAATGGGAGCCGCGAAGTCCGCCACAGTGTAGAGACTGAAGGCATCATACTTCCGACCGGGAATGCTGACTCTTTCGAAGACCTCCCACGGGCCGCAAAAATCAATAACGACGGCCCCCTCAGAGATAAGGAAAGCCACCGGAATGGATGCGTTGGCCGGAGGGATAAGCGGATTGAGCGCGGCGCTTTCTGCGGCGGGGAGGAATGTTGCGGCAGCCGCATCAGGTAAAGCCGACGAGCCGACGACGGTCAAGCCTAGAGCTGCGGAACGCTGAAGGAGTTCTCTTCGGTTCATTGACATGGTCCTCTGGAATTGGTTTTTTACGAGGGGATTGTGCGTTAAGGATGAATAGAGCCTTGTCGCACAACATTGCGGCCAACCAACGTCTGCGTGGCGAGCGCCCAAAGAGCGCGGCCCCGTCGTTCGGGAAGCCGAAAAGCTTCTGCTTTAAGCCAAGGTACTAGCTGTTCAGTGCGGAATTGGTGGGAGGGCCGCGTTGTGGCTTTGAAGAAGGGCAACGCGATTCGCGAACAACAGCTTCGGGCTCCGCCGGACATGTAAAGCGGAGCAGGAACCTCGCCATCGCCAAGGCAATCGGCGGATGTCCTGTGCCCGCAGGGGTCCCCCTTAGGCTACTGTAGGGACAGGGCTCACGCTTGGTGCTAACGCGCGGAGAGCCATCCTTTCGAGCCGCCATGCCCGCCATCATGCAATGGTGTTTACCGTCCCGGCGACAACAGGGCGGGATAGGGTCGCCAGTGGCCGCAACCGTCAGGGGGGGCAGCGACCCCCACGTGAGCAGACAAAAAACGATGCTGGCGATCAGCCGACGCATGAATTGGCTAACTCTATCACACTGAATTTTACGACCACAAGCAACTCATCCGGTTGCTCAAAGCCTCGGCAACCCGGTACTGGGCGTTAAGGACGTGTTATCGGAAGCTAGTTCAGACCTTGGCTGGCGTCACCAGTCGACTAGCGCGTCCCCCGTCTGCTCCATCGAGCCGCCTTTGCCTTTTTGGCCCTTGTCCTTCGTTTCTGTTTTGAGAGGGCAGCTGCTGCGGCCGGGGTTTCCGGTTCAGCCGGCGACCCGTCATTCTTCTCGCGTATGAGACTTTCAACAGCGGAGCGCGCTAGCAAATCCTTGTCGGGCTGATCAGGCATCAGCTTTCTTGCTCGTGGCACCGCACGATTATGGCACGAAACGTCGCATGACCTGTCCCTTGCTTGCTCGGCAATGCACAATGGCTATCGCGAACCTACTTCTTCATCTGCAGGTCCAGGGCTGGGTCGCCGTTAAGTTTACTAGCTGTCGATTTCGACAGTTGGCGGGTTTCTCATTTCCTGGTTCACTCCTAATTGCCAGATCCGTTGAAACCTGATATGAGCCGACCTTGGGTGCAATCATCTTTGGAGAAACACCCCACAGAATGTCCGTGAGCTGATGTGGGAGAAGGAGATGGTGACGATGGACGATTTCAACGCGGAGCAGTTCGCCCAGAGGCTCCAGTTGGGCGAGTTTGACTCCCGTCTTTATCAAACGCTCCAGGACCTTACGGCCGATCAATTAGAGGAAGTGGCTTTGCTGCTGAAACCATCAACTAGCCGTCCCACTCTAGCCGTGACGCCCGCAGGAGAGTAGCGCAGTCTGCTTACTTTTGCGGCCATGGTTCGCTTCAAGTGCTTCCTAGCGTTGCTGCCAGTTTGAGAGGTGCCCTCTCCAAGCACACCCTCCTCCTTGGGGGGGCAGATTACGACCCGATGCCGTGCTCGATCGCGTAGCGCGTTAGCTGCGCAGTGGTGCGGAGGTCGAGCTTCTCCATGATGGCCTCTTTGTGGAACTCAGCGGTGCGCGAAGCGATGCCCAGTTTGAAACCGATCTGTTTGGCACTGCACCCTTGCGCGATGAGGCGCAGCACTTCGATCTGACGCACGGACAACTTATCGGAAGGGTTAAAGTCCCGTTTTTCCTGGACCTCGGGCGAAACATAGGTGCCACCGTTGAGCACGGTCTTCACCGCAAAGACAAGATCGACTGCGGCGCAGTTTTTCACGATGAAGGCAGAGGCGCCGACCTGCAACGCTTCCTTCAGGATCGCCGGATTGGCATGCATGGTCAAAAACACGATTTTGGTGCCCGGCGCTCGCTCTAGAATTGTTCGCGCGGCGTCCAACCCACTCAATCCCGGCATTGTCACGTCAAGAAGCACGACGTCGGGCCGGACTCTTGCAACCTCGTCCGCAACGAGGTTGGCATCAGTAATCACGCCGACCACTTCGAAATGTGGGGCGAGCAACATAGAGAGCGTTTCGGCGATCAAAAAATGGTCGTCAGCCAGGAGGATGCGCGGCTTAAGCGAGATCTCTGGTTGGATTTCCCCCGTATTCAACATGTAAACGCTGTCACTTAACTTTCTATTGCGCTTAATAAAGCGTCGGCGACGACAGGGACCCCACCTCCTCAGCTTACCGTGTTTTTACTTGCTCTTGGGGCAGTTTGCCCCGCATCTCAGCGGGCACAGGCTCGGCCATTATGGGCAGCCCCACGCGTCCCCGTCAGGGAATCCGAGGCGCGTACGTTAATTTGTATTATCGGAAGGCAACGGGCGCGCCGAAGTCCCTGAACTGGTAGAGACGGATCCCAGCCGACAGAAAAAACTGTTACGCTTGCGCCGATGGGACTAGCTAAGCCGGTAACAAAACAAGCGCTCTGGCGGCGGAACAAGATCGCGGCGGGGTATTGCCCGCAGTGCGGAAAAACGGCCGAGAGAAGCGGTGTGCTCTGCCTCGCTTGCGCCGAGAAACAAGCCAAGCGAGATAAGGCCGGCTATACCCGACTGAAGCGAGCGAGGATGTGCCCGCACTGCCGCAAGCCAGCGGCGCCGGCAACTGTCCTGTGTGCTCCGTGCGGCAGGAAACAACTCCGGCGACAGATGTTACGGAGATTGAGTCCTCTGTAATGGCAGAGCCGATCTGATCCTCGAACAACACACACATCTACGCTTCTAGTTATCTCGGTGTCTTTCAGCCACAGTCAGCAGAGCGTCGCGCAGACTCGATACATATTAGAGTCATCACACACCTTAGACTGGCTTGCCGCGCTCCCACCAAAACTGCCCGATGTTCTCCTGCTCGGCCGCCTTATGCAAGCCCACCGTCTTTAGGACGACGATTTTGCGATGCATCAAGTATTCGACATAGCGTACTGTTTTTCCGGTGCTCCACTTCATCTGTCTGGCTACCGCGCTCAGCGGCTCCGTCCACGGCATATTGTTTCGGGGATATGAGGTCAGAATCTCAACGACTTGCTCTTCGATATCCTTCATTGTTACCGCCCTCGGATTCGAGGGAATAGGTGGGAAGCATATCACTGCCAGCAACATCCCTGCTTACCGATGTGGTCGCTCGTCATCCTGCCGCGAATGTGTGCAGGCAACGTACGCTCGGTCCGGTGGGGACACGTTCCCTACCGGCCGTTATCAGCTAATATCGGTAGCGCTGCTCAAGTCTCGTGCAACTATCGGCAGTTCTCCGGAGAGTGAGACCTTTCGGAGCGATTACAGACGGGAACCGGACTTGAACGGGACTTATCGTTGCAAGGTCTCGCGCTACTTAGGTTTACAACCAGTAAGTGCCACACAACGGGCTGAGCACACTTAGAGAGAGTGTGTACCGTCCCTATTGTTTTCCGTCGCCGCCGCCGGGACCAATCAATTGGCGGAACCCCCTATTCCGACCGGAGCGTTATCGCCGGATTCACGCGTGCCGCACGGAACATCGCTGGTGTCGCGGCGAGAAGTGCTGCCAACAATATCGCTGCCCCTGGAACAGCCACTACGACAAGTCCGTGGGTTTCACTCCAAAAAGCAGTGAGTGGATATGCGAGACCGTTACTAACACCAATGCAAAACCCACTGCGACACCGAGCAGCGAAAGTAGGACCGCTTGCAGGCACATGCGGCCGGCGATGGAGCCGCCTGAAGCGCCGAGCGCCATGCGAATGCCGATCTCTCGCCGGCGCTGAAGTACCGATTGATCGAGCAACCCGTAGAGCCCAACTCCAGCTAACAGGAGCGAGACTGCTCCGAAGAACAAGGCCAGCATGGCCATTAACCTTTCACGGATGGTATGCGAAGCCACTAATTCCTGTTGGGTACGAACGTTGCTCACGTTGAAATCGGGCCGGTTTGCCTCGATCACGCGCCGCAAAGTCGATGCCAGCGCCAGGGGGTTGGCCGCTCTTGTTCGCACCACGAAAGCGGCTCACATCTAATTGGCGGTAAATGGGAGGTAGCCAACATCTCATCGGCTCACGCATATTTCCGAAGCGTGCATCGCCACGCGACCGATCACATAAAACTGTGTCGGATCGCCGCCAAAAGTGAGCAGGCTAAAGGACTTTCCAATCGGGTCGTTACCGCCGAAATACTCCTTCGCGAAAACATCATTTACGATTGCTGCTCCTTGCTGATCGCCCGAGCGCAATGCCTCCAGCTGCGTAAAGGAATCCGCATCGCTTTCCTTCAGTTAGGTGACGAACTGAGGAGTAACAATCCAGGCTACTTGAAGGCTCGCCATTGACGGATATGCGATTACTCCAACTTTCACCGGTCAGCAAAGGCCATCTGAAAGTGCCACCGCCTATCCCCGCCATTAAGCGCAGGCGCTCCGCCACTTGCTCCCAGAAATCGGCCTCCACTGGAGTGGTTGTCAGTGTCTCTAGCGTCAGGACACGGTCGGAAGAGAAACCCGTTGGCTGGTGCGCGGCCGCTGGAAGCTCGAAACCGACAGAGCACCATGCAATACAAGAAAACAGAGCCCAGTCTGTCCGGCGATGAGGAAAACTACGATCCGCCCTGATCGCCGCGCATCAGCGCCTTTGAGGGCATTTAGTGGACTCATGCCTGTGACTCGCCACGCCGCGGGTATGCTCAGCGCGATTGCGACGGCGAATGCGATAGCTGTCGAGAATCCAAGTAACCGCCAATCGAACGGAAGAGCAAGTTGCGTCGGAGCAACTGGTGAACTGATCATGCGGAGTACGAACGGCGCCGACCACCAGGCAAAGAACTCTCCGACGCACGCGGCCGCACACGCAAGCAAAGCGCTTTCCACCAATACCAACTGAAGGAGGCGCCACTTGCCGGCTCCATTTGAGATACGCAAAGCCATTTCCTGGGAACGCGCAATGGCACGGACGGCCATCAGGTTGGCTACGTTTGTACAGGCAATGACCAGTACCAGCCCTACCAAAATGCCGAGCACGCCGAGCGCACGCCCGTACTCGGCTTGCAAGTTCGATATCCTCAGCCCCGTATTCATTAGCAACTTCTGTTACAGGTATGCCTCGCGCTCCGCCTATACGCACTCCGCCCGTCTTGACGCTCTCCCAAGTGGGTATGAAAACCGCCATGAGGCGATCCCGCACTGGTTCGGCAGGAACGCGCGGATGGACCATGACGAAGGTGCGAAACCACTGGTAATCGGACCGCGCGATTCCGTTGTCTTCACCATCATGGTGGGAACGAAGATGTCGGTCATGGTACCGGTATCCGTTCCCGTGAATGGCTTTTGCACAACCCCGATGATCTGGTAGCTCTCGCCGCCGGTGCGAAACGTTCGTCCGATCACATCCGGGCTTTCGCCAAAGCGGGCGTGCCAATAGGGATAACCAAACTACCGCGTAAGGATGCGCCCCGGGAGTTCGGTCACTTCCGCCGCGCACACATTTGCCCGGAAGGCCGGCCGCAGCCCCACGGTACAAAAGATTGATCCAGAAACATACTGCTGGTTTGCCTTTTCCATCTGATCGCCGGACGTGTACAGATCAGGTCGATATGGGACGCGTAGGGCAATGGCCATCATATTACTTACTGCTTTTTGACCAAAGCCGCGGCATTTGTTGAAACAGCGGGTAATCCCATTGATCAAAGATAACGAGTTGAGCTCTCTGGAGGAGCCTCACCTGTTTATCAAGCACCTGAAAAGGCGCTCCGCACTATCGATGTCACGTCATCACCACCACCCCCCCCCCCCCCCCACCCCCGCGCCACACGCTCCAACGAAGGGAGTTGAATGGACAAGATGGCTGCCATGTTCGTCAGCCGGTTTTTCTCCATTCGCAGCCGCCAGGCAAACCCCATGGTGCGGACCTCGTCAAGCCAAGGGAATCAGGCGAAGATCCTTACCCGTCTCGCCGAGGCGGCTCCAGGTGGACCGATGTCCGCCGTGCATCAGCTGACTGACTCCGTCCGCGATCGCGTCCGCAATGTACGCTTCCCACTCGCCGTCCATCTCCCGGGTGGACGCAAGCCACATCGCCACGAAAAAACATTAATAAACCTCGACCACAGAGACATGGCTAAACCATCCTCAGAACGCGATTCACTGCGAACGCTACACTCTGCCACCGAGACTCCTCAGCGAGCTGTTTCTTTTCTGCACACGCCACACTCCGAGACTCGGCTCTGACCGCCCCTGTCCTTGGTGATCGACTCGGCCCGAATCCAGCCGGCTTCCTTCGATCCGGTGCATGCTGGGTAAAGCGAGCGATCTTCGAATGCGCAGCACTTCGTCTGAGATGTCCCGGATGGCGGCTGTGATGGCGTAGCCATGGATGCGTGGCCTTCTGGAAAGAACTTTTAAAAACCAGCAGATCCATCGAGCCTGGTTCTTTGCAGACTTAGACATATCACTGCCCTAAGACATTCTAGCACATAGCTGTCTTAGTAGTTAGCACACGAGCCTTCGTCTGGAAGGCTCCCGAATCCCGGATAGGGACTGATATACGGGCTAGTGTCCAGCAACGTCGGTTCACAGCGATCCGGACTCTCAGGGCACCCTTCATTCGACCCAGCATTTGGCGTTAAGAGGTAATATCGGTAGCTAACCAGCCGGACTTTTTCATTCGTAATCCGGGCGAGTTCCCTCGAACGCCGTATCGGGCCCTGCAGCTGATCACTTACAAAAACAGGGCGAGCTTGGTCCCGAGGCCGCGCAGCCATTCAACCGCTGAAATCGATGGTCACGCTGGTGCCAGCGACAGCCGTCGTCGTCACCTGGGTCCCGTCGGAGATCAGGTTAATGATGTCGCCCTCCGACGGAAGACCGGCGCTTCCGCATCCAGGCGTGGTTGCGAAGGCGTTATTGAAAAAGAGCTGGGTGAATTGCGCCAAGGACGACGTCGGCCAGCCGTTGTTCGGGTTTTCCATAATCCACTCGGTGGAACTGCCGTTGAAACTGGCTCCCGGCGGGGGCACCAGGGTGATCGGGACGAGTTGGCCGGTGGTTTCGTTAGCGAACCAAATGTCCGCGGCTGAGTTGTCCCCGTTGTACGTCACGGAACACATGACGGTCTGTCCGGCAGTCACTGGGAAGTTCGGAATGTTCACCTGGTCGATGTAACTGTACTTTCCGCCCTTCTTGCCAACCCCCCAATTCACCGGGTAGCCCGCACTATCAACCTTCGTCCCGGGAGGGAGGTTTGTCGGCGGTGGGACGAACCACTCGTACCAGGCAACGTACGTGGGGGATTGCCCGGGGGCGCTATTGTCTGCGCGACCCCCGCCTGCACCACGTCGTTGGAGGTGGAGAGGAAGTCCCCGTCGAGGCCGATCCAGGAGGAGGAAGCCCATCCGCCCTCGTTGCCTTGAGGTTCGGGTGGCTGGCTCACCGTCGGTATGACCCAGAACCCTTGCACTCCGTTCCAGCTGGACGGCGGCCCCTGGATGGCGCATCCTCCCCAATTGGTGCTGGTGTAGGTGCCATTTACCTCCCTGCGAACCGGTGATTTCAGATTGTGGGTTATGCCAGGTACAGGCTCCATCACCGGCAAGATTCGGTCCTTGCTCAGCCAGCGTCGCGAGAACACCCTCTCCCAGGCGGCCAGGAAGGCTGGGGGGTCGCCTGGCTTGGGCCGCCGCCAGGGTATGCCGTGCTTGATCAGACTGGCTCGCTGGCGGTGCGTGGGTCAAAATCGTCCGGAGGCGCCGCCACGGAGTACACACCCTCGAGATTGGTAGGGAGCAGCGGGTAGGGAAATCGCTTCTCAAATGCGGTCTCGTCCTGCATCGGGAACCACCTTGTTATTTCAGAGAATCGTTATAGATTAGATTCCCTTAATCCCGCGAGTCTAGCACGTGCCGGGGCGCCTGCGCTTGCGCTAAATGTGCTCATGCCCTTTCGCGTGCACCAGAGCGCCTGATCTCGCGGGCTTCGAGACTGTCTCGGAACTTACCCCTTGTGGACGCAAGGCGTCCATTTGGACGAAAACGGCTAGGCCGTAGAAGTGCTCAGCGAGCGCAGGGCTCGATGATCCAGGTGTTCCATCCGTGCAACCTGGACGTTATCTGGTGTTATCGGTAGCCAAGTTTCGGGCTGTCGCCCAAGCAAGGACACACCGGAACATCACATGCGTTTACCGCCATCAGCGACTGTTTTCTTAATCCGTCGTCGGTCTGTCGACAGTTTTCCGCGTCCACCGATCCCTCTATGACACGAGGCCGTGCTCGACCGCGTAGCGCGCCAGTTGCGAGGTTGCACGGAGTTTGAGTTTGTTCATAATGGAATTCTTGTGAAACTCCGCCGTACGAGAAGAGATTTTGAGGCGCAAGCCGATCTGTTTGGCAGTGCATCCCTGGGCAATCAGGCGTAAGACGGTGATCTCGCGCTCGGACAGCTCCTCGGAAGGCGGTTGTGCCCAATCTTCCTGGACCTCGGGCGAAATATAGGTGCCACCGCTCAGAACGGTTCTTAGGGCCAGCACCAAATCGCATGCCGCGCAGTTCTTGACCACGAAGGCAGACGCACCAGCCCGGAACGCTTCGTTCACGATCATGCGATTGGCGTGCATGGTTAGGAAGACGATTTTGGTGTCGCGAGCCTGTTCGAGGATCATGCGGGCGGCGTCGAGGCCGTTGAGGCCCGGCATCGTGACATCAAGCAAGACGATTTGAGGCTTCAGCCGCGCCGCTTCCTCGACCACGAGTTTGCTCTCACTGATTACGCCGACCACGTCGAAATGTGGGGCGAGCAAGATAGACAACGTCTCAGCGATTAGAAAGTGATCATCAGCCAGGAGTATGCGAGCCTTCGATGCGCTCTCCGGTCGAATTACTTCGCTATTCTTGATTGCTGCCTCGGAAAACGCTGCACCACCAATCTCTTCTAGCTTCACAGGAAAATGCCTCCGTTCTTCGGCCAAGGTAAATCCTGCTCATCATAAAAAAGCTCGGTCTCTCAATCTCTCTAAGTTTTCCTTCTCGCAAAAAAAAAAAAAAAAAAAAAAAAAAAAAAAAAAAAAAAAAAAAAAAAAAAAAAAAAAAAAAAAAAAAAAAAAAAAAAAAAAAAAAAAAAAAAAAAAAAAAAAAAAAAAAAAAAAAAAAAAAAAATTAAGTCTTTCTCTCGCTCGTAATTGATAGCCATTTGACCTTCTGAGGTCATGAAATCACAATTGGTGATGTATTTGGGTAGTGGGGAGGAGTGCTAGTACCATACACCTGAAAGATGTTTGACCTTTGGTACGGAAAGCTGACGGCTCTATTAACAAAAAGGCTGCTTCAACTTTACTCTTGTGACACCACACGCTTAATTGTATACTTTCCGTTTTGAAGTGGGTTCGGAAAGATTGAATTAGAGCCTCGAGGGCCCCCCCTTTTTTTTTTTTTTTTTTTTTTTTTTTTTTTTTTTTTTTTTTTTTTTTTTTTTTTTTTTTTTTTTTTTTTTTTTTCAGACCAAAAAGCCAGGCTCTCCGTCGGTGACATTGTCCGGAGAGTCGGCAGCACCAGACTCTGGAAAATCGCTAAGGTCGTCGACTACGGAAATGGACGCTACGGTTATCGGGGCTGGCGCCTGCGCGATACGGGCGGATTCTTCGACCACGAGAGACCTATCAGGTTGGGAGCTGTCGAGTTGGCGGATCAATCTGAGTCTAGAATCGCAGGGCCGCGTATTTAGCAAGCCGACCCAGACGGGATCGCGCGCCCGAGGCTACTCTCCGAGAACGTAGGCTCCGTATCGGAAACTTCCCGCGGCGTCCGCTCCAGTCAATGATTTCGCTAAGCTTCCCGTCTGGGCAGAGACGCCGCGTGCAGGTGGACTCAGTCGGAATTCGGAAGCTGTCAATTCATAAAAACTTATGGAGCTGTGGCAGCGCGTCTTCGAGATCGTTGCGGTAATGTCCAATCTGAGAGCGAGATTGCTCGCGAATCTCATCCATCCGCTCCTTCGAGAAACCTGATTCTAGAAGAGCCGCATGAAGGGATCTAATCTCAGCATCGCCATCCACTAGCTTCTCGATTATGACTTGCCGAAATTGCTCAAATGCTTCTTCTAAAGCAGGGTGTTTATCCATCGCAAGAGCATACCGCTAGTCGTATTGCCTGTCACCTCCCTAGTCTTTCCCTTGAAAAGGGAGCATACTTCAGACATCGTGGAAGTCTATCTGGCTAAGGCTCGAGAACTCATCGGTTCATTCTTGGACCAGCAGATTACGTTGGATGAATGCCTTGCAGAGTTGGATTACGCGTTAGATGCCATCGACCCACGGCCGACTGGCGTTGATCTTGATAGGCTTACGTCTCAAGTGCACTGGGAGCGTCGGATCGTGTTGGAGGCGGCGGCGAAGCGGAACAAGCCCAGGAACTAACACGGAAACGCCCTCGTGGTCCTTCGATTCGAGGGCGCCCGTTGAGAACATCACTAGCGCGGGGGTAGGGCGTCAGCGATGCGTATGAGAAGAGAGTACCACCGCGCCAACAGACTATCAGGTCGTCTTCAGGCCAGCCTCTCGGGCGCGCCGCTGTCGTTCTTCGTTTGTTGAGCTTGATGATCTCATTGCTTAGGCCGCGCGAAGCATCTCATGCGCCGCCTGACTTGCGTCATGTTGCCACCTACGCACTAGGTTCTCGCTGCTGCCGCCGCACGGGAAGCTGCTACTCTAAGAATCGATCAGAAACCGAGGTGAGTTCCGTTGGCGGAAGTTCGGCTTCAAGATGGCGAGAGCCTGGAAAGCGCACTCAGACGCTTTAAGCAAAAGGTATTGCACGAAGACATCATCAAGGACATCAAGCGGCATGCCTTCTATTTAAAGCCGGGCCAGAAGAAGCGAGTCAAGCAGGCGCTGGCTCGCAAACGCGACCGCAGAAAGAATCGTAGGGACGGCGACCCAGATCGAAATCCAACGGCGTTGTACCGTCAATCCAATCGCCTTCCGCCCGCTTGATTCGAGCGACGTAGGCTCTATAAGAAGTTTGGTTAAGTCAACGTGACGGTACTTACGAGTTCCTTGATACCCTGGCCTTCTGACGTGCCCTCCGCATGACCTCGCTCCGAAAGCGAGCGCCAGCGAGGAACTCCCGTGGCCGCTCTCCAAAGGGCAGCCCGGCTTCCTGCAAACGCTGATTCCGGCGGGCGCGGACTATATCGACGGGCGTTTCTCCGTGCTCGTTAACCCTGGGTTTGACTTGGTTTTCGAGCTGTCGAAGACGCCTCCCGATTGCGTTCATCGCCACCAGCGCCGATTTTTCTTAATCGGTCGTCGATCTTCAGACCGTTTAAACTCTTTAGTGCCGACAACCTCGCCGTCCGCCGAGATGAAGTCAAGGATGAGGACCCGTTCCTCGGTTGCTGGCAGCAATCGCGCTTCCAGGCGTTCCAGGCGCCGCGAGAGATTCTTGTTCGTCATTGGGTGAAGCCTCGCCATGGTCGCGAAGGCTCGATCGGAAAACCGGCAATCCAGGTGTTGAGTTCCGCATCGGTCGGTTGCGCGCCGCCCTCCATCGCGTCAAGGCGCACGACCTCCCAGAGTGTGCCGTCCGGGCAGAGCGACCTGGTACAAGTCGCTTTCTCGAAGCTCGGCTCACGGTTTAGGTGGCGCACCATGGGCGCATCGACATCCTGCCTCCGAATCACAACTCGAAAGCGAGTCCTCGGTTTGGGAGGCGGTGGCCACAATTGATTCTCAATCCGGTTGAGCCGTCTCGTGATTGCTTTCATTTCCTCATCGCCAAAGTCGGGTGTTAAGCGTCCATATCGGAAGTTACTTTTGCTCCGCAGCCAGCTCCAGTGCGGCCACGCGCGCCTCAATATCCTCGATCTCAATTGCCTTGGCCGCGTGATTGAAGACTGCTTCTGCCGCTCGTAAGCGCACCGACGCTGGCACGTTCGGGTCGATCATCGTTTTCAGAAAAGTGGTAGCCGCTGCGGTCGTTCCCTGCTGGAGCCGTGCGACCGCTTGCCCGAAAGCATCCCGGCGGGCCTCCCGGTAAGCCTTCCGAAATTCTGGTACCTGTAGCCACCGAAGCAAAGTCTTTGGAGCAACGTCAATGGATCGCGCAGCCTCTTCGATGTTCCGCTGAGTCAGGAGCGCGGCGATTGCCTCTTCCTTTTTCCGTCCGAACTTTGCGCCGTGGCCGGTCACCAGGGGACACCTGCGGTCACCTGCAGAGGGCGTCGGTCATCATCTCCGTTCCATCGCCTTAATCGATTTCCTCGAGAATTCGCTTGATTGTGTCTCGCCACCGGAGTGATGGATGTCAGTGCGGCAGAGCCGCGCAAAGGACAAACACCATGAAAACCTTTACGATTGAAAATGAGACGAACAACATCACGGTTCACGCGACGACCCAGGAGGCCGAAGCCGTCGCGAACGCCGAGCGTTTCCGCAACGAAGCCGGGCTGAACAAATTGGCCGCCGACTGGCCGGCGGCCCGCCTGGTCGAGATTTGGAACAGCCTGCCGGGAGTGAGCCCGGTTAAGAAGTTCAAGGACCGCCAGACGGCTGTCAGCCGGATCTGGAAAGCGCTTCAAAGCCTCGGCCAGGCTGCCCCAGAGTCGCGTAGCAGACGAATCCGCGCCGGTGCCCGAAGCCGCGACAGCTACGCCCGTTGCGCCACAAACGCCCGACGTTGCGCCGGGAGAGGCGCCCGCGACGAAGAAGACCACGCCCCGCAAGAACGCGCCCAAGGCCCCAAAAGCCGCCAAATCGCAAGAAGCCACAGCGCCGCGGAGAGCAGCAAGACCGCCCAAGTCGTCGCGATGCTTCAGCGCAAAGAGGGCGCCACGTTGTCCGAGATTATGTCGTCGATGGGATGGCAAAAACACACGGTCCGCGGGTTCATGGCTGGTGCGATGAAGAAGGCCGGCTTCACCGTCGAATCCTTCAAGCCCGAGGGAGGAGAGCGCACCTATCGCATCCCGTCCTAAGCAGCAGTGCTGACTCGATTGGCCCGCCCGGCTCCGGCTGCGGCGGGCTTTGTCGTTTTACTCACTTCTTTTTCAGTGCGATTATTCAGTTGCTTTTGGCCCGCGAAAGAGCGATGAATGTGACTACGATGACGACAAGAAAACGAACCACCCTGATCGCCAACACGAACCGCATCGCTGAAGCGTGCGCCGGTATCTGGCCTGAGAATTGCATCCTGGCCGGCGTGACCCAGGACGGGGTGATTCCTCATGCAGGAAACCGCGGACTACAGCGCGCACTTTGCGGCTGACGATCTGGCCGAGCAATGCACGTTTCGCGCGGGCAGCACGGCGCAGAAGATCAAGGCGCGGATTGAGTTCTGGGAACGGACGTACTAGGGAATGCTGGCGCCGAAATGGGAATTGAACATGAACCGCACAACGAAACAGACGAGGAGCAATACCGGGTTTGCGATCCGGCTGGAGAACGACACAGATCTTGGTCTGGCCCTGCTGATTGTCGAGGACCAAGAAGGCCACTATGAGCCGGTCGCCAACGCCAGCACGACCAACGAAGCGAAAGAACTCGCCGCAGACGACCTGCGCTGCAGACGCGAGCGCTTCGAGCGCGACGAGGATCCTGGGCTCTGTCCGTGCGTTTACAAGGTCTGGGCCCGCGGCACGGACGGCAAGTTCCGACTGGCTTGCGAAATCGAAGCCTAGCGCGCGACGGTCAGCCCTCTCAGCCTAGCCCCCGCTCGATCAGCCGCAGTTCCGCCGACCAGTCCGCCAACGCCAGGCACAGGCCCTGGAGGTCCGGATGCCCATGCCCGGAGCTGAGCTTCGATCTCCGCGATCTCGCGGAGGCAGCGCGCGATTCATGCCGCTCCCTTGCTGCGCTCTTCTGCGAGCCTTCAAACGTCCGGCCATCGCCTTCGAGCGTGGCTTTCTTGCCGGTCAGGGTCTGCCAGCGCTGGACAATCACGTCCACGTACTTTGGGTCCACTCCATGCCTAGCAAACGCGCTCGGTCAGTTCCGCGGCCGCCAGCGTCGTTCCGCTCCCAAGGAACGGTTCATACACCAGTTCGCCCCGCCTGAGGTGATTCAGGATCGGCCTGCGCATCAGATCGACGGGCTTCTGAGTCGGGTGATCGAACTTGTCTTCGTCGGAGCCGCCCATGATGAACTTCGGCGACGGCGAATCCCAGATGGTCGAGTTCTCGCCGGCTTTGCCGAACCAGGGCGCATTTTTCTTACGCAGGTACCAGCACGGCTCATGCTGAAACCAGTAGTGAGTCCGCGTCAGCACCGTGCGGCCCTTGTTCCAGATAATCTGCTGCGGATGCAGAAAGCCGATCCGCAGCAGGCCGTTCAGCACTTCGCGCGTGAACACCGAGGCGTGCCAGACGTAGGCGATCTGCAGACTCGGCACCAGTTCGAAGGCTTCGGACCAGTCGGCCCGCGTGTCGCCGGAGATAGTCGTTTCGGTATGGCCCTCCGTGCGCTTCTTCATGTAGCTGGCCTCGGCCGGCCCGCAGCCGTTCAAGCCAGCGCGATCACGCCATTCGGAGTCCAGCTCGATTCCGTAAGGCGGGTCTGTGACCATAGAGCGGCTTGCGCTCGCCAAGCAGCGGCGCGACAGCTTCCGGGCTGGTTGCGTCCCCGCACAGCACCCGATGTGGTCCGCAGAGCCACAGGTCGCCAAGCCGCGATACCGCGTTCTCGGGCAGCGGCGGCGCGGCGTTCGCTTGATCGTCGTCGCCAGGACGCCAGCAGATCATCGATTTCGCCCGGGTCGAAGCCTGTGAGGTTGAGATCGAAGTCCGCCTCGTGAGTTCCTGCAGTTCCAGAGCCAACAGCTCCTCGTCCCAATCCGCCCACGTTACCGAGCGATTGACCATCAGCCGGAACGCCTTCACCTGCGCTGCGGACCACTCGTCGCAGAGGATCACCGGGACCTCGGCGATCCGCAGCTTTCGCGCGGCCTTGAGGCGGAGGTGGCCATCGACGACCTCGCCGTCGCTGCGAGCGAGCACTGGATCTTGAAGCCGAACTCGCGGATGCTGCTGCACATGCGGTCCACGGCCGCGTCGTTCTTGCGCGGGTTGCGGGCGTAGAAGACCAGCCGGTCGATGGGCCAGATCTGTATTTGAGGAGTTTGAGCCGTTTCCTGCGAAAGCATGCCTCACCTCGTTGGGTTTAGGAATCCTCCGCAGGGTGCGCCTGTGGCGCCGGCCCGACGAACTCATACACCTCGATTTTACAACCTAGAAAGCGTTGTGTATAGCTGTCCTTCAGCACCTGCGTTGCGCATCACAAACTCATCACTGCGGTGCCGGAAACAAGCAAGCAGAAATCCTTAGGGATTGCAGGGGAGGCTCAGGCTGACTGACGCAGAATCGTATCACCGTCCTACTGCGGCGCGATATGCTCCAACAACGCCGGTGAGAATAGCTGCATCTTGTGCGGAGGGTTTGAGTCAACCGACCATTCGCAGGTGACCAAAGCGGTTTCTTGGAGGCTGTAATGCAAGTAATGCACCCTGACCACAGTCATCACGGGGCCGCCCGTTTTGAGCCGTACGAGATCGCCTCGTTGGAACGACATTCCCTAACGCTATCGAACCCCAGTCGAGGCCGCACAAGCTGATCAACGGCAGAATTCGAGAAACCTCTCTCCCTCTCTTGGCATACGACCGCGATCGAAGCTGCCGTGCGGAGGGCCTTTTTATGGGGCGACAGAACCTGAAAGGCGCTTGGATGTCACATGTACAATGTCAGACTGGGGCAGGAGATCCAATGGCCAAGAAAAAGAAGGCTGAGCGGGCGATTGATAAAGCCGTCAGGAGGGCGCTCCATAAGGGCGTCTCAGAGAAGGTAGTCGGAAAGATCGTTGAAAAGGCAATCGACGGGGTTGCCGCTGCCAAGGGGGACGAGCACAAGGCAGGCAAGAAGAAGCCAAAATCAGTGGAATCAAACAAGAAGGAATCCGATCCCGCAACGGCTGCATAGAAAGTGGGCAGCTTCGTGCTTCTATGGGCCAACAGAACGAGGAAGCGGGACAGCCCTTTCGACGCCTCATCTGGCTTATGCCCGCCGCCTTCGCGCTTCACATCGTGGAGGAATACCGAGGCGGTTTTCCCAGACTGGGCTACTCACGTGCTTGGCGGCTCATTCAACAATCTCGCGTTCGCTTACAATAACGCCGCTTTTCTTGTCATCATGGTGGGCCTCACCGTTTGGGTCGGCAGGTCTGGTTCGCGGCTGGCGGTTTTTTTGCTCATCGCTTGGACAAGCGGAAATATTTTCTGGGATGCATTATTCCACGTGCTGACGACAGCACAATTTGATCGCTATTCCCCCGGTTTGATTACTTCTTCCGTGCTCTATTTGCCGATTTCCCTGATCATTGGGACTGCGACTCTTCGGAGTGAGTCTCTAAGCGTCAAGGCTTTTCTTGGCGCGCTTGCAGTGGGACTAGGTCTTCTTGTGTTCGTGATTTGGTACGGATTGTTCCACTTTGCAATCTGAGCGACGCCGCATTCGCCCGAAAAAGTGGGGTCCGATTCTTCCCAGTAAGTCGGCTTGAGACCCGCAGGGATTCTTTGAAAGAGTTCGGTTCGGTGAGTCGGACCAAACTGCAATGCATCGTTTCTCTCGCACTTCAACATTCCAAAAACCAGCAAAAACAAATGTGATTCGGGTGGTGAGGCTTAGAGTGAGCACAGGGAGGGTTTTGACCTCCCATAATGCTCTACTCTCTGAACGAATTCGGTATGGAGCCGGCCCCGTCGATTCGCACCGTAGACTTGGGCGTTACGGTCTTCCGCAACTTCTGGGCATCTACGAGCCCGCATGTCTGTTACGCCGCTTGTTTACCAGCAGCCCTCGCGGTGCTTCTGCGCGCTGTTGTTGAGCGCGGCTGGATGGCCTGACGGACCGGGTAGGGGGTCACCGGGCAGTTTCACCGATTCCTCTGGCCTGCTTTCTTTGCAGGGGGGTGTTGGGTCGTCCTGGGAAGGACTTTCTGCTCGGCTATGGCGCTTGGCGCCAACATGCGCCCCTTTGACGTCCGGCACCCCTCGCGAAGTGCCAGCCTGAAAAAGGCTGTCAATGCTATATACCGGTTTCCGGTGAAAACCGTCTCACTGTTTCTTGCGGTTCCGCAGACTTTTTTTCCGCCCTCTTGTAGTTACTTCGATGTGTGCGTCCAGACCAAGAGCCTCGAATTCGACCCGAATGCTCCCCAAGACTCGATAAAAGCCGGCTTTGGAAGTTTTGAGGGAACGCAGAAGATCTGTCGGCGAGGCCTTCAGGAGAGAGTCCGCTATGCGTCGGAGCCTCGGCGCGAGCGACTTGATGCCTCTCCGGACATCGATGGCTAGGATTAGCACGTCTTCCTTTCGGTGTGGGTCTTTACAGGTGCCGATCACCTTCTTGGAAGCGGGGTCGTCTAATCCGACGCACCTTCGATGGTCGCGCCGCCCAGCCGTCAGGTGTTCGAAGATCTTGAGGACCTCGTTCTTCGCCACCTTCCCAAGAAAGGGAGCTGGCTCCCCACGATCTGCGTCAAACCGCCGCAAACGTTGCCAAAGCCCAAAGTGCAGTTCTTGCTGGATATCCTCCCGTTCACAGAGAGGAATCCCCAATTGTCGGATCGCCTTCCAGGAATACTGGATGGCAAGTTTCTCGATTCGTGTGTCGAGGTCGTCAGCCGTATCCCGGCGGGACTGTTCACGCTTTATAGATTTGAGAAGGTCTCGGGCGCGTCTCATAACGGGCACTTAGCCGGGCGTCGCCGGTGAAAAAGAAAAGGCCCGCTTGGTGAGTGAGCCAAGCAGGCCTCAAGTTATGTTGTTTCTGTGTGTTATCAGCGATTATTCAAGTAGTTATTCATGCCCGAACAGGGCTCAGGCAGTTAGCTGCAATCGGTCATGCCGCCCACCGGCTGGGCGGTCGATAGATCTTCTCGAAAGACCAATTGCTACATGCACGCATGTCCATGTGGTTTTCACGGCGACACGACCCGCGAGTGCCGCTGCTCGCCCGGCATCATACAGCGCTACCTCGCTAAGGTGAGCGGACCTCTGCTTGATCGCATCGATCTTCACATCGAAGTTCCGGCTGTGC
The DNA here is from genome assembly GCA_963740005.1 of uncultured Acidobacteriaceae bacterium. Classification (GTDB taxonomy): domain Bacteria; phylum Acidobacteriota; class Terriglobia; order Bryobacterales; family Bryobacteraceae; genus CAJCIT01. The sequence continues at coordinate 63,437 of CAVUCO010000057.1, read as the reverse complement.
CCTACAAGGAACTACGTGGCCGCAGCGACGGCACGCCGTCCGTCGAAATCCGCGACCGTGTCGAGGCGGCCCGCAGCCTCCAGCGTGCCCGCGGCTATTACAACTCCCAGATCCCCGTCTCGCAACTACGAACCGTCTGTCACCTCGACGAGGCGGGCGAGCGCACGCTGGAAATGGCAGTCCGCAAGATGAACCTCTCGGCCCGCGCCCACGACCGCATTCTGCGAGTCTCTCGCACTATCGCCGATCTCGACCACGCCGATCAGGTGCTCGCCAAGCACCTAGCCGAAGCAGTGCAATACCGTAATCTCGACCGCAACTATTGGGGCTGAGCAAACGGAGATGGGATGCCGTTTATCCTCCGTAATCTTCCAGACATTTCGTAGAATTCCGACTTGACCCACTTTTCCTTTCGCCCTATATTCCAGAGAACCTCGGAAGGTAAACAGAAATCCTCTTTCTTAAACGCGTTGCGGTGCGGCAGTTCGGGTTTTGGATCACTGCCGGGCCGGCACTGCAAAGAGTGTGCCCCGAAACCGGTGCTGCCATCTTCCGGGCACAGGACTGAAACGGAGATTCTCGCATGAAAATTAGAAACTCAATTGCGTCACTACTGACGCTGGCTGCATTACTCGGACTCGGCGCGATGACGGCGCTCAGCCAAGCGCCATTGGCGATGACCCTACCCCCTTCCAGCATTGCCAATCCGGGCGACATCGGCGTGAAGGCTCACACCAACCTGCGATACGTAGCTCCCGGAGCGCTCACGGGCACGCCCCAATACTATGGGCCGCCCTTCCCCGGATACCTCTATCAGACCCCGGCCTCTCTCGCTTGCATTTACGGGCTCCAGCCCGCTTCGGCCGGTTGCAATCCAAACGTAGTCACGCTGAATCCGAACGGGGGCAGCCGCGCCATTGCCATTGTGGATGCCTATGACAACCCGAACGCGTATGTTGACCTGCAAAACTTCTCGGCCCAGTTCGGTATAGCGGCCATCAACCCGACCAGTTTTCAAGTCATCTATGCGCCGCCTGGCGGCACCACGCCGGGTTCGTGTTCCGGGCCCGCCACGCAGCCTCCCTCCGCTGCGATTTACGGCTGGGATGTCGAGGAATCCTTGGACGTCCAATACGCTCATGCTATGGCCCCGCTGGCTACGCTTTACCTGGTGGAGGCGCAGTCCAACTACGACACCGATCTTTACTGCGCTGTTAGTGTGGCCAGCACTCTGGTAGCGAAGGCCGGCGGTGGTGAGGTCTCCATGAGTTGGGGTGGCGGCGAATACTCGGACGAAACCAGCGTGGATCCCATTTTCACGACGAAGAAAGTAGTTTATTTTGCCGGAGTGGGTGACGCGCCGGGCGTTCTCTATCCTAGCGCTTCGCCCAACGTCGTTTCGGTTGGCGGCACGTCCCTCAGCATGAATCTCAATAACGGCAAATTCGAGTCGGAGAATACCTGGCAGGAAACCGGAGGCGGCTTGAGCCAGTTCGAGTCCAGGCCCTCCTATCAGGACTTCATTGCCGGCATTGTCGGCTTCCAACGTGGCGTTCCCGACGTCGCCGCTGATGCCAACTTGTACACCGGTGTTTGGGTCTTGGACAGCTTGGTCTTCGGGCCGGGCTCCTGGTACATCGTCGGTGGCACCAGCGTCGCCACGCCGATTATGGCCGGCATCGTCAATACCGCGCATAGCTTTGCGCCGTCCACTCACGCCCAACTTCTCAAGATGTATCTGAGCCCCTTCGGGTTTAACGACATTACCCAGGGGACCTGCGGCCCGTACATGGGCTACTCCGCCAAGCCGGGTTGGGATTTCTGCAGCGGCCTGGGAAGCCCCAACGGTTACTTTGGGAAATAGATCCCGAAGGTCACGTGGCGTGCTCTCCGCTTAGGACCATCGCTGCCGTGCCTGACGTTCTCCCAAACGGCGCCGTGCCGCTCTTCATTGCTGGGCTTGCTAGTGGCAGAACGTCGAATCCGCGGCTCGATTATCGGACTGCCACTTGTGCGGCGCGTCGCCGCCCGACCCGATGCAGGAATGCGCTCCGTTGCGCCACATCTGGTTTGCGGTCACCGTGTTTGAGGCGGGAACTCCCTGGTAATACCAGAACCAAATCGCATACTGGCTGTAGGATGCACGGATCGTATTCGCGCCGATCTGCGAACCGATCGCGTTTCCCAGCAGCTCCAGGCTTCCGATTCCCGCGCCGTGGAGATTGCCCGAATCCATCCATGTGTTCGGCCATCGTCCTGACGTGTCCAACGTGTTGTGCTCAACCCGCGCATTCGTGGTGAAAGCAAGCAGTACGTCGGATAGGTCGCAATTTGTGACAGTGTTCGCCAGGATGACGCAGTTCTGACAGCTGGCGATGTCTAACCCATTCTGGCGAACGTGGTCGATTGTGTTATCCCAGACTAAGTCTCCCGTTTCGCCGCGTCCCGTATCCTTGGCAAGAAAGATCCCGGCAGAGTTGCCGTAACCGATATGACAGCGGCGAATGGCGTTGTTGCTGCCGTCGTAGAAAGCAACCAGATCGATCGCTGGTGCATTGTATGGCGGCTGGATCGGGTCGGCCGTTTCGGGAGCGGTCTGGACGCCCACCCGTGGGTCACCCGAGTTACCCGGCGGCCCGGAATTGTAGTAGTCGTAGCTATAGATGCGCGAAGAGTCGAGTATGGCGTGATCGCACTCCGCGCACCAGACGCCTGCGCCGCCTTCCGGCTCTGCCGAGCCGGGTGTCGCTCTCTTGAGAATCACATCGAGGTCTTGGATGGTCAGGTAGCTGGCAGCTTTCGCGGCGATTCCAAAACGACGTGAACCCTGAATGGAGACGTGCGTTACGATGGCCCTTTTCGAACCATACGCGGCTATCGCAGCAGCACAAAGAACATAGCCTGCCCGGTCGCCTTCAAACAAAATATTGTCCACCGCTGCCGATTGCGAACGGTCCAGGCTGACAATCGGTATGGTGCGAAAACTCGCGCCATCATCCGGCGATCCGACGATCGTCATGCCGTAGCCGCCCTCGTGAGCGTTCCCATCCCCGCGGAGCCGAACGCCGTTCCCTAGCTGCAACGGCACAGCGCGGACTCTCCCATGTCGAGAGCTTCTCCTCACGTCAACCAGCAACGAGCCCGCTCCCGTCAGCTTAAGGGTTCCTCCGCCGGATCTGGCGATCAGATTGAGCCTCTCCTGCAACCCCAAGGAACTCGCCGGGGTGAGTTCGCCCGGCACCTGGATGGTCAGGTCCAGAGCAGCGAGCGAAGCAGAGGGAAGAAGAGCCAGAAAAACCGTCAACCCAATCAGGCGAGAGCTGAGTGGGACACGGACTCGCCGTCGATGATTCACGCGCGAGCTGGTTCTGTGTCGAGATTGTTCCACGTCACTCTTATTGTCTGATTGGACGAACCGTGCCGCGCCAACCGTTTCGCGCGAACGGGGCGATGGTCGGCATATCGCCTTGAGGAATAGTGGGTAACGGCCATTGGACGATGTGGTTCTTTTCGAACAAGGCCGAGTGGTCTTTGATGTTTCTCCGGCTGCGCAAAGGCAGCTTGTGGAAGCGCCCTGCGAAACACAATAACGACCTAAGATTTAGTCGACCTCCAGCTTGGGATGCCGTTAAAAATTCTGTCCATGCGCTGCCCTAAGGCGTCAGAATCCTAGGTTGTCGCTTCCACCAGAACTGCCGTGCCATAGGCCAGCACCTCCGTCACACCATCCATAACTTCGTTCGCGTCATATCGCATTGCGATAATCGCGTTCGCGCCCCTGTCGGCAGCATGCTGCAACATCAGCTCGAACGCTTCTTCGCGCGCCTTTTCGCAGAGATCGGTGAAGGCCGAGATGTTTCCTCCAACCAGCGTCTGCAACGATCCTCCGAGGGTGCCGAAGATCGACCGCGATCGTACTGTTATTCCCCGCACGATTCCCAGATCTCGCTTGACTCTGAAGCCGTGCAACTCGTTCCCGGTAGTAACCATGGATGCTTCAATCATTTGGTTCTCAATTCTCGCTGTCCCATCGTAACCGAAGCGAGGGCTTTTTTCAGGAAGCCGATACGGGAAACGCGGATCGGAAACGCGGGGTCAAAGACCTCTGGCACCTAGGGCCGCTTTAACCACCGACTCCTAACTCATTGACCCGCTGTCTTGCGTACTGCAGAGGACGCGTTTCTCCTGAGGCAGCCTTTCGGGGCGGCCGTGTGGAGGATGCGGCTTCGAAGTGTCCGCGCAGTGTTGCTTCGCGAATCCGGTCTTCGATCTGAGCCTGCCTGGCGCCCTCAGAAAGGTAGCGTTCCCAGCGAGTTGGATCAAAGCGAGACCGCCAACGCACGAGATCCAGCAGTTCGCTTTCCGCCATCCCCAAATGCACTTGGGCACTCGACCATCGCCACTCGCCGCACGTGGCCACCAGTCCGGCCCGCACCGGGTTTCGCTCCACGTAGAGCAACGCGTCCCAGGAGTGCTTGTCGTCCAGCGGAACGGAGTGGAAGCGCGCTTGCCAGAGGTGCCCCATGCGTCGCAATCGGAGGTGCAAGCCACGTGCGTAGTCGCTGTGAATGCGTTGCATGGCGCGCGACAAACCGTTCTCATCATGAGGGATAGCGACAAGATGGACATGATTGTTCATCAGGCGGTATCCTTCGAGAGCGACCCCGTAATGAGGCAGGAACTCCGACAACAAGTCCAAGTAGAAGCGCCGATCTTCGTCCCGATAGAAGACCGTTTGCCGGTAATTCCCGCGTTGCGTAATGTGATGAGAGGTTCCTGGAATAATACTGCGTTGAGGCCGTGGCATCAACAGCTTAGTGCTCTCAAGCCCCAACTACTCTCGGTGCCAGAGGTCTTTGACCCCGTCTTCCGTTTCAACTACTCTCGGTGCCAGAGGTCTTTGACCCGTCTTCCGTTTTTGGATCAAAGCGAGATCGCCAACGCACGAGATCGGAAACGCGGGGTCAAAGACCTCTGGCACCTAGGGCCTGCTTTAACCACCGACTCCTAACTCATTGACCTGCTGTGACTTGCGTACTGCACGAGGACGCGTTTACTCCTGAGGCAGCCTTTCGGGGCGGCCGTGTGGAGGATGCGGCTTCGAAGTGTCCGTGCAGCGTCGCTTCGCGAATCCGGTCTTCGATCTGAGCCTGCCTGGCGCCCTCAGAAAGGTAGCGTTCCCAGAGAGTTGGATCAAAGCGAGACCGCCAACGCACGAGATCCAGCAACTCGCTTTCCGCCATCCCCAAATGCACTTGGGCACTCGACCATCGCCACTCGCCGCACGTGGCCACCAGTCCGGCCCGCACCGGGTTTCGCTCCACGTAGAGCAACGCGTCCCAGGAGTGCTTGTCGTCCAGCGGAACGGAGTGGAAGCGCGCTTGCCAGAGGTGCCCCATGCGTCGCAATCGGAGGTGCAAGCCACGTGCGTAGTCGCTGTGAATGCGTTGCATGGCGCGCGACAAACCGTTCTCATCATGAGGGATAGCGACAAGATGGACATGATTGTTCATCAGGCAGTATCCTTCGAGAGCGACCCCGTAATGAGGCAGGAACTCCGACAACAAGTCCAAGTAGAAGCGCCGATCTTCGTCCCGATAGAAGACCGTTTGCCGGTAATTCCCGCGTTGCGTAATGTGATGAGAGGTTCCTGGAATAATACTGCGTTGAGGCCGTGGCATCAACAGCTTAGTGCTCTCAAGCCCCAACTACTCTCGGTGCCAGAGGTCTTTGACCCCGTCTTAGCCAGAGGTCTTTGACCCCGTCTTAGCATAAGCGCTAAGATAAGGAACTGACTTTGACACGGGCAAAGTCGAATTTGGGACGAATCGATTGGTTAAAGTAAGTGCCCTTCGAAAACGCGAAAACGGGGTCAACGAAAACGGGGTCAAAGACCTCTTTCGTTTAATGTAAGGTGTCCCCAATTTCCTTGTCCCAATTTTGGGGTGCACTCCAAAACGGGATCAAAGACCACGTAAGGAAAGCGGGACACGCGACAACCGGTGTCAGACCTCCGGCACCGAGGCTCGCTTGAACCGTCAGGTCCTAACTCCTGAAACTGGACTCGATTACTTCGGCGCCAGGTAGTCATTGACCCCGTTTTCCGAGCTGGCACTTGTGAAAGGTGTCAGGTGCTCGCCTTCGCTTCTAGGAGGTGCTTTGGATGGAGGGTGTTTCTGTCGGCATCTTGCTCTGCTGGCGACGGGCAGGATGGTTGGGGTCGGTGAATTCGAGCAGTTCGATGGGCGCGCCGTTTTCGACTATGAAGGCGACGATGACGCCGTCGGATGGGCTATTGGGAGGAATCAGGATTTCGCGGCCAACAAGCTCGGAGGCGAGGTCAGCCACTTCAAAGGCGACGTGCGGAACTTGCCGGACGAGATCAGGGACCGCCGCGTCCGCTTCGAAACGCATCCACTCCACGCCAAATTCGCTTTTCTCGTGGCTGACGACAAAGAGCTTCAGGTGTATCAAGTGGGTCTCGCCAGGCTTCGCTTCAGTAGTGGGAATTCCGATGTGATGGTAGCGGCGCATTGTTTTTCGCTCCCCCTGGGTACAGATTCTACGCTGTCGTTACCGTGTGTGGAGCTACAACGATCGAGAGGCGGGGCTCTTCGGGGACGCAACCATTCTGAGGGATAGCGTGGTGGGCTTGCAAACGCTGCCTATCTCTCTCCAAGAGACGGGCAAGAGACGGGGTCGGAGACCTCCGCAGTCCCCGTTGCTAAACTACCGTTTAGCGGCAAGAGGTTTTCTTGTGTCCGCCGTCTCAATTGGCAGCGGGATCTTGCCGCGAATTCGCTTCCTTCCCCGACGAAATCGAAGCAACCGTCTTCGCCCGCGCTCTGCTTAACTAAGGAAAACTGGTGAGTTCACTTTCGCAAAACGTCTACTCGGAAGAACACCCGGACGAGCTGTTCCGCTACATTAACCTGAAGCTGGCCACACTCGGTCAGCCCACCAGCCGCCGCACGGCCGACCCGCGTGCGCTTGAAATAGCCGGCCCGCTCCTCCGCAACTTTTATCAGAAGGACCAGGTGCTGGGCTATCGTCTGTGCCCCGCGGATGCCCGCATTCAAAGCTTTCTCGACGCCTATCTCGGCGACATCATGCCCCAGGGAGCGCCGCGCCTTCCCGGCAACACGTTTGTTCTCGACCGCCCCGGCTTGGCCCGCGTCATGTCTCTCCCGCCAGGTCAAGACACGCTCGCTTCGCCGTATTTGCAGTCTTATCGCGTTCCGCAGGGTATCCTTCATAATCCCCGTAGCGACCGCCGCACGACGAAGGGTGTCTTCCACATTGCCGAAGGCGGCTTCCCGGTTCCCGCCGACAAGATCGCCGTTCCCAAGTGCACGTTCGCGGCCTTGTTGGCTGCCGCGCTAACTCCGCCGGCGGACATCATGACTCTGCCGTTTACGGCCGACCAGGACGATCATGTGCGGCTGTTTGTCTCGTTGCTGTTGCGCCCGCTGGTCTGCCCCGCAACTTGGCCGATGCCTGAAAAAAGGATGGAAATCCGTTTCTTTGCGCCGGCCAGCCTCGTTAGTAATCTCGATTTTGTCGAAGCCATCTTCGGCAACGGCGGCGATCCGCACCTCCCGGAGTGCGATGCCGCGCTCGATGTGAACCACTGGACCGGCCACACCGGCTGCGTCATCCTCGCCCCGCACCTGGTCGGTCTCCGCAAGAAGGATCTCGGTCTTCCGCACTACGATCAAGCCACTGAGCGGCAGCGTCTCGACGGCGTCTGCTGGAGCCATCCGGACGAGGTCTACAATGACGGCGGCGCTTTCAAGCTAGCCTGTCGCGATCACCGCGGCGTCATGCTCACCATCATTGCCGACAATTACTACGGCTATTGCAAGAAAGAAGTCAAAACCCAGATCAGTTACGCGGCCAATCTGTACGGGCTCTGCGAAGAAGAACACGCTGGAGGCGCCCTGGCATTCCCGGCCTACGTGCTCGGGCAGCAGTTCTTTGCCGGCCGTACGGTCCTTACCAAGGAAGTCAAGTTCGCCGAAGCCATGAACTGGCTCGGCGATCGAGTCGATATCCATCCCGAAGGCTACGCCATCGATCGCAGCTACCCCGACCTCATTTATGTGCCGGAGAACGCCGAATTCAGCGTCCCGGAGGGCATCGTTCACTGGAAGCAAGACGACCGGAAGTTTCACCAACTCACGCTCCGCGCATCCGACACGTACATGCTGCCGTGGGGTACGAAAATCCGCCTTGAAAAACAGCACGGCGGGAGTGCCTGGCGCCTGGTCGCCTCGCGGGCCGATCCGACACTCTGCCACAAACCCTGCACCGTCTCCGGTGGCGGTAAGTCCGAGATCTCGAAATCCATTGCCAGCATCATGCTGCGCGGACCCATCTTTGTCAGCGACTTCGATCGTGAAATCGATCAGGTGGCGGAAATCCTGCGAAAGGATTTCTCCACCATCTATCGGACGCCGCGCTTCGACCATCGCCCCAAGCGTTCGCTGCTGAGCGCAGAACGTTCACTCGGTTCCGTCATCAAGCTGCTGACGCCTTCGCCGGAATACACCGACGAGCACAACCGCTGGGTTGCCGGCCTTTCGCCTACGGTGCGCCAGCTTCTGGTCACCGTCAAGCGCTACTACCAGCCCGAGTGGGGCGACGACTGGCGGCAGCATTTCAGTGTCGACCGCATCAATGGTTACCTCGGCAACGAGTTGAAGTTCGAAAACCAGAAGCTGGTCGGAAACTATCTCCGCATGGGTTACGATCCCAACGGTTCCTGGCGGATCTATAAGCTCCGGCCTGACTTTCATCCCGCCGATAAGGTCCAGATCGAAGACGACATCACCGCCTCTGCTGTGCTGCCAAGTCAGGCGCTTGAGTATCTCGACGCCGAGTATCGTAACCAAAGCGTGAAGCTCGTCTCAAATTGCGAGACCTTGCTGTTCCAGCGTCCCGACGACGCCATTCACCGCGGCTTCGACAAAGATGCCGAACGCGACATCGCGCAGCCCGGGACGTTCCTTTCAAACTTCGAGCCGCTGACGCTGGATCAGGCCCACGCCATCGTCGATCATGTTGTCGAATTTGATAAGTACACCGAGCCGATGAAGCGGCTCCTCCTCGACTTCGTCAACCACTCGGCCACCGAATATGTGGTCTCCTCCGCGCATCCGCGCGTGGTCGATGGCGCTCCATCAAAGAACCCGCGCTATCTGCAAAAGCGGCCCGATCTGGTGAATCCGCGGGATGTGTACATCGCCGGGATTGGCGCCCGCCTGGCGCGTGAAGTCCCTGCCGCGAAGCCACTACATTTTCCCGTCAACGCCGTGTTGCCCGGCCGCCGCACGAACCCGGCCGACCTCAAGGCCGGTCTGCCGCCGCTGGCGGTCTACAATCCGATCCACTATCAGGAACTTCCCCAGTTGTTCATGGATTTCATCTGTAGCCTGACTGGCAAGTCTCCTTCGACCACCGGCTTCGGCAGCGAGGGCGCACTGACGAAGGGCCCGTTCAACGCCATGCCGCCGGTCGTCGACGTGAACAATGCCTTGGTCTCCGCGATCCTCACCGGTGATGCCGGCTTTAGCACGGCCTCGGGACACATCGGTCCCAACTATCGCGTCGATCATGACAACAGCATGCTGGTTCCGGAACTGTGGTGCCGCATGCGAGTCTTCGAACGCGATCCGCGCTTCCTGATCGACAAGGGCTACCTGGAAAAGATAGAGGACTTTGAATTCAACGGCCGCAAGATTCGCGCCAGCCGGCTGGGCTATCGCATCACCGAACTGTTCGTCGATCGCTTCCTCGGACGCATTTTTGAGGTGCCAGGCGCCGTGTTTCCCGAGGAATTTCTGCGGCCCGAGAAACAGGACCTCGCCATGTTCGCCGCCGGAATCGAAGCCATCACCGAGGCGCAGCGCTCGGTGGCCCTGAACTACTTTGCCGATGGAAGCGTCGAAGCCGCCTGTCCTCCCATCAAAGCCATTCTTCACATCATGGCGCATGGCCATTATCAGGGTGTCGATGAAAGCAACGCGGAGCTTCTCCGTATGTTCACGCGCGAAGCTATGCTCGAGAGCCCGTGGTACCACGAGCGTCTACGCGCCAAGCAGCAGGTGGATATCGCGCTCTGGACTCGACACGTCCATGCCCTAACGCAGTTCCTGAAGAGCGGGATGCCGCTGGATGAAACCGACGCTCACGCGCTTTTGGCGACTGCCTCCCAGCAGCTGGCGCGAGTCAAAAGCGACAGCTATCTGGGTGAACTGGTCGGCACCATCGGCGCCGATCCCTCGGTGCTCGCGAAACCGTAGACTGCGCCGGCACAGTTCATATTGCAATGAAGAACTTTGTTGTGTAGAGTAAGGTGTGGTGAAGGCGTCTGTATTGGCCGCGGCGTTCGCTGTGATGACCGTATGTCTTGCCTGCAGCCGGTCAAACAACCTGTTGCTGGGCGAGGTCCAGGCCCAGGTCGGAACGCACCAAGTGCGAGTGACCGACTGCTATCGAACCAGCGTTCCTCCGCCACAGGAGATTAAAGGCGCAGACGGAAAGGTCAACTACCGCTTCACGCCCTGTCTTGACGCCGACATTCTGATCGAGGATGAGCAGGTGGTAGTGAACGGAGTTTCGTACGGACACGTGGGCGCCAACCAGTCCATCCTGGTTGATCACGGCAAAGTTTCCATCAATTGAAGCGCGGCACGACTAAGCTCTCATTAACAGTTGAGAGGTCCATGCATTGCAACAGGCGCTCATCTCACCATAGGTACCAGGCGCCGCGAGCCAGGATCCACGCCGCAAGCAGGGCATTCGTGGTGGCGTGCGCTATCACGGCGTCGCCAATCCGCCCGCGGCGGATGAACACCGCGGCATAAATAATTCCAGCTGCTATTCCAGCGGGCCAGCGGTCCCCATGCAGTGAGCCAAACACGACCGAAGACGCCAGCACGGCGAAATACGTGAATTTTCCTGGATCGACGGACTCGAAGTCGCGGGAAATCAGACGACGGAGAAGGTAACCACGGAAGGCGAGTTCCTCGGCGATCGGGACGGTGACGACCGCGGCGAGAGTGCGACAAGTCAGCCACGCGACTTTGGCAATTTGCGGCAAAGAGGCTAATCCGGCTCCGATTTCGCTATCGGTGTGGGCGCCGGAGTATGAGTCCAGCCCCATCCACATGACGAAGACCGCGCATCCGGCTACCGGTGCGAACCAGCTGAAATGCCAGTCGAGCGATGCATATTTCGAGCGGAAGAACCACAGCGCGGCAGCGGCCGCGAAGAAACGCAGAGGATACAGCCATTCAAACCCGCCTGTGGCGGCACGAGAAATCATCGCGGCCGCTAAAATCGCCAGAAACGGGATTAAATAAGCGGCGGTCGGATCGTCAACCGGCTTGACCTCGCGCACTGGTTCCTCTGTCGTGATCGCGAACCAGGGCAAGCGTTGGGCGGTGAGAGAAAAACCGATAGCGACGAGGTTAAATGCAATCCAGCCGGCTTGCGAATGAAACCCGCGCACTGCCACATTGGGCGCACCCGCGCTCCCGATGAGGAGCAGCAATGCAATCCTCACTGAATTCAGAAAGAAAATTGTTAATAACCCCGCCGGGATTAGGAGAAGTGCTTGGGGGAAACGAAACTCCTTCCGAAAAAACCAGAGCCATGCCGTCGTGAAGATCAGCATCAGTCCCAGACCTTCCAGACCGCCGCAGTAGTCGATGATCGTGACTTCGAACCTTTGCGTGCCGAGCGAAAGGGTGCTCGGGTCTGAAACAAAGTCCGAGACGAACGGAGATAATAGAGCCTCGACCACCGCAAACGTCAAACGCGCAGAAGGTTCCCACAGTGATCTGAAAACCTCTCTGGATCCGATAATTGCGGTTGCTGCCGCAGCGGCATAAAGCCAGGCATAGCCGGTTCTGTAAAGCAGCTGAGCACAGAGCTTGGGTGAGAAGAATGCAAAGACTGCCAGAACGACGGCCAGCAGCACCGAGGCCAAGAGCGTTCCGGTGAGTAGGGGGCTCGTGAAACTGGTCGGCGGAAGGGTGACGAGGCCAATGACGACGAGCAGTACCGACAGGTGGGCGGCAAAGTATCGCCATGCGATTAGAGGGTTCGCGCGTTCAGCGGAAATCAGCCGGTAAGAACCCTCAACCTTCCTGTAGCCAAAGCAGAGAAAAAGTGCCGCAAAGGCAACCAGCCACCCCGCTATCCCAAGTCCCGCCAGCCTGGAATTTTCCGTAAGCGCACTGCGGACGTGCTCGGTGATCGGAAACAGCTCAAGAATCAGGAGCGAGCAGAGCAGCAGCAGGCGCTCGACTAACCCGCCTGATCGGATCCAGACCAAGGCATTCTGGGCGGAGGTGCGTTTAAGCAGAGTCTGATTCAAATCTACGTGACCGGAGCAGTCGGGATATGAAACTTCAGGGTAACCGATCAGGTCCACCCTATCGTTTGAGTTCTTGTGAGACACCAGACAGACTGCCCTTGAGGGAGGGCTGGACCCTGTACCCGAGCCCGCGTCTTGCCTCAAATCGAGTTCCCACGATCTTTTCAGGATTTCTATCGAGACCGTATTTTTTCTAGCTGGATGCAAGCGCTCATGCCCTGCATTATGAGTATTGGCGCTCGTGACAGCGGCCACGAATACGTCGGCGTGTCCGACTGTCCAATAGCCATTAGCAGTACGTGTCTGCTTCGTTAGTCATTAGTCGGTGGCTATGGCGCAACTGTTTCGGCCGAGTTCGAACACGATCGCGAAGGTATCCATCGCAGCAGTGGTTATGCTGCTCGGAGGCACTCTCTGCGTGGCATACATCGTGGACCGCGGCCCCTGGAACACCTCGGTCCGGGTAGCACCGGCCCAGCCGATCCCGTTCAGCCATAAGCACCACGTCAAGGACGACGGCCTGGATTGCCGTTACTGTCACACCGGTGTCGAAACGTCCTCATACGCCGGTCTTCCGCCCACCGAAACTTGCATGACCTGCCATTCGCAGATCTGGTCGAACGCGACCGTCACCCAGCTAATCCGCGACAGCTGGGCCAGCGGTAAGTCGATTGAGTGGACCCGGGTCCATGATCTGCCCGACTTTGTTTACTTCAACCACAGCATCCACATCGATAAAGGGATTGGCTGTTCGGCCTGCCACGGGCAGGTGGATGAGATGCCCTTTATGTTCAAGGTCAATACCCTGAACATGAACTGGTGCATCAACTGTCACCGGCAGCCGGAAAAGTATATCCGGCCCAGGTCGGAGGTCTTCAACATCGACTACGTGTATCCCTCGAATCAGGACGAGTTGGGTAGGCAGCTCGTGAAGGACTACCAGGTTCGGTCGCTGACCGATTGCGTGACTTGCCACCGATGAAAGATATGCCACACTTCGCAAGCCCGCCGGATAACCCTACAAAGGTGCGAGACTTCGTCCCCCTGGAGTCCTTGTTCGAACAGCCACGCCCAGCGCTCAATTTGCAGGACCTTCGCGAGCGTCTCGCGGCCGGCCGCGGTCCCGCGTTCTGGAGAACTTTGGAGGAGGCGGCGGAGAGCGAACACCTGCGCGAATACATCGAACAGGAGTTTCCGGGGCTTTCCGGACAGATCCCGCAGGGCGTAAACCGCCGCAGCCTTCTAAAAGTTATGGCAGCTTCGCTGGCGATGGCAGGCGCGGCAGCATGTACCAAGCAGCCGAAGGAGTTGATTGTTCCGTATGTCCGTCAGCCCGAAAATGTGATCCCGGGGCTTCCCTTGTTTTACGCGACGGCCATGCCCATTGCAGGATACGCTCGTGGGTTACTCGTCGAAAGCCACCTCAACCGGCCGACCAAGATCGAAGGGAACCCCGACCACCCGGCCAGCCTCGGCGCCACCGGTATCTTCGAGCAAGCCTCGGTCCTCAACCTGTATGATCCCGACCGCTCGGAGTCGGTGCTGCATGAAGGCCGCCTCAGCACATTCAGCGAGTTCACGGGATCCTTCAGCACCGAGGCGCAAGCTGTCAGCTTACGCAAAGGAGAAGGTCTGGCTATTTTGACCGGTGCCACCACGTCCCCGACGCTTATCAGCCAGATCGGCGCGCTGTTCGCGCAGTCGCCGAACGCGAAGTGGTATGTGCATGAGCCTTCCGTCAATCCGGCGGTTGCGAGTGCGACTAAGAAAATCGCGGGCCGCGCCGCCTTCCTTGCCTATGATCTTTCCCAGGCCGATGTGATTGTGAGCCTGGATAGCGACTTTCTCAACACCGGGCCGGCCGCGCTTGCCTATGCGCGTCAATTCGCCGCCCGGCGCGGTGTGGATGCCGGGGAAACGCCCTGCCGGCTTTACGCGATGGAATCCGCGCCCTCGGTGAGCGGCTCGTTAGCGGACCATCACATTCCCGTGAAGAGCAGCGCCGTTCCCGGCATCGCTTACCAGCTTGCCAAGGCTTGCGGCGTAGGAGGGAGCCCCGCGGTTTCCGGCAACGAGCCATCGTGGTTGGGTGCGGTCGTACAGGACTTGAGTAACTCGAAGGGACGGTCCGTTGTGATACCCGGCGAGTTCCAGCCGGAAAGCGTCCAGCTTGCGGCCTACGCCATCAACGCCGCTCTAGGCAATGTCGGTAAGACGGTCCAAGTTCTAGAAGGTGTCGAGCCTGACAACACGCATTCTCTGGAAGAACTCACCAGCGACCTGAATAATGGACGAGTTGAAGTACTTGTGATTCTCGGCTCGAACCCGGTGTACACGGCTCCCGTCACGCTCGGGTTTGCCGAGGCCATACGGAAAGCGCGCCTCGTAGTGCGGCTCGGACAATTCTTCGACGAGACATCTCGCTTGAGCAACTGGCACGTTCCGGAAGCGCACTATCTGGAAACCTGGTCCGATTCACGGGCCTTCGACGGAACGGCGACAATTCAGCAGCCCTTGATTGCGCCTCTCTACAACGGCAAGTCAGCACATGAAGTTCTTGCGATCCTGCTGGGCAAACCGGATCTTAGCTCGCACGACATCGTCAAGGCGTACTGGCAAAACCAAAACAAAGCGGGCGACTTTCAGACCCTCTGGAGAACGTCGCTGCATGACGGCTGGGTAGCAGGGACCTCTGTTGCGCCGCTCAACGCTACTGGCTCGATCAGTCTTCCGCCGCTCGAGGCAACCGAAATCAGCGGCCTTGAAGTGGTGTTCCGGCCCGATCCGACCATCGGCGACGGCGCGAATGCGAACAACGGATGGCTACAGGAATTGCCGAAGCCCCAAACCAAGATGACCTGGGACAACGTTGTCCTGATCAGCCCCAAGGCCGCGACTGCCATGAGCGTGGCGAAGGGCGACATGCTTCGCGTTACGGTGGATGGAAAGAGCATTGTCGGGCCGGCCTGGATTTTGCCTGGACACGCGGAAGATTCCGTAACGATTCAATTTGGTTATGGCCGCGAGGGCGCAGGGCGTGTCGGTAACAAGATAGGCTACAACGCCTACGCCATTCAGACGGTGCACGCGCCCTGGGTTACGGGCGGATCCATTGCCAAGACCGGCGAGCATTATCGGCTGGCGAACGTCCAGGAAACGCAGACCATGGCCGGACGCCATCCGGTCCGGGCGGCCGATCTGGCCGAATTCCGAAAAGAACCCAACTTCCCGACCGCAGAAGAAAAACCCCTGCCTCCCGAGGAGACCTTGTATCCACACCAGTTTCACTACACCGGCTATAAGTGGGGAATGGCGATCGATCTCAACATCTGCACTGGCTGTAGCGCGTGCATCATCGCCTGCCAGGCTGAAAATAATATCGCGGTGGTTGGCAAAGACCAGGTAGCCCGCGGGCGGCACATGCACTGGATTCGCGTTGACCGCTACTATTCGGGCGATCTCGACACGCCCGCCATGTATAACCAGCCCGTTCCTTGTATGCACTGCGAAGATGCCCCGTGCGAAGTGGTCTGTCCCGTGGAGGCGACGGTCCACAGCGAAGAGGGCCTGAACGAGATGGTCTATAACCGCTGCGTAGGGACGCGCTATTGCTCGAACAACTGCCCCTACAAAGTCCGGCGGTTCAACTTCTACCTCTACTCGGACTGGCAAACCCCAAGCCTATACGGCGTTCGTAATCCCGACGTGACGGTTCGCAGCCGCGGTGTGATGGAAAAGTGTTCCTACTGCATCCAGCGGATTCAGGAAGCCAAAATCAAAACCGAAAAGGAAGGCCGCCGCGTGCGCGATGGCGAAATAGTCACGGCCTGCCAGCAGGTCTGTCCGACCCAGGCCATCACCTTCGGTGACTTGAACGACCCGAACAGCAAACTGGCAAAGTTGCAGGCGCTGCCCAGAAATTACGGCCTGTTGGACGATCTGAACACCCGGCCCCGCACCAAGTATCTCGCTTATGTTCGAAACCCCAATGAGGCGCTAAGAGGTCAGAGTGGCAACCAGCAATCCTGAAGAAGAACTCCTTGCCAGCGATGTCCAGGTGATCGACCCGGGGCCTGATTCCATCCTCGGCCCGGGCCACGATTACCGCACCGTCACGGACCGCATTGCCGGCGTCGTTTATCTTCCCTTCAAGCGCTCGCCCAAGAAGTGGCTGGTGGGTGCGTTTATCTCGTTCTGCTTCGTGAATCTGCTGATGCTGGCTGTGAGTCTGCTTTTCTTCCGGGGCGTCGGCATATGGGGCGTGAACATTCCCATTGGCTGGGGGTTCGCCATCATCAACTTCGTCTGGTGGATCGGTATTGGCCATGCCGGAACGCTGATCTCGGCAATTCTCTTTTTGCTGAAACAGGATTGGCGCACTTCCATTAACCGCTTCTCAGAAGCCATGACGCTGTTTGCGGTGGCCTGCGCCGGTATGTTTCCGATCCTGCATTTAGGGCGTCCCTGGCTGGCCTACTGGCTGTTTCCGTATCCTAATACGATGTGGCTGTGGCCTCAGCCCCGCAGCCCGCTGGAGTGGGACGTCTTTGCGGTCTCAACGTACGGGACCGTCTCGCTGGTGTTCTGGTACATCGGCCTGATTCCCGACCTCGCCAGCATGCGCGATCATGCTCCGAAGCTGTGGGTGCGCCGTGTGTACGGAGTTTTGGCGTTAGGCTGGCGTAGTTCAGCAATTCATTGGCATCGCTACCAGAAGGCTTATCTCCTGCTGGCAGGCCTGGCAACGCCGCTGGTGCTTTCTGTTCACACCATCGTCAGCTTCGATTTCGCCATCAGCATTATTCCCGGCTGGCACACCACGATTTTTCCACCCTACTTCGTGGCCGGCGCCATCTATTCCGGTTTCGCGATGGTCCTTACACTGATCATTCCCCTGCGCTCCTGGTACAAGATGCAAGATCTCATCACCATGCGCCACGTGGAAGCAGCGGCCAAGCTCATGCTCGGCACCGGCCTGATTGTCGCCTACGGCTATGCGATGGAGGCTTTTTTCTCGTGGTACAGCGGCGACGAATACGAGAGTTTCATGTATTGGAACCGCATCACCGGCCCGTACGGCTTTACCTATGCGCTCCTCATTTTGTGTAACATCGCGATTCCCCAGCTGCTCTGGATTCGCAAGGTGCGTCTGAGTTTGCTGGGGGTTTGGATCATCTCCATCATCGTCAACATCGGCATGTGGCTGGAGCGCTTCGTCATCGTCGTCACCAGCCTGCATCGTGATTTTCTGCCCTCGTCGTGGGGCATCTATATCCCAACCAAATGGGATTGGGCCACCTACACCGGCACGCTTGGCTTCTTCATGCTGTTGATCTTCCTCTTTGTGCGGCTGCTTCCCTCGATCTCCATCTTCGAGGTGCGCGAGGTGGTCCATCACGAGAAGGAGTTGGAGGTCGCCCATGAGCACTGAGGCAATGACCGACGACGCGGCCGGCATCTACGGCGCGATGGCCGAGTTTGAGACGCCGGAGGATTTAATTGAAGCCTGCGAGCGTGCTTACGCCCAAGGCTACCGGCGCATGGATGCGTTTGCGCCAATGCCGGTGGAGGGGCTGGCGGAAGCGGTTGGCTTTAAGCGCAACAACGTGGCAAAGGCCGTGCTGATCGGCGGAATCTGTGGATGCTCGGGCGGGTTCTACCTGCTGTATTGGATCACAGGGGTCGCCTACCCGCTCAACGTCGGCGGACGGCCTCTCTTCAGCTGGCCGGCCTATATACCAATCACATTCGAGTGCATGATCCTCTTATCTGCGCTCACCGCGCTGGTCGCCATGCTGGCGATGAACGGATTGCCAAAGCCCTATCATCCCGTGTTCAATGTCCCGGAATTCACCGCCAGGGCATCGCGCGATGGCTTCTTCATTTGCATCGAGTCGTCCGATCCGAAGTTCGCACCGGGGGAGACGACCCAATTCCTGCGCGATATCGGGGGCACGGAGGTGACGCTTGTACCGGCATAGCGCGGCGTCCCTGGTCTTGCTTGCGTGCGCACTCTCGACGACGGCGTGCCGCCAGGATATGCAGAATCAGCCGCGCTATAAGCCGCTCTCCGCGACAACTTTCTTTGATGACGAACGCTCGGCACGACCCGCCATCGACGATACCGTCGCTCGCGGACAGCTGCATCTTGATGCGGCTCGCTATACCGGAAAAGAGAACGGCAAGGACATCGATTCCTTTCCCATACAGATCACACCGGCCGATGTGGCGCGCGGCCAACAGCGCTTCAACATCTTTTGCTCTCCCTGTCATGGCCGCCTTGGCGACGGTCACGGGATGATCGTGAGTCGCGGGCTGCGGCAGCCGCCGAGTTATCACGATGCACGGCTTATAAATGCGCCAGTCGGTCATTTCTTCGACGTGATGACCAACGGCTATGGCGCCATGTACAGCTATGCGTCGCGGGTTCCGGTCGACGATCGCTGGCGCATTGCCGCCTACATCCGGGCCTTGCAGCTGAGCCAGAACGCGCCGCCGGATATGGCCCGGCAGAGTGCGGCCGCCGGCGCTGCTGCCCCTGGAGGTCAAGAGTGAGCGATCACCGACACCGCGCGTCGATTCCGGTTCCCGACCTACGCCTCGGCCCGCGCGCCGCCAGTATCGAGAAGCTGTCCGGTGTTGTCGGCTCTCTCGCTCTCCTGCTCTGTG
Organism: uncultured Acidobacteriaceae bacterium; assembly: GCA_963740005.1. GTDB lineage: Bacteria > Acidobacteriota > Terriglobia > Bryobacterales > Bryobacteraceae > CAJCIT01. The sequence continues at coordinate 44,383 of CAVUCO010000057.1, read as the reverse complement.
TCGGTGGTTTCTTCGAGGAGCGCCAGGTGTTCTTTCAGTCCTACCTGTTCGCCTTCCTTTACTGGGCGGGATTCAGCCTCGGAGGACTGGGTGTTCTGTTAATGCACCACACCGTCGGTGGCCGTTGGGGCGTAACCATCCGCCGGCTTCTTGAGGCACAGATGCGCACGCTGCCACTGATCGCCGTGCTGCTTCTTCCCATCATTGTTCTTGGACTGGCGCACATCTACCCGTGGGCACGTCCGGAGGAGGTGGCGCGAACGCCCGTTCTGCAGCATAAACAGGGTTACCTGAACATTCCGTTCTTCATTGCACGAGCGGTTCTCTATTTCGTCATTTGGCTTTACTGGGGTCTTCGTGTTTGCCGCATGGCGGACAAGCAGGACGAAACCGGCGATCCGACCCTGCGCGAACGCATGCGCGCCTTCAGTGCACCCGGCGTGCTGGTGTTCACCCTGACCGCGACGTTTGCGTATATCGATTGGCTTCTCTCAACGGATGCTCAGTTCTATTCCACGATTTACGGCGCAATGCTTCTAATCGGTGATGTACTACAGACCTTTGCGCTTTGCATTACCGTGCTGGTTCTCGTATCCGGAAAAGACGGATTCCAGGGCCGGGTGAACTCGAAAGTCTTGCACGACCTGGGCAACCTGATGTTTGCGTTCACTATCTTTTGGACCTACCTGACAGCCTCGCAGCTCATCATCGTTTGGCCTGCGAACCTGCCGCAGGAACTCCAGTGGTACCTGGTGCGAGTTCACGGATTCTGGAAGTATGTTGCGGCGGTGGTTGCCTTATCGATGTTTGCGTTGCCGTTTCTTTTGCTCCTCTCGCAAGGAAGAAAGCGGAATCCGGTGCGCCTGATGCGCGTGGCCGTGTTTATACTGTGCGCCCGGATCATTGATCTGTTCTGGGTAGTCGAGCCTACATTCCGTCGGGACGGATTCACACTTCATTGGACTGACTTCGCTGCATTCGTGGGCATTGGCGGTATCTGGATTTACGTTTACATCGGTCAACTGCGGCGGCGGCCCTTGTTGCCGCTCCAAGACGCCCGCATCGCGCCGGCAACCTCGGAGGCGGCGGCGTGAGCCAGGACCCAAACACTGTCCAAGTGCCGCCGGGCTCGGAACACCTGCATTCGTCGAGTGCCCACGTTACGGGCGCCACTCGATTCGAAGGCAGCGACGCGCGAGCCTCCATGGTGATCTGGTCCCTCGCCATCATCGCTGGAGTCTTGGTCGGTGTCTTCGCCTTGACCATTTTCATCCAGAAGTTTCTCTACGAAGAAAATCCGGTCGGCGAGTTGCCCAGCCCCCTCGCCCCGGCCCGAATCGTGCCGCCGAATCCACAAATTGAGGTTCATCCCTGGGAATACCTTCCCGACTTGCGTGCGCATGAGGATCAAGTCCTCAATAGCTACGGAAAGGATGCCACTGGCCATCTGCGCATTCCCATCAATCGCGCGATGGAGGCCGTAGTTCCCAGCCTCAAAATCCGCCCCGGCGCACCTCCCGGCATCACCACCCCCGGCGGCGAAGGCCGTTTTTCGACGGGCGTCGAGAACGCCAACCGTGCGCCGTATCGAATCGAGATCAAGGGAGGCTCTCAGAAGAATGCGCAGTAACACCTTATTAAGCGCGTGCTTTTTGCTGATGGACGCCTCCCTCCTTCCGGCGCAGTATCCCAGGCCCGCCATCACCAAGGGCGTCGACATCCAGCAGAAATTGAATTCTGCGATTCCATTGGATCTGGTCTTCCACGATGAATCGGGGCAAGCGACACCGCTTCGTACTTTTTTTGGCGATAAACCGGTGGTCCTTCAACTCGTGTATTTCAAGTGCCCGAGTCTGTGCCCGCTCAGTCTTCACGAGTCCGTAACCAGTCTGCGCCGCGTCCCGCTTGAGCCGGGCCGCGATTACGACGTGGTGGTCGTGAGCTTCGACCCCTCCGAAACTCCGGCGCTGGCATCCGAGAAGAAAGCTAGCTACGCGAAAGAGTTCGGACGACCCGGGTTTGATGCCGGATGGCATTTCCTCACCGGATCGCAGGAATCGATATCGCAGCTTGCTTCGTCGGCCGGGTTTCGTTACCGCTGGGACGAGCAAACCCGCCAATTCATTCACGCGGGCGGCATCATGGTCGCCACGCCGGAAGGTAAGTTGTCACGCTATTTTTACGGAATTCAGTATTCGCCCGCCGATCTCCGGATGGCGCTCGTCGACGCCTCCCAGCACAAGATCGGGTCACCAGTCGACTACGTCTTGCTGTTCTGCTTTCACTACGACGCCACGCAGGGCAAATACACGCTCGCCATCGTGAACGTACTCAAGATCGCTGGATGCCTGACGGTTGTGCTGCTGGGTGCGCTCCTTTTTGTCTTGTTGCGGAATGACCGGAAACAGAATCCTAAGGCGGTCTGGAAGGAGCGGCAGCATGTTGGTTAGCCTGGCCCTCTTCGCAGACATCCCGCTCTTTCCGCCCGCCGCATCGGCCCAGGCCGGCCCGATTGACGACCTCTATTGGTTCGAAGTCATCGTCTCGGCCATCATGACGCTCTTGATCTTCGCCTGCATCATCTTATTCGCCTGGAAATATAAAAAGACGCCGGGTGTGGAAGCTACTCAGATCCACGGTTCAACCAAGCTGGAACTGGCCTGGTCCATCCTCCCGTTCCTGGTCATGCTGATCATGTTCGCATGGGGCGCCCAACTATATTTTGCAGCCCAGCAGCCGCCCAAAGACGCGATGGAGATCTTTGTTACCGGCAAGCAATGGATGTGGAAGATCCAGTATCCCGACGGCGGCCGGGAAATCGACGAACTTCATGTTCCGGTCGGTCAACCCGTGAAACTCACCATGGCATCGGAAGATGTCATCCACAGCTTCTCCATTCCGGCCTTTCGCGTCCGTCACGACGTTGTTCCCGGTCACTACGACAGCATCTGGTTCACGGCCACCAAGCCCGGCCGCTATCACTTGTTTTGCACCGAGTATTGCGGCAACCAGCATGCCGGCATGATCGGCTGGGTCGACGTTCTCGATCAGCGTGCCTACGCCAACTGGGCCAGCGGCGGCGGAACGCAAGGCACCTTGGCGGAACAGGGCGAAAAGCTGTTCCAGCAATTCGGCTGCGTCACTTGCCATCTGTTGGATCAGCAAGGCCGTTGTCCCATGCTCCGCGGCCTTTACAACAAGCCGGTTCAGCTGAACGACGGCCGTACCGTGTTGGCCGACGACGCCTATCTTCGAGAGTCGATCCTGGATCCTAACGCGAAAATCGTCAACGGCTTCGAGCCGAACGTGATGCCCAATTTCAAAGGTCAGGTCACGGAGGAGAACGTAATCCAACTCATCGGCTACATCAAGTCGCTTTCGCCGCAGACGCCGGCCTCGCAGCAGGGATCTCAGCAGCCGCCGGTCGTACTTGCGCCTCCAGGTGGCGCGCCAACCAGCGCTCCCAGGGGCACGCAACCGGCACCAGGAAGGTAACAGGCAATGGCAACCATCGCGCACGATTCACCGGAAACAGGGACCTCGACGGTCAACTACCTCAATGTGGAGCACGGCTGGAAGAGCTGGTTGTTCACCACCGACCACAAGCGCATCGCCATGCTCTACCTCATCTCCATCACGCTGATGTTCTTCGTGGGTGGCTCGTTTGCCGTGTTGTTCCGCATTAACCTGCTTGAACCGGAAGGCATATTCTCCGCCGAGACCTACAACCGTTTGTTCTCGATGCACGGCATCATCATGGTCTTTTTCTTTCTGGTGCCGTCAATTCCCGCGACGCTCGCCAATTTCCTGATCCCCATCATGATTGGCGCGAAGGACCTGGCCTTCCCTCGTGTGAACCTGCTGAGTTGGTATCTATATGTGGCCGGCGCGATCTTCACCATGTATGCGGTGCTGCGCGGCGGCGTCGATACGGGGTGGACATTTTACACGCCCTATAGCAGCACTTACTCCAATTCGTATGTGCTCGCCGCCGCATTTGGAGTATTTACCGCGGGCTTCTCATCCATAACAACCGGTCTGAACTTCATTGTCACGGTTCACAAGATGCGCGCTCCCGGTATGACCTGGGGCCGGTTGCCGCTGTTTGTTTGGGCGAATTACGCCACCGGCCTGATTCAGGTGCTGGGCACGCCGGTACTGGCAATTGTTCTTTTGCTTCTGGCTTTCGAGCGCATTGCCCACGTGGGCATATTCGACCCGAATATCGGCGGGGATCCCATCCTGTTCCAGCATCTCTTTTGGTTCTATTCGCATCCCGCCGTCTACATCATGATTCTGCCCGGCATGGGCGTGATTAGCGAAATTGTCGCCTGTTTCTCGCGAAAGCGCGTATTCGGCTATAACTTCATCGCTTTTTCGAGCATGGCTATAGCCGTACTTAGTTTCGTGGTATGGGGCCATCACATGTTCATCACCGGCGAGAGCATGTACACCAGCCTCGCTTTCTCGTTCCTGAGCATGGTGGTGGCCGTACCCTCGGCCATTAAGGTATTCAACTGGACCGCCACCATGTACAAAGGGTCCATCTCGTTTGATACGCCCATGCTGTATGCGTTCGGGTTTATCGGGCTGTTCACCATCGGCGGGCTGACCGGGCTCTTCCTGGCCGCCCTCGGCACCGACGTTGCAACCCATGGCACGTACTTCATCGTGGCCCACTTCCATTACGTAATGGTCGGCGGCATGGTCATGGCTTTCCTGGGGGGCCTGCACTTCTGGTGGCCCAAGATCACAGGCCGTTTATATCCGGAAGCATGGTCGAAGTTTGCCGCGCTCATCATATTCATCGGCTTCAATCTGACATTCTTTCCGCAGTTCATCCTCGGTTATCTGGGCATGCCCCGCCGTTACCACGCCTACCCACCCGAATTCCAAATGCTCAACGTGCTCTCGACGGCGGGCGCCTCTATTCTCGGCATCGGCTATCTAATTCCGATGATCTATATGGTCTGGTCCTTAAAGTCCGGACCGCGGGCCGGCAACAATCCATGGGTGGCAACGGGATTGGAGTGGCAAATCCAATCCCCGCCGACGACCTTCAACTTCGACGAAACTCCAACCGTGACCGAAGAGGCCTACGACTACGGCGCGAAGGAGGAAGCCCATGGCTGACACCATCGTCCCTGTCGACCACGAGCCGTCGCCCGAAGAAACGCACCTCCGCCACCACTTTGCTAATTCGGCGCAGCAGACGGATGCATCGACGCTGGGCATGTGGACCTTCCTCATCACGGAAGTCTTGTTTTTCGGCGGCATGTTCGCTGCCTACGCCACCTACCGCGCTTTGTACCCCGGTGCCTTCGAGAGCACCAGCGAGTACATGAACGTACTTTTGGGAGGAACCAACACCGCCGTCCTCATCTGCAGCAGCTTGACCATGGTGCTGGCTGTTCGTGCGGCCCAGCTCAGCAACAACCGACATCTGATTTTATTCCTGTTGTTGACCATGGCATTCGGCACGGCTTTTCTGGTCATCAAGGCCTTTGAATATCACTCGAAATGGGTCGAACACCTGGTGCCTGGCTTCAACTTCGGGCCCTATGAGCCGGCTCAGTATACGCATCAGGCCCAGATCCTGTTCTTCCTTTACTTCGCCATGACGGGCATGCACGCGCTGCACATGGTGATTGGCCTCGGTCTCTTAACGTTCCTGGTGATCCAGGCGGCGCGTCGCGTATTTCATGCGAGCTACTTTGCACCGGTCGAAATGATCGGCCTGTATTGGCACTTCGTTGACATTGTCTGGATATTTCTCTTCCCCTTGCTCTACCTGATCGGACACCGCAGATGACCTCACACGTTCCCATTCCAACCGTCAGAATTCTGGTGACCGTATGGGCGGCCTTGATTCTGCTCACGGCAACTACCGTCGGCGTTTCCTATCTCGAGCTCGGTGAATGGAACATCGTGCTGGCGTTGACCATCGCTTTGATAAAAGCCTCGCTAGTCGCGTGGGTCTTCATGGGAATCCGCCACAGCACCACGCTGACCAAGCTCTTCTGCGTGGCCGGTCTAGTCTGGTTGGCCATCCTGATTCTCATCACGTTCAGCGATTACAGCACTCGCGGCTGGACTTACCAGGCGCAGCCTTGGTCGCACACCAAAAGTGTCGGCGGCAGCCACTAGCTGTCCGTCCCGCCTCTGCCACAGTATTGAAACATTTGGGTTTGTGCTACCTGCGGAAAGGGTCTGTCAAAACCCATTTTTATGTGCGAACCTTGTTTTGGAGAAAAACTTTCATGACACTCCTGGAATCACTAAAGCAATACACCACCGTCGTCGCGGATACCGGCGACATCGAAGCCATCGCCAAGCACAAACCGCAGGACGCAACCACGAACCCTTCCCTGCTGCTGCATGCCGCGCAGATGCCTGACTACCGTCACCTGGTGGATCAGGCCATCGAGGCGGCGCAGTCCAAAGGCGGCAATCAGGCCCAGATGGCGATCGAGTTCATGGACAACCTTTTCGTCGCCTTCGGCAGCGAGATTTTGAAGGTTGTCCCAGGCCGCGTCTCGACCGAGGTCGATGCCGGCCTCAGTTTTGATACCGCGGCAACCATCGCTAAAGCCGAGAAGCTGATTTCCCTGTACGACAAGAGGGGAATCTCACGCAATCGGATTCTGATCAAAGTCGCCAGCACTTGGGAAGGCATACGCGCGGCCGAAAAACTCGAGCAGGAAGGCATCCACTGTAATCTGACGCTGCTCTTCAGCTTCGCTCAGGCGGTGGCTTGCGCCGAAGCCAAAGTCACACTGATTTCGCCATTTGTCGGGCGTATCTACGACTACTATAAGAAGGAAAACGGCGGCAAAGAAATTCCTCCCGATCAGGATCCGGGCGTTGCGTCCGTCACCCGCATCTACAACTACTTCAAAAAGTACGGTTACAAGACCCAGGTCATGGGTGCCAGCTTCCGCAACACAAGTCAGATTGTGCGGCTAGCCGGATGTGACCTCCTGACGATCAGCCCCGACCTGCTTGCCAGTCTCGAAGGTGCGCAAGGAACGGTGGACCGCCAGCTCGATCCAGCCAAGGCGCACACCAGCCCAGAACCCCAGATCCATTTAGACGAGAAGACATTCCGTTGGATGCACAACGAGGACGCGATGGCGACCGACAAGCTTGCCGAAGGTATCCGGAAGTTCTATGCCGATGCCCGCAAGCTCGAAAAGTACGCGCTGTCGCAGGTGGGTGTCGGCGCCGCCAGGTAGACTGGGCCGCTGAACGAAGAGTCCACAGCAGCGCCAGACAGGGTTTCGAACATGGCTGGCGCTGTTCGTTTTTTCCGCGAGACGCCGTAACGGAGTTCCGTCTCTCCCGGCATCAATCGCATTGCAGGCTAGCGTCCTGTCCCCTGGAATAAACTGGAGGTAGGCCTTGTGAGAAGGCCTCGTCCGGCGCTTCATCCCTCGGGTTGGGTACTTTTAGTCAATGAAAGAGCTTGCACAAATGGTTACTGCCTGGCAGCAGGCGGAACAAGCCGGCGAAGAAGCCATCCTGGCCACTGTCGTCGACGTTAGCGGCTCGTCCTACCGGCAGCCGGGAGGTCGCCTGCTGCTCACATCGAGCAGTAAACGAGTCGGCGCCATCAGCGGAGGATGCCTGGAGGGCGATCTGCAGAAGAAGGCCTGGTGGTTGACCGAAGACGGCCGTTCGATTGTTCGCCTCTACGACACCAGCGCCGATGCGGATGGTCCCATCGACTTCGGCCTGGGCTGCAACGGCGTCATTCACGTTCTCATCGAGCGGCTGCGGCCGGGCAGGGAAGCTCTTCCCTTGCATGCAATCGAACGAGCCGGCGCGCTCCGCCACAGTGCGGTTTTGGCCACAGTGATCCGCTCGAACGACCCGGAACTGATCGGAAAACGCGTCGCACTTTTTCCCGATGGTGAGTTGCGTCGGACGGTCGAGGACGACGATCTGGCCGATTGGTTGGAAGCCGAGGCGCGACAGGTGCTCGAGGCCGGTTCATCGCGTGTCGTAAAAGCGACCCTGCCATTGGGCGAGATTGAAGCGTTTGTGGAGCTGATTGAGCCTCCACTTCACCTATGGGTCTTCGGCGCCGGTGACGACGCGATGGCGTTGGTCGACCAAGCGAAGTTGATGGGCTGGCGTGTCTCGGTGCTGGATGGGCGCAGCCACTATGCGCGCCGGGACCGCTTTCCGAACGCGGATCTGGTCTTGACCAACACGATCGAAGATCCTTTGGCAGGCCTCGTGCCGGATCGTTGGACGATTGCGGTTGTGATGGCTCACAGTGTCAGTCAAGACGCGTCCGCCTTGAAGGAACTGGCCCGGCACCACCTGAACTACGTAGGCGTGCTGGGTCCACAGCGCCGAACGCGGTGGCTGCTCGACGAAGCGGGACTTGCCGAGGCGGCGACTGTGCAGCAATGGCACAGCCCGGCCGGGCTCGATCTGGGGGGCGATAGCCCGGAGCAAGTCGCGCTCGCAATTGTCGCCGAGGCGCACGCCGTCGCCACGGGCCGTGCCGGTGGAAAGTTGCGAGACCGTAGTGGGCCGATTCACCTGACCGGCGAACTCCGCCCGGAAGCGCCGTTCGTGGTTAACACGATCGTGTGCGCTTAGATCACCGGCTGAAACACAATTTGCGTGACGAAATGAATCACCGCATGAGCGGCCCTATACAGCCTCTGCTCGTGCGCTCCAGCCCGCGATTGTCGCCGATCAGCCTCTTGCCACACACCGGAACGAGGTTTTTTGGCAACATAGATTGAAACATGGAGCAGGCATTTTCTGACTCGGAGTGGCCCGACGCCAACTCCGTCGTCGAACGCGGCCCCAAGCGCCGCCGCGCTATAAAAAGCGTGCCAGTCCGGGTGGCGGGGATCCTGACCATCGTCGGAGCGCTGGCGATGGGGGCAATTTGCTGGTCAGCCTCCACCCGCGCCATCCATCCTGCGGAACATGGTTACAAGTGGAGCCTGGCGACCTATCCGGATCTCGAGGCCCGCGAGGTCCGCTTCCCAAGCCGTACCGGAATCCAGGTTCAAGGCCGCCTGTTTGCCGGTTCGAAGCCGGCGGTGATTGTCCTGTCGCATGGCTACGGTGACACACAGGATCAATTACTGCCCTTTGCCCACTTCCTGCATCAGGCCGGCTTCAGCGTTCTGACCTACAACATGCGCAGCCGGGGCGGTAGCGGCGGCACGGCAGTAAGCCTGGGTGCGCTTGAGCAGACCGACCTTGTTTCAGTGGTGGATTTTCTTGCCGCACAGCCGGAAACCCAAGGCGAGCCCGTCGGTGCCTGGGGAATCTCATTAGGCGGCGCCACCAGCATCCTGGCGGCCGCGAAAGATTTACGTATCAGAGCTGTGGTTGACGATAGCGGCTTCAGCGACGCCCCCAACGTCATCCAGAGTGCCTTCAGCCACTTCATCCACTTGCCGACGTTCCCGTTCGCGCCGCTCACCGTGAGTCTCAGCGAGGAGCGCCTCGGAGTCAGCATTACCGATGTTCGTCCCATGGACGTCATCGGCCAGATTAGCCCGCGGCCGATTTTAATGATCCATTGCCTGGGCGACGTACTGGTTCCTCCCGACAATACGGAGCGGAACCTGAGCCGCGCCGGCGAGCCCAAACAGGTCTGGTGGATTCCCGGCGGATACCATGCCAGCGGCCACACCATCGCGAAGGCGGAGTATGAGCAGCGCGTCACCGAGTTTTTCGAAACGTCTCTGCTGCCGGCTAAGCAAGCACTGAACTAAGTTTCACGCCCCGCCCCTCAGCCATTGAGGAACGGCTCGAAAAACGTATCATCGGCGTAGCACCAAGCCCAGTCTTCGCCGCGTTCCAGCGAGCGCACTATGGGGTGCTTGGTGGCGTGGAAATGTTTGGTTGCGTGCTTCCCCTTCGAACTGTCGCAGCAGCCGACATGACCGCAGGTGAGACAAACGCGCAGATGAACCCAGGATTGGCCCAGCTTGAGGCATTCCTCACAGCCCTTGGTGTTGGGCTTTTGCTGGCGATTGACCTCGGCGATATGCGGACAAGTAGATGGCAAGTCGACCTCCTTCGTTGATGTCGTATTTATCGTCCGGCGGGTTGAGATTCAACCTCCGCCACCCGTTCTCTTTCTGTGGGCGGATTGGCGGGCAGATACACGCTGAAGACCGTTTCACCCGGTTTGGAGTGCACTTGAATGCGCCCGCCATGACGGAATGTGACAATGCGATACGAGATATCCAGGCCCAGGCCAGTACCTTTGCCGAGCTCCTTGGTCGTAAAGAATGGCTCGAAGATGCGGTTCTTCACGTCTTCGGGTATGCCGGGGCCGTTGTCTTCAACCTCCACCAGAACGCCCTCTGTGCAACCCATCGTCCGGATGGTGAGAATGCCGTTGCCGTTCATAGCGTCAATCGCGTTGTCGATCAGGTTCGTCCAGACCTGATTCAACTCACCCGGGTAGGCACAAATCTTAGGCGATGCTTCATCGTAATGCCGCTGTACCTCGACACCGTTCTTCAGCTTGTGGTGCATGATTTTGAGCGTATTTTCGAGGCCCTTATGAACATCGATCTCCTGGAACTTCGCCTGGTCCATGTAGGTGTATTCCTTCATGGCCTGCACGAGTTCTGCAATGCGCTCGGTGCTGGTTTCGATATCCTTCGCGAGTTCTCCCAGTCGAAGCACCGTTTCCAGCCAGTTCATCGCCTTTTGGAAGGGGTAGCCGGAGCCCAGCGTCTTGTGCCACTGGTCGAGTTCTTCCACGCTGAAGGCGGCCGAAGCCAGCGGAGGCGCCTGATCGGCTGCTCGCGGCGAGCCGTGCGCCTCGAGCCAGTCGTAGATGGCCTGCTCCCGGTCGCTTAGCTCCATGGGATCCTGTCCGGGGAAACCCTGCAGAACACGCTCCCGCAAATCCTTGGACGTTTCGCGAATCAATTCCCGCTGGCTGGGGTTCCAGGTTGGGTCCAGCTCAAGCATGCGTAGTGGTGCCTCGAGGATGGTCTCCAGCATCAGCTTCGAGGCGCGCCGTGCGGCTGCGGCGGGATTATTCAACTCGTGCGCCAGGCCGGCTGACATCTTCCCGAGGGCCGCCAGCTTCTCTTCATGATTGACGTGCGCGGCCACCTCGCGCGAACGCTGCGCCATTGCCCTCAGCAGGACTTCAGCCAGCGGAGAACACTCCGATATCAAGGCGCGCAGTGTCTTGGGCGTCACGCGTAGCAGGGTGGTCGGTCCAACCGTGCGGCCCGTCGCAGACGCCGCTCCACCCGTCAGGATCGACAAGTCACCGGAGAACTGCCCCGGCCCATGATAGGCCAGCAGGTTATCTTCGTTGCCGATTTTCTTGGTAATGCGAAGCTTTCCGGAAATGACGACGTAGAGATCCCAAACTTTGTCGCCTTGTGAAAACACAACTTCGTCGTCGGCAAATTGAACTACCTGGCCGTACGCCTTGATCAGTTCCAGTTGCTCCTGGTCGAAGTACGGGAAGATCTCTCTGTCGTGGATATCGTGAAGCATCGAATCGATCCTCTAAGTCACCGCCGCAGCCGGCTGCGCGACGCCGGTAAGATGAGCCAGATGCTGGTGGATCATCTGGACGCAAATGGATCCCTCCCCTACTGATGATGCGACACGCTTAATTGATCCATGCCGGACGTCGCCTGCGACAAATATGCCGGGAACGCTGGTTTCAAGCAGGAATGGATCGCGGTCCACTTTCCACCCTACCGGCTGGTGTGCGCCGTCCACATGCGGCAGACTGGGCCCGGAGAGGATGAAGCCGCGCTCGTCAGTCGCGACCAACCCTTGCAGCCACTCCGTTTTGGGCGATGCGCCGATGAAGATGAACAGGCCCGTCGCCGCTACGGTTCGGATCTCGCCGGTCTCGCTGCAGCGCAACCGCAGGCTCTCCAGGCGCTGCTCGCCCAGTGCCTCCACAACTTCCGTGTGGGGATGAATTTCAATATTGGGGATGTTCCCGATCTGAGCGATCAGATAGTGCGACATGCTCTTGACCAGGGATTCCGCTCGGACCAGCATGTGCACTTTGCTGGCGTATTGGGCGAAATAGACCGCGGCCTGTCCGGCCGAGTTTGCGCCGCCCACCACGTAGACTTCTTCGTTCTGGCACAGAATCGCCTCTGTAAGAGCGGCGCCATAGTACACCCCTACCCCGTGCAACCGCTCGACGCCCGGGACGTCCAGCTTGCGCCAGGAGAGGCCACTGGCGATCAGCATGGCATGGCATGGGACTTCCGTGCCGTTGGCGAGTTTCACGATACGATACGGGTCTTCCACACGAACGCCGGTAGCCTCCATCGGATGGATAAACTCCACACCGAAGCGCCGTGCTTGCATGCTGGCCCGTCGAGCGAGATCGCCGCCGGAGAGGCCGGCTGGGAAGCCGAGATAATTCTCGATCCGCGAACTCATGCCGGCTTGTCCCCCCGGCGCCTCGGCCTCGACGAGTGCTGTCTTCAGGCCCTCCGATGCGCCATAGACCGCTGCCGCCAGGCCCGCCGGACCGCCTCCCACGATGACCAGGTCGTAAAACGAACCGCCGGCGCGCGTGGTGAGGCCCAGCCGTTCGGCTAGCTCGGCCGGAGAGGGCCGCTGCTGTTTGCCGCCGTCGGGAAACAGGACCACCGGGAACTGCAGATTGCTGCCGATCTGCGCGAGCATTTTTTGAATGGCCGGCTCATTCTCCCGCCCTGCGATGTCAATCCATTCGTACGGAAAACAGTTACGCCCGAGAAAATCCTTGACCGCGTGGCTTTCGGGCGACCAGCGGTAACCGATGACGCGCAGCCCTTCGTAAGGCAGCCGGAAGTGCGCGCGCCAATCCCCCAGAAGGTCGTCGAGCACCGGATACAGATTCACTTCGGGCGGATCCCAGGGCTTTAGCAGGTAGTAATCGAGCCGCACTTCGTTGATCGCGGCGATGGCGGCATTCGTGTCGGCGTAGGCGGTAAGCAGAACCTTCTTAGCGGCAGGAAATACTTTGGTCGCTTTGGTGAGAAACTCGATGCCGGACATCACCGGCATGCGTTGGTCGGCCAGAAACAAAGCTACTGTTTCGTCCCGCGCTCTCAGCTTTTCCGCTGCGTCAAGCGCCACAGTGCCCGATTCGGCCCGCAGGATCCGATAGGCTGAGCCGTACTTCCGCCGCAGGTCGCGCTCCACCGAGCGAAGTACCTCGGGCTCGTCGTCAACCGCAATTAACGCTGGCTTCGCCATTTCAAAATTGTCGCAAAGATGCGTCCAGCAGCGAACCGGGCCAACTGGGTGGCGCCGGCTGAAGGCCCCATGTCATTTAGTTTTTGTGGCTTCCGGTAAAGCACTGAGCCCATTGTGGCGCGCGCACTCTTGCGTGCCGCGCCGGCAATCCTGCCGACGCTTGGTTTGCCCGTTTTGCGCGCTCTCTCGGCTTAACTCGCCGGTTTGGAATACGCTTCGTCGAGTAACTCCACCACGTGCATCACGCGCTGGCCCCGGCCATAGAGTCGCGCGCCGGCTCGCAACTGCAACAGGCATCCCGGATTCGCCGTCACAATAATCCGTGCTCCACTCGAATTGACGATGGCCATCTTGTCGCGAAGCAAGCTCATCGCCAGTTCATTGTGCACGATGTTGTAGATTCCCGCGCTGCCGCAGCACACATCCGCCGTTGGCATTTCGTAAAACGTCACGCCGGGAATACTTCGCAGCAGCTTGCGAGGAGCCGCCGTGATTTTTTGGCCATGAGCCAAATGGCAGGAATCCTGGTAGGTCACGACGGTGTCCAGCGGCTGCATTCCGGGCCGTAGCTCAATCGATGCCAGAAATTCGGTGATGTCCTTCATCCGTCCGACAAAGCGCTGAGCTTTCTCGTGGTAGGCGGGATCGTCCTCTAGTAGTTCGTGGTATTCCTTCAGGGTTGAACCGCACCCGGCTGCGTTGGTGATGATCGCGTCATATTCGCCGGCCAGCACCGCATCAATATTCCGCCGCGCCAACTGGCGGGCGTTTTCCTTCAGGCCGGAGTGAATCGCCAGCGCCCCGCAGCAGTTCTGATCGGCCGGGATGACCACTTCGCACCCATTCTTCTGCAGCACCCGAATGGTGGCCTCGTTGAGCCGGGCGAAAGCCACATTCGCAATGCAGCCGGCCAGGAACGCCACTCGGAAGCGTCGCTCTCCTTCCGGCGCAAACGTCTTTCCGATTTGCGGGAAGAAGAAAGGCACTTCGGCGTTTGGCGTCAGTGCCTCCAGATTGCCCAGGTTGCCGATTGCGTTCAGCACACCGAGTGCACGCACCACGCGCTGCAGGCCCGAGACCTGATACAGATACAATCCCGCACCGGCAACCTGCAGCATGTTGCGGGAAGGAATAAAGTGATCGAAGATGAAGCTCCGGAACAGCCGGTTGAGGAACGAACGCTTTTGCCGGCTTTCAAGCTGGGCGCGGGCACTCTCGATAAGCCGGCCATACGGCACACCGGAGGGGCACGCCGTTTCGCATCCCCGGCAGCCCAGGCACAGCGAAATATGTTCAATATAGGCGTCGGTGATGGGCGCGCCTTCCGCCACTTGAGCCATCTGGTAGATCCGGCCGCGTGGCGAATCCATTTCCACGCCGAGCTCGCGGTAGGTGGGGCAGGCATTCAGGCACAGCCCGCAATGCACGCACCTGTCCAGATCGCTCCGCTTAGGGCCATCAGCCTGATCGGCCAGCACGACCAGCGGGCTAGATGCGGCCATACAGACGGTCTCGGTTTAACAAGCTGTGCGGGTCGAACATCTGCTTGACTTTCTTCATCATGTCAAAAGCATTTTTGTGAGGTGCGCCATCCGGGATATGCCACAGTTCATAGTCCGTCCGCACCGCGTTCGGAGCATACTGAACCGAGGCGGGCACTCTCAGCCGTTGGATGCGCGAAAGAATCGGCGCAGCGGCTGCCCAGGACGTCAAATAGACGTAGCTGACCCCCGCCATGAGGCGCGTGATGAACGGGTCGGCGATGCCGTCCATCGCTTCCGCCAAGCCATCGAGCTTGGATGAAATGCGCAGCACCACGCCGTCAGGACGGCGCTCCAGAAACTCCGGCGTATATTCGCGGATCCGCGTCCACAACCCCTCTTCCTCTGCGCCCGTCAACACGTCGGCTTGCTTCAGTTCCTCACGGTAGCGCTTCAAAGTGATGTCGCTGCCCGACGCTCGAACGGCCACCACAAAGGGTTCCTGGTTGAGACGGGCCGCCGCCGCGGGCGAGAGTAAATCGACCGCCATGGGCTGCAATGGGCTGCGCCGGATCATTTGCCGGAGTTCCCGCACTGCTTGCAGCTTGGCTGCCCGCAGCAGGAATGTCATGGTCTGCGCGGGCCGCGAATGGACCCGGAAGTTAATGGATGTGATTGCTGCCAGCGTGCCGAAGCTGCCGATCAGCAGTTTGCCCATATCGAGACCCGCGACGTTTTTCACCACCATGCCGCCGGTCTTGACGAGCTTGCCTTCCAGCGTTGCGAACGTCATTCCAATCACCAGGTCGCGTGCCGTTCCGTACCCTAGCCGCATGGGGCCGCTGCTATTGCTGGCAATGACGCCGCCGATGGTGGCTTGTGCCGCGAAAGGCGGGTCGAGTGCGATCATCTGCCCGTCGGCGCCCAGCAGCGCCTGCAATCGATTGAACGGCATTCCCGCTTCAACACTGATCGTGAGATCTTTGGGTTCGTACTGCAGCACGCGCCCCAGGCCTCGCGTGGAAACCGCAACCTCGGCGTCCAGGACCGGCCCGGCCATTTTCAGTTTAGAATCGTTACCTGCCAGGGCAATTGTTTTGTGGTGAGAGGCCGATTCCCGAAGAACGTCCGCCAACAGCTCCGGAGTTTCAGGCGCGACGGCTGGATTCGACATGGAGATCAAACACCATTGTGCACGACCCCTCGGTCACTACGCCTTAACGTGCAATCTCGGGATTCGGTCAGCCGCCGGCGGCAGGGCAGGGAAGTTGGTGTACACGTCGCTTTGATACCAGTAGGCCACCGAATAGAAGTTGTCATTCCGGTCGTTGGCGTGGCCGTGCTCGATCGTGTACCGCAGGTACTTGCGAAACGTGACCGGGTTGTCCGCGTGCCACCGGTACAAACAATAGCGCGCACCCGTGCGCTCGGCGTTGGTGATCAGCGGCGCTCCGAAGAAACGGTATGAAAAGGGAATTGCGTTGTCGCGTCCGCCAAAGTCCCAACTGCCCAGGAAATAATCCTCGGTTCCCGTTCCATTGATGGCGGGTTTGTCGCGGTCGTCGACAAAGATCATCTCGTCGCCTTCACCAAACCATCCATCTTTGTTGGCCAGCACGCCCATCGAAACGCCCATCAGATGCCCGCGTCCCTCGGTTTCGCAGAAGACGTAGTTGTAGCGGCCGTCCAGGTTCGTCTTTTGGTTCGCAGCCGGCGTTTCCGGACACGGGGCGGCTTGCCGGTACTGAGCGTGAAAATACAGCGCGTCGGCTGGAATATCCCGGTTCTGATAATCGATGTTGGAGTAAAAGCTGCCCACCGGCTGCGCGCCTTCGTTGGTAACCGTGATGCGCGCCGACTTCTTGTAGGGCATCACGAAGTAACTGTTCAACGACTTGCCCGGCGAGCAACACAAGAAGGCCGAATCATAGTTCACATATTGCCCCAACGTGAGGCCAAAGAAGTCGCCGATGGGGGTCTCGACACTCGGCTTCGAATTGCCGTCCCAGTAAGCCCGCAGCACCAGCTCTTTCAAGTGGTTATCCGATCGCGCCGCGATCGTAAACCAGACGTGGGTAATGGCACCGGGCTGGTTTGACTCGAAAACGGTCAGTGTCGCGCCAGGGGCGATAGGGCGATAATCGGCGTTTCCACCGCTGCGGTCCCAGGTGCCCTGCTTCAGAGACTCATACTTCAGCGCTCGAGCATAATCGGGCAATTGGTCACCTGCTGTTTGTCCAGTGGAATCAACAGCAGCGTGACCCGCTTTCGCTCCGGCGACCCATAACGCGCCACCGGTAAGTGCGTGTAGTACTGTTCGCCGGCTGCCGATAGTACCAGTGTCTGATGTAGTACTTTTTGGTCTCATGAAAACGCGATTGTACATCAAAACGGGACATTCTTATAGGCTTTAAGCGCAAGAGCCAAGTATACTTAACTAAAGTCCTAGATCTTTAGTTTGCATTCGGGCGGGCGTGCAGGCGTGGCCGTAGACCGGATAGACAGGTTAATGAAAAGTAACTTATGATACGTGTGCTGATAGCCGACAGCCACCCGGTAGTCCGGGAAGGACTAGGGGTGATACTCGCCACGGAGCCCGGCATCAGCGTTGTCGGTCAAGCCCAGGACGGAGTGGAAGCGCTGGAGCTGGTGGGCTCCCTCGACCCCGACGTGATGCTGCTGGAGTTAAACCTGCCGCGGCTGAACGGTCTGGGCGTGCTCCGCAGCCTGGCCATGCGTTCTGCGCGGGTCAGGGTGGTGCTGTTTACCGGTTCGGAGAGCAAAGAGGAGTTTGTCGAAGCCATGAAACTGGGCTGCGCCGGCATTCTCCTGAAGAACTCACCCGCTTCACTCATCGCGAAAAGCATTCACAAAGTCAACGAAGGCGAGATCTGGCTCGACGCCAATACGACGGCGGCCGTCATCAGGCAGTTTGCGGCGCCCACAGACTTCGCGGCGCCGGCGCCGGGAAGCAGCAAAACACCCCGCGATCGAGCCCAACTGAGCCAGCGTGAGCGCGAAATCATTGTCCTCATCGCCCAGGGCTACAAGAACAAGGAAATTGCCGAAAAGATGTTCATCACCGAACAGACTGTGAAGAATCACCTCCACAATATTTTCGACAAGCTCGGCGTCTCAGACCGCCTCGAACTCGCGCTTTTCGCGATTCACAACAGCCTGCACCTGAAAGCCTAAGGCGCCCGCCAGGGCGAACGATCCAGAGCGGCGCCCGTGAGCGGGAAGCGGACGCGTGGAGGGAGCTATCTGAGCCGTCACCCTGAAGGCGAGGCATAGTACTATCACCCGCGTTCATGCGATTTGCTACTCTCATCGAGGGCCATTTTACGGGCGGACGCGGGCTACGCTGGTAATGTATTGCAGGGTACGGCCACCTTTTCCGGTGAAAACCTGAAGGGCCGCCCCTAGGCCAGCATCCTTCTCGCCGATCGCATGCAGAATCGCCATGAACAGCTCGAGGCTCTGGTAAACGAGGCGCTCGGACTCCCCGCTGAGCAGCGCGAGACTTTTCTCGAGAACGCCTGCTCGGACGCATCCATGCTCGACGAAGCCACCCGAACCCTGCAGCGGCTGCACGACCGCACTGGGAAGCCCACGGTCGCTGCGGTAGGCGATTCACTCTTAAAGCGCGTTCAAGCCGCCGAGCGGATTGGCCAGCAGATTGGCCTCTTCCGGATCGAGCGCCGGCTTGGGGTGGGCGGCATGGGTGAGGTATTTCTCGCGATTGATACGCGGCTCGGCCGCCAGGTCGCACTCAAGTTTGTCCCGCAGAACCGGGTCCAGGACGAGCAGACCATGCGGCGTTTCGAACAGGAAGCGAGAGCGGCCTCCGCGCTCAACCACCCGAACATTCTGACCATTTACGAAGTTGGCGAGTTCGAGGGGGAGCGCTACCTGGCCAGCGAGTTTGTGGATGGGGTCACCCTCCGTACTGAGTTGCGCCGCAGCGGCATCACGTTGGGCGATGCCTTGGACATCGCCGCGCAGGTGGCGTCAGCGCTGGTGGCTTCGCACCACGCCGGTATCGTTCACCGCGATTTGAAGCCCACCAACATCATGATTCGCCCGGATGGCTACGTGAAGGTGATCGATTTCGGCTTGGCCAAGTTGACCCAAGCCGGTAAGGAGTCCACCACCGCGAGCGCCTCCGAAATTGATGCCCAGACCACCCCTGGCAGCCTTATGGGAACGGTGAGTTACATGTCGCCCGAACAGGCGCGTGGCGAAGAAGTCGATCACCGCACGGACCTCTGGAGCCTGGGAGTAATTCTCTACGAGATGCTCGCCGGCCGGCGCCCGTTTGAAGGGGAAACCGATAGCCATGTCATGGTGGCCATCATGGAGAAGCCCGCACCGGGGCTCCAGCAGGTTCCACCTGGTCTCGAAAAGATACTCCAGTTGGCCCTCGCGAAGGATCGCGACAAACGTTACCAGACCGCCGACGCGATGTTAGCGGACCTGCGCGAGATCAAACAAGGTCTCGACCTCTCGGTGAGTACGCGTCGCTTGACGGCCGTGCCCGCCCTCCCTAAGCCGCGTCTCGCGTGGAAGTTCTCTGCCGCGGCAGTCGCCGTATTGGTGGCGGCAGCAGGCGGTTGGTGGGCCTGGAGCGCCTACACTGGTTCGAAGCCCGAGATCTTCGATGCCGAAAAACGGCAGATCACGTTCAATGGACACATTTTGCATTCCGCCATCTCGCCCAACGGGCAGTTCCTGGCAAATGCAGTCGGTGAATCGGGCCTGAATGAAGCCATTACCTTGCGGCGGATCGGTGCCCGCGCCGAAGACGACGTCGTGCTTGTGCCGCCGGAACCGCAGCGCATTGACGGCATGACCTTCTCTCCCAACAGCCGCAGCCTCTATTTCGTAACGAAAGCCAGCTCCAGCGATTTCGGGAAACTGTCTAGGGTGGCCGTCGGCGAGGGCTCGCAAAGCGTGCCGGAAGACGTTCTCGAAGATATCGATGGCCCCATCAGTTTCTCGCCGGATGGCAAGGAATTCGCCTTCGTGCGCTTTGCCCAGCAGCCCAACTCCTATCGCAACGAGCTGGTGGTCGCTTCCGCCACGGATACCGGCCGCGTGCGTGTGCTTACCACCAAACAGGGCTTGGAAAACCTGGGTCGCCGCGTAGCCTGGTCGGAGCGGGGTGACGTCATTGCCTGTGTCGTGTACGCTCCGGCGGCCAGTGGAGCGATTGACGCGCGTGTGGACCTGGTTCCGGTGGATTTGCGCAACAAAGAGCGTTTCGTTCCCATGTCTGGCTTCGAATCCATCGGCAACATTGCGTGGCTGAATGACGGCCGCGACCTGATTGCGGCCATGTCGCTGCACGGCGAGACCATCGACCAGGCCCAGATTCGAACCATCTCCGTAGCGACCGGCTCTGTGCGGCGCGTCACCGATGGGAGCGCCGGTTACCGCGGTGTCAGCCTTTCGCAGGATCGCTCAAGGCTCGTCTCGGTCCACCTCCAGACCAATGCCCGCATCTGGCTGGCACCGGCCGGCAACTGGTCGGAAGGTGCGGCGATGGCCGCTCAGTTGGAACCCGCTGGTGATCTGGCCTGGGCCCCGGACGGCCAGGTCGTCTTTAGTTCCAGCCGCGAGGGGCGCTTGGATCTCTGGCTGGGCGATCCGAAAACCTCCGATCCAAAGCCGCTCACCACCTCCCCGTTTGCCGACCGCTCACCGGCCTGGATCCCGGGCACCCGCAGCCTGGTCTTTTCCTCGAACCGCACCGGCGCTTACAGCCTTTGGCGGTTGGATGTGCCCGATAACCACTACCTCCAACTAACCAACGGTAAGTACGACGATCAGCCGACGGTGTCGCCCGATGGGAAACAGGTAATCTACACGGCCTGGCAATCCGGGCGTCCCACACTCTGGCGTGTGCCCGCGGAGGGAGGCTCACCCGAACGTCTATCCATCCTCCAGGCGCGGGCGCCGCAGTACTCTCCCGACGGCTCCGAACTGCTGTGCGAAGCCAAGAACGATTCGCCAAATGGTGAATGGCACTTCGTTTTTCTATCTGCTGCGGATGGCGCCATGCTTCGCGAGATACCCGTATCCGCAGTGCCCATCTCCTCCCACGCTCGCTGGATGCCGGGCGGTCAGGCACTCGCGTTTGTCCGTAATCAAAACGGCGTGTCCAACCTTTGGACCTATGATCTGCGGACGGCGAACATCACGCGGCTCACGGATTTTCGAGAAGACCAGATCCTGAATTTTGCGTGGTCGCCCGGTGGAAGACAAGTTGCATTCATCCGCGGCAGTTTGATCAGCGATGCTTTTCTGTTTCTTCGGAAAACAGGCAATTAATTACTTCCCTGAACACGGAAGATCTTATATAGTAGAATCTTCGAAAAGTGAGGACCGCTTATGCGTCTTGCAGTTAAGAAGAAAGCTGTGAAGAAGAAAGCAGTTGCCAAGAAGGCCGTCGCGAAGAAAGTAGCCGCGAAGAAGACCGTCGTTAAGAAGGTCGCAAAAAAGGCCGCTAAGAAGGTAGTAAAGAAGGCAGTAAAGAAGGCCGCGAAGGCAGCGCCGAAAAAGAAGGCTGTTGCCAAAGCCGTGGTGAAGAAGGCTCCGGCCCCCGCACCCATGAAGGCCCCGGCGACATCGGGTCCCGGTAACCCGCAAGACCCACCCACGGCCCCCGTCGTCGCTGCTGTCAAGTCCGGTCCCGGCAACCCGCAGGATCCGCCCAGGGTTGCTGCAGCTGTGCGATCGGGCCCTGGCAATCCCCAAGACCCTCCTTCCGGCACTTAGGCCCCTGCGGACTAATCGCAGGCTATCGGAAGCCTGCGATTAGTCCGTGGAGAGCGCACTGAGGGCCACGGTGCGGCGACGGCTGTTCAAGTTAGTTAACGCCGGCCGTACCTTTCCAGTCCAGGACATCAACCAGTTTCCACGGATTCTGGTTGAGATCCAGCTGCAGTTGGCCTTGCTGGTCGATGATCAGCTGGGCGGCGGGGTAGAGCACGCCCGTGCTCTTGCTCTTGTCCGTGTCGTTAAGGTCAAATTCACCGGCTGTGAGGTTAAAGGACTGGGACTGGGTGTCGAAGAACGCTTCGCCAAACCGGATCTGGCGGTTGGTGACGAAGCGAATCTTTCGTCCCGTTGGTGTGGCAGTCATTTTGATAAAGCTGCAGTCATAACCGAGCGTGCCGGTAATCGAGATATGGCCTACCGCCTTCATCTTCGTCAAGGCATTGACCAGTCCCTGATTCTGGCCCTTTTGAAACGCCTCCATCAAGATTTGCCTGTCCGCCGGCGACGAGAATTCGTTAATGATCAGTGTGATCTCAATGACCCGCCCCAGTTGAGTTCCCGTTCCCATGGCGCTGGCGTCGATGGTTTCGGCCTTCGTTCTCTGTGAAAAAGCTGGAGTCGCTCCCAGCAACAGCGCGCCTGCCAGCAGCAAGCCGCTCACAACGTACTTGTTGATCCTTGCGGTCCTACTTGTAATCTGCCGCATGTTTATATCATCCTTTCCGTACTCATGCCGACCTGGAGGAAACGCCGGATTTCCGCTCATTTCCCCTCAATCGGCATCAATCCTAACACACGCAACTGGTTCCGATACTGTCGCCCGCGACAGGGTTTAACTGCCTAGCCGCTGCCGGCTCCGGCCCGGAGCGGTCTGGCAATCGGCGAGGCAGCGTCAAAACTCCAGTCTGGACTGACCCAATGGAGCTCTGACCGCCGCGCCGGCGCACGGAGCCGCGGCCGGAGGGAAGTCGGAAGGTCACAAAGTACCATGGTTGTATGAGGATCCATACGCGGCCGGCGGCTTAAATTGCTATGAAAAACAAACCAATATTGCGACTGTGCCTTTTCGCGCTCCTCGCCCTGCCCGCCGCTTGGGGTCAACAGTACACCGCCAAGATCGTCACAGAAGGAGACACGCCGCTCCCCAAAATCCCTCTTGTTACCCCGCAAAACTCGGAACGGCTGGTGCCCTATTGCCAGATCGCGAACATATTTGGAAATGGCACGGTCGTTTACTACATGAACTATCGTGCGCAGGTCTATGATCCGAAGACGGCGGACGTCTGCCCGGTCATCATCCGGCTCGAAGGATTTCGGACCACGACTGGGACGTTGCGCCAGGGTGCCACGATTGTGCTGAAGCGCGTCGGCGATCACGAAGGCTCGACCATCTCCATGGCTTCGCTCAACGCACCGAAGGATGCCAAAAAGGCCTACGACAAAGGCACCGCCGCGATGACGGATCAAAAGTGGGCCAACGCGCAGAAGAACTTTGAAAAAGCGGTCGAAATCTACCCCGAATACTCCCAGGCCTGGAGCGATTTGGGTGAAGTTCTGATGCAACAGTCTCAGCCGGGAGAGGCCCGCGCCGCCTTCGAGCACGCCATCCAAGTCGATCCAAAGTACGTGAAAGCCTATGTGCAGCTCGCCAGAATGCTCGTTACCGAAGGGAAAAACCAGGAAGCTCTTGAGATCACCACCAAAGCCTTCCAGTACAATCCGCTCGAGTTCCCGGCCATCTACTTTTATGATGCGGTGGCGAACTACAATTTACGGCAGTATGATGCGGCCCTCAAGAGTGCCGAACGCGCTGCTCAACTTGATGTCGATCATGAAATCCCACGCGCGGAAAATCTCATCGGCACCATCTATGCTGTGAAAGGCGATTACCCTGCCGCCGTCGAGCATCTGAAAAAGTACCTTACCCTTGCGCCCAAGGCCGCCGACGCCGCTAAGGTCCAAGAGCAGATTGAGAAACTGGAGCGAATGCCGGCCACGCCCAAGTAAGGCCGCCTACCAACCACTTTGGGCCTTGTATTTCTGCTTATGCCCCACCGCCCAGTAACGGCAAAAGCATAATCCTAGGCGGTCAGTCGGCGCGGGCAGGGCACGGCCGTATCCCTGCACTTACACGGTCAGAGGCTGAGCGGAATCAATCCTTCTGGATCATTACCTCGGTCGATTTCACGACCACTTTCACTGAATCGCCCTTTTTCAACCCAAGCTCCACGGCGCTGTTACGCGTGATTACACTTTCAATGAGGTTCGTCCCGACCTTGACGACAACATGGGCCATGATGTCGCCGATTTGAATATCTTTGATCGTGCCGGCCAACTGGTTTCTAGCAGAGAGAGCCATGCACTCCTTGTACCAGAAATCGTTACTCACTGCCAGGGGTTGGCAAATCGCGGATCATGAAGCACCGCATCGTCCGTCAAGGATTGAAGAAAAGCGATGAGATCGGTGCGATCTTGCGGCGATAGCCGAAAGCCGCCGATCAATGGGTCTTTGCCCGGATTGTCATGGCCGATCCCCGCGTCTGGTCCCGAGGAAATCGTTCGGCCTCCGGCGGCGTAGTGATCGAGATCGGCATCGAGGCTAGGGATGCTGCCGTCGTGCATGTACGGCCCGGTGATCGCGATATTGCGCAGGGTCGGTGCTTTGAACTTTCCTACGTCACCGGCCTTCTTTGTGTAATCGTAGATGCCGGCGTTTTGGATCGGATAGGAGAGTGAACCGGAGAGATTATAGAGGCCCGTGTTATGAAACTCGACTTCTCTTCCGGCAGTACTCGCCGAAACAGTCGCGTCGCTGAAATTGAATCCGCCATGGCAGCGGAAGCACGAAAGCGGTTGGCTAAAGAAGAGAATCTCCCCGCGCTTGGCGGCGGCCGGCACAGCGTCGTCGTCTCCGCCGTAATGATAGCGGTCATATGGCGAGCGGGCGGAGATAATACTCCTCTCGAAACAGGCCAAGGCCCTGGTAACGTTCTTCACGCTCAGACGGGTGACATCGTCTGGAAATGCGCGTTCGAAGAGTAGTTGGTATTTCGGATCGGAATGCAGCCGCACCAGAAAGCTCTTGTCGGTTCGCAAACCAAGTTCGACGGGATGTTCTCCAAACATGGGAACCAGTGCCTGGTCCTCCAGCCTCTTCATCTGCGGATTGGCCCAGGTCAATGCGCCGCTGTATGCAACGTTCACCAGGGACATCGCACTGCGTGAATGCGGTTGCCCGGTTACCCCCACGCTTACGGCCCGGCCATCCGTGAAGGCAAGCTCCGGTTTGTGGCAGGTTGCGCACGACCCATTTCCGTTGACGGACAGGCGCTTGTCGTAGAAGAGATATCGACCCAGCTCAACCTTAGCCGCGGTCATCGGGTTATCGGCGGGCTCGTAAGGTTTAGGGAAACCTCTTGGCAAATTCCAGGAATAGGGCTGGGTGGAATCCGGCGTTTCGCTTACAGCGGTATAGCCAAGTATCGTGAACCACAGCAGCGCGACGAACAATGGCGCCAGTGCCGCGTTGATGCCACGCATTGCCGCTGCACCTTATTTCTGGAGCCGGACCACTTCGATAGTTTCGAGCATTCGCACCGAGCGCGCACCCGCTTTGTCGTTTGGACACACCAGCCGGAATGGACCTTGATACCCAAACAGCGGCTTTCCGTCGCGCTTGTCAGCCACCAGGATTTGCTCATTGGCAAACTCGGGTGCCAGCTCAGCCAGCGTGAAGACGACCTGGTAGCCATCGTGCGCCTTAGCAAGAACGTAGCTCGCAAGAGCTTTGCCGCGCAGTTCCTTGTCCGTTGGTGCTCCTGCCCGCTTTAGAATCTCCCGAAGAGCAACGCCTTCGTACGCTACTTTTGTCCCATCCTGATCCGGAATCGACACAGTTTCGCGAGGCATCGCGGCGAGATCCTCGGCCTTTAGGACCAGCGAGGCCGGTAAGTCTCCCTGGATAGTGAGCGTCGCGGGAGCGGTTTGTCGTTGGTCGCCTTGACCGTAAACCAGCGCGGCACAGAGACCCAGAAGAACTGCGATGATGGCTCGATTTGTTCGTTGGTTGGGAGTCATGAGTGACGAATCAAACCTGCTACGCGTTTACGCACCGTAGTCGGATTTTAAGATGCTAACCCATCCAGGTTACCCCAGCAGTGGCCACAGGAGATCGAAGGTCGCGCACCTAAATGTGTGGCGCGCGCACTCTTGCGTGCCGCGTCGGCACTCCTGCCGACGCTTGGTTTGCCCGCTTGCGAGCTCTTGGCGAAATGGAGGTAGTGACGTTGGGCTCTAAACCAGTTCCCCACTTGCCGAGAGCCGGATGCGCAAGCATCGCTGCGATAGCAGTTTGGGGGCCGTCTGGTGGAGGCCGCGTTCAAGAGCCCGCGGGAGCCTCAGTACGTTCCCACCTGAATTGCCAGCGGCAGCGTTAGGTTCTGCCCACCGCTGGTCACAACCAGCGCCTGCGGTCCGGCCGAGATGGTTGAGTTCGCCGTCAGCGTCGCCGTGATCGAGGTCGCCGAATTCACCACCACGTTGCTCACCGCCAGCATCCCGCTCGGCACTGTCACCGTATCGCCGGTTTGGAAACTGGTATTGACTCCCGTGATCGTCGCCGTGATTTGAGCACCCATCGTCGCCGCCAGCGTGTTCGGAGCCACCCCGGTCACCTGCGGCGCAGTCGGTCCCAGAATCGTCGTCTCATTGAACAAGGCCCGCATGATGAAGGACGCCATCTGTCCCCGCGTTACCAATTCGTCCGGACAGTAAACCAGCGGAGTGGTTCCGCAGCCGTTGGTTACGTGTTCCTCGTAGGCGCGCTGGATGAATGGAAATGTTGTCGTACCGCCTTCCACGTTGACAGGCACGTCCGCGAAATACGGAGTGCTGTTATAGCTGAAGCTGGCTCCGTAAAGCGCTAACCGGGCACGCACGGTGAAGATAGCCATCTGATAGCGCGGAACTGTATCCGTGGGACAGAATAGCCCGGTTGCGCAGCCGTCCGTAATGCCCAATTCTTCCATCTTCTGAATGTGCGGAAAGAACGGATTGGTGGCCGGTACATCGGTGAAAAGAGGAACCGGGTTGTAAGTGGCGGGTGTCAAGGTGCCGGTAACCGCGCGAACAATGAACGCCGCCATTTCTTCGCGAGTGACGCTGTCGTTGGGGCAGAACATGCGCGTCGAGGGATCGCTCGATCCTACGCACCCGTCTGTGACGCCGGCCAGAAACATCAGGTTCGCTGCGTCGAAGTAGCTGGCGGATGGCGGAACGTCGGCGAACTCGGCGCTGGTATGGGCGCCCTGCGTGATTGTCAACTGTTGGCTGCCGGCCGCGATGTGTCCGATTCGATCCACCCCCGTGCTGTTCAGGGTCACTTTGTAAACGAGCGCTCCCGAGCCCTCCGGGCTGGGATTGTTTAGCGTGAGCCAGTTGGGTTGATCAGTATAAGCATTCCAGCCGCAGCCATCGAAGTTTGTGTTTACTTGGACGGAGTATCGGAGAGCGTCGGCTGGAATCGCGATGTTGGTTCCGTTCGGAAACGAAAAAAGACACGCCGCCGCATCGCTGATTCCTGTGTAAGTGTTGCCAATCCGGACGCCAAGGAAAAGGCTATCCACGCCGGCGCTGGGCGGAACGGAAACGGTGACTGTGCCGCTGCCGGTACCCGTGGATGCCGATGTCACCACGGCGGGATCGCTGTTACCCAACTCTACGTCCCAGGGGCAGCCCGTCGGGGCATTCACAGTGATGATCGCCGCACCCCCCGCCGAGGTCAACGATGGGTACGACAACTGATACGTACAGCCGGCGGGAGGCTGCACGATCGTATAGATCTGGGTGCTCAAGTTGACTGTGCCGATCCGTACGCTCGGCGTGGTGTTCGCGTCCACTGCCAACGGAATCGTGGCGGAGCCCGTCCCGGAGGTCCGGATCATGTGAATCCAGGCAGTAGACGATGTGGCCGTCCAACCGCAGCCGCTGGGCGCTGTCACGGAGAATACCAGCCGGCCAGCCGAATAGGAATACTGCGTTGCCGGGTTGATCGTGTAAGCGCACGCAGCGGTTGTGTCCGCTATCTCGGCCAGGAATGCCGGCCCCTGCGCATAAGTGTTCCCGTTCCGGGCGTTTGGCGTCAGCGGGAGACTGCCGGACGCGACGACGCCGGCCACCCAAACATTCCCTGAAGGCGCCGCAGCTACGCCGCCAATCTGCGAGTGGTCATACGGCCCATAGAAGGTCGACCAGAGCAGCGTTTTCCCGTCGGTGCTCAATTTGGAAATGAATCCGCTTTGCGGCACGTAATTGCTCACATAGACTTCGCCGGGGTTGGAAGCGCTCACGGCGAGGCTTAGGACAAAGTAGCAGTCGAGCGCCGCGCCGGCCGGTGCCCAGGTCGCGCCCCCGTCGGTCGAGACCAGGAATGCTCCACTGTAGGAACTCCCGTAAACGTGCTGTGCGTTCGTCGGATCGACCGCCAGATAATCCACAGCCGTCCCGGTTCCAATCGTAGTCCAGAACGCGCCTGCATTCGTGGTCTGATAGACATTACTGCCATCGGCGGCGTAGACAATCGAGGGATTGCTCGCGCTGACTGCAAATCCACGTAGTTCTAAGGGCAGCGTGCCATTTCCCAATTGCCTCCACGTTAATCCAGCGTCCGTGCTCTTATACAAGCCGGCGTATCTCGCGAGCACGTAAAGCGACCCATCCGGGCTTGCCACAGCATTGCCGCCGTAAGCAAGGGACATGGGTACGGTTATGCCCGCTGAGAACGTCACGCCGCCATCGGTGGAGCGGTATTCGGCAATACCGTCGAAAAGGACCACGGTGTTCGGATCGACCGGGCTGATCGCGATCACGGATGCGCACGGCGCGGAATTCGTGTAAGTAGCGTTCCATGTCCGGCCTCCGTCGCTGGACTTGTACAGGCTGCAGCCATCCGCCGTATAAAGCACGGATGGATTGGAGAGACTGCGAGCCGTGCTTCCATTGCTGTTCGGCTCGACGTTTGACCAACTGGCGCCGTCGTCCGTGCTGCGAAAGATGCCTTGGCCCGTGTCCAACAGGATGGTCCCCGCCGAGGAAGGGTCGGGTAGGATGAAGCCGCTGTAGTAGGGGAGGCCGTTATCCGCCCCGGTAAAGGATGTGCCCGAATTAGTGCTCTTCAAAAGGGCATACGGCGAAACGGGGAACGCTGGTTGGACGGCGCCGGCAATCGGGAAATCTTGCGAACTCGTGTTGCCGGCTGCGATTAAGCCGTTGGCGCCCACCGCGATCGATGCCACCGTGTCGTCCTTGCCTCCTCCCAGGTAGGTGACAAATCCGAACGAACTGCCATTGGCGCTCACGCTCGCTATGAACCCATCTTGTCCCCCACCGTAGGCGCCCTGAACCACGCCTGCGGTCACGGGGAGATTAGCGGACGAGGTCTGGCCACCGACGTACACCACGCCGCCCTCGCCTAATGCGATCGCATTTGCCGAATCAGCCCCGCTACCTCCCAGGAAAGTCGCCCACGCCAGTGAGGTTCCGTCTGAACTCAACTTCGCTACGAAGGCATCCCCGCCGCCGGCATTGGCTGTCTGCGCGCCCGGCGGATTGTTCGCGAATGTGGCGGCTGTACTGTATCCAGCGACGTATGCGGCGCCTTGTGTGTCGACCGCAATTGCCCGGCCCACGTCACCTCCAACGAGGGCGGCGTACACTTCGCTGCCCGTATTCGACAGCTTCGTCACAAACGCGCAGCAATTGTTCAGTGCGCCCGTCGTGGCTTGATAACCGTCCGCGGAACCCGTAAAGTAGGCGTTGCCGCTGGCGTCCAGGGCCGCCGCATAGCCGCCCGAAGATCCGTACCCGCCTAGATAGGTTGAGTACACCAGTGCGTTTCCTGCCGGATTCAACCGGAACGCAAACGCGCTCTCATAGGCGCCAAACGTCAGTTGGAACGCATTGACCAATGGGAAATCCGGGGATGTTGTTTGGCCGGTGCCGATCAGGTCGCCATTCGCGTCCACCGCGATCCCTTCGAGCGAGTCAACCTGCGACCCTCCCAGATATGTGGAGTACAGGACCGTCTGCCCGGTCGGGTCGAACTTTGCAATAAAGGCATTCGTTTGCCCCAGAATTCCCGCCTGCACGGCGTTCACGGCCGGAATCAAGTTCTCGTTCGTGTATCCGGCCATATATATGTAGCCGGACCCATCCACCGCCACCGCGTCGACAGTTGGGGAAGAGCTGCCGAAATACGTCGCGTACACCAGCGTCGGGTCAATCACCAGCGGTCGCGCTTTGTCGTAGTCGGCCAGGCGGAATCCAACCTCATTGCCGGCCCGCGACTCATATCCGCTGCCGATCCGTTTGCGCTTGCCCGCGCCTTCCTGGTAAACCTCCGGCAGCTTCAAAGACAGCGACCCCGCGGCCATTTCTACTCGAAGGTCTCCGTTTGCGTCCACCGACAGTTTCCGCGCACCTTCAAACCGCATCGCGATGTGACTGGCATCGGCGCCCGGCTGTATTTCCAGGTCATATTCCAGCCGCCCTTGCTTGCCATACCAGACCACGTCAACGCCCGGATAAACGCCCTCGTAGCGCACGCGGCGATAGGTTGGGATGTCGTGCAACCATGCTTTCGGATCGCGCCCGACAAGGTAGTTGACCTTCCCCGGAAGCGCATCAAGGCCTGCCGAGACCGCCGTCGCATCGGCGCCTACGAATGCGATGCGCAAGAGTTCGTGGTTTAAGCCAACCTCGACATCGGCTCCGCCCACGGCCACCCAGTAGCCGTTCCCGCGCGCCGTCCAGTGGGTGTTGCCGCTTGTGGCTCGCTCAAACGACAGCGGAGCCTGTTCTGCCACCGTGATCGCTTGACGATGGTCGTTCGCGGTGGCCCCCATCAGACCACCGGCCAAGCTTGCGAAAGCAATGTATCCAATAATGCGCATGGCACCCATGCTGAATCGGGCAAGCTGGGCGGTTTGAAGTGCCATCCACTTCTCGCCGAGACTCGGGCGCACCGCATTTCTGCGCGCTCAACTCTGCGTATGTATCGGTCGCAGTCTCAAGTTTCAGTAGCACGTGACCTGTGCCATCCCGAGTACGGGGCAGACGTCCGCTCAATACGTCCCCACCTTGATCGCCAGCGGGAGCGTCAGATTCTGTCCGCCGGTGTTCACGACCAGCGCCTGGGGCCCGTCCACCACATTTGCATTCGCGGTTAGGGTCGCCGCCATCGAGGTCGCCGAATTCACCACCAAGTTGCTCACCGCCAGCATCCCGCTCGGCACTGTCACCGTGTCGCCGGTTTGGAAGCTCGTGTTGAATCCTGTGATGATCACCGCGATTTGAGTACCCGCTGTGGCAGCCATTGTGTTGGGACTCAGACCCGTCACCTGCGGCGCGGTCGGACCCAGAATCGTGGTCTCGTTGAACAAGGCCCGCATGATGAACGACGCCATCTCTCCCCGCGTTACCAAATCGTCCGGACAGTAAATCAGCGGGCTTGTTCCGCAGCCGTTGGTAACGTGTTCCTCGTAGGCGCGCTGGATGAAGGGGAATGTTGTTGTATTGCCTTCTACATTGACGGGCACGTCCGCAAAGTATGGCTTGGCCGCTGTCGTGAAACTCGCCCCATACAGTGCCAGCCGGGCCCGCACCATGAAGATCGCCATCTCGAAGCGCGGGATGGTGTCTTTCGGGCAGAACAGCCCACCTCCGCAGCCATCGGTAATGCCCAGATCCATCAACTTCTGGATGTGTGGGAAGAATGGATTTGTGGCCGGCACGTCGGTGAAATAAGGAACCGGGTCGTAAATGGCCGGCGTTGTTGTGCCGGTAACCGCGCGGACAATAAACGCCGCCATCTCTTCGCGAGTCACGTTTTCATTTGGGCAGAAGCTGCGCGTCTGGGGCGTGCTGCCCGGTATGCACCCAGTGGTTACGCCCGCTTGAAACATCAGGTTGGCCGCGTCGAAGTAGGCCGCGCTGGACGGCACATCGTTGAATTCGGCCGTCGCGGCGGCGCTCTGGGGGATCACGACGAGTGTGGCCGAGTTGGCCGGAAAGGTGGCCGTGAAACCCGTCGGCGCTATGGTCTGGTTGGGCAGCGGCTGAATCCCAGTGAGGTTCGCGGCGCTGTAACGGAAAACCTGGGCCGTCGTCTGCGGCGCGAAGTTGGCCAACGTAACGCTGCTGCTCAAATTGTTGCCGGTCTTGTTGATGACGATCACCGTCAACGCGCCGTCGCTGCTGCGCTGCGCCGCATAAACGGATAACTGGCTCTGGTCCCCACTAATTGAGGAAACGCTCGTGTCTCCGAAACTGCCCTTCGCGCCATCGTAGTTGCGATACATCCGGAAGGCAAACGTGATGGGCGCATTGAGAGGGATATCGGGATAGCCAAGAAACGGCCACAGCGTCGCGACGTCCAGCCCTTCGCGTCCGAAAATGCCGAGCAGGTCCGTCTCAGCCAGCGCACCATTCAGGTCGCCCTGCGCGCCCAGGTTGTATTCGGTGATGGCCAGCTTCGTGCCCGGGTAGTTACTGCTCACCCAATTCCTCATGCGCGGGATCAAGCAGACGCAGGGGGCGGAGGGATTGTTGGCCGGATTCGCCGGCGTGTTGAGGATGTATTCGTCGGTATTCGGTGGTGTGAATGTCTCGTCCCAGAAGACACGCGTCGATTCGAACCGCGCCGCATCCGAGGCCGCGTCCGTAGCGTCTCCACCCGTGCCGGGCATGTAACCGTGAATGTCGAAATAGTCGAGCAAGCGCTGGCCATTCTGCTGTTCGTAGTTGGAGAACTGCTGCAGATACCAGGCCACAAAATCCTGGTTGCCATGCGCCGCGCGGTCGGTCGGGTTGCCCCAGTAAACATAGTTGGGTCCGCTGTTCCAACCCGCCTGCATGTCGACCCGCGAGAAGAAGAGATCGGACCAGCCCGACGTGATAGGCCCCGCGACTTTCGCACTCAGGTCGGCGGCCTTAATCGCCTGTGCATACTCCAGCCCCTTCTGCCAAACCTCGTCGTAATCGGTGTTGGACGGATGGATGTTCTGTTGTACGCCGCTCCACCAAACGGGTTCGTTGTCGAGCTCCCAGATCGCTACGCCGCCGTTTGCGGTGGAACCATAGACTCCGGCCACGGCGTTGACCCAACTCTGCATGAAGGCCGGGTTCACTGCGATGTCGGCATCCGTCGGGTCGGTGCAGGGTGGCGTCGTGCACTTGCCGATACTAACCTGCGTGATCGGCGTCGTTCCGCCTTTCACTATGCCGTTCCCGCAATCCGCATTGTATGGATCTACCTCCTGCTGGGGGCCGTATTTCTGGACGCTGAACGCACAGGCGCCGCCGTCCTTCGCTACCCAACCATTGATCGGAACGGTCCCAATCGTCTGAACGCCTGCGTTTTGATTGGCCGCCAGGAACGTGTCGAAATCCGGAGGACTTGTGCTGCTGCTCTGGTTGCCGTTGATGAAGTACCAATCAGAGCCCGCATTGGTATTGCCCGTCTGCCAGTTGTATTGAGACGTCGCATCGCCGCCCCAGCGGATGATGGATGGATTGATGTAAGGAATCTGATTTTGGTCGTAGTTAATCCCGTAGATGAGCGGGCTAATCGGCTGACGCCCGCTGCCGGCATCGATCGTGAGGTTAGGGCCGGCCGGCGCCGCTGCCTGGCCGCGTACCAAACTGCTGGACAGCGGCACGATGAACCAAAGCATCAACGCCGCCCGCGACGCCGATTTACAAATTGGATTCATGAATCTCCCGAAGACACTTAAACTAGTGGCTCTAGTTCCCCATCTTTCTCGCATTCCGTCGCCTGCGCAGGCCGACCGGGACAGGCGCCTCTGTTCCCAAGGCGACCAAGGCACGGACTTTCGTCAACCTAGCCCCTTCGCCGCGCGGACAGAGCAAGCCTATCCCAAGCTGCACCGCACCGTAGGGTGGGCACCCTTGCCCGCAATCGGCGCCTCGCCGATTCTGCACAGACGAAGGTAATCCTGCCCAGAGGTTCCCCTAAAGCCCCTTGCGAAGAGTTCTCAATCCACCCTACGATCGCAGGCCCCACGCGGTCCCATACTCTTCCAAAGCCACCCGCACTAACTGGCTGCGCGTCCGCACCCCGGTTTTTATAAACAGCTGTTGCAGCGCCGATTTTACCGAAGCTTCCGAGATATTCAGCCGCGCGGCGATTTCCTTGTTACTCAATCCCGCAAACACACTCTTCAATACCTGACGCTCGCGCTCGGTGAGTTCATTCCGCGGCGCACGGCTGCCCTCATTCTCAACCGCTTGAACCAGCGCCTGAACGCAGCGCTGGTCGATCCATGTTTCCCCCTTCATGACCCTGTGGATGGCCTCGACTAGCAGCTCCGGGGAGCTGTGCTTCAGGAAGATTCCACACACCCCCAGGCCGAGCGCACGTACGTAATCGGCGTCGGGCATGCCGGCCGTAACAATGAAGATCCGGCCCGTATAACCCGCATCGCGCGCACGAGAGATGAAATGAAATCCCGTTTCCCGCTTACCCAAATCGTAATCGAGCAGCACCAGATCGACGTGAGTGCGCGCCAGGGCATCCAGGGCGTCTTGAGAAGAGGACCCGTGTGCCACCACCTGGAAATCCGAATCCGTGTCCAACAGCCGGCTGAGCATCACTCGAAACAGAGCGTGGTCGTCAAGCAGTAGAAGCTGGATCTGAGCCACTTACACCTCCTCGGCGACAGCGGTCTGCCGGTCCGCCGCCAGCCCGAGCAGCACTGCAAAGCAACTTCCCTGTGGCTGTGGCTCGTATTCGATGTCACCCCGGAAGGCACGCACGAAGGTGCGCGAAAGATACAATCCCAGGCCGGTTGATTGAGCGCCGGGCTGTAAGGGAGAAAAAAGCCGGTCGGGGTTATCGACGCCAGGCCCGCTATCGACGAAACGAATCCCAACGCAGTGTTCATCGACCGATGCTCGTACGATCAAGTGCTTTTCGCGCCGCCCCTCCATCGCGCGCTGGCTGTTCTTCGCGATGTTCAAAAATGCCTGTAAGAGGGCCTGACGGTCGGCCCAGACGCGGGGAAGCGATTCCGGAACCTCCCAGCTGATGGACATCCCCGACTCCTGAAAGGGTGATTCGATTACGATTCGCAGTTCTTCGAGGACCGGCCGCAGGTCGATGTTCTCAGCCGCCGAGTGGGTGGTCTGCCTCAACTCGAGTCCCGCCATCTCCTCCAGACCTTGCACCAACGTGCCCAGCGCGCCAAAATCCTCATTCACCGCCAGTCGCCGGTCACGAGCCAGTTTGGAGTGAACTACGCCAATCGCACCGCATAAGTTGCGGATCTCATGACACAGCGCGCCTGCCAAAACCTTCGACCCGGTGAGGACCTGCTGTAAGTTAAACTCCGTCCGGTCTCGCAAGTCCTCCGAAGCGTCGTACACGACAGCGGCGAGGCGAGGACCCGACATGGTCTGGTAAGTCGAAAACCAGATGTGGGCCAGGAACACTTCACCGTCTCGCCGGTGCCCGTGGCACTCCATCTCGGTATGAAAGAAATGCGCCGCCGGGGTGGGAGGCGGAACTCTTTCCAACGCCGGGAAGGATCGGCCGATGGGCTGGCCTTGCAGCCCGCCTCTTTCAAAGCCCAGAAGGATGTGGGCAGCGTCGTTGGCCAGCAGCACTTTGCCGTTCGCGTCCAGCGTGAAGATGGTTGCCGGGCTGGTAGCGATCAGAAACTCCAGTTGCTCTTCGGTCTGCCGCCGCAGTTCCACTTCGCGTTCGATCTTTTCCAGATGGCGGGTCGTCAGAAGGCTGCTGCGAGCCGACGCGAAGCGGTAAAGACCCATCCCGAAAAACGCCGCAAATGCCAGAATGAGCCGCGGGATGCCAACCGACGCCGACCAGGGAAATGGGTCAAACGCCTCCGTCAACCCCATGCAGAGTGCCGCTACTAAGGCAATCTGCCACCAACTCAGGCAGCCGCCCACCATCAGCATCGGGAACAGGTAAAGAAACCCGAACGAAATGTTTTCTTCGAAGTGCCAATCGACCAGACCGATCACGGCAATGAGCAAGCCAGCCCAAGTAAGGACCTTGGCCTTGCTCCCCTGCAGGAAGCGAAAAACGAACGATTCCAGCATTCCGCTTAGCTTCAACTGTAACTCCCCGCAATGGCAACTTCGCACCGGGCACCAGGCGTGAACTCTATTGGACGGGGAGAGTGCGTGTAATGCCCGTGTCCCATTCTTGGCACGCGCCGGGTGGAAAACAAGTGGCGTCCGTCATCATTGGCTGAAAGATATAGCCGGAAGATCCAGCCAGGGCTCAGGATTTCACCTTGGCCTTCGATTCTAAACCAGTTCTGTCACAAACGCCGCCTTTTAACTCCAGCCTTACGCGCAGGAAACCGGCTTCGCGAACCCTTGGCTGAAAGATCTAGCCGGTTGATCCCTTCGAGACGAAAGGTTGGCCGAATGATAGATGGAATCGGCCACTCCGCTTCTCTAAACTGAATCGTCGACAGCTTCAAACCGGCCTCCACGATGCCGGGATCCGCTTTGGGCGATACGAATAACACGCATGAGGCGATTGTTTGGCCGCCACCGGCGCGCTGCCACTTGAGCGCGCCCCGCTCCATGCGGGAGACCCGCATTATCGTAGCGGGCAGCGCACAACCTGCGCGCAGGGAACTGCGCTTCGCGTTGGAGCGCGAGGGATACCGTGTCTCGGAAGCCAGAACAGCAGACCAGATGCTGGAAGACGCGTATTCCGGGCGGCATCACCTCATCATCTTAGTCTCCGGCTATGAATGCGTACAGCCGGATGAGTTGTGCCGTTGGATCCGGCTGAAGTCGGATATCGGAATCATTGTGCTGGCCGGAGATGCCAAACAGGGCTGTGTCGATACATTGAACGCCGGCGCCGACTGCCATCTTCCGTCAACCCTCGCGCTCCCGGAACTGCTGGCTCGAGTGCGTGCCCTATTGCGGCGTACCACGCGGCTCACGGCCCGCGCTCGTTCGGCCTTGGAGGACGAGAAGTAAATCCATTGTCCATCGAGAAGCCGTGAGGGCTGGAAGCACTTGCCTGGCGTCAGCAGCCGAAAGATGTAGCCGAAAGACACAAACGAAATGACCGAATGATTGATGCGAACGGCTAATCTGCCTACCTACACTGAATCAGTGGAAGACGCTTCATGCTAATCCACACGCACGCTCAGCCACAAACTTTCAGCGCTCCCCGTCGCGCCGTTCTGACTTGTGACCATCTCCAAAGAAAAGGATTGGGATGCACCGATCGATGTCCAAACGGCTTGTCCGCCGGCCCGCCCGCGTGGTCTTTCCTTACCGCAGATCGCTGCTCGTTTCCTGTGGCCTGCTGGTGATGATTATGCTTCTCGTGGCAGCAATAGCCGATCCGGCTACCGGCGAAATCAAGCCGCCGGCATTCGGCTGGATTTTGCTCACTGTCCTGCTCGCCGCGATAACAACCGCGTTCTATGTTGAATCCCGGCACCGAAACAGGCGCCGGCCAGGTCTTTCTCCGGATTCAAATCAATGGACTGGGATCAAGCGCCTGGGACGCACTCAGGAAGGCAGCGGCCCCGCCAAATGCTGAGCCTGTCCCCTGGATGGACGCTTCGGAGCCGTCACCGTAAGAGTCCGTGTGAAAACTCCCGGCACAGAACCGCGCGCGTGAGCAAGCGGATGCCCTTTGTGAGCCGCGACCGTAACTCTCCGCCTTCCAGGTTTCTTCCTCACTGGCGGCGGCTCGCGATTGCAGTTTTGTTCATTGGTTGCCTGAACCAGGTGGCGCTTGCTCAGGCCTCATTCACTTGGGCCGAAATTCGGGACAAGTTCGAAGCGACCAACCCCACGCTGAAAGCGGCGCGCCTGAATATCGATGAAGCCCGCGCGGCCGAGATCACTGCGTACCTGCGCCCCAACCCGGATCTGTCGGTCAGTATCGATCAGATCAACCCCTTTAGCAATCAGGTCCCGCCCAGCGGAGGTGCCAGCGTTTACAATCCATTCGCCTACTCCTTTCCCTACACCTCGTTGAGCTACCTCCATGAACGCCAGCACAAGCGGGAACTGCGCCTGGAAACGGCGAAAGAGGCCACGGAAATCGCGGTCTCGACTTACTCCGATCAGGAGCGAGGTCTCATTTTTAACCTGCAGAGCGCATTCGTGCAAATACTGCAGGCCAAGGCAGTGCTTCAGAATGCGACCGAAAACCTCGAGTACTGGGACAAAGAACTGGTCATCAATCGCAATCGGCTCGCGGCGGGCGATTTGGCGCAGATCGACGTGGATCGCCTCGAACTGCAGCGTGTTCAGTTCGAGTCGGACTTTGAAACCGCAGTCGTGAATCTTCGGACCGCCAAGATCCAGCTGCTGACGTTGTTAAACGACCGCACGCCGATCGCCCAATTCGACGTGACCGGAACATTCGACTTCAAGGACTCGCTGTTGCCGCTAGAGGATTTCCGAAGCATCGCGCTCACCACTCGCCCCGACCTGAAAGTGGCCTCCCAGACGGTGGATCTCGCGAAGTCTACTCATCAGCTCGCCATCGCCAACGGCTCAACCGACCCG
This sequence comes from uncultured Acidobacteriaceae bacterium, assembly GCA_963740005.1. Classification (GTDB taxonomy): domain Bacteria; phylum Acidobacteriota; class Terriglobia; order Bryobacterales; family Bryobacteraceae; genus CAJCIT01. The sequence goes on along the minus strand of CAVUCO010000057.1, from coordinate 6,293 downwards.
ACCTTCAGCTTTGACTTCGCGCGCAATCCGCCCATCCCCGTTTATTTCGGCGTCAGCGTTTCCATCCCGTTGCGCGTCTTTGACCGGAATCAAGGCGAGAAACTGAGGACCCAGATCGACATCGGGCGGAGCCAAAGGCTGTTGGACGCCGCCCAGGCCCAGGTGTTCAGCGATGTCGATTCCGCGTACGTGACCCTGGTCGGCACCTTGAATCTGCTTCGGCCCTACAAGGCGAAGTATCTGCAACTGGCTGCTGCTACTCGCGACAAGGTTGCCTTCGCCTATCAGCATGGGGGAGCGTCGCTGCTCGATTACCTGGACGCGGAAAAGGCCTATCGCGACACCCGGTTGGCGTACGTGAACCTGATCGGTTCTTACTTGACTGCGGCCGCGCAAATGAATATGGCTGCGGGACGCGAGGTTCTGCAATGAATCGTCAATTGCTGTTCGGTTCAACTCTGTGTTTAGGTTTGTGCCTTCTCGTTACGGGCTGCACGAAAAAGGAATTAGGTAAGGCTCCGCCTGACTTTGGCACTTCAACGGGTCCGGTCAAAACTACCGTCGAACCCGACCTGGATGCCAACAATTTCAAGGTGGATCGTCCGGAGCGGTTTCGCTTGGCTACGGCCACTGAGTACGATGCTGCCCCGGAACTGAACGTGACCGGCGTAGTCAATCCCGATGTGTCGCTGCAAGTGCCCGTGCCCTCACTCGCCACCGGCCGCATCGTGGAAATCGACGCGCGCCTCGGCGACGAAGTAAAGAAAGGCCAGCTGCTGTTCAAAGTCCAAAGCTCGGACATCGCCGGCGCCTACTCGGACTATCGCAAAGCAGTTGTCAATAAACAGCTGGCGAAACTGCAGTTGGATCGCGCCAAGCTCTTGTACGCCGACGGCGCCATTCCCACCAGCGCTCTCGAAGTTGCCCAGAACACGGAAGACAACGCCATCGTTGACCTTGACACCACCACCGAACACCTTCACCTGCTCGGCTCCGATCTAAACCGTCCTTCGGGAATCGTCGCAGTCTACGCCCCGATTCCTGGCGTGATTACCGACCAGGAAATCACCAATCAGTCCGGCGTTCAAGCGCTCACGCCGCCCAATCCCTTCACCATCTCCGACATGGCGAGGGTCTGGATTGTGTGCGATGTGTACGAGAACGAACTGGCGCAAGTTCACCTCGACGAATTGGCGGACATCCGGATGAACGCCTATCCAGATCGTCTTCTTAAGGCGCGCATCAAAAACATTTTCCCGATCATGGACCCCAATATCCGGACCGCGAAGGTCCGGTTGGAAGCGGAAAACCCGGCCGGCCAGATGCGCCTAGGCATGTTTGTGACCGCCACCTTCCACGGCCTGAAGAAACAAGTGCACGCCATTGTTCCAGCTACCGCAATTCTGCATCTTCACGACCGCCAGTGGGTTTATGTGCCCACCGCGAACGGACACTTCCGTCGTTTGGAAGTGGTTGCAGGAATCACCGTCGACGGCAAAATGCAGGAGATCATCAGTGGCCTGAACGTTGGCGACCGCGTGGTTGAAAACGCGCTTGTGCTTCAGAACACGGTGGAGCAGTAATGATCGGCAGGCTGGTCGATTTCGTACTCCAGAACCGGCTTTTGGTGCTGGTGGCGGCGTTGCTGCTGTTTGTCTGGGGCGCAGTCTCGTTTCATCAGCTTCCAGTGGAAGCCTATCCCGACGTAGCCAATAACTACGTCGAAATCATCACGCAATGGCCAGGCATATCCGCGGAACAAATCGAACAGCAAGTCACGATTCCCCTCGAAATTGTCATGAATGGCATCCCTGGGGTGGTCCATCTGCGCTCCTTCTCGCTCTTCGGCCTTTCTGACCTAAAGCTCGTTTTCGACGACGACACCGATAACGCCTGGAACCGGGAACGGGTTCTTGAGCGCCTCCAATTGGTCACTTTGCCTCCCGGCGTGATGCCGCAAATGGGTACCGATTGGAGCCCCGTCGGCCAGATCTACTTTTTCACGCTGCATAGCACGAACCCGTCGTATGACGTGATGGAGCTGAAGTCGATCGAAGACTGGGTAGTAGAGAAGAACTTCAAGGCCGTGCCCGACGTTGTCGACGTAGCCAGCTTTGGCGGTCCCACCCGCGAATATCAGGTCCGGGTCGACCCCAACAAACTGGTCTCCTATGGACTGAGCATCGCCCAGGTGGAGCAACAGTTGACCAACAACAACGTCAATGGCGGCGGAAGCTTCATCGAGGCCGGTCTGCAGCAGATCAATATTCGGGAAGTAGGCCTGGTCCGAGACGTTAAAGATATCGAGAACACGGTGATCCTGGCCAAGAATGGAACGCCCATCCATATGCGGGATATCGCGGTGGTGGCGCAGGGCCCGAAGATCAGGCTGGGCCAGTTTGCCCGGGCGATTCGCCGCGAAGACGGAGTCGTGGTTGATAACGATGATGTGGTCTCAGGCATTTTGTTGCTGCGAAAAGGGGCCAACGCGGACCCGGTCTTGAAAGGAATCCACAAAAAAGCGGCCGAGCTGAACGATCACATTCTGCCGCCCGGGGTAACCATCGATCCCTTTATCGATCGCAGCGATCTCATGGAACACACCACCAGGACCGTGCTCCAAAACCTCACCGAAGGCATCATCCTGGTGGTGATCATTCTGCTTCTGTTCCTCGGCAACATCCGCGGGGCAATCATCGTCGCTCTAACCATCCCCTTCTCGTTGTTGTTTGCAGCCACGTGTCTGAACCTGAAGGGCATTCCCGCCAACCTGCTCTCGCTGGGCGCGCTGGATTTCGGCATGGTCGTCGATGGAGCGGTGGTCATGGTCGAAAACATCGTTCGCCACTTGGGTCGCAAAAACGGAGGTGGCGTGCCCGCCAGCGAAAAGATTCGCGACGCCGCCCATGAAGTGCAGCGGCCCGTGTTTTATGCCATCGCCATCATCATCACCGCCTACCTGCCCATCTTCACCCTGCAGCGGGTGGAAGGGCGGCTGTTCAAGCCCATGGCTTGGACGGTAGCTTTCGCTCTGCTTGGCGCTTTAATCTTCTCCGTGCTGGTTGCCCCCGTTCTGGCCAGTCTCTTTTTCCCCAGGGGAGCTCACGAATGGCACAACCCGGTGATGGCCTTGCTGACGCGTGCCTATCGCCGCGCGCTCCGTTTCGCCATCCGCTGGCGCTGGCTTACGCTTTCCGTGGGTGTGGCCAGCTTGGCCGGCGCCATCTATCTGACTGTGGGCGGTGTCATCGGCTCTGAGTTCCTTCCTCACCTGGATGAGGGCGCACTCTGGGTTCGCGGCACTCTGGCGCCCAGTACCGGGCCCTCCGAGGGTATCCGGCTCTCGAACCAAGCCCGGCTTTTGCTCTGCTCATGGCCGGAGGTAACTCAATGCACCAGCCAAACCGGCCGCCCCGACGACGGCACGGACACCACTAGTTTCTTCAACACCGAGTACTTCGTCGACCTGAAGCCCAAGGAGCAGTGGCGTCCCGCGTTTCATGAAAACAAGGAAGAGCTCATCGCTGCCATGAGCCAGGAACTCGAAAAGATTCCCGGCGTCATCTGGAACTTCTCCCAACCCATCGCCGACAACATGGAAGAGGCCGTTAGCGGCGTCAAAGGGCAGCTAGCGACCAAGATCTATGGCGACGACTTGACCGTTCTCGAGGACAAGGCCAGCCAGGTGGTCGATGTGATGCGCCAGGTCAGAGGAATCGAGGATCTGGGTGTCTTCCGCGTGCTGGGCCAGCCCAACGAGAACTTTGAAGTTGATCGTCAACAAGCCTCGCGTTACCAGATTAACGTCGCCGATGTTCAGGATGCCATTAATACCGCCGTGGGAGGAAATGCTCTCACCCAGGTCCTAAAAGGCGAGGCACGATACGACCTGGTGATGCGCTATTTGCCCCGCTTCCGCAGCACGAAGGAGTCGCTTGAAAACGTCCGTCTGCTCGCTCCGTCCGGCGAGCGCGTGTCCCTCGCCCAGCTATGCAAAATCAAGGAGCAGGACGGTGGCTCCGAGATCTATCGCGAAGCCAACCAGCGCTACGTCGCCGTCAAGTACAGCGTGCGTGGCCGCGACTTGGGCGGCGCGGTGGAGGAATCCATCAAGAACATCGCCGTCAAAGTTCAATTGCCCCGCGGCTATCACATCGATTGGGAAGGCGAGTACGAGAGTGAAAAGCGTGCCGAAGCGCGTCTGCTCATTATCGTGCCCCTTACCGTGCTTCTGATCTTTATCATTCTCTACGCCATGTTCCGTTCGTTTAAATGGGCAATACTGATCCTGGTCAACGTGCTGCTCGCGCGCATCGGCGGCCTTCTGGCGCTCTTGGTCACGTTCACCAACTTCAGCGTTTCGTCGGGAGTCGGATTCCTAGCGCTCTTCGGCGTGTCCGTGCAGACCGGCGTGATCATGCTCGAATACATCAATCAGCTTCGCGCGCGTGGAAACTCCATCCAGGATTCCGCTGTGGAGGGGGCCGTGTTGAGGCTCCGTCCCATTATGATGACCATGCTTGTCGCGACCCTCGGCTTGCTGCCCGCGGCCCTATCGCACGGTATCGGGTCCGATTCGCAGCGCCCCTTCGCCATCGTGATCGTGGGCGGCCTGATCTCCGACTTGGTCATGAGCATCTTTCTGCTTCCAACCCTGTATGTGTGGATGGCCCGCGAAAACGACACCCTTCCCATGATTGAGGGCGAGGAAGAGGTCTAGTCAGCCACTCACGCCCATCGGAAACCACAGCCTTGTAGGGCGGGCGCCCTTGCCCGCAATCGGCGCCTCGCCGATTCTGCACAGACGAAGGTAATCCTGCCCGGCAGTGTTCCCCTAACGCCATTGCGAAGTTAGTTCTGGCGCAGCCTCTATGAGTCGTTCACTTCGCGAGTCGCGCCACCACGGGCCCCACAATCGCCATGAGTAGAACGTAGGCTGCCGCAAGTGGTCCCAGTTGCGGTTCCAGCGCCGCGCCCAGGCCTGCGATCACAATCGAGAATTCGCCCCGTGCCACCAGCGCCGCACCCGCTCGCAGCCGCAACGGCTTCTCGATTCCCACCTTGCGAGCCGCCCAGTAACCTGTCGCCAACTTCGTCACCGTGGTGGCAGCGCCCAGCGCCAGCGCAACCGGAATCGCCGGCACCAGGGTTCGCGGATCGATCACCAGCCCAAAGAAGAAAAAGAAGGTGGCTGCGAACAGATCTCGCAGCGGTTCAAACAAACGGTGCGACTGTTTGGCCAGCGGTCCGGAGACGGCGATACCCACCAGAAACGCGCCGATCGCCGACGAAACCTGAAACCTCTGCGCCAAGCCCGCCACCAGCAGTACCGCCCCCAGCACCGACAAAAGAATGATCTCGTCGGACTGATGAGCCGCGAAGCCGCTGATCCGCTCTCCCCACCGTATCGCGATCAGCAGCACGCCCACCACAATCACAATCGCAATCGATACCGACACCGCGATGGTCTGTGGGCCGCCGCCCGCAATCAGAACACCCACCAAAGGCAGATACACCGCCATAGCCAGGTCCTCCAAGACCAGCACCGACAGCACGGGCGCAGTCTCCGGACTCGACAGACGATGCAACTCCGCCAGCACCTTGGCAATCACGCCCGAGGACGATATATAGGTTACGCCGCCCAGCAGTACCGCCGGCAGCGGCTTCCAACCCAAAATCAATCCGGCGACTAGACCGGGCGGAAAGTTGAGCACGAAGTCCACGACGCCCGCGGGAAGCCCGGATCGAAGACTCGCTTTGAGTTCGCCGCCCGAATACTCCAGCCCCAGCATGAACAGCAGCAACAGCACGCCGATCTCTGCGCCGACATGTATAAACTCCTTGCTCAAGGGAAGCGGCGCTATGCCGCCATTGCCGAAAGCGAGCCCCGCGATCAGGTACAACGGAATCGCCGAGAAGGCGAATCGGTTGGCCAGTCGTGCCAACACCGCCAGACCCAGGATCTCGGCGCCCAGCTCCAGAAATAGTCCAGAGGTACTCTCAGCCGTTTCCACCATAGTCACGCCAGAATAGCAATTTCACAGAGAATGGCCGCACAGATCTCAGCATGACCGCAGGAGTGCACGCACGCAATGATAAAACCTGCACGGTGTTTCCAGCGCGGCTGCGCGCTGCAGGCGTGCCCCCCAACGCGACAATGTCCATCGACCGAGGCTTGCTAAGTCCTCGCGACCGGGTACATTCAGAGCAGCTGCGCTTACGGCATTTCCTGCAAATCTTCTTCTCCAAACACTTCGCGCTCCGGGCTGCCCGTTTGAAGCCCTTTGTTCAGA